>NZ_JBHTGN010000003.1:0-531794 GCF_042666755.1 Rossellomorea sp. GCM10028870 | reverse complement strand
ATGGACGCACCGCTGGTGTACCAGTTGTCTTGCCAAAGGCATCGCTGGGTAGCTATGTGCGGAAGGGATAAGTGCTGAAAGCATCTAAGCATGAAGCCCCCCTCGAGATGAGATTTCCCATCACGTATGTGAGTAAGATCCCTAGAAGATGACTAGGTAGATAGGTCAGAGATGGAAGCATGGCGACATGTGGAGTTGACTGATACTAATCGATCGAGGACTTAACCACAAAGAGTCATTTTTTAAATGAACAACAATTGGTCGGTATTCGGCTTTCTTGACATCAATTCTTTATCTAGTTTTGAAGGAACAATCCTTCAATTGAATAATTCGTCTGGTGACAATGGCGAAGAGGTCACACCCGTTCCCATGCCGAACACGGAAGTTAAGCTCTTCAGCGCCGATGGTAGTTGGGGGATCTCCCCCTGTGAGAGTAGGACGTCGCCAGGCAAATGTGAAAAAAGGGTAGCTCTTAGGAGTTACTCTTTTTTGTCGTTTGGTTTAAAGTCAAACTTGAAAAAACGAATCATTCCTTCCTCATTCCACCCTGCTACATTCGGAGAAGTTGACTTCTTCATCTATAAGTTCTAGGATAATAGTAAATAGAGGTTTGATTCGAAAGGGTGGTACTCTTGCAAGGATCTAGCACTACGATTGATCAGTTTTTAACATGGCTTGAACATGAAGGAAAATCATCAAATACCATCTCGACTTACCATCAGGAGCTTAAGAAATATGAAAAGTGGCTCCAACAGAATAACAGAGAGTTAATAAACATTACTCAGCGTGATGTTCAGGACTACATTCTATTTTTAGAAGAAAAAGGTAAGAGTCCGATCACGACGGATAAAATCTTGGGTGTGATACGGACTTTTGCTAAATATTTAAAGAGACCTGATATTACGTTTGATATAAAGATCAAACAAGGAAGCAAAAAGGATGAGATCGAAACGCTGTCTAAAGAAGAATGTGAATCACTTTTATCAGAAGTAAGAGAAAGTGAAAATGAAAGAAATATAGCAATTGTGTATATGCTGCTTCATACGGGCATACGGGTGTCAGAGCTTTGTGCCCTGAATACAGCGGATATAGACCTTGAAACGAAACAAGTAAGCGTTTTGGATACGCATGGGGATCAACGAATCATTCCTCTGTCGGATGAAGTGGTGCATTCTCTTTATGACTACATGGATGCTATTCAACCACAGGAAGCGTTGTTCGTTTCCAAAACGAATGAGCGCTTAACCGAGAGATCGGTCCAGTATATGCTTAAGAAGTTCCATATAAATGCGCAAAAGCTGCGCCATACATTTTGTCAGCATCTTATCGATCAAGGTGTAAGTCTTGAAATAGTATCTAAGTTGGCGGGTCATAGGGATATTAATGTAACAAAGAGATATGCAAAGTCACGCGTGCCTGAAACGGAATTTGAAAATGCAATCAGACGAACGTTTTCGAAGGATTGTTGAAATCATTTTATTGAGAGGAGTGAAGGATGAATTAGCACATAAAAGATGGATGGCAAAACCTGCACATATTCGAGAGAAATTTTAAGGAAATGTTTTTTTTCGGACTTGCGGTGTCACGACGATTGTTGATTACAGTGTGGACATGTGTGGGAAAAGTAGCGAGAGTCATTGAGTCGTAATAGATGAAATAGATGAAACTCCTTTATCAAGTTCATGGTAAAGGAGTTCTTTTTATGTATAATATGTGATTTATTTCACAAACAGATATGGTAAAATAAACAATATCAAAAAAATATTAGGTGATGTCCGATGAAGGATCTTTATAATAAAGCATTAGCTGCTATTATTTCACCTCTGTTTTTTGCTCTGTTTATGGGGTGGGCAATGTATACGCCAATTGAAGAGAGAGAATATGAATGTTGTTATATGAATGTTAGTGATGGATTTGTCATGACGATCATGCCTTCCATTCCCATTTACCTTGTGTTTGGACTTTTAGGTGCTTATCTGATTGATAGAGTGACGGATGCTCTTAAAATAAAACGAAACGTGTATCTGTTCCAACTATTGATGTATTCGTTAATAGCCATTCTTCCTGGCATGTTTCTTGCCATTGCGTCAGAGGGAATTGGATTGACATTGCTTTTTGCAATCTATAGTGTTCCTGCTACGCTTATCTACTATCATGTCTTTCTCTTCCTTCACCACTTCGAAAAATTTAGAAACAAACGAAGAAAACTGCATGAAGCATAAAAAGGAATTTCCGAAAGTCGGAGATTCCTTTTTTATGTGATTGGCGATTTTGTCCCAATGAAGAATGGTATAATTAATTATTCTACTAATGTTTTACAAGTATCAGGAGGACTCATGCTTACGTCTATACTATTACTATTCTTGTTATTCCTTTCCCTTGCCGGATGGGGGATGTTTTTTCTCTATAAGATAAAGGTACATCCTGCTTTTATTCCTTTATTTCTATTTTCCGGTGTCACGACGGTGCTATTCGGAGCCGGGCTGCTTCATCGGATGTCATTGGCAGCGAATATCATCTATTATTCCGGTTTCTTTTTATGTTTGATTTATCTCGTATTATTCTTATTTAAAAAGATCTCGTATAAACCTTTGCTGCATCCCTCGCTCGTGTTCTTTTCCATATCTGCTCTGTTTGTCATGCTTTATATGAGGGGGACTCTCTTTTTAAACTATGATGATTTCAGCCACTGGGGACTGGTGGTGAAGGAGATTGTGAGGCTCGATGGCCTGCCGGATGCCAGTACGCTGGTGACTTTTCAGAACTATCCGCCTGGAAGTGCCGTGTTTATTTACTATTTTCTCAATCTATTAGGATTCCATGAAAGTTTGGCATTGATGGCACAGGGATTCATGACGATGGCTGGATTCACAGTGCTTTTTCTAATCAGTTCCTGGAAAAAGCCATGGGCGGTCATCCTGCCTTGGGTTATTTCCTTTACCCTCCTATTAGTGAATGCGAAAATCTTCTACAGTTTACTGGTGGATATTATTCTGGGATCAGTGGCGTTAGCTGTTCCTTTAATCGCTTATTACTACCGTAAAGATTGGAAACGACTGCTGCTCGTGAACCTTCCGATTGTGATTTTGTTAATCCTACTGAAAGATAGCGGAAAGATCTTTCTGCTGTTTAATGGGATTGCTATGCTGGGGATACTCATTGCTTCTCATCGGGAAGGAATTGAAAAGAGAATCGATAAAGTCATTCCTTATGCTTCTTTGGTTCTGTTGTTGGTTCTTCCTCTAGTGGTGAGTTTGCTTTGGCACACGTATACGTTACAAGCCTATAGTGAGAGTTATGGAGATAATAAGTTTGCGATTACCGAGGATAAACTGAACGATATTCAGAAATCGGAGGAGTTCTTGGCAGGTTTTGATGGAATGATGCTGGACGCTGCTCTGAATCCTTTGTCATCGCCTCATGTAATGGCCTTGCTGGTGGTCAATCTGATTGCCCTTTTATTCATCGTCAGAATGAAGCGCAATACGCCTAATGAACTAGTGTCGTCGTTTCTCCTGTTAAATCTCTTTTACGTGCTGTATATGTGTTCGCTTTATTATATGTATGTGTACCTGATGCCTGAGAACGAGGCGTCAAGGCTTGCAGGATTTAACCGCTATCAGTCGACCATTACCGTGTATGTAGGAGGCATGCTCATGACGGTGGTTGTCTATGTATGGTCTAACTATGTGAAATCATTTAAAAGGGTGACGGGCATCCTGTTGGCAGTCTGTTTCTTAATCCCGTACATCGGACATCTTGAAGTATTGGTGACCCGGCCGGAAGCACATGTTGAGCGGCGGGGCGACGTGAAGGAGTATTCTTCTGTTATTAAAACATCAGGGGTATCGGAACCTATGATTACCTATTATAGTCCCGGAAGTGCGGATGATGGAGGATATTTCAGCTACTTGATCAGGTATGAGCACTTATCGAAGAACTACTCTTTCATCAAGGGGGCCGAAACGGAAGAAAAGCTCTCCTATTTGAAGGAAGTATTGATGAAATCTGATTTTCTGATGGTGCTGGATCATGACGTATACATACATGATGTGTTATCCCAGTATACAGAGCATGAAATATCAGAAGGTGTGTACCGGGTAAAACATGAGAAAGATAGGTTTGAATTGGTGCCTGTCCGTTAGGTGAATGATGGAGTCTATCTATTATATAGATAGGCTCTTTTATAATAATCGTTTATTTCATGCTTTGCACCCAATAAAACCAGTTATTTTGTCGTAACTTTTCGAACGGCCATCTACACGTATATACAAATTCTGTACTCTATCTCCTCTATCATATGATTCATAGACTTTACGTTATGGGGGATGAGGATGAAGATGAAGAGAGTATTGTTAGTCGGTCTGGGCGTGATTACATTTTCAACACTTGCAGGCGGAAAGTATCATTGGGATCAAAGGGTCGAGGCCGTCCAGGTTAACGTCCATACAGAAAAAGTAGCCGGCGTTCAGGCGGTGAGTGAAGAAGAGCAGAAAGAAAAAGCAGCGGCAGAGGAAGAAAGGAAGAGACTGATAAAACTGGATAAGCTGAATTATCTTCCGCCAGAATTAAAAGACACGTTTAAGAAAAAGATTGAAGGTGATGAACCCGTTCACCTGATGATTCTTGGCTCTTCTTCTACTCCTGGGAAGGAAGGGGCGTGGCCGAAAGAACTAGAAAAGGCGCTGCTCGACACGTACGGCCACGATTTGATAAACGTGACATTGAAAGAAATCGCCGAAAAAACGTCCCAACAGGTTGTGAAAGAGGAACTACATAAACCACTGGCTGATATGAAGCCGGATATTCTCTTGCTGGAACCATTTTTATTGTATGACAACGGGGAAATAAGAATGTCGAACCGCATTAAAAATCTTGAGACGATCCTTGGAGATTTCAAGAAACAGAATCCTGAAATCACCTTCATCATCCAACCGGCCAATCCTATTTCAGGTGCCTATTACTACCCTCAGGAAGAAGCTGATTTAGAGAAGTACACCAGAGAGAAAAAATACGTGTATCTTAACCATTGGGACGCATGGCCGGATTACAATAAAAAAGAAATAAAGGACTATTTAACAGAGGAAAATATACCTAATGAAAAAGGAAATAAGGTCTGGCTCGATTATATATTGAAGTATTTTATAAGGGGGTAGCTCTCCGAGGTCTACAATCCATTGAGGTTGAGGGCTTTTTTTTTTGAATGAAGAAAGGGCATTATTAAAGGATAAAAAGTAGACGAAAACAGCAAGATCTATCTAGGTGCTTAATTTAGATTCATGATAGTGTAGTTTCTGGATTAGGTGTTCTTTCATTTTTTCATCAAGACAGTCTTGGATCAGGGTGTAATAGTAAGTGGCGAGAAACTTATGGATCATCTTCATTACGATCTTCACTCCCCTTATCCTTTTTTATTTTATTTTCCACTATAAAGGTTCTCGAATATATAGGGATTGTTGTTTATTTTTATTACAATATTTGCAGGCGTAATGGCCGGATGGGACATAACTGCTCCAAAAGGATGAGATTGCGGGTTTTGTCGATTGAAAATAGGAGGAATATCCTAATGTTCTGGCAAATACCTATAATTGGATTGCCAAAATAGAGAGGAGAACCACTTTGAAAAAAAACCTGAAACATTCTTTGAAAATGTTAACCGGAGCAATGACAATGGCATTAGTGATGACACCAACGATGGCTCTTGCTGAAATGAAAGAAGAGCATACGTATGTAGATTATCTGGCTTTAGGAGATTCGTTAGCGGCAGGGGTGCTGTATGACAACTCCCTGGGTAAGGGATATCCGGATTTCCTGGCCGATGAATTCAAGGAAGATGGCTTTCATGTAGATTTTAACAAGAGTTTTGCCGTCCCGGGCTATACGTCCAAACAAGTCTTGGCGGACATACAAGATCCAGCAAAGGGTTTACAAAAAGAAATCATGGACGCCGATACCATCACACTGGACGCAGGTGCCAACGACTTATTGCAATTGATTGAACAGAAGGATGGAAGAATTTCAATTGATCCTGTTAAAGTGCAGGCAGCCCTTCAGGAAGTGGGGGTAAACATCGCCACCTCTTTAGGCATCATCCATCAATTAAACCCTGACGTACCGGTGTATGTGATGGGTTACTATAATGCATTCCCTTACTTGCCACAAGAAACCCAGGCACAGTTAAAGCCTGCTTTAGATGGACTGAACCAAGCGATTCAAGCAGCGAGCGTTCAAGGTGGAGGCGTATTTGTTCCGGTTGAAGAGGCGATGGCCGATAACTTCCAGGTGAAGCTGCCGAACCCGCAAAATGTCCACCCGAGTGAAGCGGGATATGAAGCCATGGCCGACGAGTTTTGGAAGGTCATGGAGCCGGTCAGCGATACAGTTGGAAAATCAACGGCCCGTTTATACGGGGAGGATCGTTACGAAACAGCGGCTGAAATCTCAGAAGAAAGCTGGGAGTCTGCTGAAACCGTGATCATTGCGAGAGGTAACGAGTATCCAGATGCATTAGTCGGAACACCTCTTGCTTATCAGTTGGAAGCACCGATCTTGCTGACGAATGGAACCAAGTTATCCAAAGAGACTGTAGAAGAAATCGATCGTCTCGGAGCGGAGCATGCGGTGATCCTTGGTGGGGAAGGAGCCGTTTCGGAGAAGTTAGAGGCGGAGCTTAACGATCTCGGATTAGATGTGAATCGGATCGGGGGAGGTGACCGTTTTGAAACGGCCGCTTTCGTCGCGAATGAATTGGGTTATTCAGAAACGGCAGTGGTTGCCTATGGGTATGACTTCCCTGATGCCCTGGCCGTTGCTCCATATGCTGCCCAACATGGATATCCAATCCTGTTAACCGAAACAGATTCCATTCCGGAAGCAACAGGCTTTGCCCTTCAAGATGTAGGGAACACCTATGTGATTGGAGGGGCAGGGGTCATTAGTGAAGAGTTATCATTTAAAAATGGAGAGCGTTTGGCTGGTGACACGCGTTACGATACAGCTGCCGCCATCTATAATGAATTCCAAGGTCCAACGAGCCATGCGGTAGTCGCAACAGGCCAGGACTTCGCTGATGCACTTACGGGTTCTGTCTTTGCTGCCATAAATGAGGTTCCGTTATTGCTGGTGAATAAGGATGACTTACCTCAGCAGACCAAAGGTTTAGTGATGGAAAACGGATTGAAGCACTTCATGGTATTGGGTGGAGAAGGTGCGGTTGAGAGTGGTGTTGCAGAAAAGTTAGTGGAGTAAAGATGTTCGAAAACGATCAAAAGGGTCCTGGACTATATTCAAATAGTCCAGGACTTTCTTTTGTGTGTTAAACGATTGTTTAACAGCCTGAAGTATTGCTGTGAAAGGAATGGGTTTAATTAATCAAACGTTTGTTTAATTTCGATAATAAAGGTAAAGCAGGGGTTTTAGTAACGATGTAGAACCTAATAGTAGAACCTGACAGGAACACAAAGAATATTCAAAAAATATTGACCAGGCAAACGAGAAATGATTAAATGATAAGTAGTAATTGGTTGGGTGACTGAACCATGATGAGGTGACTTTTAAAAGGGAGGAATTTAAATGAAAGCATTAATTACAGAGTTAATCTGGAGTGAAGGCATTGAAGAGCTGAAGAATCAAGGGTTTGATGTCGACTATGATGAAACCCTTTGGACAGATAGAGAGAGGTTACTTGAAATTCTCCCTCAGTACGATGCCGTGATTGTAAGAAACCAGACAATCGTTGATGAAGAATTAATGGAAGCAGGCACCCGCCTTAAGGCAGTCGGGAGGCTAGGGGTCGGGTTGGACAATATTGATGTTAAGCGGGCGAAAGAGAGGGGTATTCCGGTGGTGTTTGCCCGTCATGCCAACGCAACTTCTGTAGCGGAATATGTACTCACAGCAATCCTAAGTGCATCAAGACCCCTCCATTTGGCAAATTCGGATGTTCGTAACGGACAGTGGAATCGAAAGCAATACACAGGTGGAGAGCTTTATCAAAAGACCCTTGGATTAATTGGTCTTGGGGAAATTTCTCACCGTGTAGCGAAGCGAGCCAATGCATTTGGCATGAACATCATCGGGTATGATCCGTTTATTACAGAGTATGATCATGTTGTTTCTGAAACCGGTGTAGATATAAAAGAAACTCTTCAAGAATTGTTGGTGGAATCCGATTTCATTTCCCTCCATGTCCCTCTTACTCCATCAACGCAGCATCTCCTTTCAACACCTGAATTAAAAAGAATGAAGCCATCTTCATATGTTATTAATACTTCAAGAGGTGGCATCATTGATGAACAAGCCCTGGCTTCAGCTTTGCAGAATCAACAAATAGCAGGAGCTTACCTGGATGTACTGGAACGTGAACCGGTACTGGACTCACATCCTCTGCTTCTTTGTGAAAGCGTCACCATCACTCCACATATCGCAGGATTGACTGAAGAATCTCAAGTCCGTACGTCCTTTTTAGTGGCAAAGGAAATTGGGAAAGTACTAAAAGGCGAGCGCTCTCTCTGCACTGTGTAAATTGCTGAAAATAAATTCTGAAAATTTAAATAATCTCATTGACTAATAAAGTGATAGGTGGTTTAATGAAGATAGATTAAGTGGTTGGGTCACTCAACCAATAAAAGGAGGCACCATAATGAGTCACAATAGTCAGGCAGGTACGGTTACGGAAAGAAATGCTAAAGATTCAAAAGCGGTTAGCACTCATAAGTTTCTAATCCATCACAATGGTGATCACGTAGGAGTTGCCACGTCACCGATTGCAGCAGGGGAAAAGGTTGTGGGAATCTTCATGGATGACAATTCAGAAGTGGAAGTCACCTCAAAAGGGGATGTTCCATTAGGCCATAAGATCTCATTGGTTTCTTTAAAGAAAGATGAGCCAGTGTTGAAATATGGTGTTCAAATCGGTATAACAACTGAAAAATGGGAAGTAGGCGACTACGTCCACACTCATAACATTAAAACGGCGAGGTGGTAAGGATGGAACAAACATTATATGGTTATCGCAGAGAAAATGGAAAAGTTGGAATTCGTAATCACGTCATTATTTTACCGGTGGATGACATTTCAAATGCTGCTTGTGAAGCAGTAGCAAGACAAGTTCAAGGTACAATGGCTTTGCCTCACGCGTATGGAAGACTTCAGTATGGACCAGATCTTGATCTGCACTTCAGGACAATGATCGGAACAGGTTCCAACCCTAACGTGGCGGCTGTGGTCGTGATTGGGATTGAAGAGAACTGGTCGAAGAAAATTGCTGATGGAATTGCTGAAACCGGAAAGCCTGTTTCGTACTTCTCTATTGAAGGAAACGGGGATTTAGAAACAATCCGGGCTGCTTCATGGAAAGCGAAGGAGTATGTCCAGTGGGCTTCGGAGCTTCAGAAAGAGCCTGTTGAACTAAAGGACTTAACCGTCAGTATCAAATGCGGTGAGTCTGATACGACGACAGGCCTTGGATCCTGTCCTACTGTGGCCCAGGCGGTTGATCGTTTGGTAGAAGCCGGGGCTACTGTATTCTTTGGTGAAACATCCGAATTGACAGGTGGGGAACATCTCATCCGTGATCGGATGGCGACTCCAGAGTTACACGAGAAATTCATGGCGGTTTACAATGACTATGTAGGTGAAATTGATTCTAAAGGAGTCGATTTATTAGGGTCTCAGCCTACTCAAGGTAATATTGCCGGAGGGCTTTCTACCATTGAAGAGAAAGCGCTTGGTAACATTGCCAAGACCGGTACGAAAGAGGTTATTGGCGTCTTGGATCCTGCTGAAGCACCGGCCAATGGCAACGGGCTTTACTTTATGGATACGTCCTCTGCAGCTGCTGAATGCATTACTTTGATGGCTGCCGGTGGAGCGGTTCTGCATCTTTTCCCGACTGGCCAAGGAAATATCATCGGAAACCCGATCGAGCCGGTTGTGAAAATTACGGCGAACCCGATTACGGCGGGTACGATGAGTGAGCATATTGATGTGGATGTGCAAGGACTCCTCTCTCGTCAAATTTCTTTAGAGCAAGCGGGAGATCAATTAATGGAAATGATTTGCCGTACGGTGAATGGACGACTCACTTGTGCAGAAGCGTTGGGTCATAAAGAATTTGTTATGACAAAATTATATCGCAGTGCCTGATTTCATACTCCCTGCACATTTTATGTGTGGGGAGTCCATGTTTGTGGAGAAAACATTATGATGAGAAGGAGCAGAAAATGACTACGTATGCTGAATCTGATTTACGTCAATTTTGCAAAAAACTGTTAGAGGGAATGGGGATGATAGAAGAGCATGCTGCAGTCGTGGCAGAATCTCTTTTAAGGGCTAATTTAGAAGGGGTGGACAGTCATGGTATCAGCAGGCTTCCCATCTATGCAAAACGATTCAGCGATCAAAGGATCAACCTGAATCCAACCATTCAGATGGAGCAAAAAAGTCCTTCTGTTCTCGTAGTGAACGGCGATAATGGGCTTGGTCATGTCATCAGTTATAAGGCGATAAAAAAAGGAATCGAGATGGCAAAACAAAGCGGTGTAACAGCCGTCGCGATTAAAAATAGTAATCACTTCGGGACAGCCTCTTATTTTTGTCAACTGGCTTGTGAACAGAATCTTGCTTGTATCGGTTTCACCAATTCACCCCCGGGTATAGCTCCGTGGGGAGGAAGGGAAGCTTTCTTCGGCACAAACCCTATGGCGTTCGGATTTCCTACGGGGAATGATCAACCTGTCATTATCGATTTATCCACAAGCATTGTGGCAAGAGGGAAAATCATTTTAGCGGAGAAGCAGGGACAGACGATTCCAGAAGGATGGGCGATCGATGAAAAAGGGGAACCGACTAATGATCCCAAAGCGGCGTTGAACGGTTCTGTCCTGCCTTTAGGAGGAGCAAAGGGAGCAGCCCTGGCACTGGCTGTGGAAATCCTGACGGGCCTCTTGACGGGGGCGGCATTCGGGCCGCATGTGAAGAGTATTTATGAGGATGAGGAAGAGGAAAACGCAAATGTGGGTCATTTTTTCATTCTCATGGATATAAAAAAATTCATGAACCTGAATGTATTCTTTGATTCTATTAAAAACTTATTAGAAGAAATGAAAGCTGTTCCGAAAGTTCCTGGAAACGATGAAATCCGTTATCCGGGAGAGAGAAGGAAAAGGGAACGGGATAAACGTCAGCTGGAAGGAGTGCAGTTATCCCAAAGTGTATTGGAGGAGTTGCAATCATTAGGCAGCCAATTCGGAGTGGAATTCCCTGTCCCATTGTCTTCTCAACAACCAATCAACGGATAAACCAAAAGAGCCAGCTTCCCCGGTGAGGAAGCTGGCTCTTTCAATGTGAAGTTAAATGGAATCTATATTTTCCTTGATGGAATGTTCCACGCTCTCTATATGTTCTTTCATATATTTCTGGGCCAGATTAATATTGTTTTGTTTCATGGCTTCCAGTATCTTGGCATGCTCCTGGACAGACTGTATGGCTCTGCCGGGAATTTGGATCGACTTGGTACGTGATTCCGATAGAAGGTCAATAAGGAAATTCATGATTCGGATGAGAACAATGTTATTAGAATTGTTCGCTAATGTTAGATGGAATCTATGGTCAAGCTCTGCCAGCCTTTCATAATTCACTTCGCCGGCGCCGAGGACCTCATTGGCTTCTTCCAGAATCCGTTCCAATTCACGGAATTGCTCTTCGTTGGAGTTTTCGATGGACCATTTTACCGTCCATTCCTCCAGGATCTTACGCACGGAGAAGAAATCATCAATCTGATCAGAAGACACAAAGAAGGCTTCTGTCATTTTTTGAATCTGATGTTCAGGTGTTGCAACGAATACACCTGTGCCGTGTTTTGCTGTGATATAGCCGTAAGCTTCCAGGATCTTATATGCTTCTCTTACCGTATTCCGGCTGACGGAAAGCTCGATTCCCATTTCCCGTTCCCCGGGAATTTTGTCTCCGACTTTAAATTCTCCATCTTGTATTTTCTTCTTTATGCTATCTGCCACTTGTTCAGATATGCCTTTTCGATTTAATTGCATACAATCGCCCCTATCCATCTATGAAATGGTAGCTGTCATCAGGTTGACTCAACCCTCTTAGACTTGAAAGTTTTCTGATTCTCATATGAATAGATACATGTCATGACAGGTATTATTCTGTATATTCAGTGTACCATGTCGAGTGGCTCAACCTCTAGTGAAACATTTGGCACTTCCCTTTTACAACTTAGTAAGGAGAATCCCCAATAGGATTAAGGCAAAAGATCCTCCGACACCTGTGAAGAGTACTTTGGAACTTAGTTTCTTGAATTCTGAGAAATTGACGCTAAGGCCCAGACCGGCCATTGCCATGGATAATAGTAAAATACTTAATGCGATCAGCATTTGTGTAAATGCGTCAGGAAGAATTCCCACAGTATTGATTAAGCACATGAACAGGAATCCGAAAATGAACCAAGGAACGGGTAAGTCCTTGAATGTCCGCTTTTGTGCAGGCGTATTCCCGCTTTTCTTGGAAAAGATGGAGCCTAACACAATGGCAACAGGAATAAGAAGGGCCACCCTCCCCAACTTAACCAGAATGGCAGTATCACTACTGATGTCCCCACCAGGTGCTGCAGCTGCGATCACGTGGGCCAGTTCATGCAGGGTGGCCCCTGTCAGCACACCATATTCATACGGATTGAAGCCTAGTACTGGATATAAAAACGTATAGAATATCGTTACAATCGTTCCCATGATGGCAATGAAGGCAACTGAAATAGCAGTCAGTTCCTTTTTTGCCCCTATAAGCGGCGCAACGGCGACTATGGCTGCCGCTCCGCAAACGGCCGTTCCGACTGCAATCAAAGTAGAGAGGTGACGATCAATGGATAGAAGCTTTCCGAGATACATCATGAAAACCAATGTGAACACAATGACCGCAACATCAATGATCACAATCGAGAAGCCTGCGGAAAGGATTTGTTCAAAGTTTAATCGCAATCCCATCAAAATGATCCCGGTCCTCAATAGAATTTTGCTGCTGAAGGTGATCCCTGGCGCTGCATCTGCTGGGACTTCCATCAATCCTTTCCAGCTCATCCCCAGAAGAATGGAAATAATCATCACACCCATGACTGAGAAAATGGGATAATCGGCGATAATCCCCGCAAGTAAAGCAAGTACTAAGGTTAAGATGACTCCTTTCATCCAACCTTTTTTCAACCGTAATGACTTACGCATCTTTCTGGATTCCAAGGAAATAGACGATTCCTTCGTCTTTGCGGCTCCAATCGGACTCACTTTAAAACCCCCTTTAAGTCTAAAAAATATACGAATGGTACGGTGACCCAACCAATATAATTTTATTAAACCACTATTAACGTGTCCATTCAATGATTATTTTTCTATAAATCTTGAAAAAGTATTGATTTTTTTGAAAATTGAAAATAGAATAAGTGGTAGTGGTTGGGTGACTGTACCTAAACGTAGACGATGCTGTTGTGTTCCCTAAGACCCATTGTTTTTAAGCGGGAAGGACTTGGCATAGAGAGTCAAGAATACATAGCATGGAATCCCTTTAGTAGGTTAAACTTTGTCACTCCTAAGAGTTGAAGGAGTCATGATGGCGGCCATGTCATGACTTTTACTGGAATTTTTGCATCTAGAATGTAATCAATTCATCTACGGAAAAAATTGTAAGGGCTTACATTTTTATTAGTAGGAGGGTGTTACATGAAAAAATACATGGCGTTTCTAACCATCATCATGATGATCCTGGTAAGTGGATGTTCAAACATGGCAAATGGAAATGAACGATCTGCAGAATATGTGCTGAGGCTCGGGCATTTGCAGACGGAAACGCATCCTTATCACAAAGGGGCGTTAAAGTTTAAAGAGCTGGTAGAAGAAAAATCAGATGGGAAGATTCAAATCGATATTTTTCCAAGCAGTCAGTTAGGAAACGGCCGTGATCAAATTGAAGGTGCCCAGATCGGATCCATTCATTTCCACATCGGTTCTGTCGCTCCTGTCACGAACTTTGCTCCGAAGTTCAATCTTCTTAATCTTCCATACTTATTTGAAAGCAGGGAACATGCTTTCAAAGTGCTGGATGGTGAGATCGGAGACGATATCGCTTCCGACCTGGAGAATAGGGGACTCATTAACCTTGGTTATATGGAAAACGGCTGGAGACATATGACGAATAACAAGAAGCCGATTAAAACGAGCGCTGATGCAGCGAATCTGAAGCTCCGTGTTCAAGAATCACCACCTTATATTTCTTTCATCAAAGCACTTGATTCCACCCCTGTCCCCATCCCGTTCGGGGAATTGTATACTGCTTTAGAGCAGCATGTGGTAGACGGCCAAGAAAATCCACTGGCCCAGATTTACCTTAATAAATTCAACGAAGTCCAACAATACTTATCCTTAACCGCCCACAACTACGACGCCGCCGTATTCATCATGAGTAAAACAACCTTTGACACCCTCCCGGAAGATCTACAAGAAGTGGTCGATGAAGCTGCAAAGGAAGCCGTCCAATATGAACGACAGGTAGCTCTTGAAGATGAAAAGAAACTACTCGAAGATTTAAAAAAGACAGACATCCAAATCGAGGAAAACCCTGACAGAGAGTCATTCAGAAAAGCGGTAGAACCTGTTTACAAGGAGTTTGAAGCATCCATTGGAAAAGAGTTATTTGAAAAGATTGAAAGTCTACGGGAATAAAAGGGGGTTACATGTTGAAACAGTTCATCTCTCATTTGAGTAATAAGGTAGATCGGATCAGTCGATGGATTATGATAGGGTTTTTTATGATTGCTTTTGTCACCACGGTTTATCAGGTTTTTTCCCGGTTTGTTCTTCAAAGCTCATTCTTGAATGAAGCTTTGCCTATGGTTGACTTTTCCGTCTTTAACTTGACTTGGGCGGAAGAACTCATTCGTTATTTATTTGTGTGGATTGTATTTTTGGGGATAGGTATTGTATACAAAGCAAAAGGTCATGCCCAAGTAGAAATCCTGCATCATTATTTATCTGAAAAGCCCAAGAAGTATCTTCATTATTTTATGGAAGCGATAAACTCAGCTCTGTTTCTTTTCCTCATATTTTTTGGCGGCAGAATCCTGCAATATACGAATCTGCAAATATCTCCGGCAATGGGGATCAACATGACGCTCATCTACGTTACAGTACTGATCAGCTCCATCATCTGTCTTATCCACTCCGTAAGCAATATTTATGAAGTGAGACAGGGAAAAGTTGACGTCCAAGATGCGATGAAGGTAGAAGAAGTTCAGCAGCAAACAAATATAAGTTAATGAAAAGGGGGAGATCGTATGACCGTTGCCGTAGTAGCTCTTGGTATTTTGTTTCTTTTGATGCTGATAGGAGTCCCGATCGCCATTTCTCTCATCTGGGCTTCAGTAGCTGGATTTCTGGCAAGCATTTATTATGTACCACTGGAAGTCATTCCTCAGAGGTTAATCACATCGACGGATTCATTTCCACTATTGGCTATCCCGTTTTTTATGCTGACAGGAGAATTCATGATGTCAGGAAGCATGGGACGGAGGATTGCGGCCTTTGCCTTTGCAACGGTCGGCTGGATTCGTGCAGGCTTGGCACAGGTATCTACGTTAACAAGTATGTTTTTTGCAGGAATTTCAGGTTCTGGGGCTGCTGATACGGCTGCAGTCGGGAAAATGATGATTCCCATGATGGAACAGAAAGGATATGACAAAGGCTTCGCTGCTGCCACGGTAGCAAGTGCAGGTACGATTGCAGTGGTCATTCCCCCTTCCATTCCTATGATCGTGTATGGAGTTACAGCGGGTGTATCAATCGGGGATCTATTTACGGCAGGAATTGTCCCTGGAATCATCATCGGTCTTTCCATCATGATGTTGAATTATTGGATTACAAGGAAGAATAACTACTCCGAAGAAGCAGGGAAGTTTGAATTCACTACGTTTAGGCGCACATTATTCGAAGGGGCACTTGCTCTCGTTCTGCCGCTGATCATCATTTTCGGAATCCGCGGAGGGATCTTCACCCCGACCGAAGCGGGTGCTGCAGCTGCAGCGTATGCTTTCATTATTAATAAATTCGTGTACAAAGATATGGATTGGAAGGACATACCCGAATCATTCCTTAGAGCCGGTAAGATGACAGCGATGGTCGTATTCATCATCGCAGCAGCCAACTTATTCGGATGGCTCTTGACAGCAGAACAGATTCCACAGCAACTTACTCAACTTGTGACAAGCATTTCAGACAATAAGTTACTTATCTTACTCATGTTCAATATCATTTTCTTTATCGCAGGCTGCTTCTTGAACGCTTCGGCCGCGATTACAATCTTGACACCGCTGCTTCTGCCGATCGCCATGGGAGTGGGGATCGATCCTGTATTCTTCGGAGTTGTGATGGTTGTGAACCTTTCCATCGGGTTAATCACACCTCCAGTAGGACTGGACCTCTTTATCGTAAAAGGAATCGCAGATGTCTCCTACGATAAACTGATCCGGGCTGTCACACCATTCATCGTCGTCATGGTATTTGACCTGTTACTCATCACCTACTTCCCGGCATTGTCCATGTTCCTGACCCAGTTATAAGGAGGGACGGACATCCATTTTGAGCCAGCCTCTGTTTATTATGAACAGGGGCTGGCTCTTTATTTGTTTCTTGACCGGGTTTACTCCTACTAAAATCCTATATTTTTCCTATAAATATAATATATTTCCAATTTATGAATTCTATGGTTTAATAGATTCTGTAGTTTAATTTTAAATTGGTGGAGGTTCTACATGAAAAAGATTCGCAGTTTAGTAGCTTTGGTTTTCGTTTTTTCGTTGATTTTCAGCCAGTTTTCCGTGACGGAAGCGGGGGCGGAAGAGTCTGGTGTACCGCATGAGGAAGGAACGTTGACGATTGGGACACCGGTCGATGGGGAATTCGATGTCTCTGAAAACGTTCATTGGTATAAGGTTGATCCTTCTGAAAGTGAAATTGAAGATTTTACCCATTTACGGATGAAGCTTCAATCAGAATTGGAATTAAATGTGACGGTTTATTCCAGTCTGGAAAATGCGATCGATAATCGAGCCTTTGATCGATATATGGGTTATTCTTTTCAAAATGAACCAGCGATCATCGACTTCCCGATTTCCTGGGTCGGTCCCTATTATATTAAGATTGAGTCATATGGAATGGAAGAAGAGTATGTAGAGTTCGAAGAAGAGTTTGAAGATATGGCGATTCCGTACACAGTCAGCTATGATGGCATTACGTTACCTCCTTCTGATGAAGCCATTGCTGAGGAGTGTCCAGCGGAATTAAGCACGAAAGAAAGAGAAAATGGAAAAAGTATTTTAAGAGATTTACGTACCGTCCGTGAAACGGTCTTAGCGAAAACGGAAAAAGGTCAAGAGTTGTCTGCTCTGTATTACAAAGCGGCTCCGTTTATCAGTTCAAAAATGGTCTTCAGTAAAACACTGCGTGATAGTGTCTACCATGATCTTGTTCAATTAAAGGATTTGTTTACTGATGTTGCAGCCAATGGCAGTGCAAGTTCATACAAAATCACGAAAGAAGATCAAAAAGCGATCAATAATCTGTACAACAATGCACTTGAATCAACTCCTGAGTTCATCCAGGAGAAAATCGAGAACACAGGTAAGAGCGTCGGGATTTCAAACCTGACGAACTCAACGGTTTCTACTATTCTGGCAAAAGCAGGACTTTCTCCTATTAAGGCTGCCAGTGATGAAACCCGTTTAATCGTGAAATTAAAAGATAAGAAAGATGCAGCAAGTATCCAGGGGAAAACAAAATCAATGGGTGTGGACTCCATTTCCCCTTTAAAGGCGAACGATTCTTTCTTCTCAAATATGTATGTAGTAGAAGTAGATGGAAACGCTTCTGGTAAAGTCTCCACAGCATCATTAAAAGCTACTTCAAAAGAGATTGCGAAGCTGCCTGAAGTCGAGTTTGTTGAACCAGTCCAACAATATAAAGCTCTGTCTTCCGATGCTCAATATCCTTACCAGTGGTCCCTTAAGAATAATGGAGACAACGGAGGTACCCCTGATGCCGATATTCAGTACGAACAGCTTCAGGAGATCTTGAAAGAAAAAGACCTGGAAGATACGGTCATTGCTGTAGTGGATACAGGTGTGGACCACACGCTGGCAGATCTGAGTCATCATGTCCTAAAGGATGACGGTTATAATTTTGTAGGACGAAATTCAGATGCGATGGATGACCACGGACATGGAACCCATGTATCAGGCATCATTGCAGCAGAAGCGAATAATCACTATTCGATGGCAGGGATCAATCCTCACACAAAGATTCTTCCCGTTAAAGTGCTTGATGCATCCGGAAGCGGTGATACAGAACAAATCGCTTACGGGATCAAATATGCTGTCGATCACGGAGCTCAAGTCATTAACTTAAGTCTTGGCGGGTCATATAGCCGTGTGATTGAGTACGCATTGAAATATGCCGATGACCATGGAGTGACCGTGGTAGCGGCTACAGGTAATGACGGAATGGAAGAAATTTCTTACCCTGGTTCATCAAAGTATGTTGTTTCTGTTGGAGCGACAAATAATATGGACCTTGTTTCAGACTACTCAAACTTTGGAAATGGAATTGACCTGGTTGCACCGGGAACGAATATTCCCAGTCTGGTTCCAGATGGAAACGTGACCTATATGAGTGGAACGTCTATGGCGACACCTCATGTGGCAGCGGTAGCTGGTTTACTGCTTTCCCATGATGCCGGGTTAACGCCGGCTCAAGTAGAGAGAGTGTTAACAAGAACAGCTGTGGATATTACGTTTGACGAAGAAGATAACCCGGGCAACGGTTATTATTACGAAGATGAGTATCCGTATCCTGCAGAATTGGTGCTTCCGGGATATGATACTGTATCCGGCTGGGGAAGATTGGATGCCTTAAGTGCCGTTACAGGGATCGATCAAGCGAATATTGGAACGGAACGACTCTTTGGAACCGATCGTTATGAGACGGCAGTGAAGATTTCAAGTAAAGGATGGGAGCAATCTGATGTAGCGGTCATTGCCACAGGGCGTAATTACCCGGACGCATTAAGCGCAACACCTCTTGCTTATCACCAAGATGCCCCATTATTGTTAACCAATACGACAACCCTTCCTAAGTCGGTGAAGGACGAACTAAAACGCTTGAAAGTGAAAAAGGTGATTCTGGTTGGCGGTAAATCAGTTATTACAGCCAATGTCGAGAAAGAGATGAAAGATTTAGGTATCAAGACGATTTCACGCATCTCAGGAGCCGATCGTTATGAAACATCTGTGAAAATCGCTGAACAATTAGGTTTCACCGATCGTGCAGTCGTGGCAACGGGGCAAAGCTTCGCAGATGCCCTTTCCATTGCTCCGATAGCGGCTTCCCTTGAAATGCCGATTTTATTAACAAAGAAAAACGGTACACCGGATTCTGTGCGCAGCTTCATGGAAGAGAGCATGTTCGAGCAGTTCTACGTAATTGGCGGGGAATCAGCCATCCCGGAAATGGTGGCTGAGGAGTTCATGAACTATGAACGTTTAAGTGGAATTGACCGTTATGAAACGAATAGCAGTATCATCAACTACTTCGCTGGTGAATTGAACATGTCCACACCATTCATCGCAACGGGTAAGAACTATCCTGATGCCCTGGCTGGTTCTGCACTGGCAGCTGTAGAAGGGAATCCCGTAGTATTGACTCATCCAAAAGAGGCACAGTATACAACGATGGATACTCTTGCTATGTTCGCTCCGGTTACCGATATGTATTATATTCTTGGTGGAGAAGGAGCCATATCTGATTCGGTGGTTGAATCACTTTTGGCACAATAATAAATGAGGAAGCCTCCATTTGATGCACTCGTGTATCGAATGGAGGCTTTTTTAATCCCTTATGATATCTGATCTCACTACTCATTCATCCATTTTTGAGCTCCTTTTCTCGACACTATCTCCCAGGAAATATTCCATTTCCTCAAATTATGAGATTTTTCCCGAAAAATATACAAATATAAATGGAAATCTCCTGACATTAGTATATAATAGTAATAAAGTCTCATATATAAGAAGATTCTGATAAAAGGGGCTTTATTAAAAAGGAAAAGGAAGGTGTTTTGATTGAATGGTTTAGAAGTGCTGGTTACTCGAAGGACTTTGGCGATTTGTCCTGCTTATGATGGGATCCATCGGTCTATCATTTATGACTACTCGGGGAGAAAGACGTTCAGCAAAAAATCGATTATGGAGATTTTAGATGAATCCTGTATGGCTTACCGGTCGACATATGACGGCAGGATCAAAGCCGTTCGGCATGCTACCAAGTATTTACGAAAAACACCTCTCATGATTTGCCCACAAGAGTTCATCTATTGTATACCTACCATGGCCCCAACACACTATGATTGCATCTGGTTATTCTGCCAGCATATCGAGTCATCATCCACTTCTGAAGGGAAAACATACATCCAGTTTACGAATGGTGAGCGGTTGGAAATCAACTGTTCTGAAAAAGTCATCACCAAACAACGGGAACGGGCGGCTGCCACCATGAATCACTTCGCCAGCTTCCCATCCCGCCGAGCTTTGAGAAGGACCGAAAGCGAACTATATCTTCCAGGATTCCATCCCGGTATGCTTGATTCAGCAGACATTCCAAATGATCCACAGATCGATTTTTGAGGGACGGACCCTCTGGGTGTAAAGAAAGACAAACATGAAATAAAGAAAAAACAGGAGTAGGAAGCCTGTTCCAACTCCTATTTGTCGTTAAATTCTTTGCTCTTAACGGGACTGTATTGTCATGTAAAACAAGTTCTTCCAGCAGAGTAAAAAATAATATAAAGAAAACAGATTTTCTAATTTTTAAAAGGATAACTGCTTTCTTTTAAAGGTTGTCTTCTACACATTCATTTATATTGGTTCATATAAAAAACTTTATGCTGCGAAAGTTGATTGGAGCGGAAGGTGCTCGACTCCTGCGGGAATAGCGGGAAAGTACGAAAAGCGGAGGCGGCTCGCCCAGCCCCGACAAGCATAAGATGAATGGGCCGGGAAGGCGTTTTTTGCCTTCTTGGACCATTTAGCTTATGACCTCGAGGGGCTAGCCGCCGGAGCTAGACAGTTGAGACCCCGCAGGGCAAAGCCCGAGGAGGCTCAACTCACGCCCCGCGGAAAGCGAGCACCTGAAGCGGAAATCAACCAGTACTTTCTACTGTTAAAAAACAACCATGTTTACTTTAATGAATGTACCCCCCAACTAGAAAACTTCTCCTCCTTTTCCACAAAAAACATCGGTCTATTTTAAAATAAAATTTCATATATTTAAAAATACAATTGAAATATTATTTTAAAAGTGATATTAATATAAGTAATGAAAACGCATTCAGATTTTCTAGGAGGAATGACTTATGAAAGAAGATAAATTTTTTGAATTATCAACAGAGAAGGTGAATCAGAATACGCTGGGGATCGATACGGCCAGTACAGGTGAGATTCTCCGCATGATGAATGAGGAAGATCAGAAGGTCGCTTCGGTCGTTCAAGCGGTGATTCCTCAAGTGGAACAAGTGGTTGACGAAGTAGTGAAGTCCATCTCTCAAGGCGGGAGATTGATTTATATAGGTGCAGGTACAAGCGGCAGACTCGGTGTGCTTGACGCGGTGGAATGTCCACCGACCTTTAGTGTCAGCAGTGACGTCGTGGTCGGATTGATTGCCGGCGGGGAGAAAGCATTCGTCAAAGCGGTTGAGGGAGCAGAGGATGATGAGGAGCTAGGTGTATCCGACCTGAAAGAAATAGGGCTGGCAGAGGTGGACACGGTCGTCGGGATTGCAGCGAGCGGACGTACCCCATATGTCATCGGTGGTCTAAGATATGCAAGGGAACTCGGTGCGACAACGGTTGCCCTGTCCTGTAATACAGGCTCGAAAATCTCTGCTGAAGCAAAGCATGCGATTGAAGTAGATGCCGGACCGGAAGCATTGACCGGATCCACTCGATTAAAAGCCGGTACTGCACAGAAAATGGTCCTCAACATGATTTCGACAGCGGCCATGATCAAGCTTGGAAAGGCCTATGGAAACCTGATGGTGGATGTGAATATCAGTAATTACAAGCTTGAACAGCGGGCGATCGGGATCATTGAAAGCATCACAGGTGCTGATAGAGAAACCGCAGCATCCACCTTAAAGAAAGCGAACAACGAAGTGAAACCATCCATTGTCATGATCACTCTTGGCTGTGGCTATGAAGAAGCGAAGAGCCGATTAGAAGATGCCAATGGTTATGTTCGTTTAGCCATTGAAAAATAGGATTTTTGTATAGGGGTACCTGTCCAGTTCTCTTCATAGGAATAGAAGGGGAAATGAATACAACTTGAAAGGGGAAGGTGAACAATGACGAATAAGGAATTAGCTGGCATCATTTTAGAGCAGTTTGGCGGTGCCGATAATATAGCAAGTTATGAAAATTGTATGACCAGACTGAGAGTGAAAGTGTATAACGAAGATCTGGTGCAAAAAGCCAACATCAAGAAAATTGAAGGAGTACTGGGATTTGTAGAAGACGAAACGTATCAGGTCATTTTAGGGCCGGGTAAGGTCAATAAAGTAACGGAAGAATTCGGGAAACTGGTTGCATCCGGATCAGGTGATCTTGATCTGAAAGCCCGTGCCGCTGAGCAAAAAGCGGATTTGAAAAAGAAGAACAGCACACCATTTAAATTACTTCTGAGACGAGTGGCAAATATCTTCATTCCACTGATTCCTGCGTTGATTGCGTCAGGATTGATTACAGGATTTACGAAGTTCTTCGTTCAAGCCGGCTGGTTAAATGGTGAGTCACAGCTTGTGATGATGCTATCAATCATCGGAAGTGGGTTATTCGGCTACCTTGGTATCCTTGTCGGGATGAATGCGGCGAAGGAGTTCGGTGGATCTGCAGCACTTGGTGGCTTGGCGGGTATTCTGATCATCAACCCTGCCATTGGTGATGTCACGCTATTTGGTGAAAATCTGCTTCCAGGCCGGGGCGGATTGATCGGGGTATTGATTGCAGCCATTTTCATGGCGTTCGTGGAGAAAAATGTTCGCAAAGTGATTCCCCAGGCTGTGGACATTATCGTTACACCGACCATTGCGTTACTTGTCACAGGACTATTAACATACACGGTATTCATGCCGGTAGGTGGATTTATTTCAGATTTAATCACGAACGGACTCCTTTCATTGATTGAAATGGGTGGATTGGTCGCTGGATTTGTACTTGGTGCCACCTTCCTGCCACTCGTCGTAACCGGGTTGCATCAAGGATTGACACCGGTTCATTTGGAACTGATCAACACGATCGGGGACGACCCGCTTCTTCCGATCCTTGCAATGGGTGGAGCAGGACAGGTTGGAGCAGCCTTCGCGATCTTCATGAAAACGAAGAAGAAGAAGTTGAAGAGAGCGATTGGCGGAGCACTTCCGGCAGGGATGCTTGGAATTGGTGAACCGCTTATCTTTGGTGTGACGTTACCACTAGGCCGACCATTCCTGACAGCTTGTATAGGTGCCGGATTCGGAGGAGCATTCCAAGCGTACTTTGATGTTGCGACATTCGCGATCGGTGTATCAGGATTGCCCCTGATTTTCCTTGTGAATGCAGGAGAAATTCTATACTACACGATCGGACTTTTAATTGCCTATGCAGCCGGATTTGCCATCACGTATCTGGTTGGCTTTAAAGACGAAATGGCGAGTGAGTTCGAATGATCGGGATCTCCGTTTATTTATCTGACGAAGGAGCCGAAGAGAGAATTCTTCGAGCTTCTTCATTAGGTATCAAGCTTGCGTTCACTTCTCTTCACATTCCTGAAGAGTCGGTGTATAGCAGGGAGCATGTCCGTCACCTGTTATCCATTTTTCAAAGAGAAGGATTCGAAGTGTTTGCTGATGTTTCAAAGAACACGCCTTCCTTTTTAGGGTTAGACAGCTTTGAAGAGTTAAAAGGATTGGGTTTGACGGCACTGCGTCTGGATGATGGGTTTACGGCAGAAGAGATGGTGGCGTTATCCCATCACTTCCAGATTGCCATCAATGCCAGTACCGTCGAGGAAAGGGAACTGAAAGATTGGATCGACAGCGGACTGGAAACAGGAAGCATGATTGCGTGGCATAATTTCTACCCCAAGCCTGAAACGGGATTGGATCGGGCTTACTTTATGAAACAGCAAAGACTGTTTGAAGCTATAAACATTCCGGTTTATGCCTTTATCCCGGGTGACGATGAAAAAAGAGGACCGTTATACAAGGGTCTCCCAACTTTGGAAGATCATCGTGATCAAAACCCATTTGTGAGTGCCATACAATTGAGGTACTGGGGTGTTCAGGGTGTATTCATTGGGGATCCCGGATGTTCACAGGAATTGCTTCGTAAACTAGCGGATGTTGATCAAGAAAATGTATTGGAGCTTTCATATGAGGGCGGCGTTGAAATGGAAGGACAATATCAGCTCCGACCTGATCCGGGAAGAGATGTGTATCGATTGCTGGATACAAGGAAGAGTCACGATGTTCCCCCTTCAAATACTGTAGAAAGACCACGAGGCACCATCACCCAGGACAATGCTCTGTATGGACGCTACAAAGGGGAAATGCAGATTGTCCGAAATGACCTGGAGAAAAACCCTGCCGTGAACGTGATCGGAAGCATTCTCGAGAAAGACCTTGAACTATTGGAATTAGTGGAGCCTGGTCAAAAAATCCGGTTGATGAGAGGGACGGACCTCAGTGAGTGAAGTGCTCGAATAAAATCTTCTAATGATGATTCATTAGAGGATTTTTTTTTTGTTTCAATGCGATACATCTATTATTCGACACGGTCCATACTAACTAGAAAACGCCTGTAAAGGAGGGACGACATTGAGATTAGACAAAAAACACCTGCTATTCATAACGGGACTTGCGGGTTTGATGGTTCTGCTTTGGGTGTTGTTCCCTCCTGTCATTTCCGGACGGGACATGGAAGAGAAAGGTCCTTCTTCAGCCATTGCCGCCCACTGGATCTTCTCAAAGGATTATATTCAATCCGGGACCATCACCGAAAAGGATTTGGTGATGAGAGATGTAAGTGGGAACGCGAATCATCTCCGGTTAATCAACCTGGAAGACTCCAATCAAAAGATTCCTTCCGTACGCTGGTCTGAAGAAGATTACGAACAAAAGGATGGGGTGGAGACTCTGCAGTTTCATCACAAAAAAAGTGATGCCGGAGGTCAATATTTTCAAACCGACAAGGATGCCCCTTTGAATCATAATCGCTTTAAAAACGGATATACCATCGAGGTATTATTCAAACTGCCGAAACAGTTCTCTCCTAAAGATCACGGTGGAATGGGCATTATGTCAAGGGGTGGCGGGCGCTCCACCTTATCTGTCTCCGATTTTAAACAAGTCCAGTGGGCCAGTCAGCCATTAAATCTTCAACGCAGCGAGACAGATTGGTCCCTTGCCCTTGATAGTGTAGAAAACTGGTATCATGTAGCGGTCGTTAATGATGGGAAACATTCAAGCATCTATATAAATGGAGTGGCTGACTTCAGGCACTCCACTGACGCTGAAATATTCGGGATTGATGTTGCAAAAGGAAAGGGATGGAATATCGGGGCATCAGAAAAAGAGAACAAAGCAGATGCCTTGTTTTCGGGGAATTTACAGGAAATACGCATCGCCAATCGAGCTCTTCCACAAGAAGAATGGCTTATCCAACAAAAGGCGGGTGACCACGTCCAAAACGGGTCCAATCACTATCAATCCTTACGAACAAAAAAGAAAAATTATTCCTTTCTTTTTGTCCCTGATCCTCAAAAAACGGTACGCTCTAAACCAGAAATTTTCAAAGAACAAATGAGATGGATTTCTAAGAAATATGAAAAGTTGAATTTCGCCATGACCGCTTTCTTAGGAGACATGGTCGATCAAAGCGATTCGTTGGAGGAATGGGTCCACTCGTCTACAAGCGTCGGTCTCCTCGACCAGGGAAAGGCACCGTATGTAACGATTGCCGGGAATCATGACTACGGTAAAGGAAATCCCTATCTTAAATATTATGGGTCAGGTCGTTTTAAGGACAAATCGTATTTTAAAGGGGCTTCCCCTACTGGATATAGTTCGTATTCCATCATTAAAGCGGGAAGCTATCATTACTTATTCCTATCCCTCGACATGGAACATATGAAGGAGGACATTCCATGGGCAAAAAAGGTTCTAAAAGCACATCCCAAAACACCAACCATCCTTCTTTCTCATCAAATCCTCAACATAGAGGGAGACACTCCCATTGAGACAGAGAGGGGGACACTGGCTTGGGATGAACTGGTCCATCCTTTTAACCAGGTATTCATGACGGTCAATGGCCATCATCAAGGCTCCACTCACAGAGTGAAAAAAAATGCAGCAGGTAATCAGGTTTTACAAATGCTGGTCGACTACCAGTCAAGCTATCACGGTGGCAATGGCTGGATGAGATTTGCAGAATTCGATGAATCTGATAAGGTGATTAGGTTTAAAACCTACTCCCCATGGGTGGATAAACTGCCAAGGCCTCAGAAGACGTATTTTGATGTGGCGTATTTAACGGGGGAACGTGATCAATTCCAGATACCTTTTGATTTTGAAGAGCGGTTTGATTTTGGGCAGTAGTTAATAACGGTGCAATATGCATTTTCTTAAAAGCATGAAGAAATATCTTCATGCTTTTCTATATAATTCAACTTTTTAATCCTTATAAGAAGACTAGAACTAATCATCTCGTGTTATCCACTGTTTTAACTTTATATTTACCTTTAAGAAATGTATCTATCTTCCTAGATATTTGTCGTGAAATGATAGGTTATGTCTAGTTATCTCATATATAATAAGCATTGTAACGTGTTATAGTAACACCGTCTTCTACTAATTTAAAGGATGATTTCAGTGGACAACATTGTGATAACAGGGTACGGAATTAAGGCACCAGGTGTATTAAGTAAAGAAGACTTTCAAAGGGTATTAAGGAACGGTATATGCACTCACTCCGTTCTTGAAAATAGAGGCAAAGATCAGTCCAGTGTAATTGCCGGATTAATAGAAGATGATTTTGCGATTTTGAGAGAAAAAAATTATACAAGGTATCCCCGGTCCACAAGAATGGCATTAGCTGCTGCGAATGATGCTGTTGAAATGGCTGGATTATCATGCGCCCCCCATAGAATTGCTATCATTATAGGTACTTCAGCTGGAGCCATTCTTGAAGTGGAGCACTATTCTTCAGTCGCACTGAACATGAAGAAGTATCCATTGCATGGAGTCTCACTTGTTGACTCACATACATTATCAGCTACCGTAGCGGAACATATAGGTACAAGAGGTCCGACCTTTACCATAACCACAGGGTGCACAGCAAGTTTAGATGCGGTTCTATTGGCAAAACTCTTATTGGAAGCCGGACAAGTTGATGCTTGTATAGTTGGTGGGACAGATGCACCACTTGGACAATGGAGTATCAATGGATTTATTAAGACCAGGGCCATTACTTCCGGTGTACATATCAATGAAACAGGCGTCCCTTTTTCAACAGATCATCAAGGTTTTGTTCTTTCAGAAGGTGCAGGGATTATGGTATTAGAGACTGAAGAGATAGCGCTAAAGCATGGTAAAACCATATATGGCAGAGTTGAAAAAGTATGCTCAAGGAATGAAGGTAAGCCTATTTTGCATACTGATGAAACGGGAGAAGAGATGCTTTCTGTTTATAAAGAAACGTTAGGGAATACTGTTCCTTGCTATGTAAATAGTCAAGCCCTGGGACTCAAAACCAATGATCGAATTGAAGGGATCATACATAAAAAACTATTGACAAACACAGTTCCGCTAACATCCATAAAGGGAATGACTGGTCACTCCTTTGCAGCGATGGGAGCCATACAAATGATTTCTGCTTTACTTTCTATTGAATATGGGTTCATACCTCCTACAATTAAGACAGGAGGGAAGGGATTTGAAGACTTACCGATTGTGTACCAAACCGTCTATCAACCAGTAAGCACTGTAAGTATTACGACTCATGGAAATAGTGGGAATAACGCTTGTGTCATCGTTACTAAATAGGGGGTTTACTTCATATGTTTTTTCTTTTTTTACTTCTAGTCGCCCTTATTCCACTTAGTATTGGGATTACTGTTCTTTTATTGTTCAAGAAAAGTAAACTTTCTAAAGTCTTATTTCTATTCCTGCTATTAGCGTCTTTTTGGCAGGTGGATGTAGCTTTATTGTTTGCTTATGGTGTATTATCCCAGGAAACCATCGATCTGTATTTCAGATTATTTCGAATAGGATCCATCCTTGTATCTCCAACGTTGTATTATGTGGCATACACCATTTATCAAGAAGAATTTCCAAGCTTTAAAAGGAGTAAATGGCGTTTTGTGATGAATAAATATAGCGTTATCTTCTTTTATGTCTGGAGTTTTATTGTTTATTTAGTAGGCTGGAGCAGGCATGGAATTGATACACTTATTCTAATAAAACCAAAGGGATCCTTTGAATTTTATTTTCCTGTATACGGGGAATTATCATGGGTCTTCCATACGAATGTGTTTTTATTTGGATTAAGTATGATCCTTTCATTCTTTATTTCTAAAAGAATACATCATTCAGCTTTGCGGTCATTTTTGTTTCATTTTCTACTCTCTACAGCTGTTGGGTATGGAATAGGGATTTTAAATATGTTTCCTGAATCCAGATTGCTTCCCAGTGCCATATCAGTCATGGTGTTTGCCATATCCATTTTAATTCTTTCGAACCGAATGCATGTTGGAATTGTTAGAGATATGAACAAACAGCTTGATGAACAACGGCTTTTCCTAAGAACAGTAATTGATTTAAATCCTAATTACATTTATGCAAAAGATAAAGATGGACGGTATTCTCTAGTGAATGGATCCTATGCAGGGCTTTATGGTTTAACCAAAGAAGAAATGCTCGGGAAAACGGACTTCGACATACAAATTGATAAAGAAATGGCTGCTTCTATTTATCGTAATGATAAAGCGATCCTTTCAGAGTTAAAAGGTGTATCCATTCCCGAGGAATATTTCACTGATAAAGAAGGGAATATCAGGTGGCTGCAAACGACGAAAATTCCGATCGTCAGTGGGGACGATACCATTTTGCTGGGGGTATCAACAGATATTACACAGCGAAAAAAGCATGAAGACGAACTCATTCATCAAGCAAATCATGACGTATTAACAGGTTTACCGAACAGAAGACTGTTCAATGAGGATTTAACCTCTGTTTTAATAGATCACACTTCTCATAACATCAGCGCTGCTATCATGTTGATTGATTTGGACAGGTTTAAATATATTAATGATACTTTGGGTCATGATTTTGGAGATTTGCTATTAATAGAAGTTTCAAGACGATTAGAGAAATTCCTTGAAATAAATCAGCTGTCTAATTCAAAGGTCTATCGACAGGGTGGCGATGAATTCACTTTACTGTTTCCTAATTTCTCAAGAGAAAAAGCGACTAAAACAGCCAAGCTCCTTCTTGAACAATTTAGCGAAGAGTTTCTAATCATGGATCAAGAATTCTATATTACCCCCAGTATCGGAATCAGCATGTATCCGGAAGATGGTGAAGATGCAAAAACGTTAATGAAAAATGCGGATACAGCAATGTATTATGTTAAAGATCGAGAAAAGAACAGCTTTCAACTGTTCAGCAAAGAAATGAATCAACAGTTTTATAGGAAAATGGTTATTGAGAAAGAATTACGCAATGCTCTCGAAAAGGAAGAATTTCACCTTGTTTACCAGCCACTCTTAAATGTGAAGACAGGATCGATATGTGGAATGGAAGCACTCATCCGCTGGGAAAGTAGCAGCTTAGGTAATGTATCACCAGCTGAATTCATTTCAATAGCTGAGGAAACCGGGCTGATTATCCCTATTGGGCAATGGGTACTCGATCATGCTTTGAAACAAAATCAGCAATGGCAAAAAGCGGGATACAAAGCATTGAAAGTAGGCGTTAATATATCGATTAGACAACTTCTGGACAAATCATTTGTTGGTAAAGTAGAAGAAAGTATCAAGAGATACAGTATTAATCCAGCTTACATTGATTTAGAAGTAACAGAAAGCATTGCCATGTGCGATCAAGAAGTGATGGTGTTTAAACTACAGGAACTAAAGAGGTTAGGAGTAAGTTTATCTATGGATGACTTTGGAACGGGCTATTCATCTCTTAGTTACTTAAAGAAATATCCCTTAGATACATTGAAAATCGATCGATCCTTCATTAGAGGAATTACTTCTCATGAAGATCACCAGGCCATTGTAAGAAGCACTATATCCATGGCAAAACACCTTCACTTAAACGTAACCGCAGAAGGGGTGGAGAGTCAGGAGGAATACCTGTTCTTGAAAACTAGTAACTGTGATTTGGTGCAAGGATATGGGATTGGTCACCCAATGTCTCCAGAGGAGTTCGAGAAAAATGTATTTCTAGAAAATTCCTTACCTGAATGGTTATGAGAAACGTAAAAAAGCATGAAGAATGGATCTTCATGCTTTTTTAATATCCTATTTTACTCCATAATCCCCACAGAATCAAAGCCACCGGCAGCTGCTTCTGCCTCTGCACTGCCTTCTCCATACAAGTCGACAGCAGATTGAATGATCGCTTGACGGGCATCACTGAAATCAGACACAGGCGTCAAATAAATCGTCAATGCCCGGTAATAAATTTTTCCGAGCTTTTCGCGTCCAATATCCTGAGCCGTGAGGTAGGCGGCATGATTAATGATGGACGAGTTAATATGAACACCTCCGTTATCCAAGGAACGGGGAAGATCGTAAAATTCATCCATGTGCGATGGATATTTGCCTTCACCATTTCCGTACTCTACATATTTTGCTCCTACCGGGTATTTGCTTGGGTCACTTAAGCTGCGAAGAGATTCTCTGCCGTCTGCTTTGGCAGCCGGTGCCATGATGTCTTCACCGAGCTCCCAGTTCTCGTCATCGATCAATGCACCGAAGATATCTGCGAAAGCTTCATTTAGCGCCCCTGGTTGAAAGCGGTACACAAGGTTGGCGGAGTTGGAAATGACCCCATGAGTCATTTCATGGGCGGCCACGTCAAGACCGGCAGATAATGGAACCATGAATTCTCCATCACCGTCACCGTACGTCATTTGGCGACCGTTCCAGAAGGCGTTGTTATAATTTGTTCCATAATGAACATAAGAAATGATCGCCATTCCTTCATCATCAAGGGAATTTCGGTCATGCTCATTAAGATAATATTCATACACCTTCTCTGAGTTAAAATGGGCGTCCACGGCAGGACGATCGTACTCTGATTTAAATGAAGCATCCTTATTGGAGAATATCTCTCTTGAAGGATAATCGTACGTTAAAATCCCCTCCAAATCCTCATGGCTATAATCCGCCATCTGGAATTCGGTGCCTGAATGCGGTTCCTTTACTTGTGAGATATGTAGAAGACGATGTTCACCCAATACACCTGTTCCTGTTCCTGTTTGAGTTTTGATCTCTTCGGAATGCATGATTCCATTGTATTGATCCACCACTTTTCCACTTTTCGCATCAACGAACACAAACCAGTTTCCAGGCTCTTCTCCCAGGAAGTTCACATTCACTTTATAGGCCACATGATTTTTCCCTTCAAACGGGTAGATTACGAGTTCCGATGTAGGAGTGTATTCTGTTTTTTCTGGAGCATGAACAGAGGCTTTCGCTGCTTCTACCGCTTTTTCGCTGGTAACGAGCGTAGACGTATTCAGTTCGCTCGTTTCCACTTGTTCATTGTAAGAGCCATTCACAGCTGTGATTTCACTGTTTTTGTTATAGTGAACAATGATTTCAGATCCTTCAACAGGCAGTCCATTCTTTGTTTGATGGAAGCGGACGTGGGTCATCCCCAGCTCATCTTTTTTTGATTCCTTCACTTTCAAACTGGCTTTGGGATTCTTCATTCCAATTTTACTTTTATGTTGATCCAGATAGTTAAGAGCATCATTAGAATTAACTGCAAGGCGTTTGACTGCCTGCTTTTCTTTTACAAAAAGAGGGACATTGGCAATCTCATTCCATTCTTTTGAGGCTGTATTTACAGCGTGTTCCTGGGGTTGGACGGCAAGGGCATCGCTGGACGGAAGGGCGGCAGAAAAGAGAGTAGTAGAAAGGATAATTGGTGCGATTAGTATTTTCTTCAAATTATCTCCTCCTTTAGTAACTTATGTACAAGTATAGAGAGGGTGGAAAATAATTACATGATTCATTTCTATTATCTTAATAGTCTGAATAAATAGGTATTTATTGGCGGGAGGAGAAGGTGGATATAGGTATATTAGAGCAATACACTATTTCCTCTCATTCATTTCGGATTTCAAAGTAATAAGTATGAACTAGTTATTGTCGAAAATTAAAGAATAATGGGGAAGATTATTTAGATAATAATAGGTTATAAATATTAGTTTTGTGGGTACTTAGAATTATGTGAAGAGATAAACCTTACAATAATAAAATTAATTAGCCGCCGGTTTTAATAAAACCTTTGATAGTAATGCACTTCTCTGAAAAAGGTGTCGATAAGTATTTATTCTTAATTTATAGATTATTCTGAAATATATCCTATAATAGAAGTGTAGGAAATATATGTTAATATATCACTTTGTTAGGAGGAATGACAATGTCCGGATATTATATGAAAGAAGTATGGACGCCATTAAAATTAGTAGGGATAAAAATCTTTAAAACAGAAAAAAAACGAGTATTTATGAAGTTTCTCAACAAACCAAGAAAACGTATTTTCTAAGATATAGTTTGATAATCTAATTTGCAATATTTCCATCCTTCATTCCCAACTGCTTTTCTTTCCAAAACCTCACTTTTTATGCTAAATCGCGTATTAAAAATATTCCTTTTTCCACTTATCCATTATATATAAGAAAATAATGGAACCAATTTTTTCACGTCTAGAATTCAGCTTTCTCAAATAATATAAGTTTGTAAACCGATGTTGAGCGTTACATATATTTTCAATCCGAAGGGGCTGGAGTCATGGAGAAAATCAGTACCGGTTTATTTGTCATTCTATTGATCTTCTGTTTGAGTGTTTCGCCGTCGTTTGCCGCTGGTGCGTTTGATTACACAACGATTAAAGAAGAACTTCAATCTCTCTCAAAGAAACCATCTACATCAACACTGGATGACTCTACCTTCACCAGGCTGAAAGAAAGGATGAAAGGATTAAACAAGCCCGATGAAATGAAGTTGATGGGTGAAGTGTATGAACTGGAACCCAATGATTACCCTTACCAGGCTGACTACATCCGCCTCGACGACATCGTACTCGGCACCTTTTGGTGGTCTGAAGACTTGGACTTTTACAGCTTGGATATCGATGAAATGCAAGATACGTATATTTACGGATCGACATTGACGACTCTCAATGATCTGGGGTATTTGCTTTTCACCCAGGAAGGAGAGCCTGTCTATCCCGATGAATGGCTGGAAGATGGTAGCGACAATCTCCAGATCTATTATTCTCTTCCTCCAGGTTCCTATTATCTTGCAGCCACTGACCTGAATATGTTCGGCGGGGATGGAGTATATGGATTGACCGCATTCACTGGAGAGGAAACCGTGGATAATGTGTATCGGATTTACGGAAAAGACCGGCACGAAACCGCCATTGAAATCTCAAAGGTAGGATGGCCTGACGGTGCTGAAACGGTTGTTTTGGCAAGAGACACCACATTCCCTGACGCTTTGGCAGGTGCCCCATTCGCTTATCAAAATGATGCACCGATCCTATTAAATCCAAAGGATAGCTTAAATGGTAAGGTGAAAGAACGAATAAAAGAATTAGGGGCTAAGAAGGTTGTCATTTTAGGGGGGGAGGGTGCAATATCAGCTAAAGTTGCAAAGGATTTACAGAATAACGGCTTGGATGTCCGTCGAATCGGGGGGAAAACCAGATATGAAACGGCTGCGAAACTTGCAAAAGAATTAGGGTATTACGATCAGGCAGTCATTGCCTACGGCGGCAATTTCCCTGATGCTTTATCTATTGCCCCTTTTGCTGCCTCAAGTGGAATACCTATCCTGTTAAGTCCTGCTAATGCATTAGCAGATGAAACGAAGGAGGCTCTGAAAAATGTCACGGACACAATCATCGTAGGAGGAAAATCAGCCATTTCAGACGGAGTCCAAAAGCAACTTGCTACAAAGAATCCTGTGCGGATTTCAGGTAAAGACCGTTATGAAACATCGGTCAACATCGCCACACAACTTGAAATGCCCGGAGATATCATCACCGTTGCCACCGGTCAAAACTTTGCCGATGCACTGACTGGTTCTGTACTCGCCTCCAAATACTACGAACCTATCATCCTGGTAGAAAAAAATAAGGTTCCTGACGCTGTACGGAAATATATTTCAGAAAATGGAACGTGGTACTATACTGTACTTGGGGGAGAAGGTGCCGTTTCTCAAAAAGTGGTAGAGGAGCTCAGCGGTTTATAGGAAATATCAGAAAGACCAATGACGCCTCGGGTGTTCATTGGTCTTATTTTATTTTCATCTGTTTCAATTATTCCCCAACTAATAAAATACCAAATGACTCTCATCCTATCCCTTATTTTCTGTTATGATGATATCAACGAATATTTTGACAATAAACGGAATGAAGGGACTGCCATTCAATGACTAGTGCTTCAACCACGCTGATACAATTTCTGGAAAATCATTCAGATGAATTTTTACATAATTGGCTAAAAGACATCGTTATTTCAGAAAACGATTTATATAAAGAAGAAGTGTTGAAAAATGGGGTGAAAATGTTTCAATTAGTGAAACGTGCGATCGAGAAGCCCCTCAGTGAAGAAGAAATTACCTACCTTGCCCACAAGACTGCACTGGAACGAGTCAACGCAAACGTCAATATCAGTGAGTTTGTGTACAACGTGAATATAGGAAAAAGCATCATCATAAAATGGGTAAGTAATTCAGGGATCGAGCTCCGGGAATTACAGCCCATCTTTGAAGAAATCAATGCGTTATTCGACCGTTTTTCCTACTTGGCCGTCAGAAAATATACGGAAATCAAAGAGCAGCAGCTCCAGGAAAAAGAGTCGTATATCGACCAGACCCATAAAGAAAGGCTGACGATTCTGGGACAGATGAGTTCGAGCTTTGTCCATGAATTTAGAAACCCACTCACTTCCATCATCGGGTTCACCAAGCTCTTGCAGAACGGTTATCCTGACTTACCGTATCTGGATATAATGCAGCATGAGCTTGAGCAATTGAATTACCGTATCTCTCAATTCCTACATGTGTCGAGAAAAGATTTAATTGAGAGTGTAAGGGAAGAGATCATCCTTTCCGACCATCTTGAAGAAACCATTGAATTCTTGTATCCCAGCCTTCTGGATGGCGATGTAACCATTGATTTTAAGTGTGATACGGCCATCAGGGTATTGGGGAACAGGGATGAGCTTAGACAGGTTTTTCTTAACCTGATCATGAACTCGATTGACGCTCTTCAAGAAGTGGAAGGCCACCGTCAGATCATCGTTTCCTGTGAAGAAGAAGCAGGCAAGACAAAACTGGAGATCTCCAATAATGGCCCGCGGATTAAGGAGGAGACCATCGAAGCCATCTTTGAACCCTTTTACACGACGAAAGATCTTGGAACCGGAATCGGTCTATATATCTGTAAAAAGTTGATTGAGAAGCATGGCGGTGAAATTCGTTGTCATTCGAACGATGAGTGGACGACGTTTACGATCGGTATTCCTGTTGAATCCAATCTGGTTATCTAAAGGAATACCGGCTTATCGGTGCAATCTATCGGTGCCAGGCACACAACGTGGTTTTTGTGCCTGGCACCGATAGATTGGCATCGTTTTTTTTTTTTTGGTTGATTTTAACACATGATTGAGTGATTAGTAGAATGGGAATGATATAATCGATATAGGAAAATATAATCAGTTGAAGAGGAGGTTGGATGAGATCATGACACAAAATGAAAAAGGGATTACGTTACTTGAAGTGCTTTTGTCGATGGTGATCTTATCGATCGTTCTCTTGACAATTGTGTATTTCTTTCCCCAGATGGGCAGGATGAATACGTATAATGGCGAGAAAATGAAGGCTGTGAACGTGGCCAGGGGAGAACTTGCTGCGTGGAAGGAAAGGGGAAGTCTTGACACACCGCCCCCACATTACATAAAAAATGAAGGAACAGACCCCAATGACTATCATTATTTCACTTCCACAATCGATGGATTTGAGGTAAATGTAACGATCAATAAACACTCGGATTTGGATACAGCGGAATCTCCATCCCCAACAAAAGCTCATCAATTACTCGTTCAAGTGGTTGAAGATCAAAAAATAGTAAGTGAAACCTACGGATACGTGATGGTAAATGACTAAGGGGGCTTCTACATTGATACATAACGAACGGGGATTATCATTTGTTGAAGTCCTTGCTACATTAACGATTTTGTCGATTATAGGTGCAGTTGTGTGGAACGTTTTCTTTCAGGGAATTAATTATACGAAAAAGGCAGTCTCACAAAATAGTATTCAGCAGGAAGCGAATAGTTTAACGATGAAGTTGACGAGGATTCATCAGACTTCTGAATCCTATGAATTGGAAAACCCGGATTGTACCATCAAAGTGAAATACAGTGAAAAAGAAGAGGAGTTTCATCATAACGATCTGTGTTTTTCACTGGAAAATGCCCCGGAAGAACCCATCAAACCAAGCAAGATCGATTACCCTTTACTCGTCACGATCACAGATAAGCACCATCCCAACAATAAGTTCGTCATCGATACAACCTTATATAGACTGAAGGGAAGTAACCATAGTGAATGATCTAAAAAACGAAAAAGGATATGCATTGGTAACCGTCTTATTAATGATGGTTGTTTTTATGGTGATTTCATTATCCTTCATGGGCCAATCCTTTAGCAGTGTGAAGCAAAATAAGGAAGTAGAGAAGGACTATCAATCGGTTGCATTGGCGGAGATGGGCGTGGAGTATTTTGAAGGTAAGATCAGGAATGTCTTGAAAGAAGCAGAGGTAGAGGGGGCAACAAATAGTGAAGATTTAAAGGTGAAAGTTGAAGGGTCCCTGGAAAATGAAAAGGTAGAGATAGAAGATGAAGAATTGGGTTCTTATTTTCAAATCACTAAAAATGATGATTTAACGAACTTTAGTGACCTTAATGAACAAAAGAATGAACTATTCATCCATTTTAAAAGCTTAGGAAGTTCGGAAAGTAAAGAAACTATCTTACTTACGACCATGACGATACCTATTACAATCGGATCAACCTCTTCAAAAGAACTACCAGATTTCAATCAAATCCGGAAACCGGAAAACCTACGGGGGGAATGCAAAAACCCACCGATTATTTATGATCGTTGCGACGAAATTTTAGTTCTGGGATCGGGATCCTATCCTCAAAATCATAATGACTTGGAAGACAAGCTTATTTATACAACCGGAGCACTCATACTGGACGGTAATGCCAATAACATGAACACTACACAAATTCATTCTGACGGATCCATGTCACTGGGGAAGAATATGAATAATGCTTCAAACGTGATCCTTGAAGTAAAGGGTGCGATGAGCTTTGGAGGACACCTAAGATTGGACAGTTCCAAGGTATATGTCGGAGGCAGCATGAGCCTTGACGGGCATATGGATATAGAAGACAATTCCTATACGTATGTTGGGGGGGGCGCTTCTATTTCCAAACACTTATCCATTCGTAAAAACTCAAAAATGTGTGTGGCCGGTAACCTAGAAGCCAGTCAGATACATGTAAATGGTAAGTTATTTGTGAAAGGTTCTGTAAGTGGGGATGTTAAGTCTGGTCAGCCAACCTATGTCAACCGCACTGACTTTGTGAAAAATTGCGGTGTAAGCGTTTCTTCTCAAACGTTATCCATTATGTGGGATGATATTTCCACTGAAGTTGATTATTGATGGTATAAATGCAAGCCTTTCACTTTTGGTGGAAGGTTTTTTTAGTAGATATTCATACGGTATATCTACTCCTTCTTCTGTTAAAGCTGACTAGTAAAATACATAAAGTCGGGAGATGCAGGATGATAGAAAAAGAAGGAAGTCTATTTGAAGGTTTGTTTTGGGGTGTGTTATTCAGTATACCCCTTTGGATCTCGTTTTTTGGATGGGTGAAGCTGGTGAACGTTGAGGAAGAATGAGGATTGAATGTGTACCAGGTATAAATCGCCGTTTTTGTACCAGGCACGTCCCCCACATGATGTACCTGGTACACTTGTAATGACAGGTGTGCCAGGCACCGTTATTGGGTTTAGTGCCAGGCACCGCAATTCTCATCCACTATGTCATTAATTGAGTGGATAATTGAACCGCCTTTTTATACTCCTCGGACTCTACGTAATACTCATAGAGCACTTTCCCAAACCTCTCAATCAACAGCACATTCTTCGCTTCAAAAAAATAAGGCAGTGCTTTGTTTTCGAGATATGAGAAGTAGTCATCGATTTTGTTGTCTATACGGAGAGAAAAAAGTTCGAATAATGTAATGAATAAAGTACTGTTTGCGCTTTTGCTCTCTGATAGACCGCGTTGGATGTGTTTCTTTATCTGTTTAGAATGGACGAGATTTCCTTCGATGCATGCATCCGTATAATTACATAATCGCCGCAAATATGACATAGAACCTTTTTTTGCTAGATCCAACGCTTCTTTAAAGCATTTTTTGGCTAGGGCATATTCTTCACGATTGTAATACTCGTACCCTAAGTTATTTAAGAGAGTCCCTTTTTGATCTAAATACCCAAGTGAATCGCTGTCCTGAATCAGGCTCTCATACCTTTCCACCAGATCTTCAAATTCGAGATACATCTCACTGCTCAGCTGAAGGAGCATTAAGGACTCAGCCTTGATTGCACCGGAGTAATTATTCGTCTTTTTAAAATAACTGAGGGATTTACCGGCGTGAAAGTAGGACATTACTTTATTTCCGATGCAGTGATAAGCAATGGATATATGATAATGGCATTCTTCATTTTTGTATTCATCCATATTTATTTTCTTTAAGATTTGTACGGCTTTTTGCTGGTTTTCTTCCGTAGTGTCTCTAATATAAATAAGCCCTTGAACGTGATAAAACAGATTGGTCTCAAAGGCTGTAAGAGGACTTGAACCCCTTTGGATGGAATCCAGTATGTTTGAAGAGAGGTCATCTTTATTATGCAGGATGTAGTACCTCGCCCTAAGTAAGTGGTAATAGACACCATATTTCGAGGATTCGAGAAACGGGGACTTTTCAAGTTCGGATTTCATTTGTTCAACGAGGTTCATCCTCCTCATAATGATGCTATTGTGCCATAGTTGCAACTGCTTTTCGACTTGATTAGAGGAGTTGATCTCGTGAAGAATGTCGATCCCCAGCCGTTCTGAGAACAGTGAAATAATATCGTCGGAATAAGCCGTCTTACCCCTCTCGATCTTACTGACATGCGTCGTTGTACATATCCCTTCCCCCAATTGAGACTGAGTGAGACCTGCTTTTTCCCTATAAAATCGAATGATTTCCCCTGTGTGCATGGGTAACCCCCTCCTTAAAAATATCCCTTTACGAGTAGTATTTGTTAGGGTGAGGGGTTTTTCCTGCTTTGAGAGTGATGGTGAAAGTTAAATGAGTGGATAGGCATGGGGTTTTGGTGGAATTTGGTTTGGCAATCGGAGAGAGGATGGAGAGTAGGGAAGAATTTAAGCATAAAGATTTTTCGACAAGCAGGATCAATTATTTAAATACAGGATTGATTATTCCCACTTAGGGATCAATTATTTGAAATGGGGATTAAAAAATTCAAATCGGGATTAATCTACCGTGAAAGTGGATAAATTATAAAGTCTAAATGAAATAATCCTACTATTCCACACAAATTTTCCCGGAAACGGTGCCGATAAACTAAAGAAGCAAGCTAAAAAAGAGTTCCATACAAACTTCAGACGTGATCCACATAAAAAAACCTCTTCGATCTCAATCGAAAAGGTCATTTCAACTTCTCAATATCCTCAATCATCTCTTCATAAGGAGGATTGGACACTCCTTCATACTGCTTTAACAAAACCCCATTTTCACTCACTAAATAAAATGACGTTCCATGAACAAACTGATTCGATCCTTCTACTTGAGCAGCAGGAGTTTTAAACGAAACATTGGCGAAGGATTCAATCTCATCACGGGAGTATCCCGTTAAAAAGCTCCAATTCTCATCATCCATTTCATATCGTCCACTATATTGTTTCAACACCTCAGGAGTATCATGTTCAGGATCCACACTAATTGAAACCAGCTGTACATCATCATCCAATCCCGCATCTGCTATCTTCTTTTGAAGCTTCGACATATTCGCTGTCATGGGGAGACAAACGGTATCACAATTTGTAAAGATGAAATCAGCAATCACAATCTTTCCTTTATTGAGATCCGCTAATGACGTGGTCTCCCCATTCTGATCCACAGCAACCAAGTCACCGACCTCTACTTTCATGGGAAAAGACTCTTCACTATTTTCACCTTGGCAGCCAGCCAGCAAGAAAAGGGATAAGGCAATCGCAGCAATAATAGACTTTACTCTCACTTAACATCCTCCTTCTGAAACAGAGGTCCGTCCCTCGTTGGTTACAAATCAGCGAGGGACGGACCTTGGTCAGGTTAGTCTATGAATTGTTTGTCAATTAGATCGGTGAATTCCGGTTTTTCTTTGAGGAATTTCAGTTCATAGGATGAGTCGGCAAATGCTTGAACGGCCTCGGAGTCCACTTTGTAAGTGAAACCGATGCGTTCCCATGCCTGGTCGACGGCTTCTTTGCTTAGTTCTTGACCGGTTACGTCTTTCACGTCTTTAATGGTGATTTCTTTTGCTTCTTCAGGATTTTCTTTAATGAAAGAAGTCGCTTCTTTATGGGCGTCAACGATTTTTTGGATGGTGTCAGGGTTTTCTTTCACAGATTTTCCAGACGCTACAAGTACTGAAGCAGGTAGTGTTTCACCGAAAGAAATTTCATCATGATCGATGATTACATTTGCACCTGTTTCCTGTTGAATCACTGCTGCCCATGGTTCCGGGGCAACGGCGATGTCGACTTTACCAGATTTCAGCATGCTCGCATATTGTGCCGGATTTCCGGTTACGTGTTTCATGGTCCCGCCGATACGTTGAGATTCAATCCCATGTTCTTGAAGGAATGTTTCGACCTGCACATCATGCGTGCACCCGACCGCAGGGGTGATGAAGGATTTGCCTGCAAAATCGGCGACGGATTTCACACCGCTTTCTTTACTTGCAAGAACCACCGTTCCACCAGTGGATCCCCCACCGATGATCTTCACGTCAGCACCGGTCATGTAGTTGTTCATGGCTGGGCCTGGCCCGACAAGACCGGCATCAATTTCACCTGTTTTCAATGCGGTCATAAACGATGATCCATCGGGGAAGGTTTTATATTCAATCTTTGTACCGTCTCCCAGCTGCTTTTCATAAAATCCTTTGTCCTTCGCCACCATAGCTGGAACGTGGTTAATATTAGGGAAATAGCCGATGACGACTTTCTCGCTTACGTTACCGCCTGAACTCTTTTCAGTCCCGCAGCCTGCCAGAACACCTAGGAAAGTAAAGAAAATCGTTAAGAGTAGAAAAGCTTTTTTCATTTTGTAACCTCCTGTTTTTTTATTAATGACGCAGGAAATGAGTACCTGCCGTATAATCTCCACTATGCTTATGACTCCAATCCCCAACGCGTAATGACTGATTTCTCAATACGCTGGAAGATCAGCTGATCCACGATGGCACCGATGACTCCAATGATGATCATCACGGCAATGACGAGGCTCATATCCCCGAAATCCGATGCGTATCGGAGGGTGTATCCAAGGCCGGGTCCGGTGCTCAGCAGTTCCCCTGCCATCAAAGCTCTCCAGGCGAATGCCCATGCAAGACGTGAACCCGTGACCACATAAGGGATCGATGCCGGGAAGATGACTCGAATGAATAAGTCCAAACCTCTCGATCCCATGGTTTGAGCTGCTTTTAAAAAGAGGGGGGAGACGTTTTTTATGCCCATTCGAATGTTGAGGGCCATGACGAATGTGCCGCCAAGGATGACGACGAAAATCACCGCTTTTTCATTGAGGCCGAACCACATGATGGCTAGAGGCAGCCACACGATACTCGGTACACTCTGGAATGCCAGCAGTAATGAGCCCAGCGTATCGTCAGCTGTTTTGGATTTGGCAAGAAGAACGCCGATGCTGGTTCCGATAACGAGCGAAATCCCCAATCCGATGAATAAGCGTTTGAAACTCGCAATAAGGTCAATGATCAAGGTTTGATCTGCAATTCCTATAAAAAGGGCCTGGAAAACGGAACTGGGAGAGGGGAGGACAACTTCTGTCCATAGTCCGAATCGTGATCCCGATTCCCAAAGGCCTATAATGAGGGCGAAAAAGATAATGCGTTTAAGAGCTGTGTTCATAGGCCAATTCCTCACTTATCACTTTGTCGATTTCCTTCTTCAAATAACCCATAATATGTTCTTCGATCTTTACCATTTCTTCTTTATGAGCATCCCGTGGACGAGGAAGATCTACTTTGATATCCGCCAATATCGTACCAGGTCGGGTACCCATGACGATGATCCGGTCTGAGAGTTTAATAGATTCCGAGATACTGTGTGTGACGAACAGGACGGTTTTCTTCGTTTCCATCCAGATCGTTTCAAGCTGATGGTGAAGACGGGAGCGGGTCTGTTCATCCAGCGCGCCGAATGGTTCATCCATGAGAAGGATTTCCGGGTTCATGGAGAGAGCCCGGGCAATGGCCACCCGTTGCTGCATCCCTCCTGACAGCTCATGAGGGTAATGATCCTGATAGTTTCCCAGCTGGACCATATGTAAGTATTTAGCTGCTTGTTGCCGTGCCACTTTCTTAGACATTTCTTTTTTGAGAGGGAATGTCACGTTGTCCCGCACGTTCAGCCACGGGAATAAGGCTGCCTGCTGGAAAACCATCCCCCGGTCTTTTCCGGGTTTTTTGATCGGATTTCCATCTACAAGAATTTCTCCCGAAGTAGAGGAGGTCAGTCCTGCCACGATGGAGAGGAGGGTAGACTTTCCACATCCCGAAGGCCCCAGGATTGAAACAAACTCACCCTTTTCTATGCCGAGATTAATCTCCTTCAGTACATCGGTTGGATTTCCTGACTTATCGAGGTATTGCTTATTGAGATGGTTGATCTGTATAAACATGTCATCATCCTTATCTTATAAATCTTATTAGTTTAGTCGGAATATAAATAATACAATTATAGTATATAGCGGATGGTTGTCAAGGTTTCCTTTATTTTGAAGGGGTTAGATAAACGGGTGCAAGGCACTAATAGGTGGTTTAGTGCCTTGCACCGAATGTAATCATTCATGCAGCAGGATAAGTTTTTTTATAAGGAATTGGAAATTTAATCTAAAAAGTGAAATGATTTCAACTTCTATATCGTCTAATATATAAAAGAAAAAAAGCGGGGGAATGGGATGTCCAACAATAGATTGGTCGCAGATTGGTTTCGGCTTTACAGTGATCCTATATATACATTCTTGGTATATCGAATGGGTACCACTGATGTGGAAGATCTTGTTCAGGAAGTATTCATTCGGGCACTGAATTCCGTGGAATCGTTTGAGGCAAAAGCGAATCCGAAAACATGGTTATATTCCATTGCCAGGAATCTGGCCCTTGATGAACTGAGAAAGAAGAAGAGGAATAAATGGTCCATTACATCTTTTTCCCCAACAAATCATGAAGCCGCTTCATTAGAAACACCGGAATCTCTTTATTTTCTGAATGAAGGAAGTCGCGAACTTCTAACCACTATTCAGAAGCTTAAATCCAATTATCGGGATGTGGTGGTTTTAAAAGGAATAAATGGCTTTGATGTAAAAGAAACGGCCACCATTCTTGGGTGGACGGAGAATAAAGTTCGGATCACCTATCACCGTGCGTGTAAAAAGCTTCAATCCATAACAGGAGGATATACAAATGAAGAATCATAATGAAGACAATCTATCTAAAAACCTTCCCCCGCTTCAATTAAATGACGAGGCGAAAGAACGGATTCATACAGCCATCCTACATCATGAGCCTTCTCCGGCTTCCCGGATGAAAGCCTGGAAAGAAGGCAGGTTTAAAAGCTTTGCCGCTGCAGCGGTAGGATTGTTGGTTTTCTCAATCTTGACGTTATATGTCATTTCCGAAACAGAAAAAGAGAAAGCAAATCAGTTATTCGCTGATGCAGAGGAGAACATTCAAGCGGTTTATGAAGAAATGGAATTGAACCTGCAAGAAACGGAAGAAGGCGGATTACTAAAAACGATTGAACCGTCAGAACTAAAGTCGGCTCAAGTATCACTGAAAAATGCTGAGAAGGAAATGTTGAAAAGTGGAGAAGAGAAGGAAAGGGAACTGCGTCAACATTTAATTCCGATGATGAAAGAAATAGAGGATTATAACCAAATCGTTCCAGTGGCAAATGAGCTTCAACAGGATATAAACGATATACGCAGTCTCCTGGAGAAAAGTCCTTTAGAAGAAAAAATGGCCGATAAGGTAGCTTCAATAAAAAAGGAACTGGCAGATAAATTAAAGACATTCGACAAACTTGAAAGCCCATCCCTTAGAGCGTTTTTTACTAATCAATATTCCACACAGGTGAATCGTATGGATCAAACCTTTAGTCAATACAAGGAAGTTCAAGAAGAAATCGAAAACCTTAAAGCGATTGCAGAAGAACAATCTTTAAACGAAGAGGATTTCGGGCAAGAAGCAGAGAGAGTGATGAAACAGGTTACAATTTTGCCGGATAATCAGACGACTGCTGAGATGAAAGAAGAAATAGAGTCGGCAAAAGATGCGTTCGATCAGGTGAAAGAAGAGGCGGAGAACAAAAAGCGCCTTGAAGAAGAAGCGAGTCTTGAAAAGGAAAAGGTAAGCAGCGGCGAGGTAAGAAGTGCCTCTGCAGATGAGAAAGAAAAAGAAGATACAAACCAAGATAGTCCTGAAGACGAGCTATACCCAATGGAATTCACCATGACTGATTCAAATGGACATACGTTTAAGCTAAGTCGTGATTTCGAAATATATAAAATCGGAAAGGGATATGACGACATTGCGAAAAGGTACGGAGGGCGCTTCTACTATACTCCTAACTCAGATATGTCACACGTCATTATAGGCAGAAAGATCATAGCGACCATTTCTCTCGTGTCTGCAGCTGATGTGGAATATAAAGACCTCTTTATCGATTTGATGTCACTTCGATCCAAGAAATATACAAGGGACCAATTCGCTTCCATTGTAGAGACGGTCATCCAGAGTGGTGAGCCTTATAAAGTGGAGGAAGGGGACTCGGGGGAGTTACTCCAGGTGAAAAATGGAGTGTTGGTTTATCATGGGTGGTAGAGAGTTATCAGAAAAAGTAGATATTGAAAGGCCACACCCTTTGGATAAGGTGTGGTTTTTTCTGTTTGATCAGATTGGCCGATTTGAGAGTTTAAGAATAGTCGTTTTTATCCAGGGATAGAAGGGTAACATTATAGTAGATACCAATATTTTCATTCATTTATAGGAGGGACCCGATTTGATCAGCCAAACAAGAGATATTGTTCAGAAGTCATTGGATGCTTTATTAGAGGACGAATCTTTTTTACCTGAAGTGAAAAGTGAGACAAGAAAGAAAGCGTTTACGTCTTTGACTTCCATTCTGTCGACACCGAATCACGTACATAAATCGTATTTACGGATTCCGTTGGAGGACGAGAAGGTGGTCCGTATCCCCGCTTTCCGTGTTCAGCACAATAATGCCCTCGGGCCTTATAAGGGAGGGATACGTTTTCACGAAACGGTGAATGAGGAAGAAGTCGTGAACCTGGCTTCTTTGATGACGTTGAAGAATGCCCTTCATGATGTTCCATTCGGTGGGGGAAAAGGCGGGATCATCCTGAATCCCCGTGAGTATTCCGAGAAGGAGCTTCATTTGATTGCGAGGAAGTATGTCCAATATTTCAGCGATGTCCTTGGACCCGATAAAGACATTCCTGCGCCTGATATGGGATCGGGAGAACGTGAAATGGACTGGATGATGGCTGAGTACAAGAGTATCCGGCCGGGGATGCCTTATAGAGGGAGCTTTACGGGAAAAAGCGTTGTGAACGGCGGTTCGTTGGGCCGGAGGGAAGCGACGGGAAAAGGTGTCTTCTTTACATTCCGCTATCTCGTTCATGATTTTGTGAAGGAACAGAAGAGTCTATTGACGAAGACGGATAATGTTTTTGCGAAAACGGCTCTGGATTTTGAGGATCGTCCCTTGACGATTTCAGTGCAGGGGTTCGGGAATGTAGGGTCGGTGGCGGCACTTGAAGCCTATCAATCCACTCATTTACAGAATAAAGTGGTGGCGGTGAGTGACCGGAATGTTACGTTGTTTAACTCGGATGGTCTTGATATTCCGGCATTGGTTGAGTTTACGATGAAGAATAAAGGAGATCTTCCCACGAAGGATGAACAGCTGAAGGAAATCGGCGTGAAGGCTGAGGTCCGTGGTCGTGAAGAGGTTCTGTACCTGGATGTGGACGTTCTGATGTTAGCGGCGTTAGAGGATCAGGTACACAAGGAAAACGTGGAAAAAGTGAAAGCAAGAATCATCGTGGAAGGAGCCAATGCTCCAATCACAACGGAAGCGGATAAATATTTAAGTGATAAAGGAGTCATTATCATCCCCGATATCCTGGCCAATGCCGGAGGGGTCATCGTCTCCTACTTTGAATGGCTGCAAGGACGGGAAACCCAGTTCTACACAGAGGAAGAAGTATTCAACCTCCTCTACGACAAAATGAAATCAACCATGGACACCGTCCTGCCGCTATTCTTCGGCGATCCATTCCCACTGCGCCAAAACTGCTACATCCACTCCGTCATGAAACTATCGACGGTTCTATACAGGCAAGGAAAACTTTATTAAGAACGAGGGACGGACCTCTATTCCTAGGAGCTGGTACTAGGAATGGAGGTCCGTCCCTCTTTTTTTTCAAACGGGGTGTCCTTCGCTCTTCCTATTCCCTATATAAAGGGTGAAAGGAGGTGAGGCACATGGCAACAGCGGATTTAAAGTCTACGAGAATACGACTGGCTTACAATGATGGCCTGGACGAGAAAGGGAATCCTAAGTTTGTGTATAAATCGTACAGCTACATCAATGCACTGGCAACAGCGGATGAGATGAACAGCGCAGCTTTATCGCTGGCTAGTCTTTCATCAAAAGGATTGTCCAACATCGAGAAGGTCCAAAGCTTCGACATTAACGAGTAAGGGTAGATCGATATTTTAAAAGAAAGGAGGTAGATGCAGCATGGCAAAAGTATTAGAACTGGAATTCCAAACGGAAACGGGGAAGCCGGCGAAACTAACCATTAATGACCCAATCGAGCCGATTGATACTGTGGCGGTGAAAGCAGCGATGGATAACCTGATCGCGACCAATGTGTTTGGAAGTTCCAATGGTGCACTCGTGAGTGTGGAAGGAGCCCGTGTGGTAGAACGTAATGTGACGGATTATGAAGTAATGTAATCGATTGGAAGTGTTCTCCTGTATAGGGGGGGCACTTTCTTCATGTTCCTCAATATGAAAAAAGAGTAACCTGTTCCAGGTCACTCTCAGTCATGAAACAATTATTTTCCCAACAGCCCTTCTGCCTGCTCTAACACCTTCGCACCATTCATCATTCCATAGTGCATCCCATCGATGACATCTACCTTAATATGATAAGGCTCTGCCTTTTCAATGATTTTAGAAGATAGATAGCGGACTTGAGGTCCGATCAGGATGACGTCCAGTTTATCTAAATGATTGCTTAAGTCAGCTTCAGATGTAGCATTAATGGTGGCTTCAAGGCCTTTTTCTTCAGCGGCTTTCCGCATTTTTTGGACTAACATACTCGTTGACATGCCTGCCGAGCAGACCAGCATGATATTCATATAAAGCACTCCTTACTTGTTTTGGTGGATTTCGATGATTTCCTGTGCCAGTTCTTTCACGGTGATGGCATTCATGAGATGATCCTGGGCGTGAATCAATAGAATCGTAGGATTCTGTGTGTCACCACTTGCTTCTTTTTGTAGTAATTGCGTTTGATAGTGGTGAGCTTGATGTACTTCTTTCGCTGCTTCAGCCATTTTTTCCTCCGCTATTTCGAATTGTTTCTTCTTTGCAGCTTGGAGGGCTTCCATGGCGGAAGACCGTGCGTTTCCAGCATGTAATATGATATGAAAAGAAATCTCTTCTAAAGTCAGATTTGCATTCATGCGATTTTATCACTCGTTTCGGTTGTTTTCTTTAATTGGGCCCGTTCCGATGCGAGCAGGAATGGGATATACATGAGTGTGGCAATCGTCAGGTTCACTAGTTGAAGGACAATCCCACTCCAGGATCCCCCCGTTACAAGGTAGCCACTGATGATCGGTGGTGTCGTCCAAGGAACAATCGCGACGGTTTTTGGTACAACTCCTAAACTCAGTGCCAGGTAAGATGTAACAGTGAGCACGACTGGGACCAGTAAAAACGGGATAAACATAAGCGGGTTTAACACGATCGGCAATCCAAAGATGACCGGTTCATTTATATTGAAGACACCAGGTGCAGCAGACAATTTTCCGACTGTGCGGTAATGCTTCGTCTTCACCACAAGGAAGATGGCGATGATCAAGGCGATCGTCGTACCGGATCCACCCATGTACACATAAGCATCGAAGAAGGGCTTTGTCACAATGTATGGCACGTCAAAGGCACTCATACCATCTGCGAACAGCTGCTGATTTTTTTCAATTAAAGGAAGGTAGATCGGTTCGATGATCGGACCTAATATGTTTGTGCCATGTAAGCCAAAGAACCAAAGGAAATGATTTAAGAAGGCTACAACAATAGCTGATGGCAGTGAGTTTGAGACGGCTTGCAATGGTTCCTGAACCACCGTAAACACGATTTCGAATATACTTTTCTCTGCAAAAGAAGTTAAGAGAGCTTGAATGAGACCAATAAGAATCAAAATGATCGTAGCCGGGATCAGAGCTTTGAATGATTTCACTACCCCTTCAGGTACACCGTCCGGCATACTGATCGTAAACTTCGAGCGAATCAACACTTTGAATAATTCTGTGACAAGGAGGGACGTGATCACGGCGACGAATATCCCTTGTGCTCCGGTCCAGGCGTAGGAAATCCCCCAGTCTTCTGTTACCGGTGTGAGGATGATGAGTGAAGCTATCGATACTAATGCTGCTGACAACCCATCGATATGATAGGACTTGGCTAAATGATAACTGATGGATGCAGCGACGAGCAGTCCGAGGATGGCGAATGATCCATTCCACATATTCCCCCCGACGGATTTCCAGCTTTCGCCGAATACAGAGACCATAAAATTTTGAAAGGCATCAATCGGCAGATTATTTAATAAGACAGCCAAAGATCCCACGATGATCAGCGGCATGATCGAAACGAATCCATCACGGATGGCAACGAGATGTCGTTGGGACCCGATTCTTCCTGCAATAGGCATAAACTTGCTTTCCATAAACCCCATTACTTTACTCATTTCTCTTTCCCCCATTTACTAGATTAATTGAATTGCGGTAAAAACTCTTTGTGAGCTTCCAATAATTCATCGACTAGTTGTCTTGCTACCCCTTCGTTCTGTACTAGCGGATTCATCACCATGGCTCTGTAGGCGTCGGAGTACTCACCAGATCGTGCTGCTTGTATCACTAATTCTTCGAAAGCTTTCATCTGTTGGATGATTCCTTTAACAGATGGAGGCAGCGGGCCGGTGGCGATTGGCCGAGGTCCGTCCCTCGTAATGACGGCGTTTACTTCGATGACAGCGTCGTGTGGCAGGTCCGGGATGGTTCCGTTGTTCAGTGTGTTGACGGTTTGGATGTCTCCTGAGTTGTTGTAAATGCTCGCCATGAGGCTGCAGGCAGCATCACTGTAGTAGGCACCTCCTCGATTTTCCAGTTCTTTTGGTTTTTCATTTAACTCCTCTTTCATATATTGTATGAAAAGTTCTTTTTCAACTTTTCGAACAACCTCTGCCCGTGTACCGTTTTCTCTATAAGCTTGAAGGTCCTTTTCCAACACAGAGTCCCGTTGGAAGTAGTATTGATGATAAGGATTGGGAAGCATCCCGAGAGCTTGTAAAAATTCCTTCGACCATCCGAGTGAGACGATGTTGGCCGGTGAGTAATCCACTTCTTGATGGATCAGTTTTTGCAGAACCTGATCGGTGACATCCTGACCTTTGACCCAAACCTTTTTTCCAAACACAAAATGATTCATCCCTACAAACTCGATTTGTACTTCATTTGCAGAACAATTCATCATCTCGGCGACGCTGTTTTTCATGTTGAAAGGAATATTGCACACCCCGATGACTTTATGATGTGTACTGTATTTAAGCAGGGCTTCCGTAACAATGCCTGCCGGGTTGGTAAAGTTAATAAGCCATGCATGGGGACAAATCTGTTGGATGTCATGACAAATTTCCATTAGGACCGGAATGGTGCGCAAGGCCTTGAATATACCGCCTGCTCCATTGGTTTCCTGACCGATGACACCATGACTTAACGGTATCCGTTCATCTTTTTCCCTGGCTGAGAGGCCGCCCACCCTGATTTGTGTTGTCACAAAGTCAGCGCCAATTAAGGCATCCCTGCGGTTAAGGGTCCATTCCAATTCAATCGGCACACCTGCTTTTTGGATCATTCGACGAGCAAATTGCCCGATAATCTCAAGCTTCTCTTTCCCTGCTTCGATGTCTACAAGCGTTATGTCCGTGACAGGAAAAGATTTGTATCGGTGGATGAACCCCTCGATAATTTCTGGTGTATAGCTTGATCCGCCTCCGATTATGACCACCTTTAATGACATTCTGTCGAGCTCCCTTCATTTTGAAAGCGATTTCTATTTTTTATAATGTATCATACAAATTTTCACTCGTCTATATATTGTAATGACAAATATAAATTTTATGACTATTTTTTATTTAATTGTAATAACAAATTATTTTTATGATAAAATGATTAGGAATAGAGAATTGCACGTGGATGTGTTATAACAAATATAGGAAGAAAGTGGAAGGGAGAAACAGAATGAAAGAGACACAAGAAGCAAAGGCCCTGCATTCGCATGTAAAAGAAGAAATCATCCACATGATTAAAAATAAAGAATATGCGCCGAATACAAAACTGCCGACAGAGGCGGAGTTTTGCGAAAAGTTCAATGTCAGCCGTACGACGATCCGGACGGCGCTCCAGCAGCTGACACTTGAAGGTTACGTGTATCGCGAGCAAGGAAGAGGAACCTTTGTCGCAGAAGAGAAAGTCAGTCAAATCCTGTCCTCGACGATCGACAACTACACAGAGCAACTGCGATTACAAGGTAAGAAACCTAAGATCAAGGTACTGAGCATGAATGTCATCCCGGCAGAATCCACAGTGGAAAAAGCGTTGGAATTGAAGAATGGAGATCCCGTCAATCGGTTAGAGAGGATCCGATATTCAGACGGGCTGCCCCTGCAATATGAGGTGGCCTATCTGCCCTGGTACAAGACGCCAGGACTTGATAAAGACGAATGTGAAAGATCTCTTTACAAGCTCCTGGAAACACAGTTTGAGATAAAAATTAAAAAAACCATCGAAACCATCGAGCTATTTTTAGCAGATGAGCGAGTGGCAGGGAAGCTTGAGGTACCAGAGGGGACACCTTGCTTTATGATCGAAACGACTGCTTATGTAGAGGATGGATCCGTGATCGAATTTTCCAAAGCGATCTTCAGAGGAGATAAAGCGAGCTTTCTTGTAGAAAGAACCTATTAGAAAAAAGGGGATGGGGGATTATGAGGAACGTGATCGTCAATGCAGATGACTTTGGTTTATGCCGGGGAGTGAACTATGGCATCGTTGATAGTCACCGGTTTGGAATTGTCAACTCAACAACGATGCTTGTCAATATGCCCGGGACTCTGCATGCGTTGGAATTGGCGAAGGTTTTTCCTGAATTAAAGGTTGGGATCCATTTAACACTGACATGCGGGAGACCGGTTTCGGCCGGGGTACCATCACTACAGGATGAAAGAGGCTTTTTCCGTTACACCAGCAGGATTTTTGAAGAAAAAGAAATCAATGTGGATGAGGTTGAAATGGAGTGGGAGGCTCAGGTGGATAAATTTCTATCATTCGGTCTGCCCCTTTCTCATATTGACAGTCATCATCATGTTCATAGCTTTCGACCACTGATCCCGGTGGTGAAGAGATTGTCAGAGCGCTTTGGGGTACCGGTCCGGAATGTTTTTGGTGATAAGGGTGGCGAAATGGATGTGTTAACCGATCGGTTCTCGATGGACTTTTATGGGGACGGAGTGTCGGTTGAAGGATTGAAGAGGATTTTGGACAGCAGGGATGGAGGTGAGACGCTTGAGATTATGTGTCATCCGGCTTATGTTGATTCCTATTTGAAGATGAATTCTTCTTATTGTGAGCAGCGGTTGAGGGAGTTGGATGTGTTGACAGTGATTAAGGAGTGGGCGTTTTAGTTTTCGTTTGGTTGTTTGAGAGATTAGAATATTTGTAGTGAGTTGTTATGACAAATGATCGGGGTGCTGCTATTGAAGGTAGTGCCTTTTTGTATTGGTAATGGAGGTTAGTCCCAATTGGAGGTGGAAAGGAATGTTTTTGGATAATATGTATGGTTTTTGAGTCTTTGAGATGGTGTAAAGGCAGGATATTAACTGAAATCGATGTGAGATACATGGATTGATAGGGTGCGAGGAGTTTTATTATCGACATTCCCCCTTTTATTATCAACTTTAGGAATATATTATTAACTGTAAAAAAGTGGATATATTCCACCCCAAGATCAAACCCTAGTCCAACAACACAAAAAAACCTTCCCTAGTACAACAATAAAGATAACGCTTACATAAAAACAACTGTAAAATTCCCTATTGACTTCCATTCCCATACCCAGTATTATCCTCTATAAGATTAAAAAATTAGAAAATTACATACTTTCAATTATCCAGAGTGACCGAGGGATCAGGCCCTACGACGTCCGGCAACCTCCAGTATTGGAACGGTGCCAATTCCTGCAGAATGATTTCATTCTGAGAGATAAGTCGAGATAAACAGGCGATGCTTCTTTCAGTTGAAAGAGGCATTTTTTATTGGATGAAAAAAGGGGTGTGCACATTGATCGAGATTCGAAATCTAGTTAAAACCTACAGTACAAAAAAGCAAACGGTGGTCGGTGTCGATAACGTTTCCGTAAAAATCGAAAAGGGTGAGATTTTTGGAATCGTCGGATACAGTGGAGCGGGGAAGAGTTCACTCATTCGCTGCCTGAATTTATTAGAAACCCCTACATCAGGAGAAATCATCATTGACGGACAGGATTTCACGAAACTCACGTCCAAACAATTAAGACTCGCCCGTCAAAAAACGAGCATGATCTTTCAACATTTTCACTTGATCAAATCCAAAACGGTGTTTGACAATCTGGCTTTTGCCTTGAAAGCGGCTAGTGTACCTAAAGCGAAAATCAAGCCCAGAGTCGTCGAGCTCCTTGAGATGGTCGGTCTATCGGACAAAGCAGATGCGTACCCGGCCCAGCTCAGCGGAGGACAAAAGCAAAGAGTCGGGATTGCGAGAGCCCTTGCGAATAACCCATCGGTTTTACTTTGCGACGAAGCGACCTCGGCACTCGATCCGAATACAACGAAATCAATCTTGAAACTATTGAAAAAGATTAATAAAGAACTAGGTTTGACCATCGTCCTCATCACACACGAGATGGAAGTGGTGAAAGAGATATGCGACCGGATGGCCGTGATGCAGGACGGGAAAATCGTGGAGGAAGGGCCGGTTTACGACCTGTTTGCAGAACCTAAGCAGCCTTTAACGAAGCAATTCATTGAAACAATCCTTCAATTTGAACTCCCGCCGCACCTCGTGGAATCAAGGAAAGGAAAACTGATCAAAATCCAATTCAAAGGATCGATCGCAGAGGAAAGCGTCGTATCGGAAGTGTTCCAGAAATACAAGGTGCGAGGCAATATCCTGCACGGCAAGATCGAATATATTCAGGAAGTGCCACTGGGGATTTTCATCATGGAGCTGATTGGCTCCCATGAAGAAATCGAAGCAGCGATCCGATTCATCACGCTGAAGACGCAGAGCTTGGAGGTGCTTGAGAATGCTGCCTGATTCATTGACTGCGATTTTGCCAGAATTGAATAAAGCCTTTTTTGAAACGGTCTATATGGTGGGGATTTCACTTGGAGTCGCGATTTTAGTGGGATTACCGCTTGGGATTCTTCTTTTTGTAACAGACAAAGGCTTGTTTTTACAAAATAGTTTGATTAAAAAGGTCGTTGGATTTGTCGTCAATATGGTGCGGTCGGTTCCGTTCATTATTCTATTAGTAGCACTCTTACCATTAACCAAACTATTGACCGGAACCACGATCGGACCGACGGCAGCATCCGTATCACTCTCTGTTGCGGGAATTCCATTTTTTGCGAGAATGGTAGAAACGTCATTGCGAGAGATTGATAAAGGTGTCATTGAAGCTTCGGTTTCAGTGGGGGCAAGTCCTTGGATGATCATTAAGGACGTGCTGTTACCGGAAGCACGACCGGCGGTGATTCAGGCAATCACGATTACAACGATCAGTTTAGTCGCCTATTCCGCCATGGCTGGGATCGTCGGTGGAGGCGGAGTCGGGGACCTGGCGATCCGCTTCGGATACTACCGTTATGACAACACGGTGATGATCACGACCGTCGTCATTTTAATTTGTTTAGTTCAGCTCATCCAGTATACGGGTGATGTGTTTGCACGATTAGTCGATAAACGATAACTACTTTAGGGGGAACAACAAGTGAAAAAGTGGATTTTATTCGTAGCATTAGCGGTAACAATGAGCATTCTTGCAGCTTGCGGCGGGGACGAAGCAAGTTCAAGCGCGGAAGATAAAAAAGAGGTAACCATTGGAGCGACATCCGGACCATACAGTGATATGGTGACAAAAGCGATCAAGCCCGGTCTTGAAGAAAAAGGATACACGGTTGAAGTGAAAGAGTTCAGTGATTACATCCAGCCGAACAACGCACTGGCCCAGGGAGATCTGGATGCGAACCTTTTCCAGCATAAAATCTACATGGAAACCTTCGCGAAACAGCATAATATGGATTTATCCGAAGTGATTGTCGTACCAACGGCTCCAATGGGAATCTACTCACAGAAGTTCGATTCGATTGAAAACATAAAAGAAGGCAGTGCCATTGCCATTCCTAATGATCCGACGAACGCAGCACGGGCGTTTCAGATTCTGGAGGATGCTAAGCTGATCACGTTAAAGCCGGATACAGATCCATTGACTGTTTCAGAAAAAGATATTGCAGAAAACGTGAAAAACCTGCAATTCAAACCAATCGAAGCAGCACAGCTGCCAAGAGCAGTTGACAGTGTTGATCTATCTGCGGTTCCAGGGAACTATGCACTCGCTGCCGATATGGACTTACTTGATTCACTTCAGCTGGAGGACATGCCCGATCAGTATCGAAACCGAGTGGTTGTAAATACGAAGGACGTTGACTCACAACTGGTGAAAGACATCAAAGCAGTCGTCGAAGCAGACGAATTCGAGAAAATCATCGACGAAGAATTCAAAGGCTTCGGTAAGCCTGAGTGGATGGAGTAGAGGGACGGACCTCTAGTCGGGATATTTAATATAAGAAAGCCATAGGGACGGGCTTCCGCAAAATGCGGAGGTCCGTCCCTCATTTTATAGACAGCACTTCTTATATTTTTTACCGCTGCCGCATGGGCAAGGGTCATTGCGTCCTACTTTTTCTTCGTTTATGACGGGTTGTGGAATTAGCGCGGCTGGTTCATTCAACATTTCAAGTTCCATTACCTCCAGTAAGTGTCTCCACTCTGGAAGTTTGGGGTGTTGGATGCCATTCATGACGCAATTGACATATAGTGATTCTTCTAAGCAAAGCAGCCCATCTTCATACCCTGTTTCAATTAAAACTTCTATCCTGGGAATCGCGTCTGTTGATAGATGTCGACATAGATTATATGTCGACATAGATTATCTGCCATGATTGTTCTGGCGGTTAGGTCCTCGGTTTGATCAAACAGTCTTAGTAATGCTTGTACAGCTTCTTTAGTTTTGATCCTTCCAAGTACATCCAAAGTGTAGAAAAAGGTGTTTCCGTAGAGTGCTATTTTTTCAACTTCTTGTACGACCAGGTCCGTCCCTATTTTGACGAGGGTATTTGCAATTTCCTCAAATAAAAAGTCGCCTTCCTCTTCGTTTTTAAAGAGACTCACTAATAGGGGGACTACACTTTCTTCCCGCATTTCACCTGCCATGTAGACAACATATATCCCTTCAAATCCGAAAAACTCCTCTTCCTCCATAATGTTCTGAAGTCCATTCTGTACTTCCCAGCTTTCAATGCCCCCTTTTTTTATAAGCTCCTTGATGATTCTTTTCCCATGATCATAAAAGTCTTGGTCAAACTCATATTCATCCAGGTAAACCATAACATCAGCCAACGCCATGTATAGTTCTTCAATAGTTAAAGAAGGAAGCTTCTCTACTTCTTTTAACTGTTTCTCCCCTATGTATTGATTTACTTTATTTCTGTATGCAATTAATAATTCTGTGCTGGCGTTTGTAACTAATTGAATGTAGGACAGTCGGTTGTTATCCTTTTTACTCATGACATCTAAACGATTTACTACTTCATTCAATCCTTCTTCATTAAGAGGTAAGTACAGTAAATTAGGGAGAATAGGCGAAGAATATTCCGAAACCGGTCCCCGATCAACGGCCTTCAATCCGGTCAAAAACGTATCCCCTCCAGGTAAATAAGTATCCTCCAACATTTCAATGGCATACCTCTGCACAAATGGGTCCTCACTCAAAAAATACGGTTCGACCCTTTCAACAAAACGATCCATCCAACCATCCTTTATCTTTCATATTTTCCTATAGTGTAATGGGTGAGAAAGGAAAAGGGAAGAGGGACGGACCTCTAACTCAAGGTCAGAATAGGATAACGTGATAAGGACGGACTTCTGCAAAAAAACGGAGGTCCGTCCCTCTTTTTTTTCAATTTCAAAGGATTTTCCAAGTTTTTATCGAATATATGCATTAACGGTATTATTAAGGAACTTTTCCTTAAATAATCATTCGACAGAAAAAGGAGATTTTTCATGAAGTTAAAGCAGCTTGTCCAATCAGTAGAGAAGGAAGTCATTGAATTACGCAGACACTTTCATCAGCATCCAGAGGTGAGCGGTGAGGAGTTTGAAACATCGAAAACGATTCAGGTGAAATTGGCAGAAGCAGGTATCCCTTTTAAAACGGGCTATGCCAAAACAGGAGTGCTTGGCATCATTAAAGGAGAAAAGCCAGGAGGCACGGTTGCACTGAGAGCAGATATCGATGCTCTGCCGATTCAGGAGGGAAATGACCTTTCTTACAAATCCAGCACTCACAACAAAATGCATGCCTGCGGTCATGATGCTCATACCGCCATGCTGGTGGGTACAGGGAAAGTGTTGAATCAGATGAAATCGGAAATGGCAGGAACGATCCTTCTTGTCTTCCAGCCGGCGGAAGAAAATGCTCCTGTTGGAGGATCACGGCAAATGATGGACGATGGCTTATTTGATGAATATAAGCCTGATGTCATTTTCGGACAGCATGTGTGGCCGGATCTGCCTGTCGGGGAAGTCGGCGTGCTGCCTCATGAAATCATGGGAGCTTCGGACCGCTTTAAGATTACGGTTAATGGATCTGGCGGACATGCGAGCATGCCCCATCAATCGAATGATGCCATCATTATTGCCAACAACCTCATTACCCAGCTTCAAACGATCGTGAGCAGAAATACGGATCCCCTTGATTCTGCCGTCCTCACCATCGGAAAAATCGAGGGAGGTTACCGCTATAATGTCATTGCGGATGAAGTATCCTTAGAGGGAACCATCCGGACCTTCAAACCGGAAGTGAAAGATATGGTGAAGAATCGTTTCCACTCTATCATTGAAGGAGTGGGAAAAAGTTTCGATGCTCAAATGACGATTGATTATTTAGATGGGTACCCTGCAACAGTCAATTCACCACAATGGGCAGAAGAAGTGAGAGGCGCTGCACAAAAAGTTCTTGGAGAAAATTCCACCCCAGTGGTTTCCCCGTCTCTTGGAGGAGAGGATTTCTCTCGTTTTCTTAAAGAATATCCCGGTGCCTTCTACTGGCTGGGAACATCTGTGAAGGAAACAGAAACCCAATATCCCCTCCATGACCCGCGTTTTAAAATAAATGAAAGTGCTTTAGTAAAAGGGGTCGAAGTGATGGCTCAACTTGCACTGGATACCTTGAAAAAGCTTGAAAAAGGAGTCTTGAAAGATGAGAACTGTTGAACATTTTATCAATGAACTATCACCGACACTCACTGCGTTCAGACGAACCTTTCATCAGAAGCCCGAACTTGGATTCACTGAATATGTCACCACTTATCTAATCGGAAAAGAATTAATCAACCTTGGCTTCACGATTCACCTTGGAAAAGATGCATTGGATTCCAGCGAACGAATCGGGATTCCCTCACCAAAATATTTAGCCAAACAAGAAGAACGGGCCATAAAGGAAGGCGTGGAAAAGAGCTGGATCGACAAAATGAAAGGCGGTCATACAGGATTGGCTGCCACATTTGATACAGGAAAGCCTGGTCCTCATATGGCATTCCGATTCGATATCGATGCTCTACCCATCAAAGAATCGGATGATCCGCAACACCACCTTCCGACTAGAGAAGGCTTTCGTTCACAATATGAAGGGGTCATGCATGCCTGTGGTCATGACGGTCACGCTGCTATCGGTCTGGGTGTGGCAAACTTCCTCTCGCTTTACATAGATCAGCTTTCTGGAAGGTTCACCCTTCTCTTCCAGCCAGCTGAAGAAGGTGGACGGGGAGCCAAAGCTATGGTGAAAAAAGGTTGGCTGGAGAATGTCGATTATTTTGCAAGCGGTCATATCGGCATACGGGATACAAAGCTTGGGCGAGTGTATGCTACAACTCATTCATTTCTCGCTTCCTCCAAAATCAACGTCACTTATAAAGGAAAAGCGGCCCACGCAGGTCTCGAGCCTGAAAAAGGGAAGAATGCTTTATTGGCAGCTGCTGCAGCAACTCTTCACCTTTACAATATCCCGCGCCATTCTGACGGGGCGACCAGGGTCAATGTCGGGAGGCTTCAAGGGGGAGCAGGCAGAAACATCATTGCCGATGAAGCTCACCTTGAAATGGAAACAAGAGGGGAAACGACTGCCATCAATCAGTACATGCAGAAAGAAGCCCTGCGGATCCTTCAAGCATCGGGAGACCTTTATGGGGTGGAAACCGGAATCGATGTGGTGGGAGAGACGGTTGAAGCAGCATGTAACCCTGAATGGATTCAGTGGTTAAAGGATATGGGCGAGGAAAGTCCATTTATATCCGATATTCATGATGGTTTACCTTTAAAGGCATCAGAGGATGTTACTTATATGATGAATGAGGTGCAAAGTCAGGGGGGCAAAGCAACCTTCATGGTATTCGGAACCGGATTGAAAAACGGACATCATCATCATCAATTTGATTTTGAAGAAGGAGTATTAAAAGTGGCTGTGGATGCCTTCGCGCGTCTTATTCTCAAATTATCTCACCACAAAGAGGAGGTTACGAGTTGAAAGAATGGTTAAGTACAACTCTAGAAGCTTTAAATCTTGTTGAAACGATGGAACAGCCCAATGGATTTACGAGATTGGGTTATTCCGAGGAAGAGACTGCTTCCATGAATGTGTTTCGGGACGTTGCAGAAACGTTAGGGTTATCCGTTATAAGAGATCAGGCAGGAAACCTTTTTGCCAGGTGGGAAGGGGCCACCGGTCAAGTTGTCATGACCGGATCTCATCTTGATACGGTTGAAAACGGAGGAGGTTATGACGGGGCAGCCGGTGTCCTATGTGGACTGGGAGCCGTGAAAGCATTAAAAGACGGTGGTTTCGAACCCCATCACTCCATTGAAGTGGCCTGTTTTGCTTCAGAAGAGTCAGCGCGTTTCGGCGTATCTACCCTGGGAAGTAAGAGTGTGGCAGGAATTCTTGATAAATCAGTAGAAAGCGTCAGGGACCGCCATGGGGTCAACATTAAAGAAGCGGTAGAATCAACGGGCTTAGACTGGTCATCCATTGAAAAAGCTGAACGATCAAAAGAGGAAATCCTCTCATTCATCGAACTGCATATTGAACAAGGGACCCAAATCGAAGATCATGACGCTCAATTCGGAATTGTCCGGGGTGTAGCCTGTCCGATCCGCTTGAAGGTAAAGGTCGAAGGGATGGCGGGTCACACAGGAACGACTCCAATGGGGAAACGGGCGGACGCTCTAGTGGCTCTCGCTCCACTTATTCCCTTCGTTTCTCAAGAAGCGGAAAAGCTATCAAAGCAGTCCCGGAAACCACTTGTAGCAACCGTCAGCACGATGAACGTAAAACCGAACGTCATGAATGTCATCCCGGGTCATACAGAAGCGGGAATCGATATCCGTTCCGTCGACGATGACCTAAAGCGTACAATGGCCGATAAAATAATAGAAAAGTGCCGAAGCTTAGAGGGTGAATTTAATGTTACAATCAACATAGAAACTCTTGTAGATAATCCTTCTATTCTATTAGATGAAGAGCTGACAGCCAGAGTCAAACGAGCCGGGGAAACGCTGGGGTACAAAACGTTTGAAATGGACAGCGGGGCAGGGCATGATGTCATGAATATGGCAGCGAAATGGCCTTCCGCTTTAGTATTCATCCCCTGTGAAAAAGGGATCAGCCATCATCCAAAGGAACATAGCTCGTTAGAAGACATGTATGCAGGAGTCGAGATTCTAGCTGAAGTATTGCGGCAAGAAGCAGGTGAATGATAGTTGATGATAAAAATTGGTGTCATCGGCCCTGATGATTCGATTCAGCGGATCAATCATGTGGCCGCTCATTTTGACAATATCGAACTTATGAATTTTCCTTATCACGGGGTGAATGAGATAGAAGAGATTCTTGAGAAGAACCGCGGTCTAGTAGATCAATGGTTCTTTTCGGGACAATCCCCCTTCTACTTTGCGCTTGAAAAAGGATGGATCACGGAAAAGGAAGGGAGCTTTCCGCCCTTACATGGATCCAGTTTCTTTGGAGCATTATTAGAAGCGCAAATGAAAGAAAAGACTCTATTAAATAAAATTAGTATAGATACAATTTCAAAAGAGGAAATTGAAACCGCGGTTCAATTTCACTCCTTTGATCAACTGGAAATCGCAACCTATCCATATGAAGGATACCGGAGTGCTGATGAGCTGGTAGACTATCACCGTTCACTCTATGAAAAAGGAGAAATTGAAACGGCGATCACGTGTATTCAAAGTGTTCAGAAGCAACTCACTGAAGCAGGCATTCCTTGTTACCGAGTCGTACCGACGAATTTATCCATCCGGATGATTTTGCAGTATTTATTAGAGAGGGCACAATCGAGAAAATATCAAAAATCCCAAATTGCCATCGTTGGAATCGAAGTCATCTATTCGACCCAGACATTGGACGAGTCCCATTTTTCTTATAAAATGAAGCATCAAGAGCTGGACCTGAAACGCAATCTTCTTGATATCGCCCAAAAGATCAATGGGTCCATGGTTCAATTAGGGGACGGATTATTCTTCGTTTATACAACAAGAGGGGAACTCGATCTTCATGAGAAGGAGTCTGTTTTCACTACTTTGACTCAGGAAGTGAAGGCACATACAGATCTGGATATCCGTGTGGGGTTAGGGTTTGGTGTGACCGTATTGGAAGCTGAGCATCATGTCCGTCTTGCTTTTCAACATGCGAGAAAGCACGAATCTTCCATCGTCATAAGTGTCAATGAAGACAAGACGGTAACGGAAATTCTTCCATCGTCAGAGTCCATTACATACGCTCTCAACAACTTGGGCAATGAATGGAAGGAAGTCTTTAAAGAGGCCTCGGTCAGTTCTGCCATCGTCTCAAAAATCCTTTCTCTTTCCCGCCATTACGACAAAGAGGAAATCACATCCCAAGACCTTTCCCGCTGGCTGAAAAGCACCGAACGGAACGGGCGCAGAATTCTCACTGAAATGGAACGGATCGGGATTGTGGAAATCAGCGGCGAAGAACAAAGCGGCGGAAGAGGAAGACCAAGGAAGTTATATCGCTTTCAACTTAAATAACTGTATCTTAAAATCCCTTTCTCTATCTATGAGTAGGGGATTTTTTATATTCGCCGAGTCAGTAATCCGTAAATTTAAAATTTTCTCATAAATATTAAAAAATAAAGAGGATTTATACAATCGATATCGAAATACTTATTAACGGAAGTAAAAAGGAATTATTCCTTAAAGCATTATTTGAAGGAGTGACCTCATGATAAATCCCAATTTAGAGCCGAATTCACCTAAAAAGGAGAAGGGATATCTTCGAATTTTAGGTGGAATCGAAAAGGTAGGGAATAAACTCCCTGACCCATTCATGTTGTTTGTGTACTTATCTTTCTTTATTATCTTGTTTTCCTGGTTCATTTCAAGTCTGGGTGTGACGGTGATCCACCCGAAAAACGGAGAAGAGTTAGCCATCAAGAGCCTCGTATCCGGAGAAGGTCTCCAATACATCCTGACCTCCATGCTCGATAACTTTACCGGCTTCGCTCCACTCGGCCTGGTATTAGCGATGATGCTTGGGATCGGTTTGGCCGAAAAGGTTGGACTCCTTGAGACAGCGATCAAGAAAACGGTGTTGAACGCTCCGAAAGGATTGATTACATACGCTGTTATTATGGTAGGGATCATGGGGAACCTGGCGTCAGACGCAGCCTTCGTTATCATTCCTCCACTTGCCGCCATGATTTTCTATACGGTGGGAAGACATCCTCTGGCGGGACTCGCTGCCGGATTCTCCGGAGTAGGGGCAGGATTTACGGCAAACTTTATCATTACCGGTACCGATGCGTTACTAGCCGGGATATCAACCGAAGCTGCCAAAGCATTTGAAGTGACGGTCACACCGGTGGATAACTGGTACTTCATGATTGCTTCTGTTGTCCTTCTTACAGCTGTAGGAGCTTTTGTCACAGAAAAAATTGTTGAACCCCGTTTAGGGACATATAAAGGGAAAGTAGATAAAACCTTAGAAGAAGAAAGTCCATTAGAAGGAAAAGGACTCCGAAATGCAACCCTGGCAGGATTAGCATTCATCGTCCTGTTAGTCGTTTCGATTGCCTGGCCGAACTCTCCGATGAGAAATGAAGATGGGGGACTTATTCCGTCTACCTTCTTATCCGGGATCATTCCCATCACGCTATTCTTCTTTATCGTGATCGGTGTTGTTTACGGGGTGACGGTGAAGAAGATTCAGTCGTCAAGGGACGTACCTAAGTATATGACAGAAGCCATGAAAGACATGGGCGGTTATATCGTATTAATCTTTGCAGCCGCGCAATTTATCGCTTACTTTGATTGGACAAATCTAGGGACTTGGGTAGCGGTCAGCGGAGCGAATTTCCTCGAATCGATCAATATGACGGGGCTCGCAGCCATCATCGGATTTGTCCTGTTGACAGCATTATTGAATCTATTGATCTTTAGTGGTTCCGCTCAATGGGCATTGGAAGCACCGATCTTTATCCCGATGTTTGCGACACTTGGGTATAACCCGGCGTTTGTACAAGCCGCCTATCGTATTGCGGATTCATCCACAAACATCATCACACCGATGAACCCGTATATCATCGTGATCCTTGCTTTTATGAAGGAGTATGATAAGAAAGCGGGACTCGGAACCTTGATCTCACTAATGCTTCCTTATACGATTGCTTTCTTATCTGTATGGATTGTATTACTCCTGACTTTTGCGTTATTAGGCATTCCATTTGGTCCAGGGGTAGGAGTCTATCTGTAAAAGCGGAATTATTACTATTTAACTAGAAAATAATCATAAGCCCGGTTCGGGAGCTGTTAATTCGCTCCAGAACCGGGCTTTGTCAATTTTTATAGTTCGAATTTACTTAATAGTAATGTAAGCGTTAACAAATTTCAGTTAATTTACTCTATTTTTACACTATTATGACAAATCCTGTTGTATACTGGTAGATGGTGGCGAATCTACCACTTTACTAAACTACGAACAGGGGGAAGAAAATGAACAGGAAAACAATGAAGCGTCAATTGTTAAGTGTAACAGTTGCCTCCAGTATGGCCTTAAGCTTGTTTGCGCCTCCTCTATCTCAGCACGTATCTGCTGCAGATGAGGCATTTCAGGACTTAATCATTTCTGAATATATCGAAGGATCCAGTTACAATAAAGCAATTGAACTTTATAACGGTACTGGTGAAGCAATTGATTTATCGACTTACTCCTTAGAATTACATACAAATGGTGCAACAACCACGGATAAGACCTTTCCTTTATCAGGCACTCTCAATGCAGGGGAAACCTTGGTGCTTGCTCACAAACAGGCAGATCCAGCCATCCTTGAAAAAGCGGATATTCAAGACAGCTTCATCATCAATTTCAATGGAAATGATCCCATTACCTTAAAGAAAAACGGGACTGTGATTGATTCGATCGGACAAGTTGGCTCAGAAGCCTCCTTCGCAAGTGACGTCTCCATCGTCCGTAAGGATTCCGTGATGACAGGGGATATAGATGTAACCGATGCATTTGATCCATCTGCAGAATGGACGAATTTAGGCAAAGATGTATTCAGTGATCTTGGAACACATCTATCAGATGAACCGGCTCCTGAACCGACACCAGTCGAACTATCCACCATCGCTGAAGCTCGCACTGCCCCTAAAGGCACGGTTGTTAAAGTACAAGGTATTGCGACAGCATCTTTTGAAGCAGGCGGACAGACGAACCTATTCATCCAGGATGGAACAGCCGGTGTCATCGTCCGTGCCAGCGGTCTTACTGCTGAGCCAGGGGACGAAGTAGTAGCTGAAGGAAAACTTAGCGATTATTATGGAATGCAGCAAATCGAAGCGACTGCTTCTAACGTTGAAATTACAGAAGTAGACAAGGGAGTTCCTTCACCAGCCTCTCTTATCTCTACAGACCTTTCAGCTGAAAATGGTGAAGATCACGAAGGAATGTTTGTTGAATTTACGAATGTGACAGTGGAATCAAAAGACAGCAACGGTAATTTCACTGCAACAGACAGCTCCGGGGAGTTCGTCATCAAACCAACTGATAGTACGATGCTTGAAGTTGGCAAAACGTACGAAATTCTACGTGGCGTGGTTGATTATAACTTTGACGAATATAAACTAGTCCCGCGTACTACGTCAGATGTCATTGAAACAGCCTTCTCTGTAACCGCTGATCCAGCTTCAGGATCTGTTGTAGAAGGAACGAAGGTTACACTTCAAACGGCATCTGAAGGTGGAGCCATTCATTACACATTGGATGGAACTGATCCGACAGATTCCAGTCCAGAATATACAACACCGATCGAACTTACTGCTGATGTAACGGTTAAAGCAGTTGTTGTAAAAGAGGGCAACACAAGCGATGTTTCCACTTTTACTTACAAAATCCTTAAATCAGCTGATGGTTTAAGCATTCATGATATTCAAGGAGATTCCCATACCTCTCCTTACGAAAATATGACCGTCTCTAACGTTCAAGGAATAGTGACAGCGAAGGCAGGTTCCAATGCATTTTATATGCAGGAAGAGACCCCGGACGATAGTCTGGCGACTTCTGAAGGAATTTATGTTTATGCAAAGGGCAATTCTGTCAAAGTCGGAGACAAAGTAAATGTGGCAGGTCAGGTAAAAGAGTGGAGAGAAGATGGCTACGCTGATGCCAAAGACCTTCTGACAACTCAAATCACGGCATCGGCCGTTACAGTAGAATCTTCAGGCAACACTGTGCCTGCAGCTATCGTGATGGGGGAAGACCGCGTACCACCGACTGAAATCATTGAAGATGATGAAATGACCTCATTCGATCCCGAAACAGATGGCCTGGACTTTTATGAAAGTCTTGAAGGGATGCTGATTGAAATCCCTGATGCCACGATTACAGGTCCGGTAAAATATGATGAACTTCCTGTAGTAGTGAATACAAGCGAAGATCAACTTCGCACAAGAGCAGGGGGAGTATTGATATCTCCTGAAGATTATAACCCTGAGCGCATGCTGATCGACGTGGACGGCATGAATATCAATGTGAAAACAGGTGATATGCTGGATGGTTCCGTTATTGGAAACGTAAGCTATGATTATAGCAACTTTAAGATCCGTCCAACAGGAACTTTCCCTACAGTAGTTGATGGGGGAACAGCACAGGAAGTAACGTCGATCACTCCTGAAGAAGAAGATCTAACGATTGCTTCTTATAATATTGAAAACTTCTATGCTGGAATTGAAGAAAGCAAAGTAGAAAAGATTGCTGATTCAATCGTTTCGAATATGAAAACGCCGGATATCATTGGCCTGGTCGAGGTTCAAGATAATAATGGACCAACAGATGATGGTACGACAGATGCAAGTGCGTCCTATCAGACAATCATCAAGGCCATTGAGGAAGCTGGCGGACCTACTTATGAATTCACCGATATCGCTCCTGTTGATAAAACAGATGGCGGGCAGCCTGGTGGAAACATCCGTGTAGGTTTCATCTACAACCCTGAGCGTGTCCAATTAACAGAAAAAGAAGCCGGGGATGCGGTGACTTCCGTGGGTGTTGATGAAAATGGACTTACTCATAACCCGGGACGCATCGATCCAACAAACGAAGCATTTGACGATTCCCGTAAAGCCCTTGCAGCTGAATTCATGTTTAACGGTGAAAAAGTCATCGTCGTAGCAAACCACTTTAACTCCAAAGGTGGAGACGGAGCTTTATTCGGTGCAGATCATCCGGTTGTGCTTGGTAGTGAGGTACAGCGACTGAAACAAGCCGAGGTACTAAATGACTTTGTGAATGATGTGAACGAAAAGGTCGAAGATGCAAATGTTGTGGTTCTTGGTGACCTTAACGACTTCGAATTTTCTGCTCCAATCAATACTCTCGAAGGGGACATCTTGACCAATATGATGGAAAAGCTCCCTGTAGAGGAACGCTACACGTATATTTATCAAGGGAACTCTCAAGTTCTTGATCATATTCTAGTGACGAATAATCTGGCAAAGTCAACGATGATCGATAGTATCAACATCAACTCTGATTTTAGTGAAGAAGATGGACGTGCGAGTGACCATGATCCTGTCCTGGCTAAGATTCAGTTTGAAAATAAGGTAGAACGTATTTCTGGTGACGATCGTTACCAAACGGCCATTGAGATTTCTAAAAAAGGCTGGGAGTCCACTGACACAGTGGTCATTGCCAGAGGCGATAAATTCCCTGATGCCCTTGCAGGAGCTCCACTTGCATACAAACATGATGCACCGATCCTATTGACACAGCAAGGCAGTTTGAACGCTGAAGTACAAGATGAAATCAAGCGTTTAGGTGCGAAGAAAGCGATCATCCTTGGTGGTGAAGGTGCGGTATCCAAGTATGTTCAATATCAGCTTAAAGGATTAGGTTTGAAAACAGACCGTATTTCAGGTGACGATCGATTTGAAACAGCGGCCAATATCGCTGCTAAATTGGATGGGGATCCCGAAAAGGCGATCGTGGCAAATGCCTATCAATTCGCTGATGCCCTTTCTGTTGCTTCTTATGCAGCACAGAATGGATATCCGATTGTACTATCTGCTCAAGACAAATTGTCAAAAGCCTCAAATAAAGTATTAATAGAAATTGATGAAAAAATCGTCGTTGGTGGCGAAAATGCGATCAGCACTGAAATTTTCGACAGCTTTGAAGAAGCGACTCGCTATAGTGGCTTGAACCGTTACGAAACATCAGCCGAAATTGCGAAACATTTAACTCCTCAAACTAACAATGCGATTGTGGCAACAGGGACTAATTTTGCCGATGCACTGGCAGGTTCGGTCCTTGCAGCAAAAGAGGGTGCTGAAATCCTCCTTGTGAAGAAAGAGGAAGTACCAGAGGATATTATGGAAGCAATTGATATGGATGATATTTCTAACTTTCGTGTTATTGGTGGGGAAAATGCCGTTAGTGAAGAAGTTGTGAAGCAACTAAAGAAATAGATTGTAGAAAAAGGCAGGGGGGATACCTCCCCTGCCCTGATATGTAAAAAGAACCAGATTTGTTTTAATATTTAGTAAAATAATCACATTTTGCCATAAAATTACTATATAATGGGTTTTGTGGATGAAGTTCCGACAAAAACCTACATAAGAAAGGGAAGGGATTAACCAAATGAATATTAAAAAACCTTTATACGGTGTATTATCAACTGCAGCTCTGGCTGCTGCGATTTTTGCATTAACCCCTGCAACTTCAGCTTCAGCAGAAGGGGAAGAGTTTGATTTAACGATCATGCATACCAACGATACCCATGCTCATGTTGAAGGCTATCCCCGTTTAGTAACAGCAGTAAACGAGCTGCGCACTGAAAAAGCGAACTCTTTACTGGTAGACGCCGGTGACGTATTCTCGGGTACCCTTTACTTCCGTCAATATCTTGGACAAGCGGACCTACATTTTATGAACGAGCTTGGCTACGATGCCATGACTCTTGGTAATCATGAATTCGATAAAGATTCTAAAACCCTTGCAGACTTCATTAAAAATATGAATTTCCCGATGGTGTCATCAAATGTTACTGTTACAGGTGATACGGATTTGGAGCCCCTTTTCAAAAATGAAATCGGACAACCAGGTGACGGCGGCAACGTCTACCCTGCCATGATCAAAGAAGTAGACGGAGAGAAAGTGGGAATCTACGGATTAACGACTCCAGATACAGAATTCATCGCTAATCCGGGAGAAAATGTTGTCTTTGAAGATGCTGTTGAAAAATCGAAGGCCACGATCGCGATGCTTAAAGAAAAAGGCGTCAACAAAATCATCGCCCTTTCTCACCTTGGATATTCAAATGACTTAGAATTGGCTGAGGAAGTGGATGGACTTGATATCATCGTAGGTGGTCATTCCCATACGGTCCTTGACGAGCCTGTAGTCATTGACAAAGAAGAACCGACATTGATTGTTCAAGCTGGTGAATACTTGAACCTGCTTGGATTATTGGATGTAACCTTCGATGATGAAGGTGTCGTAACAAGCCATAACGGAGAAGTGCTGGACCTTGAAGGTTATGAACAAGATGCTGAGGCTCTTGCGAAGGTAGAAGAGTTCAAAAAGCCTCTTGATGATATGAAGAAAGAAGTGGTTGGAAACACAGAGGTAGCTCTTGATGGAGAACGTGCCGATGTACGCCGGAAAGAAACAAACCTAGGAAACTTGATTGCTGACGGTATGGTTGCGAAAGCAAATGAATTCGTGGAAACCTATATCGGCCTTCAAAACGGTGGGGGAATCCGTGCGTCAATCGATGCAGGTGAAATCACTCTTGGAGAAGTTCTGACGACGATGCCATTCGGAAACAATCTTGTGACACTTGACCTAACCGGCGAAGAAATCGTAGCTGCCCTTGAGCACAGTGTGAAGAGAGTAGAAGGAGAAGACGCACCGGGTGAATTCCTTCAAGTATCCGGCATTAACTATAAGTATGATGTGACCAAATCTGCCGGAGAACGTGTGTGGCATGTAGAAGTCATGACTGAGGACGGGTTTGAAGAAATTGACTTAGACATGATGTACTCTGTCGCTACTAACGCGTTCACTGCCGATGGCGGAGACGGGTATACAATGTTCAAGGACGCGAAAGAAGAAGGACGAATGACAGAATTATTCGTTGTCGATTTCGAGGTGTTCACTTCTTACCTTGAAAAGAACAACCCTGTTTCCCCGGAGGTTGAAGATCGAATCGTTCAAGAAGAAGCACCAGAAGTGACACGCCTGACTGGTGATACTCGTTATGAGACAGCCGTTGAAATTTCGAAAGAAGGTTGGGAATCGGCGGATACAGTGATCCTTGCCCGCGGAGATTCGTTCCCTGATGCCCTTGCAGGAGCTCCTCTTGCATACAAACATGATGCACCGATCCTGTTAACGGAAAAAGGTACATTAAATGCAGCAGCAAAAGCAGAAATCAAGCGCCTTGGTGCTAAGAATGTCATTATTCTTGGTGGAAAAGGGGCTGTAAGTAACTATGTGAAGTATCAGCTTGAAGGAATGGGTCTGGATGTAGACCGTATTGGCGGAGATGATCGCTGGGAAACAGCCGTGAACATCGCAGCGAGTCTTGGGGGATCCCCGGAGAAAGCAGTAGTGGCAAACGGTAAAAACTTCCCTGATGCCCTTGCCATCGCTTCTTATGCAGCGAGCAATGGATACCCGATCTTGTTAACGGATTCTGATATACTTCCAACTGAAACAAAGAAAGCTTTAAAAGGAATCGACAGTACGATTGTAGTCGGTGGAGAAGCTGTAGTAAGCAAGGACGTGATGAAATCACTTCCTGAAGCGACTCGTTACTTCGGTCAAGATCGTTACGGCACAGCAGCAGAGATCGCGACTGAACTTAATCCATCAACTAAGGTATACTTAGCGACTGGAAAGAATTTTGCCGATGCATTGGCAGGTTCTGTCCTTGCAGCTAAAGAAAATGCTTCTATGCTTCTAGTACAGCCTAATGATCTTCCGGATGTCACTTCTGATGCCATTGAAGAGATGAAAGCGAAGGATTTCCAAATTCTTGGCGGAGAGAATGCTGTAAGTGAGACTGTGGTAGAAAAATTAATGAAATAACTTTTAATAAAGAGAAAAGCCATCGAATTCTTTTGATGGCTTTTTCTTATTTAATATGATTTAAAAAAAGCCCTGGATGATCAAGGCTAGAGTGATTAGGTGTCTGGAGGATTACCATAAATTTTATTCATAATTTGTTCTTCTCAAACATTGGGTGGCAGGAACCCACAAGAAATGTAAAGAAGGAAGGAACTTATGATCAAAGTTGTTCTTCCTACCTATGCCAACGACTCTCCCCAAACTTCCCAGCCTCCACAAAATAAGACTCCACCGAAGTATACCCAATCCGATAGAACCCTTCATCAGGCTCCCAAATCCGATAAGCATCCAAACTCTTAGTATACTCATCACTAAGATCATCAGGCACAGGATAAGTGTCATCGTACTCCAAATTCTCAAATTCTTGAACCGGTAGATAATAAAGAGCGGATTGTATTGTCCCGTCTTCAACCAGTTTTTTCAAAGCTGCTCCTGACGCGGCATGGTCCCGGTGAGGGTCATGAAAGGATAAGGCATGATGTCTTGCTTCAGGGTAACGTTCGTTCATTTCCTTCATAATCGCCATGACTTCATCTTCTTTTATATCTCCATCGGGAAGGTCGTATATGTAAACATTCTCTGGCTCGACTCCCAATTCTTCAACGGATTTCTTGAATTCCTTCACCCGTGAATCACCGAACTCTTCTTTAGAGATGGGAGGCAGATTTTTTTCCTGTAAGTTCTCGTTGATTTGTTTGATCGATTGACTGGCCTCACCATGTGAGAGCAGCACCACGGCCACTTCATTTCCCTTGTCGATTTGACGCAGGATGGAAGGACCTAAGCTTAGCGTTTCGTCGTCTGCATGTGGAGCGTAAAAGACAGAGGTATCAGGTTCTTTTTCGAAAAAGGTACAGGCGCTTAGTGAAGCGGATAGTAATAGAATGAGAGATAGATAGGCAACTCGCATGTGGACCTCCAGGTGAGAAAAATAGTTAAATCTTTACTAATTGATTCTATCAAAGTTTTTGGGGCTGGTGTATACTTTCATAGTAGGAAAGTATAGAACGTGAAGTGAAAGGAACAGAGTATGGAACAAGTTCAACCAACAGAGAAACAGGTACAAGTGAAAAAGAAAAAAAGAGTCTATTCCCTCGATATGCTGAGAGGGATTATTGTAGCGTTATCCGTGTTTTTGAGTACGATTCCTTATGGGAAGGCAGATTATCCCTATTTCCGTCATGCGGAATGGTATGGGGTCACGTTGATTGATATCATCTTACCGACGTTCATCACCATTTTCGGTGTGAGTATGGCGATTGCCTATCAGCGCGGGGTGAAATGGGAGAAGATTTTAAAACGGACCGTCCGCTTGATCGTGTACGGCATCATTTTTACGATCATAGTGGAATGGACGTTGGATTTCCCGACGATTCGACTGACCGGTGTATTACAGATGTTTGCCCTTCTGGGAATTGTGACGGTAGCGATCACCAAGTTTGTGCAATCTCCTTTGAAGTTGATGATGATTGCGTTGTTGGTGTCATCGGTATATGGGGGGCTCATCCTCTATACAGGTCAATCCTGTGAAGGCGGATTGCCACAGCCGGAATGTAATCCTTCTCACGCAATTGATACCGCAGTCTTCGGCGAAAAGCATTTATACCATCATGGGGAGCGTGGCTATGACCCTGAAGGACTGGTCACCAGTTTGTCCGCCTTATCAAATGTCCTTTTCGGATATGCCTTTGGACGATTGATCCTGACCCGTAAAGAGACGGGGGCATGGCGGGAACTATTGGGGATCGGTGTTCTATTGATTGCCGCCTCTCTCGCTTGGGATCATTTCCTCCCGTATAACAAACGCTTATGGACACCTGCGTTTGCTCTATTGGCAGCAGGATTTGCAGCTGGCATGCTATCGATTCTGTATCTAGTATTCGATAAACGAAAAGGAGATGCCAAAGAGACAGCGCTGAAGCCGGTAGTTTGGTTTCTGGAAGCCTATGGCCGCAACAGCTTTTTAATCTATTTCGGTAAATTCATGCTCGGTTCCGTGCTGATCCATCTTTCGGTGACAGATGATGGCATTGAAAAATCGTTGTCCAGAGTGATAAATGAATGGGTGGCAACGTTTGCCCCTCATCCGCAGCTGGCTTACGGCTTATTGAACCTGATTTTCTGGACAGTCGTTGCCTTTGTCTGTCATAAAAAGAAGTGGTATTTGAAAGTATAAAAGAAAGAAGGTCCGTCCCTTACTCTGAGGGACGGACCTTCTTCTATTTCTGGTTCAAAGTCTTTTCAAATATAAGGCTGGCATAGGTTCTTGTGTATTTCAGAATGGTTTCTCCAACCTCTTCAGCCGGAAAATCAAATAAAGGCTGGAACAGCTCTTTATTACTATCCGTACCGAATGCGTCAACGAAACGGTACGTTAATCGAAGTTCGGTGAAGGTTGTCGTAAAGTAAATTTCCAACTGGGTGACGATGTCATTATCGGATTCTTCACTTTCAACCCGTTTGTGATAAAGGGGGACCAGTCCTTCCATGTCATTTTCAATGCGTGCATGTGCGCGATTCATAAGCTGCGAAACGCCATCCAGGTTAGGGAATTTTTCATTTAACAGAAGTGGCTGAAGAATTCCATGAAGAGCTTTGGTTGATTCAACATGTAATACAATGGCCCTCACCAAATGTTTTGTGTATTCTTCCTCTGTTGATGAGCTTTTCATCGTTTGAAGTAATTGATTATTTACCTCTTCACGAAGCTCGTCCTTATCAAGGTGGATGACCAGTTTTTTATAGATGGTTGCGACTGATTGTGTGAGAGACTCCATGGGTAGTATGCCTTCTTTCTTATGTATGGTTTGAAATATGCTACTATTTTACCATTAATATACAGAAAATTCTATATATTATTTGCGATAAAAAACGCGCTCTGAATAGAACGCGTTTCTACGGATTATTGATTGCCTTCCAGGACTGCCCAAATGTCCTTTTCTACATTCGGTTGAATGGCTTTTGTTCCACCAAGGATCTTCACATCATACGTGTAATCGATCATCAGGTCTTTGATGGCTGGATGTAATTTTTCCGGGGTAGTCAATAATAAAGGTTCACCGGTATGTGCTGCAAGAGCGGAACCTGTTAATGCATCGGCAAATTGAGTCCCGGTTGCAAAGAACACAGAACCAGTATGGACATTGAACTTCTGAATGATGCTTGCATTCGTTTCATACCGGTTCACACCGTAAATTCTTGTTGGATGGTTTAATTTTGTCAGGACTGACTGGCTGATGACACCTGTTCCCCCAATGACGTAGTTTTCCTTATATGTGTTCGCTTGAGCAAGGGTGGAAGCAGGGATTGTGTCCTTCTCAGATAACAGAATCGGATAGCCCTCTTGTGCAGCTATCGAAGCAATGGAAAGGGCATCAGGGTAGTTCTTTCCACTCACGACAACCGCCGCATCATGGTTGGGAAGAGACTTAGAAATGGCAACAGCTGTTTCATAACGATCTTTTCCGCTGATACGGGTAACAGAAACCCCCAAATCTTTAATCTCCTCCACTACTTTATCAGATATCACGCCTGCGCCCCCAAGGATGGTTACTTTTTTGACATCCATTTCTTCAATTCCTTTTTTTGCTGAAGAATGCAGAGTATGCTCGGATGTTAGTAGAATGGGAGCACCCTTATGGTAAGCAAGCGGTGCTCCCGCCAGAGCATCTGGAAAATTGGTCCCGGTAGCTAAAATCATTTCATCACTACCGGATTCCCAACCCTTTAATGCAACTTGAAGAGCCGTTTCATATCGATCCGCACCGTAGATCCGTTCTACATTAGGCTGGAAATAGAACTGGGAGACCATCAACACATATTCTTTATCCACTCCTAAATCACTTTTATTCTTAACAGATACGAAGTAAGTACCAGGCGTAGAAGGGTAAAGGGCCCCATATCCATTTTCTTCATGAACAAAGAATTCGTTTGGTTCAACGGCATTTTTGTTCTCATCATATAAGGTGATTTCCAATGGGATACTGGTTGTTTCCTGCCAAAACCAGCCGTATAAATACAACGGGATGTCGGAATCTAACTCTACTTTATACAGGTCGACATCCTCTGCTGGAAGCGTTCCTTTTACATATGTCGGCTTGACAAGGTCACCTGCTGCGATATCATTTGCAGCTTCAAACGTATTATTTGGTTCTTTTTCTGTTAATAATTCTTCTTCTTCATCACCTAAAAGCTCCACTTTTTGTTGTAGTGTAGCTGCCGGATTTTCTGCGAATGCAGACGCACTAAATAAGCTGGATGCCAATAAGGCGGATCCAACCGAAGTAATAAACCACTTTTTCATCTTTTTCCCCCATTTTGATATTCTCTCTATTTTTGTGAAATCTTGTATAATACCATTTTATCACAATGATTTTCACTATGTGGGGTAACATGAAAAAACGCGCTCCTTTAAAGAGCGCGTTCAGTATTATTCGTTTCCTTCAATAATCGACCAGATGTCTTCCTCTACCTTCGGTTGGATCGCTTTCTCTCCACCAAGGATCGTCACACCGAATGTGTAATCCATCATCAGGTCTCTGATCTCAGGATGTAACTCATTTGGAGTGGTAAGCAACAAAGGCTCTCCCCAGTTGGCTGCAAGAACGGAACCTGTTAACGCATCGGCGAAATGAGTGCCGGTCGCAACGAAGACGAAGGTAGTAGGAACGTTAAAGTCACGGATGATATTTGCATTCGTTTCATAGCGATTTGCACCTGCAATCCTCATCGGATCGTTAAGCTTCTTGGTAACTGTATTACTGATGACGCCGGTCCCGCCGATAACATAGTTCATCTCGTATGTTTTCGCCTGTGTCAGCGTTGTTGCCGGGATGCTTTCTTTGTCAGATAGTAGAATAGGATATCCGTATTGTGCAGCGATGGATGCAATGGATAGGGCATCTGGATAATTCTTTCCGCTGACGACTACGGCTGCGTCATTGTTTGGCAGCTTTTTAGAGATGGCCACTGCAGTCTCATAACGATCTTTACCGCTTATGCGTGTAACAGATACATCCAGTGCCCTTAATTCCTGAACAACTTTATCAGAAATGACACCTGGCCCTCCAAGGATCGTCACCTTATTGACACCCAATTCATAAATGGCTTCCTCGACTGATGGGTGAAGGGAACCCTTCGTAGTTAATAGAATAGGAGCGTCTTTATGGTACGCAAGCGGTGCGCCGGCCAATGCGTCCGGGAAATTGCTTCCTGTAGCAAGGATGATTTCGTCTGTTCCGTATCCCCAGCCTTGTAAAGCGATTTCAAGAGCGGTTTCATAGCGGTCTGCACCGAATATTCTGTCTACATAAGGCTCAATTGTGAATTGAGACGGGAACACTACATACTCTTCACCAGTTGCGAGATTCTTTTTATCCTTTACAGACATATAATAGGTGCCTGGGGTAACAGTGTAATCGGCCATAAATCCATCTGTCACATCTGAGCTGATTTCATTTGCTTCTATAACATTCTTGTTTTCATCGTATAGAGTAATATCTAATAGAATCCCAGGGTTTTCCTCCCATGATCCTCCGTATATAACCAATGGATCTTCATTGTCCACTTGAATCTTATACATATCGACATCATCTTTCGTGAATGTCCCTTTTACGGCATCCTCAAGAAGAACTTCATTGGAATTCGTAAACGTATTATTCGGCTCTTCTTCAACGAAGAAGCCCTCGCGATCGTAGCCTAAAAGCTCCATCTTTTCTTGAGAAGGACTTTCCGCTAATACAGATGTGCTGAATACACTTGATGCAAGTAGTGCTGAACCAACTGAAGCAAGGAACCACTTTTTCATCTTTCTTTCCCCCGATAGTAATAATCTTGTTTTTTGCTGATGTCCTTGGCAATCCCGTACCAATCTTTCATAACATCTAGAATAGTATAATCGCGTTTTAAACGTTTGCATAGATAGTTTCAATTAAATATTTTTCGCCTTTTTTTGACAGGAATAGAAACGTTTTTAGAAAGAGTGAATAGGGTAAAATTAAGGGTGTTTTACATTTTAATGACCGAATAGAATCCGATTGTGATTTTTGCTATACTTACATCAGTGAAAAATTAAAAGTATAACTCTCCAAACTGAAAGGGGAACAACATAAATGAGCAAGATCCTTGTCACAGGCGGTGCCGGATTTATCGGCTCCCATATTGTAGAAGAATTATTAAATAAAAACGAACAAGTGGTAGTGATAGATAATTTCTCGATGGGTTCAATGGATAACCTGCCGAAGGACGATAAGTTAACCGTTGTAGAAGGGGATATCTCTTCTAAAGAAACCATTGAAAAGTTATTTCAGCAACATCGATTCAAGAAAATCTTTCATTTAGGTGCGATTGCCAGTGTAGCGGCTTCAGTAGAAGATCCCCTCCATACCCATCAAACCAATTTGGAAGCGACTTTATACTTATTGGAGGAAACACGTAAACAAGGCGGATTGGAGCGCTTTGTCTTTGCTTCTTCTGCAGCGGTGTACGGGGATGAGCCAACGCTTCCGAAGAAAGAAACGTCAACGATCAGACCATTGACGCCATATGCCATCGATAAATTTGCCTCTGAGCAATATGTGCTGGCATTCAGCCGGTTGTATGATATCCCGACGACGGCCGTTCGCTTCTTCAACGTCTTTGGGAACAGGCAAAATCCATCATCACCATACTCAGGTGTGGTATCGATCCTGACGGATAAATTCAAACAGCTGGTAAACAATGAAGATACATCCTTTACTCTTTATGGTGATGGAGAACAAACGAGAGATTTCATCTACGTGAAAGATGTCGTTCAAGCGAATCTTCTCGTGTCGGAAGACCCGGCAGCCATCGGTAAAGTATTTAATGTCGGTACAGGCGACTCGACAAGCTTGAACGAACTGATCGGAATGTATGAAGAGATAACAAATACGAAACTTCCTATCGAACAGCTGGAAGAACGGTCGGGAGATATTAAAGAATCCTACTCTGATATATCTGAGCTTAAATCCTTAGGGTTCGATCCAAAGTTCTCTATGAGAGAAGGACTTTTGGAGTATTGGAATAAAGAAAACGAATAGTGGAAAGTGCCTGTTTATTTAACAGTGAATCGTTCCGTTTTCGGGTACTATTTGCACAAATGACAAAGAAACTGACCAATGAAATGGCATTGGTCAGTTTCTTTTGGTATTAAAGTATATCAACTAACCAATATGTAAGTTCATTACAGGTAAATTAAAAGATAGATTGGAATACGATAAGGGGGAAATAATAGATATGGAGTTTTTCCATTAACGATATTTCTTGTTAATAAACGGGGAAATAGAAGGAGATTTATTATGGGTCTTCAACTTTTCCTTTATCAATTAAAAGGCAGCTTCAACAGAAGAAAGGCATAATAAAAAATGCCCAGAGGTCCTCTGAGCATTATTGGCGCGTCTATTCGCTTGCAATATAATAAATACTATTAATGTAAGCGTAAAAATGGTTAATTAGAAAAATCGAATCGTTTTTCAAAATGAAATGGGATTTCAAATTGATCAGCAGTTCCAGTTAAATGCGTTACATCGAAATATGTCATCTGTGACTTCGAGAGCTTTTCTACCCAAGGGGAGAAGGTTTTAAAAGATATTTTATCATCTGACTCGCTAAATTCTGCAAATCTCATCCAACCATTGCCTCCGTGATAGCTTGATTGATAATCAACCAGCATTTGAATAACTTCGTTGCCATGCGCATTTTCTTTGATTCTATGACCAGCCCCATGATGATGACCGTTAACTGTCATAAATACCTGATTATGATCGTTAACTAATTCATCCCAAATTAGAGAACCTCTCCAAGTATCAATCATAGTTTCACCATCTCCACCAATGTTGATAATTTGGTGAGAAAGAAGAATGGTAGGTGTACTGGGATGGTTTTTCAATACCTGTTTTGCCCAGGGGATATCTTCCACTATATGTTGCATATCGAGAGATAAGAATAAGTATTCGTAATTCCCGGCTTTAATAACAGAATAAGAACTATATCCCGTTGGTGAGGCACCTTTGTAATAAGGTTTGTCTGCAAAACGTTCCGGCCCGTAATAATCTAAATAAGGATCTCCTTCACCATAGTCATGGTTCCCTGCAATTGTAACATAAGGGGTCTTATGCTTATCTAGAATGTCTACGCTTGATGACGAGTTATTCCATTCTTCCAATGAATGACTCTGATCAACCATATCACCTAAGAAAGCTGTCATGGAAATGTTTAAGTTCTGCTCTTTTTTTGAAATCCATTTTACCTGTTCATAAAATAATTCAGGCATATAACGAACGGTTTTTTGAGGATCTGGAACAAATAAGAAGTTATAGTTCTCCTTGTTTGTTAATAATGCTTGTTTTTCATTTGAGCCGTTTTCCACGTGTCCTTCAACTTCAACAGCGTTTGAAATCAACCAATTTTCTTGAGGTAGAGGTTGATCGGCGATCCGTATTTCTTGAATATTCCCAGCAAATAAGGTATCGAGTTCATTCGCCCATTCTGATGCTCCAATATTCCAACCTTTACCTTCTACTAAATCAATTCCGATCATTTCAGAGTCTGTATTTCGAAAATCAGTCACACCGTTAATGTACAATGTTGAATTTTTCCCGTTATTTACTACTGCAATATGATACCAGTCATCTTTACTGTCTAGAGAAAAAGACCAATTTGTTTCATTATGATCGAGATTTGTAGGATGGCTAGTCCATTGGATTTCTCTTAAACTCGAAACGGATAAAGTACTAAGGATTTCTTTTTCTCCACCCGTTTTGTTAATATCAGCCGCTTGTCCTTTTCGAGTTAATATCCCCATCCAGCTATGTTCTTCAGGCGAGAAATTCGCTGGTAGTTTCAAAACGGCTTCAATTGTGAAACCATTTTCAAACGTCTCACCGTTAATCGGGGCGTCATCAACTGTATGAAAATATTGCCCTTCCGAATAACTTTTTTTATTCTTAAACTCTAAACTTTCTACCGCATCTTCATTGTAGTAATCTTCTTCTGACCATTGAATAAAGGGGTTGCCACTGATAGTGCCATCTTTTGTGGCGGAGGTGAGTTGAAGGTTGTTTTCATTACCGCTTGCATCTTCAATAATAAGATTTGCTTCATTAATAGAACCAGATTTTACATACTCTTTTTGAAACTTCCAATCTGCAACAATTGATTCTGTGATATCATGAGAATTTTCTGGTTTGTTATTTGCGTGAAAAACTGAAGGTGAAAATGCAAATAACGATAACGTAATGGAGCCAACAATCCCTATCTTTACAGCTTTTAGGATTACTTTCATTTTGATCATTCATCTCCTTGATTATATTGGTATTGAATCCTTATTAAGGTTAATTCAAGAATATTGAGGGAGTGTTATTCTCTAATGAACGGGTAATTAAATAGTTGTAAGTTTGTATTAAAATTTCGTAAATAGACCAGTGATAACATAGAGCGATAATAAAAAAAGACTCATCAACTCGATGAGTCTTTTTTCTATTATCGTGTTAGTTAGAGTGCCGAAAAGTGTGTAACTATGTCTCTAGGGTGTAGTTCAAGTAACTCAAAACACATCCTTTATTACTACAGTAAGAGGCCTTTTATGTCGTTTAGAGGGAGGAATATTACAAAAAAAGGGGTAAATATGACGAATTTTGTTACATAACTGTAAAATTATTTTGAAAATTTTAATGATAAGATAGTTTTTGTAGATTTATAGAGAAGGGGAATTGAGAAATGTTAAATGATCGCAAACCTGTATCTATTACTTTCGTCACGGTATTAAGCTTCATGTTCCTATTATTTTTCCAAAACCCTGCATCAGCTGCAGGTACACAGATAGATCGAGTAAGTGGTGTTGACCGGTATGAAACGGCAGTGAAAGTTTCCAGAGAAGGATGGACCAGTGCCAATACCGTTGTCATTGCAGTGGGAAATAACTTTCCGGATGCTCTGGCAGGTGCACCGTTAGCGGATAAGTATAACGCTCCAATCCTATTGGTAACCAAAGATAGTGTTCCTTATAGTGTGAAACAAGAGTTAAAACGATTAAAGCCAAGTAAAGCATACATATTAGGTGGAAGTTCCGTTATTTCATCTTCAGTAGAAACCCAACTTAAGAGTTTAGGGATTACCAGTACAAGAGTGGCAGGGGAAAACAGATACGAAACAGCGGCTAAGATCGCTGCATTGGTAGGAGGGTCTCAAGCCATCGTTACATATGGAAGGGATTTCCCGGATAGTCTGGCGATTGCACCTGTTGCTGCCAGTAAATCAATGCCGATCCTATTAACAGAAAAAAACCATGTCCCTGAAGAGACAAAAAAAGCGTTAAGTAAATATAGCTCTTCCATTCTTGTAGGAGGTACAGGCGTGGTAAGTGACGGCGTCAAGAATCAATTGCCAAGAGCCACCCGTATTTCCGGGAAAGATCGATATGATACGGCAACAAAAGTCGCCGAGAAATATTATTCCGCTTCAAATAGTACAGTCATCGCTACGGGAGAAAGTTATGCAGATGCATTGACCGGGTCCGTTCTGGCAGCCAAAAAAGGCTCACCTGTTATGTTGATTCAATCAAATAATGTCCCTACTTCCGTTAAGTCGACGGTGGATAAATTGGGTATCAATCAGTTTACGATCATTGGTGGAACGTCCGTTATTTCCGAGAAAGCCCAAAGTCTATTTGGCTTTGATACAGCTGGTCTGATCCAGACGGCGAAACAGTATATAGGAACACCTTATAAGTGGGGTGGAACGACGCCAAGCGGTTTTGACTGCAGTGGATATTTAAACTATGTATACGATAAATATGGGATTGATCTCCCTAGAACGACATCAGATATCTGGAACTTCGGTAGCCGCTCAAGCTCACCGGCAGTCGGCGATATCGTTATGTTTGAAACATACAAACCAGGCCCGTCACATGGAGGGATCTATATTGGAAACAACCAGTTCATCCATGCCGGAAATGATGGAGTAGAAATTACAAGTATGAGTAACGTATACTGGAAGCCTCGTTATCTAGGCGCAGTGAAGGTTGTAAATTAATAGAATGATAGAAAAACTGTTTGTCACATGGCAAGCAGTTTTTTTCTATTTACCCGAATCAATAGTCCTTAAACATGTTCTTTTTTGATAGTTGGATTTTAATTGTGATTTGTAATAGGTGAAATATCTCCCATGATGTTGATTGAAGCGGAAGGTGCTCGACTCCTGCGGGAATAGCGGGAAAGTTGAGACCCTACAGGGCAAAGCCCGAGGAGGCTCAACACACGCCCCGCGGAAAGCGAGCACCTGGAGCGGAAATCAACCACCACTCGCTAAGAGACAATGTTTACAAATACAGTTTATAAAATTAAACAAATCCGAAAAACGCAATAGTAAAAATATATTATTTTTTCTGAAAATAACATCTCCTTTTGTTGACTAAAGAACTAACTGAGATTAAAATGGAAAATAGAGTTCGAATTTTTCCATAATTATATTATTTTGGAAGATGCGGAGTATTTCGGACCATTACTATTAATCTATCAAGGGGGAAAAGGGATTGACGTTTAAGAAAAAGGTATTTTCGGTCATGGCAAGTGCAGCTTTAGTAGCTTCCTCGTTCGCTGGAGTAACAGCTTTCAATCCTGATAAAGCGGAAGCCGCTTTACAGGAAACGAAAAAGTTCAAGGTTTCGAATTTCTCAGAAGTTGTGGCATTGTCTATGAGTGATCAAGCTGTACAAGAGCTTGTTATCGTAGGTAACGGTAAAGTGGATGCGACTGGTCAATTAGAGAAGCTTGGCGTTAAAGTAAAACAAAATTATAAGAACTATGTTTACTTAGCGGATGTACCAACACGCAAGGTGATGGAAGTTCTTGATCTTAAGAGTGTCCGTACGATAGGTAAGAATGCTGAAATCCAATTAGGGGAAGTGAATGACCCTGAGCTTGAAGTGAAAGATCAAAATAAAGTCGATGAAGATGCGGTAGTAAAACCTAATCAGGCTGAAACCCATGCTCCAACCGGAGTGGATGACTTCCACGATAAGTTTGATGGCACTGGTACACGTATCGGGATCATTGACTCAGGTCCAGATCCGGGTCACGAATCCTTTACAGAAGGCCTTGAAGAAGGAACGCGTAAATACGGGGATTCAAAAATTGTTGCAGTAAGAGACTACACGATTTCAAACCGTCAACTTGCTTACGGTATCGAAGAGCGTTATAAAAAATATCTCGGTGATGGAATCAACTACCTTTCAGAGGGCGATGTATTTTTTGATGGTGGACATGCTGAGGGTGACTCTATTACAGTAGGGGAAACTACATATAATACAGCAGGACTTGACGCTTCCGATGACAAGTTTTTCTTCGGGAAAACAGCATTTGAATCTAACCCATATCCGAAAACGAATTCTAACTGGACGAATCAGGATTTAAATGCGGATGGAGTGAATGGTAATTCTGATAATTTCGCTGTTCTATTGGTAGGGGATAAAGTCTATATCGATACAGATATGGATAATGACTTCACGGATGAAACAGCTTATGCAAACAATGAAACAGGCACATTCGATGTAAATGTGGATGATGACATGCTTGGAGCGAACTTCCGTGTCAATGATATGGAATTGAACTGGTTTGGTGCAGGTCTGAAGAAAATCAACTTATTCACTGATTTCAACGGCCATGGTTCTCACGTCTCAGGTATCTCTGCGGCTAACGGACCGGCAAAAGCGAATGCATTCGGAGCCGTTGCGGGTGAAGGGGTTGCCCCTGGAGCAGAGCTTGTCGGTATGCGTGTGTTCAAAGCGGCAGGAGGAGCTCCTACATTCAGTATCCAGAAGGCCATGGTTGATGCTGCGCTTCCTGAATCCGAAGGTGGATTCGGCGTCGATGTTGCAAACTTGAGCTTAGGTTCTTCCCCGGATCTGAACGATGGTTTAGGATCCTATGGAGAATTAATGACGGTATTAAGTGAAGATACAGACATCGTATTCGTTACATCTGCCGGTAATGCCGGTCCTGGTGCAGACACAGTCGGTTCACCTGGTGACGTAGCACCTATCATTTCTGTTGGGGCACATATTACGGCTGACATGTGGGCAAAAGAGTACAATTCTTATCCATACGGTAAAAACGCAGACGGTACTCCGAAAGAAGGACAAGGTTTATGGTACTTCTCTTCTGTAGGGCCGAACGAAGTAGGGAATCAAAAGCCTGATATCGTTGGACCAGGATCTGCTTATGCTGCTCATCCGGTACAAAACGGACCTTATGTAGTCATGCAGGGTACAAGTATGTCTTCACCATACGTAGCTGGAGCGGTGGCGTTACTTAAATCGGCAGCGGAGAAAGATCGTATTCCATTTAACTACGAAATTGCCCGTGAAGCGTTGATTGCAACGGCCAATCACTTAGATGGATACAACCGTGCTCAAGAAGGTGGCGGACTGATCGATGTTCCGGCAGCTTATGAGTATCTGCGCAAAAACTTCATCACAGACATTAAAGACGTGGACGTTACGGTCTACCATGGAGAGAAAATCTCCGGCGGTCCGGGTCTATATGTAAGAAATAAAGAAATTCCTGAAACGGTTGAAGTATTAGTAGAGAACAAGACAGATGAAGCCAAGAGCCTGGATGTATCTCCGACTGGCGATTGGATTAGCCCATCTGTATCAAAGTTAGATCTTAAGGCTGGAGAAAGTAAAACGATTACAGTGAAGTATGACGAGTCGAAATTAGAGACAGGCGTAAATGCTGAGACTCTAGTATTTGATGATGCATCGACTCCTTATGTAGAAGCTAGATCAGCTCAAACAATTATTACGGGTCATGAGTTTAACCAGGAAAATCGTTTCCGCTTCCGCGAAGAAGGTGAAGTTCAATCTTCTCAAACAAAAGGTTATACATTTGACGTAAAACCTGGCGTGAGTGAAGTTCGTTTCTCACTGAATGCAATCAGTGAAAATGACGATTATAAAGGCCGCGTACGCGCGATCGTCTTCAATCCTGACGGAGTGGAAGTAAGTGAATTCCAAGGATATGCTGGATACGGTGCCGGTGGATTAGGCGTTGAAGATCATGTCTTCAAGTCTCCTAAACCAGGGGTATGGGAAGTACATGTATATGGAACTTCCGGACCACAAGCAGGTAAGGAAGTAAATAAATATCAATTAGAGGCTGTTGTTCAGGATGTAGTTGCTCAACCAGGTGAAATTGATTTAGGTCATGTTGCACCTGAAACTGAAACGACCAAATCTGTTACATTCTCAAACTACTTATCTGAAGCAAGAGAAGTGAAGGTTGTCGGTGCACCTTTCAGCATGCCTAAGCTGTCTTCTGAGAAGGTAGAGGTACCTGGTAACAATGAATTCTACTATCAAGATATCAAAGTGAAGAACAATGTATCTTTAGAAGTTCAAACGTCAAATCCATCACATGCTACTGATGATGTCGATTTATATATCTATGATTCCAAAGGGAACATGGTAGCATATTCTGCAGGTGCTACATCTGACGAAAAAGTTTCCCTGACTTCATTACCGGATGATACGTACACAATTGCAATTGAAGGATACGCAACAATGGATCCAACGACGACTCTTGATCTATCAATCAATGAGTTCGGTGTACTGTCTCCTGGTGAAAAAGGTGAAGGTAAAGTAGATGTTAAAGCTTCACAAAACCTTAAAGTAGGAAAATCATTAACGACGGATGTAAACATTACAACTCCATCTGAGTCAATGAGCTCAATCGGGGCGGTATATTTACTTGATGCGAAAACAGATGAAGTGTTATCTCTCCTTCCAATCAAGGTAGACGGGGACATCATTACTGAAGTTTCCGGTCAAGATCGTGTCGGAACAGCGATCGAAGTATCCAAGAAGCTCCATAAAGATGGCTTTGCCGATGATCATGAGTACAAAACGGTTATCCTTTCAACTGGATATAACTTCCCGGATTCATTATCTGCAGGTCCATTAGCATCTGCTATTGATGCTCCAATCCTGCCTGTAGGCAGCAATGGGAAGCTTTCTAAGGAAGTTCTTGCTGAAATTGAGCGTCTTGGTGCTGAAAATGTGTACATCCTTGGTGGAGAAGGTGTCGTTTCTGCCGATGTATTTACTCAATTAAACAGTATCTCGATCGATTCTTCTGATATCGAACGTTTAGAAACAGATGGAATGCCAAACCGTTACGGTACAAACCTTGCCATCGTTTCGAAGCTTCAAGAGCTTGGATTCAAAGGAAATGGTGTATTCGTTGCAACTGGTAAGAACTTTGCCGATGCACTAAGTGCTGCAGCAATCGCCGGTGCCAACGACATGCCGATCGTTTTAACAGACGGTAAAGATTTATCCGATGAAGCGAAAGCCATCCTTGAAGACGAGAAAGTCTATGTGCTTGGTGGTAAATCAGCTGTTCCTGAAAATGTGGTAGCTGAAGCTAAGAAAGTAGCTGTCGATGTGAAAGTCCTTTCTGGTGTGAACCGTTATGGTACACTGGCAGCAATCCTTGGAGAGTTCGCTTCTAGCACAGACAAGTTATATGTTGCCAGCGGTAAGAACTTCCCGGATGCATTATCTGCTGCTCCACTTGTAACAGATAACGCAGGATTATTATTACTGACTGATCCAAATGGATTACCGAAAGAAGTAGATGCGTTCTTAACGAAATATCTGTACCAGAACAAAATCTCTTCTGTCACTGTACTTGGTGGTAAAGGTGCAGTAGGTGAAGGTGCTAGAGAAGACCTTCAAGAAAAGGTTTCAAACTAATAGAATATGTGTGAATTGGCTGCCTGCTATTACAGCGGGCAGTCTTTTTTCCTTTTAAAGACTTTCGGACTATCATTCTGAAAATTTCTTGAATTCATGGACAGGCCTTCCACCATCTTATATACTTTTTACAGATGATGTAAATGACATTCAACTGAGAGAGGAGTGGCTTGATGAAAATGAGAATAATCGCTTCTATTGTGTTCTTATTGGGTTGTACCCTGCTTCCGAACGGAGTAGTGCAAGCGGATGATGGGAAGAAGGTTCAATTATTAGTGGTTCACAAGGATCAAGAAGGTGAAGTGTCGACACAGTCTTCAGATGAGGATGAAGGAAAATTTGAAGTGTTGTCGGTACCTCGAAAAGACGTTTCCAGCACTCTATCCAAATTAAATAATAACGAAAACATAGAATATGCTGAGGTCGATCAGCTCGTATACACACAAGCTGCCGCGCCCAATGATACATATTTTCATAATCAATCCCAAGACTTTCAGGTAATGAAGGTACTGGAAGCCTGGGAAAACTATAATCCCATTGAAGAAGTGACCGTGGCGATTGTCGATTCAGGTATTGATCTGAAACATCCCGAGCTGCGCAGTAGATTAGTAGAAGGAAAGAACTTCATGAATGAAGAAGAGCCACCAGTCGACAGGTCTGGGCATGGCACCCATGTAGCGGGTCTGGTAGGAGCTGTGACCAATAACAAGATGGGTATTGCTTCTGCTGCCGAAAAGGTGAAACTCATGCCCGTCAAAGTGTTTGAAGGGAAGACCACCTATATGTCCACGGTTATTCAAGGCATCCGTTATGCAGCAGACAACGGAGCGGATATCATCAATTTGAGTCTGGGCAGCTATAGCAATATGAAAGCGCTGGAAGATGCGATTGATTACGCTGTGGATAAAGGCGCCCTGGTGGTAGGAGCGGCAGGTAACGATGATGAGCACGCCGTCCTTTACCCGGCAACCTACCCGGAAGTCCTGGCTGTAGGCAGTGTGGATTCTACTACATTGACAAAATCAACGTTCTCGAACTTTGGGGAGACAGTGGACATATCTGCCCCGGGAACGAACATTTTCAGCACATGGATGGACGGCTATCAAGCACTGGATGGTACCAGTATGTCAACGGCCATTGTAAGCTCGGTTTCATCCATGGTCAAACAGCAGTACCCCTTTTTAAAAGGACTGCAGGTAAAGGATGTGCTTGAAAACTCAACCACTCCATTACCAGAAGTCGATAGGCTTGGAACAGGGTTAATCAATGCGGAAGAAGCTCTGAACTTTGTCCAAACCAAAAATCGTCTCTACGGCCTGAATTCTGTAGGAACAGCCGTAGAAATATCTGAAAATGGATGGTCCTCATTAGAGGAAAAAGAGTTGACGATCGGTGGCAGCATATTGAATGGATCATTTGTTGTTTTAGCAAGCGGTGATTCATTCCCGGATAGCTTAGCTGCTTCTCCATTGGCCACTCATTTGGATAGTCCGATTCTTTTAGTGAAGAACAATCGATTGAGTGAGTCCGTCAAGGAAGAATTGAAGAGATTGAATCCCTCTCATGTTCTAATGATCGGAGGGGGGAATGCGATCTCTCAAAAAGTAGAAAATGAGATTAACAATCTATCAATCGAGACCAAGCGACTATTTGGCGTGGACCGTTATGAAACGGCCGTAGCGATCAATAACGTGATTCCCTATACAACCAACAAGGCCTTTGTCGTCTCAGGTCAAAATTATCCTGATGCTCTCTCGGTTGCTTCCTATAGTGGTAGCATGCAATATCCTGTCCTCTTTGTACAGAAAGACAAGGTTCCACAGTCGGTGAGTACCTATATGAAAGAGAATGAAATTTCCAAGACGTATGTCATCGGTGGTCAAGGTATCCTTTCTAAGAATGTAGTGGATAGTCTACCGGGACATTTCCGTATATTCGGCTTGGATCGTTATGAAACCAATTATAAGGTTCATCAGACGTTTGCTTCTGCAGATTCGAATACACTTTATTTTGCCACAGGCGCTAAATTCCCCGATGCCCTTAGCATAAGCCCGCTGGCTGCAAGAACAGACAGCCCGGTTGTATTGGTGGATAGAAACGATAACGTGAACCTGAAGAAATCAATCCATTTGATAACCAATCGCAACAACTATCACATTCTTGGTGGACCAGGAGCTTTATCCGTTGAAAAAGCATGGGAAATCGATCAGTATATGATGAAATAAGTAAGATAGGGAGATTGCCTCTCTATCTTTTTTTTGATAAAGAAGGGTTATAGTTTACTAGATACTATGTTAAGATGGAATAAAATAACATTTAAAAGGGGGATACAATGAATCCTAAAATGAAGAAACTTGTATCAGGAATAGCCGCGGTGGCACTTAGCGCGACACTGGCGAGTCCAATCACTTCGAAGGCAGCGGGGTATGAAAACCCGTCTAAATATGAAATCAATAAACTGTTGACGGAAGCAGCAATGAAGTATGATGTTCCCGCCGAAATCGTGAAGGCTTTAGCAGCTGAAGAGAGCGGTTGGAAGCAATTCACGGCAGATGGAGAACCGAATATTTCGGGTGATGGCGGGATCGGGATCATGCAGGTGACCGATACAGCAGGCTATGATGAGGAACGTTTGAAAAGTGACATCGCCTTCAATATTGAAGCAGGTATCAAGATTCTGAACGAAAAGTGGAAGCTTGGAGAGAAGGGTCTAACCGATTGGAATCGCTCCACCAGCCTCCCAACCGTTGGAGACAATGAGCGTGATATCATCGAGAACTGGTATTTTGCCCTTTTAGCTTACAATGGACAGGTGCAGGAAAATAGTCCGATCAAAATGGCAACGGGTGAAAGAAACTTCGGAAGCTACCAGGATCGGGTATATGCTGAGCTCTCAAGTGGAAACCCGGGCATCTTCAAGAATGATAGAGTCGAGCTTTCTTTTGCCAAAGAGGATTTTACCTATACAGGAGAGCCAAACTATTATTTATTATTCGATAAGAAGAAGTATGAGGTGAATGGTCTTGCTCATACAACAAAACATTCGTATCAACCGGGGGATTTAGTGATTTCTGCGGATGGATCACGTTTTAGAGAACGGCCAACTTCTGAGTCCAAGGAAGTGTCTGCGAAACTTCCAAGCGGTGAAACCGAAGTCCTTGAGATCCTTAAAGGATTTGAATATGATCAATCCAAGAATCCGAATCACTTCGTCTGGTACAACGCCGAACGTGAAGACAATAAACAAGAGGCATACGTCGCTTCAAGCGAACTGAACAAGATCGGTGAGCGACTATCCGGAACCGACCGGATCAAGACGGCTGTTGACATTTCCCAGGCCGGTTGGAATCAGGCGGATACGGTCGTTTTGGCCCAAGGGTATAACTTCCCAGATGCGCTGACGGGTGGCCCTCTTGCTTATAAAAACAATGCTCCGCTTCTATTGACGGAAAAAAACAAACTGACTGAAGCAACGAAAGCTGAAATCAAACGCTTGAAAGCTTCCAAGGTCATCATTTTAGGTGGAGAAGGGGCAGTCAGCAAGGGAGTCAAGGATGCTCTTGAAGGAATGGGATTGGATGCCGAACGGATCGGTGGAATCGATCGCTACGAAACAGCCCAGCTTATTTCAGAGCAAGTGAATCCGAATCCTGATAAAGCCATCATCGCGTCAGGAAAGAACTTCCCAGATGCTCTTTCCGTGGCCCCATATGCATCTGTAAAAGGATATCCGATCCTTCTAACAGCGGCTGACGCCGTTTCTTCCTATACGAGTCAAGCCCTTACCGGAGTGGACAGCACGATCGTTGTCGGTGGAGCGGGCGTCATCAGCGATGGTGTCATGAAAAAGGTAAAAGGCGAGCAGAGAGTAAGCGGAGTGGATCGTTATGAAACCTCCCTTGAAATTGCGAAGAAGCTGCCGCTTGCCAACCCGGATGAGAAAGCACTTCTTGCGAGCGGGAAGAACTACCCGGATGCATTATCGGGATCTGTACTCGCAGCAAAGCAAAAGGCACCACTTCTTCTATCCAACCCGGAAGAGCTGCCTACAAGTGTCAACAATTTCATCGCTGCTAAAGAATTTAAAGAGTTCTTCCTGCTCGGAGGACCAAGTGCCATGAATGTGGAAGACGAGCTTGGAGATCTTTATAAAAAGTTGTATTATTAATATAGAAAACTAAGACTCTATCGATCAAAGGTAGAGTCTTTTTTTGATAGGATTATTAAACAGAGATTACATTTATGTAAGATTCTATTTTTTTAATCTATTTCATGATAAAATTATTCTTCGTATTGATCTTCGATTTGAAAGGTGAAAAACATACATGAATACTCGAAATGACTATAGACAGCGGATGAGAAGAAGGAAGAGATTCTTCCGGATTTTTCTTGCACTTTCTTTCTTGGGATTAAGCATTGGAACGGCGTACTTTCTCTACCAGTATCAAACTGGAAAAATGAATGCCGGTAAAACCCAGGCGGCATCTGAAGAAATTCCTGAATTCAATGGTAAAAAAGATGAGCACGGAAAAGTGAATATTCTACTTCTCGGATCCGATACAAGGGGAGAGGAAAAATCCCGTACGGATACGATCATGATTGCCCAATACGATCCCGAAAAAGGTGAGGCCAGATTGGTTTCATTAATGAGAGATATGTATGTGGATGTTCCGGAATACGGAAAGTATAAATTGAATACTTCCTATTTTCTCGGTGGACCTGAACTCCTTCGTCAAACGTTAAAAGAGAACTTTGATATAGATGTCCAATATTATGCGTTAATGGACTTTAAAGGATTCCAGAAGGTTGTGGACGCACTGGCACCAGATGGAATTGAAATGAATGTAGAAAAAGAAATGTCCACAAACATTAATGTGACACTGGAACCCGGCTTGCAAAAATTGAACGGTAAGGAATTATTGGGCTATGCCCGTTTCCGCCATGACGCAGAGGGAGACTTCGGCCGCGTCAAGCGCCAGCAGGAAGTCATCAATGCCCTGAAAGACGAAATGCTGTCATTAAACGGAGTATCCAAGATCCCTAAACTGATGGGGACAGTCTCACCCTACATCGAAACGAATATCGGGTCCATGGACCGCATCAGTCTTGCAAAAGAATTTGTCCTGAATCCGGTCGATAAGATCGAAACCATGAGATTACCCATCGACAATTCGTTCGAAAATGCCCGATATGAAGGCGCGGGTGCCGTGTTAGACGTAGACCTCGATGCGAATACCGAAGCGTTAAAAGACTTTTTGAATGGTGAAGAACCTAAGTCATATGCGGAATATGTAGAGGAAGAAACGTTGAGTGACGATGCCGTGGTCGAGGATTCGACTGGTGTTGAGGATACCGGCAGTTATGATGAAACAGAGGACGCAGGTGTCTATGAGGAATCGTCTGAAATCGAGGATTCAAGTAGTTATGAGGAATAGAATGATAGATCGAACCCATGGAGTGAAGTGATGCTCTGTGGGTTTTTTGTTGTTGTGAAATGGCTGGGTTGGAGCTTGGTGCGGGTATCGGTAAAGGAAATTCGACACGGAGGATCAATTAATGGAAATGCGGATCGAATAATCATATCGAGGATTGAAAAAACCAAAACCGGTTCAATTATCATGAATCGGGATCAATCCCCTCCCTATCAGGATCGATTCCCCCGCGACGACCACTCCTCATCCTATATTCAACCCCTGGATCGGCCAGCTAGCCACTTAAATGGCACATTCTCAGCTGAAAAAGGATAATCTTAAAGAGAAACCCTTCCAAAAGTGAAGAAATATTATCAAACGTTCACCGATTGAAAGAAGAATCTGAAGTGCGGAAGTTACGCTTTTTCAGCTACTGTTTGTCTGCCTGTTGGCGGGGGAGTGAGCTTGAGCCGGATGGGTATAAAGTGTACCAATTTAAAGAAAATTCGACACGGAGGATCAATTAATGGAAATGCGGATCGAATAATCATATCGAGGATTGAAAAAACCAAAACCGGTTCAATTATCATGAATCGGGATCAATCCCCTCCCTATCAGGATCGATTCCCCCGCGACGACCACTCCTCATCCTATATTCAACCCCTGGATCGGCCAGCATGCCAATCAAATGGCACATTCCCAGCTAAAAAAGGACAATCTTAAGCCAAAAACATTCCAGGAGTGAATGAAAACTGCAAAAACGGTCGCTATTCTATAGATGGTCTGCCTGTTGGCGGGGTCTCTAGCTTTAAATTGCTTTGATATCCGTGTACCAGGTACAACAGCCCCGAAGTGTACCAAGTACAACAACCCCGAAATGTACCAGGTACAATAACCCCGAAATGTACCAGGTACAAACAACCCCCAATTGGACCAGGTACAAAAACAAACCACCCAATCCACCTCCCCAATACCAAACACCAAACCCAAAAATAAAAAAATCCCCCCAATCACTGAGGAGATTTCTTCAATCGTCGCATCACAAGCTGACGTATTCCATTAATATTCAGAGCCAATACTACAGACCCATAAGCAATAATTCCGACTGCAATTTGTACACTAAATCCGAAGATGCCGTCAATGGCAAGGGCCGGCCATACAAGAAGCGCCATGACACCGGTCGCGATAAAGATCTTTCCGACTTCTTTGAACGGGAAGGTGAGCGGGAAAATCTTCTTGCCGATTAAGGCACTCATCAGAACCGATACGACATAGGAAATGATGGTTGCGTAAGCCGATCCGAATATTCCGTACTCCGGGATTAGGAGTAAGTTCAGGATCACATTCAGTATAGCAGCGACCAGCACAGGCCAGATCTGAAGCTTCGTATTTTTCCCGAGCTGGAAGGCCAGATCGAAATAATACATTTTAAAGCCTTGGATAAAGATCGCGAGGGCAATCAGTGAAAAGATCGTCGCTGCCTTCCCTTGATAGGATTCCCCCAGGAAGATCCCAGTAAAGGAGTCGCTTAACAAGATCATTCCCGTTGTCGCCGGTACCGATACAAGTAATAGCAGGGACGTGTTTTCATTCAATTGTTTCTGGCATTCTTTGATCCCGCCTGTTTCAAGTGCTTTGACCACTAATGGATAAGCGGCCAGATTGATGATCATCATCAGGAGAAACAGGATTTGTTTGGCCAGGTCGTATGAAACGGCATAGATCCCGACAGATGCCTTGTCCATTAACCAGCCAATCAAGTAACGGTCCGTATTCAGGATGATGGCTTCCATTGAAAGGGCCGCAATGAACGGAATGGAATACTTCACGACTTCTTTTATCATGTCACGATCGATCAACTTCATATTGATCAAATGCAGATACTTCGGAATAAAGAAGACGATGGATAAGAAGATTCCGATGATCAACCCAAGGATGATTCCTTCTGCACCGAATCCGAAGAATTTAATCAGGACAACAGCTACGATAAGGGACAATACCACTTTTAAGGCTGTCACTACACCAAAAAGTTTAGACGAAAGCTCAGAACGTAAGTATTCAGTGAACAGGTCGAACATACTTTGCATGGTGAGTAATCCAATACCCAGGAACCATAAGAGAGCCATCGAATGGAAAGGAGTATAGACAATGAAAGCTCCGGTACCCAGGAAGACCGTCAAGATCGTCATGGATATAAAGGTTGCCGTGATGGAGCTGATGAACATGGCTTTCTGGTTGCCTTCGTATTTAGGATTGTAGCGAAGCAGTCCCAGTCGGAGCCAGTGGAATAAGGTTGTATTCACAAAGGTGACCGCCGCAATGACCAGGGCGTATTCACCGTATTCACTTGGCGATAAAAGGCGTGTATATAAGGCGATCGCAACAAAATTGATGATCCCCGGGACACCTTTTGATAGAAAATAAATGAACGTATGTTTAAACATGAAAATACCTCTCTGTTGATCCATTTTATTAACAAAATTTATATAGTTTTTACAAATAAATTCAATTTAACCGCTTTTTATATTATGATAAGAAGTATCAAATCAATTAGTATATTATATCACAAACGATATTGTTGAATATATTTCTTTTGTCAGGCTGTTCATAACAAGTATGTTAACCGGCATAGCAGCAAGTCAGTAGTAAAAAAGAGAGTGTGGTACCCGAGTTATGAAAGTTTTATTATTAGCACCAGCGAATAATGTACATACGAAGAAATGGCTTGATTACTATAATTCGATTGGTATCGAGGTCATGAATATTAGCTTAGAGAACCACAAAGACTCTACTGAACACATCCCTTGGGAGAATGTAAGCAGAGTCTATTTAAATCTGAAATTGAATCACAAGATTTCTTATTTATTTACGGTTTCCAGATTGAAGAAAATCATTCGAAACTATAAACCTGATCTGATCCATTCCCATTATGCTTCGAGCTACGGGCTGATCGGGGCGCTGACAGGATTCAGTCCTTACATTCTATCGGTATGGGGATCGGATATCTACGACTTCCCTAAGCGGAATGTGATGAATCGGATCATCCTCCAATACGCATTAAAGAGGGCAGATTATATTTGTTCGACCAGTCCTGCACTGGAACAGGAAACAAAAAAATATATAGATGAAAATAAGCCATTGGCCATCACCCCATTCGGTGTGGATACGACACAATTCAAACCGAACCTGACGGAAAAGGTCGAAGGTCAATTCAGAATCGGGATTGCTAAAGGGATGGAGCCGAAGTATGGGATAGAGTATCTCCTGAAGGGATTTAAACTATTTCTGGATACCCTGGGACCTGAGCGCCAGTACGTTCGCCTGCAACTGGCAGGGGACGGACCTTATATGACGAAATATATGAAACTGACAGAAGACCTGGGCATTAATGAGAATGTAGATTTTTTAGGAAGAATCGCTCATGAGGATGTTCCTGATTTTATCTCGTCTCTTCATATATTTGTCATTTCTTCCTTGATTGAAAGCTTCGGGGTTTCAGCTGTAGAGGCCCAGGCTTGTGGTGTACCGGTTGTGGCAACCAATGTCGGCGGTCTGCCGGAAGTCGTGCTGGACGGGGAAACAGGCTATCTGATCCCATCTAAAGATCCGGCAGCACTGGCCGACAAACTACTATATCTCTATAAGGATTCCTTAGAACGAGAGAAGTTGGGGAGAAACGGCAGGGACCACGTCATCAATCATTACGATTGGGAAGAGAATTCTAAGAGAATGATTGATCTTTATAATAAAATAGTAAAAGGTGAGAGATAAACGTCGCTATTTTCAAGAAGCTGCGTTTTTCCAAACCTATAAATATCAAAGACACTCAAAGATCCTGTTAAAGGAGAATGGAGTGTCTTTTTTTATAATTATGTAAAAGTTTACGAAAACATGTCAAAAGTATGTCAACTGTTGTCGATATTAATGGTAGAATAAAGGAAAATTTTAATATAATGGAGGAGAATGCAGAATAATGAAGAAAAAGATTGCGATGCTTGTTGTGACAATGGCTATGTTTCTAGTCATACCGATTCTGGCATCGGCTGAGAAGAATGTAGTCATTGACCCAGGTCACGGAGGTTGGGATTCAGGTACAACAGGATATTCTGGGAGTTCAACTGGTTTTTATGAAAAGCATGCCAATCTGGCAATCTCTGAAAAATTACGGGATAAGCTAAAAGCAGCGGGATTCAACGTGTATATGACTCATAATGATGGTACAAAGTATTTGAGTCTTCAAGAACGTACAGATCTAGCGAATGCATTTGCCAAAGGAAAGAATGATCAAACAGTATTTGTCTCGGTCCATCACAATGCGGCACCTACAAACCTGTATGTACGAGGATTCGAATCGTATCACTATGATAATAAATATGCCTGGGAAGCGGAATATCCGCCGGATCCCATTCAGGTAGCGTATGGAAGTGAATCCAAGAGATTAGCAGAAACGATTCACCCGAGTACGGTGAATGCCATCGGCCTGACAGACAAAGGTATGAGAAATGATCAGGCGTTTTATGTGATCCGTAACACGCAAATGCCATCACTCTTATTGGAGATGGGGTATATGTCGAATCCGACAGAAGAAGCCCTGATCAAAACATGGACATTCCAAAATAATGCCGCAGAGGGTATCAAGAACGGAATCGTTTCCTATTTCAAAGTGTTTGAAGTGTATAACGCAGAGAATAAGAGACTTAAAGTCTATAAGACGAAAGAGGAAGCCATTCAATATTCCAAGTCTCAATCCAATACATATGTATTCGATAAATACCAGCAGAAAAAAGTGTACGAGAATCTGAATGAATACAGTGTCTATCAAAAAGGGAATGACAAGCTTAAAACATACCCGATCAAGGAAGACGCGATCCAATATGCAGGAACTCTGACGAATACCAGAGTAGTGGATGAACACACTGAAAAAATCCTTTGGTCTAATTATTTACCCAAAAAATACAGTGTTCAAACAGAAGCAGGAAAAAGTTTATGGTCGTATTACGATGTCAAGAGTGCAATCGATTACGCTAAATGGAAGGCAACACCATTAAAAGTGGTTGATATTGATTCCAAAGGAGTCATTTGGTCGAGTATCGATGGAGTTAAGATCAATCGTTACATTAACGATACAAACCTGATCGGCCTCGATCGAATGGAAACGGCGATCAAGGTTTCTAAAGACCTTTATCCTAGCGGTTTCTCAAGCTCCAAAGCGAAAAAAGCCGTCGTACTCGCAACGGCATATGACTTCGCAGACGCACTTTCAGTCGGGCCTCTGGCAGCTCAACTGGATAACGCTCCTATTCTATTAACCAGTAAGGACCAGCTTCCTTCAGAAGTAGAAAATGAGCTTGCGAGATTGAACGCGAAAGAAGTATACGTGATCGGTGGTAAAGGAGCCGTTTCAACTGCGGTTCAAGATCGATTGGCGAAGCTTGGACTGACCGTTACTAGAGTCGGTGGAGCTGACCGCTATGCTACGAATCTTCTTATTAATAAAAAGCTGACGAATGTAAAAGGCGTGTTCGTGGCATCAGGCAAAAATTACGCCGACGCCCTTGGAGCAGCACCGATTGCTTCAGCCAATCAATGGGCGATTGTGCTGACAGGTAAAGATAGCATCAATTCTAGCGCTCTATCGTATGTAAAAGGAAAGCAAGTGAAGGTCCTCGGTGGGGGAAGTGCCATTTCATCAACGGTTGAACAATCGATCAAACGCTATTCAACCAATGTGGAAAGACTCTCCGGAGCGGACCGTTATAAAACACTTGCAAAAGTACTGACAGAATTTAAATCAGTGATGGGCTCGGACAAATTCATCGTTTCCACGGGAACGAATTACCCGGATGCTTTAACCGCATCAGCCCTATCTGTTAAAACAAAGGCGCCAATCGTATTGGTAGGCGGCACATTAGATGGTCACTTAGAAGATTTCATTCTCGAGTATCAGCCTGCCGGTGGCGTAAAAGAAGTCATTAAAGTTGGCGGGAAAGTTGATGACGCCATCATTGCAAAAATGAAGAATGTCTTGTATTAAGGAGGACAACCCGTGTTGAACAGTCGTAAAAATATCTTTCTAGTCTCTCTGCTCATCTTGTCTATGACTGTCTTTACTGCATGTAATGCTTCCTCTCCAAGTGAGAAAACAACGAAGGAAGAACCGGATACAGCCGAAAGCGAAACGTCCAATGAAGATACTTCTGTAAATGAAGAGTCGGATAACCAGGAAGAAGTAGAGGAAGTGGAAGCAGAGGAGCCGTCCGAAGGCTCTGAAGAAGTAACATCCGAAGAAGACACATCTGAAGAAAATAATGAAACGACGGAAAAAGAAAAAGAAGAAGTGAACCTGTTACTCCAACAGCTGAAGCCTGAAAAAAACATGGTTAAAACGTTTGAAAACAAGGATTTCAGCTTGACGGAAACGGTAGTCGATCACAATGAAACGCATGTTCAGCGTGTATTCAAAGTGGGAGAGATGGTCACTCTTCAAATCCTTAAATGGGATCAGGATGCCATTCAAGTCGTGTATGAAGAAAGTAATCCGAAGAACGTGAAAGAAAGCATTTTGGACAGCTTTTCTCCGGATAAAGAAGCAAAACCACTGGCCGACATCAAGCATAAAGGAAAAGGTGACACAACCCGATGGGAAATCATCAGTGAAGATGAAACGGTCGAAGTTCCTTACGACACGTACGAAAATGTCGTCGCGGTTCGAAGCACGGTGAAGAATGGAAAGGTGAATACCATCAATACCATGTACTATGCTCCCGGGATCGGCATGATCAAAGAAGTATATGAAGAAACCGGGGATAACGGATATAAAATCGAATCCGTTTTGACAAAAGTAGAAGAGCTATAAAATCCTGAAGGTGTTCCGTTTTGGAACGCCTTCATCAATACATACTGCAAGGAGGAAAAACATTGAAGAAGAAGTTACTATCTATGCTGGTTCTTTCCACAATGGTTACGGGAATGATGGCAGCACCGATTGATACAAGTGCAGCGGGTGAGCCTATTTCTGTAAAACTTCAAAATTATATCGGAAGTAAGAGTTCACTTCCTTTTACGACAAACGGTGATTACCAAGTGAAGGGAACGTCGATCTTCATCCAGCCGGGTGCATCCTACACCATGAAGGTGGAATCAGGGAAACTATCTCTATATAAAGGTTCCACACTCGTGAAGAAGTTCGATGGGAACGCTACGATCATCCCGACGATTACAGAAGCGATGGATCGTTCCATGACAATCAAAGGAAATGTTGACAAGCAATATTTAGGAGAAGTCGAGTTTACCGTTGAATCCAGTAAATATGTGAGACCTGTGAACAATATCAATCTCGAAGACTACTTAAAAGGCGTGGTCCCTGCTGAAATGCCTGCTTCCTGGGGCGATAACGGCGGACTGGATGCTTTGAAGGCTCAAGCTGTCGCAGCCAGAACCTTTGTATTGAAAAAAGGGAACTGGACGATTTATGATGGCCAAAGTGATCAAGTCTATAAAGGGTACGATTGGAACCCTCATACTACGCAAGCGGTCAATGAAACTCAAGGTGAAGTTCTGAAAAAAGGCGACAGCTATGCGGAAGCATTTTATTCTTCATCAAATGGGGGAAGAGTATTCTCGAATCAAAATGTTTGGGGATCCCCATTAGTTCCTTACTTGGAGACGAAGCCGGACATCTATGATGCGAAAATCTCACCACACGGAAATTGGGCAGTCCCACTCTCCAAATCTCAATTCGATGATAGCAAGCTGGATCTAAAGAAACCGGAATTCTGGTGGTCGGACGTGAAGGAACAAGATCAAACGGTCATTTCGAACATGAAATCATGGTTGAAAAATAAAAACCATATTGATGATAAAAGTGAAATTAAAATCGTCGATATAAAGGATGTCTCTTTTGATATCCCGGATTCATCTTTCACTTCAACAGATGTGTTGAAAGGAACCGTATCGTTCACTTATTTTGAGAAAAAAGATAGTGGATTTGTGAAAAATGAAGACGAAACCATCAAACTGCAAACCAAAACGATTAACGATCGCTCTTATAACATTCGCTTTATGCTGGGGACATCAATCATGAAGAGTCCTTATGTGAAGAGTCTTGGCGAGACGGATGAGCGATTTACAATCAACGGCGGCGGTTTCGGCCACGGAATCGGGATGAGCCAATACGGTGCTTACCAGATGTCGAAAGACGGAAACAACTTCAGAACGATCCTTGGCTACTACTATCCAACAACAAGCGTGAATAGAGAATTGGACTTAAACGACTATTCTCATGAGCTTGAAGGGATCGACCGCTATGAAACAAGCGTCAGTGTATCAGAGTATGGCTGGGAAAATAAATCGAAGGCAGTAGTCATCGGCCGCGGCGATTTATCGATCGATGCGTTAACAGGAAGTGTACTGGCGAAGAAAATGGATTCGCCGTTATTATTAACCACATCCAATTCACTCCCAGAAACAGTACTGGCTGAAATCAAGCGACTTCAGCCTGAAAAAGTCTACTTACTTGGTGGTACGAATGCCATCAGCGGCAATGTAGAGAGTCAGCTGAAAGGCTTATCTGATGTTACCCGCATCAGCGGAAAAGAGCGTTACGAGACGGCAGTGAAGGTGGCAGACGAAATCAACAACAATGATGAAATCTTTGTTGTGACAAAAGACGAGAAATCCCCAGATGCCCTGTCGATTGCTTCATATGCGAGCATGATGCAAATCCCGATTCTGTATACGACAAAGGATTCCCTTCATGAGAGCGTTGAAGCATACATGAAAGAGAATAGTATTAATAAAGTAACGATCATTGGTGGTCAGTCTGCTGTTTCTTCAGGAGTAGAACGCCAATTAATGAATCTTGCTTCAGACGTGTCAAGGGTATACGGGGATGACCGTTACCAAACAAGTCTGACGATTGCAGAGAAATACAGCAGTGAGTTTGAAGAAAAGACATTATTCTTCGCACGGGGAGACATTTTCATCGCTGCCTGCGTCTTCATTGGCAGCAGCGATGAAATCCCCATTAATCCTGACGCGTAAGGATGCCTTACCGGATAATGTGGCAACATGGCTGGATGAGCGTACGGTCCTGGCCGATACGTACTTCTTAGGCGGTAAAGGGGCCATTTCAGCATCTGTTCGTCAAGATATCCAACAGGCTTTAGCAAATTAATATGAATCATGAAGCTGCCATTCTTAGGGATGGCAGTTTTTTTATGGACAAACTTCCGATCTTCGGGTTGTGACGATGGATTGATCTTATTTTTTCACTTCTGGAAGGTTTTTGGCATCAGATAGTCTCTTTATAGCTGGGAGGGTGGTTTTAGACTGGATTGAAAGCCGATTCGAGTGGTGAATCGATGACTTGAAGCGGTCTTCGCGGGATAATTAATCCTCGGGTCGAATTTTCTTTAAATGCACACTCAATTTGCCCATCCAATACAAGCTCCCACCCCCGCCAACAGGCAGTTAACGAGTAGCTGAAAAAGCGTAACTTTCCCTCATATAGATCAATCTTCCAAAATTATGACTATAAAACATGTTTGTAACACATATTTAACATAACGGAATCATAGAGAATCTGCGTCATTTTTCAGTATTGACAGGGGTGACAAAGCGTATAGGGGCAGGGAACAAAGCATTTTCAAATGGTTGGTTTTCATGTATAATTTTTTATTGTTGTTTGATTATCAAGACTTAACAGGGTGCGTCCCTTTTTACATAGGAAACAAGGAATTCGAAAGAGACGATGGTCCTCATAGGAAAGGAGTTTGTAATGAAAAGACAGTTTGCCGTTCTACTAATTTTGATCACTTTATTCTTAAGCGGCTGCGGTGATCAGCCATTGAAATTCAGAAACCTTCTGGAAGCTGATCAATACATTCGCAATAATATTGAAAACACGGATTGGGATACCTTTAAATATATGCTGAGTCCTGACAACACAGTGACAGAAACGGACTTCAACTATCTTAAAGAGAAACTGACATCTCAGCGTAAAAGTTATTTTCATACCGAAGCTGTCAATAAATTCTATCGTTTTAATAAAGAAAATGAATTGGTTTATATGACGGAATGGGAGAAGAAGGACGGAATTCTTCTACTGAAAGATATAGACTATATTCAATAAGGCTCTTATGAAACAAATAAGCCTTCCATAAACTATAAAGACAATGAGGAGTTTAGTATGAATTTTTCCACACTCATGAACAAGTATGAGCCGAGGGTGAAACAGATCATCTTGATATTAGTGGCCGGATATTTGTTCTTCGCCCAGTTCTCTACTCAAGCTAAATACATCAAGCTTCTCCCCGTACCCGTTCCTGCGGTGCTGACATTGGGAGTTGGCTCATTATTATTCCTGTATTACGTACTCAATCGAAAACGTTTAACGCAAACCTCAGAGTTTGATAAATACTTGAAACGCTTCCTGATTCTTTTCCTTATCTCATTGGCACTGGCTATTCTTTCTGCTTTTTATACGGCTACGGTATTGAATAGCGTAGAGTATATGAGCTACTTGAAAAGCTCGATGATCACGCGACTTGCCTATTATCTCAGCTTTTTCATGTTTGTGTACTTCGGCTACCGTTTGCTTGTGAATGAGCCAAAGGATAATGCAAGCATCATCAAAGTCTACCCGTTGTCGATATTGTTATTAGTGGCTGTAGCCTTTTGGCAGCTTGCCTATTTCATGTTCAACATTCCATTCCTTAATCTAAACACCCGTTCCTTTGTTCATAGTGTGGAAGGAGTGACACTGTTCGATTTTCGGATCACTTCATTCACCAATGAACCAAGCTATATGGGACCGTTCTTGATTGATTTGATTATCCTGGCATTCCTGTTTGTAAAACGGAAATGGGTGTATGCGGTCGCCGTACTTATTCCGACGCTATTCATCCTGGCCTTTACATTTTCCGTGAGCGCCTATTTCAATCTGGTACTGGTGATCGGCTTCTTAATGGTTTACTTAATGTTCCATCCAAAATTCCCGAAGAAAATCCTGTGGATGATTCCGTTGGTTGGGATCATCGGGATTGCAGGTCTTTATTTGGTGAATCCGGATCTACTGGCCAAATTCTTCTCTCCGATTTGGGGAAGAAGAGATAACCTTTTCGATCCGACACAATCAAGCCGGATTTATATGTACGTCATGCCATTCCAGTGGCTGTTCGATCATTCCATCATATCGGGACTATTTGGATATGGACCGGGAGCTTATGAGTTCCTGGCGGGGACCAAGATTGTACCTCATACCCAGATGAGCCTGGCCATCTCGGCAAACAATATGTTTATCGATGTGCTATTTGAGCAAGGTGTCATCGGACTCCTTCTTTTACTGACAGGATTAATTTCCATCGCCGTATTCCTATTGAAGAACGGCATGAAGAACATGTACTACTTCATTGCATTAGTCGAGTACTTTCACCTGATGGTCACATCCTTATACAGAGCGGATTATGTCACACCACGATTCTGGGCAGTTCTATTAGTTATCGCCGTGCTAGTGAAAATCGGTGAAATGAAACACAAAGATAAGCTAAATGTAACGGAGTGATACAGTTGAGTTCATACAAAATCTTTCTTTCATATCTGATCTTTGTGGTTCTTTTGTTTGGCATTATTGTTGGCGTGAAAACAAAAGAGGTGCAAAAAAGTGAATATAAATCGGTCGGAAACGAATATTCACTCCTGAATTTCGGCTTAGGAGAAAGGTATCAGGAAGTATTTAAGGTCATGAAAGATCCCGAATCCAAGGATAAAGTACTGGATGATTCAGAACAGAAGCTTCGCGTTCACTTCACTGGCGGAGAAGCAGACTACCTGATCACATCCAATAAAAAGTTCAAGATTTCTGACACGATCAATGTAGGAGATAACCTCCAAAAGGTCATTGACAACAACTTAGAGCTGGACATGTTTGAATACAAAGCAGATGAAAATGCGACCACATCGTATGTGTATATGATCATCAAGAAACAGAGCGTTGTGTTCGAAGTAGAAGAGGGCAAGATTACAAAAATATTACTGGCTCAAGAAGAAATTCCGATTGTCGAATTAATAAGTGCATTAAATGAAGAGCTGGCAACGGAAGAGTTCCTGGAGCTAACGGACGAAGAGCTTCTCGAAAAGTCCGGTACGCTGAGCTTCCGGATCGATTACGAGAAGAACAACAGAAAAGTCCTATCCGATGAATTCCTGCAATACGTGGACGCAGGCCTCTTACCAGAAACGCCTCTTCCAATCGGATATTCGGAAAAGAATCTGTTCCGTAAATATGGAGATCCTGTTTACATCTTTGAAGGGCAAGGCGAAGTTGAATTCTACTACTACTACAAAGAGTTCAACTCCTTTGTTGGATTAAACGAAGATAAGCGACTTGTGGAAATCAAGTTCCCGGTAAACATTCCCGCAGCGGAATTCGAAAAGATCCATGGCGATCTCGAAAATGAGCTCGATCTCGAACAAAATGAGCTGAAATTAACAAAAGAAAATGACATGATTACAGAAGTCATTTTAAAAGAGAAGTGATTACTTGAGGTGCACCCATTGGAGATGGGTGCACCTTTTTTATTCTGCATTGGGCACATGATGTGCAAACGATATCTGTAGATGGAGACGGTACGGTTGGTACCTGCGGGATAAAGAAAATTCGACACGGAGGATCAATTCATTGAAATGAGGATCAATAAATCAATTTCAGGATTGAAAAAGCCAATCGAGGATTAATGATCGATGATCAGGATCAATTTCCTCCAAAACAGGACCGAATTATCCTGCGAAGGTAACCCAACTCCACAGATTACATCCTCAAATCGGCCTGCAACCTACCCAAACAGCACATTCCCACCCAAATATGGACAATCTAAAAGAAATCCCCATCCAAAACAAACAGAAATCGATTCCCTATAAACCAAAACCGCCATCAGTTCACAATTTAAATCTACGACATACCAAAAAAACGGCAGGCGCCCACAACCGGGCACCTGCCGCAACTCGAACCATAACGATCAAACACTACTTCTTCTCATACCTGAAAATCTCTCTAAACGCTTTACCGTAATAGCTGAATGGCTCATCTAAATGACGATACTTTTTCAACGTAAAAAGGGTCAATAGAACCACCGCTGTAGGGGTATTGTACATCCTCTTAAACAAAGGACCTTTTCCGATAAACGATTTTTCATATAAACGGGTCTGCATCTCAGGCTTCTCATGATTCACGACAACCTTCGGATAATAGCTGATGGACTTATGGTTTCTGGCTAAATCGAATAAGAAGACATTCTCTTCACCAGATGGATAAATCGCACCCAAGCCGAACTTCTCGTCGAATCGAATCAGGGAGGGCTCGATATTCGCCGTTTGAATAAAGATTTCAATAGAAGACTTCTTCAACAGCTTACCGGTTGTAACCTGTTTCTGCTCTTCTTCGTCATATTCTTTATAGTAAACGCCCTTGATCGGATCATAGATTTGGAAGCATGCGACATCGGTCTCGAGATTCTCGTTGAAATAATCCACAACAAGCTGGAACGAGTCGTCATTATACCAGCAGTCGTCATCCGAAAACGTCAGAATGCTGCCACTCGCATGCTCAATACCAACGTTCCGGGCAAGTGACAACCCTTTGCGGTCAATTTCAATATGATTGTATTTAAAGTTAACATCTTTTAAAACGGATGTAATATAATTGTGATTGTCTTGTGATACAATAATGACTTCGAAGTCTTTGTATGATTGATTATTAAGACTTTCAAACAATCGTTTCAATTCCTCTGGCTTCGTTCCAAGAGTTGGTACGATTACACTAATCATTTTCTTCATCCTCACATCTGAAATTACTCGCTATATTATAGCACAATAAACCTGTGAGATTAAGAAATCAACAACATATGGTATAATACTCGTGAAAATTAATGATTTTGGCTCATCGATTGAAACGAACGTTTCAATCGCTTTCAGCGCAGCTGAAAGTACGCCCTGTGGAAACAAAACGAAAGAGCAAAGAAATTTGCTCAGGCGTTTTGTCTCCACAGGGCGTAAATGAGCCAAAATCTGCAGACACTATTAAAAAGACTTCGAATCAGTAGAATAAGAACAAATGATTTACACAAAACTAAGAGGTGAGTTCTTTGAGAGTAAAAAAAGCGATTATCCCGGCTGCGGGTTTAGGTACGAGATTCTTACCAGCAACAAAGGCACAGCCGAAAGAAATGTTACCAATTGTAGATAAACCTACAATCCAATATATTATCGAAGAAGCGGTGAATTCCGGGATAGAGGATATCCTGATCGTCACAGGCCGTGGAAAACGTGCCATCGAAGACCATTTTGACAAGTCTTTAGAGCTTGAAGAAATGCTTGCAATGAAAGAAAAATATGATGAGCTCGAGCAAATCAAACAAATCTCTCATCTGGCGGACATTCACTACATTCGTCAAAAAGAGCCTAAAGGACTCGGACATGCCATCTGGTGTGCAAGAAAATTCATCGGGAACGATCCTTTCGCAGTCCTTCTTGGAGACGACATCGTCATCTCTGAGAAACCTTGTCTTAAACAACTGATCGATGAATTCGAAGAGAAAGAATCAAGCATCATCGGCGTACAGGAAGTTCCTGACGAGGACGTATCCAAATATGGTGTCATCGACGTGGAAGACCCTGCGAACGATGGTCCACTTTTCAAAGTCAAAGGACTGGTAGAAAAGCCGAAATTAGAGGATGCTCCTTCCAACATGGCTATCATGGGGCGCTATGTTCTAACTCCGGATGTCCTTGATATTCTAGGAAACCTTGAGCCTGGTCAAGGAAATGAAATTCAATTGACAGACGCTCTTCAAGAATTAAATACGAAGCAAAATGTTTACGGATATTCTTTTAATGGTAAAAGATATGATATTGGAAACAAATACGGCTTTGTTCAAGCAACAGTAGAGTTTGCTTTAATGAGAGATGACCTTAAAGGTCCATTGAAAAGCTGGTTAAAAGACATCATTTCAGAATGAACAAGGAGAAATTAAGATGAACATTTGTGTAATTGGTACAGGTTATGTAGGACTTGTTTCAGGCGTATGCTTCAGTGACGCCGGAAACAAAGTGACATGCCTGGATATAGACGCTCAAAAAGTAGAGAACCTGAAAAATGGGATCATCCCTATTTACGAGCCGGGCTTAACCGAATTAGTAGAAAAGAACATCAGCGAAGGCCGCTTATCCTTCACAACGGATTATGCTGAAGGGATGAAGGATGCAGATCTTGTCATCATTGCGGTTGGAACTCCTCCAAAAGAGAATGGTGAGGCGAACCTGCAATATATTGAAGCGGCTGCCCGCTCGATTGCAGAGCACCTTCATGACTATAAAGTGATCGTGACGAAGAGTACGGTTCCAGTGGGAACAGGTGCCATGATCAAAGGTGTCATCAAAGAAGTAGTCGGCCATGAAGAATTCGATGTGGCATCAAACCCTGAATTCCTTCGTGAAGGGTCGGCCATTTATGATACAGTGAATATGGAAAGAGCAGTCATCGGTGTGGAATCAGAGAAAGCAGAGGCGATCCTGAAGGAATTACATGCTCCTTTTACCAAAAATATCGTCGTGACAAACATCGAAACATCTGAAATGATCAAATATGCGTCCAATGCGTTCCTTGCAACGAAAATCAGCTTCATCAATGAAGTGGCGAACGTGTGTGAACTTGTTGGGGCGGACGTGACGAAGGTAGCAGAAGGAATGGGATATGACCCGCGTATCGGCCCTCAATTCCTGAACGCTGGAATCGGCTACGGAGGTTCTTGTTTCCCTAAAGATACAAGTGCCCTTGTCAAGATTGCCGATCAAGTGGGCTACGACTTCAAAATCGTCAAAGACGTTGAAGCGGTGAATGGTCTTCAGCGCTTTAAGGTTGTAAACAAGCTGGTAGAAGCCTTTGATGGCGACCTGACAAACAAGAAAATTGCTGTCCTTGGTCTTGCATTTAAGCCGAATACAGATGATATGAGGGACGCACCTTCTGTTGATGTCATTCCTAAACTGCAAGAACTGGGAGCGGACATCACCGCCTATGATCGCATTGCAGAGAAAAACGCTAAAGCGCTCATTCCAAATCTTCGTACTGGACAAGACCTGTATGAAGTCATCCAGAACTCGGATGCCATCCTGATTCTGACAGAGTGGGATGAAGTAAGAGAGCTGGATTTAGAAAAAGTAGCTACACTAGTAAACAGCAAAGTCATCGTTGATGGACGTAATATCTTTGATCCTGCTCATATGGAAGAGAACGGATTCTATTATGCGTCAATCGGAAGAAAAACGGTCAAAGCATAACATGATAGGTGGATCCTTCATCAGGGTCCACCTTCAATTGGTAATAAGGATAGATGAGAGGAAGTCATGATATGATACTGGAAATAATCTTTTGGCTGCTGATCCTCCTTTCGGTTTATATCTATGCCGGTTATCCGATCCTGCTGAAGCTCATATCAGGAGTTGTCAAAAAGGATCAAATCACGGATACAGGCTATGAACCAAAGGTAACGCTCTTTATCGCAGCATACAACGAAGAGAAAGTCATCGCTGAAAAAGTACAAAATTCTGTGGATCTTGATTATCCACAGGACAAGCTTGAAATCATCGTTGTGTCAGATGATTCATCCGACAGAACGAACGACATCGTCAATGAGTTCGTGGCGAAATATCCGAACGTGAAGCTGAATGTCGTAAAAGGAAGAAAAGGGAAGACAGCGGCACTGAACAAGTCCGTTCCGTTGGCAACTGGTGAAGTCCTTGTATTCTCGGATGCGAACTCGCTTTACAATAAGGATGCTGTTCATCATTTAGTGAAGCACTTTAAAGATGAAGAAATCGGTGGGGTTTGTGGTGAGCTTAGATTAACCAATCCAACAAACTCATCTATCGGAGAATCAGAGGGTGCTTACTGGAAGTATGAGAAGCTCCTGAAAATGCTCGAAACGGCAACAGGTACGACGATCGTGGCAAATGGTTCGATCTATGCGCTCCGTAAAGAATTATTCAAAGAGATGAATCCGAACGTCGGCGATGATATGCAGAACCCGCTGATCATCATCAACCAGCAAAAGCGATTCGTCTATGAACCGAATGCGATCACGATGGAAGAGACATCACCAAAATCATCAGAAGAATTTGGCCGGAAAGTCCGTATCGTAACGCGAAGCTTCACAGGGATCATGAGCTACAAGCATGTGTTGAATCCGTTCAGGAATTTCGATTTCTTCTATAAATACATGTCTCATAAATTCTTGAGATGGCTTGTTCCTTACTATATGATTGCCATTTTTATCATTAATCTTTTCTTACTGGATCAGCCATTCTATCAAGTCATGTTCGGCTTACAATTGGCATTCTACCTCCTCGCACTTTTAGGCAAAGTGACGAGCAACAAAATCACGTATATCCCTTACTACTTCTGCCTGGTAAACTATGCAGCCTTCCTTGGTACGCTGAGAGCGATCTCAGGTAAGAGACAGGCAACATGGACACCGACTAGTAGATAATGGAAACGAAACCCGGTTTGAGCCTCTCAAATCGGGTTTTTTCGCGACTTTATTTGTCGTGTCCATCCCTAATAAAGTCGATTTCTACAATAAAATGTCAAACCCTGACTTTATAAGTAAAAGGAAAAGTGTTAAAATTTTATTACAATTATGTAAACGAGGTATTAAGATTATGAATCTAGTAAACAAGCTAAAAGAGGCACTGCTTTCCATATGGCAGGACAAACTCCTGCTCATCTCTGCCGTTGGTCTTTCCATTAAAGTCGTATTATTCTATTTATTATTAGGAAAAGGCCTATTTGAAGTGAAAAGCTTATTCGTGACGCTTCCGGGCAGTATTTTGATGTTATTTTCATTTGTGTTTCTGTTTAAAACCTGGTCGAGAAAGACGGCCATCATCGGTCTAAATATTGTCGCGACCTTCCTATTGCTGTCCCAGTTATGGTATATCCGCTACTTTGGAACACCACTATCGTTCTTTGCCTTACTGCAGACGTCCAATCTTTCAGGACTCGGACCGAGCATCATGGAACTGATCAACGGGCTGGATGTCCTGTTTGTAGTGGATATCATCCTATTGCTCATCCTGACGAAAAAGAAATCCTTTTCGATTCCCAAGGTACAATGGAAAACCTTTATCATCATTTTCCTGGCAGGTTTCAGCATCCTTGCCGTGAAGCCTTTGAAGAATCACTATATCGATGGCACTCCATATGCCCAGATCTTCAAGATTTACGATCGCTATGATTACATATTGAAGTTCAATCCGCTTCAATACAGTGTGCTGGATATGTACCTGTTTTATCAAAACAATCGCTACATCGACTTGAACGAGGAAGAGGAAACCCTCGTAAAAGAATGGTTTGACAATAAAGAGGAAAATAGAGAAAAAAGGCTGTACTTAAACAATAAGTACGAAGGAGTCGGAGAAGGGAAAAACCTGCTCATCCTTCAATTTGAATCACTTGAAAACTGGGTGCTGAATAAAAAGGTGAATGGGAAAGAAGTAACCCCCAACCTGAACAAACTGTTGAAGAACAGTATCTATGCGTCCAACTTCTATCCGCAGACAAAGGGCGGACGAAGCTCTGATGCAGAGTTTGTCGTGAATACATCCCTGCTTCCGGTCATGGAGGGGAGCACATTCTTCCGCTATCCGACGAATGATTATACGACGCTTCCCGGACTGTTGAAAGAGGAAGGGTATTCAACCTATGCCTTCCACGGGGACGAGGGAACGTATTGGAACAGACGTGAAGCTTACCCGCATATCGGGATTGATGAATATCATGCCATTGAGGAGTTTCATGAAGGCGAAGAAATCGGGATGGGCTTGAGTGATGAAGAGTTTTTCCATCAATCGGTTGAATTCTTGAGTAAAAAGGAGCAGCCTTACTTTGGCTATTTGATTACGCTGACAAGTCACACGCCGTTCGTCATCCCGGAACAATTCAGAGGTCTTGAATTTGAAGCTCAATACAGCGATACATCCGCTGCTCATTACCTGCAGTCCATACACTACACGGATATGGCGGTCGGTAAGCTGATGGAAGATCTTGAAGCGAACGATATGCTCGATGACACCATGATTGCGATCTTCGGTGATCACGCCGCTTTCGAAAACAGCTACAAAGATCAAATGATGAAAGAAAATCCAAAGGTTGAAGGGATCGACGAAGAGGGCAGAGTGCCGTTCATCCTCTACAATCCTGGCATGGAACCGATGGAACTGGACAAGGCCTACGGTCAAGTCGATATCTTCCCTACGCTGGCCTATGTCATGGGCATTGAGGAAAAGAAGTATGGAGATGTGGTAATGGGAAGAAACATGCTTACATCGGATGACAGTTTTGCCGTCATCCCACTCGAGAATACGATTCGATCAGATCGTGAACTGTCCGACGATAAGAAGGAATTCGAATTGAAAGCTCAGCAAGTATCGGATCTGATCATCAGAAGCAATTATTTTGAGGAAAAAGAATAACGCTCGCACTCCTATCTCATGAGGTAGGAGTGTTTGTTTGTTCAGCGATCTTCTTCAATTCGTTTGCTCTCATCTTGATGAACGTGTGCATGTACCTTTTTAAAAAGAGTTTGTCTGCAAGCGTCCCGATTATGCCCAGTGGAGCTTCATATGAGAAAGTATCCTTCATTAGTGTGCCATTATCCTGTTGGCTAAATTCATGGATATGAGTAAAGGATGTAAAAGCACCCTTCACCATAACGTCCGTGAACGAATGGGGGGCGTCCATTTCGACAATTTGAGCCGTCAGTCGCTGTTTAACGCCAAAATGAACGGCTTCCCATGTCACGGTATCTCCAATCTCCAATAAACCGCTTGTGACGCCTCCTATGGCCCTCTCTTTCGTTTTAGAGGTCGTTTGAGTATGAATATCCACATTGCGGGCTAAGTCGAAACAAACAGAAACAGGAGCGTTTATATGCGTGATTTGACGAATGGTGGGCAAAATAGAGTCAACTCCTTGTCTTTGGTCAATCAATAAGGGGGACGGTCCTCGATGTATCGTACGCTTATCAAGAAAATTCGACACGATGGATCAATAAAATGAAGTGAGGATCAATTAATCAGATTCAGGATTAATACAGCCCAATAAGGATCAATTATCGGATATCAGGATCAATTATATCCCAAACCGGATCAATTCTCCCGCGAAGCCCATCTCAACCTACAGATCCGTCACCAGAATTGGCCTTTAGGCTGGCTTTAAACTACATTCCCAGCTAAAAAAGGACAATCTAAAGAAAATCCTTGTAATCAGCCAATTTGGAGCCATAATCGATCTCAATCAGACAAAAAGAAAACCTTGGATAATCATCCAAGGTTTTCTACTAATCTAGTATTTTCCACGCATAAACGTGAGCGTGTGCTTATCTTTCGCGTAATTTCTTCATCGTATTGATCAAAGGCTTATGCTGACCGATCAATCCAACCACTTCTGCCGTCAACTGAATGATAATCACCAGAACAGCGGAGAAGAGAATAGCTCCCCAAAGGGTTGATCGAGTGAATAGGATCGCGCATAGTCCGAAAAATGCTCCAATCGCATAAATAATCAGGACCGTCTCTTTATGAGAGAAGCCCATTGCCAGTAAGCGATGGTGTAAATGGGACTTATCAGGTGCTGAAATCTTTTGCTTATTCAGGATACGTCTGATAATCGCAAAGAACGTATCAAAAATCGGTATAGCCAGGATGATAATTGGAACAACTAAACTGAAGATCGTGACACTCTTAAACAATCCAAGGAGCGAGATGATGGAAATACAATAGCCAAGGAACAATGCTCCCGTATCACCCATAAAGATCTTCGCAGGATTAAAGTTGAAGAACAGGAATCCGATTGTCCCTCCGATTAGGATAACGGTAAGGGCAACCACCATATACTGACCATTCATAGCTGCAAGAGCCATAATGGAAGTCATGGCAATGACGGATACTCCGCCTGCAAGTCCATCCAGTCCATCGATCAGGTTAATGGCATTGGTGATTCCTACGATCCACAGAATACCGAACACATAACTGAAATTCCCTAAATATATACGCTCTGCCACGAACGGCAAAGTAATAAAGTCAATTTTAAAGTCGGCAAACACGACGATACAAGCTGCCAGGATTTGTCCAACAAGCTTAGCTTTTGGTGACAGGGTAAAGCGATCATCAAGGATCCCTACGATCAGGATGATTCCACCCCCGAGTATGACCGGCCAAAGTGGAGCAATCAGATCATTCAAATACAACAAGCCAGCTGATGCACCTATGACGATCGACAAGCCGCCCACACGAGGCATGAGTCCTTTATGGACCTTTCGATGGTCTGGTTTATCGACAAAGCCAAATCGCTTGGCGAATTTGATTACGAATGGAGTCACTGCTACAGAAACAACTAAAGAAATAGCAAAAGCAATTACAAAATCGATTAGAGAGTACATTCGTTCACCTCTTTTTCTTCAATGGGCACTCCAATTGTAAGAATACCACATATTTAATGATGTGCAACATTTTTTTTAAGGGAACAATTACTAAAATGCGTAGTGGCTATTTTGTCAAAAAAAGCAGAGGCTTTCTTCATTAGACGTCGAATTTTAGTGAAAAGTTTCAAAAGTAACAAGTTAATTTATTACTACCCATTAACCAGATGAATCTAAACGTTAGGATGTCCAATTAATTTCACCATTGTAGGCGAAAAAAGGTTATTTCTCTATCCGTCTAAAGAGTCATTTTTCCGTGTTACTTCTATACAATTAGTATGAGTTTAATGATGGCTTTGTAAGAAAAAAGATTTTTCCAATGTAAAGATTTTTACGAGTTGGTTTCAACAGGTGTTTCAAGGTATTCCACATCGCCTTCTCTTATGTCAGCCTGTCCATTTGTGAGCTCCGTCATCCACTCGTTGAACGAAGGCTTTTTAGCTTCCTCGACATACACCTCGACCTCGACGGCTTCCAGGTAATGAATGTCTTTCAGTTGATAATGGGAGGACCTCACTTCGTTCTCCACTTTTCCTAACCACGTATAATCAATCGTAGACTTCATGATGCGCATCAGTCTTCTTTCCACAATACCGGCAGCATTCAAGCCCTCTGACGTCGCACGTCCATATGCACGGATCAGTCCGCCGACGCCAAGCTTGATCCCACCGAAATAACGGGTGACCACGACAACGGTGTCTTTAAGATCCCTCTTTTTTAATACCTCAAGCATAGGTACTCCCGCAGTACCACTGGGTTCACCATCGTCATTTGCTTTCTGGATCAGATTATTTTCACCGATCATATAGGCGGAACAGTTATGATTTGCATCCGAGTGCTTTTTCTTAATGGCTGCGATGAATTCCTGTGCTTCTTCTTCTGATTCCACCCGATTGACGTAGGTGATGAACCTGGAACGTTCTATATTAATTTCATGCTCTCCGTAACCCTTGACGGTATTATAGTGATGTAGCAATACGGTTTCTCCTTTCCAATTCCATATGTATGAATAATGGCGAAATACGCGTTTAATCTCTATTTGCATCCTATATCTACTATATATAAAAGTAGAACGGATTGCACATAAATAAATATCAATTTCCAATTACCTACGGAAAAAACTGGTTCTACATGAAATAATGGTAATACAATGTAATCAAACTTTAATCTCCGACAATATATGACATGGTATAATGGACGCTGATAGTAATACTTCAGTTGTTCCAAAGCTCTTTAAAGGGAAGTCGAATGGTCTAGATAATTCCCATTCATTCTCTTCGAACCTTGAGCGAATGATCCCTTGGTAGAGGTATTACATAGGAATATGCCTAGATGAATAAAGGAGTTTTGTGATTTTGCATTGAAATGATAAGAGGTACGATTTTAAAGCGGAGTGGTAGGTCTATGGACATAACGAACGCAAGCTGAAAAATCAATTATTATTATGCAAGAATAGTTTTTCATAAAGCTTTATGCTAGGTTGACTACTATTGTGGAACAAAAGAGGGGTGTACCGTGTCACTTAAAAAAATAAACACCAAGATGTTAGATAGCATCCTGAAAAAGATGGTCGATACGGTTGACGAAAGTAAGGATGAAATCTTCCAGATTGGCGAGCAATGTCGAACTGATTATGAAGATTTGATGAAAGAATTACTGGATGTAAAAGAAATGGTCTTGAAGGTGATTGATGAAGGAGATGACCTCCAACAGAAATCCAAGTTTGCACGGCTTAGACTTTCCGAAGTAAGCAAACATTTTCAAACCTATTCAGAAGACCAGGTTAGAGAAGCGTACGAGAAAGCTCATGACCTGCAAATGAAACTATCAATGAATAGACAGCATGAAAAGCAGCTGAGAGATCGCCGCGATGAACTCGAAAGGCGATTACACACACTCGGGGACACGATCGAACGGGCAGAAAATCTTTGCTCGCAAATATCCGTCGTTCTCAATTATTTGAATAGTGACTTAAGGCAAGTGAATGAGGCACTGGAGGACGCGAAGCAGCGTCAGGATTTCGGCCTTCAAATCATCGAGGCACAAGAGGACGAGCGGAAACGCTTATCCCGTGAAATTCACGACGGACCTGCACAAATGATGGCCAACGTCTTGATGCGTTCCGATTTGATCGAACGTGTCTACCGTGAAAAAGGGACAGACGATGCCATCAAGGAAATCCGCGACCTCAAACGGATGGTCCGCTCAGCCCTATACGAGGTCCGACGCATCATTTACGACCTCAGACCAATGGCACTTGATGACCTGGGGTTGATTCCGACCCTCAAAAAATACTTGAGTACTATCGAAGAGTATAACCAGAAGACCTCCATTCAGTTTGTGAATATGGGGCTTGATATCAGACTTCCTTCAAAATTCGAAGTCGCTCTGTTCCGATTAGTACAAGAAAGTGTTCAAAACGCACTTAAGCACGCTGAAGCGTCACATGTCCAAGTTAAAGTAGAAGTAAAGAAAGACCAAATAACAGTTGTTGTCAAAGACAACGGCAAAGGATTCGATAAAGACAAACAGAAAACTGGATCCTTTGGCATCATGGGGATGAAAGAACGTGTCGACCTTCTCGAAGGAGACATCACGATTGACTCAAAAGTAGGGACAGGAACGGTGATCCTGATCCAAGTCCCGCTTAATATGTAAATTTTTCCAAGGTTTAGGGAGGCGAAAGACATGGCAACAAATATTGTTATCATTGATGATCATCAGCTTTTCAGAGAGGGAGTAAAACGAATCCTTGAATTCGAACCTTCTTTCAACGTAGTAGCAGAAGGCGATGACGGTTCAGAAGCCATGAACCTAGTAGAAGCACACGAACCAGATGTTGTCCTGATGGATATCAATATGCCTGAAACAAACGGCGTAGAAGCAACTCGTGAACTAATGGACAGATACCCGGATACTAAAGTCATCATTCTATCCATTCACGATGACGAAAACTATGTAAACCATGCGCTAAAAACAGGAGCACTCGGTTATCTATTAAAAGAGATGGACTCAGAAGCACTGGTTGATGCAGTGAAGATCGTCGCAGATGGCGGCTCCTACGTTCATCCGAAGGTAACCCATAACCTGGTAGCAGAATACAAGCGCCTGGCAAACGCCCAAAACTCAGGTGGATTCCAACAATCCGAAGTTCGCCGCCCGCTTCACCTATTAACGCGCCGCGAGTGTGAAGTACTGCAAATGCTGGCTGACGGTAAGAGCAACCGCGGTATTGGTGAAGGACTGTACATCAGTGAAAAAACTGTTAAAAATCATGTAAGTAATATATTACAAAAAATGAACGTGAATGACCGTACCCAGGCAGTAGTAACTGCGATTAAGAACGGTTGGGTAGAGGTACGATAATGTTTAGAGAGACATGCGTATTGTTAATTTGTTGTTGAGAAAACGGCCCTTCTTTGAGAAGGGCCGTTTTTTTGGTTTGTTTGGAGGGGTTTTGGATGGGTTTAGGGCTTTAGATTGTCTTTTTTTAGCCGGGAGTGGGATTTTCGATGGGATTGAAGGCCGAAATAAGAGTGAAATACCTGATCAAGGATACCCTCGCGAAGGAATTGATCCCTGTTGAAGGGGTTTCAATCCTGAATGGGGATAATCAATCCTTGACGGGGTTTATTGATCCTGAATCAAATTTATTAATCCTCTTTGCTAATAATTGATCCTCCGTGTCGAATATTCTTTACTAGTAGGCATGCGTTAGGACCGTCCATTACCACTCTCGATCTGCAACAACGACAAAGGTTCAACAAAAAAATCCACTCCCCAACCAGGAAGTGGACCCACCTTAATGCTTTCTCCGCGCAAAATCAACAAACCGGAACATATCCAACCGGTGGCGTGATTCCGTATACTCAAACAGAGTCGCATCCTTCAAGTGAACATAGTTCTTCACGACGACCACGTGATCGTAACCATGTAAGTCAAGGTACTTCCGGTCCTCGTCCGTACACTCTTCGACGACAATCTCTTTTTTGGCAAAATCGATGGGGAGCTCAAGCTCGCCTTCTAAATATTCATATATGGAGTTCTCGCATATTTCTTTTGTCAGAAGCGGCACCTGCTCCTTCAGGAAGTAGGATTTGTCGAGGATGATTCGCTCACCGCCGATTCGACGCGAGCGGACGACTTTCCATACTTCAGCATTGGCAGTGGCTTCGAGTTGTGATGCAACCTGATCATCAGCACCGATCAAGCCGAAGTCATGAACATATGTCTCAATCTGATCCCGGCCCATCGATGTCTGCAGCTCTTTAAAGCTGACAAGCCCCGATATCGGAAAGCTCATCCGCGATACATCGAGTACAAGGGAACCTTTTCCACGCAGTTTCTGGATGAGTCCTTTTTGAGCCAATAATGTAAGCGCTTTACGAATCGTCTCACGTGAAGTGGCATAGATCACCGAGAGCTCGTTTTCCGATGGCAGGATCGAATTCGCTGTATAGGTGCCATCCTGTATTTTTTCAGAGAGATCCTCGAAGATTTGTTTGTATTTATTGCTTTTCGTCATAATATCACCTGCTATTATTTTACCATAATTAATTGGAAGAAATGAGATTGAACTTGAGTGTTGTGAATATTTTCAATAGAATGGAGATAGTGCAAATTTTAGAAAAGGGTGAAGAGCATTGTCGAAACAGCATTGGAAGAAAATCATGTTGGGAATTGGCATGAGTACGTTACTATTGGGTGCTTGTGGTGCAGATGAAGAGAAGAAGGAAGAGAACACGAACAGTACGGAAGAGGTAAAGCCAAGTGAAGACCCGGCAACAGACGAAGCGGCATCTCTGAATCAGATGACACAAATCGTTGAGGATGCGAGCGAGCTGAAAGAAGCAGAGGGTATCCCGGAAGAAGAGAAAACGGCGATCAACGCAGCCTTTGATCAATATATCAATGCATTTAACGAAGAAGACTTCGAATCATATATGAGTGTCATCTCGAAGACACCGGTGAATTTCGAATACGCGGACGAAGAACGCTATGTCAAACAGATCTTTGACTCCGTAGATTCGAAACGTACGGTGGAAAACGTGAAGATCATCAATTACGCAGCTGGTAAAAAAGCAGACGTTTATGCTGAAATTCAAGCGACGACGAAGGACCCGAACAGCGATAAAGAAGTGACTCGTTCCGGTAAGCAAGTGACCGTCTTCCATAAGAAAGAAGATGGATGGAAGGTTGCGGCGATTTTCTTCTTAGCTAGTGAAGGGGAAGAGGAAGCGGAAGCGGCAGAATAATCATAAAGGAGAAGCCTGTGCGAATCATTCCAGACTCACACAGGCTTTTTGTTATGTAGCTTTTTGTTGAGTAAACTCATTAATCAGTTTATCAAGTTCTTGACTCATCTGAATGGTAGTAGGATTTGAGACCCCATTTAATAGAGCATATTCCTGAAGCTCGATTCTTTTTTGTTCCATTACTTGAAGAGTAGGCTGAATTTCTATAATTTGGGGCATCGCTGAATCCTCCTTAAATAAATTACCATTATTATGACACATCTCATCACTCTCGTATATATTTTTTGAATTATCAGTAAAAAAGAACCTGACATCTAAAGTAGATGCCAGGTTCTCCAACCATTATTTAGTAAAATGGAATACAATTGATTCATACGGGCGTAACCTAATGTTCCTATAAACATTCGCCGTATCACTGTAGTTCGACAACAATACCTCACTCGACCAGCCTTCTACATCGACTTCATCAGGAAGAGTGAATTCCGTTTCATGTCCATAGAAGTTATTCACCACCAGCAATTTTTCACCATCGCCGCCGTTACGGACATAAGCGAATATATCACGGTGATCTTCTAAAATCAATTGATAGTCACCATCCACGATAATGGCATATTCTTTACGAAGGCGATTCAGCTTCTGATAGTGATAGAAGACAGAGTTCTCGTCGTTCAATGCTTGTTCAGCATTGATTTCTTTATAATTCTTAGCCACCGGTATCCAAGGAGTGCCGTTCGTGAATCCGGCATTTTCTTCACCGTTCCACTGAACCGGTGTTCTTGAGTTATCACGGGACTTGTGCCTTAGGATTTCTAAAATTTCTTCCTCTGATTTCCCTTGTTCTTTTAAAATATTGAAGATGTTGATGGACTCAACGTCACGGTATTCATCAATGCTTGTGAACTTAGGGTTCGTCATCCCGAACTCTTCTCCTTGATAAATATAAGGAGTACCTTGCATCATATGAATCGTCGTCGCGAGCATTTTCGCCGATTCGTTATGGTACTCACCGTCATTCCCGTAGCGGGAAACGATACGAGGCTGGTCATGGTTGCACCAGAACAGGGCGTTCCAGCCGCCGCCTTCATTCATTTCACGCTGCCAAGTAGAAAGGATGTCCTTCAGCTTAAGAAAGTCAAAGTCAGCGACAGACCATTTCTCCCCATTAGGGTAATCCACTTTCAGATGGTGGAAGTTGAACGTCATGCTGAGCTCGTTCCGGTCAGGTCGTGAGTATTTGATACAGTGATCGATCGTTGTAGAAGACATCTCACCAACCGTCATAATATCGTATTGAGAGAAGACTTCCTTGTTCATCTCCTGCATATAGTCATGGACCTTGGGACCGTCTGTGTAGAACTTTCGGCCGTCTCCAGGTGCCACTGAACCGTCATCATCAGGGAAATCCTGATCCTTCGATATCAGGTTAATAACGTCCAGGCGGAAGCCGTCGACACCTTTCTTCAGCCAAAAGTGCATCATGTCATAAAGCTTCTTGCGGACCTCATCGTTCTCCCAGTTCAAGTCGGCCTGCGTCACGTCAAAGAGGTGAAGGTAGTACTGACCCGTTTTCTCATCATACTGCCACGCGTTGCCACCGAACTTGGACTGCCAGTTTGTCGGCTCGGAACCGTCCGGCTTGGCATCCTTCCAAATATAGAAATCACGGTACTCGTTATCCTTCGACTTACGGGACTCGACGAACCACTGATTCTCCGTGGACGTATGGTTGATCACGATATCCATGATGATCTTGATCCCACGCTCGTGAGCCTGTTCCAATAACTCATCGAAATCCTCCATCGTCCCGTATTCATCATGAATATTGAAATAATCGCTAATGTCATATCCGTTGTCGCGCTGAGGACTCTTGTAAATTGGCGTCAACCACACCACATCAACCCCAAGCTCCTTCAAATAATCCAACTTCGCCGTAATCCCCTTAATATCCCCAACGCCATTCCCCGACGTATCATAAAAACTCTTCGGATAAATCTGATACACAACCGACTTCTTCCACCAAGGCTGCTTCATATCTAAAACACCATCCTAGATTAAATTTTGAGGGACGGACCTCAATCGATTTCACTTATACACCATCATGGCCGTCAAACATGACTCTTCTGCGATTTAGTTATCATCAGGTCCGTCCCCGCATCACGGAAGAGGGACGGACCTCCAAAACATATTCCTTTGATTTCTGACCAACGTGACCGACCACCCCGCACCACTAGAGGGTTTTAGGAGGTCCGTCCCTAAACAAAAGGGAGACAAGCATCCATCACACACAACCTGAACAGGCGAGTGGTTAGAATTGATTTGTCCCCCTTAGTTTAACTTGTATATACAAGTTGTTACAACTGTTTTTTCTATCTATTTATTAGGCTGCTTCGTTTTTGCTGAATTTTGACCATACGATTGTCAGGACGAATGGTACGACGATACAGATGGCCATTCCAATGAAGAAGGATAGCCAGTATTCAGGAATGATCGATAGGAATCCAGGTAAACCGCCGACACCGATGGAGAATGCTTTTGTTCCTGTCATCGCTAACAGTACACCACCGATGGCAGATCCGATCAAGGCACTGATGAATGGGTAGCGGTAGCGCAGGTTAACCCCGAACATCGCAGGTTCCGTAATTCCTAAATATGCCGAGATGGCAGACGTACCTGCCAGGCCGCGAAGCTTTTCGTTTTCTTTCTTCGCTACAAACATCATGGCAAGGGCTGCTGAACCCTGTGCGATATTCGATAGTGCCAGAATTGGCCATAAGAATGTTCCACCTTGGCTTCCGACCAGCTGTAAGTCTACTGCAAGGAAGGTATGGTGCATACCTGTGATAACCATCACCGCATACAGACCACCATACAGCAATCCACCTAACCAGGAAGCAGAATCAAATACCCAAACGACACCGTCTGTTAATAGGTTACCGATGAAGAATGTAACCGGTCCAATCAGGATAAATGAAGCAAATCCAGTAATTAAGAGTGCAACTGGCGCTACTACCAAGAGCTTGATGGAATCATGAACTCTCTTATCCAGGAACATTTCAATTTTCGCTAATAGATAGGAAGCGAATAAAATCGGCAGGACTTGTCCTTGATATCCAATCTTGTCGACTTCAAATCCGAATAAGTTCCACGTAGGAATCTTTTCTGCACTTGCATAAGACCATGCGTTAAGTAAGTCCGGATGAACTAGCATAAGACCTAATACAATACCGAGTAATGGACTTCCGCCAAAACGCTTGACCGCTGACCAACCGATCAACCCTGGCAAGAATACAAAGGCCGTGTTGGCAATCAAGTTGATGATCGATGCAAAATCAGCCCACTGTTTATGAACATCGATGACCGATTTCTCATCATAAAAAATCCCGGGACCCGTCAAAATATTATTCAGACCCATCAACAAACCGGCTGTTACGATCGCCGGAAGGATCGGAATGAAGATATCCGCCAACACCTTGATCGCACGCTGCAATGGATTCAGGTTTTGAGTAGCGGCATCCTTCACATCCTGCTTGGATGCATGCTCAATCCCCGTTTCCTCCGCTAAAATTTGATACGCTTTATTTACAAGACCTTGTCCGATGACAACTTGGAATTGACCGTTGGAAGAGAATGAACCCTTCACAAGATCAATCGCCTCTAATCTTTCTTTATCCACTTTCTTCTCATCATTCAGTACCAGCCGAAGACGAGTCACACAATGAGTAGCCGTGCGGATATTATCCTTGCCGCCAATTGCTTCAATGATTTCCAGAACGTCTTCACGTTTCACGCTCATGAAATTCCCTCCCTTAGTGATGGTCCATGGCAACTCTCATAAAATGTCGAAAGTTGTCTTGAACCCGCTTTCATTTCTATTAATGGAATTCCCCTAAATAGTATGTGGAAAACACTTCTCCCTATGCTTTCGTAAAAAACGTCCGATAAAACGAAACGCTTTCAACCAATGGGGGTCTTGTTGTATATACAAGATCTCCTTTTATTGTATTCATGTATATACAAGTTGTCAATGGAAAAGTGTAGCCGTTTTCATTTATGTGATTTTGAGGGAGGGGGAATTGAAATAACTCTATTGGTTTGCGATACTTAAAATTGAATAGATATATGTAAGAACTAATAGAAGAAGAGGAGTATGGAGCATTGAAGAAATGGTTGAGTGGCGTTTTATTTTGCATCTTTCTATCCGGGTGCACATCGAGTGAAACAACCAATTACGAATATACTTTTACTGGTGAGAGTGAGTATTGGGAAGCAGAGTACAAAGAGCGGGGGACCGGTGAAACTGCTGCTTTCAACAAAGTTGAGGATGAACTCATCGTAACGTATAAAGGACCGATAGAAGAGTTGGCAACAACCGAATTATTGTCCTACTCTTTTCAATCAACCGTCGATCAGGCTAGTGTTACGTCAACATTTGATCAGCCACTAAACACAAAACGTTTTTCTATTCAGGGTGGATCGAAAAATAGAGACAGAACCAATAAGGAGGAGGTCTTAATTGTAAAGGTGCGTTGGAACGGGAAATTTGAAAATATCGAATTACATAGAGTGAAGTGAAGACAAAAAAAAGAGCCAATAATGACTCTTTCCCAGCACTCCATCATATATCCTTTAACCTAAACTCCCTCATTGTATTATATTTAAATTCCACAAGGCAGGAGTTTTCAGTAAGAATTAAGTATCTATTTCATTAGACTATTTCTCATACTTATTCCACATATAATAGTTATAAGCGATTTGTGCAACATGACCAAGCAAGAAGGCCGCCATAAAAATCCACGTATAAAAAAGGTCCAGGCCCAAAAATCTTAGTAGAACATACAAAACAGGGAAAAGCAGGGTCATCCAAAGGGTTCGGATCATTTTCCTTCTATAACTGAGCCTGAAATAAATCAGTTCAAAACCTTTGTCGACCTTCTCCGTATATCCTTCCCACATATCGAACCTCCTTTCAAGATGAAGAAACGCAAATGCACGACCCATGACTCTCCATGGCTTTTAATTGAAAGCTTTAAACAAACCAACCGCAACCACACCGATTACCCCTAATATCATCCAAATGAGAGCAGCGATGGTGAGCACCCAGCCTAAAACCTTCTTTCCCGTCAGGATCCAGTAAATCCCAAGCGTGACGAAACTGAAAATCAGTCCCAAAATGGCCCATAACCATTTATTTTTGTTATGCTTTTTCGCGTCGATAAACAAATAAACGGCAATAAGAATATTAAACAAATAAAAGAAAGCTTCCAAAGTACCCCTCCTAAGTATTTTACACTTATATGTAAATTTACCTGTTTTTTCTAAGTGTAAACCACTTTGGGACAATTCGTCAGTAATTCCAATAAAAAAACGCCAGCTGTTTGCAAGCTGGCGTGCTTTCATATATTAAAGGATGCCATCAACCGGCCATCTTCACTTTTTCAACTGGCTTCTTCTTCTTAAGTAGTGCCTTATAATTAATCATCGAATAAACTCCGTACGAAATTCCCAGGCAAATTCCGAATACTACAACTGCAAATAGAAGATATTGAACAATCAATAAAGATTCATTCCCCGTGCTCATCCATTCCATCACGTTATTCCACAATCGCTGCCTGATCAACGGATGCTCGTGGATCAAGTAAACCCCCAACACATATCCCGATATGAAGTTGATCGGTCTTGATACAAACGTAAGCTTCGAGAAGAAGAGGAATAGCGCAAGTGACATCGCCACGATGACAGGTGAGTTATACGACAACAGCTTAAATGGTAATTCCCACGCTTGCAATATCACCAAAGCCGTAACGGCCCCAAGTAATATGTAAACGCTTAAATAATAGTGCTTGTTAAAGGAAGACAGGAACTGTCCATGCTGCCGTAAATACCCTGCCACAAAATATAGGAATATGAAATGCACGATGCTATAGCCGCCGTTCACCCCGAAGCTTCCCAACGGATGGAAGAACTGCCATACACAATTGATCATAAATAATAAGAAGAGAAATTTTCCGTAATCTTTCCTCGAGAGCTGATAGATCAAGATATTTAAATAAGGTGAAAGCAAGAACAATACGATGTACACGGTGATGAACCAGTAGGTGGACAGATACACCGGGAATACCGACCTGATGAAGCTGGTATAGGACCCATCCGTTAATTGTAAAACGGTCAGTCCTGCAAAAATAAGAACCGAGAAAATGAATGTTTCCCTTACGACTCTGAACGCTTTACTCATCTTAAATTGTGACTTACATAAAAAATACCCGCTAATCAAGACATACACATTGACCCCAACGATACAAAGCACCTTTATGAAATGGAATAGATATTGATTCACCATGCTTAACTCTGATATCGAAATATATTTTGAAAATCCGTAGGTACCGAAATGCAACAAGACGATCATGACCATCGACAGTACCCTGAGAGATTCAAAGTTTGACAGCCTAATTTTCTCCGCCAATCCAACCCGCCCCTTGTTTACATAAAATAAATTCTATTCATTTTAATCTATAAAAATCGTCTTGTCATTCAGAATTTTCTTGATGAAATCGGGGAGTGGGTAATAGGGAGGGATTGCCTGGGATCGACTGGTCCATAGGAAAGGTGAGAGGGTGAATGAGATGGGAAAGAATCGCGAGTAAAGACCTACAAAGCGGTCATTACAAGGATGGAAGCGCAACCATAAATTTCTAAAGTGCGTGAGGGAGGGGATGAACCGGATATTTGGGGAAATAAGGACATTCACCTATAAAAACATATGTAATAGCCACGGATCGGCATCTAGTTACCGATTATGGTAATAGAACCATAAATTACTAAACCTTATTATACTGGGGTTTCTTCCTTATTTTTCTTCATATAAGAATTTTAGCCTATTAAAATATCAGTCTTCTTCCTCCATAATGGACAAGCAACAAAATTCGACATTATCGATAAAGGAGACATTTTTTTGAAGAAAACCATTATTGCCTTCACTACTGCTGCATTACTTTCGTCCGTTGCTGTCAATTCATCGGAAGCGGCTTCTTACCGCGTACAATCAGGGGATTCCCTTTCGGTGATTGCTTATAAATATGATACATCTGTTTCAAACCTGAAGAGCTGGAATAACCTGAGCTCCGACATGATCTATGTAAACCAAGTCCTTGAAGTATCAGCACCAACCAGTACTTCTGCCAAAACTTATACCGTTCAATCAGGTGATTACCTGTCAAAAATCGGTGTCAAATTCGATGTGTATCTGGCTGAACTTAGAGCATGGAACAACTTGAAGAGTGATGTCATCTATCCTGGTCAAAAGCTGATCGTTTCTTCAGGGGGAACAAGCACGACTCCGACAGCCCCAACGGGATCAAGTACATACACGGTCCAATCCGGTGACACGTTATCACACATCGCAGTCCGCTATAATGTAAGTGTTTCGTCCATCAAGTCATGGAACGGATTAACTTCCGATAACATCTACGTCGGTCAAAAACTTTCTATTAAAGGAACGTCTGACGGCGGAACGCAAACTCCTGCTCCTACTTCAAACGTAGTCGACATTGCGAAAAAATACGTAGGAACTCCATACGCATGGGGCGGAACATCACCATCCGGCTTCGACTGCAGCGGGTTCATCTACTATGTATTCAACCAAGCGGGACAATCGATTTCACGCACCAACACAGATGGCTATTACAGCAAATCATCCTTCGTCTCAAGCCCGAAAGCAGGCGACCTGGTATTCTTCGAGAATACATACAAAGCCGGCATCAGCCACATGGGAATCTACCTTGGAAACGGAGAATTCATCCACGCTTCAGACAGCGGTGTGACGATTTCCAAGTTGAGCAACACGTATTGGAATCCGAAGTTTGTCGGATATAAGCGATTTAACTAATTTTATGGAGCGTCCTGCCTTGGCGGGGCGTTTTTTATTTGTGTTATTTCCGAGGAAATTCGACACGGAGGATCAATTAATTCAAAATAGGATTGATAAATCAGATTCTGGATTTCTTCCTCCTCACCAAACCCACCATCACCAATCAGGAACTGCGAAACTTCCTGAACCTGTCATCGCCTAGATCAGCCACACTAATCCTGCAATCCCTCAACCTCAAAACGGAGGGCTCCACCAAATCCACCGTGTACACCAACATCTTCACATAAAAAAAAACGCCCAGAATCCACATCCTGAACGGCCTCCCAACAAACTCTATTTATAACTAAACACACCATCCGCCACTCGATCATACTTCCAATACATCCATCCACCAAGAACCACGCATGGAACTACTACCACAGCCATTCCAAGAAACGCAGAACCAGGCGAGATATCATACAGGAATCCACCGATAAACGTCAGAATCGCGGTACTCAATCCCATACCCAACGACGTATACACTCCCTGGGCAGCCGGGATGTCTTTGCTCTCCAATTCTTCATAAATCAATCGCATAAATGCATAATGTGTCAATCCGAAGGTTAGAGAGTGAAAGATTTGGGTAAAGATGAACACAGGGGTGCTGGGGAACAGGAACAACAAAGTCCAACGCGTCACAGCAGCCCCTGCTGCAATCATAAACATAATGGAAATGCTCTTGCCTTTTAATAACCGATCTGAAAACGTAAAGAACAGAATTTCAGATAGAACGGCAACATTTAAAATAACACCTATATATAAAGAACTTACATCTAATTCCTTTAAATAAAGGACACCATAATTATAGTAAGAAGCATGAGCACCCTGAATCAACACGACAATCACCATTGCCCAGACAAACTTACGGGATTTCAGCAATCCGCGATACGAAAGCTTCTCCTGACCACGGGTCCCGCTCATGGACTGAGGCAGCTTCGCAAGAGAAGACAGTAATATCACCACAATCCCACCGAATAACAGATAAATCACGGCACCCTCGGTAAAAAGTGACGTCAAAAATCCAACCGCAAGCAGCGCAACCGTATATCCAATTGATCCCCACGAACGGCTCCGTCCATAATCGATGCCATCTTCCTTCATCATCACAGCCGCCATGCTCTCGACCATCGGAAGCAGCATCGGATAAACCAGACTGAATAACACCATACAAACCAATATCATCCCAAACGAATTCATTGGAAGGAACAACAGCAACGAAGCACCCGATATCAACACCAGCCATCGAGATAGCCGTCCCAACGAAACCGTCTGACTCAATCTAGGAAACAGGAAAAAGCTCGAAAACGACCGCGCAATCATCCCGACCGCAATCACCGTACTTGCCTCCGAAATGGAAAAGTCCTTACTTTCAACCAGCCACGCTGTCCAATAAGGTATGAAAATTCCCCAAGTGAAAAAAATCGCAAAGAACTGAACCGACAACCACGTCTGATTCTTCAAATCTATCAAAACTCCCTTTATGTAGACTGGAAATCCATTTACAAACATTGAGTCATTATATAGCAGTCCCATCACGAATACAACCAACTTAGCGACTATCTCTTTAGAACCAAAGAAAAATATGGTATTGTTACAATTCACTTACAAGTACTTGCAGGACATTTAGCCTAACACCTAGAAGAAAGTATCACAGTATAGCACATAGGGGGAGTATCATCATGCTGCGAAAAAAATCATTCACCATCATTGTGGGAAGCGTTCTGCTCCTAACGGCCATCGGAGTTTATATCGCCGTAGGTAGTTTAAACAATACCGGCACAACCGAAGATACAACCCAAACGGACGTTGTCTCGACCGCCGGTGTAGAAACCACTCCACCACAAACCAAAACAGGCAAAGAAAACCCATTCGGGGAAAAAGTAAAGACGCCGCTAAGTGAAGATCTGATCCAACAATACATACACGCGATGAGTCATCAAAAGGTTGAGGCAGATGAAAAATGGTCGTACTTTAAAATCACCGATGAACGAATCGATTACTTGCTTTCACAATTAGAGATTAACAAATATAAGCATGAACATACCTACAACGAAATCTTAGTAAGCTGGAAAGAAGGAGACTTTTCAGATGCAGTCAGCGATCATAATGCCGTTTGGAGAATGAGAAACGGGAATATCGGAAGAGCAACAGGATTGCTGTCGACTAAGGAAGAAAAGAAGTATATGGAGAGTCAGAAGAGAGAGAAGCGATAAATACTAAAAAAGAACCGGCTCATTGCAGACGGTTCTTTTTTAGTATTAATTAGATTGTTGCTGTTTCCTTTTCATTCTCAATCACTGCCAAACGCTCTGCCACTTCTTCCTCCGTCAAACCATGCTCTTTAATATAGCGGTTTTCAGGGCTCTTGCGGCACTCATCTGAGCAGCTTCTCATATATTTATGCTCGTTTTCTTCAGAGCAAAGGATTTTTCGGTTACAAGGCGGGTGCGCACAGTTTACGTAGCGTTCACAAGGTTCACCTGTGTAGAAGTCTTTCCCGACAACGACATGCTCTGTCTGGTTTACAGGAACACCGATACGCTCATCGAATACGTAAAGCTGACCGTCCCATAGCTGACCTTTAACTTCAGGGTCCTGGCCATAGGTGACGATTCCACCGTGAAGCTGAGCCACATCCTCAAAGCCTTCTTTCACTAACCAGCCTGAGAATTTTTCACAACGGATACCACCTGTACAATACGTGATGATTTTCTTGCCTTCCAGTTTATCTTTATTATCACGGACCCAATTCGGAAGATCACGGAAGTTTTTGATATCCGGCTTCACGGCTCCTCTGAAGTGTCCCAATTCATATTCATAGTCATTACGTGCATCAAGAAGAATCGTATCTTCCTGCTGGATTTGTTCAAAGAAATCTTTTGGTTCAAGGTATTTACCTGTGAGTTCATTCGGATTCACATCATCTTCAAGACGAAGTGTCACTAACTCTGGACGGTGCTTAACTTTCAATTTCTTGAAGGCATGACCGTCTGCTTCGTCGATCTTAAACACTGTGTCGGAGAAGTGAGGATCCTTTCTCATCGCTTCCATATATGCATCTGTCTGTTCAATCGTACCGGAACATGTTCCGTTGATTCCTTCAGATGAAATCAGGATGCGTCCCATAAGGCCAAGCTCCTCGCACAATTGCTTATGCTGGGCCGTAACCTCCTCGGGATTCTCAATGGCTACATAGTTGTAATACAGTAGTACTCGATAATTTTTCATGTTTATTTCCACCTATCGATATATATTTGCAAGATATAATCTTAGGATTCTGTTCCTTATTACTCTTACGATGTACTATTATAACAAATTTTTAAAGAAATGCATTATGTATGGTGGAGAAAAGCTGGGGATTGTGAGGAAAAAATGGTGGATTTTGGTTTTTCGGAGGGGGAGAGGTGCGCATAATCGGCTTTTCCGGAGTGTTATGGGCCGTATTTGAGATTTATCTGCCGTATTTCGGATTTACGTGCCATATTTGAAAATATATCTTCCATATTTTCATTTTATCTGCCAAAAATCTGATATATCTGCCACTTATCAATATACGACAAATTTCGCTCCCCTTTCAGGTCATCATCATAACCGAGAGATACAAGCATATAGATACATTAAATTTGAAAAAATTTGTTATTTTTGAAAGAATTAGAAGTGAGATGAAAAGTCTAATATAGGGGTTGTCAGTACATATGTATAGAAAAGTCATGCTGTTTTGTCTCTTAGTTGCTAGCCTGTTGGTCGCCGGATGTCAAGAAAAGCCTAAGCCTGATGATCGCTTGCAGGAATACGTCGATCTTTGGAATAAAGAAAAGTTCGATCATATGTTTGACGGGTATCTAAACACTTCCACTCAAGATTCGTTCAAAAAAGAAGATTTCGTCACGAGATACAAGGACATCTATGAAGATTTAGAAGTGAAGGATGTAAAAGTATCTTTTGAAAAGCCTGAAAAAGAAGTGGACTGGGACAAAGAAACAAAAGCGGAATTTCCTTTGACTATTTCGTTCAATACTTTGGCTGGTCAGGTTTCCTATGATAAAGAAATCACTTTAACAAAAGAAAAACAGGGTGAAGATGAAAATTGGTTTGTAGAATGGGAGCCTTCTTTTATCCTGCCGGAATTGGAAAAGGGAGATAAAGTAGGCGTAGAAAGTATTACCGCCAAGCGTGGAGATATACTTGACAGGAATCAACAGCCCCTTGCGATGAATGGAGAAGCATTTGAACTGGGGATCGTACCGAAAGAGTTTAACGAGAGTGACTTAAAGAAGCTTTCATCCCTGCTCGATATGCCAGCGGAATCCATTCAGGGTAAGCTTGATCAGAGCTGGGTGAAACCGGAATTTTTTGTGCCGATTAAAAAGATTGCCCTTACCGAGCGACCTTTAGCTCTGGAAGTTATTGAATTGGGCGGTCTGTACTCTAAGCGGGTGCCTGCAAGGGAATACCCATACGGAGAAGCGGCCTCCCATCTGACCGGATATATTGGAAAGCTGACTGCAGAAAAGCTGGAGAAACTAAAAGGTCAAGGCTATACAGCTCAGTCCTTAATGGGTCTCAGCGGTGCTGAAGAAGTATATGAAGATCAGTTACGAGGAAAAGATGGACAGCGGATTTATTTGAAAAAAGAAGAATCTGAAGAAGTAGTCACCGTTGCAGAACAACCGGTGGAAGATGGCAAAAACATCACCTTGACCATCGATGCCGAAATGCAAAAGAAGCTTTATGAACAGATGAAGAGTGAAACAGGAACAGCTGCCGCTCTTAATCCGCAAACAGGTGAAGCACTGGCCCTTGTCAGCACACCTGCTTATAATCCAAATGAGCTTGTACTGGGAATATCTTCTGAGAGGTATAAGAAACTTGCGGATGACCCGAAAAAGCCATTCCGTAATCGTTTCCCTATTGCTTATTCTCCCGGTTCAACCATGAAGGGGATCACCGCTTCCGTTGGATTGAAATCCGGAAAGTTAGATCCAAATAAAATCTATGATATTAAGGGGAAGAAGTGGCAAAAGGATGATTCTTGGGGAAATTACAAGGTCGTCCGTGTATTTGACAATGACAGTAAGGTTGACTTAGAAAGTGCGTTGAAATTCTCGGATAATATTTATTTCGCAAGAGTCGGGTTGGAGATGGGGGCAGAAACCTTTATCGCCGGTTTGAAAGACTTTGGTTTTGGTGAGGAGATCCCATCTTCCTATCCGATTTACAAATCACAGATTTCAAATGTCGGAACAATCTCCAAAGAGGTCCAACTGGCCAATTCAGCCTTTGGTCAAGGTGAAGTTCTCATGAGTATCGTACATCTTGCCAGCGCCTATGGCGGCATCATCAATGATGGAAACATGATGAAGCCGAGGCTTCTAATGGATGAAGAACATGAGGTTTGGAAGGAAAACTTACTGACGAAAGAACAAGCTGACATGCTGAAAACAGATTTGCGAAAAGTTGTCACGGAAGGAATTGCCGGAAAAGCGAGTGTAAAAGGGAAAGCAATCGCCGGTAAAACCGGTACGGCAGAAATCAAATCTGAACAGGGGACAACCGGGACTGAAAATGGATTATTTGTATCCTATGATCAAAATGACCCGACGATGCTCCTTGCCATGCTTCTTGAAGATGTAGAAGATGCGGGAGGTAGTACGCATACGGTAGAAGTGACGAAGAGATTTTATGATAGCTGGTGAAGTTGAAAGAAAATGAATCAAAAACGGTGAGCAGGCATAGTCTCACCGGTTTTTTTCTATTAAAGCTCCGCATTTTGACATCATGTTCCAACTCTCTCATTCACAACGATTCCGCTTTCAATATGTGCTATGATAGACAAAATAGCCCTTGAGGTTGAAATTCAACAGGAGTGATCAATTTGAATTTATTTTTAACGGGATCGACAGGTTTCCTTGGTGGAAGGCTCATCAAGAACCTTTTACAAAATAAAGTGAACGAAGTCTATATTTTAGTGAGAAATGTAGAGAAGGCTGAAAGATTAAGAGATTCCTTTGAAGCGGATGAGCAAAAGAGAATTCACATATTTCAAGGGGACATTACCATTCCCAATGCCGGCCTGAGCAGGGATGACCTTGAATGGTTAACGGGAAAAATTGATGCGGTTTATCACCTCGCTGCCCTGGTAAAGTTTGATTTGGAATTGCGTGATGAATTGTTTGCTGCTAATTACGATGGGACCAAGCATATTCTTGAATTGGCTTCACTTCTAGAAGTGAAGAAGTTTTATTATGTGAGTACGGCTTACACGGTCGGGAAGCTGAATAAAGGGATTGAAGAGCTCTATCCAACAAATGGAGAGTTCCATAATCCATATGAGGAGAGCAAAGTGAAATCGGAGCATCTTGTTTTTTCTTATCGAGACAAAATGGATGTGTCCATTTTCCGCCCGGCTATTATTGTAGGGGATTCTAAAACGGGGGAAGCGGACTCTCAATTCACACTGTACGGATTCATGCGTGCTCTCGGGGTGTTCAAGCGTAAGACGGCAAGGCGCAAGGGAGAAGAGCGGACCTACAGACTGGTTGCTGCGAAAAACGGTACTTCCAATCTTGTTCCAGTGGATTATGTTGCGGACATTCTAAGCCTGGCTCCAGAAAAAGCCCAAGCGAACAAAATCTATCATATTACGAATCCGAATCCTCCTGAGAACATCGAGCTTTTGAAGATGTTAAAAGAAGCTCTTCAATTTGAGAACTTATCGGTCGTTGAGAACACGGGTGAGTATGAGTTAGATGAAGAGGAAGTAAAGCTTAATACCTTGATTGATGTGTTCAAGGTGTATCTGGCAGGGGCGTTGACGTTTGATGATCGCAATACTCAAGACCTGATGAAAGGTACCGGGGTGTCCCATTTGGATATGTCGAATGAGACGATTGAGATGATCATACGGACGGGTTGCGAGCCTAACGGTGGGAAAGTTACGGTATAAACAGAATAAGCAAAGCCCCAATGGTAATAGCCATTGGGGCTTTGCTTTTTTATAGTGCGGTAACCAATCCGCCATCAACGACGAGGGATTGACCGGTTAAATAAGTGTTGGCGTCTGAAACTAAGAAGGTAATGGCCCGGGCAAATTCTTCAGGCTCGCCGTACCTTCCCATCGGAATCGCTTTTTCACTTTGCTTCTTAAATTCCTCATGAGAAACATTTTGTTTATCTGCGTTTAATTGATCCAACTGAGCCACTCGTTCTGTTGCGATTCTACCTGGACCCACCGTGTTGATAAGAATATGATCCTGGGCCAGTTCCCTTGATAAGCTCTTCGATAAGCCGACGATACCTGTTCTGAAGGTGTTGGATAGAATCAGACCATCAATTGCCTGCTTCGTGGAGGAAGAAGCGATATTGACGATCCGTCCGCCCTTATTCTTTTTCATATGGGGAATAACCTCTCTGATGGTCCGGATATAGCTGAGCAGGTTAAGCTCAAAGGCATATTGCCAGTCTTCATCATCGAATTGCTGGAAGCCCCCTGCAGGTGGACCTCCTGTGTTGTTGACGAGAATGTCGACTCCTCCAAGTTTATTTACCGCTGTTTCAACGAGTGCTTGAATGTCTCCTGGTTTCGTCATGTCACATGTTGCAAAATAGACTTGGTGATTCCCGGACAGTTCAATGATTTCTTTTGCAGTAGATTGAAGCTCTTCCTCATTTCGGCTTGAAATAAGCACGTGCGCTCCTTCTTTTGCAAGCTCGAGTGCCGTTGCTTTTCCTAATCCTTTACTGGAAGCAGTGACAATCACTGCTTTATTTTTTAAGCCAAAATCCATTAAAATCCACCTCGTTTAATTGGGAATATTGATCTCCTTATTCATCGGTTTACCCTTTCCTTGGTAATTCCAAAACAGAACAAAGACGAAGACAGTGAAGCCGATAAGGTCTGTCACCCAGCCGGGATAAATCAGGAGAAAAGCGGCTACAGCACTAATCAAGCGCATACTGACAGGGATTTTCTTTTTGAAATGGCCCTCAATGGAAACGGATAACAGGAACACTCCGATAACAGATGTTACGGTCAGGACAAGAATACTCGTAACAGATGCGTCCACCATCAGCATTTCATGGGAGAACACAAACATGAACGGAACGATAAATCCTGCAATGGCAAGTCTCATGGCCTGGAAACCGGTCTTAGTCGGATCACCGCCACTGATGCCTGCTCCGGCAAACGCTGCCAAGGCAACAGGCGGCGTGATATTTGCAAAGATTCCAAAGTAGAAAACAAACATATGAGCCACAAAAACCGCCGTTTCCGTCGACCCGGCCAATTCACGGAATAATGGCAGCTGTAAAAGGATCGGTGCTGCCATGGTACTCGTGATGATATAGGTTGGGATACTTGGTAAACCCATTCCCAGCACGATGGAAGTAACCATTGTCAGCAGTAACGTAATGACGAGCTGAAGAAGCGGGCTGTCAATCATTTCACCAATACCGACAATACTGTTTGCGAGCTCAAGTGCAACTCCAGTCAGTGAGGCAACTCCGACGACGATGCCGACAGCACCGCAGGCGACTGCCACCGGAATCGTCGTTTTCGCTCCTTCTTCCAGTGCTTGTACACAATCCTTTAAGCTGATTTCTTCAGCTTCCAGATCCATTGTTTTTCTAACGAGATTGATGACCAATGGTATTACCACGATCAACAGGAGTTCCCACCATCCGCTTTTAAGAGGAGGGATGCTTTCTCCTGACAGGACGCCATTGACCTGTGGTTGGAAAATGAAAAATACTCCGAGCAGGGTTGATAACGTCAGAACCTGCTTCGAACCGGAAATGATAATCGTTGCCAAAATCGACCAGAACGCAGCGTAGAACGGTGTTTTTCCTGAGAATAATAAGTACAGGAGAATCACCATCGGGATGATCAAATGTCCCCGTTCGGCCAAAACTGCTTTCACGGATGGAAGTTCTGATTTCGGTACCCCATGCAATCCTCGTTTGGAAGCTCTAAAGTGCACCTGAAGCAGGATACCGATGTAGAATAGCAGTGCTGGGATGATACCTGCCAAGATCACTTTGGTATAAGGAATATTCAGATTTTCTGCCATAATGAAGGCGGCTGCACCCATGATGGGAGGGAGGATCTGCCCACCGACACTTGCCGCTGATTCAACCGCTCCTGCAAATTCTTTCTTATAGCCGATTTTTTTCATCAATGGAATGGTGAAAGCCCCTGTTGTCACGACATTGGCAACAGCCGAACCATTAATGGAACCGAGAAATCCACTGGCGATAACGGCAACTTTAGCAGGCCCGCCTTTTGTATGACCAGCGACTGCCAGTGCAAGGTCATTGAATAATTTCCCCATGCCGGAGCGGCTAAGGAATGCTCCAAACAAGATAAAGAGAATGATGTAGCTTGCCGAGACGCCGATCGCTGTACCAAGGATCCCCTCCGTAATGTAAACAAGCTGGGAAGTCATTTTCTTTGTCACAGTCAATGTGATTTGAGAATTCAATTCCGGATAGATGGCCAGCTTTACATAGAGACCATAGATTAAAAATCCAAGGGCAAGAAGGGTCAAGCCCCATCCGGTCACACGCCTTGTCAGTTCGAGAAGAAGGACAATGACGAGTATCCCGACGATGAAATCGGTATCGTTGATTTGTCCCCCCATTTTAATGATGCGCTCCGCACTGAATAACAGATAAATACCAACGAATAAGGACAACCCGCTTAAGATATAGTCATAAAATGGAACAGGGTGGCCTTTCTTTTTACTAATAATAGGGTACAGGATAAATCCAATCGCCATTAAGCCATATAAGTGGATGCTTCGCTGCTTTACATCGACTAATGCACCTGCATAAGACGTGTATAAGTGGAAGAGTGCAATCCCGGCTGCCACTACTAAAATAAATATACCGATCACCTTGGGGAACTGGCTTCTCGTATTTCCCTCCCGATCCAACTCTTCCACAGATGTGTTCTTTTGTTTTCTCATCATGAGTCACCTCGCTTAATCATTAACAATCATATAAATCAGTTGATACATAGGGACGGACCTCACCGATAATTGGTAGGACCGCTGAGAATCGAGTACTAGAGTTTGTTCATTGAATGAAATTCGATGATTCGTATTCTTACCTGTCTGGAAGCGCAATGAGTCTCCAATCGATTGATGGATATTCGTCATATACACCCATCCGTCTTTAATATATGTGTCTTCGCCTGCATGGTCCGGAACACCGGCACCAAACGTTTTGAAACGGGTGGAGGTCAAGGTGATGGTAGTATCTTTAATGTGAAAAAATTCTTCCCAATCTTCTTTTTCAACAGAATGTGTCCAGCGGATGGATACTTCCTTTTGGTTGAAAACAGGCTGCACGACTATATTTTTATTCTCATAGGATAAGATGATCGTGTTCATCGGGACAATGGCGAGAAGGGTAAGAAGGAGAAGGGCAGAGGCGCCCAGAATTCTTTTTCTCATAGATAGAATGAAAAGGGCACCAGGATTGATGCCCTTTCTCTATTATTCCAGTAATCCTTTTTCTTCATAAAACTTCTTCGCTCCCGGGTGCAGGGGAGTTATGAGACCCTTCGCCATTTCATCCCGGTTGACTTCTTTAAGCGGTGCAACCGCAACTGCGTCTGTTCCTAAGTAGTCGTAATAACGTTTTGTTAAGTCGTATACTGTGTCTTCACTTACATCCTTCGATACAATCAGCATATTTTGAATCCCGACGGTTTCAACTTTTGAATCCAGGTTATATTTTGCCTCGTCTCCTGACTCAATCGTAAATGTTTTATAGAACGGATATTTCTCCATTAGCTTATCAGCAAGATCTCCTTTGATTTCAACAAACGATACATCATTTTGCTGCATAAGGTCTGTAATATTGCTGTTCGGTACACCTGAAGTGAAAAATGCAGCGTCAAGTGTGCCATTTTTCATTTCCTGTACTGAATCCGCGTACCCTGTGTGAGTGACTTTTTCAAGGTCATCATACGTTAAGCCGGCCGCTTCCAATACTTTCTTAGCGCTCTGTTCCACGCCGGAACCTACCTGGCCTACTCCCACTTTCTTACCCTTTAAATCTTCAATACTCTTAATTCCGCTATCAGACATAGCGACTACCTGTACAACGTTTTGGTACATGCCCGCAAGCGCCTGAACCTCTACTTTATTGCCTTCGAACTGTCCTTTTCCTTCTACTGCATCATAAGCAACATCACTCATGACAATCGCCATTTGATTTAGACCGTCTGTAATGTTCTGGATATTGGCTACAGAAGCTCCTGTCGATTCTACTGTTACATTCCCGATCGAATCACTTTCCTCGAAAATTGGTTTAAGTGATCCGCCAATCGCATAATAAGCACCGGACGTTCCACCTGTCCCAAATACGATTGATTGGCTGGAAGAGTCATCGCCACTGCTTGAATCGTCTCCGCTTGCACCATCACTGCCACATGCCGCCAATAATAATGAAATGATGGCTACCATCGAAATCCATTTTAATTTTTTCATCGTTTCGTCCTCCTTTACGTTACCTATTAAATATGGTAACGCTTACATGTTAAAATGAGAATATTTAGAACTTAAAGGACGTTTTGGTCTTTTTGGTCTGGGAGTGCGATTAAGGAGAATAAAAAAGAATGAGGCATCCACCTTTCGCCTCATTCTTATTTACTGCCATTGATATCGATTGATTGGACGCCCAATTCCACCGTACTCGATCATGATTTGAACCTGGCCTGATTTCTGTAAATAGTCTAAATATCTTCGGGCTGTTACACGGGCGATGCCGATTCCTTCAGCGGTTTCTTCTGCTGATAAGGGGCTTTTTTGGTCTTTTATAAATTGAATGATCTGCTGTAACGTTTGCTGGTTCAATCCTTTTGGTAATTCTTCTTTCTTTTCCTGTGGTTCAATGGGGGAGGGAACACCCTGAAGCTGATCTAATTCCTGCTGTCCCACGGGTCCCTCTCCTGTCATTCGGTGTTTGAACATTTGGTATTTCTCAAGAGCTTGTTTCAATCGTTCAAACTTGAAAGGCTTAATGATGTAATCGAATACTCCTAATCTCATCATCATCTTGATGGTTTCTTTATCCTGTGCAGCAGATATGACAATCACATCCACGTCTGTATCCTGCTGCCGGAAAGCTTGTAAGGTTTCAAGACCATTTTGTTTAGGCATAAAGTTATCCAGAAGGACAAGGTCAGGCTGATAGAAAGAAACCTTCTCCGCACCTTCCTGTCCATTTCCCGCAATGGCACACACTGTAAAGCCCGGTACACGTTCTATGAACATTCGATTGACTTCCTGAACCATGGGATCGTCTTCAATAAGTAATACGTTAATCGGTTCCTTCATGATTGTTCCCTCCATTCATTGGAAAAGTAAGTTGGAATAACGTCCCTTCACCAGGGGTTGACTCCACTTTAATATGACCATCTGCTTTCTCTATAATGCTATGAATCAAGTAGAGTCCGATTCCTGAGCCATTTTTTCCTTTGGTAGTGTATCCTTTTTGAAATAAGTGGGGAAGCTGTTCTTTCGTCATTCCTGCTCCATTATCTTCTATTTCAATATGAAAAGTGTCCAGATCTTCTTTTAAATAGACATGAATGACCTTGGTATATTCTTCAGAATCTTTTAGGGCATAAAAGCTATTTTCAATCAGGTTACCTAAGATAATGACAAAATCATGTTCATCTAGAAGAGGGGGAAGGAATGATAGATAGCTATCGGGATCGATCTTTACTTCTATCCCCATTTCATTTCCTCTCCTGATCTTGCCTAATAGTAATCCTGTCAAACTATCAAGCTTGATCTGCCGTGTCAGGGAGGTGGTGAGATTTTCCTCTTCTTGAGAGGATAGAAAGATATAATCGAGAGCTTTCTCTCCTTCTTCTAATTGAATCAGACCGGCAACGGTATGTAATTTATTCTGGTGTTCGTGATTTTGGACCCTCAATGCCTCAACGAATTCTTTCACTCCAGTCAGCTCTTCTGCCAGTTGAGTCATCTCCGTTCGATCCTGAAACACGGCGACGGCTCCGACAATGTCCCCGTTTACCAGAATAGGAACCCTGGAGCTTAATACGATCTTATTCTCTAATCTCATTTCCTCATGATAAATCGGTTCCTTCTTGTGTAACACGTCCGGTAATTTTGAAGAAGGAAGTACCTCTTGAATGGATTTTCCGGTTGGATCTCCATTTAACACCAATATATCTTTGGCTTTCTCATTAAAGACGGTGATCCTTTTTTGATTATCAATGGCAATGATCCCTTCATTCATGGCTTGAAAAGTAGCGGTCCTTTCCACCAGAAGTTTTCCAATTTCATGAGGTTCCAAGTGAAATGTATCTTTCTTTATTTGTCTTGCCAGTAACCAAGAACCAATGATGCCGAACAGGAGAGTGATGGCACCTATAATGATGAGTTCATTTTGGAGATTCCTTATTATATCGAGTGTAGAAGGGAGCAGGATGCCTACAATGACCACACCTATTTGTTGGTGCTGATCGTTCATGATCGGAACGAACCCCCTGACCGCCGTACCGATTTCCCCCTTAGCTGTCGTCACATAACTATGCTCGGCAAAAGCAGGACCTTCATCCTTTCCGGCAGAAATGATCCCAAGCTGCTCATCAGACGGGTGTGAGTAACGGATCCGGTTCATATTGAGGACGACGATATAGTCAGAGCCATTTACAGTCCTGATATTTTCTACAATGGGCTGGATTTCACCCCATCCTCCGGAATCCTCGAGATGGCTTTGTACAGTTGGAAGATTCGCTACTGTTCTAGCTGTAATAAGTGCCTGGTTTCCTAACTCTTCTTTCTTCATTTCAATCGCTTTTCCTACAAATATAATAAATCCAATGATTAGCGCAAACAGGACTACACCAAAGGATAATATCGTCATTTTCCAACGGATGGGCATTTGTTTTCGATTCATTCTGAATATTCCTTCCTCTTCATTCAAAGTTATTGTACCATTTTTAATAGAACGGAGAGAGGGGAGGTCCCATAATGAAAACATTTTTCTTTATAGGGTTGTTTATTTTAACAGGAATTGCTACAGCCTATTTTGTTGGATTTCAATCTCAGACCGGCTTTACCTGGGAATATGATGACGATCAAGAAAAGCTGAAAGATGGCATCGTCATTAAAGTCAGTCATGTTGTTTCCGAAAACACACCGAAAGGAAAAGCAATCAGGCGTTTTAAAGCACTAGTAGAAAAGAATACCAAGGGAAAAGTGAAGGTTGAAATCTACCCAAACGGCTCGCTCTATTCGGATATTAGTGAATGGAATGCCCTTGAAAATAATAATGTTCAAATGATTATCCCTGCCACGTCTAAAGTCTCTGCTTATGTTCCTGAGTATAGTGTGTTCGACTTACCCTTTGCGTTTAATAGTTATGAAGATGTTTAACGGGCATTTGAGGGGAATATAGGAGATATATTACTTAAAAAGGTAGAAAAACAAGAAAACGTGAAGGGGATTACCTTTTGGTATAACGGATTTAAACAAATCACCAATAGTCAGCGACCCTTGATCAGGCCGGGTGATTTCAATCGGCTCCACTTCCGTACAATGCCGGGTGAGGTGATAAAAGATCAATATCAAAGGATGGGGGCTGCCGTAAGTCACCTGCCTTTTAATAAAACATACGAGAACTTAGAAGTAGGATTTATAGATGGACAGGAAAATACCATTTCGAATATTTACTCCAAGAAGCTTTATGACCATCAATCCTACCTTACTGTCAGCAATCATACTTATTTAGGCTATGTTGTATTAATGAACGAAGAATTTTGGGAGGACTTGCCTGAAGAATACCGGGTGGAAATTGAAGAAGCGATGAAGCAAACGACTGAATGGATCCGCCGGCATGCCATAGAAATCAATGATGACCATATGCGTGAATTAAAGAGAAATACTGATTTGGATATTCACATTCTGTTGAATTCGGAAAAAGAAGAGTGGATGAAGAAGCTGGCTCCTATGTATAAAGAATACAAAGATGAAATAGGGAAGGAATTAATGAGGGAGATTGAATGAAAAGTGGTCAGGTATGTGATTGGTGGTTAATGCTGAAGTTTATCTAAGAGGAAAGAGTGGGAGTGAAAAGTTTTGGTTATTGCTCCATTCCCACTCGTCGTTTTACTTTATGAAGTTCCTTTTTGTGATCCCAGTTTTCTTTTATCAGAATCGTGATGTTATCCTGGGTGTCTTGTTGATTTTCTTCGAGGACGGTCATTCTGGATTCAAGCTTGACCATACGGGTTTCTAATTTCGTCATGCGTTCATTCATGTTGTTTTCAAATCGAGTCATCTGCCCTTGCAACTCTCTAACGGCTTGTAAAATCTGATCCAAGTTATTTGTAACCTCCTTTTCACCCGAGTATAACAAAGAATTTGGGAATGCTGCCTTCATAATCACTGGAAAAAATCTTCCCCAACGGATACGGTTTTGCTATTAAATATGGTAATATAAGAAAATGTAAAGAGAGAAATCAATGATGACTATTACATAGAGTTAGGAGAATGATGATGAGTAAAACACTTATTTTCGGACACAAAAATCCAGATACAGATACGATCACGTCTGCACTCGTATATGCTGATTTGAAGACAAAAATCGGGATGGACGTTGAGCCTGTACGTTTAGGTGAAGTCAACGGTGAAACCCAATATGCCCTTGACTACTTTAACGTTGACGCACCTCGTTTGGTTGAAAAGGTTGCCGGTGAAACCGACACGGTTATCCTTGTCGACCATAATGAGCGCCAGCAAAGCGCGGAAGACATCGAAGAAGTACGCGTTCTTGAAGTCATCGACCACCACCGCATCGCAAACTTTGAAACGGCAGATCCTTTATACTACCGTGCAGAGCCGGTTGGTTGTACGGCAACGATCTTAAACAAGATTTACAAGGAAAAAGGAGTAGAGGTAACGAAGGAAATGGCTGGATTAATGCTTTCAGCGATCATCTCAGATTCTCTATTATTTAAATCTCCAACCTGTACTGATGAAGACGTAGCAGCAGCGAATGAACTGGCTGAAATCGCTGGTGTTGATGCTCAAGTGTACGGATTGGACATGTTAAAAGCCGGTGCGAACATGAGCACGAAATCCGTGGCGGAGCTTGTAACCCTTGATGCGAAAGAATTCTCAATGGGCAACGCGAAGGTGGAAGTGGCTCAAATCAACGTTGTCGATGTGAATGACGTATTCGGACGTCAAGCGGAAGTGGAAGCTGCGATGGAAACAATGATCAAAGAAAAAGGATTGGATCTTTTCTTACTTGTTGTGACTGACATTCTGGAGAATGACTCAACGGCATTGGCTCTTGGAAGCAAAACTGCGGAAGTGGAAAAAGCATTCAATGTAACACTTCAAAACAATACAGCCCTATTAAAAGGCGTTGTATCACGTAAGAAGCAGATCGTACCTGTGTTGACGGATGCGATGAAATAAGAAAGAATTGAGAGGAGCAGTCTTTTGGCTGCTTCTTTTTTTTCGACAAAAAACGGGAGGTGCCTGTGGCCCATGACCATGAATTTTAAAAAAATCCACCACATCGCAATCATCTGCTCAGATTACCATCTTTCAAAAGACTTTTATGTCAACAAACTTGGTTTTGAAATAAAACAAGAAATCTACAGGGAAGAAAGAGACTCATACAAACTGGATTTAGCGCTAAATGGAGAATACGTCATCGAACTATTTTCATTCCCTGACGCACCGGTCCGCCCAAGTTATCCGGAAGCTCAAGGGTTACGCCATTTAGCATTTGAAGTAGAGGATATTGAGGAGAGTGTAAGACGTTTAAATGAAAAGGATATTGAAACAGAAGAAATAAGACTAGATCCATATACTCATAAACGTTTCACTTTCTTTGAGGATCCCGATGGACTTCCACTAGAAATATATGAAAGCGAGTAGAGGTCCGTCCCTAAAAAAAGAGCACTTCCCACAAGGAGAAGTGCCGTCCAAAGGTATTGTAATTTGTCGTTAGGTATATTAAACCACAGATTGTGAACGCATGTATTGTCGTTGTGGCACGATTTTAGTTGATATATAGAGGCATTTCTTATGAATATCTCTGTTATCTTTATATTTATTAAAATATTAATATTGGTGAAATGGGGTGCCAGGCACAGAACCTCTTTTTTGTGCCTGGCACCATTCATGTATCATCATTAGAATGCAAGGTCCGTCCCTCAAAAAAAAGAGCACTTCCCACAAGGAGAAGTGCTGTCCAAAGGTATTGTAATTTGTCGTATGTATATTAAAGCACAGATTGTGAACGCATGTATTGTCGTTGTGGCACGATTTTGGCTGATATATAGAGGCATTTCTTATGAATATCTCTGTTATCTTTATATTTATTAAAATATTAATATTGTGAAATGGCTCCCAGGCATGGAACCTCTATTGTGTGCCTGGCACCCTTTGCGTATAGTCAATTGAATGCGAGGTCCGTCCCTCAAAAAAAAGAGCACTTCCCACAAGGAGAAGTGCCGTCCAAAGGTATTGTAATTTGTCGTTAGGTTTATTAAAACATAGATTTAAAATGTATGTATTGTCGCTCTACGGGCTTGAGAGGACACGTGTGAGGATTTCCCTAAAAAAATTGCTTGTTTTCTGTTAAAATATAAATATATTAATATTTTCTGGGTGGTGAGACTGTGGATTATTCTGTTATTGGGAAAAAAATTAAAGAGCTAAGAAAAGTAGTTGGATTGACTCAAGGTGAATTAGCAGACGGGATTTGTACCCAAGCTCTCATCAGTCGAATTGAAAAAGGAGACATTTATCCAAGCGCTACTTCTCTCTATCAAATTTCAAAGAAACTCGGAGTGGATGTTAACTATTTCTTTGAAATTGGGACGACTCCCCGTCTTGATTACATAAAAGAGGTTGAGCGTCAATTGCGTAAATTAAGAATCAAGCACAGATATACAGAAATGATGGAGATGGTGGCTGCAGAAGAAAACAACCCACTCTTTAAAGAAGAGGCTAATCTTCAGCTTCTTTATTGGCATAAAGGAATCTATAAATTTGAGGTTGAGCATAACTGGGAGGATGCTTTTCCACTACTGGAAAAAGCATTTTCCCTGACAGCAAATAGTAAGAAAGCATTGTCAGAAAGGGAGATGGAGATTCTTCTTGCTTTTGGTGCCTTCTATTTTGGTATGGAAAAATATCAAGAAGCTCTTGATTACTATGAGGAAGTCAGAGGAGCTATAAATACTACCGGGCAACTAAATGATAAATCAATTAAAACACGCTTGCTATACAATATTGCAAGGGTCTTAACACGATTAGGAAATTACAAGGACTCCATAAAGTATTGTAAGGAAGCGATAAAATGGTGTATTGAAGAAGAGCATTTGTACGGTTTAGGACAGCTGCATTATCATATTGGGTATAATTTTGAGTTGGAAGAGAATTACGAACAAGCCTTACTTTATATTAAAAAATCGATTTTGATCTTTGAAATGCTTGAAAATGATGAGCATTTAACTTATTTGACAAACAAAATAGAGGAGATATCTCAAAAAACACTCTCATAAATGTCTTTTATTTTCATACATCCAGCAAGTCCCTCATAAAGATTACTATAGACAGGGAGTGGTGGAGCAATGAGAAGAAGAAGCCCGGTTCCTCTGGTCATTGGAGTAATTGCCTCCATTCTGATCGTAGTGGCCCTATTCATGATAGTAGGGGAAAGCCGGGAACCTGATACACCAGAGGAAGTCATCAAGGAGTTTTATCAGTTTGAACAATCCGGTGATTTCGGTAATGCATGGGAATTATTTCATCCGGAAATGCAGAACAAGTTTCCCAAGTCATCATATATTCAAACGAAGAACCATGTATTCATGGGGCATATGGGGGTAGATGAGTTTGAGGTGGAAGTGGGAAAAATAGAAAAATTAGAAAAGTTCACGTTTAATGAGGAAGGTCTTACGTTTAAAAATGTAAGAAAAGCAGAGGTCGATTTATTCTTTGACAGTCAATTCGGTGAACTGACCATCAGTCAAACCTGTTATGTTGCCTTGGAAGAAGGAGAATGGAAGATACTCTGGGATTATAGCTTTTGAAAAAAGCGTTCATTTTGAGGTGAAAAAGGAAGGGGTTTATAAAAGTTAAAAAAGGTCTGTTTTTTTCTTCTGATTTGGTTTTATTTAGAATTTTTCGGGTAAAAAGAAACTAATTATTTTATAAAGGAGGGCATTAGCTGTGTCGTTACTCTATTTTAAAGCTCGTGAAGCCTATGAGCTGGATGCGAAAGTATCTCAATCCCAAGTGATAAAGCTGAGAGAATTTCGTAGAACGAAGCCCGCCCCCATTGTCAAAAAAAGATAACGTGAAAAATTAAATCGAATCATCCCTGCTCAGTCTAAAACTCTTTTAGGCTGTTTTTTTCGTTTGAAAGAGGTATTGCCATTCGTCCATAGAACGCAATTCAGTACATATCAAAAGAGCTTGAGTTTCATTTCGAACATGGGAATGAGAAGGGAGGATACATCTATCACTCCAAGTCGTTCAATCATCTGAATCAGGATGGAGGTCCTGGATTTTTAACGTGGATTGTAGATGCTGTAAAGCAAAAAAGTCAGGAATCAAAGGATTCCTGACTTTTTATTCTAGATCTTCACCGATGATGCGTACTTCCCGTTCAAGTTCCACATCAAATTTTTCTTTCACTGTTTTTTGAACGTGTTCAATGAGTGAAATATAATCCGAGGCTGTCGCATTGTCTTTATTCACGATGAAACCGGCATGCTTCGTGGAGACTTCAGCGCCGCCAAAGTTCGTTCCTTGAAGCTCACTATCCTGAATAAGCTTTCCGGCGAAATATCCAGGCGGGCGTTTAAAGACACTTCCGCAAGATGGATATTCCAGTGGCTGCTTGGATTCCCGTTTATCTGTCAGATCGTCCATGATGGCCTTGATCTCTTCGTAGTCGCCAGGCTTCAAGCTGAAGGTTGCTTCCAGTACAATATCGCCTTTTTCAGAAATATTACTGTGACGGTAATCAAGCTCCAATTCTGCAGCTGTACGCTTTACCAAGTTCCCTTCACGGTCGACGACATGGCAATAATCCAGAACATCTTTGATTTCTCCGCCATAAGCCCCGGCGTTCATGAATAGAGCGCCACCAACGGTACCTGGAATCCCACAGGCGAATTCAAGTCCTGATAATTTTTCAGCTAACGCACGTCTTGACACATCGATGATCGCTGCTCCACTTTGAGCGACAATCAGTTGATCGGTCGTTTTGATGTCTGTGAAGTTCTTTAAATGAAGAACGATCCCGCGAATTCCACCGTCTTTTACAATCAAATTCGATCCGTTTCCTAATAGAGTAAAAGGAACATCCACTTCATTTGACAGCTTCACGATGTTTTGCACTTCTTCATAAGTGGTTGGCGTTAAGAAGAAATCTGCTTTTCCGCCTAACTTCGTATACAGATGCTCTCTTAACAATTCGTCACGTTTGATATTGTCAGAATGCATCACCTTTGATAATTCTTCAAACACTTTTTCCTTATTGTACATTCTATATCAGTCCTATAAAGTAATTTATGTCTTCTCTAAGTTAAATCCTACCCAACCATTATATGACGAAAACCCATGAAAGTTAAATGGTTTCAGTTGGCAGATGTGAATCCCCTTCGAATGAACCTATTCTAATAGGAAAAGAATGCTTGATCATAGGTCAAAAATACGAAAAAAGAATGTTTTCATCGCCAGCAAAGTAAGATAGGATAGAACTAACAAAATATGTTATAACGTCTATTTAACTATTAAATTATACAATCTGGAGAGGAGGAAGCAAATTGGCCAGATTATATATAGCGTTAATTGGCTTAAGTTTGATTTGGGGGATGTCGTTCGTTTTTATTAAGTGGCTGGTGGATCCAGTAGGTGTGTGGGGGACGGTATTCTTACGCTGTTTAGCCGGTGCTCTTGTGCTTCTTCCGATCTTTTTTATACAAAGGAAAAAAGGAGAGAAGAAATCGCTCCCTATGTGGAAGTTATTTGTTGTCGGGATTGGTAATGCCGCGTTGCCCTGGACTCTGATCGCGTTAAGTGAAACACAGATCAACAGTAACACTGCCTCCATTTTAAACGCAACGACTCCCATTTGGACTGGACTTGCGGGATTTTTATTTTTCTCGGTCCTATTGACCGGATTTCAATGGATTGGGATTATCGTTGGGTTTATAGGAATCCTCGTCCTGATGAATTTCGAAGTGAGCGGGATTTTCACTTCTGATTTTGTAGGGGTAGGGACGATGGTGCTTGCGACAATGAGCTACGCGTTTGCTTCACAGTTTACAAAAAAGTATCTGGCTGGAACGAGCGTGGTTGTGATTTCTACATTCCAGTTGTTGATTGGGTCAGCGGTAGGTTTTGTGGGAATGATGCTGACGAATCCAATCTCAGTTGGCGAGTTGTTATCAGGCGAGGTCATCCTGGGCATTTTAGGGTTAGGCTGTTTAGGGTCTGGAGTGGCGACGCTTCTTTATTTCTACATCATGACCAATGGAGGACCTGAATTTGCTTCGACGGTGACGTACTTGATTCCGGGTACAGCGATGATTTGGGGATTTGTTCTTCTGAGGGAGCCTGTGACTCATAATCTCATTTTAGGTTTATTGATTATCTTTGCGGGAGTGTTCCTGTCTTCCAGAAAATCGAAAAAACTGGTCTCAACCATGCCTGTCGGTACGAGGTAAGACCTTTAAACAAACGTTTGATTAGGACATTGGATCCCTTATAGCTCTAGGGTTCGGGGTCTTAAACAAACGTTTGTTTAGTTTTGCGGAGCTGAAAGTCCCTAGAAACTAATGCAAACCAACTTGTTTTCATATAAAATGAGAAAGATACATAAGGTAGACTAAACAAGCTCGTAACAAGGGCTATAAAAATAAACAATAAGGATGGTAATTCTATGAAAACGGCAATTGTAACGGATAGTACAGCCTACATCCCGAAAGAATTGCGTGATCAACTGAACATACATATGATTCCTCTCAGTGTTATTTTGGGAGGAGAAACTTATCAAGAAGAAGTTGATATTACGGCAAGTGAATTTTATGAAGAGGTCAGCATCCAGCAAAAGCTACCAACGACTTCTCAACCCCCTGTCGGGAAGTTCGTCGAGCTATTCGAAAAACTTTCACGGAACTACGATGCCGTCATTTCCATCCACTTATCGAGTGGGATAAGCGGTACGTATCAAGGGGCCGTTCAAGCTGGGGAAATGGTCGAAGGAATTGATGTGTATGCGTATGATTCCGAGATCAGCTGCATGATTCAGGGTTTCTATGCGATTGAAGCGGCCAAGCTGGGCCGTCAAGGGAAAACGGCTGGAGAAATCGTTGCGTTATTGGACGAAATGAAGCAATCTGTACAGGCATACTTCATGGTTGATGACCTGGCTCATTTGCAACGCGGAGGCAGATTATCACAGGCACAGGCAATCATCGGAAGCCTTTTGCAGGTGAAACCACTTCTGCACTTTGTGGATAAAGTCATCGTTCCTTTTGAAAAAATCCGTACGAAGAAGAAAGCATTGAAGCGGGTGGAGTCTTTGCTTGAAGAAGCCGTGTCTTCCGGAGAAGAGTTTCAAGCTTCGATCATCCATGCGAACCGCGAAGAAGAGGCGATTGAGTGGATGAATGAGCTTCAGGCTAAATACCCGAACGTTGAATTCAATGTCAGCATTTTTGGTCCTGTTATCGGTACTCATTTAGGTGAGGGATCGATGGGGATGGGATGGGCTCGGAAGATGAGTCGTTAGGTTTGGGTGGTTTTGATTGTACCTGGTACGAATTGCGCTTTTTGTACCTGGTACAATCAGGTCATCATGTACCAGGTACACTACCGAACTATCGGTGCCAGGCACAAAACAATGTTTATGTGCCTGGCACCTTTTTATTAGGCAGGATTTTCATAACCTGGTGTAGAATACATCATTATCCAAGAAAGGAGTGATGTGTTTGCGTTTTGCTTTTGTAGACAATCGTTTGATTCCGGAATTACTTGTGAAAGAGAAGCACCACAGTTTGCAGCGGATTTCAGATCTATCTTCCATCCCACCCCGACCCCTTAATGAATCCTTCACCTATTCTTCAGAACTCCAATCCTTTCTTAGCGGCCGATCCCTGCTATTAGATGAAATCCCAATTTCCATTGAAGTCTTTCATGAGCATTATTTAAATGGATGTATTGCCTATGGAAAAGGTGTGGAGGAAAGGTTGTGCAATCGTTGTGGAAATAACAAGCCTCATTTGTTCGCTTCCTTTTCATGTTCAAGATGCCACAACAACTGTATCTACTGCCGGAATTGCATCATGATGGGCAGGGTGTCTGAATGCACACCGTTTCTGACATGGTGTGGTCCGGCACCGGTTCCTGAATCGCCACCGACTTTTCATTGGCTTGGAACTCTTTCAGAAGCGCAAAAAGTTGCTTCTCAGCAAATGGTCACTGCTGTTAAAGACAGCAAGGACCTGCTCGTATGGGCCGTGTGCGGGGCAGGGAAGACTGAGGTTCTCTTTGAGGGAATCCATGAAGCTCTTCAACAAAACAAGCGGGTATGTATTGCAGCACCTAGAACCGACGTCATTCTTGAATTGTCTCCCCGTCTCAAAAAGGTCTTTCCTGACACAACGATCATCACACTTTACGGAGGGTCTGAAGAAAGAAACACCTATGGCGAGCTCGTTCTGACCACCACACACCAGCTGTTCCGGTTTCACGACGCCTTTGACGTGATGATCATCGATGAAGTGGATGCTTTTCCGTATTCCTTTGACGCTTCTCTTCAATGGGCAGTAGAAAAAGCACGGAAACCCGATTCTTCTATTATTTACCTCACAGCAACCCCTGATCGGAACACCCAGAAGCAATGCGCGGCAGGGAAGCGATCCTATATCCAAATCCCGGCACGCTTCCACCGCCATCCGATTCCCCTGCCACGCTTTAAATGGTGCGGACTTTGGAAAAAATCCCTTAAGAAAAACCGGATTCCTCGTGGATTGAAAAAATGGACGTGCACAAGACTCCACCAATCAAAACAAGCCCTGATCTTTTTCCCCACCGTTGAAATCATGGAAAAAGCCCTCCCTCTTTTTCAAGAAATCGATCCTCTCATTGAATCTGTGCATGCAGAAGATCCCCATAGAAAAGAAAAAGTCATGAAAATGCGAAATAACGAGATTCCCATATTACTCACGACGACCATTCTGGAAAGGGGAGTCACTATACCTAATATCGATGTAGCTGTGCTCGGCTCAGAAGAAAAGATTTTCACGGAAAGCGCCCTGGTTCAAATTGCAGGGAGAGTGGGTCGGAGTTCGGACTATCCGAAAGGTGACGTCGTCTATTTTCACTTCGGCCGTACCGGTGAGATGATCAAAGCGCTCCTTCATATCGACGGCATGAATAGGGAAGCCGTGAAGCGGGGGTTGATTGATGGTAAGTAACTGCTTGTACTGTGGGAATGAACTTGTGGAGGACTCGTCCTGGAAGGGATTATTTTACAGAGTCCCCCCGTTTCTGTGTACTGAGTGTGAAAAACAATTGATGGTAATAGAGGGAGAGCGTTGTTCAGGGTGTTCCCGTGCAATGGAAGTGTTATCTTCTGACTTAATAAAAGGGGAGCAGTGCCTGGATTGCGACCGGTGGGAGTCTGACACTGAGTGGAAAGGGGTGCTACTACAGAACGAATCACTCTATCAATATAATGATTTTCTTAAAGAGTATCTAGCTCGATACAAATATAGAGGAGACTATGCATTGGCTAAACCATTTGCACACATTCTCAAAAACTATATTGAAAAAAGTGAGTTTGATATAGTCATCCCCATCCCGCTCAGTAACGAGCGTTTATATGAAAGAGGGTTCAATCAATCCACTGCGTTGCTGGAAGAAGCAGAGGTCCGTCCCTCTTCCCTCCTTACCCGCTCACACTCGGAAAAGCAGTCTAAAAAGACACGGAAGGAAAGATTACAGCAGGAGCAGGTGTTTCAGTTAGGTGAAGCGGATGTTAAGGGAAAGAGGATCCTTCTGTTTGATGATATTTATACGACTGGAACGACGTTGAGGCAGGCAGCTAAATTGCTGCGGGAAGCGGGAGCTGTTGAAGTATCCTCTTTGACTCTTTCCAGAGGTTAAAGCAACTCTTATTTCTGCCGATATAGAGAATAACAGAAGTGAATCAGGGAGGAATGAAACGATGTCAGAAATTATTAACTGTCCACGGTGTAACGAGATTTTTATGAAAAATAAATTCAGGGATGTATGTGATACGTGCTATAAAGAAGAAGAAAACATGTACGAAGCAGTCTACCAATTTCTAAAGAAACGGGAAAACCGGGCTGCCACCATGGCCCGTGTGATCGAAGTGACGGGTGTTGACGAGGAGCTTCTCTATAAATGGGTGAAAAAGGGCAGGATTCAAACGAAACAATTTCCGAACATGGGTTATCCGTGTGATAAATGCGGGAAGATTATTGGGACGGGGAGGATCTGCGAAGGGTGTTCCAGTGAGCTTTTAAATGACCTTAAACAGTTCGAAGCGGAGAGAGAATGGGAGAGTAAAGTGAAGGAATCGGGTCTGAAAACGTATTACACAGTGAGAAATAAGAACTAGATACGTCACACAAGAAAATCAGGAAGAACTAACCAGTCACTTGAGCTAAACAAACCACGTTTTTATCCGATATACTAGGTAGAAACAATGGACGTGATGAAAGCGAGGGGAAAATGATGAAGATTAACAATATCGGAAATCAAAACATTAATCCTTATAAGCGCAATCTTAACAAAATGGATCAAGTCAGCAAAATGGGGAAATTGGCTTCAGACAAGATTGAGATCTCTTCTGCTGCTAAAGAGATGCAAGAGGTTTCAAAGCTCGGAAAAGAACGCCAAGCCAGAGTTGAAGCATTAAAGGATCAAGTGCAGAGCGGTAACTACACCATTGATCCGAAAGCGATTGCTAAAGGTTTAAAGAATTTTTATAACGGAAACTAGGAGCGAACAAACATGCCGGTAACGTCACTAATTGCAACGTTAGAAAAACTATATAAGCTGCACAAAAGTTTGTTCGATCTTTCTGTTGGAAAAACGGATGTTATCAAGAGAGGTGCCATGGACGAACTGGACGTTGTACTAAAGGACGAACAAAAGCATATCGCGGCCATCAATACGCTTGAGATGAATAGACAACGGGAGTCAGAGTACTATCTTCAATCGCTTGGAGTCCGTTTGGAGAAAAACCCAACGATCTCTCTCTGTATTCAGTACAGTTCACCTGAAGATCAAAAGACTCTTGGATACTGGCAGCAGAAACTTGTTGATATGATAGCCGAGTTAAAGGCCCGGAACGAACTCAATCAAAAGCTTGTCTATCAATCTCTTCAATTTGTCAATATGAACCTATCGATGCTGCAGCCTCAATCAGAAAAATTGACTTATTCTCGTCCAAACGGTGACAAGTCGATACCAGCAGGAAGATCCATGTTCGATTCGAAAGCATAACATCAATCATTTGAAACGGAGGCAACACCATGCGATCCACTTTTATGGGCCTTGAAACGGCTAAACGTGGGATGTACACCCAACAAGGAGCCCTTTATACGACAGGTCATAACATCTCCAACGCAAATACCCCCGGTTACACCCGACAACGTGTCAATTTTGCACAAACAGAACCTTACCCGGCACCCTCCATGAACCGTCCGCAAATTCCCGGTCAAATTGGAACAGGCGTTGAAGCCGGTTCGATCCAGCGGGTTCGTGATTCTTTCTTAGACACGCAATATAGAGGGGAAAATAATAAGCTTGGCTACTGGGATACGAAAATGGAAGCCATGAAGAAGATGGAGGAAGTGATGAATGAACCATCTGATTCAGGCTTGTCGAAAACGATGGATATGTTCTGGCAATCCCTTCAGGATCTAGCCGTCAATCCTACCAACTCAGGTGCCCGGTCTGTCGTGCGTCAGCGTGGAATCGCCGTTGCTGAAACGTTCAATTATTTATCATCGTCTTTAACAAGCGTGAGAAACGATTTGAAAAGTGAATTGTCTGTGAGTGAAACGCAAGTTAACTCTCTTACAAGACAGATTGATAGCATTAATAAACAAATTGCCGAAGTAGAGCCCCACGGCTATCTTCCGAACGATTTGTATGATGAACGAGATCGTTTAATTGATGAGTTATCAAAACAGGTCACAATTAAAACAAGTTACCAGTCGAATGGTGGAGGGTCTTCTCCTATGGCTGAAGGTTCCGTGACCATCACATTAGTAGGGAAAGACGGAAAGAATCCGGTGAATCTGGTTGATAAGAGTGGAGCTAAGGAACTCAGTCTTTCATTTAATGGAGAACAAGATACGGTGGATTCTGTAACCATCGGTGGGGAAACGATTGCTATAAAAGACTTTTTATCAAAAGGTGAAGGGAAATTGAGGGCCCTTGTCGATACGTACGGATATGTAAATGAAGAGGGGACAGCGGCAGGATCTTATGTTTCGATGCTGAATGAATTGGACAGCATGGCATATGAATTTGCGAAAGCTTTCAATGTTCAGCATCAAGAAGGGGTATCCCCGGAAGGAATAGAAGATCCATCTGTTAAAACACCTAAGTTCTTCCAGGATGCTAACAATCCATCTGCGGATTTAGGGACTATCGACAAAGCTGGATTTGCTCAGCGCATCCAAATTGCCGATGAGCTGAGTAACCTGGATCTGATCGCAACCTCCGGGAAAGATAACCCGACCTTTGGGGATGCATCCAACATCCTTGCCATGGCAAATATCATCACAACCACTAAACTGCCATATGGTGAGAAAGAATCTTCCTTTCAAGGACACTTTGAATCCCTTATTGGAAAAATGGCTGTGGAATCACAGGAATCCGTTCGACTAGCGAGCAATTCCCACGTATTAAGGTCAGCCGTGGAGGAGCGCCGCATGTCAGTGAGTGGTGTGTCACTAGATGAAGAAATGACCGACATGATCAAATTTCAGCATGCCTATAACGCTTCTGCCCGAATGATCACATTACAAGATGAAATGCTCGATAAAATCATCAACGGCATGGGGACCGTTGGAAGATAAGCAGGTGACTAAATGCGCGTAACTCAAAGTATGCTAACCAATAACTCAATGAGAAATTTAAGTTCATCCTACGCCCGGATGGGAGAGCTGCAAGATCAATTGGCGACGGGGAAGAAAATCACGAAGCCTTCCGATGACCCTGTCGTTGCGATGAAAGGAATGTTTTACCGCTCCAATCTGTCAGGGATCGAACAATATAAGAGAAATCTATCAGAACTTTATTTATGGATGGAAAATTCAGAGTCCGGAATTGATCATGCAAACCAGGGGCTGCAGCGCGTTCGTGAATTGACACTGCAAGGGAAGAACGGATCCCTCAGTGAAGAAGACCGTAAAGCGGTGGCCGTTGAAATTGAACAAATAAAAAAGGACCTTGTAAGTGTGGCCGAAACAAAAGTGGCGGGCAGATATATCTTTAACGGAACAGATGTCGGGAATTCACCAATGAAGGACAAGTCTCCTGCTGACGGATCGGTTCCAAAGGTTGCAGATAACATACTAAATGGAAAAAATGGTGAATACACCATTGAAGTTTCACAGGGGGTATCCCTGAAAGCAAATGCCAACCCATCAAATGTTTTTAGTCAACAACTATTCAACACAGTACACTCAATCCAAAAAGCATTAGAATCGGGAGATGTTTCAAGCCTTGATACGGAACTTGAAAACTTGGACGAAGTGATGAATACACTCTCTGCAGAACGTTCTGACCTGGGCGCACGCTACAATAGGCTGGAGATGATCGATGACCGATTGGCTCAGCAGGAAGTGACCGCCAGCCGTATTCTCTCGGATAACGAAGACGCCGATATCGAACGAGTGATCACCGACCTGAAAACCCAGGAAAGTGTCCACCGCGCTGCCCTTAGCGTAGGAGCAAGAATCATGCAGCCGACATTAATGGACTTCTTACGATAAAAGCAAGGGGACTGACCCTTTAAGGTGTTTTGTCACCTTAGGGGACAGTCCCTTTTTCATTGGAGGTGAACAGTCTTGAACATTCCACAAATACGGTTACAATCCACTCCGGCGGAACTCGGGATCCAAACGACTCCGGGACGAATGGATATCGAACAACCCAAAGCAGAACTAGATATTCAACAGCCGGCGGGGAAAATGGAGATTGAACGGAGACCATCCAGATTAACCATCGATCAAACAGAGGCCAGGGCAGATATGGATTTGAAATCCGTGCGCCGCAGGATAGAAGAATACTCTCGACAAGGATACGAAGACTGGTTGGCGGGTCTCGCCCGGGTGGCCCAGGATGGCGATGAACTCATGATGGTTGAGCATGGAGGAAACGCGATAGCAGACCAGGCAAAACGAAACAGCGAAAGTCCCATGTACGACTTTAATATTGGTTGGATTCCCTCTGCCGGAAGCGTCAAGATCGGGTATGATCCGGGGAGTGTAAGAGTGAACTTCGAACCTCAAAAAGTGATTAACAATTCTCGTCCACAGAAACCGACCATCCACTATACGCCTGCCCAAGTCGACATCAGTCTGAAACGATACGCCGATTTACAAATCGACTTCGCGAACTTGAAGCATGTCGGCATTAACTACGAACAAGAAATATAAAACGAAGGAATGAGAAGGATGAACATAGATACAAAATACCACGGCGTCATTGACATCCATTCAGAGGAAGTGCTGATATTTGAACACGGAATCCCCGGATTTGGAGAAGAAAAGCAATTTATCCTGCTGCCCCTCCCCGAAAATGAATGGTTTCACATCTTGCAATCGGTGACCACACCCCAACTTGGATTCGTGGTCACGGATCCGTTCGTATTCTTTAAGGAATATGACTTTGAATTGGATCAGGCGAGTGTGGAGTTACTAGAGAACCCTTCGGAAAAAGAGGTGCAGGTGCTTTCGATTTTGACTGTACGCGAAACCCTTCATGAATCAACCGCAAATCTCCAGGCTCCGATCATTATTAATCTGGCAAATCGCAAAGGAAAACAAGTCATCCTGAACAACACAGACTACCAAATCAAGCACCAGATCTTTGCCCAGCCTGCAGGAAAGAAGGGGTGAGGGGATGTTAGTACTGACAAGAAAAACGGGAGAAAGCATTCAGATTGGGGATGACATTGAACTGACCGTGATTTCAGTAAGTGGTGATCAGGTCAAACTGGGAATCAATGCCCCGAAGAACGTAGATATCCATCGGAAAGAAGTGTACCTTTCTATCCAAGAAGAAAACACGGAAGCTTCGAAAGGCATCGACAATTTGTTTAATCTTTTGCCAAAAAATGAGTAATTATTTTTCTGAAGCTATTAAACACTAGTCAAAACGACCGATATTAGTAGTGTAAGCAATGAGGAAAAGGGCGGCCGACCTTTGTGACTCGTTGCAAACTACTAAACTTTTATAGTTCACATGGATGTGGGCTTACTTTCAAGGAGGAAATTTTAGTTATGAGAATTAATCATAATATTGCGGCTTTGAATACTTATCGTCAGTTGAATAGTGCTTCTACGGAACAATCTAAATCAATGGAGAAATTGTCTTCAGGTCTTCGTATCAACCGTGCTGGTGATGATGCTGCTGGTCTTGCGATTTCTGAGAAGATGCGTGGGCAAATCCGTGGGTTGGAAATGGGTTCTAAAAATGCTCAGGATGGAATTTCTTTAATCCAAACTGCTGAAGGTGCTTTAAACGAAACCCACGATATTTTACAACGTATGCGTGAGTTATCGGTTCAATCTTCAAATGATACAAATACTGATACAGATCGTGGCGAGTTACAAAAAGAGATCAACCAATTAACGGAAGAAATTGATCGTATTGCTGCCACAACAGAATTCAATACTAAAAAACTATTAAATGGGGATTTAAAGGGAGTAACCGAAGAACTTGGCAATGTGAAATTTGATAATCAAGGTGATTCTGCGTTATTCTCTGGAGTTGTTGCAACTACACCTGCAGTAGCAGGTACACCTGGTACTGAAGCAAACGAAACAATTAATGTGAAAATTACTGACTATGATGTTGCTGCAGATACTTATTCATTAGAGTGGTCTTCACAGGATGGTCAAACTGGTACAATTACAGGTGTCGCCGCTGCAGGTGGGGCGCAGAATATCGTAACCAATGATGGGGACTATTCATTAACGGTTGGTGCTGTAGGAGTAGAGGATATTGGTAAAGAAGCTACTTTTACTTCTAGAGCTTCAGTGGAAGAATACGCTGACAGCAGCTTATCTTTCCAAATCGGTGCCAACTCATCTCAAACAATGAGCGTTGGAATCAGTGATATGAGTTCAAGTGCCCTAAATGTAAGTGGTATTGACGTAACATCTGCTGGTTCAGCTGAAGCATCTATCTCTGCAATCAACTCAGCAATCGAAACAGTTTCTGGTGAGCGCTCTAAACTTGGTGCTTACCAAAATCGTCTTGAACATACTATTAATAACCTAGGAACTTCAGCTGAAAACTTAACTGCAGCTGAATCTCGTGTACGTGACGTTGACATGGCGAAAGAGATGATGAGCCAAACGAAGAATTCAATTCTTTCTCAAGCTGCTCAAGCTATGCTTGCTCAAGCAAATCAACAACCACAAGGAGTTTTACAACTTCTTCGTTAATTTTAATTTTTTAATGAGAGACTCTAGCAATAGAGTCTCTTTTTTACGTATAAAAAATGAATAGGCTATCTAACTACTAAACTTTCCCCACCAAAAACCGATATAACCCATATAACCCTCAGGAGGATCAAACGATGATTGATAAAGTGACAGGCAAAGTTTCCGAAATACAATCATTTACTAGATTAGAAAACCAAACAAGCGAAGAAGTGAAACAAATTCAAGCACAGGAACGACACCATGAAGAAACCAAAACCCAAGAACCTGTCACCAAAGAAAAAATGGAAGATGTCGTCCATGGGATGAATGAGTTTATGTCCACTTCGAATACACACCTCAAATTTGAATTTCATGATAAATTACAGGAATATTATGTGACGATCGTGGATGATCGTACGCAGGAAATAGTGAAAGAGATACCAGCAAGGAAAATTCTTGATATGCATGCGGCGATGACGGAATTTGTTGGTTTAATGGTCGATAAGAAGATTTAGCGGAAGGAGATACATATGGCTGATATGCGAATTGGTGGACTTGCCAGTGGCATGGACACGGATCAAATCATTAAAGACCTGATGAAGGCAGAGCGAATTCCTTTGGATAAACTGGAACAGAAGAAACAATTCCTAGAATGGCAGCGGGATGATTACCGTGATATGAATAAAATGATGTTTGATTTTAGTAATCTAATTTTTGACGGAGTAATGAAGCAGGGGACGTATACTCAGAAAACGGTATCTGTTTCGAATCCAAATGAAGTATCCATTAAAAATATCAATTCTACCACCGACTTCTCAGGAACATTGAAGGTGGAAAAATTAGCTACTGCCGCTACTATGTACAGCTCGGCGATTACCCAGTCAGATGGGGGAGCCTTTGATCCCAAGAAGAAGTTGAGTGAATCGTTCGGGATGACGGGTGAGCAGAGCATCAAAGTAAAGGCAATCAAAGCAGACGGAACGATGGCGGCTGATTTTACCGAAATCAAATTTAATGCTGAAGATGAAACGTTAGACAGTTTAATCGCGAAGATCAATGCTCAGACAGGTGTCACGATGTTCTATGATCAACACACAAAGCAAATGTCTGTCATGAGTAAGAATACAGGTGCCAATGCCGGCGGTGCCGAAATCGAGCTGCAGGGAGATATGTTTACTACCCACCTGAAGCTTGATGCTGACAATGATACGGCCGTGGCTAATAATAGAGGATCCATTGGAGAGAATGCCAAGTTTACATACAATGGAATGGCGACTGAACGATCGTTCAACACATTTACTATCAACGGTTTTGAGCTAACGCTTAAGAATGCATCCAATACCAATGTAACCTTCGCGTCACAGCCTGACACGGATAAAATACTAGAGAAAATCGTCAAATTCGTCGACGAATACAACAAACTCATCGAAAAAGTAAACGGTGAAGTGAACGAAAAGAAATACCGGGAATTCCAACCATTAACGGCTGAACAAAAAGAATCGATGGAAGAAAAGGAAATTGAATTATGGGAAGAAAAGTCCCGCAGTGGAACGCTTCGGAATGATTCCGTCCTAACATCGGGTCTGAACAAAATGCGAACAGACATGTACACACCAGTTTTAGGCGGCACATCAGGTGTTGACCAGCTGGCTCAAATCGGAATCAAAACATCAAGTAACTACCTTGATCGTGGAAAGCTGATCATTGATGAAAGCAAGCTGAAAGAAGCCATTTCCAAAGATCCGAATGCCTTATACGAGATTTTTGCGAAAAATGGAGAGACCCCAGGTGAACAGGGAATCGCCCGCCGCCTTCGTGATACGTTGAAAAATACCATGGACAGCATTGAGAAAAAAGCCGGTAAAGCATCAAGTACGAATAATACATTTACCCTTGGTCGCCTCTTAAACAATATGGACAATCAAATGGATCGATTTGAAAATCGTCTGATCCAAGTCGAAGACCGCTACTGGCGCCAATTCACCGCCATGGAAAAAGCCATCCAGCGTTCCAACCAACAATCCATGTTCCTTATGAACCAATTTGGCGGCTAATCACAATTAAAGGAGTGTTACTATGGCCATCAACAACCCGTATACAGCATATCAGAACAACTCGGTCAACACCGCGTCACCAGGTGAGCTCACCCTTATGCTCTATAACGGAAGCCTGAAATTCATCCATATCGCAAAAAAAGCGATAGAAGATAAGAATATTGAACTGAAGAACACAAATATCCAAAAGACACAGGCCATCGTGAATGAGCTGATGGTTACGTTAAACATGGATCTTGAAGTCTCTCAAAACCTCATGTCCTTATACGACTACATCAACCGTCGCTTAACAGAAGCCAACATCAAAAATGATGCTTCTATTCTAGTAGAAATAGAGGGACTCATCACAGAGTTCCGCGATACGTGGAAAGAAGTCATCCAACTGAATCGCCAGAAGCAGCACGCAGGACAGGCTGGGCAGGCATGAGCTCGGTCGTTCTTTGTTATACCATCACGAAGCAATTGAAAGAAGCATTAGAACACATAGAAAATCGAGAATCCACGATCGAAATAATAGAGTCTCTTTTAGAAAAAAGACAGGGTATAATCATTGCAATCAAGCCTCCATTTACTGAAGAGGAACACGTACTTGGAAAGCAAATGATTGTATGGAACCAAGAAATAGATAGGAAACTCTCACAAATGCAGTCTTCAATAAAACGAGATTTGAACGGGTTATCCAAGAAAAAAACCTCCGTACAGAAATACTCCAACCCATACGAATCTTTACAACATGACGGCATGTTTTACGACAAAAAGAAATAGCGAAAAAACCTCGACCAACTCGAGGTTTTTTTCTTTTTCCAAATACTCTCATGCTATAATAATAGAAAAAATGCTGGAGGAAGCCGGGATGAAAAATCGTCTGGTAGATGAAATCAGAAGTCTTTGCGTCACCTATCCTGAAGTCCATGAACACATAGACGGCTTTGGACACACTTCTTTTCGAGTGAAAGACAAACCATTTGTGATCATTGGCGAAGAGAACAATTTCTCCTTATCTATTAAAACCCTCCCCACCATGCAAGAAATCTTACTGGAGCAGCCTGGCTACATAAAAGCTCCCTATATCGGTAGACACGGCTGGGTGTTGGTAGAGATAGAGGAAGTAGGATGGCAAGCAATTGAAGCCTTGATTCACGAAGGCTATTTAAGAGTGGCACCCAAGAAACTGGCAAATCAAGTTCGAAACGGATGAAGACATATGATCAACCTAATCACCAATGAACTTATAAAACAACTATCCCGCCCCCGCATGTGGATTTCCATTGGAGTGATCGTATTCATCAACTCCATCGCATCCCTTTTCGTCTACATGCTATTCGACGGAATCCAATTTTCCTTCTGGGAGTATATGCGAATCAGCTCAAACCTGCTTATTGTCCTTCAAGTCTTCTGCCTCATCATAGCAGGGGACATCGTTTCAAGTGAGTTTTCGTCAGGTACCATCAAGCTACTGCTCATTCGGCCGGTCAACCGTATGAAAATCCTGTTCTCAAAATATTTAACGGTTATCGTCATAGCAACGATTCTGACCACTGTACATTTTGTATTTTCGTCCATACTGGGCATACTCTGGTTCTATGACAGCTTCTTTGATTTCAGCGTGAACGTTTTTATTGTAGCGGGAGCATATGTGCTGAGATTTCTTGAGCTGGTCGTGATTAGTTCCTTTGCTTTCACTCTGTCTGTACTGACGAGAAGCAGTTCCTTTGCCATTGGATCGACCATCTTTCTGACATTCTCTGCAGGGACATTCTTACTTGTAATGAACGAGAGGGGAATGGAGTGGGGGAAGTATTTGTTGTTTGCAAATACGGATCTGCAGCAGTATTTCTTCGGAACGCCGCCTTTTGAAGGGATGACGTTTTTGTTTTCGGTTGTGGTGATTATGGTGTATTTGATTGGGTTTGGTGGATTGGCCGGGTGGTTTTTTGGTCGGCGGGATGTGGATGTTTAGGAAGTCCGTTCTTGATAGGGTGCCAGGCACGGAAGCATGATTTGGTGCCTGGCACCGATTAGGGGAAAAGTGCCAGACACAAACAGGCAGAAAAGTACCTGGCACCAAAGGGTCAATTTGTACCTGGCACCAACTTTCACGTAGGACACCCATCAATCCGACAAAAAAAGAGGTTTTTTTAATCTAAATGTCGAATGTAATTATTTGTCTAAAATACTCAAAGAAGAAAGGAAGATTCAATGCCTAGAAAGCCTAGAATTTGGTATCCTGGAGCTATATACCATGCGACTGCCCGGGGAAATAGAAAGAACAACCTTTTCCGTGACCGAAAAGATTATCAATACTATATACTCCTGATACAAAAAGCAAAGGAGAAAATCCCCTTCATTCTTCACTCATATTGCCTCATGCCAAATCATATCCACCTCATCATCGAAACCATTGAACACCCTTTGTCTCAAATCATCCATTACCTCCACTCTAACTACGCCAAGTATTTTAATAAAAGGTACGATTACATTGGTCATGTATTTCAAGATCGCTATTATGCCAAGTTAATCAAAAACTGGAAGCAGATGATAGATACCAGTAGTTATATCCATCTGAATCCTGTAAGGTCCAGGTATGTAAAAAGCCCGGAAGATTATCATTGGAGCAGCTATAAAACCTTTATAAAAGTCGGTTACAAGAACCTTGCAGATCCCACAAAGATATTAACAAACCTTGGTGATAATCCTCATGATAAGTACAAATTTTATGTGGACACCAAATTGAATACGAAAGATTGGGACGTAATTAAATAATAATGGGTGCCAGGCACAAAACGAGGAAATGGTGCCAGGCACAAAACGAGTTAAAAGTGCCAGGCACCAAACATGATAATAGTGCCTGGCACTTTCAGGTCTACCAAGACATTCACAATTCCGCCCCAAACCATTCACAAAACCTCCAAATTCCCACCGTTTAATCTCCTCAAAAAGTGAGAAAATAATAATAGAAAGAGCCACAGGTGAACCTACATACTCGCAGCCATCACCTCACTCTTTCATTCTCCAATCCCACACCCATCAGCACTTTCGACACCACATTACAAACTTTACGAAAAATTGACAAAAAATTTAGAAAGTTTAAGGAGGATTCACAAAGGGAATGGAGAATATATAAACATAGCTTTATTTTTAAAAGGAGGAGTTTACATGTTGAACTACAACATTCGAGGCGAGAACATTGAGGTAACTCCAGCGATTCGCGAACACGTGGAGAAAAAGATTGGCAAGTTAGACCGTTACTTTAATGAAACTCCTGATGCAAATGTACATGTTAATTTAAAAGTGTATCCTGATAAAAATACGAAAACTGAAGTGACTATTCCAATGCCGCAATTAGTGTTACGTGCAGAGGAACGCAACACGGATATGTATGCGGCCATTGATCTGATTGTAGATAAATTGGAGCGTCAAATTCGCAAACATAAAACAAGAGTGAACCGTAAGATGCGTGAAAAGGGCAGCCCGAAGGAGTTTTTCGCGGCTCAGGAAGATCTTAATCACGTTTCTCCAAATGGTGCAGCTGCGGTTGAACTGGAGGAAGAGGACGATACAGAAGTAGTAAGAACGAAGCAGTTCAATCTTAAGCCTATGGACAGTGAAGAAGCGATTCTTCAAATGAATATGCTGGGTCACACGTTCTTTATCTTCACAGACGCAGAGACAAATGCAACGAATATTGTGTACAAGCGTCGTGATGGGAAGTATGGCTTGATTGAAACGAACTAACTATTAAATGAGAAGATCCTGCAGTCTACATGACTGCAGGATCTTTTTAATAAGAAGGATTTTTGACAATTATTGTAGAAGTTTGTAAGTAGACATTATGTTTTCACCCTCAAAGATAGGATATTTATAGTAGAAGAACTTAAGGAGGACTTCACCATGACATATTCCATTGTAGGCTATGACCCGGAAGAGAAAGAGTGGGGGATTGCGGTACAATCCAAATTCCTCGGTGTCGGTTCTGTCGTGCCTTTTGCGAAAGCGGGAGTGGGAGCAGTGGCGACTCAGTCTTACGCAAATACCTCTTACGGGCCCCACGCACTTCAATTAATGGAAGAAGGAAAGACGGCAGAGGAAGCGCTGGATATCATCACACAGGATGATCCGGAGCGTCCTTTACGACAAGTAGGGTTAATTGATGCTGGAGGAATTCCCGCCACTTTTACAGGAGAAGGCTGCTATGATTGGGCTGGTGGACAAACAGGTAAGCACTTTGCTGCTCAAGGAAATATTTTAGTGGATGAGAATACCGTAAAGGCGATGGCAGAGACATTCGAGTCGACGACCGGATCTCTCGCTGAACGATTACTCCATGCACTCGATGCCGGTCAGGAAGCGGGAGGCGATTCCCGAGGCATGCAGTCTGCTGCGCTTCTAGTAGTGAAGGAAAGTGGTGGATATGGTGGCTTCAATGATCGGTATATCGATCTGAGGGTGGATGATCACGCTTCTCCTATTAAAGAATTGAAACGAATCTACCTGTTGCATCAGCTCTACTTTAAAGAGTCAGAGCCTGGTAGAGTCGTATTGCTGGAAGGTGAAATCCACGATGAAGTGGAGAGGGAACTTACACGTCTCGGCTATGCAAAAGAAAGACAGTCTCTTCATCAGAGCTTGAAAGACTATCTCCACACCGAGAATTTTGAAATGCGTGAACAGGATGAGAATTATATCGATTTAGATGTCTTGGATTATATGAAAAAACAAGGAGAATAGATTGGAAGGGAACCAGTCCAAAAGTGATTGGTTCTTTTTTCTTGTTCTAAAACAGTTTAAGGAACGCTGGAAATGTTATATAATGAACATTTGTGTACGGGACTCAAGAAGTTGGAGGTAAATACAAACATGAGTACAGTCGGAAGAAACGAACCATGCCCATGCGGCAGTGGGAAAAAATATAAGAAATGCTGTGAAAAAGAAAATGTTGTGAATATAGATACGCTGGTAAGCCAGGAGCTTGATGTGCTCCAGGCGCAGCTTTATGATTATATTGCTACGGCACAGTCAAAAGAGATGGAAGAATCCTATCACCACTACTTAGCGAAAATGGATCTGATGCAAGCGGATCCGGATATTTATGAAATGGCATTTGTCAGCTGGTACGGAGCGACTCAAAAGGATTCTGACGATGTTCGTTTGATCGAACGTTTTGTTGATAAGCAGTTGAGCACGGTGACTCGTCCTCAGACAGCTGAAGTACTGGAGTCTTGGAAAAACGTGCGTGTGACAGCAGGTACCGTAGAGAAGGTAGATGACAATACGTTACGTGTGGAAGAAGCCGTCACTGGTGATGTGCTGATTGTAACTGAAAAGTTCGGTAAGTTAGAAGAGAATAGTTTCTTCTTGGGATTATTATTGCCGAATGGGGAGAAGTATCTTCCATTCGCTCAGTACTTCATTTATCCTGCGATTGAGAAAGCAGCGATGGAATTGGTTAAGATTCGATTTGAACAAGGTGAGTTTGAAACTCTGCATGACTACTTATCTGGTCAATACCTGGAAATAGCTGATGTCGGATTCGTTCTTTATAGTGCTGAGAAGAAAAAGACCGGAAAATCATCTGCGCCTAATAAAGCAGGTGATGCGGCAGACGCACCTTCTGGTTCAGATGAAAAGTCTGAAGACGCAATCGAAGGAGTTGAAATCTGGAAGACTCCTGAATATGTTGAAGCGATCACCTCTCTTCAAAACTTCCTGACTGAAAAAGGGGAAGATAAAGAAGAAAGTGAGCTGCTAGTAGCCGTATTGGAGAAATACTTCTACACAGAGCGCCCAACGATCCGCAATCCGAAAATCTATTCGGGAGCACTTGTGGACATGGCGAAAAACATCGACGAAATCAGCATCCGCCACGTTCAAAAAGAACTGGCCGAATACTTCGATGTCTCTGCCAACAGCATCTCAAGACGCAGTAAACAGATCTGGGAAAGCTACCAGGACACCGTCTACGAACTACTGAAAGCAACAAAAGCCTGACCATTCATATAATCAACATTCAAAAGTCGTCTGCATAGGCGGCTTTTTTGTTTTTTGAGGGACGGACCTCACCTTTCACCAAATTTATGAGGGAATGCTGTAAAGTCTCCTACTCTTGTCGGATTGATGTGGTAGGTGAGGTCCGTCCCTCATCCCACTCATTCCCCTCATCCCAGAGCCACAACATATGAAATTAGTATGATAACGCCAAACATAGGATGACTTCTATATTCGTTGAGGTCCGTCCCTGAAAGGGAACCCCAATCGACGCTTTTTCTAGAGGGAAGGACTTCGCAAATCATGATGAATCCAGGAATCCGGGTTGATAGTAAAGCATCTACCCATTGAAAGCTCTGTGATTGAGAGGTCCGTCCCTCCCTGAGTTGTAACCCATATAGGATAGTGGTAAGATTGGTAGGGAATATATCGTGTTTTTGTGGGAGGATATTTGGATTTTGTAGCGAATTTTTAGTAGAGTGATTGGAAGCTGATGATGGTGACTTTTTACATGAGTTTTTCAACAATCTCATCTGAATTTCATTTTCATTCGTTATACTAGTGACGTTCGACTCTCATTTAAACACAGATAAAGGAGCGTTTATACATGCTTGGTCTATTAAACAAAGTGTTCGATGCGAATAAAAGAGAATTAAAGAGGCTTGAAAAGCTGGCTGATCAAATAGAAGAATTAGGTCCCGATATGGAGCGCTTGACGGATGATGAAATCCGTGAAAGAACAGAACGATTCAAGGAGCGCTATCAAAAGGGTGAAGACCTTGAAGATATGATGGTTGAGGCTTTTGCTGTCGTAAGGGAAGCGGCTCGCCGCGTTCTGAACCAATATCCGTACCGCGTCCAGCTTATGGGTGGTGCCTCCCTTCATGGCGGGAACATCTCCGAGATGAAAACCGGTGAAGGTAAAACGCTGACAGCGACTATGCCTGTATATTTGAACGCGATCACTGGAAAAGGCGTTCACGTTATTACAGTCAATGAATACCTGGCCAGCCGTGATGCCGAGGAAATGGGCAAGCTATACAATTTCTTGGGACTTACTGTAGGCCTGAACTTAAACTCGATGTCTAAAGACGAAAAACGTGAAGCATACAAAGCGGATATCACGTATGGTACGAATAACGAATTCGGATTCGACTACCTTCGTGACAATATGGTCCTGTACAAAGACCAAATGGTGCAGCGTCCTCTTCATTTTGCCGTAATTGATGAGGTTGACTCGATCTTAATCGATGAAGCACGTACACCTCTGATCATTTCCGGTAATGCACAGCGTACGCCACAGCTTTATATCCAGGCAAATGCCGTCGTACGTACACTGAAAAAAGATGAAGATTACACATATGATGAAAAGACCAAAGGTGTTCAATTAACCGAAGAAGGAATCAGCAAAGTGGAAAGAGCCTTCCACATCGATAACCTGTTCGATATTTCACACGTAACTCTTAACCACCACATCAATCAAGCGTTAAAAGCTCACGTCAGCATGCACCGTGATGTGGATTATGTGGTTCAGGAAGGTGAAATCGTCATCGTTGACTCTTTCACAGGACGTCTGATGAAAGGTCGTCGTTACAGTGACGGACTTCACCAATCGATCGAGGCAAAAGAAGGTCTTGAAATCCAGAACGAAAGCATGACCATGGCAACGATCACGTTCCAGAACTACTTCCGTATGTACGAAAAGCTTTCCGGTATGACCGGTACGGCGAAAACGGAAGAAGAAGAGTTCCGTAATATCTACAATATGAACGTTATCGTAATCCCAACGAACAAGCCAATCGTTCGTGATGACCGTGCCGATCTCATCTATGCTTCTATAGAAGGGAAATTCCTTGCTGTAGTCGAGGATATCAAAGAGCGTCATGAAAAAGGACAGCCTGTACTGGTTGGTACGGTTGCCGTTGAAACGTCAGAGCTTATCTCTAAGCTATTGACGAAAAAAGGCGTTCGCCACAATGTATTAAATGCGAAAAACCATGGCCGTGAAGCGGAAATCATTTTAGAAGCCGGGCAGCCAGGTGCTGTAACGATCGCGACTAACATGGCCGGCCGTGGTACGGATATCAAGCTTGGAGAAGGCGTCATCGAACGTGGCGGTCTAGCCGTTATCGGTACCGAGCGTCACGAATCACGCCGTATCGATAATCAGCTTCGTGGACGTTCCGGACGTCAGGGAGATCCAGGTGTGACTCAGTTCTATCTTTCAATGGAAGATGAATTGATGCGCCGATTCGGATCTGACAATATGAAGAGCATGATGGAGCGCCTTGGGATGGATGACACTCAGCCAATCCAAAGTAAAATGGTCAGCCGTGCTGTAGAATCGGCTCAGAAACGAGTGGAAGGAAACAACTTCGATGCTCGTAAACAGCTTCTGCAATACGATGATGTTTTACGTCAACAGCGTGAAATCATTTATAAACAGCGTTATGAAGTAATCGATTCAGAAAACCTTCGTGAAATTGTTGAGGGTATGATCAAATCAGCGATCGAACGTCAGGTAGCAGCCCATACAGCAGAAGAAGATATGGAAAACTGGAACCTTCAAGGCATCGTTGATTATGTGAACGCGAATCTTCTTCCTGAAAACGACGTAACAGTCGATGATCTCCGCGGAAAAGAGCCGGAAGAAATGATGGATCTGATCTATGAAGATGTGAAGCACCGTTACGATGAAAAAGAAGAAGAGCTTACTCCGGAGCAAATGCGCGAGTTTGAAAAAGTCATCCTGCTTCGCGCGGTTGATACGAAATGGATCGACCATATCGATGCCATGGATCAATTGCGTCAAGGTATCCACCTTCGTGCCTACGGTCAAACCGACCCACTGCGCGAATACCAGCATGAAGGATTCGCCATGTTCGAAAGCATGGTACTCGCAATCGAAGAAGACGTGGCAAAATACGTCATGAAAGCTGAAATCCGCAACAATCTTGAACGTCAGGAAGTAGCCAAAGGTCAAGCGGTGAACCCGAAAGAAGAAGGCGGTAAAGCTAAGAAACAACCAGTCCGCAAGCAAGAAGACGTAGGGCGCAACGACCCATGCCCATGCGGAAGCGGCAAAAAGTACAAACACTGCCACGGCATAACTGGATAAATAAAAGAAATGAGATGATACCTGGGACTTATTTTGCTAAAATAAGTCCCAGGTACTTTTCCGTTTTTTATGGGTTCTCGGCCCATGTATTTTTATATAGGGCCAAGGGCTTTCAAGAACAATTGTTGCAAAATAATTTAATTTTTTCATCGCTCTGTTCATTGATTCTTTGTATGATTGTAAGGGGAATGGCGAGACTCCTGCGGAAAAACGAGCTGGGCAAGACCCCGCAGCGAAGCGAGGAGGCTTGCCGGTTCGTCCGCGGAAAGGGAGCGAATCCCATTACAATCAACACCCATACTAATTGAACAGAGCAATCGAATATTTTGAAAAAATAAATGCACAACCCAAATAACTATAGAGGTGACCACACATGGAACTATCAGAAATCAGAGCAGAGTTAGAAAAATCAGCTAAAACATTAGCGGACTTCAGGGGGTCTCTTTGACTTAGAAAACAAAGAGGCGAGAATTCAAGAACTTGACGAAATCATGGTTCAACCCGACTTCTGGGATGACCAGCAAAAAGCCCAGGGGCTGATCAATGAAGGAAACGGATTGAAGGATCTTGTGAACGAATACAAATCATTGCTTGAATCCCATGAGAACCTTGAGCTTACCCTTGAGCTTATCAAAGAAGAGCCGGACGAAGAACTTCAAAAGGACCTTGAAGAGGAGTTGGGTGATTTAGTCAAACGATTAAATGATTACGAACTTCAGCTTCTTCTAAGTGAAGAACATGATAAGAACAATGCGATTCTTGAGCTGCATCCAGGTGCAGGTGGGACCGAGTCTCAGGATTGGGGTTCCATGCTTCTTCGCATGTACACGCGCTGGGGTGAGAAACGAGGTTTCAAAGTAGAAACCCTTGATTATCTTCCTGGAGATGAAGCGGGAATCAAGAGTGTAACCCTTGCCATTAAAGGTCACAATGCGTATGGGTATTTAAAAGCTGAAAAAGGCGTACACCGTCTTGTACGTATTTCTCCATTTGATTCGTCTGGCCGTCGTCACACATCCTTCGTGTCTTGTGAAGTCATGCCTGAGTTTAATGAAGAAATCGAAATCGAAATCCGTACGGAAGACCTGAAAATTGATACGTATCGTGCAAGTGGAGCCGGTGGGCAGCACATCAATACGACGGATTCGGCTGTCCGTATCACTCACTTACCGACGAATGTCGTGGTAACATGCCAATCTGAACGTTCTCAGATCAAGAACCGTGAGTCAGCCATGAAAATGCTTAAAGCAAAACTGTATCAAAAGCGAATTGAAGAACAAGAGCAAGAGCTTGCTGAAATTCGTGGAGAACAAAAGGAAATCGGGTGGGGAAGCCAGATCCGTTCCTACGTGTTCCATCCATACTCCATGGTCAAAGACCACAGAACCAACACAGAATCCGGTAACGTACAAGGCGTCATGGACGGCGACATCGATCCATTCATCAATGCCTACCTTCGTTCCAAAATTCAATAATAATTCCCAAGCTGAACCCACCTATCCAACGGAGGGTTCAGCTTTTTTCTGAATTTATTTAGGGACGGACCTCAAAGAGAGATGAGTTTCTTCCATTATATGTATAAATGTGAGGTTGGAATATACTCTACATACACGGGCAAGCGCACAAACTACTGGTATTATTACGTTTGTAGAAAGGTGAATCTGAATTTTCCTTTGCGAAAACCGGACTTCAGTTGTATAACCTCCCATTTCTCAAGGTCCGTCCCTCACCACTATAACACCCCAACCCATTAATGCTTTACCACGTTATTGAAGTGTTATTTACACCACTATGTGCCCATGCTATACTCTCAAAGGTTGATTCAGAGCATGTTTGAAGGGTGAATTTTTCTATTTGTCACCTCAATTCATTACCTCTACGATCAGTTGAAAGAGACTATTGGTGAACAACCTTCCTCTTAACAGACGAGACGAAACCCTTGATTATAGGTCCGTCCCTCTGCATAAAGGAAGAGGTTGTACTCATACTATAAATACATAGGTTAAAGGAGTCGTACTGGATGGGTTTGAAAGAGAGACGTCGTGAGCAGGCATTTAATCCGCGGAAAGAGAAGTTGTTAGAGTATTTGTTTGTTGTGATTGGGTCAACGATTGTGGCCATTGCGTTTAATGTGTTCTTATTGCCGAATGAGGTTGCTTCAGGGGGAGTGAGCGGGATATCCACCATCCTTAAAGGTCTGTTTGATTGGAAACCTGCCTTTGTTCAATGGGCATTTAATATTCCGTTATTCATTGCAGGGTTAATCTTCCTGGGCCTTCAATTTGGTGTCAAAACAGCCATCGGTACGGTCTTCTTGCCATTAGTGGTGTTCTTAACAGAAGGTTGGGAGCCTTGGACAGAAGACCCTTTATTAGGCGCATTATTCGGCGGAATCGGTGTAGGATTGGGTTTAGGAATCGTCTTTCGAGGTAAAGCATCCACGGGAGGGACGGACCTGGCAGCCCAGATTGTAAACAAATTCACAGGTTTATCCCTTGGGACATGTGTGGCGCTTATCGATGGAATGATTGTTCTATCGGCTGCGATCGTGTTTGACATCGAGCGTGGTTTATATGCCCTTATCGGCTTATACGTAACTAGTAAAACAATTGATTTAGTTCAAGTCGGCATCAGTCGTTCAAAGATGGCTCTTATCATTACAAACAGACAGGAAGAAGTTCGCGAAGGAATCCTGAATAAAATTGATCGTGGTGTGACAAAACTATCTGCATACGGTGGTTATACGGACGATGAGCGCCCGATCCTTATGTGTGTGGTCGATCAAACAGAATTCACAAAACTGAAACAACTGGTCAAAACCATTGACCCCTCTGCTTTCGTCGTCACAATGGACGCCTCAGAGGTGTTAGGTGAAGGTTTCAAACGGGTGTAACCTTGGTATAATTAACTAATAGAGGGACGGACCTTGATACTTCCCGTTACTCTTAAAATGTTTTCCTAGGGGGATAAAAATGAAGAAAAAGCTACTTGGAATTGTTTTTGGCGCTTCATTGGTACTTGCAGCCTGTGGTGGCGGAGGCGAAGAAAGTACAGAAACAAGCTCTGGCGGAGTAGACCCTGAAAAAATCGTAAATAATAAATGCACCAGCTGTCACGGTGGAAACCTTGAAGGCGGAATGGGTCCAGCCCTTAATAAAATTGGTGCTGAATTAAACAAAGATCAAATCTTGGAAGTCATTCAAAATGGTAAAGGTCAAATGCCTGCAGGACTCATCAAAGGTGAAGAAGCAGAAGCAGTGGCAGAGTGGTTGGCGAATAAGAAATAAGTGAGGAAGAAGAGTCCCTGCGTGAGGATTCTTCTTTTTTTATATATCCACAAATTTTATCCTCTCGCTTTTTTAAATATTTGTTACAAAAGCTAATCCAATAACCGCTCTTAGAAATCAGCACTTAAACCGTTCGCGATTATAACCTAGTAACTTAATCAGATTAGCACCAGATTAGTATTCCTATAACAAGGATTCTCAATCTTTCGAATCTGGTGTTAGTACCTGATACTAGATACAAAAGACTACATTTTTCGTGAAAAATAGGTACAATTGTCAGTGAAAAAGGTAAAAAATTCACATTATTTTATGTTTTGAAACGTAAATGTAATAATTTTTTTCCTTAACATCGTATAAAGTGATGTTATAATAATTTTCGGGAGAGCAATTCGAGGTTTTTCGCCATTTCGTGTCTAATTATGGTAAAAACGTTGTTGAGTTCATACCGTGTACATATGTCGATAACAGCCAAGAGGGGAACTACATAATACAAATTAGGTGATTTTATAATGATAGAAATGAAAGACGTATATAAGCAGTACAACAATGGTGTCATGGCTGCTAATGGTTTTAACGTCCACATTAAGCAAGGCGAGTTTGTGTATGTTGTGGGTCCAAGTGGCGCCGGAAAATCTACTTTTATTAAGATGATGTATCGTGAAGAAAGACCTTCTAAAGGAGATATCATCGTAAACGGTATCAATCTGGCAAAATTAAAAAATAGTAGAGTTCCATACTTAAGAAGAAACGTTGGGGTCGTGTTCCAGGATTTTAAGTTGCTACCATCGCTTACTATCTATGAAAACATTGCCTTCGCACTTGAAGTAATAGAAGAACACCCTAAGCAAATCAAAAAGAGAGTTATGGAAGTACTTGACCTGGTAGGGTTAAAGCATAAAGCAAGAATGCTTCCTGATGAGCTGTCAGGAGGAGAGCAGCAGCGTGTATCAATTGCACGATCCATTGTGAATACGCCGAAGCTTGTGATTGCAGATGAGCCTACAGGAAACCTCGATCCTGAAACATCTTGGGATATCATGAACATCTTTGAAGAAATAAGCAACCGTGGTACAACAGTGATCATGGCTACACATAACCGGGAGATCGTAAATACTATCAAGCATCGGGTAATTGCCATTGAGAATGGCCGAATTGTTCGTGACGAACAGCGAGGTGATTACGGTTATGAAAGCTAGAACGTATGGTCGACACCTTAGAGAGAGTTTCAAAAGCATCGGACGTAACGGCTGGATGACGTTTGCATCAGTGAGTGCCGTTACCGTAACCTTACTGCTTGTCGGTGTGTTTATGGTACTAATGCTAAACATGAACAAGGTTGCAACCGATATTGAAAAAGACGTTGAAGTTCGCGTCCTACTCGAGGTTGGTACTGAAAAAGCTCAAATTGATGAAATAGATAAGAAGATTAACCAAATAAGTGGAGTCGAATCCGTCGAGTATTCCTCTAAAGAAGAGGAACTTCAGAACCTTGTGAAAGATCTGGGAGACGATTTCAGATTATTTGAACAAGATAACCCATTATATGATGTGTTTATTGTAAAAGCAGAGAATCCTCGAGACACTGGGAAGATTGCTGCTGAAATCAGCAAGTATGAGAATGTAAATGAAGCCCTGTATGGTGAAGCGAAGATCGAGAAATTATTTAACGTACTGGAAATGAGCCGAAACGTTGGCCTGGTGTTAATCATCGGTCTGTTGTTTACCGCCATGTTCCTCATCTCAAATACAATAAAAATTACGATTGTCGCAAGAAGAAGGGAAATCGAGATAATGAAACTCGTGGGTGCAACCAACTGGTTTGTACGCTGGCCATTTATACTAGAAGGATTATGGCTTGGAATTTTAGGTTCTATTATCCCGATCGCTCTTGTAACAACAGGTTACTACTATGCCTATGACTTTATTAAACCAAAACTACAAAACCATTTTATTCAGATATTGGATTTTACCCCCTTTATCTATCAAGTAAACGGATTAATTCTATTAATGGGTTGCTTGATCGGGGCATGGGGAAGCTTTATGTCTGTTCGTAAGTTCTTAAAAGTGTAAAATTTGATAGGTTGATAGAAGCTGAAAGGAGCATGCCGCTTGAACAAGAAGTATTTCATATCATTATCAATTGCAGCAGCATTAACAATCGGAAGTCTACCAACATTGGGGACAACTGCTAACGCTCATTCCTCCGTGGAGGATCTAAAGAAACAGCAAGATGACATTTCTTCTAAAAAAGAAGAAATTAACGGAAAGATTGATGAGAAAAAGTCAGAAATTAACCAAAACATCAATAAACAACAAGAAATCCAAACACAAATTGCTGAAATCAGTACAAAATTAAAAGATACTGAAACTAAGATAGCTGAAAAAACAAAAGAGATTGATGAAACAACTGCAGAAATCAATAAACTTAAAGAAGAAATTAAAATTTTAGAAGAAAAAATTAAAGAACGTAACGAACTATTAAAAGAACGTGCCCGTGCGATCCAGGAAAAAGGCGGCTCTGCAAATTATCTTGATGTACTACTTGGCGCGGACAGCTTCGGTGACTTCATCAACCGTGTAACAGCAGTAAATACAATCGTAAGTGCCGATAAAAAGATCATGGACGAACAAAAACGTGATCAGGCTGAATTAGAAAAGAAACAAGAAGAAGTAGAAGCAAAGCTTGCAGAATTAGAATCTACTAAAGCAAGTCTTGAATCTCTTAAACAAGATCTTGATAGTCAAAAAGCTCAAAAAGCTGAGTTATTCAAGCAGCTTGAAGCACAACAGGCTTCTCTTGAAGTAGAGAAAAAAGATCTTCAAAAAGAATCGGATGAGCTTTCTAAAATGGAACACCAGCTTGAAGGTGAAATCCAGGCTGAACAAGCACGCTTAGCAGAACTTGCACGTCAGCGTGAGATCGAGCGCAAGCGTCAAGCGGAAGCAGAAGCGGCTAAACGTGCAGCAGCTCAACAACAAGCAACAACAAGCAGCAGCGGTGGTTCTTCTTCAGCTCCTGCTGAAACAGCTCCAAGTGCACCAGTAAGTGCCGGTGCCTGGACATCTCCAGCTTCCGGAACGATTACAACAAACTTTGGCTGGGACGTGTTGAACGGTAAAAAGCGTTTTCACTATGGTACAGATATCGCAGCGCGCGGCAGTGTTCCAATCTCTGCAGCTGCTGATGGATATGTCATCAAGAGTCACTATAGCTCAAGCTATGGAAATGTAGTATACATCACTCACTCAATCAACGGTCAAACGTTCACAACTGTTTATGCCCACATGGCTTCTTCATCTGTAAGCACTGGACAAGCAGTTAACAAGGGTGACAGAATCGGTTACATGGGTAACACAGGATACTCTTTCGGGCAGCATTTACACTTTGAACTTCATGCAGGTTCATGGAATGCATCGAAATCAAATGCTGTAAACCCACGTCAATATATTAACTTTTAATCTTAAAACCCTGCTTCAATAGAAGCGGGGTTTTTTTACGACGGGTTTTCTAGTTATATGAAAGTCTAGAGAATATTCACTAATTCCATTAAGAATCTTCTCATACATTACGTTTTTTAGTATAATGACAACTGTAGTTCCTACAATTTGATAAGGGCAAACTAATTGAAAGATTAGGACGCAAAGCCTCGGGTCTACCATTCTCAGATGAGAATAACGATGGCCGGGTTACCGAAAACAATGGATTACAATGAATACTATTCCGAACGTTTATTAGTATCATTTAGCCTGCCTTTTTGGTGGGCTTTTTTATCTATACGACGTGTTTGGTAGGATTTGAATCTGTAGTAAGGATGATGATGTTGGAATTGACTGAATTAAAAAGGCAATTAAGAAGTTTTTGTAGAAGGAATAGGACTGCTTTGAGGTCTACTGATGTAGGTGAATATACAGCTGAAGAAATCACAGAGATAATTATCGAACGTATAGGTGCTGAAGAGGTTAAGAAAATCCTAATGGACATTGAAGTCATCAATCGCCGTAGCGGAGATACAGTTAAATACTTTATACTTATTTTAGAAGGTTTAAAAGCAGCATAGGACATATAAAACCGAATGCCGGGTTGAATGGTATTCGGTTTTAACTATTTTTAATAGATTTCATTTTAGATCGGTTCTGGAAAGTTCACTCCAAAAGATAGCAGGTAAATATCATTGCAAAAAGATAGAGAGTATGTTTTAATGACATTATTCCGTTATAAAACGTAATGATTACGATTAAAGAAGGAGTGAATCATTTTGGCCAAGAAATCAAAGGTAGTAAAAGAGAAGAAGCGTCAGGAGCTTGTTCAGAAGTATGCAGATTTGCGCAGGGATTTAAAGGAGAAGGGTGATTATGAAGCGTTAAGGAAGCTGCCGAGGGATTCCTCGCCGACGCGATTAAACAGTCGCTGTGAAGTTACAGGGAGACCAAGAGGCTATCTCCGTAAATTTAAGATGTCCCGTATCGCTTTCAGAGAGTTTGCTCATAAAGGGCAAATACCCGGCGTCAAAAAATCAAGTTGGTAATACATTAATCTTCAAGGTGGGGAATTAAGAATGAAAAAAGACATTCATCCAGAGTATCAACAAGTGGTATTTATGGACACGAACAGCGGTTTTTCCTTTTTAACTGGATCTACGAAAACATCCAATGAAACGATTGAGTGGGAAGACGGGAACACGTATCCTTTATTAAAAGTAGAAGTAAGTTCGGACACGCATCCATTTTATACAGGAAGACAGAAGTTCTCTGATCGCGGAGGCCGTGCAGAACGCTTCTTGAAAAAATACAACATGAACTAGTGCATGTCGTACCACTACAAAGAATAGGTTAAGGTATAAACTTATGCCGAGGTGAATACGATGAACGAACATTTAATGGAAATTGTCGCACGGGATATTGTTAAAGGCCTGCCGAATAAAAAAAGGGACATCTATCAATATGTGGTCGGTCTTGAAGATGAATTGGCGAGCCGATCCGAGACGTCTGAGGAATTTATGGCCTTACTTGTGAAACACTCTCCTCATCAACAGGCAGCCACTCATTTTAAAATGAGCTTTGGAGAGCTGATGAGGCGGATGAGGGAAATCGAACAAGAGATTAATGCGAAATTAGATCAAAAGCTGCAAAATGTAACGTGGATTGATTATACAGACACCATTCGATCGATGAAAGGAACAGAAGCAATAAATTCAAGATACTTCTTCTTTTCCATGAATCATGCATATACTAAATAATAAGTAGAAGTTTAGAGTTTAAATCGTAATCATTTCGTTATAAAAGTAATACTTAGTAGGAAATAGCAGGGAACCGGTGTTTTTCTTTCTATACTGTCCACTGATCAATCACTGCAAAAAACATAGAGGAAACCCCTATACTACAAAAGCAGAAATAAAGGATTCTCCTTCATGGGGAATCCTTTTATAATTCAAAATTTCGACACACATTACTCCATGCTATCTGTAATAATTCTCCTATAGGATACACTATGAGTAAATAACTTGCTTGTATATAAAAGATTTAAGATACTAATACATATGAGGGTATATTTAACGAATGGAGGAATTCCCAATGGCCGGAGATTTATTTGAACACCATAAGGCTTCAAAGCTCCTGGATCCAAGACGTCAAGAGCTCGTACCGGTGGAAAAAGTTCTCGAACTACTCAAACTCAATGAAGACGATATCGTCGCCGACTTGGGCTGTGGAAATGGCTACCTGACCCTTCCCATTGCGAAAACGGTTGAATCGAATGTCCAGGCAGTAGATCTGCAGCAGGAAATGCTGGAATATTTGAAACACCGTGCAAATAAAGAAAATGTAGACAATATCGTTTATGTGAAATCGTCCCTTGAATACCTCAGTTCCAATAAAGGCACTTTGGATAAAATCGTTTCTGCCTTTGTCTTGCATGAAGTTCCCGATCTGATCAAAGTATTTCAGGATTTACACGATATGCTGAAGGAAGATGGCATTTGGCTGATCCTGGATTGGGAAAAGATAGAATCAGAAGTGGGACCGCCTTTAGATCATCGCATTTCTTCCGGGGAACTCGATCGACAGCTCAAATCATCCGGGTTCCACACGACAATAGGTCACTTGCATCCATCGGTTTATTACATTGTCGTTAAAAAAGAATAATAGATAAACCAGAACGTGACTGAAGGGAGTTGAATGGCTATGATTGAACAGTGGTACACCATAGGCTCCTTCACATTCCCGGCTTCGTGGGGAGCCATTATCTCTTCGGTCATACTCACTTTCGTGTTCCTCTTCTTCTGGGATAGAAAGGCAAGCGACTGGTATTCCAATGGTACTTTTACCTTTTTACTCGTCTGGAAACTGAGTGTGATTGTGGTTGACTTTCAAACGGTCATGGAGCATCCCGTTACCATCCTCTATTTTCACGGAGGAGTCGTTGGGTACTGGTTGGGACTGATAGCGGCGCTTACTTACATATTTGTTAAAAAAGTGGATCATCCGTCTACTATCATCATTTCATGGATGGTCACAGTTCTTGTCTTTGAAGCTGTCCTTCATATGCTTCATCACCACTATCTTCTAGCTGGTATTCAAGTACTGCTCAATCTATTGATCACTGGCTTTTTTATTAAAAAAGCCAGTGATTCCGGTGGTGATATCTGGGCAGGACAGTTATTAGTCATGTTTACTTTAGTCCAGTTATTTCTAAGTGCCTTCATCGGCGGCTTTGAATTTACCGTCACCACCTGGACATATCTGATCATGATGACCTATCTCATCTTTCTCTTAAACATAAGGAGGAAACACAATGAATAAACGAAATTTTGCTTTGGCCATCGTTGCGCTTCTTATCGGCATTTTCTTAGTGAACTTTTTTCAGGATCAACAGGAAAAGAAGGCCAGGGAAGAGGCTGCCCAATTAGCCAATGAATCCATGGATCTTTCTAATGCACAGCAAGGGCTCGCAAAAGGGGATCGTGCTCCGGATTTTAAATTAACCACCTTAGATGGTGAAGCCGTAAAGCTTTCAGATTATCAAGGTAAGAAAGTGATCCTGAACTTTTGGGCTACCTGGTGTCCACCATGTAAAGCTGAAATGCCCCATATGCAAAGTTATTACGAAAACAATGCAGAGAAAGAAAACGTTGAAATCCTTGCCGTCAACCTGACCTCCATGAACGATGGGGAAAAGGCCGTCCATCAATTTGTCGACGGTTATGAACTGACCTTCCCTATCCCAATGGATAAAGAGGGGGCGGTCGGTGACGAATACCGTGTATTTACCATCCCGACCACCTACATGATCGACACCAAAGGCATCATCCAACACAAAATCGTCGGCCCCATGAACGAAGACATGATGGGTAAAATGGTCGAAGGAATGGAATAATGGAGAGGGACGGACCTCTGAATATCGATGTTTGACCTTATACTCTATGAGGTATTATATGAATGTGATAAAAAAAGGAGGAGATGTGAACATGTTTCATTACACAAAGGAAGTTTCAATGAGTGTGAAAGAAGCAGTGGAAGCGGTAGAAACTGTCCTGAAAGATGAGAGCTTCGGTGTACTATGGAATCTCGATCTTGCCCAGAAATTGCAGGATAAGGGCCTTGATTTCAACGAAGAAGTAGTCGTATTAGAGGTGTGTAATCCACATGAAGCTAAAAAGGTGCTGGAAGAAAGCATGCTCGTAAGCTACTTCCTTCCTTGCAAAGTGACGGTATACACAGAAGGCGGTACCACCAAGATCGGTATGGCAAAACCAAGCAAGCTGATCGAGATGGTGGATAACGATGAACTAAAAAGCCTGGCATTGGATATTGAAAATCGCCTGATCGGATGTTTGGAAAACGTTCAATAAAACGCAGTGCACCTGTTGCAATTTGGCAGGTGTTTTTTTATGCCTCCAAAAGATCTTACTCCTCACAATCTTCTGAATATGATACACTTTTAAAAATACATAGATTCAGGAAGGATGAAAGAGAGATGAAATTCACAACTAAGGTCGTGCACAGTCAGTTAAAAGGAACAGAGGAAATCCGCAGTAAGACGACTCCGATTTATCAGACCTCTGCTTTTTCTTTTACTTCTTTAGAGGAGTTGGAGGGTTTCTATGAAGGGAAGTCTCCTTATCTCTACACAAGAACGGGAAATCCAAATACAGACGAGCTTGGAAAGATGGTGGCAGACTTGGAAGGAGCCCCGGCAGGTGTAGCAACTTCTTCTGGATTATCGGCCATCCTTGTTGGTATCCTCGCTGTTGTGCAATCAGGGGATCACATCATTGCTGCCGAGGATTTATACGGGGGTACGTTCCATATGCTGAAAGAAGAGCTGAAATCACTCGGTATTTCTACTTCATTCGTTGATTTTACAAGTTTAGAGGAATTAGAGGGAGCCATTACTTCACAAACCAAACTCATCTACAGTGAGACCGTTACAAACCCGTTTATGCGAGTGGAAGATATCCCTAAAATGGTCGGATTCGCTGAAAAACACAACCTGAAAACAATGATCGATAACACATTCGCCACACCGTTTCTGCGCCAACCTTTCTTAGAAGGGGTGGATCTGGTCGCTCACAGTGCCACGAAGTATATCGGAGGACATAGTGATATCACAGCAGGAGTCATAGTCGGGAAGGAAGATCTTGTTCAAAAAGCGAGAGAAAAAGTCGTCAACATCGGTTCGAACCTGAGTCCATTTGAAGCCTGGCTGACATGCCGCGGAGCGAAAACACTGGCTCTCCGAATGGGGACCCAAGCAAGGAATGCCGAAGTTCTTGCGGCGGACCTTCGAGCAAATGAATACGTGAAGGAAGTTTATTACCCAACGGATTTATCCGATAAAGGAAATGGAGCCATCGTAACGATCGAGCTATCCAACACATGTGACATCAGCACATTCTTCAAATCACTTGGCTGGATTAAAATCATCCCTTCTCTTGCCGGCGTGGAGACTACGGTCTCATATCCATTAGGAACGTCTCATCGTGCCCTGCCGAAGGATGCGCAGGAAAAACTCGGAATAAACACACATGTCGTGCGCATATCGTTAGGTATTGAGGATGGGGAAGACATCGTCGTGCAATTTAACGAAGCGATTACAGCTTCGGTTAAAAATTAAATAATGTAAAAATTCTAAAAATACTCTTGACGTTGAGGTCGGTTACCCCTTATAATTCATCTCAACGCAAGAATTTTCACATTGACAACTACATGCTCTTATCCAGAGAGGTGGAGGGACTAGGCCCGATGAAACCCGGCAACCTTCATGTACGCAGTAATGCGTCGCATGAAAAGGTGCTAATTCCTGCAGGCGATTGCCTGAAAGATAAGAGGAGGACCCTATTAAATTAGACCCTCTTCTTAGGAAGAGGGTTTTTTATTTTTTCCTCTTCTATCTTCTTAAGGAAACATACTTCTTCGATTTTTCAGTTTCAGAGTTCGACAGCAGAATTTTGGTGGAAATTTAACAGGAGAAAATGGGACGATATTTAACAGTTAAAATAAGTCGAAAATTCAACTGTTAAAAAAACGCATTATTTTAACAGTCAAATATCATTCTGAATTTAACAGTCAAAATTCTAACAAACTTTAACAGGCAAACGTCCAAAACATCCAACCGCAAAACGGAAACCCAATCACCAAAACCATTTAGGAGGAATTCTCTATGACAAAATCATTCGATTTCGACACACTACTACTTCACGGCGGACAGGAGCCGGATCCATCTACAGGTTCGAGGGCAGTGCCGATTTACCAAACGACATCCTACGTTTTCGATAACAGTAATCATGCGGCAAAATTATTTGCCCTTGAAGAGCCGGGTAACATTTATACGCGCATCATGAACCCGACTGTAGACGTGTTGGAAAAACGCCTTGCTCTGTTAGAAGGAGGAATCGGAGCACTTGGTGTATCATCCGGAATGGCCGCTATCTCACTATCAATCTTAAATATCGCCGGAGCAGGTGATGAAATTGTAGCAGCTACCAATCTCTATGGTGGAACCTATAATCTATTCTCTACCACTCTCCCGAAATACGGTATCAAGGTGCATTTCGTAGATCCGACAGACCCGGAAAATTTCCGCAAAGCGATCACTCCTAAAACGAAAGCGGTATTCGCTGAAACAATCGGGAATCCAAGTCTACATGTGCTTGATATTGAAGCGGTAGCAAAAGTGGCACATGACCATCATATCCCGTTGATCATCGATAATACCTTTGCCACTCCATATGTATGTAAGCCGATCGAGTGGGGAGCGGATATCGTCATCCACTCTGCAACAAAATGGATCGGAGGTCACGGTACAGCAATCGGGGGAGTTGTCATTGACGGTGGGAAGTTCGATTGGAATCATGAAAAGTTCCCGGGTTTCACAGAAGAGGACCGAAGCTATAATGGACTGCGCTACGCACAGGATGTAGGACCGGCAGCATTCATTACAAAATTAAGGGTGCAGCTGCTTCGTGACTTAGGGGCGTGCTTAAGTCCGCAAAACGCATTCCTTCTGTTGCAGGGATTAGAAACGCTGCATCTTCGCATCGAACGTCACACAGAGAATGCCTTTAAGATTGCGGAGCATTTAGATCAGCATAATGGCGTTGCGTGGGTATCCTATCCAGGGTTGCCTCAGCATCCGTCTCACAAGCTTGCTCAAAAATACTTGAAAAACGGAGCGGGTTCCATCGTCGTATTTGGTATTAAAGGTGGAAGAGATTCCGGACGGAAAGTAGTCGATAACATTTCTCTTTGGTCTCATGTGGCCAATGTAGGGGATGCAAAATCACTGATCATCCACCCGGCATCCACGACCCATCAGCAATTAAACGACCAGGAAATTCGTGCTACAGGGGTAACCGAGGATCTTGTGAGACTTTCTGTTGGATTAGAGTCTGCGAAGGACCTGATCGAGGACTTGGACCATGCTATTGAAGTGGCGTTGGAAACATCACGGGTGTGATAGAAACTGGAGAATATGGCCCTAAAATCGTCATTGAAATCACTTTACAGGGTGAAAAGGTGGATTTAGATACTATTTATAGAGCATCCGGGGTCTACTTAAGGGAGATATCAGCGAAAACCTGATTTTATCAGCGGAATTTCGAATATATCAGCGAAATCGGACGATTTATCAGTGAAATTCCCAATATATCAGCAAAATCGGGATTGTATCAGCGAACAGGATGCACGCGCCGTCCCCTAGAATGAATATCTGAATTCTTGACGAAAGTCTTAACGACGAATTCTCAACGCCCTAATGGCAATATCCAAAAATCAGTCCAAAGTCAACTGTTTTACAAGCGGGGCTATCTGGTGTGGAATCCTGATCCCCCCGCTACAACACCAAAAAAGGAGGTGGAGGAATGGAGAAGTCATACACGTATGAAGTAAGCTCCATTACCATCCCATCCCTCACATTAGAGTCAGGCACCACGTTAAAAAATGTAGATCTTACGTATGAACGGACAGGAAACAAAGAAGGACCCTCCATCCTGGTTTGCCATGCCCTCACCGGGACCCATATCGTAAAGGGAACGAGTGAAGACCGGGGCTGGTGGGATGGACTGATTGGTCCCGGGTCGTATATTGATACCGAACATTTTAATGTGATTGCCTTTAATGTATTAGGAGGATGTGAAGGAAGTACGGGACCAACGTCAACCAATCGACATACCGGAGAACGTTACGGTCCGGACTTCCCGGGTGTTACGATAAGAGACATGGTCCATGCCCAATATGAAGCACTCCAACAACTTTCGATCGACCGCATCGAAGCGGTTATCGGAGGCTCACTGGGAGGGATGCAGGCCCTGGAATGGGGAGCCCTGTATCCTGCCTATATAAATAAAGTTTTCGCTCTTGCCGTCACACCTTCCTTGAATGATTATGGTCTCGCTTTTAATCACATCGGGATCACAGCGATTGAAGAGGACCCCGGATTTCAAAAGGGACATTATCCACCAGGCGCTATCTTAAAAGGATTAGAGATTGCCAGAATGGTTGGGATGGTCACGTACCGGACTCAGGAACTGTTCGATCAGCGTTTCCAACGTGAAAAGCAAAACGAACAATTCAATGTCGAAAGCTATCTCGATTACCAAGGAAAGAAATTAGGAAAGCGGTTTGATCCAAACAGCTATCTTACCCTGCTGAAAGCCATGAACTCACATGATATTGGAAGGGGGAGAGGAGGAACAGAAGAGGTAGCGAAGAATTATCAGTGCGAACTGATTTCGATTAGCTATGAAGGTGATTTAATTTATTCACCTCACTATCTAAAGGAGTTTACACATCTCGTACCAAAGAGTGAACACTACTTCATCTCCACCGCCTTTGGTCATGACGGATTCCTGGTTGAATTTGAAAAGTGGGGAGGAATCATTGCTTCTCACCTCAAAAACCATCACGTTCAAAGAGTTTTTACAGGGACAAAATGAGAGCTCTCTTATCATAACTCGTCCCCCTCCGGCATATAGTTAGATAAGCAAAGACATTGCACCGCCTTAGCGCGTTTTTGTGTGGTGTCTTTTTCGTTGGATAAGAAAGGCTGGCGTCCTTAGTCGCGCCACTCTTATCTATACAAAGACCAACAACAAGCTGGAGGGGAATATATGGAGTGGACGGGCAGAAAGCTCATCATCACAATCATCATCAGTATGCTGATCGGTGCTGGAGGAATGTATGGCGGCTTGGAATGGACGGGCAAGGATGGGGACGAGCTTGCTCAGTTTGACGGAAAAGGCGAGCTCAATGACAAGCTGCACAAAGTAGAAGTGGCGTATGACTTGATTAGTGACAAGTTCTTTCAGGATGTGGATAAAGGGCAGCTGGTGGAAGGTGCGATTCAGGGAATGCTGAAGACTCTGGATGACCCTTATTCCGTTTACATGAATGCCGAAACGGCATCGCAATTTAATGACGCCCTGGATTCTTCTTTTGAAGGAATCGGAGCAGAAGTCACAATCATGGACGGAAAGCTGATCATTGTCGCTCCTTTTAAAAATTCTCCTGCGGAAGAAGCGGGACTGAAACCGAATGACCGTATCATTAAAGTAGACGGAAATAGCATCGAAGGACTTGACCTGTACGAAGCTACTTTGAAAATCAGAGGGAAAAAGGGTACTGAGGTTCAATTGGAGATTACGCGGGAAGGACTGACGGACCCCATCAAAGTATCTGTGAAACGTGATGAAATTCCTGTTGAGACGGTCCTCTCTGATGTGAAGGAAGTCAATGGAAAGAAAACAGGCTACATCCAGATTACTACTTTCTCGGAAAATACAGCCGTTGATTTTAAAAAGCAATTAGGCGAACTTGAAAAGAAAAAGGTAGAAGGATTGGTTCTGGATGTGAGAGGGAATCCAGGAGGTCTCCTTTCAAGTGTAGAAGAAATTCTTAAAGAATTCGTAACGGAGAAAAAGCCGTATGTTCAAATTCAAGAGCGAAGTGGAGAAGTGATGAAATCTTTCTCAAACAGTAAAGCAAGAAAGGCTTATCCTGTAGTGGTGTTGATAGATGAGGGAAGTGCCTCGGCTTCTGAAATCCTGGCTGGAGCGCTAAAAGAAGCAGAAGGGTATCCGCTCATCGGAACGAAGAGCTTTGGGAAAGGCACCGTGCAACAAGCCGTTCCTATGGGAGATGGAAGCAATATCAAGCTGACGATGTTCAAGTGGTTGACACCAAATGGAAACTGGATTCATAAAAAGGGGATCAAACCGGATATCCCTGTCAGACAGCCATCCTATTTCTATGCCCACCCGCTTCAAGTGGAAAAGCCCCTTCAAGAAGGAATGAACAATGAACAGATTCAAAACGCCCAGGAAATGCTTCAAGGACTTGGATTTTCCATTGACCGCGTGGACGGATATTTCAGTAAGGAAACGGAAAAAGCCGTAAAGGATTTCCAGAGTCAGGAGAGTACTGATGTCACCGGAATCATTGATACTGTAACGGCGGAAAGATTACAGGAAGAAATCTTTGAAGCAGTTCAGGATGAGAAGAATGACCTGCAGCTGCAGGCGGCTTTGGAATATATAGAAAGAACAGCAACGCGTTAATCATTTGGGAGCCGACCATCATGATGGTCGGCTCTGTTTTAATTTTGGGAATTACACATAATCACCTGTTTTTCCTGTCTAACCGACATCATTTCCCGGGAAAATATGCGGAATGCTGTCGGAAATGAAATCGAATCGTAAAAGAATCAAATAAAATTGCAATAGGTTTTAGGAGAGTAGTTTGATAAAATAGTAGATAATGCAAATTTTCTTACAAAAGGTGGTGACGGATCATTGGTTGAGCTTTGGTTGCTGGAGTTCGTGAAGGGATTTGGAAAGTTATTTCTTCATCCTGTTTTATATGTGTCTGTATTTTTCGCTATCATGACGGGCTATTATCGTGTCAAAAGGGAACGAAGGGATTTTAATACGAGATTGCTGGATGGATATCATGATACGCGGGTTTTATTTTCATATGGGATTGTACTTGGGTTGCTGGTTTCTGTCGTAATAGTTGGAGCGGGGGTTGTGATTCCTTTCGCTGGAATCATGCTTATAGGGATGGTGTCCATCCTGTTTGCATTAACGAGTCGTTTTCAGCTTATGTCTGCGACCATGACTGTAGGGTTTTCGTACTTCATCCTGTTTGCGGTGGATTATTTCCAGTGGGAAATCCCCTATGTGGATACATATGTAGAAAGCTTGAATGTAGGTATGCTGAGTTCCATCGTCGTCCTTCTTGGTGTGTTGACGATGATTGAAGGAAGCCTGATTCGAATGAACGGGGGGAAGCATACTTCACCTCGTTTGCTAAAGAGTGCCCGAGGTCTTAAGGTAGGGGCTCATCAAGGGAAGAAATTATGGCTTGTACCGATGTTTGTGCCAATTCCTGCTGGAACATTGCCCCCTCCATTTGAATGGTGGCCGGTGTTAACAATGGGGACAGAAACGTATTCGCTCCTTTGTGTCCCGTTCCTTCTTGGTTTTCAACAGCTTGTTAAAAGTACCTTGCCTGAGGTTGCGATCAAGCAAACTGGTTACAGGGTTTTCTGGCTGGGTGCATTCGTCTTGACACTAGCTATAACAGGATTCTGGGCTCCTATGTTTTCAATCGCAGCAGCTGTTGTGGCAATGTGTGGACGGGCATGGATTTCCTATCGCTTCCGAAGTGCTGAAAACTCTAAGCCATACTTCTTTAAAAGACAGTCAAAGGGAGTCATGATTCTTGGAATTCTACCCGGTTCTCCTGCAAAGAAACTGACACTGGAAGTAGGAGAAATCGTACTGAAAGTAAATGGAGTCGAAGTGAATACAGAAAGAGCGTTTTATGAAGCCCTTCAAAAGAACGGGGCGTACTGTAAGCTTGAGGTACTTGGAACAAACGGGGAAAACCGTTTTACGCAAGGAGCCCTTTATGAAGGTGATCATCACGAGCTGGGAATCATTTTTGCGGATGAGTCATCGGGGTGGGAGCACCATCGGGTTTCATAGACTTTTCTTTCAAGCAAACTACTGACAGTAGTTTGCTTTTTTAATAGAAATAATGTTATTGATATGGCCTGGGAGGAGCAGATAATAATGAATAACGGAAATAAAGAGTTTCAAAATCTTTTAATCATCAATCAGCACTTACTTAGTCACTCCAAGGACCAGATCATCCTTCAATCACCACTCCCACTAAAAACAGTATCCTCTGGAGTCACCAATGCCGGAACAGGTTGGTATTCAACATTTGTCAATCGCCATGTATCAAAAAGCTATAATAGTGAGGACCACCATGAAGAAATGGAAAGATTCCTTCAGCAAATGGGTGCCCAGGTAGAAGACACGGTTGGGATGATGACGGCTGTTCAATTGGAAGATGTCTGCTGGGGATTTTATGAGGGGGGATCATTTTCTGTATTTATTGTCGTTACCGCAGGAGTAGGTAATGCCGTTGATGCGAGTATGAGTGACCGTCATTCGTTTGATCATTCACCGGGCACGATTAACATCTGGGTGTTTATCAATGGGAGAGTATCAGAGGCCGCAAGCATACAGGGGATTATGACTGCAACAGAAGCCAAGGTGAAAGCTCTTGAGGCTCATAATGTAAAAGATCCCATAACAAGGAGTGGAGCAACGGGTACCTCTACTGACAGTATATTAATCGCTAGCACTGAAGAGGGAGTGCTTCTGAAATATGCTGGAACGATCACCCCCTTAGGAAAATGGATTAGTAAAGGAGTTTATGAGTGCACCATCCAAGCGATTTCCAAGTATAAGAAAAGGGTGGGTGCCTTATGATGATTCATCACTTGATTGCTATAACCATTGCCTATGTGCTGGACTTATGGATCGGAGATCCACCAGAGTGGCCACATCCTGTTAAATGGATGGGAAAAGCGATTTCTCGTTTAGATCGTAGCTTGAATAAAGGGGGATTTCTAAGAAGTAAAGGCATAGTGATGGTATCGATATTGGTAGTATCGGCATTTATTCTTACCTCCTGCATCATTTGGGCAAGTTATTCTATTCATACAATTATGGGAGTCTTGGTAGAAGCAATCATCATCATGACGACCATCTCCCAGAAGAGCCTTAAATTGGCGGCTTTAGAAGTATTTCACCCACTTGAAAAAAACGACATGAAAACAGCGAGGGAGAAGCTTTCTTATATCGTGGGCAGAGATACAGAACACTTAAATGAAAGTGAAATCGTAAGAGGAACTGTTGAGACCGTTGCGGAAAATACTAGCGATGGGATAACGGCTCCATTGTTTTGGGCGTTGATCGGAGGTGCCCCACTAGCCATCGTGTACAGATGTGTGAATACGTGTGATTCCATGGTGGGATACAAGAACAAGCGGTACATCGATTTTGGGTGGGGGTCAGCCAAGATGGATGACGTACTGAATTGGATTCCAAGTAGAATAACGGGAGTCATCCTATATTTCTGTAAACGTCCTGAATATTTCACTTACAAAGAGGGGTTTGGAATTCTACTTGAAGATGCCAAGAAACACCCCAGTCCAAACAGCGGCTGGGGAGAGGCGGCTGTAGCTGCGAATTTAGGAATACAACTGGGAGGACTCAATACATATAAAGGAATAGTCTCTGATCGGGCGAAAATGGGAAGGATGGTTTTCGAATTAGAACGAAATCATATCCAGAAAACCATTGCCCGAATGCAGAAGGCTTGTTTCATCTTCATCATTGTTCTTTGGATAGGAGGAATTCTTGTTGGTATTACCAGATCATGGATCTAATCCACAGTATACATATAAAGCAATGGATATCAGGATGCCTGACCAAATCGTTGATCTAAGTGCAAACATTAATCCACACGGTCCACCAGCTGTCTTAAAAAAAATATGGAAAGATCTATTAGATGAGATCATTACGTATCCTGACCCGCATTCTGCAGCATTACGAAGAAGCATTGCACGGAAGGAAGAGATAGAGGCAGAAGCGATACTCATTGGTAATGGCGGCGCAGAACTGATCCATTTAATTGGTAGATGGCTGTCCCATTCCAATGTTCTGATCATCCATCCCACTTTTTCAGAATATGAGAAAGCTTGTCAAATCAATGATTGCACTATCCATCATTTTATTTTAAAAGAGAATGATTGGGACCTGGATGTGAATCAATTGAAAGCAACCCTGCCGAAAATGGATGCTGTCTTTATATGTAATCCTACCAATCCCACGGGTGTGTTGTATTCTGCTTCCAAGTTAGAAGAAATCATTATAGAAGCTAATAATAAAAATTGTTACGTGATTGTGGATGAAGCATTTTATGATTTTCCTTTGGAGGAGGTAACGATAGCCCCTCTGGTAAAGAAATATACAAATCTCATGGTTTTAAGAAGCATGACGAAAATGTTCAGTATTCCTGGGATCCGCCTGGGTTTTCTTATGGCTGGGGAGACAGTAGTGAAAGAATTGGAAACCTATCAGGTTCATTGGAGTGTAAACGGGATCGCTCAAAAAGTAGGGGAAACACTCTTGGAGGAAAAGGATTTTATCCGTCATACTCAATGCATGGTGAAACGGGAGAGGGAGAAGCTATTTGCATTTTTCGACGAATGCCAATTTGACTATTCACCAAGTCAGACAAACTTTTATCTCTTAAGGGATCCGGAGCTTAACGGCCAAACTGAGTTATTCCGTTTTCTGTTAGAAAATGGGATTGTGAGCCGCCATACCCTTAATTTCAAAGGGCTGGATGGAAGGTGGTTAAGGTTTGCTGTTAAGGGAGAAAAAGAGCACGAAAAATTGATGGATGCCTTAACGGAATGGAAATCCCGTCCTTAAATAAAACAAGCTTGAGTCCAACTCAAGCTTGTTTTTTATTCAATATTTAGATGGAAGCGGCTTCTTGTTTGTCTCCATTCTCCGTCTTATCAATAATCGACGTACCAACCAAATCCCCTGTCACATTAAGAGCTGTACACCCCATACCAACAAGGGCATCGATCGCAGTTAGCAGGGCAACCGTCTCCATCGGCAACCCAAGCTGGGCGAAGACAGTGGCAATCATGATGATACCTGCCCCGGGAACACCGGCTGTACCGATTGAAGCCAGGGTTCCGACGAGGACGACGACCAGCATATCATTCAAGCTTAGTGGATTTCCGATTACATTAGCCGCGAAAACAGCGGACACTGCGATCCGGATTGCAGCGCCGTCCATATTGATTGTGGCCCCGAGGGGTAAGCTGAATCCGTATAAGCTCTTCGACAGACCAAGGTTTTTCGCTGCGTTTAAAGTAAGAGGCAGGGTACCGGAACTGCTTTGAGTCACAAATGCCGTAATCATGGGTGTTCTAGCTTGAGCAAAGAACCTGCCTGGCCTGATTTTAAAGAAGAGTAACGCGATGATATAAATGGCAATTTGAACAAACAAAGCAATGTAAAGAACCAGGATCATGTTCCCTAGAGACAAAAGTGTATCCAATCCTTGTTTCCCGACCGTTTCCGCCATGATGGCGAAGATACCGACCGGCACATATTGAAGGATCACCTTCATGATCGCAAGGGTCGCTTCGTTTAACCCGTTCACGACTGTATATACTTGTTCACCCAGTTCATGATGCTCGGATGATGACCTTAAATAGGAAATGGCAATACCAAACACAAGGGCGGTAAAGATGATTCCCAGGAGGTTCATTTCCGTGAATGCCGTGACGATATTCTCCGGAATAATGTTCAGGAGTACACTGGTCATCCCTGGATTTTCCGGTACTTCAAATTTCTCCGTTGTATCGAGGGTCATGCCCGTTCCAGGGTTGAAAATACTGGCAACGGCAATGCCTACCACAATGGCTAATGCTGAAGAGAATAAATAATATAAGAACGTTTTTCCTCCCATTCGTCCGAGTTTGCTCACATTGGTCTGGTTCACGCCGACCATCAATGTAAACAGGATAAGAGGGATGATAAGAAATTTCAGCAAGCGAATCAATATATCGCCCAAGGGAGAAAGGACGGATGCATCTTTTCCGAATATCAGTCCTACCGCAATCCCCAGTACAAGAGCAACGGTTATTTTCACAATAAGGGACGTATCTAGATAACCTTTCCAAAGAGATTTCATTGTAGCCACTCCTTCTATTTAGTAGATTTCCCCAAATATCTCAAAAATACTATTTCTATAATTCTGATAGGTTTAGTGAGGATTCATTGTCATAAGATACAATAGAATGAAAGGAGTGTCAAAATTCATGCCTAATCGATTATAAAGAAAGAGCCTGGATTCAAAATCCAAGCTCTTTAAGAACGTAAGGGAATGGTAAAACCGGCCGTTGTACCTGAACCCTTATCACTTTTCACAAAAAATTTTCCATGGTGCAATTCAACGATGTTTTTACAGATCGCTAATCCTAACCCTACCCCATCTGAATTCTCCCTCTCCTTATAGAATAAGGTGGCAATGTGTTGCAGGTGTTCCGGGTCGATTCCCTGCCCCTCATCTTCTATTTCAAAGGTAAAATGGGAATTCGTCTGGATATAACGAATGAAAACCGTTGAATTCGGGTCCGAGTATTTTATTGCGTTATCTAAGAGATTGATCAACACTTGTCGGATACGATTTTCATCTGCGAATAGATCCACTGTCTCATCGCTTTCCAACATAATGGATATACCTTTTTCTTTCCGTTTTTGATTCAGCTGTAGAATGACTTCATTCAGAGTTCGAATGAAAGAAAAGGTAGTGGGGTGAATCGTAAATGATCCATTTGAAAAACGCGAGAAGTCCAATAGATCCTCTACCAGTCCAATTAATCGATTCGTTTCCTTTGAAATGATGGTCAACCCCGTTTTGTTTTCCTGAACATTTTGTAAATCACCCGTCAGCAATGTTTCGCTCCATCCTTTAATACTTGTAAGGGGAGTGCGAATTTCATGGGAAACCGAAGAGATGAACTCATTCTTCATTTTCTCGGTTTTAAGGAGTTCCCTCGCCATGTCATTAAAGGATGTACTCAAGGTTTGGAATTCGTCCTTGTACTGTCCGACAATTCTTGTTTCCAATTCTCCTTTGGCAAGCTTCTGTGATGCTTCGGTCAGTTCAATCACAGGTTTCGTTAAATTACGTGCAAAAAGTGTACTCACCATAAAAACGATAAGCAAAATAACGAGTCCAATTAAAAACAAAGAAAGCAAGATTGTTCGGAAATTGTTATCCAGTGATTCCAGGGATGTTATAAACCGGATCAATCCAATGGTGTTATTCTCTCCATTTAATGGTACCGACACAGCCAAGATATGCTCACCTGTTATAGGGTGGTTGCCGATCCAAGTTCCGCTGCCATTTCGAAATGCCTCCTCAATATCCTTGAAATCAGGCTTTTCATCCGGAATAAAACCACTAGAAGAGGATAATAAGTCTCCACGTGCGTTTAATATTTGTGTTTCGGCTTGAGGGATGGAGAAATTTTTTTGGAGATTAGTCAATTCATTCCTCAAGGTAAAGGAATGCAGGTTCATATATTTATTGGCAAACTGTGATGAATTCACAGCATGATTCTTCAGCATATCTATTGTACCGATGTAGTAATAAGAATAGATTCCAGAAACGAGAATGCCCAAAAATAACAGAATGGTTAAGGTAATAAGAGAGACGTTCTGAATGAGTAATCTTCTTTTAATTCCCATTTTCGTCATTCCAGCGATACCCATATCCCCAAACCGTAAGGATATAGTGAGGACGGGAAGGGTCATTTTCAATTTTTTGACGGATTCGCCGAATATTTACGTCCACAATCTTCGGATCCCCTGCGTATTGAAGTCCCCATACTTCATCCAAGAGATCATTGCGGGAGATCGCTTCTCCATTTGCCTTGAAAATGATGCTGAGTAATTCATACTCTATCGGGGAAAGGTCAATCTTCTTTCCTTGAACGAATAGAAGTCTCTTCTGTTCGTTTAGCGTGATGGGGGATTGGCTATCCTCCTTGTCCCGATGAACATTCATTCTTCTGAGTAACGATTCGATTCGAGCAATGAGTTCATTTGGACTGAATGGTTTCGGGATATAATCATCTGCCCCATTCATCAATCCGTGTACCTTATCCATTTCCTGCACTTTGGCTGTTAACATGATGATTCCAATGGATGGATTCCAATTTCTTATCTCTTTACATGCTTCAAATCCGTTCATACCGGGGAGCATGACATCAAGTAGGACAATATCGATGGGGGGGTGTGCTCTCTTGATCAGGTGGATTCCGTCCTCTGCGCTCCCAGCTTGAAAGACGGCGTATCCGTATCGCATTAAGTTAATCTCGATAAAGCCACGGATGGATTCTTCATCTTCAATAATCAAAATGTTCTTCATTCAATTACACCTCCATTTTGTCATCAGATTGGCTGGAAAAGGCGCTTGCCTATTGCCGTTGAGTATTTTGTTACATATGTGAATTGATTGCTTTCATACAATAGACTCCACCCTTTTGGCAGTGGTTGACCCTTGTCAATCGCGTATACATCATATAGCACGCTGCCATCTTTAGTAGAAAGAAATTCCACATAACGTCCGTCTTCTGATTCCTCTATATATACAGAGGGCCAGTCCTGGGGGATCTCGAACCTGTATAAATAAGCTGCATTGTCGTAGTATCGATGAATGAGCTCGGCTTGTTTTTGGTCGCTGAGCTGATAATACTCATTGATGAAAGGCATGTCAGAATAGGCAAGATTATCATCGCCTGCCTCTTTTTGAAGAGTGAATTCAAGGATTCCATCTCCGTTCGAATCTTCACTATTCACGGCATATGCCCTGAAAAGCTCTTCCTCCTTCATGTTTTCCGGTAAGACATTCCTCAACTTCTCACCCTCTACACCAATAATGAATGACGTAGACGAATGAGCACCTACACCTGCATCCAGTATCGCTCCTTTTAATGAAGGGGAAATGGACCCGGCTAAGGAGTGGTAGTAAGGGTATACATATGGATCTAATTTCAGCTCATCTAACACGTTCATTTTATGGTTGCTGAATTGATAAAGACGAACAGAATGAGACTGGTTTGGTACCAGTGATGCGAGGAGGATTTCCCCTTGATCATCTTTCGTGAAGTTCCCTGAAAAAAACGCACTATATTGGGATTCAAACAGCTTCTGAGGCTTACCTTTACTCAAGTCGTACACGATCAATGCTTTGTCTGAGGTGTCTTCTGAGAAAGAGAACCCAACCAATATTTCTTGGTATCCATCCTGATTTAAGTCGAGAAATTCCACTTTATGTAGTTCCCTTCCAAGGTCTTTCAATTTCATTTTTTCCTTCCAATCCCCTTTTTCTTCCTTTAGAACAATGGCTTCTATTTGAGAGGTTTGATCAGTTAGTCTATAAAATACGATCAATTCGTTCATTTGATCGTGATCCAAATCTGCTTCAATCATTTTATTCGCTTGTTTGTCTTCAATCGGTGAAACCCATTCCGCCTGTGAGGGAACATATTTTCCGATCGCTTGTTTCACTTCCTGCTGTTTAACCGGAAGTTCAGGCGGCTTCAGTAACGATGTATTGGATTGGAATAATGAGCAACCCGTACACACGAAAAGACAACCCATAAGGAACAAAATCTTCTTCAATTGATCATCACATCCTGCCTATAGCTTTCACTAGTATAGTGTAAACTCAATCGACAAAAGTAACAAAAAAGTTACAAAAGTCGCCTTGCTTTGTAACCGGCAAGTAACCCTTTTCATCGCCTATGACCCTATCATTTAACATAACAAGAATGGAGAAAGGTGATCGATATGGGGAGACAACGGAAAAAAAGAAAATGGATTAAGCCCATTGAATTGGGAGGCTTGGCGGGCGCGATCGTATTATTACTCATTCTTTCAACTTCGTGGGTATTGGACACCGGGGAAGCGAAGATTTCAAAGGAACCAACGACTCAACAAAAAGCAGTCCAGGAAGAACCTTCTGAAAAAGAGGAAGGCGAATCGGGACAACCTGTAGTAGGGAATGAGGACCATGACAGCACTCAAGGAGAGGAACAAGGAGTTAATTCCAATGAAGCAGAGAGTGTGAAAGACGAAAATTACTATGAGGAAGTGAAAATAGAAGACCATTCGACCAATGTGAATGAACAAGGGAACTTCGAGGATGAAAAGACGGTTTACATCACATTCGATGATGGTCCTAATGAAAATACGAAAGCGATTCTTAAAGTGCTTAATCAATATGGGGCAAAAGCGAGCTTCTTTATGCTGGAACCGAATATGAAAAAACATAGTGAGGCCGTTCGACAGATGGTGGAAGAAGGGCATAGCGTCGGGTTGCATGGTGTCACCCATGATGTATCCGAAATCTACCAATCTAGTAAATCGGTTGTAGGGGAGATGCTGACGGCTCAATCTACGTTAGAGTCCATTACAGGTATTCGAAGCGAGTTGATTCGCGTTCCTTATGGGTCCGTACCCAATATGAAACCGGAATATTTGACAGCAGTAAAGAAAGAAGGATTTAGATTATGGGATTGGAATGTGGATAGTGAAGATTGGAAATTTCATAGTGGGGAGTATGTTCAGAGTGTTGTGGATCAGTTAGCTTATTTTCCATATGAAAATCAGTCAAAAGTCATTCTTATGCATGAAAAGCATACGACACTCGCTTATTTAGATTCTTTACTTAAGAAGTTGAATGATCAAGGATATAATATGAAGACTTTAACAGAAGAAATGGATCCAGTTACATTTTAACATTGATGCCAGAAGAACAAGGAAAAAGGAGCTGCCGATTGGCTGCTCCTTTTCATTCTTAATAAATGCTCATATGACGGTTTTTTCCTGTTAGAATCTGAAATACGCCATAAAGGACCAATCCTGCCGCCACAAATCCAAGCAGCCATTGTCCATAAGGTTGTTGAGCGATCTTGGAAAGTGCCCCGTCCAATCCTTGTGTTTTATCAGGATCGGCTGTGATCGCCGTTTGAATAAAGAAATAACCGATCAGTAAAAAGACCATGCCTCGGGAATATAACCCTAGCTTTCCTGTCTTTCTTCCCATTTCCCATTCTTTCTCGGACATTTCATGCCGTTTAAATTTATTCGTGTATTTCTCAGTATAAGCTTTATGAATTTCATAGAGTGCATATCCAATAATGATAAGTCCGACAATCCCGACAATCCATTGACCAAAGGGCTGAGACAATAACTTAGCAGATAAGGTCTGTTTAGATCCCGAACCCGACCCGGAGCTTTTGGCATGCATTGCAATCGCGAAAGCATTATAAGTTAAAGAACCGTATGCAATCCCGCTGATCAGATTAGCCAGCCTTCTAAACATGGATTTCCCGTCGTTTTTCACATGTTCTGGATCCTTTACCACTTGAATGAGGCGCCAAAGAACGATTCCAATCAGACCAAGACCTAATATCCAGAGAAGGACTTCCCCGAAGGGTTTGCTCGCCACTGCTGCAAAGGCACCGCTCGAGTCCGAAGTGCTTCCTCCTATTCCGAGTGCCGCCATAACGGCTAATGCACCGATCAGCATATAAACAATTCCTCTCGAAATATATCCAATTCGTGCAAACCCTCGAATCCAAGGTTTTATATCATTTGATGAAACAGATGAACTGCTTGATGTTGTAATGGATGAAACTCCTGCCATAAACACTTCTTCCCTTCTGGTTCTATTTTCGCAATACTTATGTATGCTATTCCCCGGATATAGAAAAGAGAAACCTTTTTAACGAACAGTAAATGCTGGATGGCTTGATTTAATTTTTCCTTTTTCTTTTGAAAAATTGCTCTTTACTAAATGATTGTTGTTTTTTAACAAAAGGTCTGCTTTGGCTCTGTCAATCAGAATGTGCTGGATGGTGAGGGGAACTGCTTCGCTTTCCGCGGACGTTCGGCCGAGCCTCCTCAACTCACGCCCCGCGGAAAGCGAGCACCTGGAGCGGAAATCAACCACTACTCGCTTTTTCAATAGCAAAAAACTTTACGAAAAGAGACTAAAAAATTTTACATAAAACCTATTTACAACGAATTAGGAGAGGAGTAATATATCTATCATCAAATAAATATTCTTAATCGCTTAATTCATTTTTGAAGCGGGGGACCCGAGTATTTAAAGGGGTGAATCCTTTCTTTTGAAAGGTAGGGCTACTTCCATAACCCGAATCCGTCAGCTAACCTCGTAAGCGTAATGGGAGAGGATGATACTTGTGATCGATTATGGATGACCACAGGCTTAGTTCCTGTTGGTCTTTTTGCGTTGTTTTAGAAGTCCGGCTCCGGAGGCTGGAGGCCAGAGGACATGAGTCAAACCTGCCAAAAAGGCAAAGGAAGTCTTCGCCAGGTTCGTCTTATGTTACCGTCTCTGTTTGAGCTGTCTGCGCTTTTGTTGTAAGGAAGAAGTACTAGATGGTTAAGCTATTAAAAAGGTTTTGGAGGATTTCATCATGAAAAAGCAGTTTGCCGTTATTGGATTAGGGAGATTTGGAGGAAATCTGGTTCAGGAATTAGCTGACCTGGATGTTGAAGTGTTAGCCATAGATATTCATCACGATGTTGTCCAACAGTATATAGACATTGCCACGCATGCCGTGCAGGCGAATGCGATGGATGAATCTGTGTTGAAATCCCTTGGGCTCAGAAATTTTGATCACGTGATCGTGTCCTTTGGGGATAATATAGAGGCAAGTATTCTTACCACTTTACTTTTAAAAGAATTAGGGGTTAAAGAAGTATGGGTGAAAGCTTCGAACGCTTATCATCAGAAGGTGTTGGACCGGATCGGGGCCGATAAAGTCATTCACCCTGAACGTGACATGGCACGAAGGATTGCCCATCACATTACGTCAGAAAAGATCATTGATTATATCGAAGTATCGAAAGAACACAGTATTGTAGAAGTGCGTGCGTCTAAAAAGGTCGCGGGCAAATCCTTAAATGATCTTGATGTCCGGGCAAAATTCGGTTGTAATATCATTGCCATTCACCGCGGGGAGGAAGTCATTGTATCCCCTTCTGCCGATGAAGTCATAAAAATGGAAGATCTACTGATCGTCATTGGACATAACAGGGATATCAACCGATTTGAAAAAGAAGGTGTATAACTTATGAAGCATAAGGTGATCCGGTTAAGCCCTCCTCAGCTTCTCGTTGTGACATTCCTATTCTTTATCATAGTAGGAATGGGTTTGCTTAAGCTGCCGTTTGCCACCACGGAATCGATTACATGGCTTGATGCCTTGTTCACGACGACTTCCGCCATGACGGTTACAGGGCTTGCGGTCGTGGATACAGGAGATGCCTTCACCCTTTTTGGAGAAGTGGTCATTATGAGTCTGATCCAAATCGGAGGGCTGGGTATCATGTCCTTTGCCGTCTTGATCTTTATGATGCTCGGAAAGAAAATTGGGTTTAAAGAACGACTTCTTCTTCAACAGGCGTTAAATCAGACTTCCGTAGGAGGAGTCATCAAGCTTGTAAAATATTTATTCATCTTTTCGTTCCTTGTAGAAGGCTTCGCTGTTCTTTTATTGGCATCGGAATGGGTACCGGAATTCGGATGGAGAAGAGGGCTGTACTTCAGTTTATTTCATTCTATTTCTGCGTTTAATAATGCTGGATTCTCTCTTTGGTCCGATAGTTTAATGGGTTACGTGGGAAGTCCCGTCGTCAATATCACGATTTCGTTTCTGTTTATTTTAGGAGGGATCGGATTCACTGTTTTAGTGGACCTATGGAAATCGAAAACGATCAGAAGGCTGTCACTTCATACGAAGATCATGGTGGTTGGGACATTTGTTCTCAATGTATTCGCTTTTATGATGATTTTCATCCTGGAGTATAATAACCCGAATACACTGGCTCAATTGCCACTACTGGATAAACTATTCGCTTCGTATTTTCAAGCGGTCACCCCCCGCACGGCTGGTTTTAACACGCTTGATTATAGCAGCATGGAGCGCTCCACATTGCTTCTCACGATTCTTTTGATGTTCATAGGAGCCGGTAGTGCTTCCACGGGTGGAGGAATCAAGCTTACCACCTTTGTCGTCATTTCATTGAGTGTGTTTGCTTTCTTAAAGGAGAAAAGAGAGATTCGTATTTTCCGTCGTACGATTGATCAAAACTATATTTTTAAGGCCTTGGCGGTGTCTATGATCAGTGTGCTCCTTGTCTTTACGGCTCTCTTTTTTCTTGATATGACAGAAAGGAATGCTTCTTTCATGGCTATTCTCTTTGAAGTGGTATCAGCCTTTGGAACGGTGGGATTGTCCATGGGAATTACCGGATCTTTGACATCAATAGGTAAATGGATCATCATCATCGTGATGTTTGTCGGGAAACTGGGGCCCCTCACACTGGCCTTCTCCCTATCCAGACCAGACAAAGAAAAGATCCGCTATCCAAAAGAAGATATTTTAACAGGTTAATGTTCATACAATCGGCTCCCTTCATCTTGCCCTTCGCGGGTAAATGGAGGAGCCGGTTTTTTTATGTCCGTTTTTAAAAACAACAAAGAATCAATCCATAACCACGCATGAGCCTAAAAACGGTTATGTTAAGCGTTTTCATCATGGGTTTTTGATATTGACTAAACCACTGGGCGCGATTATACTGTTGAAAAATTCTGAACTTTAGGCGGTGCTGTTGTTGAAGCGTGTGTATAATTTTTCTGCTGGTCCTGCGGTGTTACCTGAGCCTGTTCTGAAAAAGGTTCAAGGCGAATTATTGAACTATCAAGAAACGGGTATGTCTGTGATGGAATTGAGTCATCGATCTGCTCCTTTCCAAAAAATAATAGAAGAAGCTCAAGGTTTATTGCGTGAACTGCTCTCGATCCCGGATGATTACCATGTCGTATTTATGCAAGGTGGAGCATCCCTGCAATTTTCCATGATTCCTCTTAATCTGCTCGGTTCACATCAAGAGGCTGACTATATCCTGACAGGCAGCTGGTCGAAGAAAGCTGTCAAAGAAGCGGAGAAGGTTGGGAATGTTCGAACCTTATCACCTCAAGAGAAGTTCGATATCCCTGCTTATACACCAGAAGATTTTTCACCACAGTCAAGCTACATACATATTACCTCCAACAATACCATTGAAGGAACACGTTACCATGAGTGGCCTGAAACAGGAGGCATCCCACTTGTAGCCGATATGTCCTCCCACATTCTTTCTGAGAAAATAGATGTTTCCTCTTTTGGACTGATCTACGCAGGTGCTCAGAAGAATCTTGGTCCTTCCGGTGTAACGGTGGCGATCATTCATGATAGTCTGGTCGGTCAAGCATCGAATACATGTCCTACGATGTTGAATTATGAAACGTATGTAAAGCATGATTCCCTCTTTAACACGCCTCCGACCTTCTCCATATACGTATTAAAGCTTGTGCTGGAGTGGGTAAAGGAGAATGGCGGGGTGGAAGGGATGCAGGCTGAAAATGAGAGGAAAGCCGGTCTCTTATACCACTGTATAGATGAATCATCTTTATTCCATAACCCTGTCCCGGAAAATAATCGTTCCTTAATGAACATTCCTTTTTCAACACGTGACGAGGAGCTGGATGCACGGTTTCTAAAAGAAGCCAAAGCAGAAGGGTTTGAATTTTTAAAAGGGCATCGTTCCGTGGGTGGAATGCGTGCGAGTTTATATAATGCCATGCCTTTTGAAGGGGTGGAAGCACTAGTCGATTTCATGAAAAAATTTGAGTCTGATCAAGGAGGATTATGAGAATGATTTCAATCAATACGTACAATGCCATTAGCCAAAGCGGACTTTCACTGATAGAGGATGACCTGAACTACCATTTGAATGGGAATGGGGATCCAGATGGAATTCTTGTAAGATCAAAGAACTTGCATGATTATTCTTTCCCGGCTTCAGTCAAAGCCATTGCACGGGCAGGAGCAGGAGTCAACAATATCCCGATCGATCTCTGTACGGAAAAAGGAATTGTGGTCTTTAATACGCCCGGTGCCAATGCAAACGCCGTGAAAGAGCTCGTCTTGGCTAATTTGATCGCTTCTTCCCGTAACCTGTATTCTGCAGTCGGCTGGACGAACACGTTAAAAGAAACAGAGGAAGACGTACCAAGTGTCGTAGAAGCAAAGAAAAAAGAATTCGTAGGAAGTGAGATTAAAGGGAAGAAGCTGGGTGTTGTAGGCTTGGGAGCGATTGGCGTCCTTGTCGCAAATGATGCACTTGCCCTTGGGATGGATGTGGTCGCCTATGATCCATTTATATCCGTTGACGCGGCGTGGCGTTTATCACAGGATGTGAAGCGAGCTCATCATATAGAAGAAGTATGGGCAGAGTGTGATTTCGTTACGCTGCACATTCCATTAACGGACAAAACGGCAAGCTTTGTGAATGAAGAAGGCTTCACGAAGATGAAAAAGGCTATGACGATCTTAAACTTTTCAAGAGGTGAGCTAGTGGAAGAAGGGGCTCTCGAAAAGGCCCTTGAAGCAGGAATTGTCCGAAAGTATGTGACGGATTTTCCGAATAACAAGGTATTGAACATGAAAAACGTCGTCCCTGTTCCTCACTTGGGCGCATCTACCGTTGAATCTGAAGAAAACTGTGCCATCATGGCGACAAAGCAGCTGAAAACGTATCTTGAAACAGGTAATATCAAGCATGCTGTTAACCTGCCTGATGTGGAACTGCCTTATAGCGGTAAAATGCGAGTAACGGTCATGCACCAAAACATTCCGAATATGGTCAGTCAAATCGCCAATGTTCTTTCAGGGTACGCGGTCAACATCGCAGATATGATCAACCGCAGTAAATATACGTGGGCCTATACCATGATCGATTTGGATCAGAAACTCCTCGAAGAAGAAGAACATCAAGTGAAAAGCAGGATAAAAGAAATACACGGTGTTGTTTCCGTCCGTCTCATTTAAATATAGTGACTAGAACTCCCTTAACCCGAGAACAATGTGTAGTAAAGCGGTTGAGGGAGGATTTATTTTTATGGCGATGATCCACTTTAAGAATAGAGATCTTTATTTTGACGATTTAGGAAAGGGGACTCCCCTGGTCTTGATCCATCCCCCGGGTATGGGGAGGATGACATTTATAAAGCAGCATGTGCTTTCCAGGCACTTTCGCCTCATCATTCCGGATTTAACAGGTCACGGGGACTCCTTTACCATGAAACAGAGTATAAGTATTTCGGAGTTTGTAGAAGACATAAAGGCGGTTCTCGACCACCTGAACATTGCTGAATGTGTGATGCTCGGATACTCTGCCGGAGGAGTAGTGGGACAAATGTTTGCCTGTACTTATGTAGATCGGGTTTCCTCCCTCATTCTGGTAGGGGGATACCCGAAAGTCACGAATCCCAAGCTGAAATGGATGCACCAAATGGGAATGAAAATGGTTCGGGAACATCCGGACCGCCTTTCCGGGATTATTTCCAGAGCGCATTTCAAGGACAAGCTAGAGCGTGAGAAACTCAGGGGTCATATGAATAAGGCGAACCCCCATATTTGGTATCAGTTCTACGAGCAATCACTTCATTATGATGGGGTAGAGCAGGTAAGTAAGCTACCCATCCCGCTACTCTTAATTTACGGGGAAAGGTCGGATTGGATCAATTCTCAACTTAAACTGTATAACGATTGCTATCCTAAGAAAATATATATCATTCCAGGTGCCTCTCACCAAATTCCCACACGTTATCACGATGCTCTAAATAATATACTGTTAGGAGAATTAGAAGGGTTGGCAGCTGAGGGGTAATGGTTTATCTTTGCTCTTACTTCTTCTACTTGATACTATTTTCATAAAGTAAAGTCGACCAATGAGAGGAGAATACGATGGGAATTCATCACTATTTTAAAAGCTTATCCGACCTTGAAACCCTCATTCGCTGTCCGGGGCGATTCAAGTATCATGAGCATAACGTAGCCAGTCATTCATTTAAGGTTACCAAAATCGCACAATTCCTGGGAACGGTGGAAGAACAGAGCGGGAAAGAACTTGACTGGAAAGCACTGTATGAAAAAGCCTTGAATCATGACTACGCGGAACTGTTTACAGGTGATATCAAGACCCCTGTAAAATATGCATCGGGGGAGTTACGTGAGCTTTTCAGCCAGGTGGAAGATCAGATGGTCAATAAGTTCATCACTACAGAATTTCCCCCGCAATTTCAAGAAGTGTACAGAGAACGTTTTAAAGAGGGAAAAGACGAATCCCTTGAAGGAAGAATTTTGTCTGTCGCAGATAAAATCGATCTTCTGTATGAATCCTTTGGAGAAATTCAAAAAGGGAATCCAGAGCCTCTATTTATTGAAATTTATCAAGAAGCACTTTCCACCATTGTGAAATACAAGGACCTGGAGTGCGTACATTACTTCTTGGAATACATTCTGCCTGATATGCTTTCTGAGAAATTCATCCCTCATAGTGAGTTGAAGGATAGGACCCAGAAATTAATTCAGCAGGGTGAAGAGTAGGAAAAATCTTTCCAGATAGGGAAAACTTCGGTAGAATATGTGTTATTCCCTTATCTTTAAGGAGAGTTGAACGTGTCCAAAATCATTTTAGGTTTATTTTTACCAGGATTGCTTGTCGTTCTGTTCACACGGGTGACGTACAATCATTATGTCGGTTTGATCTTGACCGTAGCCCTCATTGCAGCTTCGGTTTCAAAGGGCTATACGGACTCCTGGTTGCTGATTGTCGTAGACGCGGCTTCATTGACCGTCGGATTCTGGTATAGTGACCGGATGATGAAAAAAGCGAAGAGAAGTGCATGATTTGGGTGACAGATGAATAGAAGTTCTGAAAAAACACGGACTGACTTTTTTTAAAAGTCAGCCCGTGTTTTTTATGGAGTAGCTACAACATCGACATCGCTGGCTTTTACAAATGCCAGGCGATGGTTTAAGTGGATAAGATAAAACTCATCATTCCCCCAGACGATTTTATGTGTCGTCTCTGGATTGTACGTGTAAACAGGTGCACTGTAGTAGCTTCCTTTTACTTTTTCGGTTGCTACATACTTTTGATCAGAAGTCAGCGTGTACTGAAGAGGGGACATTCCTCTTACCGGGATGCCATCAGGAAAAGCTTCTTCTTCTGGATAAGCCAGTCCGTAAACAGGGATACCCGAAGTTCCATCTTTAGGTGTGATCACAATACCTGATGCTTTTGTTGTATTCGTTCCCTTAGGGTTATAAAACCACGCTTTTTGTCCTGCGTACCAAATCGCTGTCCAGTCATCTTGTTCTTCTGCCTTGTAAAAGGTTTGCCCTGTAACCGCCTTGTTACCCCAATTGGACGCATCGAGTGGGTGGGCGTTCGGTAGGGCAGCGTCTTTGATTAACGGAGCATCAAAGCTTGGGGCTGTATACAAATACACAAAATTTGCCGATTGTTCAGGTACAGGTTCTCCCGATGGGGTCTGAAGGATTGGCTTGTTTGTTTCGAAATTCGGACGGATTTGGACGATGCCTTTTTGTCCTTTTCCTGACTCCAGGGGAGCTCCAAGGATTTGCATATAATGTGCCCAATCCCAGAATGGACCTGGATCCCAGTGCATAGCAGGTTGTCTTGCAGCTGTCGTCCCAGGTATCTCATCATGTGCAATGATATGATCGCGGTCCAATGGAATATTGAACTTTTTAGAAAGATGTTTTACTAATCGGGCTGATGCATGATACAGTTGTTCGTTATACCAGGCTGCCCCCTCAATGGCGATACCTTCGTGCTCGATCCCAATGCTCTTGGAGTTGAAATACCAGTTTCCGGCATGCCAGGCCACATCTTTATTGTCCACCATTTGCGTGATATCACCGTCGGAAGAACGGATCACATAATGAGCGGAAGCCTGGGTCCATTCCCGCTGAAACACGGTTTTGGTTAAATCATAGCTGATTTCTGTGTCGTGGAGGACGATGTACTTGATTTCCTGATTGTCATGCGGTCTGTTTGCAATGTCGTAATTGCCGTATGAAGTTTCATAGTAGGTCCCGCCGCCCCAGTCAATCTTCTTGTAAGCTGCCGGAACGTAATGACATGAAAGGCCATTCGGACAATCGGCCCCAGTTTCTTCAGTATCCATTTTTAAGTTTAACGATTGGATTGATTCTTGATTAGGGCTGGTTTGTTTAGGCGCTAACGTTAAGGAAGATCCATCCTCTGTTTGTTTCGTCACCCCATTATTGATTGTCTCGTATACACGGTCCGCAAAGTCCTTCGCTCCCGAGTAGTCGTTTGAACCGCTGTATTTTGCGACTGCCCCATACCATCCGTTTATGTCAGAGGGTGTTTTTCCAGTGGTATCTTTGGCATACTGTGCCAGAAGTGCTGCAGCACCGCGGATATTTTGCTTTTTATTTTGTTTTAACGTTTCTGGTTGAAGAGAGAGTAGTTCAGCTGCGGTATTCAGAGTGTGAAGTTTTGGATCATGGATGTCTAATGTAGATTCGATTTTCAGTGTTGATTTTTCTAAGGGCTGAGCGTCTGCGTCCTCTTTACCGGATAAAAACATATGAGCGGGTTCATCGCTGTGGGTATCTTCTAAACGATCAGTATTAACATCCGTCAGATGCATCAATCCGTAGCCTCCGGAAGCACTTGGCTTTCCGTCGTGATGCTCCCACAGTGATACGTTATACCCCACTGCAAGTAGAATTTCAACTGGGACATTGAATTCCTGCGCAGCTTGTTGGAACGCTTTTTGCAACTCGAGTGAATCGACAACTTCAGCTTTTGCCACTCCATGAGAGGTGATCGATGGTGCCATCGGGGTAATGGTGGAACTCAACAGAAATCCCGTTAAACTAAGGGAACCGGCGACTTGTAGCCATTTAGATTTTTTCTTCATACATTCCTCCTGAACACTATGTATTTTTTGTAGAACTTATAAAAAAGCTTATTGGAAATAAGACAGAATAGTCAATCAATTATTAGGGATATGCCTAGATGAATATTTGTGTCGGGATAAGCCTTATGATGTGGTAGAAAGCATTTCAGTTAGAGGTTTCTTAATTGTGGATAAATAAAGAATAGTGTGAATAAATGAAGTGGTGGACGGGTTATTCACAGATTGAATACGCATTCATCAACATTGTTCACAAGAATTTTGACGAATTGTGAATAAGTTTAGGGATTTTCCACAAGGAATATCGACTTATACACATAGTTGTACACAGGGTGTGTATAGAAATGCTCGGATTGTGTCGAAAATTTCTTTGTCACCTCCCGTAAAATGTCGAAATCTCAATTCAAGCCTCTAATTTGCTACTTCACCGAATGTTATCCACAACCAAGAGGACGTTTCATGAGGTCCGACCCTTAAATATCAAGAAAAACGAACTTTTGTTCGCTTATTATTGGTTAATAATGTAGGAAATGTGGTAGAATGTGTATAGATGAATGGACAGTGTTTAAGATGGGTATAAGTAGGTAAATACAAGGTAGCAGTCCTTTATTATAGGAGGTTTCACGGTGAAAGATCAATTCGAGCTCAAGTCTAAATATAAACCAGAGGGAGATCAGCCCCTGGCAATTGAAAAATTGGTTAAAGGTATAAATGAAGGGAAACGTCATCAAACCTTACTTGGGGCAACAGGGACCGGAAAGACATTCACTGTTTCCAATGTAATCAAGCAGGTTGAAAAGCCGACCCTCATCATTGCTCATAATAAAACGTTGGCAGGACAGCTCTACAGCGAATTCAAAGAGTTTTTTCCTGATAACGCCGTTGAATATTTTGTCAGTTACTACGACTATTATCAGCCGGAGGCATACGTTCCTCAAACGGATACGTTTATCGAGAAGGATGCCAGCATCAATGATGAAATCGATAAACTCAGGCACTCTGCTACATCTTCTTTGTTTGAGCGAAAAGATGTCATCATCATTGCCAGCGTGTCCTGTATTTACGGTTTAGGTAACCCGGAAGAATATCGGGAGCTCGTCCTTTCCCTCAGAACCGGGATGGAAATCGAACGAAATCAATTGCTGCGTAAGCTTGTGGATATACAATATGAACGAAATGATATCGACTTCCAGCGTGGAACCTTCCGTGTGCGAGGCGATGTAGTGGAAATTTTCCCGGCTTCCCGGGATGAACACTGTATGCGTGTAGAGTTTTTCGGAGATGAAATCGACCGGATTCGTGAAGTGGATGCCCTGACCGGCGAAATCATGGGCGATCGAGATCATATCGCGATTTTTCCTGCTTCCCACTTCGTAACCCGTGAAGAAAAATTACAGGTAGCCATCAAGAATATTGAAAAAGAGCTTGAAGAGCAGCTAGCCATCATGAAAGAAGAAAATAAACTGCTAGAGGCCCAGCGTTTAGAGCAGCGTACCCGTTACGATCTGGAGATGATGCGGGAGATGGGCTTTTGCTCGGGGATTGAAAACTACTCCCGTCACTTGACACTAAGGCCGGCCGGGTCGACTCCGTATACTCTTCTGGATTATTTTCCAGACGACTTCTTAATTGTGGTCGATGAGTCCCATGTGACGTTACCTCAAATCAGGGGGATGTTCAACGGGGATCAGGCCCGTAAAAAGGTGCTTGTGGATCACGGATTCCGCCTGCCTTCAGCCATGGACAATCGTCCCCTGCGCTTCGAGGAGTTTGAAAAGAAAACCCAGCAGCTTCTCTATGTTTCGGCAACTCCGGGACCATATGAGTTGGAACACAGTCCTGAAATGGTCGAGCAGATCATCCGCCCAACCGGACTGCTGGATCCACTCATCGAGGTGCGGCCAATCGAAGGGCAAATTGATGATTTGTTAGGTGAGATCAATGAACGGATTGAGAAAAACGAGCGTGTCCTGGTGACCACCTTAACGAAAAAAATGTCCGAGGATCTCTCTGCCTATCTGAAGGAGATCGGGATAAAAGTCCAATACTTGCACTCAGAGATCAAGACGTTAGAGCGTATTGAAATTATCCGGGATCTCCGTTTGGGGAAATATGATGTGTTAGTCGGGATCAACTTACTTCGTGAAGGATTGGACATCCCCGAAGTGTCACTTGTCACCATATTGGATGCTGACAAAGAAGGCTTCCTGCGTTCTGAACGTTCCCTCATTCAAACGATTGGCCGTGCAGCCCGTAATAGTAACGGTAAAGTCATCATGTATGCGGACAAAATTACCGACTCAATGCAAAAAGCACTTGATGAAACAGAACGTCGTCGGACGATACAGGAAGAATACAATGAAAAACACGGCGTGACCCCGACGACAATACAAAAAGAAATCCGGGATGTCATCAGGGCAACACATGCCGCAGAAGAAGCAGGGGTTTATGAAGGAGAACAGACAAAGGTTTCGAAAATGTCTAAACCGGAGCGACAAAAACTTATTGCTAGCTTAGAAGTGGAAATGAAGGAAGCAGCCAAGGCATTGGACTTTGAGCGCGCTGCACAGCTTCGTGATACCATTCTTGAGCTCAAGGCGGAAGGATGAACGAAATATGGCGCGAGATCAAATAATCGTACAAGGAGCCAGAGCTCATAATCTGAAAAATATAGATATTAAAATTCCACGGGATAAACTGGTCGTATTAACCGGGCTTTCCGGTTCCGGGAAGTCTTCCCTGGCCTTTGACACCATTTATGCAGAAGGACAAAGACGTTATGTAGAATCCCTCTCTGCCTATGCCCGTCAATTTTTAGGTCAAATGGATAAGCCCGATGTCGATGCCATCGAGGGGTTGTCCCCGGCGATTTCCATCGATCAAAAAACAACGAGTCGTAATCCCCGTTCAACAGTAGGGACGGTAACCGAAATTTACGATTACCTTAGACTGCTGTTTGCAAGAGTAGGGAAACCGATTTGTCCAAATCACGGGATCGAAATCTCCTCCCAAACGATTGAACAAATGGTCGACAGGATACTTGAGTACCCGGAAAGAACAAAGCTTCAAGTACTGGCGCCTGTTGTGTCTGGACGAAAAGGAACGCACGTGAAAACCCTTGAAGAAATCAAAAAACAAGGGTTTGTTCGAGTTCGTATTAACGGTGAAGTCCAGGATCTTGGGGAAGAAATCTCCCTGGAAAAAAATAAAAAGCACTCCATCGAGGTGATCATCGACCGAATCGTTGTGAAGGAAGGTGTGGCAGCCCGACTTTCTGACTCACTTGAAACAGCACTCAGATTGGCAGACGGTCAGGTGATCATCGATGTAATCGGGGAAGAAGAGCTTTTATTCAGTGAGCATCATGCATGTCCATACTGCGGGTTTTCCATTACGGAACTGGAGCCAAGAATGTTTTCCTTCAATAGTCCATATGGTGCTTGCACAAGCTGCGACGGATTAGGGACAAAGCTTGAGGTCGATAAGGAGCTTGTGATTCCCAATTGGGATCGCACTCTAGACGAGCATGCCATTGCTCCATGGGAACCAACAAGCTCCCAATACTATCCATCTCTTCTAAAGGCCGTATGTGATCACTATGAAATTCCGATGGATATGCCTGTAAAGGATATTCCAAAGCAGCAAATGGATAAGATCCTATTTGGGTCCGGCAAGGATGAGATTTACTTCCGTTACGAGAACGATTTCGGTCAAGTTCGTGAAAACTATCTTCGTTTCGAAGGTGTCATCCCGAATGTGGAGCGACGTTACCGTGAAACAAGCTCTGATTATATCCGTGAACAGATGGAGAAATACATGGCACAGCAAGATTGTCCAACCTGTAACGGTCACCGTTTGAAAGAAGAGAGCCTGGCAGTCAAAGTAGATTCTCTTCATATTGGGGAAGTAACCGCATTTTCTATTGAAGAAGCAGAGCAGTTTTTCCATAAACTCGAGCTATCCGAAAAGGATATGAAAATTGCCAACCTTATTTTGAGGGAAATCCGTGAACGCCTCGGTTTTCTAGTGAATGTAGGTCTTGAATATCTCACACTAAGCCGTGCAGCAGGAACCTTATCAGGAGGAGAAGCTCAGCGTATTCGTTTAGCCACTCAAATCGGTTCACGTCTGACAGGTGTCCTGTACATCCTGGATGAGCCATCGATTGGGCTGCACCAAAGGGACAATGATCGACTGATTGACACTTTAAAGAACATGCGTGAAATAGGAAACACATTAATCGTAGTGGAACATGATGAAGATACGATGATGGCTGCGGACTATCTTATCGATATAGGACCAGGTGCAGGTGTTCATGGGGGAGAAGTGGTGTCTGCCGGGACTCCTCAGGAAGTAATGGACGATCCGAACTCATTGACAGGTCAATACCTGTCAGGGAAGAAATTCATACCCCTTCCACAGGAAAGACGTAAGCCTGATGGCAGGTATTTAGAAATTGTAGGAGCGAAAGAAAATAACCTGAACAATGTAAAAGTGAAGCTGCCATTGGGGATTTTCACAGCGGTGACAGGAGTGTCGGGATCAGGTAAAAGTACGTTGATCAATGAAATCCTGCATAAGTCACTGGCTCAAAAGCTTCACAATGCGAAATCGAAGCCTGGTGAGCATAAAGAAGTGAAAGGGATTGAGAACCTTGATAAGGTCATTGATATCGATCAATCACCCATCGGCCGTACCCCAAGATCGAATCCTGCCACTTATACCGGGGTATTCGATGATATCCGTGATGTGTTTGCCACAACCAACGAAGCAAAGGTTCGTGGCTATAAAAAAGGCCGCTTCAGCTTTAACGTAAAAGGCGGCCGTTGTGAGGCATGCCGCGGGGACGGAATCATCAAGATTGAAATGCACTTCCTTCCCGATGTGTACGTTCCATGCGAAGTTTGTCACGGGAAACGATATAACCGGGAAACACTTGAAGTGAAATACAAAGATAAAAATATTTCCGATGTACTTGAGATGACAGTCGAAGACGCAGTGAAATTCTTCGAAAACATCCCGAAGATCAAACGTAAGCTGCAAACCATCTTTGATGTCGGACTTGGCTATATCACATTAGGTCAACCCGCCACTACGCTATCAGGGGGAGAGGCCCAGCGCGTGAAGCTTGCTTCAGAATTGCATCGTCGTTCTACTGGCCGCTCTCTCTACATTTTAGATGAGCCGACAACAGGACTTCATGTGGATGACATTGCACGACTCTTAGTGGTACTTCAGCGTCTTGTAGAAAACGGGGATACGGTCCTCGTCATCGAACACAATCTCGATGTCATTAAAGCAGCCGATTACCTTGTAGATCTTGGTCCTGAGGGTGGGGACAAAGGTGGAACCATCGTCGCAAGCGGAACCCCTGAAAAAGTGGCTGAAGTACAAGGTTCCTACACAGGAAAATACCTGAAACCTGTGCTTGAGCGCGATCGTGAACGGATGAAGAAGAAGATCAGGGAAAAAGAAGAAGTGACGAATTAGTGACTAAAGAGGCTGGGACAAAAGTGTTTTAGTCTAAGTAAAACTCGAACAAATCTGCTTCCTAGTAGGCAGATTTGTTCGGGTTTATTATTTAATTTCGGTACATTTGATTTTAGCTGTTTCCAGCGGTTGATTGGAGTGCAAGACGAAGACTCCTGCGGGAAAAGTAGCTTATGTGAGACCCGTCCAGCTCCGGGGCTTAGAGGCACATGTCATAAGTCAAATCGTCCAAGAAGGCAAAGAACGCCTTCGTGGCCGCTTCGCCTTATGCCACCCGCCTCTGAACAAAGCCCCTCCGCTTTTCTTCCCGCAGGCTTGCCGAGGAGGCTCACGGGCTACCCGCGGAAAGCGTAGTCTTGCACGGAAATCATTAGCGGTATAAAGAACCTCCACCTCTATTGTTCATTTTATATCGTGGTTTTTTAGTTTTGTCCCAGCCTCTTTTTAACTAAAACACTACACCATTACCATCTCCATCCACCAACCCAAACCACACCTCCATACCTACCTAAAATCAGCCTCAAGTTGGAGTGAAGAACATTCCCACTATGTGAAAATAAGATTACAAACAAATGCATTGAAACCTTTTGCTTCACGTATCGTAAATAGTAGTAGAGGAGATGATGAAGATGGAGACCAATAAGGTATTATCCGCCCTGTGCTATTTCAGTATATTTTTTGCAGGCTTCCTTTTTCCGCTGATCGTTTATTTTGTATCAGATAATCCTTATGTGAAAAAGGACGCAAAAGCAGCCTTTTTATCTCACTTATTACCGGTCGTTGCGGTTCCCCTTGTCATTGCAGGCTTGTTTTTGGATATGGGGGTTTTCGCCAGTGGTGCGGGATTGCCGATATTCACCGTCATCATGATCGGTTTAGCCATATTACTTAGTGTTGTCGTAGTCATTTGGAACGTGTATAAGGGCATCAAAGTACTTTTATAATCAATAAAGGGGATGAAAGAATATGAATGAAGAACGGAAACGCATTTTGGATATGTTGGAAAATGGGACGATTTCGGCACAGGAAGCAGTGGCGTTATTGGAAGCACTTGATCAAAAGCCGAATACATCTAAGGCAAAAGAGAAGGATTTCCTTGATGAGTTTGTATCCATCTTTCAAGATGAGAAAAAGGGTGAAAAAGATCACTCGTCCCATTCGGGGAATCCGAAAGATAAGCTCCTTGATTTCATGAATTCGGCGTTAAACAAAATCAAGAATTTCGACTTCGACTTTCAATGGAATCAATCGGTTGAATTATCTCATGTTTACCAGCAGCCCAATACTCATTTTGAGAAAATTGATATAGATGTGGCCAATGGGAAGGTTGAGCTTATTCCGTGGGACGGTGAGGAAGTCCGTGTGGAATGCGAGGCCAAGGTTTATCGTACGGAAAATCACGAAGAGGCGAGAAAGCAGTTCATGGAGAATACATCCTTTGCCGTCGACGGGGATACGCTGTATTACTCGACGCAATTAAAGTGGATGAAAGTGGATTCTAAGCTATACATTCCAAAGCATCAATATAAGAGGGTTTCTGTCCGTTTATTCAATGGAGGTTTAAAAGCCGAGAATTTAGAGGTCCAGGATCTTCGTGCCAAGGCGGCGAATGGGAAGATTCATATCGACCATCTGACGACGAAGAAAGCCGAGGTCGAAACCTCCAATGGTGCGATTTCCATCATGAATGCGAAAGCAGACCATATTGAAGCGGAATCCATTAACGGCAAGGTGCATGTTGAAGGAGATATCTCTTATTCAGATGTGCAGTCCCTCAATGGAAACATCGTTTGTGCCTTAACGGGGGAAAAAGCGGATACACTCCACGCAAAGACGGTAACGGGTAACATCGATTTACTCGTACCTGAGAACATCAACATTTCCGGGGAGGCAAAATCAAACTTCGGTAGTTTTAAGCTTGAGTTGCAGGGTATTGATGTACTAGAAGAAAAAAACGAAGTGGTCCAAAAGTCGATTCGTTTCAGTCGCAGAACCAACTCGTTAGATAAGCTTCATCTTTTTGCAGAAACAAAAGCAGGATCTGTCCTCATAAAAAAGCATGAACAGAAGAATGTTAATAAGGACAACGCATAAGATGAGAAAGAAGGAATAAAGATGAAAAAACAATTAGCACGATCAAGGTCAAACAGAAAGCTTTCTGGGGTGATTGGGGGATTGTCCCGTTATGTGGGAATCGATGCTACGATTCTAAGGGTGATTTTCATCATCCTTCTCATTCCGACGGGATTCTTTCCTCTGGTCGTCGTATACGCTTTATTAGCCTTCGTGCTGCCACATGAGGAGGAAGCCATCAGATAATGAGATGGATTATAGGAATTTTAATCAATGCAGTAATCTTTATTGCATTAGCAGGTTTTTTCGAGGGGTTCGAAGTGTCCGGCATAGGCGCTGCTATAGGAGCGAGCTTTATCCTGTCGATCCTGAATGTTCTTGTGAAGCCCATTTTGATCATCCTGACTTTGCCGGTTACGATTTTGTCACTGGGACTGTTTCTCTTCGTCATTAATGCCATCACGTTACTCCTGACAGATGGTTTGATGGGAAGCAGCTTTGAGATATCCGGCTTTGGCATGGCTTTTCTGGCATCGATCATTTTGTCTCTTGCCAATCTGGTGATTCAAAAAACGGTCCTTGAACCTATGAAAGAGAAGTAATAAAGAAAAGACCCTGTCTCGGGCCATGAGACAGGGTCTTTTTTCGTAATGAACAAAAGCAAGCTCACAAACACTTTACGTATGTCATCGAAGCACTTAATGGTGCGTAGCACAGGTCACCGTTCTGTTACTTTGATTCTATATAAATATAAGGAGCGAATCCTGCTTTTTTTAGATGGTTTGCCAGTTGAAGGGCATTTTCTTCGTTTGAAAATGCTCCTAACTGAACTTTGTAAAGGGAGGTGTGCTCTTTAGACTTCAATTGGTAGAAGGCAACAAGGGCTTTGGCGATGGCTTTTCCACATATTTGACGGTAGGTTCTGGTTCTTAACAGGGCTGCTTCTTCACGGTTTGTCATAAACCCGCATTCAATTAAAACAGAGGGCATGTCCGTTTCCCTTAGTACATGAAAGTTGGCAAACTTTACACCGCGATCCCGTCTTTGGGTAGAGGCGACCAAGTGAGATTGAATCTCTCTTGCCAAGGCAGTACTTTTGGAAGGCTGTGTAATGTAGGCATACGTTTCAATGCCCGATGCATCGTTCCAGCCTCCTGAACCAAACGCATTTGCGTGAATCGATACAAATACATCCACCTTTAGGTTGTTTGCTCGATCCGTTCTCAATTGTAAGGGGATATCCTTTGAATCTGAGTGAGAATAGTAAACTTCCACATCATATTTTGCCAACTCATTTCTGCAAAATGCTGCGACATCCCTGTTAAATTCATACTCTCTCATTCCATCCGGTGTCCTCTTCCCCGGAGTCTCATAACCATGCCCGACATCCAACATAATCTTCAACCTCATCATCCTCCCTTAAACGAACTTCTCACCTCTCATATATGTAAAAAGTCGTTTCAAGGGTACCGCTGAAAAGGGACGGACCTTCAAATTTCAGGAAGGAGCAGGCATATAGCTGAACCGAGAAGAGGAAATACGCATCCTTCCCCTTGTCACAAGTAAGCTGCCTTGCGCTTTTCTCTATAATTGCTAAAATAGGTTAGAGTACGAAACGTTTATAAATATGAGGCGAGTGTAACGTGAAGGAGGAGCTATTAGTGGCAAAAGTTCGCACTAAAGATATCGTCGATAAGTTTAAATTAGAGCTTGTCGGTGGAGAAGAAGGTTTACATAGACCGATCACAACAAGTGATATTTCCCGTCCGGGATTAGAGATGGCCGGTTATTTCAACTACTATCCCGCAGAGCGTATCCAATTATTGGGAAAAACCGAGTTATCTTTCCTGGATTTGCTGGATGATACAGAACGTAAGCGCCGAATGGAAGCTCTTTGTACAGATATCACGCCTGGTATCATCATCTCCAGAGACCTGGAAATCCCGCCTGAGCTAGTGGAGGCATCGAATCGATATGATGTTCCTGTCATGCGTTCTTCAATGAAAACAACACGATTCTCTTCGAGGCTCACAAATTATTTGGAAAGTAAGCTTGCTCCTACAACGGCCATCCATGGTGTATTGGTGGATATCTATGGAGTCGGAGTATTGATCACCGGAAAAAGCGGTGTTGGTAAAAGTGAAACAGCTCTGGAACTTGTGAAGAGAGGACACCGGCTTGTAGCAGATGATTGCGTAGAAATCCGTCAAGAAGACATGGATACGTTAATCGGCAGCTCTCCTGAGTTAATTGAACATCTGTTGGAAATCCGCGGCTTGGGCATCATCAATGTGATGACGTTATTCGGAGCAGGAGCTGTGCGCAATTATAAGCGCATCACACTTTGTATTAATCTCGAGCTATGGGATAAAGCGAAGCAGTACGACCGACTTGGTCTGGATGAAGAAAAAATGAGAATCATCGATACAGATATTACCAAACTAACCGTACCTGTTCGTCCTGGACGAAATCTTGCGGTTATCATTGAAGTCGCTGCCATGAACTTCCGTCTGAAACGTATGGGTGTAAATGCAGCAGAGCAATTTACAAGCCGTCTGTCTGATGTGATTGAAGATGGAGAGAATGAAGATATCTGATCCTTACATAAAACGTAAAGATGTTATCCATCACATGCTATCTAATTAATAAAGGAGAGACAAAATGAACGAGAACATTACGCCAATCGATCCCATTGCCATTTCTCTTGGGCCGATCCAAGTACACTGGTACGGTGTCATTATCGGGCTTGGGATCGCATTAGGACTCTATTTAGTCATTCGTGAGAGCAAAAGATTGGGTCTTCATCCCGATACATTCATCGATTTGCTCGTTTGGGCAATTCCTATCGCTATCATTTGTGCACGTGCTTATTATGTCATCTTTGAATGGAATGATTATTATGCCGATCACCCCGGGGATATCATTAAAGTGTGGAATGGTGGAATCGCCATTCATGGCGCATTGATCGGATCGGTTCTTACCACCATTGTTTTTGCCAAAATAAAGGGGCTGCCATTCTGGAAGCTTGTTGATATTGCGGCACCGAGTATTATTTTAGGTCAGGCAATCGGACGCTGGGGCAATTTTGTTAACCAGGAGGCTCATGGTGGAGAAGTGTCCCGTGCGTTTCTTGAAAACCTGATGCTGCCTGATTTCATTATCAATCAAATGTACATTAATGGAGCATATTATCATCCTACATTCTTATATGAGTCTCTTTGGAGTTTCGCAGGCCTGATCCTACTTCTTGTCATGAGAAGGAAAGCAAGCAGCCTCCGTCGTGGGGAACTTTTCCTTACGTATGTGGTTTGGTACTCCATCGGGCGATTCTTTGTCGAGGGATTGAGAACGGATAGTCTGATGCTGGGACCTTTACGCTTTGCTCAAGTGATATCCATTGTTCTTATTATTGGATCTCTTGTATTGTTCTTTTACAGAAGAAAAGCAGGCCTTGCGAAAAAGGCATACGATGAGAAAACGGATAGCGTAAACGCTTAACAAAAGGGGAGTAGGGAGAATGTGGATGTCATCATTGAAAAATGGCGGCCTCGTAGGATTGAAAACCACTTGGTCATTAGGGAAGGTCATCTTTCCAATCACGCTGATTGTGTTTTTGCTTCAATACACGCCTGTCCTTCCGTGGGTCATGGAGAAAATCTCTCCTTTTATGAAGCTCCTCGGTCTTTCAGGTGATGCGGCCATTCCTCTTGTATTAGGGAATTTCCTTAACTTGTATGCAGGTATCGGGGGAATCCTATCCCTTGATTTAACGGTAAAAGAAGTATTCATCATTGCGGTGATGCTCTCCTTCTCTCATAATTTGTTCATTGAATCAACGGTAGCTGCAAAAGTGGGCGTGAAGATCTGGCTGATTGTGGCGGTAAGGATCGGATTGGCTCTGCTGTCTGCTGTTGTGATCAACCTTGTTTGGAAAGGTGGAACTGATATCGCCAAGTACGGAATGATGCCTCCTCAGCAAGCCGAGCCGGATGGATGGGGAGAAATCATTCTCCTGGGAATTGAGAAAGCAGGGTTTGGTGTCCTGCAATTAGCTCTTATCGTCATTCCTCTTATGATGATTATTCAAGTGATGAAAGATTTGAAATGGATGGATGTTTTTTCACGCTGGATGTCCCCTGCCACCCGGGCACTTGGCATGAATGCAAATACTTCATCCACGATGGTAGCGGGACTCGTCATCGGGCTGGCATATGGAGCAGGAGTCATGATTCAGGCAGTAAAAGAAGATGGCGTGAGTAAGAAGGATGTCACGATTGCCTTCATCTTTTTAGTCTCATGTCACGCAGTGGTGGAGGATACGTTAATCTTTATCCCACTCGGGATCCCTGTCCTGCCCCTTCTGATCATCAGGCTGGTCACTGCGATTTTGTTAACGATGGCGGTTTCCTACATTTGGAACAGGGTAGATGCAAAGAAAGAAAAGGAGAGACATTATGAGCAGGATTACAACAATATTATTTGACCTAGACGGAACATTGATCAATACCAATGATTTAATTATTTCTTCCTTTTTGCACACATTGAATCATTATTATCCAGGACAGTACGGGGAAAAGGACGTTCATCCTTTTATGGGGCCACCATTGGAAGAATCATTTGGAGGGTTGGATCCCGATCGTGTGGAAGAGATGTGTGCCCACTACCGTGCTTATAATCATGAGCATCATGACGCACTAGTGACTGAGTTTGAAGGGGTGTATGAAACCGTTCAAGCCCTCTATGAAAATGGATATAAATTAGCGATTGTCTCAACGAAAGTCCGTGATGTTGTTTTAAAAGGGCTGGACCTTATGAATCTTCGTCCCTTCTTTGAAGTCATCATCACCCTGGACGAAGTAGAGAACGCGAAGCCTCATCCTGAACCGATTGAGAAAGCTCTCGTGACATTGGGGTCCTCGCCTGAAGAAGCAATCATGATCGGGGACAATCACCACGACATTTTAGCCGGGAAAAATGCAGGAGTGCTTTCGGCAGGTGTCGCGTGGAGTGCAAAGGGAAGAGAGCATCTGGCTCACTACGAACCGGACTTCATGCTGGATAATATGAAAGACTTATTACCGATTGTTGGAGTTCCTACTGCATGAGACGAACGACCCGCTACCCTGTAGAAGGAGCAAATTCTCTCTGGCATGTTTACAAAACCGTTCCTTTCGGGAAGGTCGTCAAAAATTTCATCGTGATTCAACTGGCAAGGTACACACCCTTTTTGGGGATGAAAAACTGGTTGTATAAGACGTTTTTGAGGATGAAGATCGGTGAACATACGTCATTTGCCCTCATGGTGATGCTTGACGTGATGTTTCCGGAGAAAATATCGGTCGGGCGTAATACGGTCATCGGGTACAATACGACGATCCTCGCCCACGAATACCTGATCAAGGAATACCGATTAGGTGATGTGGAAATCGGATCGGAAGTGATGATCGGGGCCAACACCACGATATTACCGGGTGTTCAGATTGGCGACGGAGCCATCGTATCGGCAGGAACTCTAGTACATAAAGATGTCCCGGCAGGCGCATTCGTCGGTGGAAATCCCATGAGGATCATCTATACCAAAGACGAACTTGCCGAACGCTGGCGAGAAGATGCCATCTACGGATTGAAAAGAGAAGAATAAGGGAAAAGGCAAAGATAGACTGAGTTCTATTTTTGCCTTTTTTTTTTGAAAAATCCACAAATCAAACGGTTGACGAATAAAAAAAGAAGCGCTACACTACAAATAACTTTATTTTATTAGCACATTAGCGAACTAAAGGATTTCTGAATAATCTACAATTAGTAGCAATCCCCAAATCGGGGGAAAATAGATGAATTAATACGCCAAAGGTGGTTCTTATGACTAAGTTATTTATGTTCGAGAAGCCATTGGGAATGAGAGATACATTTCCTGATTTATACGAAATCAAAGATCAGACGAAGAATAAAATGGAACAAGCGATGAAGCTCTGGGGTTACAAATTTATTGAAACTCCAAGCCTTGAATATTATGAAACGGTTGGTGAGGCATCTGCCATCTTGGATCAACAGCTATTCAAACTCCTGGATCAGCAGGGGCATACCCTCGTGTTAAGACCTGATATGACAGCGCCGATCGCCCGGATTGCCGCATCAAAATTGTTGAAAGATGAGGCACCGCTGCGACTGGCCTACTCAAATTCAGTATTTAGAGCACAACAGCGGGAAGGCGGACGTCCGGCCGAGTTTGAGCAGGTCGGAATCGAATGCATCGGCGACGACTCAGTCAGCGCCGACGCTGAAGTGATTGCGTTAATGGTATCGGTCCTAAAAGAAGCTGGATTGGAAAACTTCAAAATTTCAATCGGGCATATTGGATTTGTTCAAGAGCTGTTCACTCAGATCGTTGGGACAGAAGAGCGTGCGAATACGTTAAGAAGATACTTATATGAGAAAAATTATGTTGGATATCGCCAGCATGTCAATGAGCTCGCGCTTTCGTCCATCGATAAGCAGCGACTATTCCGTTTTCTTCAATTGCGTGGATCTGAAAATGTGATAGGAGAAGCGCATTCCCTTTTAGAGGGGGAAAAAGGGCTTAACGCTCTCAAACAGCTAAAAGACCTATGGAGTATTTTAAAAGATTATGAAGTGGAGCAATATGTGAAGTTCGACTTGAGTCTGGTGAGCCACATGAGTTATTATTCCGGGATATTATTTGAAGTGTACGGAGAAAATGTAGGGTTTGCGATCGGAAATGGGGGCCGCTACAATAAACTGCTTGAAAAGTTCGGGAAAAATTCAGGTGCGACAGGATTTGGGCTGCGTCTTGATTATGTGCTGGAAGCTATGCAGGTTCAGTTATCCTCAACCCTTCAGCAATGTGTGCTATTCAGTGATGAACGCAGGAAAGAAGCGATCCGTTTGGCTCATGAGCTGAGAAGTGAAGGAATCGAGGTTGTTCTTCAGAACTGGAAGGGCGTAGGAGACGTGGATGAGTTTACGAAGGGCTTCAGCAATGTACACTTCGTTGTGGGGCAGGACCCGAAAGGCGGTGAAACATCATGAGTTCATTAACCATTGCCATGCCTAAAGGCAGGATATTTGAAGAAGCAGTAGAACTATTAAGGAAGGCAGATTACAATCTGCCGCCTGAATTCGATGATTCGAGAAAGCTGATTATCGAAGTTCCCCAGGAAGATTTACGGTTCATCCTGGCGAAGCCGATGGATGTTCCGACATATGTAGAGCATGGAGTCGCTGATTTAGGGATTGCCGGGAAGGACGTTATGCTCGAAGAAGAACGGGACGTATACGAGCTGTTGGACTTACGGATCAGCGGCTGTTATCTGGCGGTAGCAGGACTCCCGAATACAAAGATGAGTGATGTGGCACCGAAAATCGCCACAAAATATCCGAATGTCGCATCTTCCTATTTCCGGGAGCAGGGAGAGCAAGTGGAAATCATTAAACTCAACGGTTCCATTGAGCTCGCTCCTTTGATCGGCCTCGCTGATCGCATCGTCGATATCGTCTCGACGGGAAGAACCCTGAAGGAAAATGGACTGGTGGAATACGAAACCATCGTCGACATCACCTCGCGACTCATCGTCAATCCCGTCAGCTACCGTATGAAAGACGAAAAAATCGAAGACCTCGTCACCCGGCTGACACGCATCATCGGTTAATGGGTAAGAGTGGGTAAGAGGGACGGACCTTGCCTGGAGCCCGTTAATAAAGCGATTACAACACGTATAAAGAGACTCCGAGGTTCGGAACCTTGTTCATTCACGTCAAGGTCCGTCCCTCCAAATATAGATTACATAGGGAATACGGCATCTGCTGTGGTGAGCAGGTCCGTCCCCGTCGAAGGCTGGTGAAATGGTATGAAGATTATTAAGGATATTAGCGGGGCGTCGATTAAGCGCTCGATCGATAGTGGTACGGAGGAACAGCGAAGAGCAGTTCAGGGGATTATTTCTTCTGTGCAAGAGAATGGAGATCAGGCAGTCCGTGAGTATACGGAGAAATTTGATGGGGTTCAATTAAAGAACTACAAGGTTACACAGAGTGAAATCGAGGAAGCCTTTGCTTCTCTGGATTCTGAAATGGTCTCGATCATTGAAGAAGCCGCGGATAACATTCGTGACTTTCACGCACAGCAAAAAAGATCCTCTTGGTTTACAACCAAGGACGATGGAACCATGCTTGGTCAAAAGCTGACACCGCTTGATTCAGTCGGCGTGTACGTACCGGGTGGGACGGCTGCCTACCCGTCGTCAGTCCTGATGAATGTACTGCCGGCTAAAGTAGCGGGAGTCAAACGAATCACGATGGTTTCGCCACCGGGTAAGGATGGGAAGCTATCTCCCGGCGTATTGGTCGCAGCTAAAATTGCCGGTGTGGAAGACATCTTTAAAGTTGGCGGTGCTCAAGCCGTAGCCGCACTGGCGTATGGGACTGAATCCATCACCTCTGTAGATAAAATAACAGGTCCAGGGAACATCTATGTAGCCCTGGCAAAACGAGAAGTGTTTGGCGATGTGGATATTGATATGATCGCCGGCCCGAGTGAAATCGTGATTTTGGCCGATGAACATCAACGCCCTGATGAAATTGCCGCTGACCTTCTTTCCCAAGCGGAGCATGACGTTTTTGCATCTGCCGTTCTTGTGACGAATTCGGAGACACTTGCTGAGGCGGTGTCCTCACAGGTTGAACAACAACTGACTTCCCTGCCACGTGAAGAGATCGCCCGTCAATCCATCACCGATTACGGAGCGATCTATGTGACGAGAGACATAGAGGAAGGAATAGATGTTGTGAACAAGCTCGCTGCAGAGCATTTGGAAATACTGACAGAGAAGCCAATTGAAACGATGGCCAAAATCCGTCATGCCGGAGCGATCTTTCTCGGCCGCTACAGCTCCGAGCCTGTCGGGGACTATTTTGCAGGACCGAATCACGTTCTCCCGACCAATGGGACAGCGCGTTTTTCAAGTCCGTTGAATGTAGACGAATTCATGAAAAAGACAAGTGTCATTTCATATAGTGAAACAGCACTGCGACAAAATCATCAAAAAATCGCGAAGCTTGCCCGCTTAGAGGGACTGGAAGCCCATGCAAGAGCAGTTGAGATTCGATTCGATAAAGAATAATAGGGAAGAGGGACGGACCTCACAGAGGTCCGTCCCTCCAAAAAGGAGGACATCATGGTGAGAAGTGCAGAGATTGTTCGAAAGACGAATGAGACCGATATTCGCTTGAATTTTGGGATCGATGGAGAGGGGAATTCGGAGATTAAGACGGGCGTCCCGTTTATGAGTCATATGCTGGACTTATTTACGAAGCACGGGCAATTCGATTGTGTGATCGAGGCAAACGGTGATATTGAAGTGGATGACCATCACACGACAGAAGATATCGGCATTTGCTTAGGACAGGCATTACTGGAATCGCTGGGAGATAAAAAAGGGATTAAGCGCTACGGCTCAGCAATGGTTCCGATGGATGAAGCCCTTGCCCAAGTCGTAGTGGACCTGAGTAATCGTCCGCACCTTGAGTTCCGTGCAGAACTTCCAAGTCAGAAAGTCGGGACTTTCGATACAGAGCTTGTACATGAATTCCTTTGGAAGCTTGCCCTTGAGGCGCGAATGAATCTTCATGTCATCGTTCATTATGGTCACAATACACACCATATCATCGAAGCGATCTTTAAAGCACTGGGACGTGCCCTGGATGAAGCAACCACGATCGATCCCCGGGTAAAAGGAGTTCCGTCTACGAAGGGAATGTTATAATTCATGATCGGCATTGTAGATTATGGGATGGGGAATCTGTTCAGCGTCAGTAAAGCACTCGAACGGTTGAACGTTCCTTATTTTATCAGTGATCAACAAGAGGAGTTACTGAACGCAGATGGGTTGATTTTACCGGGAGTCGGAGCATTTAAAGATGCTATGAATCTTCTTGAAACCACTCACTTAAGAGACACTATCCTCACTTTTGCCCAAAGCGGGAAGCCGCTCTTAGGCATTTGTTTGGGTATGCAGCTACTGTTTGAAGAAAGCAAGGAGAATGGAGCAACAAAAGGATTGGCTCTTCTTCCGGGAGAAGTGCTTCACATCCCGAAAAAGGACAGTCAAGGAAACGCATTCAAAGTCCCTCACATGGGATGGAATCTTCTGCGTTACCAAAAAAAATCCCCCCTTTTAGATGGGTTATCAGAAGGCTATGTGTACTTCGTTCATTCCTATTATGTGCACGAAGGATCCAAAGACGTGATAGTGGCAAGTGCTGACTATGCGGGAGTTGAAATCCCTGCAGTCGTGAGCCGGGAAAATATATTCGGAATGCAGTTTCACCCTGAAAAAAGCGGTGAGCTTGGAATGAAGCTGTTAGAAAACTTTACAAAACGGGTGAAGGAGGCGGTCTCATGAGTTTTACGATTTATCCAGCGATCGATATGCGTGGCGGAAAATGCGTTCGTCTCGTTCAAGGTGACTATAATCAAGAAACGATTTATGGAGACTCTCCGTTCGATATGGCGAAGAAATTCGCCGATGAAGGGGCCGAGTGGATTCACATGGTGGATCTTGATGGGGCAAAGGAAGGCTCCCGGATCAATGATGAATTCGTGATCGCCGTTGCAGAAAAGCTGGATGCCAAGGTTCAGATTGGCGGAGGTATCCGGTCGAAAGAGGACATCGCGCACTATTTAAGCCGAGGTGTGGATCGTGTGATCATTGGAAGTATCGCCGTTTCCAACACAGAATTAGTGAAGGAATGGCTGTCGGAATATGGTGATAAGATTGCCATCGGACTCGATGCAAAGGATGGCTATGTGGCAACTCATGGCTGGTTGGAAACTTCCTCCCTTACAGCGGTGGACCTTGGAAAAGAACTGGCTGAAGCTGGTGCAGAAACATTCATCTTCACCGATATTGCCACAGACGGAATGCTATCTGGTCCCAATGTTGAAGCGGTTGTCGATCTTGCCAAACAAACGGGGAAATCAGTGATTGCGTCTGGAGGCATTAGCTCACTTGAAGATCTGAAGACTTTAAAGCAATACGAAAACCAAGGTGTCTCCGGTGCGATTTGTGGAAAATCACTATATACAGGAAAGTTCACGGTGAGAGAGGCCATAAATGAGGTGAAAACATGTTAACGAAACGGATTGTTCCGTGTCTGGACGTGAAGGATGGAAGAGTGGTAAAAGGCATTCAGTTCGTGGAGCTGCGAGATGCAGGAGACCCCGTTGAACTTGCTAAAGTGTACGATGAGCAAGGTGCCGATGAACTTGTCTTCCTGGATATTTCAGCCTCACATGAAGGACGGAAAACGATGGTGGAAGTCGTTCAGCATGTCGCTGCGGAATTGGCGATCCCTTTTACAGTAGGTGGAGGGATTAACTCAGTTGAAGATATGAAAGCCATCCTGCGTGCAGGGGCAGACAAGGTATCCCTTAATACAGCTGCCGTACTGCGGCCTGAGCTTGTCCGTGAAGGAGCGGATTATTTCGGATCTCAATGTATCGTAGTGGCCATCGATGCCAAACTTGATGAAGAGAGCAAAGGTTGGAAAGTTTATACCCATGGAGGCAGAAAGCTGAAAGACCTGGATGCCGTGGAATGGGCGAAGGAAGTAGAATCACTCGGTGCGGGAGAGATCTTGTTAACGAGCATGGATAGCGATGGAGAGAAGCAGGGGTTCAATCTGGCCCTGACGAAGGCAGTCAGCGAAGCGGTTTCGATTCCGGTGATTGCTTCAGGCGGAGCAGGAAATGCCAGGCACTTCAAAGAAGTATTCACCGAGGGCAAAGCCGATGCGGCCCTTGCAGCCTCCATCTTCCACTATAAAGAAACGAGCGTTGAAGAAGTAAAGAGCTACTTAAGAGAGCAGGAGGTGCATGTACGATGACAAATGACAGTTGGATCGCATCCGTGAAGTACGATGATAAAGGATTGGTACCTGCCATCATCCAGGACGCTTCGACAAAAGAAGTTTTAACACTGGCCTACATGAATGAAACGTCTCTCAAGAAAACGGTTGAGACAGGAGAAACGTGGTTTTACTCCCGTTCACGCCAGGAGCTGTGGCATAAAGGTGAAACGAGCGGGAACACCCAAACGGTCAAGAATATCACGTGGGATTGTGATAAAGATGCCATCCTTGTCCTCGTCGATAAACAAGGTCCTGCCTGTCATAAAGGGGAAGAGAGCTGCTTCCATGAAGGAGTGTACGGTGAGGAAAAATCATCAACAGAAAATATCCTCCTCACTCTGGAAAAACTCATTGAAAATCGTGAAATCAACCGACCAGAGGGAGCATATACAACCTATCTCTTTGAAGAAGGTGTAGACAAAATCCTTAAAAAAGTAGGCGAAGAGGCGTCAGAAGTGATCATCGCTGCGAAAAACAGGGACAGTGAAGAACTGAAATGGGAAGTCGCCGACCTGTTCTACCACGTCCTTGTATTATTAAGAGAACAAAAACTTCCACTTCAAGATGTGTTGGAAGTCCTTGTGGAACGTCATAATAAATAACCTACTGAGGGACGGACCTTCGCGCATACGCGCAAAGGTCCGTCCCTCAAAATATGGTAGTTTAGTACGGGGGTATTGTATGATATACTACTGTAGTTATACTATGAACGTTTCGGAGGACTTTGATGAGAAAAGGGTCAAAATTAGGTAGTGAACAAGCGAAAGTGTTGTCTTTTGTCCCGACTGGCGAGTATTACTACAACAAAGGGATGAAGGCTTATCAACGTCGAGAGCTTAAAAAATCATTAAAATATTTAAATAGAGCATTTCAATTAGAACCAGTAGAACCGATGATTGCCTGTCAATTATCGATTGTGTATACAGAGCTTGGTGAATACAAGCGCTCCAATGATCTATTGCATCAAATCTTGGATGATCTGGATCCAAGAATGTCAGAGTGTCATTATTTTTTGGCCAACAATTATGCCCATTTAGGCTTATTTAAAGAGGCGTACGAACAGGTTTCGGCTTATCTTGACAAAGAAGAATATGGTGAATTCGTCGAGGATGCAGAAGATTTATTAGAACTTCTGGAGCTCGATTCCGATCTGATTGTGGACGATTTATACGAGCATGATGAGCTCATCGTCCAACAGGAGAAAGCAAGAGACCTTCTTGAATCAGGACATTTTCAAAAAGCCGTGGATACCTTACAGGCGGTCATTCAAGATTATCCGGAATTCTGGTCAGCTTATAATAATCTGGCACTTGCCTATTTCTATTTAGGTGAAGTCGATCAAGCAGCTGCTACGTTGGAAGAGGTGCTGGAGAAGAATCCTGGAAATCTTCATGCCCTGTGCAATACGGCTGTTTTTTATTTCTATCAGAAGCGTCATGACGAACTGGACGAATTGATACAGGGTCTTGAGAAGGTCCGTCCCTTACTTCATGAGCATCGTTACAAGCTGGGGGCTACGTTTGCGCTTGTTGGTCATTCGAAGCGGGCGTATGATTGGTTGAAGTCCCTTCAGAAGATTGGCTTCGAGGGCGATGCGAGCTTCTATTATTGGTTGTCGTATTCTGCTTATGAAACGGGTCATGAGGATACTGCCCGTAATGCGTGGAAAAGGGTACTTGATATCAACCCGGAAAAAGAGGGACTCGAGCCTTGGAACGATCAAAAGCAGGCAGAGGGCTTTGAAAATCACGTCACATCGATTTTAAAAAAACTGCAAAGTGAATATACGGAAGAAAAGTTATTCGGTCTGTTTCTTACGTCTATTTCAGATAATCAGAGAGCCATCCTGACTCACGCAGACTTTTGTGATGTGGAGGACCTGTCGATTGTTGAAAAGGTGTATTTAGCACAAGTGTTAAACAGCAACGGAAACAGCTCGATTAAAGTGAATCAGGAGATACGGAATATGCATCAGGTGGCTCTGCACCTTTATGGGGATCACCGACCGATCACGAGCGTGGAGTCCGGATTGTTTCTTACTTGGTTTACAATTGCCTACAGAGGCATAAAAGAACGGGAAACTTTCAAGAATGCCAAAGCTTTTGCAGCGGCAACCGAATTTGTATGGAATCGGCTGCGAAATGAAAAGGTCACGAAGAAGCAGCTATGTGATCGATTCAATTTATCTGCGAGTACCTTGACAAAATACATTGCAGTCGTGGAAAGTTACCTTCCGTGAGCATATTTTTGGACGATGGGAACCTATTTTTTATAGGATAGGTGTAGGAAGTTAATACTATGGGTGGAAGGTTTAGCACCATTACGTTTACGATCCATAGTATTTAAATAAAGAACATGCTTACGACTGTTTCGGAAGGAGAATGTCATTATGTCTGAAGAAAAAATTTATGATGTAATCATTGTAGGTGCGGGCCCCGCAGGAATGACTGCAGCTGTTTATACGTCTCGCGCAAGTCTTTCAACGCTTATGCTTGAAAGAGGAGTGCCGGGTGGACAAATGGCGAATACGGAAGAAGTGGAGAACTATCCAGGCTTCGACCATATTCTGGGACCAGATCTTTCAAATAAAATGTTCGATCATGCGAAGAAATTCGGTGCGGAATACGCATACGGGGACATTAAAGAAATCGTTGACGGAGAAGACTTCAAAATCGTCAAAACCGGTTCGAAAGAATTCAAAGCGCGTGCCGTCATCATCACGACGGGTGCTGAATACAAAAAAATTGGCGTACCAGGGGAAAAAGAGCTTGGCGGACGCGGAGTATCTTATTGTGCAGTATGTGACGGAGCATTCTTTAAAGGAAAAGACCTTGTGGTCGTAGGTGGAGGAGACTCTGCTGTAGAAGAAGGGGTTTACCTGACAAGATTCGCTAACAAAGTAACGATCGTTCACCGTCGCGATGAGCTTCGTGCTCAAAAGATCCTGCAACAGCGTGCCTTTGATAATGAAAAAGTTGATTTCATCTGGAACCACACAGTGAAAGAAATCAACGACAAAGATGGCAAAGTAGGCAGTGTGACCCTTGTTTCTACAGAAAATGGAAAAGAGACAGATTTCCAAGCAGATGGTGTCTTCATCTACATCGGAATGCTTCCACTGACAAAACCATTCGCTAACCTTGGAATCATCAACTCTGAAGGTTATATTGAAACAAACGAACAAATGGAAACAAAGGTTCCTGGAATCTTTGCAGCCGGAGATGTCCGCGAAAAACAACTCCGCCAAATCGTTACCGCAACGGGTGACGGAAGTATCGCCGCTCAAACGGCTCAGCATTATATCGAAGAGCTAAAAGAAAAAGTTAAAAACGGTTAATAAGTAAGCCTTACGAGAAGGAGAGACTTTTCGTAAGGCTTTTTTTGTTTTATTAGGGTAAGAGTGTAGGATCAGTACATGAGTTATTCCCTCTTATGTTTGTTAAAAACATACACCAGTTCCGACAACGTCAGCTTCTTCAATCCTTCATCACATGGCTTGTAAACACCAGCTTCTACTAACCGACGAATAAATTGCTGCCTCTCTCGTTCAACGGCTTCACGTAAAAATGGCATGCGTGTTCACTCCTTTTGGATTCTTATCCATAGTGTAAAGGGAATGAATGTGGAAATCTTCTAGTTTGTAAAGTTTTCTTCCAATTTAGAATTCTTTGTGAGGTTTTCTAACATAATAGTCCAAATCCGTTAGAGGGACATGTATAATCAAGATATTCCCTGCCTAGGAGGATGAGGAGAGCGTGGAAAATGAACCTTCCTATAAGGATAAAAAAGTGATATCAATCGGTGTCGTGAGTGAATTGACCGGATTAACCGAGAGGAAGATCCGTTATTACGAAGAGAAGAATCTGATCTTTCCACAGCGTTCGAATCGAGGCTATCGCAAATACTCCTTTTCCGACGTAGAACGATTAATGGATATCGCCGACCAGCGAGAAGAAGGGGTCACGACAAAGGAAATCAAACATGAATTATCCAGAAAAGAGAGAAAAGAAGCAAAGCAGAAAATGATAAGGGGCCAGCTCAATGCGCGGTTTGGAGTTCAGAAGAAATAAGGGGACGGACCTCTGGAGCGGAGATCGTTCGTTTTTGACGGGGTTTTGTGAATCTGCAAAGTGTGTATTAGGGTATATGATGCTTTGTGTGTGGTAAAAAAAGTAAAATGGCTGGATTTTTCCTGATTTCGGCCGGATTAATCCCAAAAACTGCTGTATTTTTATCGATTTCGGCTCTATTATTAACAAAAGCGGCCGGATTTTTTCAACTAAACCTCAATGAATACCCTATACTGCATAGGGTACTACCGCTCATAAAGGGAAAATCCGTGAGGACCAAGCCAATAATAGACTCATGCCGTGTAAAGTGAACTTAGACTCATGCAATAGCCATCTACAAGACAATTTCTACATCCAAAAAACGCCCCTCGACACGAATAAGAAAAGAAATGAAAAACGATTCGATCGTCAGGAAACTTCCAAAAATAAACAGGATTACAACCCTCTAAAAAGGGAATAACCAACATTATGAAAGTCATCCTGGTTTTTTCGGAAGGTCGGATCATGAATGAAAATATGGAAAATCGTTTCTTTAGTAGCGTTGTTTGCCCTTATTCCCATCGTGTATTTTAGTTTTTATGCCGATGAGACCCAATCATCATCCAAGAAGCGGGTAATCGCATTGGGAGATTCCCTGACATATGGATATGGTGATAAACAAGAAGCGGGTTATATTGGACGGTTGGAAGAGAAAGTAAATAAAGAGCATACAAAGATATCTTATAGCTTTCAAAACCTCGGAGTACCGGGGCAGCAATCGGATCAGCTCTTGGGACAGATTGTGAAACCAGAGGTAGCAGAGGATTTAAGTGAAGCAGATGTCTTTATTATAAACATCGGGACCAATGATTTGATTAAAAACAATGGTGGAGACTTATTTCCTCTTCATCATGATAAGATTGTTGAGGCGAAGAAGGATTATCTCGACCATTTGGATAAAATCTTAAATATCGTTGGAACAGCCAATAAAGAAGCCGACATCATCGTGTTAGGTTTATACAATCCATATCCAGATAAAGATAGTGATAAAATCGAGGCATACGTGGATGATTGGAATGAATCCATGATGAAAGAAGCGGAGAAACATGAGAACGTGAAATACGTCTCCACCAATCCCTTATTTAAAGGGAAGTCCAAGGAAAACTATTTCCATGATTCTCTTCATCCAAATGGTAAAGGATACGAACTACTTGCAGATCAAATCATGAAAAACTATGAATTCTAACCCTGAAATGACAATATTCAACAGAATCTATGAAGTTTCGTAAATCCTGTTGTTATACATTAACAATTCCGTAATACCGTTTTAAATCTGTTGTAACACTAGTGAAACAATTTTCGGGTAATATAGAAAATAAGAAATTGACCCCCTTTTAAGTAATAAATCCCGTTGACGACACAGGACTCGCCTGTGTCTATTTTTTTTTGCTTTTTTTCCCCTGTTATAGTGCCTCCGATGTGCCTGTACCTATTATTTACAATTCCCCATGATGTCAAAACATGTCCCAATATCTTTCGATTTCAATCGACAACCTTCAAACAGCAAGCCAAGACATTGTAGCTTGTCTTCAATCATAGTATAATATAAGGAATGAGAATGACTGAAAGTGGGACTAATGTATTCATTGGCTCCCTAATCATCAAGATTGAGGTGAAGGTAGTGCAACGTGTCACAAATTGTTTATATCTGGATGGAGACAAGGTGCTCCTTCTCCAAAAGCCAAGAAGGAATTGGTGGGTCGCTCCAGGTGGGAAAATGGAGTCCGGCGAATCGATCAGGGATGCTGTCATTCGTGAGTATCGTGAGGAAACGGGCATCTATTTAAAGAATCCTGATTTGAAAGGTGTCTTTACGTTCATTATTAAAGAAGGCGATCAGATTAAATCGGAGTGGATGATGTTTTCTTTCTTTGCAACCGAAGCGGATGGGGTCAACCTTCAGGAATCGGAAGAAGGTAAGATTAAATGGCATCCGATCGAGGATATTAAGGACCTTCCGATGGCTGAAGGAGATTATCATATTCTGGACTACCTCTTACACGGAAAGAATACGATTTATGGAACGTTTACCTATACTCCTGATTTCAAGTTATTGTCTTATCGATTAGATCCAAGTTGATCAACAAACTTTTCAAATACAACATTACGATAAAAGCGGGGGAAGAGTATGAGTACAGGTTCTACAAACGATGTTCAATTAGTAATCATAACAGGGATGTCCGGAGCTGGTAAAACCGTTGCCATTCAGAGCTTCGAGGATTTAGGATTTTTCTGTGTGGACAATCTGCCGCCAACTCTCCTGCCAAAGTTTTTGGAACTGATGAAAGAGTCCGGTAATAAAATGAATAAGGTCGCGCTCGTTATGGACCTAAGGGGAAGAGAATTTTTTGACCATCTTTTTAAAGCATTGGACGAATTGGCGGAAACCTCCTGGGTGACACCGCAGGTTTTATATCTTGATGCAGATGATTCCTCTCTTGTCAGACGATACAAGGAAACACGACGTTCTCATCCGCTGGCTCCTTCAGGTTTGCCTCTTGAAGGAATTCGTCAGGAGAGAGAGCTCCTTGAAGAGTTAAAAGGTCGTGCGCAGTTAATTTATACAACTTCAACCATGAAGCCCAGAGAGCTTCGGGAAAAGATTCTAACGGAATTCTCGGTGAATAAAAAGACGATTTTCACGGTGAATGTCGTGTCTTTCGGTTTCAAGCACGGTATCCCGATAGATGCCGATTTGGTGTTTGATGTACGCTTCCTGCCAAATCCGCATTATATTGATCATATGCGGCCGAAAACGGGGTTGGATGAAGAAGTGTCCACCTATGTGCTGAAATGGAATGAAACGAATAAATTCATCGAGAAAGTGACCGATTTACTGTCGTTCATGCTTCCACAATACAAGCGTGAAGGAAAGAGTCAGCTTGTGGTCGCGATTGGATGTACAGGCGGGCAGCATCGATCGGTTGCGTTGGCAGAGTATCTTGGCCATCATTTTGAAAAGGACTATCAAACGAAAATTTCTCATCGAGATATTCAGAAGAGAAAGGGTCTAACAACATGACACATACTCCCAAGGTCGTCGTGATCGGAGGAGGAACGGGCCTGCCAGTCCTTCTTCGTGGATTAAAACGACACCCTATCGATATATCGGCCATTGTCACTGTCGCTGATGACGGTGGCAGCTCAGGTCGTTTGCGTGACAGCTTGGATATTCCTCCTCCGGGAGATATACGGAATGTCCTGGCTGCTCTTTCAGAAGTGGAGCCACTGGTGGAACAAATGTTTCAGCATCGTTTTGAAACAACGAATGAACTTTCCGGTCATGCTTTAGGAAACCTGATTATCGCTGCCCTTGCTTCCATTACAGGTGATTTTGTTCATGCGATTCAGGAAATGAGCAGAGTATTGAATGTGAAGGGGAAGGTTTTGCCTTCGGCGAATCAAAGTGTCATCTTAAAGGCGGAGATGGAGGATGGAACGATTGTCACTGGAGAATCGGCCATTCCGAAAGCCGGGAAGAAGATCAAACGGGTCTTCTTAAAGCCGGATAGCATCAAGCCATTGGGAGAAACCTTAAGGGCCATTAAGGAAGCCGATTTAATTGTGATGGGACCGGGAAGTCTATATACTAGTATTTTACCGAATCTCCTTGTTCCAGGGATTGGCGAAGCGGTATGCCGGGCGAAAGCGAAGAAGATGTATATCTGCAACATCATGACCCAGGCGGGAGAAACACTGGACTATTCAGCAAGTGACCATGTGAAGGCTTTATACGATCACCTGGAAACGCCAAGCATTGATTATATCTTAGTCAACAAAAAGCAGGTACCGAAAGAGGTGCAGGCCCGATATAATGAAGAACAAGCGAGTCCCGTTCACTTTGATATGGAAAAATTAAGGTCCATGGGCTTAGAAGTGATTGCAGAAGAGATTCTCTCCTATGACAACCATCTTGTTCGTCATAACACGGAGAAGGTCGCTGATATCATTTATTCTTATCTTGAAAAATCAACCAGATAAACTACGAAAATTTCTTTTGTATAAGGTTGTGCAAGCGTTTGCTAGGAGGTGATGGGGATGTCGTTTGCGTCCGAAACGAAAAAAGAATTAACCAACATTGAAGTAAAAGATTGTTGCGCGAATGCAGAATTATCCGCGTTGATTCGTATGAATGGTTCATTGTCATTCTCGAATCAAAAGCTCGTCGTCAATATTCAAACCGAAAACGCCGCCATTGCCAGGAGAATCTATACATTGATCAAAAAGGGATACGACACCCCGGTAGAGCTATTAGTGCGGAAGAAGATGCGGCTAAAGAAAAACAATGTCTACATTGTACGAATCAAAGAAGATTCAAAGATGATTCTCGAGGATTTGAAAATTCTAGGTGAGGGTTTCACCTTTATTCATAATATATCGGAAGACTTAATCAAGAAGAAATGCTGCAGACGTTCATATTTAAGGGGAGCGTTCCTTGCAGGAGGCTCTGTTAACAATCCGGAAACCTCATCCTATCACTTAGAAATTTTTTCTCTTTATTCTGAACACAACGATGCGTTGTCCGAGCTGATGAATTCCTTCGGGTTGAATAGTAAAACCCTTGAACGAAAAAAAGGCTTCATTACGTATTTGAAGGAAGCAGAGAAAATCACGGAGTTTTTGAATATCATCGGGGCCCACAATGCCTTGCTCCGATTTGAGGATGTACGGATTGTCAGGGATATGAGAAATTCCGTTAATCGTCTTGTAAATTGTGAGACGGCTAATTTAAATAAAACCATCGGTGCTGCTTTAAGACAGGTCGAAAACATTAAGTTTATTGAAAAGCATGTAGGATTACAGGTATTACCCGATAAACTAAGAGAAATCGCAGAATTACGAGTGAATTATCAAGACGTTACATTGAAAGAACTAGGGGAAATGGTGTCAGGCGGCACCATCAGTAAATCAGGGATTAATCACCGCTTAAGGAAAATTGACCAGCTTGCTGAGAAACTCAGAGCGGGAGAGAAGATGCAATAATTAAGGGCAAAGGGGAGAGAAATGATTATGGTGGAAAAACAAGTGGAAGTGAAATTGAAAACAGGTCTTCAGGCACGTCCGGCGGCATTATTCGTTCAGGAGGCGAACCGCTTCTCATCTGAAATCTTCTTAGAAAAGGATGGGAAGAAGGTAAATGCAAAAAGCATCATGGGCTTAATGAGTTTAGCCATTTCTACAGGTTCTGCCATTACGTTAGTAGCGGACGGAAGTGACGAAGAAGAAGCATTGGTTGCACTGGAGAGATTTGTACAAAAAGAAGCATAGATCTACTTGATAAAAAGCCGATGACCGGGGAGTGGTCATCGGCTTTTTTTATTGGATTTCTGATGTGGCGCGATTACGTACGTGGCCGTTCTGCTTACCATGGACTCCGCTTTCTCTGTGAGTAATACCCGCACAAGATGATTTCACCCGAGGCAAACATCAGGTGAAAAATTAAACCTTTTTCCATAAATGTTCAACTTTAAGATGGAAGAATATTTGCTTTTTTGTTACATTGTACTTTTAAGGTGAAATGGATAAAAAGACACATATTATTTCCAGTCTCCACCTATTAAACTAGAAAACACGAGAGTATAATATAATGAGTTTGGAAGAAAAGAATAAAAAGAAAATGAAGGCAGTATGAATGTAAAAAACGCTGACGATAAAGGAAGACGATGCCGGAATGGAAAAATACACAAAGCATTTCTTTAAAAATATTCGAAAAAAATTGCAAGAGTGGGAAACAGCCGTCGCCATCCCCGATGAAGAGGTGTACAGGTTCATCCACTCGTTGGCTGGATCAGCTTCGGTCCTTGGCTTACATAAAATCGGGGATAGGTCCCGCGAATTGATGGACCGGTATGAGGAAAAAGAAGGCCGGACGTGGACGATTTCGGAAGTGAAGGAAGAACTGTTCGATATCATCCAGTACTGTTATCAATATGAGGAGGAATCAATCGGAGTATTACCAGGTAAACAAAGCAGGTCTGGGGAAGAACCTGTTATATTACTCATTGATGATGATACGTCCTTCCTTATGTACATGAAGGAAGAGCTGGAGAAAATCGGGTGGTATGTCGTCCCTATCGCCAACCCTGATAAGGCGATCATATCCTACTATGATGTGAGGCCGGATTGTGCCATCATCGATATTTATATGGACGGTACGAACGGATTCGAAGTCCTGGATTTTTTCAAGAAGAAGTTGAAGCAGCAATTCATTCCTACTGTCATGGTGAGTGGGGAGAACAGTAAGGAAGTCCGTATGAAAAGCTATCAGATGGGAGCCGATGATTTTATTGCAAAACCATTTGAGCTTGATGAGTTTATTGTCCGTGTAGAGAGGCAGATGGAACGGAAGAAACAGATGGAAGAGCTTGTACTGATCGATGAATTGACCCTGGTTTATAATCGTAAATACCTGAGTCAGGCTTATGCTCAAGTGCAAAGTAATTGGGCGAGGACCGGGGACTCGTATTGTTTGGCCGTCCTTGATTTAGACTATTTCAAAGGAGTGAACGACCGGTACGGCCATCTTGTTGGGGATCAAGTCTTAAAGAAATTTGCCTCACAGCTAAAGTCCGAAACAAGAGTTCAGGACACTGTCTTTCGCTTTGGGGGGGAAGAATTTGTCGTATTGTTCCCTAATACGTCTATAAAAGAAGCGTGTACTCTTGTCGATGATATACGTAAGAGGTTCAGTCAATTGAAGTTTCAGGCAGAGTCTGACTTTTTCTGTACCTTCTCAGCAGGGGTCACAGAAATTGCTGATCCGACGAAGCCTTTCGATACATGGCTTAAGCTTGCCGATCAGGCCCTTTATGAGGCGAAAAGCAGCGGCAGGAATATTGTGAAGATGGATGGGAAAGCAAGTGAGCATACTCCTCATAAAACGATGAAAATTGCCATTGTCGATGATGATCCAATCATCCGGACGGTGATGATGGACATCGTGTCGAAGCTGCCGGGTGAGCAGCATATTCAGTATGACATCCAGACATTCAAAGATGGGGCCGCTTTTATAGAGTCAGAGTGGCATATGACAAACCCTTGTCTGGTGATATTAGACGGGGTGATGCCGAAGATGGATGGGCTTGAAGTATTGGAGCGCCTCCGTTCAAGGAGTGATTCCGATCGCTACAAGGTGCTCATGCTGACATCCCGGAGGAGCGAAAAGGACATTTCAAGATCCCTTCAGCTTGGAGCGGACGATTATATGACGAAGCCGTTTAAACTATTAGAGCTTGAGGCCCGTTTGGGTCAAATGCTAAAAAGGATGAGATAGAACATTGTTCTCTGAGGAACTTTTTTATTTTTCTATTGTGCTGGTTGGTTTGCTTGTTGTGTTAACGGGCCTTTGCCTGTATTTAATGATAAAAAAGATGATCGACAATAAAAATCGGGGTAAGATCGAGAGGTTTAAAGAGGAGTATCAATTAGCCCTTTTTCAGTTTTTACATGAGGGCGTGAAGGATGAGAAGTTAATGCAAGGCTCGCCTTTACAGACCAGGGCGCTCATTGAGTTGTTGGCCGGCTTTTCAAAGATGTTTGCATCTCTCGACATTCAGGAACGATTGCAAGGGTTTGCAGAAGACCATTTTCAAACGTTCATTCTGTCACAGCTGAGGCACAGAAGGTGGAGCCTTAGGATGAATGCCCTTTACTGGATACAGGATTTCAAGATGGAAAGTATGACTGGAGCATTAAGGGAGCTCCAAGACTCCAAATCGATGAGCAGATCGGAAGAAATTCAATTGCTGAAAATCGCTGTTCTGTTCGATGAGGAAGACCTGCTTGCTAGTTTGACTGGGACGAAGCATGATTTGACGGAATTTGAGTACAGTATACTGTTTCATTCATTCAGGGAAGATCAGTTTCAACCATTGGTCCTGGCTTTTGATGAACTCCCTGATGTGATGAAATATGCCCTCATCGATTCGATCGGGGTAAAAAATAGGATGGAACATGTTGCTTTCCTAGAGGACCTGTTGGAGGTGGACTCCACTGAACTAAGGGTCCGTGCATTGAAAGCGGTGGTGGGTATGGAGTTTTATCTTTCCATACCTAAACTTTCCGTTCACCTACGCGCTGAATCCTGGCAGGAACGGCTGATGGCCATCAAAGCATGTGAGTATATCCGTTCCCGGGAGCTCACTCCATACTTACAAGAGCTTATGAGTGATCCAACTTTTTATGTCCGGTCCCAGGCGGCGCAATCCCTCTTGCGCCTTGAAAACGGGAAAGCTTTGTTAGGAGAAATCGCTGCCCATGCCGAAGACGAATATGCAAGGGATATGGCTGGGCAATGGCTGGAAAGGGGGGCGGTTACATGAATATAACAGCAGAATGGGGAAACATCATGATGTTCATCGGATGGTTTGTTCTCATTTATATGATTCTTGTTATCTCTTTTTATACGATTCTCCTCGTGATCTCCCTTTTTCAATTAAGGAAAACCTACGGGCTGGATGATTGGCAGCCGTACGAAGAGCTCTTACACCTCCATCAGACGAAGCCGGTTTCCATACTGGTCCCTGCTTACAATGAATCTGTCGGTATCATGGCGACGGTGAGGTCCTTACTGAGTATTGAATACCCTGAATATGAAATCATTATCATAAACGATGGCTCAACCGATGATACCATGGAAAAGCTCGTTGAGGCATTCCAATTGGTGAAGATTAAATGGGTGATCCGTCAACAGCTTCAAACAAAGTCAGTAAAGGGAGTTTACCAATCAAAGCTGTACAAAAATTTGCTCGTTATCGATAAAGAAAATGGCGGGAAAGCCGATGCATTGAATGCCGGGATTAACGTGTCCAATTATCCATACTTCTGTTCCATTGATGGAGACTCGGTTCTTGAACGGACCGCCTTCTTAAAGGTGATGAAACCGATCATTGAATCAGATGGCGACGTGATTGCATCCGGTGGAAGTATTCGCATCGCCAACGGATGTGAAATCGAAAGTGGAGAAATTGTGAAAGTAGGGTTGTCACGTTCTCCAATCGTTGTCATGCAGGTCATTGAATATTTACGGGCGTTCCTTATGGGGCGCATCGGCTTAAGCAGGCACAATCTGCTGCTGATCGTATCGGGAGCGTTTGGTGTGTTCTCGAAGCGCTGGGTCGTGGACGCAGGAGGATATTCCCACACGGTAGGAGAGGATATGGAACTTGTTGTCAGGCTCCATCGGTATGTAAAGGAGCAAAGAGCGGACAAAAAGATTGTTTATGTTCCGGATCCAGTCAGCTGGACGGAGGCACCGGAATCATTGAAGTACTTGAGGCGCCAGAGGAGCAGATGGCATCGGGGTTTATTTGAAAGCCTTTGGATTCACCGCCGCCTTCTGTTTAACCCCAAATATGGCTCTATTGGAATGGTGTCCATGCCTTATTTTCTTATCATTGAATTCTTTGGTCCTGTCGTTGAATTGATGGGTTATATCATTATGATTCTATCGCTCTTTCTCGGCGGGGTTTATCTTGAATTTGCGATTTTATTATTTTTACTCTCGATCCTTTATGGCTCGATTCTGTCCATGGCAGCCGTTCTTCTGGAAGAATGGTCCGTCAGAAAGTATCCGAAAGCATCCGACATCGGGAGGCTTTTCGCCTATTCATTAACCGAGACATTATGGTATCGTCCATTAACCGTTTTATGGCGCTGTGAAGGAATACTCGACGTGATCCGCAAGAAAAGGGGCTGGGGAGAAATGGCGAGAAAAGGGGTGTCAAAATGACGAAGCTGAAATCCTATTCATTTGTCTTGTTCATCGCAGGCATCGTCCTGCTGGTGTCTGCCCCTTTTTGGCTCTGGCAGGTTAAGAAAGAGAAGGACCTGGACCTACTGGTCATTGATAAAACGGTCCCTGATACGACGTACCGTGAACATAAAGGGCTGATGTGGCTTCTGAATCAGCAAAAATATGTACAAACGAATGGGGATCGTTACGATTTAAAGAAAGACTATGTTGGATTTGTTCCCAACAAAAATCAAACCTTTGATATTAAAAATATCCCTCCATCCACCGACCGGTATGATGCAGTCTACATAGCCGATACGTATGGTGTGTATGAAGAGGAGTTCCATAATGAAAATGTCTCTGGCAAGCGTTCCTCCAAGCTTTACGGAGGCTTGACGGACCAGGATATGGAAGTATTGAGAGACATGGCAATGAACGATGGAAAAACATTGATCGCCGAGTTCAATTCCATGGCACAGCCTACGGAAGAAGCAACAAGGAAGAAATTCTATTCCCTGTTCAATCTGGAGTGGTCGGGCTGGATCGGAAGGTATTTCCCTGAACTGACGAATAGCGAAGTGCCTGAATGGGTGAGGGATAACTACGAGAAACAGTATGGTGAATCGTATCAGTTCACGGGACCGGGTTATGTGCTTGTGGACGAAAAGGACCAGTTGGTGGTGTTGGATAAGGATGACATCGGGAAGAAAGGTGTCGTTTTTTCCACCACGCCTCAGGGTGAAGAGTTCATCGGCGAAGAAATCAGCACAGCTTATTCATATTGGTTTGATATCGTGGAAGCGATCAATCCTGATGAGGTCATGGCCAACTATACGCTGTCACTGTCAGAGAGTGGAAAGGACACCATGAAAGCACTGAATCTTCCTGTTACATTCCCGGCTGTGGTTCACGGCCAGAACCGTCAATTTGACACGTATTATTTCAGCGGTGATTATGCGGATCAGGCGGATGTGCCTGACCTGTACCAGACCGTCGGGTTTTCTACCTGGAGAAAATGGACGGGGTCCACCAGTCCGGATGACATGTCTCAATTTTACTGGAAGGCGTATACTCCCCTGATGACGGCGATCCTTAAGGATATCCAAAAGGATGGTGACCGTAAGGAGACCCAAATCGTTGAAATTACCAAAGAAAATGATGTGAAGCTCGCTGGGAAGACCGGCACAGACTACATTCAGGTGAAGAAGGATGGAAAGTGGGAAGACCTCCTCATAAAAGGGGTGAATATGGGAATTGCAAGGCCGGGTTCTTTCCCAGGTGAAACCGCGATTTCCAAAGAGGAATATCTGAGGTGGTTCAAGCAGATCGGAGCGATGAATGCGAACTCCCTCCGGATTTACACCATCCATCCTCCCGAATTTTATGAAGCTTTTTATGAGTACAATCAAATGGCAGAAAAACCGCTGTATTTATTCCACGGCGTGTGGGTCAATGAAGAGATCTTCTTAAGGTCCGAGGATGCCTTTGCAAAGGAAAACACCGACGAATTTTCGGCAGAAATCAAGAAGACCATCGATCTCGTTCATGGGAATGCTGAAATACCGGAACGGAAAGGTCATGCGTCCGGATCTTACACCTATGACATATCCCCTTACGTCCTTGGCTGGATTTTCGGGGTGGAGTGGGATCCCGAAGTGGTCCTTTCCACAAATGAGAAGCATAGAGGACTTCAGGACTTCAAGGGAGAGTACATTGAGACGGAAAAGGCACAACCTTTTGAAATCTGGCTCACTGAAAGAATGAATGAAGGGATCGCATATGAAACCGCTACGTATCAATGGCAAAGGCCCGTGAGTTTCACGAACTGGGTCACGACCGATTTGTTGGATCACCCAAGTGAACCCCTGGAGAAAGAAGACATGGTGTCTGTGAATCCGAACGTCATGAAGGGTACCGACAAATTGAAAACGGGTTTATTTGCTTCCTATCATATTTATCCGTATTATCCCGATTTTCTAAATTTCGAGCCGGAGTATGTGGATTATATCGATCAACGGGGAGAAAAGAACAACTATGCCGGCTATTTGAATGATATGAAGAAAGCACACTCCATGCCGTTAGTCGTAGCGGAGTTCGGTGTCCCGGGATCACGGGGACTGACACATGAAAACGTCTACGGCATGGATCAGGGTCATCATTCGGAAAAAGAGCAAGGTGAAATCGACCGGCGATTATTCGAAGATATCGTGGAAGAAAAAATGGCCGGTGGAATGGTGTTCGCCTGGCAGGATGAGTGGTTCAAACGGACGTGGAATACGATGGACTATGACAACCCCGACAGGCGCCCGTTCTGGCAAAATGCCCAAACCAATGAGCAGCAGTTCGGAATGTTGAGCTTTGACCCGGGGCTGAGTAAATCCAGCATGATCCACGTGGACGGAAGGACCGGGGATTGGACTTTTAATGGGATCAAACCTGCTTTTGACAAGGATGGACACAGCCTCTATGTGACGAGTGATGAACGCTTTGTCTATATACGGGTTGATTCAGAACGAATTTCTGAAGGGAAAGACACCTATCTACTCTTTGACACGATTCAAGACCAGGGGCAATCCACGATTCCGAATGTGAAGGATGTGTCCACAAAAGGGGTGGACTTTGCCCTTCACATAAAGGGAGAGAAGGAAGCACGTTTGTGGATCGACAGCTATTATGACACCCATCACTATCAGTATGGGCATGTGCTTCATATGATTGAAGAAGAGAAATATGCGAAAGTGAAAAACAACGGGGAGTATCATCCGATCCGATTGACGTTGAACAAATCATTGGATGTAGGAGGGAAGAATATCCCGTTTCAGTCCTATGAAACAGGCGTCCTCCAGTTCGGGACATCGAATCTTCAGGATAAAGCGTATGATTCTTTGACGGATATCGGTGTTGACTCTTCTCAAGGTCGATATGAAGTCCGTATTCCTTGGCAGTTGCTGAATGTGAAGGACCCAAGCCTTAAAGAAGCGATGGGGGATATTTGGTCAGGTAATGGATTGCAAAGCTCAACGACCCTGGAGTCCATCAAGATCGGTTTATACGAAAGAGATGGAGGCAAGGTCTTCTCATACCCTGCCAGTACCGGGGACGGATTCATCAACCCCGCAAAATTTCATCCGTACTCCTGGGAAACATGGGACCAGCCGACCTCCCATGAGAGATTGAAGCAATCCTACTATGAAATGAAAAAAGCATTTGAGAAAGAAGGGGAATAAGAATGGCGAGAATTCTCATTGCGGAAGATGAAGAAGTCCTCCGGATGTTGATGGTGGATACACTCGAAGACGAGGGACATGAGCTCGATGAAGCAGCCGATGGCCGGGAAGCGGTCGATCAGATCATGGAAAATGACTATGATCTCATTCTTCTCGATTATATGATGCCTCTTTTGAGTGGTCTGGAAGTGATTGAAAGGGTGAGGAATTCACCTGAAAAAAATAAGGTGAAAATCATGATGGTTTCTGCCAAGAGCCAACAATCGGATAAGGACCTCGTGTTGAAATCCGGAGCCGATTATTTCATCGCCAAGCCGTACAGTCCGGCAGAACTCGTTCAGCGGATCGAGGACATATTGAATGAAGAAAATTAAAGAATTATTCCAAACAAGCCTACGCAATCAATTCATCGGATTGATGAGCGGCTTCATCGTCATTTTCTTCATCGTGGCAGCCTTTTTGTCTTTGTATGATCAATCCATTACGAATGAGTACCAGGTTCAGAGGAATCAGTTGAATCAAAAAGAAGACCTGGCTGAGCAATTGGACAGAGATTTTCAAAAGGCCTTCTTTGATGCGAGAGGATACCTTGCATTTGGAAGGCAGGAGTTCAAAAAAAGTATCTTTAATCAAGAGAAAAAAGTGGATGACACGTTAAAGAAATTAAAAGGGTTAAAAACAGAACCGGAAGATCAGCTCTTTTTTAAAGATGTAGAGGAATTTTCCAATCTTTATTTCAAGGATATGGCGCCGCGGATCATAAGCGATTATGAAAAGGGGGATATAGAGGCTGTGAAAGAGGCTTCGGCAGCCGGGGCCACTGCTACAATCGAAACGTTCCAAACCCAACTCAACGGGTATACGGACTCCATTGAACAAAGCAAGCGAAGTGCGTATGATGAGTTGAAACGGAAAGAGTCAATAAGTCAAACGGCTTTTGTGATCTTCATTTTTCTTATGCTGCTGGTTCTGATGAGATTGATGAGAATGATTGCAAAACAAATCGGTCATCCTCTCAACCAGGTGGCCTCTGCCGCTGAACAAATTGCAGAAAACGATTCATACCAACAGTGGACGTTTGAGAATAAACGGAAAGATGAAATCGGTAAGATGTCCAGGGCATTCGAAAAGATGATTTATAAAATCCAGGAGAAGGAAGAGCATCTCCTGGCCCAAAATGAAGAACTGCAGGCCCAGCAGGATGAGCTGGAATCCCAGCAGTCTGAACTTGAGCATCTGCTGAATATGACGATGAACAGGGAGTCACAGCTCGAACGCCGGAACGAATTCATTCATGGGATTTCGGGCTCCCTGAACAAACAAGAGGTACTGGAAAGCATTGTGAAGAGTATGAGTCAGGTGATGGGAGCTTCACGGGGCATGATTGTTCTCATGGATGAGCAAAAGTCAAATGCATCATTTGGGATCTCTCAAAATGGTGTTGCACAGTTCTTGACGTACATTTATAACGGGATCCATCAACGATTATTCGATTCGAGGGAACCTTTCTCCCTCAAGCGGGAAATGCTGCCTCTTGAGAAGGGGTATCATGAAGAAACCCTCTACTCGTATGACTTATTTTTACCTGTCCTTTCCGCCGATCAACAAGTGGAAGCCATCATGGTATTTAGCCGTTTCGGAAATGATTTCGATAAGCAGGAGTTGGCTGAGTACACGAGTCTGGCAAAGCAAATCTCCATTTCTCTGCAAAAGATCAGACTGTTTGAAGAAACCGAGGCAAACCGTCAATTAACGCAGGATATCCTGAATAATATTCAAGAAGGAATACAGCTCATCGATAAAGACGGCAACAACTTATTAATGAATACGAAATTAACGACCTTGATCGAGGGGGAGATCGATGAACTTCAACAGGCATGCTATCAAACATGGAAGCAGGCACTGATCGATCGGGTCGAAAACAAAGAAAAACTGGATGAATATTATGAGACCATCGTGAAGGAAGGGAAGACAGGTAAACATCTTCTTACCTATCATCTGGTGGACAGTAAAGAAGTCTTCCAGGTATACTCCGAATCTCTTTATCGAGGGCAGGAGCAGGTCGGCACCATATTCGTCCATCGGAATATCACGAAAGAATTCGAAGTCGATCAAATGAAATCAGAATTCGTCAGTACGGTCAGTCATGAGCTTCGCACCCCGCTGTCGAGCGTGCTTGGCTTTACGGAACTTATGCTGACGAAGGAGTTAAAACCGGAAAGAACAAAGAAATACTTAACGACGATTTATCAAGAAGCAAAGCGGCTGACGTCCCTCATCAACGATTTCCTTGACGTCCAGCGCATGGAGTCGGGACGCCAAACCTTCGAGAGGCGATTTGAGGATGTTGTCCCGATCATTCAGCATGTGATCGATACCCAAAAGGTCAATGCCCCCCATCACTTCTTTAATATCGCAAGGGAGACGGATTGTACGATCGTCCTGGGAGATCGGGATAAGTTGTCCCAGGCATTCACCAATCTGGTCAGCAATGCCATCAAGTATTCACCTGATGGGGGTACCATAACGATCTATTTACGGGAAGAAGAGGATAGTATTCTCATAGATATCAGGGATGAAGGTCTCGGCATACCAAGTGACTCGATTCCAAACTTATTCACCAAATTTTATCGTGTCGACAATTCTGACCGCAGAAGAATCGGTGGCACGGGATTAGGACTTACGATCGTAAAAGAAATCATCGAGATCCATGACGGGGAAATCACTGTGTCATCAGAGGAGGGGAAAGGAAGCGTGTTTACCATCCGCTTACCTCTCGTGACCATCGAAACCTTCAAAGAGGATGAACACAGCGGGGATGGGATGAAAATTATCGTCATTGAAGACGATATCAATCTTGCTTCCTTACTGAAAGCGGAGCTATCCGACAGTGGTTTCAAGGTGCAGCACACTCCGTCAGGAAATGATGCCTTGAAAGAAATGCAGGAATCGAAGCCTGATGCCGTTGTCCTCGATATTATGCTCGAAGGCAGCATGTCGGGATGGGATGTACTTGAAAAAATCAAATCGGACCAAAATTTTGCACAAGTACCGATTATTATATCTTCCGCATTAGATGAAAAAGAAAAAGGACTCACGCTCGGAGCCAATGATTATTTAGTCAAACCATATCACCCTAGTAAGCTATCCAAAACGATCTTACATCTCCTCTTGAAAAAAGGGATGAATGGTGAGGTTTTAGTACCGATTAAGGAGAAAACGTTTGAAATAGAGTAAAATAAAAACCCCCTCACGGCTCAATTCCGTGAGGGGGTTTCATTCTCTTACTTATTATTCATATCGTTACGAGTGATGATGCGATCGATCAATCCATATTCAAGCGCTCTTTCCGCTGTCATGAAGTTATCGCGATCAGTATCTTTTGAAATCACTTCCAATGGTTGACCAGTGCGATCAGCCAGGATTTGATTCAGTTTTTCACGAAGGAATAGAATACGCTTCGCTGCAATTTCAATTTCCGTTGCTTGACCTTGTGCTCCACCAAGTGGTTGGTGAATCATTACTTCAGCGTTTGGAAGGGCTAAGCGCTTACCTTTAGCACCAGCTGCAAGAAGGAACGCACCCATTGAAGCGGCCATACCTATACAGATCGTTTGTACATCAGGCTTAATGTACTGGATCGTATCGTAAATTGCCATACCTGCCGTAATGCTTCCACCAGGAGAATTTATGTAGATTGAGATATCCTTCTCCGGGTTTTCAGATTCAAGGAAAAGAAGTTGTGCTACAATGGAGTTTGCCACATTGTCATCAATGCCGCTTCCAAGCATGATTACACGGTCTTTCAATAAACGTGAATAAATGTCATACGCACGTTCACCGCGGTTTGTTTGTTCAATTACTGTAGGAATTAAATTCATCCTCGTTCCTCCTTAGAAATCCTTTTTATTTTTCTGAATTACTTATTCACTTTGTACTGTAATCATACACCCATGGTCAATAAAGGTCAAACTAAACGCTTCCTTTATTCCCCTGTATGTAAATCCTTTCTACATCATACCCACTCATTCCTTTTTTAAACGGGGGTGATGTGGTAAGTTTGTTGTTATTTAAGTTAGTAGAAGGTCAATTTCAGTGAATTATGTATCTACCTTCTAAAACAGTATAGAGTGAATCATAGACCGTTCCTTTCCGCTACAGGCACTTGCTTTCCGCGGGGCGTGAGTTGAGCCTCCTCGGGCTTTGCCCTGTGGGGTCTCAACTTTCCCGCTATTCCCGCAGGAGTCAAGTGCCTTCCGCTTCAATACACTCTGTGGTTCTTTAATAAGATAGATAAAGAGTACAGGAGATCTTGAAGAGTTAACTAATTACAAAGAACTTCCCACTGCAATTCTTAAAGGATATTAATAGATAATCTAAAAAAGACATAAACGAGAATATCTATTGCAAACAAGCATTTTCTGGCTTATAATATGTATTCGTGACGGTCATTCATTTCATGCCCTCGTGGTGCAACGGATAGCACGTAAGATTCCGGTTCTTAAAATGGGGGTTCGATTCCCTCCGAGGGCGTACTTTAATCCAGAGAGTTCCTGTGTTTGTAGAGAGACATTACAAGCACAGGAACTCTTTTGCGTTGTAGCTAATTAATAGAGCTAATTGGACAGGGACCTTTATATAAAGTTTAATAGTAGCCTCGGTTCTCCTCACATTTTCCCACTCGTTCCTTCATATTTATAGTACAAACCCACCAACTACCAACGAATTCCCATTAACGAACCGCCAATTTTATTGTAGAATAGACAAATGGGAGGTTAGTAATCATGAATTTGAAAGCAGGACTTTTTCAAAATCAACAATTAAAACTTCAAATGACGCAGCAGCTTTCTCAAGCCATCACCATCCTCCAATATTCTACGATGGAACTGAATGCTTATTTAGAAGCTAAGCAATTAGAGAATCCCCTTATACAATTAGAACCGCCTAAACTAGACCCCCTCCATCAACGAGAACCTTATACTTATAAACGAAATGCCGGCAATCACGAAAATACGGTGGATTGGTATGAATATGTATCCGTGCCAAAGAGGACTCTTGCGGATGCGCTATCTGTTCAATTAAATTTGAAATCGCTTACTTCTTTGGATAGAAAGGTAATGGAAGAATTAATATACAGCTTGGATGACAATGGGTATTTGAGAGTAGACGAAGAATCCTTCATTCAAAAACATGGTTTGGAAATGGCTCGACTAGAAGACTATATTAATAAGCTTCAGGAATTAGAACCGGCCGGGATAGGAGCGAGATCCCTGAAGGAGTGCATATCCCTTCAGCTGCAACGGAAATCCAATGTTCCCCCTCTGGTTACGATGATTGTCGATAACCATTTTCAAGCTTTTGCAGAAAAGAAGTGGAAGGCAATCGCCAATGATCTTGCCGTTGAGCTAAAAGACATCCAGCAGGCGGCTGATTATATCCAGCACTGCAATCCGAGACCCGGCTCGAAATATTCCCAGCATATCGCTGAATACATTATTCCTGAGCTGGTCGTAAAAGTGATCGATGGTCATACAGTGGCTGTATCGTTATATGATGGTACAACCGTAAACGTCACATATAATGAAGAATATACAGATTTCCTAAAGCATCACCCGGATAAGGAAGTCCAGTCCTATCTTCAGGAAAAGGAGCAAGACTTCGAGTGGCTATTGCAAAGTTTAAGACAGCGAAAGCAAACGATCCTGAAAGTAGGGAAGATGCTGGCTGAAAAGCAAAAAGCCTTCTTCTTAAAAGGTCCATCCGCGATCCATCCTCTGACGTTAAAGCAAGTGGCCAATGAAATCGATGTTCATGAATCCACCATTAGCCGGGCTGTAAAAGGAAAGTATATGCAAACACCTTATGGGATCTTCGAGTTGAAGTACTTCTTTACCTCGGCGATCAAATCGGTCAAGCTCGAGGATTCAGAAGTAGCTTCTGCCAGGGCGGTGAAAAATGAGCTGCAAAGGCTGATTGATGAAGAAGATAAGAAAAAGCCTCTATCAGACCAGAAAATTGTCAATCTACTATTGGATAAAGGCTATGATGTTTCAAGAAGGACGATTGCCAAATACCGTGATCAATTAGGGATCACTTCTTCGACGATGAGGAAGAGGTACGAATAGAATCTTGGACTAGTGAGTGTACCAGGTACTCAATGGTTAATTTGTACCTGGTACACCGAAGCCATTTTGTACCAGGTACAAGGCCAACAAACGAAACGACGTTTCCTACAATTAAACAAAGCGAGGCAACAACATGAAACAAGTCATTTTTTACACACGCACACAATGCGGACTTTGCGAAGACGCAAAAATCACCCTGAAACTCCTTCAGGATGAGATGGGCTTTTCCATTGAAGAAAAGGACATCGATAAAAGCGATGTCCTCACAGAACGTTTCGGACTGATGATCCCGGTCGTGGAACTGGACGGGGAAATCCTTCAGTATGGGCAAATTGATTATTTTACGCTCAGCAAGCGTTTACATGAGAAAACCCGATAGTTTCTAGTTGAATTACGGTTCATACCCTGATAAAATAAAATTTGAAAGCAGGGATGAATTTTTTTTAGAGGTAGTGGGACATAATATGTCTATGTGGGACCTTTAAAGTCCAACGCAACCACGCACTTCATTTGAAGGAGCTTTTATCTATGGAATCTTTAATTGACATACAAAAGCGATTATTACCTGACCTGCTTGAAGTTATGCAAAAAAGGCATCAAATTCTACGGTCCATCCGTTTCATGCAGCCTGTCGGACGCAGAAGTCTTGCCCAGAATATGGGGCTGACAGAACGCGTTCTAAGAAGCGAAGTGGAGTTCCTGAACAACCAAGATCTCATTGATATCAAAACCTCTGGCATGATCATGACGGAGGAAGGTATCCAGCTTTTAGAGAACCTTGAAAGCATGATGAGAGAGATTTCAGGAATCAACGTTATGGAACAGGAATTAAAATCTTTACTAAATCTTCATGAAATTGTAATCGTTCCTGGGAATAGTGATGAGTCTCCTTGGGTAAAAGAAGAATTAGGGCGTGCATCAGCTTCTAGTATGAAACGTCGCCTGAAAGGAAATACTATCATCGCTGTGACTGGAGGTTCGACGATGGCAGCCGTAGCAGAAAGGCTGACACCTGATTTCTCTGACGATACCTTGTTTGTTCCTGCTCGGGGTGGAATCGGAGAAGACGTTAAAAACCAGGCTAACACCATATGTGCCAAGATGGCTGAGCACACAGGAACGCGACATCGTGTTTTATATGTGCCGGATCAGGTTAGTAAAGAAGTATACAAATCCTTCTTGAAAGAACCGATGATCAAAGAGGTTTTGAATTTGATCAAATCGGCTAACATGGTTCTCCATGGGATTGGAGATGCTATCACAATGGCTGAAAGACGGAAGACCACTGAAGAGGATTTTGAGAAAATCACAGATGGTCATGCTGTCGGGGAGGCATTTGGTTATTATTTTAACGAATCGGGTGAAGTGGTACATAAGGTGCCAACGATCGGCCTGCAATTAGAAGATTTAAGTCACATCGAAAACGTCATCGCCGTCGCCGGCGGAAGCTCGAAGGCGAAAGCGATTCGGGCGTATATGAAGAGTGCTCCGTATAAAACCGTGCTTATCACGGATGAGGGAGCCGCAAGAGAGCTTTTAAAAGGGTAAGCCCTTTTGAAATATAAAAAATCATCCTTAACTATCTAAAGGAGGAAATTATTCATGGCAACAAAAATTGGTATTAACGGATTTGGACGTATTGGACGTAATGTATTCCGTGCAGCACTTAAAAATAATGACGTAGAGGTAGTAGCGGTTAATGACTTAACTGATGCAAACATGCTTGCTCACCTTTTACAATATGATACAGTTCACGGAACTCTTCAAGAGAAAGTAACTGTTGATGGTGACTACCTTGTAGTCGGCGGTAAAAAAGTAAAAGTATTAGCTGAGCGCGATCCTGCTCAACTTGGTTGGGGAGATCTTGGTGTAGATATCGTTGTTGAATCTACTGGACGTTTCACAAAGCGTGCTGACGCTGCGAAACATATCGAAGCTGGTGCGAAGAAAGTCATCATTTCTGCTCCTGCATCTGATGAAGATATCACAGTGGTTATGGGTGTTAACGAAGACAAGTATGACGCGGCTAGCCACGATGTTATCTCTAACGCATCTTGTACAACAAACTGCTTAGCGCCATTCGCTAAAGTTCTTAACGATAAATTCGGAATCAAGCGTGGAATGATGACGACCATCCACTCTTACACAAACGACCAACAAATCTTAGACTTACCACATAAAGATTACCGTCGTGCTCGTGCAGCTGCTGAGAACATGATTCCAACAACTACAGGTGCTGCGAAAGCTGTATCTCTAGTACTTCCTGAGCTTAAAGGGAAACTGAACGGTGGAGCGGTTCGTGTTCCAACTCCAAACGTTTCTCTAGTAGACTTAGTTGCTGAACTGGATAAAAACGTAACAGCTGAAGATGTGAATGCTGCGCTTAAAGAAGCGGCTGAAGGCGATCTTAAAGGAATCCTTGCGTACAGCGAAGAGCCTTTAGTATCAACTGATTACAACGGTAGCCCGGCTTCTTCTACAATTGATGCATTATCTACAATGGTTCTAGAAGATAACATGGTAAAAGTAATCTCTTGGTATGACAACGAGAGCGGATACTCTAACCGTGTTGTAGACCTGGCTGGTTATATCGCTTCTAAAGGACTTTAATCGATAAAGTTTTGTAAATTGACATCATTAGCATGGTGATTGATGGATAAATTTTGTCCCACCATCTATAATGAAGATGTGATGAAGGGGAGCGGGGAAGATTCCCCTCTCCCTTTTCTTATTGCCATTTCTATTTTTTTGAAAAAGATGTAGAAATTGAAAACTAAAGGAGGCCTTTTACGATGAACAAAAAGTCGATTAAAGATGTCGATGTAAGAGGGAAACGCGTATTTTGCCGAGTAGACTTCAACGTACCGATGTCTGAAGGCAAGATTACAGATGAAACTCGTATTCAAGCTGCTCTTCCTACTATTAAGTACTTAGTGGATGGCGGAGCTAAAGTCATTCTGGCTAGTCACTTAGGGCGTCCTAAAGGTGAAGTGGTGGAAGAACTGCGCTTGACCCCGGTAGCCGAAAGACTTTCCGAACTTCTTGGGAAAGATGTAGCAAAAGCCGATGAAGCTTATGGTGAAGCTGTTCAAACCAAGATCAGCGACATGGCTGAAGGCGACGTTCTTGTACTGGAAAACGTCCGCTTCTACCCGGGAGAAACAAAGAATGATCCTGAACTCGCAAAAGAATTTGCAGCGCTTGCCGATCTTTATGTGAACGATGCATTCGGTGCGGCTCACCGTGCACATGCTTCTACTGAAGGAATTGCCAAGCATCTTCCAGCTGTAGCTGGCCTTCTGATGGAGAAAGAACTGGACGTATTAGGAAAAGCTCTATCTAACCCTGAACGCCCATTTACAGCAATCGTTGGCGGAGCAAAAGTAAAAGACAAAATCGGTGTCATCGACAACCTATTAGATAAAGTGGACAACCTGATCATCGGTGGAGGACTTGCTTACACATTTGTGAAAGCCCAAGGCCATGAGGTAGGAAAATCCCTTCTTGAAGAAGACAAAATTGATTTAGCCAAGCAATTCATGAAAAAAGCAGAAGATAAAGGCGTTAAATTCCTTATGCCTGTTGATGTAGTCGTTGCTGATGACTTCTCAAATGATGCAAATACGAAGGAAGTGGATATTGATTCGATTCCTTCTGATTGGGAAGCACTTGATATCGGGCCTAAGACTAGAGCGTTATTCCAGGATACGATCAAAAGCTCTAAGCTTGTGATCTGGAACGGACCGATGGGTGTATTCGAATTAGAAACATTTGCAAATGGAACGAAAGCCGTAGCGGAGGCGTTAGCCGATGCAACAGATACATATTCTGTTATCGGTGGCGGTGACTCTGCAGCAGCCGTTGAAAAGTTTGGCTATGCTGATAAGATGAGTCATATTTCTACAGGTGGTGGAGCATCCCTGGAGTTCATGGAAGGAAAAGAACTTCCTGGAGTAGTGGCTCTTAACGATAAATAATCGCTTTTCAAAGACCAACAATTTTTGGAACCGATTATATAACAGAAAGGATGAGTACAATGCGTAAACCGATTATTGCGGGTAACTGGAAGATGAATAAGACTTTATCGGAAGCAAAATCTTTTACTGAAGAAGTACAAGGATTAGTTCCTGATCAAGAGGTTGTCGATTCTGTCATCTGTTCTCCAGCCCTATTTTTAGAAAGCTTAGTGAACATTTCAAAAGAATACAAGGTAGAAATTGGTGCTCAAAATATGCACTTCGAAGAAAACGGAGCATTTACAGGGGAAGTCAGTCCTGTAGCGCTTTCTGATTTAGGCGTAAAGTATGTCATCCTTGGGCATTCAGAGCGTCGTGAAATGTTCAATGAAACAGACGAGTCAGTGAACAAAAAGACTCTTGCTGCTTTCAAACACGGGTTAACTCCAATCGTTTGTGTAGGGGAGACGCTCGAGCAACGTGAAAATAATGAAACAAAAGAACTTGTTGGTAACCAAGTGAAAAAAGCACTTGCCGGCCTATCAGCAGATCAAGTGAAACATACCGTCATTGCTTACGAACCAATCTGGGCAATCGGAACAGGTAAGTCATCTACAGCTGAAGATGCGAACGAAGTATGTGCTCATATCCGTCAAGTGGTTGCAGGAGAATTTTCTCAAGAAGCAGCAGACGCAGTGAGAATTCAATATGGTGGTAGTGTAAAACCTGGGAACATTAAAGAATACATGGCCCAATCAGATATCGATGGAGCCCTTGTAGGTGGAGCAAGCCTTGAACCACAAAGCTTCTTGCAGCTTTTAGAAGGGGCAAGCACACATGAGTAAGTCACCAGTAGCGTTAATCATCTTAGATGGTTTTGCTTGCCGTAACACAAAAGAAGGAAATGCTGTAGCCCAAGCGAACAAGCCGAACTTTGATCGCTTGTGGAATCAGTACCCTCATAATCAATTAACTGCAAGTGGTGAAGCAGTAGGACTTCCTGAAGGACAAATGGGGAACTCCGAAGTGGGTCACTTGAATATTGGTGCAGGACGTATCGTGTACCAAAGCTTAACACGTGTGAATTTAGCGATTCGTGAAGGTGAATTCGAAACGAATGCCACTTTCCTTGACGCCATCAATCATGCAAAGGAAAAAGGCACAAATCTTCATATCTTCGGACTACTTTCGGATGGCGGAGTGCACAGCCATATCGAGCATCTTTATGCCCTTCTGGGTTTAGCGGCCAAAGAAGGAATGAAAGATGTTTATGTCCATGCCTTCCTTGACGGTCGAGACGTCGGCCCTCAAACGGCGAAGAAGTATATTGAAGACGCTGAAGCGAAAATGAAAGAAATCGGCGTGGGTCAATTTGCGACGATTTCTGGTCGTTACTATTCCATGGACCGTGACAAGCGGTGGGAACGTGTGGAGAAATCCTACCGTGCCATGGTTTACGGTGAAGGTCCAAGCTATCACGATCCGATGGAACTTGTGAACGATTCATATGAAAATGGAATCTACGATGAATTCGTCATTCCATCCGTGATGACGAAGGAAAACGGAGAGCCGGTTGCAACAATTAAAGACGATGACGCTGTAATCTTTTACAACTTCCGTCCTGACCGTGCGATCCAAATCTCAAATACATTTGCGAATGCAGATTTCCGTTCATTTGAACGTGGAGAGAAGCATCCGAAGAACCTTCACTTTGTCTGCTTAACACGATTCAGTGAAACGGTAAATGGATTTGTGGCATTCAAACCGACAAATCTTGATAATACACTTGGTGAAGTCCTTTCCCAAAACGGACTGAAACAATTACGTATCGCCGAGACGGAGAAATACCCTCATGTCACCTTCTTTATGAGTGGCGGACGTGAAGATGAATTCCCGGGAGAAAAACGAATTCTCATCGATTCTCCTAAGGTGGCAACGTATGACTTAAAGCCTGAAATGAGTGCGTATGAAGTAACGGATGCTTTACTTGAAGAGATCCGTGAAGACCGTCAGGATGCGATTATCCTGAACTTTGCAAACCCGGATATGGTCGGACACTCAGGGATGCTTGAGCCGACGATCAAAGCGGTTGAAACAGTGGATGAGTGTCTTGGGAAAATCATAGACCTTATCACTGAAAAAGGTGGAACAGCCATCATCACTGCGGACCACGGGAATGCAGATGAAGTTCTGACCGAAGAAGGCAAGCCTATGACGGCTCACACAACGAACCCGGTCCCTGTCATCGTAACGAAAGAAGGAATCGAACTTCGTGACGGTGGAATTTTAGGAGACCTAGCTCCAACCATGCTTGATTTATTAAATGTTAATCAACCAGCCGAAATGACTGGAAAATCACTAATTAAAAAATAAGGAGAGATTCTAAATGCCATTTATTACAGACGTATACGCTCGTGAAGTATTGGATTCACGCGGTAACCCAACAATTGAAGTAGAAGTATATACACAATCAGGTGCTTTCGGACGCGCACTAGTTCCATCTGGAGCTTCAACTGGTGAATACGAAGCAGTTGAACTTCGTGACGGTGAAAAAGGCCGCTACCTTGGTAAAGGGGTACAAAAAGCAGTCGATAACGTAAACAACGAAATCGCTGAAGAACTGATCGGTTATGACATCACTGAGCAAGTAGCAATCGACCAAGCGATGATCGCTCTTGACGGTACAGAAAACAAAGGTAAACTGGGAGCGAATGCAATCCTTGGTGTATCTATGGCTGTAGCTCGTGCAGCTGCTGACTTCTTCGGAGTGGAATTATACCAATACCTTGGTGGATTCAACGCGAAACAGCTTCCAGTACCAATGATGAACATCGTTAACGGTGGAGAGCACGCTGACAACAACGTAGACATCCAGGAATTCATGATCATGCCTGTAGGAGCTTCTACATTTAAAGAAGGTCTGCGCATGGGTACAGAAATCTTCCACAGCCTGAAATCAGTACTTAAAGGTAAAGGCTACAACACTGCAGTAGGTGACGAAGGCGGATTCGCTCCAAACCTTAAGTCTAACGAAGAAGCACTTTCTACAATTATCGAAGCAATCGAAAAAGCTGGTTACAAGCCAGGAGAAGAAGTTCTTCTTGCAATGGACGTTGCAGCTTCTGAAATCTACAATAAAGAAGACGGTAAGTACCATCTTTCAGGTGAAGGTGTTGTTCGTTCATCTGCAGAAATGGTTGATTGGTATGAAGAAATGTGCAACAAATATCCAATCGTTTCAATCGAAGACGGTCTTGACGAAAACGACTGGGATGGTTTCAAACTTCTAACTGAGCGTATCGGTAAGAAAGTTCAGCTAGTTGGGGATGACTTATTCGTTACAAACACAACTAAGCTTTCTCAAGGTATCGAGCAGGGTATCGGTAACTCGATCCTGATCAAAGTGAACCAAATCGGTACACTTACTGAAACATTCGACGCAATCGAAATGGCGAAACGTGCTGGTTACACAGCAGTCATCTCTCACCGTTCTGGTGAAACAGAAGACAGCACAATCGCTGACATTGCAGTAGCAACAAACGCCGGTCAAATCAAAACGGGTGCTCCATCACGTACAGACCGCGTAGCGAAATACAACCAACTTCTTCGCATCGAAGATCAATTAGCTCACACAGCTCAATATCTTGGAGCGAAAACATTCTATAACGTTAACCGCTAATACAAGCAATTTGAAAAGCAGTCCCGTCTTTGGATGGGGCTGCTTTTTTGATTTTTGATGGCATTATTTTATCTATATCACCACCCTGGTTTGCCAAGGCACGTTACAATTAACGTTTTTCAGCTAAAAAAAGGGTTTGACAAGCTAAAGAAGAACGTTTCAATGGTGATGTAGTCCATTTCATTCGATTCTTTGCGGAGAAGACTGTTCCAAGGGGCTTTTAAGGGGGACTCGGATGGAAATCCGGCCGTTTTGGGTGGGAATCCAGCCGTTTTTGAGAAAAATCCGGCCGTTTCAGATGAAAATCCAGCCGTTTTCGAAAATAATCCGGCCGAAATAACCCAAAATCCAGCCGATTAACATTTTATCCCAAAATCGAATCGCATATCTCATTTTATTCCATCCCCACACCGACATGCGTTCGCGTCCCTAACCAACTCTTTCCACAATTCAAACAATATTACCTTGTCCACTGCATAATCCCTATGGTAAACTAGTAGTAATGTTATGTTCGTATCAGGAGGTGGGACTCATGCACACAATACTCGTCACTTTACTTATCATCGTATCAATCGCACTTATCGCCATTGTATTACTTCAATCAGGTAAAAGTGCTGGACTTTCAGGGGCCATCTCTGGTGGTGCAGAACAACTTTTCGGAAAACAAAAAGCTCGTGGTATTGACTTAGTACTGCACAGAATCACAATCGTATTATCGGTACTTTTCTTCGTACTAACCATTGCCATCGTAGCTATCTAATACGTACAAAAACCTGATCATTAAGGTCAGGTTTTTTTATTTATCATGTAAGTGGGGTAGCGGGTGATCCCTTCTATGCGTGAAAACAAACTTACTTTTCAAGCGAAATATTGGATTGTCTGACCAATGTTTGCTAAAAATAGAGAAGAACGAATCTTTAAAAGAGAGAAGCCTGCAGTATCAATCTTTTCCACAACTAATCAAACGTCTGTTTCACAAAAATCAAGAGAAAAACCTATTACATAATAATTACATAATAAAATCATTTAAACAATTGTTTAACAGGTTCAGGTCCTGCAAATCAAGGTTCCTATCAACTAATCAAACGTTTGTTTAAAATCAGATAAAAGGAGTTACTAGTCATGAAAACTGTATTACCAAAACCATTCACATTTGAAGCAGGTCCCCGTGCTGTTCTTTTACTACATGGATTTACTGGGAATTCTGCCGACGTCCGGATGCTTGGACGCTACTTGGAGAAGAAAGGCTATTCATCACATGCCCCTCACTATAAAGGACATGGGGTTCCACCTGAAGAATTGGTACATACCGGTCCTGAAGATTGGTGGCAGGATGTCATGGATGGCTATGAGCATTTAAAGAGTAAGGGATATGAAGAGATTGCGGTTGCCGGCCTTTCTCTTGGAGGGGTATTTTCTCTTAAATTAGGTTACACTGTACCTGTAAAGGGTATTGTCCCTATGTGTGCACCGATGTATATAAAAAGTGAAGAAGTCATGTATAAAGGGGTCGTGGATTACGCCCGTGAATTTAAGAAGTTTGAAGGAAAACCGGAAGGACAAATTGAAAAAGAAATAGAAGAGTTTAAGAAAACACCGATGAATACGTTGAAAGCCCTGCAGCAATTGATAGCGGATGTACGGGAAAACGTGGATATGATCTATTCACCGACGTTTGTGGTACAAGCAAGACATGACCATATGATCAATACGGATTCTGCGAATATCATCTATGATAACGTTGAATCCGATGACAAAGACATTAAGTGGTACGAAGAGTCTGGTCATGTCATTACATTAGATAAAGAAAAAGAACAGCTTCATGAAGACGTCTACGGTTTCCTAGAGAAATTGGACTGGACGGTTTGATGAATTCGATGATCAGGAGGGATTGTCATGGACGAAAATATTAAAGAGCATGTGGATAGGCTCCTTTCCTATATGAAGGAAGAAGCATACAAGCCATTGACGGTACAGGAGCTTGAAGAAGCATTCGGAATTAAAGGGTCCACGAACTTCAAGGACTTCGTAAAGGCTCTTGTCGTAATGGAAGAGAAGGGGTTAGTCGTTCGCACTAGAAGCAATCGCTACGGCCTGCCTGAAAAAATGAATCTGGTAAGAGGGAAAGTATCCGCTCATGCAAAAGGATTTGCGTTTGTGATACCGGAAGAATCCGGGATGGACGATATCTTCATCCCTCCTAATGAAACGAATAACGCCATGCACGGCGATATTGTATTAGTAAGAGTGTCTACTTCTTCTTCAGGTTCGAGAAGAGAAGGAACCGTCGTCCGGATCGTCGAACGTGGTGTCGACCAAATGGTTGGTACGTTTACGGAAAGTAAGCATTTCGGATTCGTGATTCCCGATGATAAAAAGTTTGCCAGTGACATCTTTATCCCTAAATCTGCTCAAATGGGGGCAGCCGAAGGACATAAGGTCGTCGTGAAATTAACATCTTATCCTGAGGGACGTAAAAGTGCCGAAGGGGAAGTCATCGAAATCCTCGGGCATAAAAATGATCCGGGAGTCGATATTCTGTCGATCATCCATAAGCATGGGATTGACGTTGAATTCCCTGAAGAGGTCATGGATCAGGCGAATAAGGTGCCAAGTGAAATTGACGAATCGGAAATTCCAAACCGGAAAGACCTTCGTGATCAGACCATCGTCACGATCGATGGCGCAGACGCTAAGGATCTGGATGATGCCGTAACGGTGACGAAACTGGACAATGGGAACTACAAGCTTGGAGTACATATTGCAGACGTCACGTATTATGTCAAAGAAAGTTCCCCAATTGATCAGGAAGCCTTTGATAGAGGAACTTCAGTATATCTGGTAGACCGGGTAATCCCAATGATTCCTCACCGGTTATCGAATGGTATTTGTTCTCTTAATCCCAAGGTCGATCGTTTAACTCTATCCTGTGATATGGAAATTTCACCTGATGGCGATGTCGTGAAACACGAAATCTTCCAAAGCGTCATTAAAACTACGGAACGAATGACGTATTCTGATGTCAACAAAATTCTTGTCGATAAAGACGAAGAACTTCGAAAAAAATACGAGCCGTTAGTACCGATGTTCGAAGAAATGGAAGATTTAGCGCAGGTTCTTCGTACGAAACGCATGAAGCGTGGAGCCATCGACTTCGATTTCAAAGAAGCGAAAGTACTTGTCAATGATGAGGGAGAACCGACGGATGTGGTTCTGCGTGAACGCTCGGTAGCCGAAAAGCTGATCGAAGAGTTCATGTTAGTGGCAAATGAGACGGTTGCTGAACATTTCCACTGGATGGAAGTGCCGTTCATCTATCGTATTCATGAAGACCCGAAGGAAGACAAGTTGCAGCGCTTCTTCGAATTCATTACGAATTTCGGTCTGATTGTAAAAGGGACAGCGAATTCGATTCACCCTCGGGCTCTTCAAGAGATTGTGGAGGACGTCCAGGGGGAACCTGAAGAGATGGTCGTTTCGACGATGATGCTTCGTTCCATGCAGCAGGCGAAATATGACCCTGAAAGCCTCGGTCACTTCGGACTGGCGACAGAGTTCTACACTCATTTCACTTCACCGATCCGTCGTTACCCTGACTTGATTGTTCACCGCTTGATCAGAACTTATTTAATTGAAGGGAAAATTGATCAGGCAACCCGTGAAAAATGGGGTGCTCAAATGGGCCACATCGCTGAGCACACATCAAGCCGTGAGCGTCGTGCAGTGGATGCAGAGCGTGAGACAGATGAACTGAAAAAAGCAGAGTATATGGAAGACAAAGTGGGAGAAGAGTACGACGGTATCATCAGTTCCGTTACGAACTTCGGACTGTTTGTTGAATTGCCTAACACGATTGAAGGTCTTGTTCATGTGAGCTATATGACGGACGACTACTACCGGTTTGATGAGCGTCACCTCGCCATGATCGGTGAAAGAACGGCAAACGTATTCCGAATCGGTGACGAGATCACCGTTCGTGTCGTGAGCGTCAATAAAGATGAGCGTTCCATAGACTTTGAAATCGTAGGAATGAAGAATAATCGCAAGGAGCGCGAAGACCGCGTTCGCTCGATCCGCTCTGATAAAGGAAAATCGGACCGTGGAAAATCGAATCGATCTTCAGACCGTAAAAAGGACGGCGAGTGGTCAACGCGTCCGCCGAAAAACAACAAGAAGAAAAAGACGAATAAGAAACACTTTGAAAATGCGCCTCGAAGCAAACGTAAAAAGAAGAAATAAGGGGTGAGGAGCAATGGGATATCCTTTGCTCCTTTTCCTTTCCAAGTGTTTCGGTACAATTTTTCCGGGAGTTATGAGATAATAAACAGTAAACTCTAGAAAGAAAATGAGGGGATTCTAATGCCAAAGGGAGAAGGCAAGCTTATTGCCCAAAATAAGAAAGCTCGTCATGACTATGCCGTAGAAGAAACTTATGAGGCGGGTCTAGTACTGCAAGGAACAGAAATTAAAGCAATCCGTGGCGGCCGGGTGAACTTGAAGGATTCTTTTGCCCGTGTTCAAAATGGAGAAATTTTCGTTCATAATATGCATATCAGTCCTTATGAACAGGGAAATCGATTTAATCACGAACCCCTCAGAACACGTAAGCTGCTGCTCCATAAAAAGCAAATCAATAAGTTGATCGGTGATTCGAAGGAAGCAGGATATAGTATCGTTCCACTAAAGCTATATATCAAAAATGGTGTAGCTAAGCTTCTGATCGGTCTTGCCCGTGGTAAGAAGAAGTATGATAAACGTGAAGATTTAAAACGAAAAGAAGCGAACCGCTCTATCCAGAGAGAACTGGCTCAGCGTCAAAAAGGCATGTGATTGTACAGATTTCCGGAATCTGGCATTTGCAATTATCTCAGGATTTGTTATACTAATAGATGTCGCGAGGTAATCTTGTGGCTGTAAGAACAATTGAATAAGTGACTTACACGCTGAACTTATTCTTTCCCGTTCTTCCCTTTCTATCATGGGGACGTTACGGATTCGACAGGGATAGTTCGAGCTTAGGTTGCGAGCCGTGGGGATCGTCCACGATAAAACGTCAAAGCCAATAATAACTGGCAAAACTAACAATAACTTAGCTTTAGCTGCGTAATAGCGCTTTAGCTGTTCCTCCCTCCATCGCCTATGTGGTAGGGTAAGGGACTCACTCTTAGTAGGCTACGCCGGAGTCCACCGTCTGAGGACAAAGGAAGAGAACAATCAGACTAGCTGCACGGACGCCCGTCGATAGGCAGAAGCTGCAGTGAACTTGCGAATATATCGACTACGCTCGTAGACGCTTAAGTGGCGATGTTTCTGGACGTGGGTTCGATTCCCACCGTCTCCACCAAATACATATTTGGTGGTTTTTATTTTATCGATTTTAAGATTAGGCTTTAAAATACCTATATTATGTGCCAATTTTGAGCCATGCTCTGTTTGAATGCAGAAGCATGGCTTTTATTATTCACTTGAAGGACCAGTTTAATAGAATAACCTTTCTTACAACTTCCTAAATAAACTGACAATTAAATTGTGAATAAACCCCATTAGTGTATAATTACACTAATGGGGTATTCGTTTACAACTAAATTTAGAGTTTTTTAAAAAGGAGTAAAAAGGTAATGGTCAATTTTATCAAAAACAGAATATCAACTATCATTACGATCACATTGGTTAGTATTTTTCTTACTTATTTATCATACGTCGTCTATACAGATATAGGTGAGAAAAAGCGATATGAGGCAATATTTAGGTATTTGACAGTAGAGAAAGGATATAAAGAAAGTGATATATCAAAGATTGAAGCCGTACATTCAATACAGGCTTTTTTATTTTCCTATGAACCATGGAGTATACCGGTAGTATTTAATGACGAACCAAATGCTATTTATTATTATCATTATAACGACGGAGTAATTAGTCAGGGTGGTATTTCAGGTTATACAGAAAGTGAAGTATATAAACATTTTGAAAGTGTTAAGGGAGGGTTGGATAAAAGTAAATTGATCGATTGATACATCCATTAGGACTTCAAAAGCAAGAGATCTGGGGCTCCAAGATAAAAAGTTCTATTTGAGGGGCGTTGAAACCAAATTTATAGAGTAATTTGCTATTAATTAGAAAAAATAGTGTTTAGGAAGGAGGGATAGCGAATGTCTATGAAAAGGGTAACAGGATTAGTCGTTGTGTTTGCAATGGTTATGGTGGTGACCACTCTAGGATCACAAGGCGTATTTGCCGAATCAGGTACTGTAACTCAGCTTATGGAGACGGAGAAAGCGATGATTGAGGTCGAGTTGAAAGATGATTACTTTAATCCGGAAGTCATCACGATTCCAAATGGGACAGCCACAACGTTGATATTGAAAAACAAAGGTAAGAAAGAGCACACCTTCACTGTGGAAAAGCTTGGGGTTGACGCCGAGGTCCAGCCAGGAAAAGAAAAAACGATTACTGTGAATCCGAAACAGCGTGGTACATATGAATTGATATGCCGGTACCATTTCCAGGAAGGAATGGTTGGGAAAGTAATCATCAAATAAAAAGCGGGCCTATATGGCCTTGCTTCTTTTTGTAAAGGAAATCCACTTATTATGACCGTGATCTCATCATGACAATTGAATTTCCTTCACAAACGGATGCTAAGTTCAGAAATGGATCTATGTATTATTCATAATAGTTCCACCTCTTATAAATGGTAAATAGTATATAGGATAACTGATACTAATTTGAATGGGGTGGAAAGGTGAAATATTTTAAACCTATATTTGATGACGTTCGTTCATCTCAACTAATATTCACTCATCATAAAAAAACGATGAAGTTCAGTTTAGTGTCTATTTTTGCCTGTATTGCTGGTATTCTGCAGGCTGCTGGTGGCTTTTTACCAGGTATAGGATATTTAATAAGTCCCCTCGCCACTGCACCTATTCTGTTATGTTCCATGTTCTCCATTCCATTTGGAGGAATGTCCTATTTACTGACAATCATGTTGTTATTTATCCTGCAGCCCACTGAACTAATTGTCTTTCCTTTTACAACAGGATTGTTAGGACTTGGCATAGGGGGATCCTTTCACTTTTTTAGAGAGAGAGTAAGTATCATTGCTACAGGTGCCATTCTTTTAATGGCAGGAATTATGAGCCTGCTATTTATTGTTGACTTCCCGGTTTTAGGGCCTGCATCCCCTGGTTTCTTTTCATTACTTACAACGGGAATTATATGTGTATTTGCTTTTCTTTATAGCTGGTTGTGGGTTGAAATGGCTTTAATCCTTTATAGAAGATTAAAGAGGATGATTATTTAAGATCATGGAATTATTTCAAAAACAGTGCCTTGGTTAAGGTCAGTCACTTTCGTAGAGCTATAAACCCCTAAATATAATCTTGTCTGCTTTAGATTCGTCCCCAAACTAACATAATAGGCAGATTGAGACCCAAAATCATAATCGGTCTGTATCACACTAAACTCATTTTGTTTACCATTTAGCCTTACGGTGGTGTAAGCTAAGGCCCCTCTAACCTGAGGGTGGGATTCTTTCCGGGCAAGATCGGTGAACACAACGCTTCCTGTTAAACCAGGGATTCTTTTCCCCATATACGGCTGGACTCCTGTAAGTGCAGTTCCTTCAAACTTATCGGGTCTGGTGTCTTTATGAAAATAACTAGTTAATGGATGAAGTCGGTTTCCTGAAAGTGTTACTGCTTCATTGTAAAAGGCAATAGATTTCTCATCCCAATCCGGAGTTCGTGAGCAGGCTTTAATAATCGAAGCAGGAAAATCACCTTCCCAGCCCCGCCAGCCAAAGTTGATGAACTCTTCATAGTCATGTTTGAAATTCATGGAAGAAGCTTGAACAAGCTGAGTAACCTGTATTGGCTGATACTGAACAAATGAAAAAATCGACTCGACCAGATGCTGTCCGACATTTCCAACATATTTAATATACTGATTATAGTATCTTTGAAATGAAATGCCTGGTATATTGCGAACCCCCTTGGCCATTACGGTGAGCGTTTCCTGAATAGATGTGGGAAGTTCATTAAAACGAGTGACAATGGGTGGGTTATTGATGGGTGTATTCTTATTTACATCAATTTCAATTATTTTACCAGATATTTCCATGTTGTCCTGACTTAAGTTAAATGGATCATAGCCAGACCCGCCATCTCCGGTTGTTAAAACAAGGTTACCTGTTTCGGGTGAGAAATTTAAACTATTGAACCCATTATGATTATAAAATGGTCTTCTTAAATTAAGCAATGTCCGTCGTTTCCTGGGTGTCCCATTCGCATGTAATATCCATTCTTCGATCGTATCAATATGATCATATTGATTTTCCCTATTTGTCCACCTGAGGTTTAATGTTGCAGGATCACACGGGTCAGGCTTATAAGACTCATCAAGCGCACCTGATCCTTCTGTTCCAGCGGCTGAATAATGAAGATAAAACAGACCGTTCAAAGTAAACTCTGGATGAAATGCCAGCCCCAGTAATCCCCGTTCATCATAACCGCCTCCAGAAACGCCCAGTCTTAGAATTCGTGAGCGAATATCTAAAAACGTCCGGATAACTCCATTTCTTATGTAAAAGATTTCTCCTACCTGGGTTGCGATAAATAGTCTTTCCCTTGAGTCACCCGGGAGTAAAGCCGTTTTCAACACAGTGGGTAAATTGATCTTACTTACGATAGGCTGTAAACCAACTTTTACTTTTATCAACTGACTTTGCCCTCCTTCTTATTGTTTTCTTATGATAAGAATATGATTTGAACCGTCTATTAGTACAAAATCAGGCGGGAATCAGACAAGGCTTATGGAGCGTCAGCTTGGTTTACAACCCTTGTTTACTGATGATACTGTGAAAAGTTACTGACTATTGCTATCTTTATGAATTGGTTTTCCAATAACGGTATAAAAATGAATTCATAAATAGATTTTTACATACATCACGCTTTAATAGGGGATTTTATTGGTATCTATCAAAATGGAGGCATATTTATGGACTACAAACTATTCAGTGCAATCAACCTGCTTTCTGGACGCTCGGAACCGGTTGATTTACTGATGATCTTTTTATCAAAAAAGATTCGTTATGTTTTTATATTTGTTTTGCTATTCATGTGGTTTCGAAATGATCATTATAGAAGAGTGTCGTGGAATGCAGTGATGTCTTCTGTAATTACTTTGTTTCTTCACACTTTGGTTAAGTTATTCTACTTTAAGCCGCGTCCATTTGCCAAACGGCGGGTCGGCATACTCATTCCATCAAGAACGGATTCTTCATTTCCAAGTAAGCATACCTTGCTGGCATGTGCCGTTTCTACGTCCATTTTTCTTTATGATCGTTTCCTTGGTTCGATCATGTGGATACTATCTGTGTTGACAGGTCTTTCCCGGATTTGGCTGGGACATCATTATCCATCTGATATTATCGGAAGTGCCATCATAGCCTCTATGACCAGCATGGTAGTGAGTAAAACTGCTGGTGGTTTTAAAGGTGAAGGAACACATCACTGAGTGAAGGTTCATTACATGAGCGTGGAAATTTACTATAAGAAAATAGCAACGGCAAAAACCTCTCTTCGTTCAATAGCGATGAGAGGTTTTTTCTTTAAATAACCACGGAATGACCTATTAACTTTCCACTTGCTCCTCTTTTTTAATCCTGCCGGAAAAAACGTTCTCATACAAATACTGAAATCCATACATAAATATCGATTTTAATAAAAAGAGTAACGACAGCTGCATTCGTGTAAACCTGATCAAGGTGACATATCCGATCCTCTTGAACCAATTCAACATGAAGATAGTGAAAAAAGAATCTACAATCAAATTAACCAGGAAATAGATCCAGAACTTCCCGTATGTGTATTTAAATATCCAAAATGACCCAACAAAAAAAGGACCTAGAATCAATGGCAGTTCAGCCAGTACATTCGGTTTGATGGAAAAAGGAAACCACCACCATTTTCTCCGGGTAGCCAAAATGCCCTCTGCTACTAAATATACGCACATAAACAGTGTACCGGGTAGAAATCTAATGAACGTTTTTTTGCGCAGAAGTGGAAGGGATAACCAGGGCAGCAAGGCCATTAACATAATCATTTGTTTTCTATTCTTCATAGAAGGACACCCTTTTCATCATAGTGGTAAATATATTCTTCCTTTTTTATGAAAAACTTATGTACATTCGTGCACGATTCTTTAATCTAATGGTAGTTCTGAATGAAGTCCTTCTTTTTTCACTCCTAATTAAATATATAAATAATAAAAAGGGGGTAAAAATGTGGCGAATCAAATGATCACGACATGGGAGGAGCACTTATTCTGGCTTGAGGTATTACAGGATCATGCTTATTTCATCAGAGACCACTTATCTGCCGCTGAAGCAGAGTATGTGGGTGTTTCACAGCAGTACATTCAACTATTCGGGGAGCTTATCGACCAATTAAACCGCGTTCCGCGTACAGCAGACCATCAGGATGAAACCATGGTCTGGTTTTCGAATAAGGTGTGGCCGGTGGCCAAAGGTTATTTCGAATTTGAAGGAATGCTGCAATCGTTAAGGATCGATAATAAAGTTAATCTAAATTTATCCCCTACTTACCTAAATGGCACGCTTGCAGAAAACCAGGAATACTTGCGGATTTTAATGTATCTCCAGAAGGGTGAAGAGCCAGAGCCGCTTCCTTTGGTGAATTTGATGGATTTATGGCTTGAAGATCAGCTGGGGCACGCGGTATTATTTCAAAACATACTCGATCCCATAGAAATTAACGCGAGCAGGCAGGCAGAGGCTTATATTAACCAATATCAAGTGTATATCATTCAAAATCGGCATCTGAAAGGATATCTCCGATTTAAGCAGCCTGGCTTCGCCCGGCAGAGGGAATTTGCCCATGAAGTTGGTCAAACGACTTTGGAAATGAGTCAGTATATCTCTGGAATGGTTATGAAATATAATAAGAAAAAACTGCTGAATAAAACCACTCTCCGTTTTTTAGAACATCATTTCCCTGAAACCTGTTATTTCATTAAAAAGCTCAGCTATTATTCTCCAAAGCTCAAGGAGGCTGCCGGAACTTGCTCTTTAAAAAGAGCCACCTATTTATGATAGGTGGAAGGGGATATCTGAAAGGTGATTGGTATTAGATGCCTTTCACGGAAAGAAGTTATGTAGGGTTTAATCATCAGCAGGAGGGTTTTATATAAAGGTTGAACGGCAGTGGTAAGGGAATCTTACTTTTCTAAATAATCAATTCATAAACCGCTCTCAAAATTATTCTTGAATAATTTTGAGAGTTATTTTTTTGAGATGTGAGAAATTCTTTCCAACATTGTTACCGTTCTGTGAATAAACTTCGACGAAATTTCGAAAATCTGTTTAAAGTTAAGTGAAACAAGGGTACCTTTTAATAGAATTTGATAGTATAGGTCTACAGTGATAAATCCGACATAAAGGAAGGTGATTTCCCCTATGTTCAATAAATTCAAGCCATACTTGATTGTCTTGATCAGTCTGGTTTCATTATTTTTCATCATTATATTCAGTTCGGGAAGTGAAATGATCATTCTCGATCCGAAAGGGCCGGTAGGGGCCGTTCAGAAAGATCTCATCATGCTGTCAATCTACTATATGCTTGGCATCATGGTTGTCGTTCTTTCCTTCTTTACTGTTATTCTCCTAAAATATCGCAGCAGTAAAAAGGATAGCGATTACAAGCCCGAAATGCACGGGAGTACGAAATTAGAAATAATATGGACGCTTATTCCAGTTTTGATTGTTATTGCCTTGTCTATCCCAAATACAAAGGCATTATATGAATTAAAGGAAGCTCCAAAAGCAACTGCTCATAAAGATCCGATTGTGATCCATGCGACTGCTGCTGATTGGAAATGGATCTTCAGTTATCCAGAGGAAGGTATTGAGACAGTTAATTATGTCAATGTACCGGAAGATCATCCCATTTTATTTAAGGTGACGGCTGCAGATTCCATGGCTTCTTTCTGGGTGCCTCAAATCGGCGGACAGATTTATGGTATGCCGGGAATGGTGAATGATTTATACTTACAGGCTGATGAGCCGGGAACGTATGATGGAAGAAATTCAAACTTCACTGGTGAAGGGATGACCCACCAAAAGTTTGATTTTGTTGCGTTAGAAGAAGGGAAGTATAGAGAGTGGGTAAAAGATGCTCAGGAAAATGAGCCGAAGCTGACGGAAGAAACGTATGAAAAGCTCATGCTTCCTGACACCGTAGACAAGATGACTTTCTCATCTACTCACTTATCCATCGTCGACCATGGGAAGAATTCTGAATATGCCATGGCGATCCGTGAGAAATATGGTGTAGAGGCATCTTCACATGGTGCGGATAAAGATGCTGAATCAAGTCATGGAAATCATGGTGATCATGGAGACATGGAGGATCATGATCACCATGAAGACCATGATAATGAAGAGCATAAAGGCCATGAAAATAACGAAGGACATGAACACTAAGAAAGGAGGACTTCTAGATGTTTGATTTTATAAAGGATAATTTAATCCTCAATGATCCGTTGATTCTTGGAGCCAATATTTCCATCGTTTTCACCGTAATCGGGATCGTCGCAACCCTAACATACTTTAAAAAATGGAAATGGCTATGGAACGACTGGATCACGAGTGTTGATCATAAAAAAATCGGTATCATGTATATCATTGCTGCATTGATCATGCTCTTCCGCGGAGGAGTCGATGCACTTTTAATGAGGGCGCAATTAACGGTGCCCAATAATGAATTTTTATCATCACAGCACTACAATGAAATTTTTACGACACATGGTACGATCATGATTCTATTCATGGCAATGCCATTCTTACTTGGACTAATGAACGTCGTAGTCCCTCTCCAAATAGGTGCAAGGGACGTCGCGTTCCCATTCCTGAATAACTTAAGTTTCTGGTCATTCATGTTTGGGGCGATCCTTTTCAATATGTCATTCGTATTCGGTGGATCACCGGATGCCGGATGGACGAACTACGCACCATTGGCAATCGAAGGAAGTCCGGGACCGGGAATTAACTATTACCTTCTTGGCTTGCAGATTTCCGGAATTGGTACATTATTAACGGGGATCAACTTTGTTGTTACGATCATCAAAATGCGTGCACCAGGCATGACGCTTCTTCGTATGCCGATGTTTACGTGGACGACATTGATTACTGCATTCATCATCGTATTTGCTTTCCCGATCTTAACGGTGACATTAGCGTTGATGACATTTGACCGATTATTCGGTACGCATTTCTTCACGCTGACAGCCGGCGGGAATCCGATGCTCTGGTCGAATTTATTCTGGTTATGGGGACACCCGGAAGTATATATCGTTATTTTGCCTGCTTTCGGTATTTTCTCAGAAATCATTGCAACATTTGCAAGAAAAACATTGTTTGGTTATAAATCAATGATTATCTCACTAGTAGCCATTTCAGGGTTAAGCTTCGTTGTGTGGGTTCACCATTTCTTCACGATGGGCGGAAGCGCTGCGGTGAACAGTGTATTCTCGATTTCGACGATGGCGATCGCCATACCGACCGGGATCAAGATATTCAACTGGTTGGGTACTCTTTACAAGGGACGGATTGAATTTACCGTCGCCATGATGTGGTCCGTTGCGTTTATTCCAACCTTCCTGATCGGTGGAGTGACAGGGGTCATGCTCGGTATGGCTGCAGCTGACTTCCAATATCACAACAACTACTTCCTGGTTGCTCACTTCCACTACACGCTGATTGCCGGTGTGGTATTTGCCTGCTTCGCAGGACTCGTATACTGGTATCCAAAAATGTTTGGTCATAAGATGAATGAACGAATCGGAAAATGGGCTTTCTGGTTCTTCTCTATCGGTTTCAATGTATGTTTCTTACCGCAATTCGTCTTAGGGTTTTCCGGTATGCCAAGACGTGTGTACACATACGGACCAGAAGATGGCTGGACAGCATTGAATGTCATCTCTTCTGTCGGGGCTTTCGGAATGGGAGTAGGATTCATGATCATCGTCTATAACGTCTACTATAGCTATCGTTTTGCAAAACGGGAACTATCAGGGGATGCCTGGGATGGACGTACGCTTGAATGGGCGACCAGCTCTGCGATTCCACCCCATTATAACTTCGCTCATGTTCCTGAAGTGAAGAGTGCGGATGCTTTCTACTATATGAAACAAGAGAGAAAAGAATCTGGCAAACCGGAAAAGGTTGAGTATAAACCGATCCATATGCCAAGTAATGCAGGGACACCATTTATCATGTCCGGGTTATTCTTCGTTGGAGGATTCGGCTTGGTGTTTGAACTGTGGTGGATGGCGATTCTTGCCCTTATCGGTATCTTCGGATGCATGGGATACCGTTCACTATTCTCACACAAACAGGATGCTGGTTACTATGTAAGTGTGGAAGAAATAGAAAAAACTGAAAATCCGTATAAGAGGGAGGCGTGAATATGGCACATAGTACAAATGTAGATCCAAATACGCCACTTGAATATCAATCGGAGATCGGCAAACTGAATATTTTCGGATTCTGGGTTTTCCTTGGTGCGGAAGTAGCTCTATTTGCCACTATTTTCGCTACATTCTTTGCCCTTGAAAGCGGCACGGTTGGAGGACCGCTTCCATCTGAAGTATTTGATCTGAAGAATACAATCATCATGACGTTACTATTATTGATCAGTAGTTTCACGTCCGGGTTATCGATAAATGAATTAAGAAGAAGAAATGTCAAAGGGATGATGGTCTGGCTGATCATCACACTGCTCTTTGGAGCAGGATTCCTTTACATGGAAATCACGGAATTCCTTCACCTGATCCATGAGGGAGCAGCCATGGGAACCAATGCATACTGGTCTTCTTTCTATCTATTGACCGGAACGCATGGTCTCCACGTATCACTAGGTATTTTATGGATTATACTGGTTATGTTCCAGGTGAAAAGACAAGGATTAAATCCAGATACCGCTAAAAAACTATTCGTATCCAGCTTGTATTGGCACTTCCTGGACTTTGTATGGATCTTCGTGTTTACAAGCGTGTACTTACTAGGGATGGTGGGATAATGGAACACAATACAGCGAATCATAGTCGTATTCCTTGGACACAGATCATAGGTTTTGTTTTATCCATTGCATTGACATTTTTGGCCGTTTGGTTCGGACTTTACGCAGGACTCGCGTACAATGTGATGGTGGCTCTTGTATTTGTTCTTGCCTTTATCCAGGCGGCAATCCAACTGTTTATGTTCATGCACGTAACAGAAGGAGAAGGCAGATGGCAGGTAGGAAAAATGATGTCAGCTGCATTCATTGCCCTTGTGATCGTACTTGGATCGATTTGGGTATTGAGCAATATGCATTAATGCATTAATTTGAAATAGAGACCGTTGAATTCATTCAACGGTCTCTATTTTTATATTCTCAACAGAAACACAGTATATTCCTATAAATAGAAAAAATAGTAAAATTTTACTGGTGATTTCGCCTCTTATTTCGTCTTGCGAAATAATGTATGATTCAGTATATTCAAACTATTAATCTACCAGGAGGATTTGATTGTTGAAAAAACCGATTGTATCTCTTACTCTTGCCGCCACTTTATCCATTGGAGCCATTGGGTTACAGCCCGCTTTTGCTCAAAGTAGCGAAGTCGGATATCACCATGTTCAAAATGACTTTGATAAGAAACTATTAAAAAAGATTGATGGAGAAAAAATCTATCAAAACATTGATTACTTATCAAAAGTTCCACGTGTAGCCGGGACAGTTTCTGAAGAAAATGCTGTTCACTATATTAAGGAGCAATTTGAATCGTATGGATATGAAGTGGAAATCCAGCCATTTACGTTTTATGGCTACACACCACCTACTACGATTGAGCTATCTGTAGAGAGCCAACAAGGGGAATATGCGCCAAGAGCATTTACATACTCAGTCAGTGGAAATGTAACGGGTGAACTTGTTGATGCGGGTCTTGGAAAGAAGGAAGACCTTCAAGACCATGACCTGACGGGGAAAATTGCCCTTGTTGAACGCGGGGAAATCAGTTTTAGTGAAAAGGTATTAAATGCAGCTGAAAAGGGAGCGGTCGGAGTCATCATTTATAACCATTCAGATGGACCATTAAGCGGTACATTAGGAGAACATAATGATGACTTTGTTCCGGCAGTTGCCCTATCAAAAGCAGAAGGGGAAGCACTTTCAGCTGAGTTGGGAAAATCAGTCACCATTACGATCGAAGGAGCGGAAACAGGAGAAAAAACTTCTCATAATGTGATTGCAACAAAGCATCCAAAAAATAAAAAGAAAGCAACTGACGATATTATTGTCGTAGGTTCTCATCATGATTCGGTAGCTGGAGCTCCTGGAGCAAACGATGATGCCTCAGGAACTGCTATGACTCTCGAGCTTGCACGTGTCCTGAAGAATGAACAGACAGATACGGAAGTTCGCTTTATCACATTCGGAGCAGAAGAAGTAGGCTTACTAGGTTCTTCACACTATGTTGAGACGTTATCAGAAGATGAAATCGATCGTACGGTGGCTAACTTCAACCTTGATATGGTAGGTAGTAAAGATGCAGGTGACCTTGTCATGCTTACTCTCGATGGTAAGCCTAACCTTGTGACGGAGCTTGCCCAGAAATCAAGTGAAAAACTAAACGGTGAGGCGACACCATACGGTCAGGGTGGACGCAGTGATCATGTTCCTTTTGCTGAAGTAGGAATTCCTGCTGCACTATTTATCCATAGCCCTTCAGAACCTTGGTATCATACACCTGAAGACACCATTGATAAAATTAGCAAAGAAAAGCTTCAAGATGTGGCCGAAATCGTGGGATCTGCTGTTTATGACCGTGCCAGAGTGGATTTTAAGGGTCCAAAGGCTAAAAAAGGTCCTAAACTAAAGGCGAAAGAAGAGATGTTTTACGAGCAGGATATTAAATAAACCCTATCAAAAATAATCAGACTTCAATCTTTACCAATCAACTAACAAACTACTAATAATGAAAAATCAGCCCCTAAAAAGGGCTGATTTTTTGAGTTTATTCTTCTTCACTCTCATAGTTAAATTGCCACTGAATACCAAACTTATCGGTCACCTGACCATACAACTTGCTCCAGAATGTCTCCTGAAGCTCCATATCCACCTTCCCGCCTTCTTTCAGTTTGTGGAAACGGGTTGTCAACTCTTCAGTATCGTTGCTTACCAGGGCCAGGGTGATATTGTTTCCTTCCACGAAAGGCATATCAGGAAACACGTCGGAAAACATGACGTTGCTGCCATCGATTGTCAGTCTTGTATGTAACACGAGGTTCCTGGCTTCTTCAGGAAGGGGATAATCAGGGTGGGGAGGTGCTTCTGCAAACGTCATGATCTGCGGTGGCTCCGTACCGAATACCTCTGCATAATACTCCACTGCTTCTCGACAATTCCCATTAAAATTAAGGTAAACATTGACTGACATGTCTATCACTCCTATTGATTATAATGACTACATTTTTTATTGTAGCATCATCTTGTCCTTGTTGGTTAAAAAATATGAATAATCAATCAATTTAACCAAACAAAAGAACGGCAACCTCAACGTCGGAGGTGGCGCTCACTACCTTCACTCTGCTTTCAATTCCTTCAAGACATTGATTCCAAACAAAAGGACACCGACTGTAGTCACTACACCACCGGCAGCAATAACCGGGACGACGCCTTCATTTCCAAGTATTAAGAAAAATAAACCAATCATCATAAGGGGCAATCCGACATTGTGAAGCCAGAAATGAGCTTTAGCCAGTTTAGTAGAAGATACTGCCGGGAATAAGTGATAAATGAGACCTGCTAACGTTAGGGCAGTCCAGCCTAATAAGTTAATGTGGACATGGACCGGAGACAAACTGTAGTCATGAACCATGGACATATACAGTCCGATACACACACCAATCATAAAGTAGACGACAGAAATTTTGATCAGTTTAATCCCCATCTAATTTCCCTCCTTTTCTCTGGTAATATATGAGAATTTTGACCTATATAGAAGTTGGGTTTCCGTCCATGTATCTAATTTAATTTCAAAAAATAGGCAGATAGTGTTTATTGGGTGTTATACTGAAAGAAATGGGTATTCATCTGTCTTTACAGAATTTTCGTGGAAGCCTCTCATAAAGTTCGAGAAGAATGTAAGCGTTTCCTGATGAGTGGAGTTCCTGAAAAAATGAAGGAGTGATAAGGTGGAAACTGAGACATCACTAACCGGCACGATATTCTTAAGTAAACTCATCACTCAATACGCGTATATACATCAAAAAACGGTAGGTAAAACAGCAGATGAATACATTCGTCAAATCGGCCTTCGTACAGGTGAATGGATTGAAGGATTATATGGGGATAAAGGTGAGGATTGGACGGTCGACCGATATGCAGAGGTCATTGTCGATTTGAAAAATTCAATCGGTGGGCATTTTTACATATCTAAAGTATATTCTGATCATGTCGTCGTAAAGGCTACGGCTTGCCCATTTGGAGAAGTCGTTCAGGATGCTCCACATTTGTGCAATATGACATCTAGCGTATTTGGAGGGATTGCATCCCGTCAATTCGGTTATTCTAAAGTGGTTCTGCGAAAACGAATAGCAGCTGGGGACTCACGCTGTGAAGTAGCGGTATATTTCCGTGAAACAGAAGAAGAAGGAGACGTCTACCGAGACTTACATTATACTCCTAATCACGGTAGTCCATATCATTGGGAAGAAGAAACCATTCGACTATTAAATGAACAGCTAAGGCAAAGTGATGAGCTGGTCATGAAACTTGTTAATGAGCTGGAAGAGTTGAGGGAGCAGGTCAAACAGAATGAATAGATTGCTAGAAAAGCGGGATTTATCTGCAAAGGGTGCAGTTTTCGTGTGCAATTTGATTAAATGACGTATTAAACGTTTCGTGAATCAACATGAGACGTTTTTTTCTGGAATTTCACCTTTTAAGAACCGTTTTTATATGGAGAGTAATGAAATTATTGGGGTTTTGGTATTAATCGTTGCCTACTGTGTCAGGAATTGATAGAATCATCAATTAGAGAAACTGTAATTCGAAAATGGGGAGAAAAAAATGATAAATGTCACTAGTGGATTTAGAATCGAAAAAGATTTTCTTGGAGAAAAAGAAGTACCCGAAGATGTGTACTATGGAATTCAAACCTTACGGGCAGTGGAAAATTTTCCGGTTACGGGGTACAAAATCCATAAAGAGATGATTGATGCCTTAGCAGTCGTGAAGAAAGCGGCAGCATTAGCAAACATGGAAACCACACGTCTTTATGACGGGATCGGTCAAGCCATCGTGCAAGCTTCTGATGAAATATTGGAAGGGAAGCTTCATGAATTCTTCATCGTCGATCCCATTCAGGGAGGGGCAGGGACTTCCATCAACATGAACGCTAATGAAGTCATTGCCAATCGTGCCCTGGAGCTAATGTCCCATCTAAAAGGTGAATATGGAAAGGTAAGCCCGAACAGTCATGTGAATATGTCACAGTCAACGAATGACGTATTCCCGACAGTCATTCATATTTCCACACTGAAGTTATTAGAGAAACTACTTGTCACGATGGAACATATGCTGAACGCCTTTAAAAAGAAAGCACAGGAGTTCGATCACGTCATTAAGATGGGACGTACCCATCTTCAAGATGCTGTTCCGATTCGCCTTGGGCAGGAGTTCGAAGCGTATAGCAGGGTAGTGGAGCGTGATATTAAACGTATCGGACGAACACGGGAGCACCTCTATGAAGTAAACATGGGGGCGACTGCAGTAGGAACTGGATTAAACGCGGATCCTGTATATATCAAGAGTGTCGTGAAACATCTGGCCGATATTAGTGGGTTACCATTAACGGGGGCTGAGCACCTTGTCGATGCTACGCAAAATACCGACGCATACACAGAAGTTTCGGCTGCACTGAAGGTATGTATGGTCAATATGTCCAAGATTGCCAATGACCTGCGTATGATGGCTTCGGGCCCGCGCGCCGGACTTGGTGAAATATCACTGCCATCCAGACAGCCCGGTTCTTCCATCATGCCCGGTAAAGTCAATCCGGTCATGCCTGAACTAATCAATCAAGTAGCCTTTCAGGTCATGGGGAATGATCAGACCATCTCCTTGGCATCAGAAGCGGGCCAGCTTGAACTGAATGTGATGGAACCAGTACTCGTATTTAATCTCCTTCAGTCTATCAGTATCATGAACAATGCGTTCAGAAGCTTTACGGACAATTGTCTTGTGGGAATTGAAGCGAATGAGACACGTATGAAAGAGTATGTGGAAAATAGTGTGGGAATCATTACAGCTGTGAATCCTCACTTGGGGTATGAAGTCGTATCCAGAATCGCCAGGGAAGCCATTCTAAAAGGAAAATCAGTGAGAGAGCTATGCTTGGAATATGATGTTTTGACAGAAGAAGAGCTTGATTTAATTCTGAATCCTTATGAAATGACGAATCCTGGGATTGCGGGACGAGTGCTATTTGATCGGGAATAGGTTTTAACCAGTATAACGAATGAAGAGAAATTTTCCTTTATAAATAGGGGAGGTTTCTCTTTTCTTATTTTTAGAAATCACACTTGGGAATGTTTATTAGCGGTCTAATTCTCTATTCACTACACCCATAAGACTTTTGTAGGGTTTAATTGGTTTATACCATTAAGACCAATTAACTCATAAAATCCTGTACCTTGCCCTCAGAACACATTAATGACAAAAGCTGTCTATTTGAATTTATCACTTTCCTTGAAAAGGTAAAAATGTATATTTATTAATAATTTATATATATTACCCAATAAGATAAGGATAATTACTTCCCATTAATAGCTTATAAGAAACGAATATCCTATGTATAATGATAGATATATACAAGGGGGGAAGTGAAACAATGTCTATAGGCAGGATCATCTACTATCATCGAAAAAAACAAAATAAAACACAAGAGCAGCTTTGCAAGGGGATATGTTCAACCACTCATTTAAGCAAGATTGAGAACAGTTCTAAAGAAGGAAATCTGGAAACATTAGAATTACTTTGTAAGCGACTTGGTGTATCAATCGAAGAGGAAACGGCAAAGACACTTTACTTGAAACGCCAGCTAGCCCAATTCTATGAAGCGATTGAGAGACTTCATCGAGATCATGCCGAAAGACTGTATCAGGAGTTACAAAGACATAAAGACTATATCCAATGTACGGAAATGGTTTACTTATTTGAGCTTTACATGCTTCGATATCAATTATTCACGAACAATCCAACCGAATATGAACAGGCTTCTCTTGGACTCAAAAAGAATATGAGTAAATTTTCATCGTTTGAAAAGTATTTATGGGAGTTCTTTCAGGGAATTTATTACGGACAGAAACAGCAATACTCCAAGGCGCTTTCCATCTTTGATCAAATAGAGGATAGAGCCGATCTCTATAGTGAGAAAGTAACAGATTATTATTACTATAAAGCGGCTAATCATGGGTTATTGAAGCATTTTACATTGTCTCTGCATTACTCACACAAGGCATTGAGGATTTTTCAGAACACTGGGAACATTTTGAGGATACTCCATGTGAAAATCGGATTATCGGCTAACTTGATTTATATTAACGATTTTGAACGTGCAGAAGTCATGTTGCATACGGCCTTAAACGATGCAGAGATGTTAAAGGATAACGAAACGAAAATTACCGCCCTTCATAATTTCGGATTGCTAAATAGAAAAAAAGGAAGGCTGCAAGAGTCGTTAGACTATTTCTCCCAGTCCCTCAAATTGAAAAAAAAGCATACAATGGGGTATTACGGCACATTGATTGAAATGGTACAAGTGTTGCTGGACTTGAACGAGAGGGAAATAGCAATCAATCTTTTGCAGGAGAACCTAAAAGATTTTAAAGATCAAGAGTCCGTTAAATATACGGAGTTGATGGTGTTGTATTTAGATGCGACAGAGGATGATAAACGGCTTAGCGACTATTTAATCGATCGTGGTCTGCCAATGATGAAGCAATATGATCGTTATAAGGCCGCGTCATTTTCAGAACGACTAGCGGTTTATTTTAAAGAGAAGGGGGACCTGATTTCTTCCAATCACTATCTTCAATTATCGAATGAGCTATTGAAAAAGTTAATCTTTAACCATATTGAACCTCTTCAAATAAAAAAGTAAAAACAAGCGACTGCTATTGGTTGCTTGTTTTTTTACTTTTATAAGAAATTTAATAGGGATTATTCACCTTTCGGTAAAGGGTGTATTTACCTATTTATAAGGGTGTAGGAAATAAAAAATAGGTACAAAGACTAACTCATGCGAAACTTTCCCAACTTTCTTCATGACTTAATAGAGAAATGTCATAAAAAAAATAGAATCTTTAAGATAAATGTCGGAAAGTGTAAAGAATTTTCCCAATTAACAGTCATATTAAAGAAGATTAAAATACAAACTGTAAACAACTCTACGCTAATGGATGAATATAAGAGGGGGAAAAGTATGAATAAGAAACGTTCAGCCAAGATCTTGACGGTTGCACTGGCTACAAGTTTACTAGGCACATCAGGGATGCCATTTAACGTGATGGCAGAAGGTTCGCCAAATCCGTCTAAGTTCACACAAGTAAAAGATGTAGAAAAGACGTTGATGAATCTATCGGATGAGCAGAGAAGTGCTCTTAAACAGATCGAAGCGAAACCGGATTTTGAAATCGCTCCGAATATTAATACAGAAAGCGAAGGACTCGTTGATGTCATCGTTGAATTCAAACAGGCACCTGCTAAAGTGGAAGTGATGAAGCAGGCGGCTAAGGGACTCCGAACGACTACTAAAGCAGCGGCTGAAAAGGTAGAGAAATCTCACAGTGAATTCAAACAAACATTCCATTCTATGAAAAATAAAAAGAGTGCAAGCTCTGGATTACAAGATGCGAAGATCACGAAAGAATATCGTTCCGCCATCAATGGTGTCGCGATGTCCATCCCGGGAAATGAGATTGATAGTTTGCTGGATTCCGGGGTCGTGAAACGTGTATGGAAAGATGAAGTCGTTCAGCTTGAACTTCCGGAAATGGAAGGGGAAGCTTCTGAATCTAAAATGATGGATAGTATCCCGCAAATCAATGTAGATAAACTTCATGATGAAAATATAACGGGTGAAGGAATCAAGGTCGGAGTACTTGATACAGGAATTGACTATCATCATCCTGATTTGCAGGATGCCTATAAGGGTGGTTATGATTTCATTGATAACGATAATGACCCTATGGAAACAACCTATGAAGATTGGCAGAATTCAGGTAAACCTGAGGTCAATCCTGCTTCTGGATCAGCCTACTACACGGAGCATGGTACACATGTCTCGGGAACGATTGGCGGCGAACAGAAGAATACAGTCGACTATGCGGTAAAAGGGGTTGCCCCTAATGTCGATTTATATGGCTATCGTGTTCTTGGTCCGTACGGTGCTGGAACAGCCACAAGTGTCCTTTCAGGAATTGAGCAAGCTGTCATCGATGACATGGACGTCATGAACTTATCTTTGGGTGCTTCAACGAACGATCCGCTATATCCGACTTCGGTTGCAGTTAACAATGCGATGCTCTCAGGAGTGGTGGCAGTAGTGGCAGCAGGAAACAGTGGGCCGGAAGAAGGAACACTTGGAGCTCCAGGTGCAGCGGCCCTCGGCATTACGGTTGGGGCAAGTGATTTTGACATGGATATCCCTACCTTCAAATCCATGAGTGTAAATGGTGAAACATTTGAGAATGTTTTATTATTGGGAAAGAACTTTTCCGATGATTTATCATCTCTTCAAAATCAGTCAAAACAAGTAGTTTTTGCCGGACTTGGATATGAAGCTGATTTTGAAGGGAAAGATCTAACGGGGAAAATTGCCTTGATTCAACGTGGTGAAATTGCCTTTGTGGAGAAAATGAAACAAGCGAAAGAAGCAGGGGCTGAAGCTGTCATCATCTACAATAATATAGACGGTGAGATTCAGGCCTATTTGGGAGAAGGATCAGACTATATCCCGACCTTTCGTATGACAAAAACGGATGGAGAGCGTTTGAAAGGGCTAGGCGATAACGCATCCATTACGTTTGGAGATGTAGCGTCTGTCCAAACAGAAGGGGATAACCTGGCCAGCTTCAGCTCAAGGGGACCTGTGGCTGGAAGCTATGATATTAAACCGGATGTTGTGGCACCTGGGGTAGCGATCTTCTCAACCATTCCAGAATATATCAATAGCCCGGAAGAAGGGGTAGACTATTCTGCAGCCTATGCCCGCCTTCAGGGAACATCGATGGCAACACCTCATGTAGCGGGAGTGGTGGCCCTCATGCTTCAAGAAAATCCAAATCTCTCACCATTCGATGTGAAAGCCGCCTTAATGAACACGGCAGAAGATTTGAATGGTGACATATCCGTATTTGAACAGGGAGCGGGACGTGTGGATGCCTATGATGCAGTACATGCCGATGTATCCATCAAAGTGATGGATACAACAAAAAATCTAAATGAAAATGGTGAAGAGGTCGAGATCGATGAAGAGACGGCATCCATCTCTTTCGGAAGTCACTACAAAGATGCCGATGGAATTAAAGCAGACAGCAGGATGAACATCGAGAACAATGGCGGGGAAGACAAGTCATTCAAGGTTGAAGTCGAATACCATGGTGAACGTACAGGTATCAAGGATTCAGCTGCGAACGGCATTCACTTAGACGTTCCGACGAGTGTAGCGGTTGCCGCAAGCGGTTCGAAAGAGATTTCACCAACGATCACGGTTCCGGAAGATGCAGAAGAAGGGCGATATGAAGGATATATTCACCTGACGAATGCAAGTGATGCGAGTGAAACGTACCAGGTTCCGTTTGCGATCCGAGTCACTGGAAAAGGGTTCGACTATCTTGAAACAGACAGGCCCGCTCTTGCGAATAATACGCCTAAGTGGCAGTACTACAATCCATACCTAACAGCAATATTCAAAATGAAAAGCCCACTGACCAAGTTAGACATTATAGTGAAAGATGGACAATCGGGTCAAGCTATTGGATTCATTGCTTCCCTTGAAGATGCGAATGCAAAGCCTGACAAAAAATATTACATTCCTTATGTTTTCTCAGGGGTCGTTTATCCGTTTACAAATGACAATCAAAATCCGATATCAGACCAAAGTATTGATTTGCCTGAAGGGGATTATGAATTAGAATTCATAGGGTACGACGAAGAGGGTAAAACGTATACGATCGACACACCTGTCATCGTCGACAATACAAAACCCCAAGTGACATTTGATAAAGCTTCAGATGTGTATGAAATCAGTGAAGATATGTACACAGAAGAGTTTGGAAAGACAGCATTCTGGCTACACGGAAATGTGCAGGATGAAACAGTGGAAGTCTTACAATCAAAAGGTATGGATTATGATCAATCATCGAACAAATTTTTGATAGCAACGGGATCCCGTGAGTATTATAATTGTTGTTTCCCTTCAGCGGATTCAGAAGGGGATACTCAGTTTGGAATCGAACCTTCTGATATTGCAGATGGACCATTAAGATTAAGTTTAGCTGGTGCTGATATGGCAATGAATGTCAATTACCAAAGATATATCTTCTTACAAGAGGGCACTGAGTATGTAACGTCTGACTACAACAAGAAAGAAGTCGGGATAGACGATACAGTGACCATGACTTTGAGCTTGAATAACGTAAAAGACCTTATTTCCGGAGAGTACACGATTCAATATAAAGGAGAAATGTACTCATTCGAATCGGCAAAGCTGAATGATGAATTTAAAGCCTATGCAGAAGAAAACGGACTTCAACCATCACTTCAAGACCCCGTTGAGGGCAGTCCAGGATATTACCAGACCGTCAAAGTAGGAGCTTCATTGAACGGAGAAGGGTACTCAGGTTTGGATGGTGATATGCCTATGGTAGATGTTACGTTCAAGGTCAATAAAGATGACTGGTTTTATGGATATGACAAACTTGATGTAACACAGTCAAGTTACACAAAGGCCGGTGAAGATGAGGTGGTATCTCTTCCTTATTACAGCACTTCATCATTTGATTTCGTGTCCAAACATTCAAGGATCGAAGGGTATATTAAACCAGAAGCATTTATGAAGAAAAGTGGTAGTGGCAATCTTATTTTACCAACTGGTGTTGCTCAAAATATCGGATCGAAGGTATACGCCTTATCACCGACTGGTAAAAAATATGAAGGCAGCATCGACTCAAGAGGGAAATACACAATCGAAGGTGTTCCTGCTTCACGTGAGACATACAATGTCGTAGTGGAAATCCCAGGACATTTAAAGACCTACTCGTCATTCATACCTGGTTTCGAATTGAATGGTGAAATTTTAGGAAGGTTCAATTCAGTAGGGTCCGATATGAGTCTAGCAGGTGATGTCGATGGAGATCATATGATTGATATTAATGATGCCATCATCACCGTCTTCTCTTATGGAAAAGAAGGCGTCGGAGTAAATAAAGGTGACCTGAACCAGGATGGCAGAGTAGATGAAACGGATCTGCGTTTGATTGAGAAGAATTTCTTAGAAAAAGGTCCAGATGCCAAAAAGAATAAAAAACCAAAAGAAAAACATGGCAAGGTGACTCTGGAAAAATTATTTCACTCAATTGGTCTTGAATTAGAAGAATAATAAAAACGGAGAAAGAGGTGTCCTATGGGGCACCTCTTTTCTTGTATAAAGAAAGTGCTAAGTTCACCAGAACGAGTGATAACTCTGACTGATGGAATTATCAGCAATGAAAGACTAAATCAATTTGATGAAATTCCTCAGAAATAAAATCATCTCAAATCTCTATAGAATGAAATGGAAACTAACTGGTTAGTGAGAAATGAAATTTTATAGTGCCCACAGAAAAAAGAAAGAATTAGAATGCGAATAGCAGGTGAGAAAAATGAATGCAACTTTATTTCAGAAGATTCAGCACTCTATGAAAGAGTTGGGATGGAGAAAAATAGACTTAGCACAACGCTCGGGGATTCATATGAGTGATATAAGTCGGACTTTCAATCATAAGCAGCCACTTTCACTTAAGCATCTGGATGCCATTACAAATGCTCTTGGATTGGGGCAGGGTTCTCTTTATCCGTTTTATGTAGAGGAATGCTTTAACGAAGACCAATTATTGGACAAACGTAGAAGTATTCAGTTCCTGTATAAGTGTATAACGCTTGGTTATGAAAAGCAGAAGAGTGATCTGTTGCTTATCATGAAAGCAGAAACGTCAGACACGAACCGAACCAACTATTTGTCCTATATTTTTACCGTTGCAGAGAACCTATTGAAAGCGAAAAAAGAAGAGAAGGCGTTACCCCTGTATGAATTGATTATTGAAAATGAACCGAATGATTTCTCAACACAACTGGCAACCAGTTATTTTAGGCGATTTTATATTGTGAGGATGACTGAGAACGCACAAATGGCACTTACCCATGTGTTAGAGCATCTGATGTGTTTGCCAAGAGAAGTTAGAATGGAAGCGTATTTATGGATTACAGCGTATTACTATCGACGTGAGCAATGGAAAGAAGTTCTGTATTACGCTGAGAGATTGGAAAGCATGATCAAAGAGGGTGAGTATTATGCAAGAGCCCTTATGTATAAAAGTTTTGCATTGGTACGCCTGGGTGGATCACTTGAAGAAGTATTGGCTCTTACTGCTCGATATGCTCAAGAAAACGAATATTTTGCTGAAATAGCCGCTGGAAACCGGTTTGCTGCTTATTTAGATTTTGGACATTTGGAGTATGCAGATGAGTATCTTGCTTGGTTAGAAGGTAGAGAGGATACATATATTGGTTTGCCAAAGGTGCTCGAGGCATATGTTCAACTGAATCGTATTGAGGATGCGAAACGGCTTTTGGACTGGTATCAACATATCATTGCTGACATGGCTGTTGGTGGAGAGCTGTGGCTGAAGCAGAAGGTGAATTTAGATTTTCGGTACGCCTATGCTCTGTATCAGTGTGAAACCCTTCTATTGCCGGAAGGATTGGATGAACTATTGAAGGTGGCGAGTACAGCAAATCAAATAGGTAATATAGAGAGATTTAAAAAATGTCTTCTCATTTACTGGAAATACAGGCATCATGCGACAGATGACCAAAGAAACAAATATATACAACTGTTAGGTATAAATGAATACCATGAAATTTATTGAAGCAGTTATATACAGCGACATAGCCAATCTAATTTTCTTAATATTCCAGGTGATCAAGGATTTATGATAAAGAAAATTAAAAAACTGAAACTCTCTTGAATAAAAAAACTGAATTTGATGAAATTTTGCAAAAGTTAAATTCTATCAAATTTAAATAGTATGAATATATCACCAGATAAGAAAGAAGGGAAAAGACGGATGAAAAAGAGAATCACCAAAAATGTCACAATGTTGGCACTTAGTGCAGGTCTCGTAGGCAGTAGTCTAGCACCGGCCACACTAACACACAAAGTTCATGCACAGCCCTATTCAGCCATTGATCAAGTACTGTCAAAGTTGACTCCAGAGCAGCGTCAAGCGATTAAACAATTACAAACGAATGTCCAAGGAGGACTACAACTATCCCCTGAGGTAGATCAAAAGAGTGCCGATTCCATTTCTGTTATTGTTCAATTTAAGGACAAGCCGGAACAGACAGCGGTGCTGGAAGCGGAACTCGAAGGAAAAACCCTTTCTAGGACAAAAGCAAAAGAAAAAGTAGATGCAGCTCATGAAACCTTTCAAAAAGACCTGCAAACAATTTTCAAAAATGAGATGAAACAAAAGAAATCATCTTTCAAAATCAAGCAGTCTTATAAGCATGCCTTTAACGGTGTGGCGATGACCATTCCTGCCAACAAGGCAAAAGAGTTACTTGATTCTAAAGAGGTAAAGGCTGTTTGGAGTGATTTGGAAGTACACGTCGAGCCTCCTGTCACAGAACAAGAAAAATCAGAGAAACAAACAGAACCGAATAAGATGACCACGTTTCCTGGCATCGAAAAGCTTCATCACGAAGGATTCACAGGAGAAGGTGTGAAGGTAGGGATCCTCGATACTGGAATCGACTATAATCATCCTGATTTAAAAGATGCCTATAAAGGCGGATATGATTTCGTGGATAACGATAATGACCCGATGGAAACAACGTATGAAGATTGGGTAAAGGCAGGAAAACCTAAAGGATCTCGAGACTATTTTACGCAGCATGGAACTCATGTGGCTGGAATCGTTGCCGGGCAGGGGGCGAACGAGTCTGACTTAGCGGTGACCGGAGTAGCACCGGATGCTGATATTCATGCGTATCGTGTCCTAGGTCCATTCGGTACTGGTAGCACCGGGGCGATATTAGCCGGTATCGACCAAGCAGTGGAGGACGGTATGGATGTGCTTAACATGTCCCTTGGTGCGAGTTACAACGATCCGTTGTATGTGACGAGTATTGCCGTTAACAATGCCGTGCTTGCCGGTGTAACGGCAGTGGTGTCAGCAGGAAACACAGGAAATGGAATGTATACACTTGGTTCACCAGGTACCTCTCCATTGGCGCTTACTGTCGGGGCAAGTGACACATCTGTTACGATTCCAACATTTAAAGGAACGCTTCATGCAGATGCAAATGTATCAGCGGATTTAAAGCTGGTTGCCAGAGGTTTTGACAATAAAATAGAAGAATTAAAAGGACAAAATTTTCAGGTTATAGATGGAGAAAACGGTTCTTATTTTGACAAAGATGTGGATGGAAAAGTTATCCTTGATACACGCGGATATATTGATCTTCGCTCTATGATAAATAATGCGAAAAAAGGAGGAGCGAAGGCTCTTCTATTATACAACGCCTATCCGCTGGAAGATGTGTATTTAGGAGAAGGGTTTGATTCCATCCCTGTATTCTCACTAAGCGATGAACAAGGAAAAGCAATGAAGCAAGCAATGGATTCAGGGAGTGCAACATTCTCCTTTGATGAAATAGGTGATCCAATTGTAACTGGAGGGGATGTATTAGCTGACTTCAGTTCTCGCGGTCCGTCCCGAGTATTGTATGATATTAAGCCGGAAGTAACCGCACCGGGGGTATCTGTCATGTCTACAGTACCGTCATATATACATGGAGAAGACCAAATCGGAAATTATCAATATGCGTATGAAGGTTTATCCGGTACATCCATGGCAGCACCAAATGTAGCGGGGGTTGCGGCACTTTTAAAACAAGCTGATCCAGACATGACGCCTGCCGATATCAAAGCGAGGCTCATGAATACGGCAACTCCATTAAATGGAGAATATAGCGTATTCGAAGTAGGAGCAGGGCGTGTGGATCCGTATAAAGCCATTCATGCCCAAACGAGCATTCAAGTAAATGACGAGACGGAAACGAGTGATGGAGGAGCCGCCACTCTTGCAGATGATGGAATCCAAACGATTAAAGAAACGACCGGTGCCCTCAGCTTTGGCGGCCATGCTGTTGATGGGAAGCATATAAGAGAGACCCGCTCTGTCACACTGATCAACAACAGTAATGAAACGAAAACATATGATGTGAAGGTCGAATTCCAAACATTAGAAGGAAGATTTGCTAATGATTATTCCCGCGAAGCCAACGATGCGGCGGCCAACGGTGTCACCTTGGAGACAAAGAAATCCGTGAAGGTGAAGGCAGGTAAGAAAAAGAAAACTGCGGTGACGATGCTAATTCCAAAAACGGCTGAATTAGGAAATTATGAAGGATACGTTGTGTACACGAATAACGATGATCCGGATGAAACGTATCGCGTTCCATTTGGCATTCATACAGCGGAAGAGGGTATTGATCATATCGAGGCAAGTCCTCCTGCGTTTACAGTAGCGAATGAAGCTGGATATAACGGTATAAAATGGGGTGTCGGGCTTTACTTCCAATTAAAATCTCATATGCGTTCACTGGATCTATTCCTGGTCGATCCGAAAACGAATGAAGAAATCGGATTCCTCGGCTCTTTGGATGGCATGGGTGCAGATGAGCAAATTGAATATCGTCTTGGCGGGGCAATGAACGAAGGGTATTACTATCCGTTAACGGGAGACCCGGATAATCCGATTGCGTATGATACGAAACAAACAGAACCAGGGCTGTACAAAATCAAGATGGTAGGAACAAATGATCATGGAAAAACCTTTAGTTCAGATACGCCGGTTTACTTTAGCGTTACGCAGCCAACCCTCGATCTCAACGTGGACTCTGGTGTGGTTGAATATAGTCCGGATCAAACAACAGTCCCATTAACAGGTTCTGTTTACGATCCAGGTGTGGAAGAAATGAAAGCCGGGGGTATGGATGTATCACAAGCTAATAATAAATTTGTGTATCAATTCGGTCGATTCAGCACCGAAGTTCCTTTAGACCCTGGCGGAAACTTTACCACAAATCTCACACTAGTCCCAGGTGTATCAGTGCTTCCAGTCAAAATGTATGCAGAAAACATGGCGACAGTACGGAACTATGCTAGTTATAAACAGGTATATTATGTGAAACAAGGCACTCAATACGGAACAGCTCTTCCGGATAAGAAGAAAATAACAGCGGGCGATACGGCGACGCTTACCCTTTCGATGAACAATATGACAAATATGAAGCAGGCAGAATATTCATTTATAAATCCATTGTCAGCGGGTGTAGAAATTGAAAGCGTTAAACCGCACGAATCATTGAATGGGAAAGTGGATATTCAGACAGTGAATACAAATATGGAAATTGACGGGATTACAAGGGTGAGAACGAACATTACCGCGACTTTAACCGGTGAGGCGGCACAAACAGGAGTAAGCGGAACGATTCCGATGGTGGATGTCACATATAAAGTGAAAGAAGATTCTGATGGTGGAGATGTAAATATTGATCAATTTAAAGCATCGTACACCAATACAGATGATACGATGAAATCCGTAGAAAGCATCACTATTCCTTATCGGGTGGAACGAACGCACTCTGTTTTGAAGTCTCACGTCAATTCAGAAGCATTTGAGAATCCTTACCTTCCAGGAGAACCATTAACAACTTTTGATTACGTAAAAGCAGGTGCAAAAGTGAAAGTAACAGATGAAGCAGGAATAGAGTATCCACATACTCTTGGAAGTAGCGCAATTAATTATTATTTCAGTTCAAAACTACCAATTACTGATAAGCCATTCACATTGAAGGTAGATATGCCGGGACATTTCACTGTTAAGAGAATCTTTACTGTCGGTTTGAAAGAAAATGGTGAAATAAAGCCTTTTACAGAAACAATTTATTATAATACTGCCCATGCTGGGGATGTGAACAAAGATAATGTGATTGATGTGAAAGACGCACTTTCTATTCAATCGAATTGGAGCACAGACAAGCGCGAAGCGGATATTAACTTTGATGGTGTAGTAGACGCAAAGGATATGCAATTTGTAATCAATAATTACATGATGCAAAATCCTTGGATGGATAACTCTCCAGAACCTGTGAAAACACATGACGGACAAACATTAGAAAGTGTGTTGGAGGAATTAAATATTCAGTAAGGAAAGAATGGGAGCAACGGCCAATGGTCGTTGCTTTTTTTTGGAGAAATAAACCTTGGTGACAGAATGAATGACCTATCGAACATGAGGAATAAATAACCAATAAGGTAAACTACATAGGCTTTGAAGGGATCTTTTTCAATTAAACTATCCTTGATTTTTTCGTCTTCTCAATTCTCATCCGAACTGTTTAGACTATAAGATTGGCCATTTTGGGGGAATTTTATGTCGGATATTCAGGTCTTGATACCTGTTACTATTGTAATGGTTTTATAATTTGCAGGTTCAGAGGATACTAGACTAATATATAGTATTCTTTCTATGTTCCTTAGGTTATTGTAGGCAGATAGCTAATTCACACATGCATGTACAACTAAAAAAACTACCAAATCGTTTTGACCGCATATTCATTATTTATAAAGCATCTAGTTCAGAAGTAGATCCTTTTTCCTGTAGACGATTTTGATTCAATTGTAAAAGCTTGGATATTATCGAACAATTCCCCCCATTGTCGCATTATGGAAGGTTATATAAAATTTGAACTAGGGTACCCATTTGTTTTAAATAGATCTATTTATTAGTTGGTGGTCTGACTCTTCATTCATCCGTAAACAGTTGTATTAGTAGTGTTTAACCATTAAAAACAATCAGGGGGAACGTTATGAATACAGGAAAGCTTAAACCTATTTTTAAGGGCACCTTAATTGCCAGTTTGTTAGTTTCCGCAGGTATTCCATCAGGAGCTATTGCTGAAGAGAATTTTCAGAATAAACAGAAAAACGTAGAACAGATGTTGATGAACTTAACGGATCAGCAAAGGAAGGCATTGAAAGAGCTGGAGATATCGCCTGGATTCACCATATCGCCGGAGATAAACCAAAACAGCTCTGAAATGGTAGACGTAATCGTCGAATTTAATCAGGCTCCTGCAAAAGTAGAGGTCGCAAAGCAAGCTGTCAAAGGGAAAAGAGTGTCTCTATCTTCTGCAAAAGAAAAAGCTGAAAGCGAGCACGATACGTTCAAAAAAGAGTGGAAAAAGGTCAAAAAATTAAATAGACCAGATGATGAAAAAATGGAGGAGGCCAAGATAACGAAAGAATTCCATGCAGCTTTCAATGGGGTAGCGATGACGTTGCCGGCCAGGGCAGTTCAAGAGCTTCTCAGTACAGGAGTCGTGAAGCGAGTGTGGAAGGATAATGAAGTTAAGCTTGATCTCCCACAAGAGGCAAAAGAAATGAATTCAGGGACTCCATCCAATGTCGATGACAGTCTTTCGCAAATTGGTGCGGACAAGCTTCACCAAGAGAATATTACAGGTGAGGGGATTAAAGTTGGGGTTATTGATACAGGTATTGACTATAACCATCCGGATTTAAAAGTCTCTTATAAAGGCGGATACGATTTTGTCGATAATGATTCAGATCCCATGGAGGCGACTTATCAGGAGTGGAAGGATTCCGGGAGACCTGAATTCAATGGTTCCAGTTATTATACATACCATGGAACACACGTATCAGGGTCCATCGCAGCATCCAAGGAAAACAGCTCTCCAGCAGCCGTAAAGGGGGTAGCCCCTGATGTCGATCTTTATGCATACCGAGTATTAGGTCCATATGGGAGTGGATCAACCGCTGCTGTAATGGCAGGTATTGATAAGTCGGTAACAGATGGTATGGATGTTATCAACCTGTCTCTAGGGTCGAATATCAATGACCCTCTTAATCCGTCGTCTATAGCGGTTAACAATGCAATGCTCTCTGGCGTTGTTACGGTAGTTTCGGCAGGTAACACAGGCCCTAATGAAAAAACACTGGGATCTCCAGGATCGGCTGCATTAGGAATAACAGTTGGTGCCAGCGATGTGTCAGTAACGATCCCGACCATTACTGCCAATTCGGGAGGTCAAGAAATTAAGGATATGAAGTTATTAGCACAAAATTTCACAGATAACTTGGAAGACCTCCAGAATATGACCCTTCCAATTATTGAAGTGGGAATCGGTGCAAAAAGCGATTTTACTAATAAAGATGTAGTTGGTAAGGTAGCGTTCATTGAGCGCGGCCTCATTACTTTCGATGAAAAAGTTCAAAATGCAAAAGATGCAGGTGCTAAAGCCGCGATTATTTATAACAATGTGGATGGTGAAATAGAAGCTTATATAGGCGAAGGGACTAATTATATACCTGCTTTCCGCATATCAAAGGCTGAAGGGGAACAACTGAAATCACAATCAGAAATTACCTTTGAGTCGTTAGGAAGCGTCAAGACAGGGGGAGATCACTTAGCGGAGTTCAGTTCGAGAGGGCCAGCTCACGGGAATGATGACATTAAACCAGATGTCGTAGGACCAGGTGTGGCGATATCCTCAACTTTTCCTGAGTTTATCAATCATCCTGAAGAGGGAGAAAGTTATGATGCTGCATATGGCCGTCTAAGTGGAACATCAATGGCCTCTCCTCACGTAGCAGGTGCTGCAGCACTCATCATGCAAGCTCATCCCGAATACACACCTTTTGAAGTGAAGGAAGCTTTGATGAATACTGCCGATGAAATGAATGGTGACTATTCCGTTAATGAAGTTGGCGCAGGCCGGATTGATGTCCATGAGGCAGTCCATGCGGATACATTGGTGAAGGTTCTGGACAAAACGATGCATGAACAAGATGGCAGCCTTGTCGAAATTGATGAAGAAACGGGTTCCATTGCTTTTGGCACTCACTTTAAAGAGGAAGAAGGACATATTGAAGACAGCAGAAAAGTCGTAATTCAAAATCTAAATGAAAAAGATACGAAGGAATTTATCACAAATGTTGAATTTTTACCGGCTAAGGGACAGATTCAAGATGCCGGCAAGAATGGGGTAGAAGTAACGATGCCCGATACGATTTCTGTAGAAAAAGGAAAATCTGAAGAAATTGAGCCGACTATTCGTGTTTCAGAAGTTGCGGAAATCGGACGTTATGAAGGATACATTCACCTTGTCAATTCGAAAAATGAAGGAGAGAACTACCAAATCCCTTTTGCCATCCGTGTGACAGATAAGGGATTTGAGAAGATGGAATTGACAAGACCGATGATTACGAATGATCCCATTAATATTCATCCGTATACGACGCCATATACCAATGCAATCATCAATTTATCAAGCCAATTAAAGACGATTGATATGTTGGTGAGAGATGGATCAGGAGAAGCAATTGGATTTATGGGAACCATTGATGCAAGCCATTTAATGACAGGTATTGATTATTGGGGAGATAAAATTTTTACTGGACTGGTATACCCATTCACCAATGATCCTTCGCAGCCGATTTCTGATAAAAAGGTGAAATTGCCGGAAGGTATTTATACGTTTGAAATGATTGGGTATGATGAGCAGGGTAAAGCATATAGTAAGGACGACATTGTTATGATTGACAATACGCCTCCAAAAGTAGAATTATCCATGGAACCTGGCCTTTACGAAGTGAATGATTCAATGTATACGACAGAAGATGGGTATGATGGCCAAGCAATATGGCTACATGGCAATGTATACGATGATGCCGTCGACAAGCTCAAAGAGAAAGGTATCAATATTGATCAATCAATCCATGGTGTACTTTGGTGGGAATACAGCTTCTATAATCATTTATTTCTTAACCTGGATAGTGAAGGAAACTTTAGATTCCCTGCTATGAAGGAAAGAATTGACAGTATGACCTATTTAGATACCAACCTGTTTGCCTTCAATAATGCTACAGCATCCGAAGCGTATCCACAAGGTATTAAAAATTACAAGTTCATAAAAGAAGGAGCTGAATATGCCGTTCCTACTTATGACAAAGAAAAGCTTCTTATGGGTGACGAAATTACAATGACATTGAATTTAAACAATATTAAGCAATTCGCCTCCGGGGAATACAACGTACCTTTTTATAATAAATTACTTGAATTTCAAAATGTCAAAGTCAATGATACATTTAAACAATATGCCGATGAAAAAGGCGTTAAAGTAAATCTGGATGAGCCAACATTAACTACTGGGAACGTTAAAGTAGGGGCTTCGATCGACCAAAAGGGCTTCCTCATTGATAAAGATCTGCCATTCTTAGATGTCACATTTAAAGTCATTAATGATGAATACTATGCTCCAGATGAAATAACATTTGAAACGAGTTCCTTTAAGTATAAGAAAACATCAGATTCCAGTCCTACAATGATTCGTGTAATTAAAGACAAGTCATTTACAATTCTAGCCGGTCACTCTGTTGTGAATGGAACTATTAATCCTGAAGCTTTCTATAAGGAAAATGGACAATTGGCTGCTTCGATCGACTACTCTAAACTTGGTGCAAAAGTATATGCAAAAGCAGCAGATGGGAAAACATATGAAGCGTCTGAGATTTTCGATAATGGTTACTTTACAATCGATAATCTTCCATTATCAGAAGAAGAGTATGAAATCTATGTAAAGGTACCAGGTCACCTCACGACCAAAGCCTCGGCGAAATTAGTGAAAAACGTCGATGGAGATCTCGCCGGGGTACGGATCTTAGTAGATACGGGCAAAGCTCTGGCTGGCGATGTGAATGGGGATAAGGTGGTTGATATACAAGATGCGATCGTCTCGGTTTTCTCATATGGAAAAGAAAATGTAGGGGTTAACAAGGGAGACATAAACCAAGACGGAAAAGTAGATGAATCAGATCTTCGATTTATAGAAAAAAACTTCCTTGAAAAAGGGCCTGATGCCAAAGGTAATAAAAAGCCAAAAGAAAAACTTGGCAAGGTGACGTTGGAAAAATTATTCCGTTCAATTGGTCTTGAAACACTAAATTAGTGAACACAAATAAATGCCAGGGGTAAATTCCTGGCATTTATTTTCCATTATTAAATTAATCCGAAAATACTTTTGTTGCCAGCTCAAGAGCCTTATTGGTTTCGTCTGTTTTCATGTAATAATGAAAAAGTTCCTTTTCGTATTGTTGGACCAACGATACATAACCACGCTTCTTAAAGTATGGTAGAGCGTTAGTGATTAGGTAGTTATAATATTCAGTATGTTGATTGTTTAGGAGAAGGTGAAGAAGTTTAAAGCTGATTGTATATAAATATTCATTGAGCTCCCTTGCAATGGAAATCCCTTCAAAGACAAGGTTTTCTATTTCGGTATTCGCCAATAAATTACCTTTATGGCTGCTCCGGATGAATCCTTCCAGAGAGATTAAATAACAAGTTGATTTTTTTTCTTTTAGGGACATGGATTGTTCGTACAGTCGTTTTGCACATTCATATTCATTTCTATTATAGTATTCATAAGCTAAGTTATGAAGCACCCGTGCCTTCTTGTCAAAAGCATGACATATATCGCAAGTTTGAATTAAAGCATCGTATTGTTCGACTTTCTGTTGAAAATCACTGCATCCGTCACTTTCGCGCGTCATCAACATAATCATTTCTGCGTCGATCATTTTAAGCAAATTATTACTATTGATAAAATATCGCAACGACTTTTCTGCATAGTAATAAGCCATTACCTTTGAACCTGTGGCAAGGTAGGAGCTCGCTAACGTTAAATAGTACTCTTCATTATTGTAATCATCAACGTTAATTGTTCCTAAGGTAGAGAACGCTTTTAATACATCCTTTTTGGATAAGTAATACATGCCTGATAAATGCTTGAGTAAGTTTCTTTCGTAGGGTGGCAAATGTTTATGTTTCTTTTTTATAGCTTTTATGATTTTATCGGCCTGTCTTAATTCAGAATGTAGTAGATGGTATCTTGCGTTCAGAAGTTCATAAAGAACTTGATAGTCACTGATCGTTATTAATGGTTCTTTCTCCAGTTCGTTTTTTATCGTTTCGATTTCTTCATCGCGTTGCCTGATCATCGCATCATGCCAGCAATGAAGGAGCCTCTTGATATTTTTGTACCGCATTAACTCCTCTTCAATATCAATTCCGAGCCGTTTAGAAAACAAAGAGGTGATCTCTGAAGAATAATCCGTTTTCCCCTGTTCGATTTTACTAACATGCGTATTTGAACAAATCCCATATCCAAGCTGTTCTTGTGTTAGTTTGGCTTTCTGACGATAAAATTTTATGATTTTTCCTTTATCCATGCCACATCCACTCCATAATTGAAAGAATAGTAATGAATAAATACCTTCCATTTAAGGTATCAACAAAGCCTGTTTAGTCCTCTCTATTGTTACTTATCTATCATTTTCCTTTGATTATATTTGAATTTGATGGGATAATGTTTTTGAAAAATTCTATCAAATAAACATCAATCAAGGGAGTTTGTACATGGCAACAGCTCAATTCGTTTTATGAAAAGGAACAGGTGAATCAAATGAATGCTGCTCTCTATCAAGAAATTCAGAAGTATATGGAAATGAAAAATTGGAATAAAACAGAACTTTCCAAGGAATCCGGTATTCATATAAGTGAGATTAGCCGCCTCTTTAATCACAGGCAGCCACTTTCTTTGCAAAATCTGGATGCGATAACAAACGCACTCGGCTTATCTGAAGGTACTCTCTATCAGTACTATTTAGAGGAATGCTTCAATAAAGGAAAGCATGCGGACAAACGCAGAAGTATACAGTTCTTGTATAAGTGTGCAGCGGAAGGATATGTCAACCTTTACAGGGACTTAATAAATTTAATGCTGGAGGAACAGTCAAAAACGATCAGAAAGAAAAATTTATTATATATATTTACTGTTGCTGAAGAGCTTTTTCAAGGAGGAATAGGCGAGAAGGCACTCCCGCTCTATGAGGTGATTATTGAAAGTGAGTCGGATCGCTTTTCAGAAAAAGTTGCAGTAAGTTATTTCAGGAGATTCTATATTGTAAGAGGGACAGAAAAAGGACAGCATGCCCTGTCTTTTGTATTGGATCAATTAGCATACATGCCTAATGAGATAATGTTGGAAGCCTACATGTGGATCATGGCAGATTACTATCGGCGCGAGGAATGGTGGCAGGTGCTGAATTATGCAGAAAAGTTAAAGAAATTGGCACCCGTAGGCGACTATTATGGACGGGCCCTAATGTATAAGGGACTAGCTCTTTCAAGAGTAGGGAACTCCCTTGAGGAAGTATTGAATATAATAGATGAATATTCAAAAATAAGTGAGTATTATGCGGGAATTGCAGCAGGCAATCGCTATGCTGCCCTGTTGGATTTTGGTAAGTTGGAATATGTAGATGAGTATCTCACCTGGCTGGAAAACAGGGAAGATATATATGTGGGACTGCCTAGGATATTTGAGACATACGTTCGATTAGATCGTCTAAATGATGCCAAGACACTTATTGAAAGGTTCAAACATGTAATCGACGATATGGCCGAAAGCAAGGAACCATGGCTGAAAGAAAAAATGAATTTAGACTTTCGCTATGCTCACGCCTTGTTTTTATGTAAAAGGAGTCAATTTGAAAAAGGTTTGGATGAACTAGTGGAAGTAGCGGTTTTATCAAATAAGATAGGGAATTTAGAAAGATTCAAAAGATGTTTGTTAGCTTTTTGGAAATACAGGGTTTATGCGACATCCCAACATGATAAAAAATATACTAATCTGTTACAAACAGGAAAAATGGAATAATTAATTTGAGGAAAAGAGCTGCAAAATGCTCTTTTTCTTTTTTTGATTTGATTGAATTTTCAAAAAATGATATCCCGTCAAGTCCAAATATAATCGAAATGAGCTTTAGTAAAAGAAGAAGGGAAGAGATGAATGAAGATCAAATTGACAAAAAGTTTAACAACTTTAACGTTAGGCACGGGGTTATTGCTTAATCCTGTTGCACAGACTCCTCTTGATCAGGTCGCCGCCGCATCAACAGCATCACCCATTGACCAGGTACTGGCAAAATTGACTCCCGAGCAGCGGCAAGCATTAAATCAATTAAAAGTGAACAATTTAGACGGACTGCAACTATCCCCAGAAACGAATCTCGAAAGTAAAGAAGAAATATCTGTCATTGTAGAATTTAAGGACAAGCCCGCTGAGACAGCGGTGGTAGAGGCTGCTGCTAATGGTAAGAAGCTGTCACTTGACGAGGCTAAACAAAAAGCTGAAGCAGCACATAAAACATTCAAATCAGATCTGCAAAAGATTTATAAAAATGAAACAAAAAAGAAAAAAGAAGTTTATAAAGTAAAAAGGTCGTATAAAAATGCCTTTAATGGTGTTGCGATTGAACTGCCTGCCAACAAAGTAAAGGCTTTATTGGAATCCAACCAAGTAAAAGCGGTATGGTCAAATGATGAGGTACATGTGGAGCCTCCTGTACAACAAGGTGAATCCTCTAACGAAAATAATGAAACAGGAATGCGTACATTTCCAGGAGTGGATAAATTACATGCTGAAGGACTAACCGGCGAAGGGATAAAGGTAGGGGTGCTGGATACAGGCGTCGATTATAACCATCCTGATTTAAAGGATGCCTATAAGGGCGGCTATGACTTTGTGGACAATGACAATGATCCGATGGAAACGACGTATGAAGACTGGAAGAACTCAGGATACGGAGAAAGGAATCCCCTCACAGGTGCATACTATTATACTCATCATGGGTCACACGTTTCGGGGATCATTGCCGGTACAGGGGACAACAGTGTCGATCATGCAGTTACGGGGGTAGCGCCAGATGCAGATTTATATGTCTATCGTGTCTTGGGCCCCTATGGTTCCGGATATACAGAAGATGTATTGGCAGGGATTGATCAAGCTGTAGCGGATGATCTGGATGTCATCAATCTTTCACTTGGAACAAGTTACAACAACCCAATGTATGCAACAAGTATTGCAGTAAATAATGCCGTACTTGCCGGCGTGACAGCTGTCGTATCAGCCGGAAACAGCGGCAGTGGCTTGTATACACTTGGTTCTCCGGGAACTGCCCCATTAGCTATAACGGTTGGTGCCAGTGACACATCCGAAAATGTTGTTACGGCGAAAGGAACACTGCATGCAGACACCACGCTTCCTGCAGATTTGAAATTACTTGGAAAAGGGTATGAAGATAACTTGGAGGAGCTAAGGGGACAAAGTATTCCAGTTATCGATGTTTCCCTCGGATATGAATCCCATTATAATAATAAAAATGTGGAAGGGAAAATCGTTTTAATTCAACGTGGCATTACAAGTTTCGTTGATAAAATTACAATAGCTTATAAAAAAGGTGCAAAAGCTGTTTTGCTCTATAATAATATTCCGGAAGAAGGCTTCATCCCTACCTATTTAGGGGAAGGCTATCAATTTATCCCGACATTCAATCTATCTTACGAACAAGGAAATGAGCTGAAAAAGAAAGTCTCTGCCGGAGAAGCAACATTCTCTTTTGATGAAATGGGACAAGAAACGACGGAAGGAAACAAATTGGCAGACTTCAGCTCCCGTGGTCCCGCACGTACAACATATGACATTAAACCGGAAGTAACAGCTCCTGGTGTCTCTGTATTCTCAACAATCCCATCCTATATGCATGGAGAAGATCAAATAGGGAAGTATGAATACGCCTACGACCGATTATCCGGAACATCAATGGCAAGTCCAAATGCCGCGGGTGTGGCAGCGTTATTAATACAATCAAATCCAGAATTATCACCATCGGAAGTTAAGCAAATTTTAATGAATACGGCAGATCCGTTAAATGGAGATTACAGTGTGTACGAAGTAGGTTCCGGTGTTGTTGATCCATATGAAGCTGTCCATTCAAACACAAGAATTGAAGTGCAGGGCAAAACGTTGCATCCAGTTGATGGAAAAGAAAAAAGCATAGACAATAACACGGGAGCTATCAGCTTCGGTACATTTGCCCCAAATGGCAAACATCTAACAGAGGATCGTTCCCTTGTCCTATACAACAACAGTAAAGAATCCAAAACATTTGATGTAACGGTACAGTTCCAAAAGGATCGCAGAAGCTCAAAGGATGCTTCGGAAAACGGAGTGAACCTTACAACCAATTCAACAATAAAAGTTAACGGAAATGCCAAGAAGAAAACGAATGTATTCATGACGATTCCAAAAACAGCAGAGCTGGGCACATATGAAGGATATATCGTGTATACCAATAGAAACAATCCGGATGAATCCTACCAGGTTCCTTTTGCCATTCAAACGGTGGAAGAAGGAATCAATTATTACAACCTTAGCCATGAAGCAATGACCTTTCCTTACAATTATTTTGATGTAAGTATGACTCGATTTATTGACGCAACATTCAATTTAAAATCACATATGAAAACACTCGACCTATTCCTAATAGATGGAAAAACAAACAAGGAAATCGGGTTTATTGGATCAGTTGATGGATTTGCTTCGAGCTTAACTAATGGTGATTTGACTTTAAAAAATGCCTTTGATGGGATCTACTACCCACTGACAGGAAGTCCAGACAAACCACTTGCTCATCATCCGGAACGTGCTGAGCCTGGTTTTTATAAAGTAAAGGTCGTTGCCACAAACGATGAAGGAAAGACTTTCTCGGAAACGGATACACTATCCATTGATTATAATGCACCAAAGCTTTCTCTAAAACCTGAGTCGGGTGTATATGAATATAAGCCAGAAGAAACAACAGTCAAGATTACAGGTTCAATCTTCGATAAAGAAATTGGGCAAATGAAAGAAGCAGGGGTTGATGTTACTCAAGGAGATAATAAGGTTGTCTATCGCGATTATCTTAATTTCCGAAATAGAGGAGAACTGCCGGTAAATGAAGATGGAACGTTTTCCGTTGACATTCCAATGGACGAAACAAGACCAATGCATCTTGATTTTACCGGGATCGATCCTGCCACTAACAGAACAAATGTAGAAAGCAGTGACATTTACTTCATCAGAGAAGGTGAGCCTTATGCACTCGTGCAGCCAGACAGACGGGCAGCAGTTATGGGTGAAACTTTGGATGTCGCTCTGTCTTTAAATAATGTGGAGAATGTAAAAGAAGCAGTTTACACATTCAATTATAATAATTATTATGTTGATATTGCAGAGGTTAAACCAGCATCAGGCATGAGTGATAAAATTTCGGTGAAGGTTGAAAATGATAATTCTTCCCCTTATTCTTCACAGTTAGAGGTTACCGCAACCTTGAAGGAAGGACAGCAGCCTTTGTCTGGAGATCTGCCTTTAGTCAACGTGACGTATAAGGTAAAAGATGAGTGGTATGGGGGAACACTTTCACCAAGTAGTCTGAGGACTTCCATTACCGATGCTGAAGGAAACACTCAAGACATGTTGTTTAATGCAGCACCTCATTTTCGTATGAAACCCGAAGCAAGGGTCGAAGGTACCATTAAAACGGAGGCATTCATGAACCCATATAATGGTGATCCTGCGACGAATATTGACTATTCAACACTCAGTGCAGAAGCAAAAATGACTGGTGTGGATGGAACAGTTTATGAAGGAACTATAGAGAATGGACCAGGGTTTGACTTCAATTTACCTTTAACAGTAATTGATAAACAACTCAATATGGAATTGAATGTACCAGGTCATTTCACATTCCATAAAACTTTTAAAATGGGTTCTTATGGATATAAAGATATCTTGTTCACAACACTTGAAGCTGGTGATGTAAACAAAGACGATGTTATTGATGTGATGGATGCTGTTTACATTCAAGAGAAGTGGGGGACATCCGATCGTAATGCAGATATTAACTTCGACGGCAATGTCGATGCTGCAGACATTGAATATGTGGAGAAGAATTACCTCCTGCAAAATCCATCAGCAGAGAATGCTCCGAAAGCGAAACAGAACTACAAAGGCAAATCATTGGAGAGGATTCTGGAGGAGCTTGGTGTCCAATAAAATAACAAAAAATTGAGCAATATTATACAAATCTGTTAGAGTGTTTAGGGATTAATTCCTTAAACACTCTATTTTTAATGAATGGCCCCTTCCTCTGACGTTCATCTAAGTAACAAAGAATCTCTTTTTTTGCACTGTGTCAAATCTTGTTTCAGGCTGAGAACGTTCTTCGCATTTTTCGTAATATGAGCCATGTAATCACGCTAATTACAATTAAAACACTTTCAAGGGTTAAGATATACCACGGATACGGTCCCAGTACATCAAATAGACTGGGGCTTTTTGGTTTGTGGCGTAAAAACCAATAATTTCCGTCTGCCTGCTTATTCACGATTAAGATGATCGGCATTAGGAGGTTAATAAAGACAATAAGTTTTGTAAACGACCGGAATGTCGGGTGATACCCTTTTACCAACGTAAAATACAACGTCACCCATACGGCGAACAAATGCGAATAGAAAAAGTGAATAAATCGAAAGTGGGGAAAATCATATGTCAATGCGGGGGTAATGATTGCTTGTGTTGCGCCTAAAACAGCAATAAAAAATAACAATTCAAAGAATATTTTTTTTCTGGTCAATAGTAAACAGATACATAAAATGACAGCGATATTACACAATTCCAAAGGCATGGAACGGCCGATTTTCCATACTCCATGTACATACATCCATACATGATTCATGATCTCCATTAATATCAAGGAATATGCTGTACCTTTTTCCGGGATTTTCCATTTGCTATCATTCAATTTTTTTCGATATAGAAAAATGATGACTGCAACAAAAATAAAGATGGCTAATGTAACAACGTGACTTACAGAAAACAAGCTAAAATGGAGAGAGTGATGACTGTGGTCAAACCAATCCATGATTTCCCACCCCTAGTTTAAATATAGAGCAAACATATGGTGTGATATTTGGAAGGTTTTTATACGGCTATTATGCTTTTTAAACTAAAACATTGAAGTTGAGATCAAGGTAAAAGCAAATTAAAAAAGTGGAAAGGGATTATCCCGTCATCATTTCTGATGCAAATTCAGTTTCCATTAAATAATAGAATGATTCATTGTGTCTATTCTAGTGATCGGCACTTTATATTTAGAACTGATGTAGTAAAGAGGTTAGAAAAATCGAGTGAATGACAAAATCACTCACTCGATTCATTTTTCCTGATTCTTTTTTCTACGATATAAATCCAGCGTCTTATATCCTTCAGACAAGATTTCAATCATCTGATGGGTTCTTTTGTCACGTGTGGATTGCAGTTTAGCTGAAAAGATTTGCCTCGCCCAGTCTTTTTGATAACCAGGAGTCAGGTTTTGATAGAATTTTAACTCTGTCGGATGGTCTTTTAGCAATGCTTCAACATCCTTTATATTTTCCTCATAATCTGCGACACATTGACTGGAAGCAGGTGTATTCGCTACTTTTTTCTTTTCGCGTTTCATACCGACAACCGTAAAGACATCGTCCATACTCACCATACGTGAAAACTTGATATCGCTGTCCCCGATATAACCATCTTTTCCAACATTTAATGCAGGAAACATTTCATCACGGTGAATATAAGTATCAAATCGAGTATTCCCTTTTTTCGGATAGGCAAAAAACAGATACCCTTTTGGAAGCAGGACTTTTTCGTTCTGAAGGACTTTGTTTATATTTTCAGTCATTTCCTCCAGTGTTCTAACAAAAATAAAGATAGCATCATGATTCTCAGAAAGAGTCGCCGGCATGCCTGTAAAGACCGTGTAATCATCAGGCTGATGAAGGACAGCCATATTCTTATATTTGGTTAATTTTAATTTGTCAATAATAGTGGTCAAATGTAACCCCTCCAAGAATTAGAGTAGAGTGAATCAGCTTTAATGAACGAATGGAATTCTAATTTTGTGGATCCAGTTAAAGATTTACGAGTAGGGACAGTCATAGTTGATTGAAGCGGGAATCAACCACTGCTCTCTTGGCTGAAAAGCAACAATGTTTACGAAAACAGGCAGATACTACAAGTATCATTCTTACCTTTTTACCTATCACTTATTATAGAATCCAAGTGTTTATTATAAAGAAACCGGCGGAATTTTTCATCGATCCTATCATCTTTTATCAACAAATTGGAAACTTATTGATCATAAATTGATCCTTCATCCTATCATTCTTCCTTTTTTCCACAACGATTCGAGGGTTTTCCCCAAATATCTAATTGTTCTTTCGTTCTTTTTTCACTGTCAACAGGTGAAATACAAGCATTTAAAGAAGAATTCAATGATAAAATTCCTATTGTTTATAAAACTCTCTCTTAATTTCCCCCAATAGGAAAATGTCGATTTCAGTAGAACATGTATAAGAGGTGCTCACTATTTCTAGATTGATAGAAAAGGAGGGGAAGGTTCGATACAAAGGTATATGCGGCATGTATCTGTTAACTATATCTTAAACTGATAGTTGGCGCATCCTGTTTCAAACAGCAATAGTACGTGATTGCTAATGATTATGCTGTACTAGCATAATCCTAATCTACTTCTAAGATTCTTCATCATGTGTAATAAAGAATGAAAATTATATAAAAGGGTGAGAAGATGAAAGGATCCTCGAAAAGAAAGCTATCGATTGCATTAATGTTCGTTTTACTGTTAAGCAGCTTTGTAACACCTGTGGGTGCAGAATTCCATTTTTCAAAAGACGGACAATCAGCAGTTCTTAGCAAACAAAAAGCTGAACTGCCTATGGCGGATTCTGCTGAAGATAGTGGAAACCATCCATTATACGGACAGGATGGGACTTCAATCGATCCAAATGAAAAAGTTCGTTTAATCGTCGAAGTCGATGTAAATGAAAAGGCAAAATCCATGCCTGAAAAACAGGTAGAACAAGTGAAAAATACGTTTATGAAAAAAAGAGATAGCTCCTCCAAAGTCATACATACGTATTCAACAGGATTTTATGGATTCAGTATGGAAACGACGATGAAAGAAGCACATAAAATCAAAGAGGCAGACGGAGTAAAGGATATCCGTATCGCGAAAACGTATGAGCATATGGATGTAAAGAGCAATGAGCTTGTGGAAGCGATGAGTGTGTGGACAAAATACAATTACAGCGGAGACGGAATGGTCGTTGCAATCGTTGACTCTGGAATCGATTATGAGCATGAGGCACTGAAACTTTCTGAAAAAGGGAAGAAGAACGCAAAGTATAATGAACAGAATATTCAAGCGGAACTGAATGAAACAGATGTAAACGATGTCTGGTATACAGACAAAGTACCGACAGGCTATGACTGGGCAGATAAAGACACCAATGTCATTCCTGCAAGTGATTCCCACGGAACTCATGTGGCCGGAATTGTCGGAGCCTATGAAGAATCCCAGAAAAAGGCGATCGGAGTCGCCCCTGATGTACAGCTATTAGCTGAAAAAGTGTTCTCCGATAATAGCGGCGGTGCTTATGATGATGATATTGTCGCAGGTATTTATCATGCCGTAGAGTTTGGAGCAGATGTCATCAATTTAAGCTTGGGATCTGATGCAGGGGTGGTGGATCCAAATGACCCTGTCCAACGAGCGATCCAATATGCTACTGAACAAGGAGTGCTGGTCGTAGCTGCTGCAGGAAATGCTTCATATAGCACGAAGCAGAACATACTTGAAAGTTCTCAATTACCATTAGCGAAAAACCCTGATATCGGACTCGTAGGTGATCCAGGTATTGCACCATCTGCACTGCAAGTTGCTTCATCAGAGAATGATCAGATGAAAGTCGATGCTCTTCGTCTAAGTGATGAAAGCTTGTTAGGATATCAGATATCGCCCTACGCGAAAAAATTGATTGATACGTTAGAAGCCGATAAGGAGTATGATCTCATTTTCGCTGGTGAAGGGTTTGGGGAACATCTAAACGGTTTGGACTTGGAAGGGAAAATTGTTATTGCCAAACCAGCAAGATATTCCACCTATACAACTCTTCAATATGATTTAAAGAAAAAGGGTGCTGTAGCTCTAATTGTTATACCACCAAGTGACTTTACACCGTATTCTACATTGAGATTTACTGCTAACTCCATTCCAGCCGTGACAACTGACCAAGATGCGTCTATCCAATTGGTGGAAAGGTTAAAAGGTGGAGAGAAGGTGACCGCTCAATTGTCAGATGAAGGACTTTGGGTGCAAAATCCTGAAACGGAACCAATGTCGTACTTTTCTTCATATGGTTCACCGACCGATTTAAGCTTTAAACCGGAAATTACAGCTCCTGGTGGGAAAATAAGTTCTACCGTCCTTAACAACCAGTATGAAACAATGAGTGGAACATCAATGGCTGCTCCACACGTCGCAGCCGGTGGTGCATTACTTCTTCAAAAGTACTATGAAGATCTTCAACTACCCAAAAATGAAGAATCTATTTTAAAAGCGAAAAATGCTCTGATGAATACATCGCAAATTTTAACAAATCCGGATCATGACAATACACCTTACTCGCCTAGACACCAAGGTTCAGGTTTGATGAAAATTGAACAAGCTATCAAAACACCTTACCTACTTCAACATACAGGTGCTCCTTTAGAGAAGTCCTCATCAGTAGCGTTGAAAGAAGTAGATCGCACGTTTGATTTCACATTAGATGTAGAGCCATTAGCTGAAAATCTAGAAAAAGCGAATCATCAGTATGAAATTGTAGTAGATGTGTTAATGGATGAAACAGAAGAGAGAACATATGGCGCAGTAGAAAGAGAATATCTGACATTGAACTCTGTTCCTATAAAAGATGCAGTTGTGAAAATCAACGGGAAACAAGTAACGGATAAAAGCAAATTCCAATACAAGCCACGCCGAGATGATGAAGTGAATATCTCTGTGACACTACCAAAAGATTTAAGTGATGGGCGATTTGTGGAAGGATTCGTTCGTTTGGTACCAAAAGGCAGCTCTGTTAAAGATTTAACTACTTTAACGATACCGTTCATGGGATTCTACGGTGAGTGGGATTCAATCGATAACATTGATGAGAGTCCAGTGAATGGAGATCCCTATTTAGGGTATACAGTTTTATGGAATGACATGTTCGAACTTCCATTGGGTTATGATCAACAGACAGGCAAATTTGATCAAAACGCGGTTGGGTATTCTTCCAAGTCAATTGCTTCGGGTATACATCCTTCATTCACTGCATTTCGTAATTTGAAAGAAATGTCCCTTAGTGTCCAAGATGAACATGGAAATACAGTTTCAAACATAACTGATTTTAGTGAGTATACAGATGATGGAAGTCCTTATACCTTTAGAAAGAATATCATGAGCTACCGGGATTTCTATTACAAATTTGATGGAATCGTATGGAGTGGTAAAGATGATGAAGGAAACCTTCTACCTGATGGAAACTATTATTATGTGTATGAAAGTACGTTGAATTATGAGGGAGCGAACCCTCAACAAACGAAAATTCCTTTTAGTCTGGATTCTGTCTCACCTGTTGTTGAAAATATAAAAATAACCGATCAACCGGATGGGAAGTATAAAATTACATGGGATGTCATAGAAGAAGGAAGCGGTTATATTGGAAGCTTCATTTGGGTCAATGGCAAACGCAAGAATGTGGAAGCTGGGTCCAAAGCGGTTATTTCTGATGAAAAACCTGAAATCGTAATGGTGTCAGCAATGGATCATTTCCGTAATGTAGGCGTTGGATATAAAGGGAATAAAGATCTGCTTCATGCAGATCCATTTATCAATTACTTCAGTGTATCTGGATCAAACATCAATGAAAACAAGCCTGCATCCATCTTGATCTTTGGTTATAAACGAATGGATTGGCATATTGAAATTTCGGATGCAGAAGGCAATGTAATAGAATATGCCGATATTGAAAACGAACATTCCATTTATGGATTGAAATGGTACCCTGGGGCTGAATACCCAGACGGCGACTACTATGTGACCGTGACGGGTACAGATGAAACGGGATTATCGTTAACGTCCGATGCAAAGAAAATAACGATTAAACATTAATTTTAGAAGCCAAGAACAGCCTTCAATTAAGGTTATTCTTGGCTTTTTTCATTAAAGTAATAGATTATATTGTTAATTCAAGATCCATTTATTATGCCCTTACACAAAAGCCGTACCCACGAACCATAGTTCACGGGTACGGCTTACTAATATTAGTTTGTAATCCCCAATTCCTTTTTCACTTTCTCCAGTGTCATACCTTGATGACTTTTAACAGCATCTTTTAATTCATCCAATGTATGGTTTCTCGTCAGATAATTCGTTTCTACATAACTCCAATCCTTCTGATCGACAATGCCATCTAAATTGATGTCAGCGGAACGATCATCAGTCTGCCATTTTTCTTTCAGGTATAGCGCATCAAATATATCAATGACATCGTCTTGATTCACGTCACCTGCATACGTAAACGCAGTGATGGATGTCAACGTCCCAGTAATTTCTCCATCTCCCTCTTTATTCACCATGATTTCTTTAAAATATGTGAAGTGACCGGGGATACTCACTTTTAGTGAATATGGTTCAGAGTTTACAGGGATGTTATCGAAACGGAAGCCTGCTCTATTAGTAATTTCAGCTTTGTATTCTTTTCCGTCTGGACTAATCAACTCAACGGAAGCACCGACTTTCGTATAGTCTCTCGAAAAATCAATGGAAGTGTCAGGATTTAAGAAACCTTGACCAACAAATCCGCCACTGATGATACCGGTTTGATTGAGCAGCTTTAACCCTTCAATATATCCTTGTGCCGTGATGGTGTCTCCATTCGTGTCAATGTATCGATTACTCGTAAAGTTAAATCCTGCATAATCAGTCCATATCTTATCGGTTACTTTAAATGTGACATCCAGCAGTGGAAGTCCTCCTGTAATCTCCTGATCTCCGTTTAGGGTAAGGTCCACCTTTGCATTAGAAACTGAACCACTAGACATATCAGTTTGTACATCTACATCGTAACCGGATAACGCATTATTTTTTTTAATATCGAGAATTTCCATCGAGTCAGTATAGTATAAAGTAAACTTTGCTTCTTTTAATTGCTTTACATTGTTAGCCTTCATCGTAAATGTAACAGTGTCTCCAGGTTTAGCGGACTTCTTATCGTAGGTTCCTGTCATGTAGGAAGTACGTTCAGGAAGAAAATGATACGTCTTTTTTTCCGTTTTGTTCGTCGCAGCATCAAGAGCATCCAATGCTGCTATATTATTTGTCGGTCTGACAAGAGGGATATCCATTTCAAACATACCATCTTCATCGGGGAAGATTCTATATTCAGGAAGCATCGTGTACAAATATTCATAGATGAAATTATCTGCCTGACTAATGTCAATACCTGCATCTTGAATATCCTTTACTTCCTTGTCAATTAATGTTCCGCTTACTGGGTAGGATTCTTGACCTTCTGAGAATTCATAAACAAGCTTATCATCAATACTCGTTTTAAATTCAGGTTTCGTATTATCGATAAAAATGTCTTCTTCTTCAGTAAAGGTTCTGCCATTTTCATTCGTTGCAATAAATTTCAATTTATAGTGTCCTTGCTTGGCGAACATTTCCTTTAGATGGATTGGATAATCCTCATCCCCGGTAAACGGATAATAATTACCTCCGTAACCGTATAAACCATATGGGACACCGATCTGTAAGTCACTACCATCGAAATTTCCGACATACCCAATATCTTCACCTGTTTCTCCATCAGCTAACACAACATCCACTTGCTCTACGTTGGAATTCAATTGGAAACCAAAGGCAGCAACAGGGAAAAATCCAAAATAGCTTCCTGGATTGGTGGTTAATACTTGTTTATCAAATACTAAGAAGTCAAATCCTTCTCCAGCAACACGGATTGAAAACGGAATTTGATAGACTTCATCTGAATCATTTTCATTTACATAGGTGATGTATCCTTCGTAAAACCCTTGATCTGCTGTTTTGGGAATCATGACAAAGGCATTGGTTTTCTTGGATTTTCCGGGTTTAACCGAGATTTTCTTATCAAATACAACCTGAACACCGTTCTTGTTTGCATTCAGGGATTGACTTGTAAATTCAACCTTTCCTGTGAAGGTTTTCGTTTCCTTGCCATGATTGCTTACTTGTATTGTGCGCTGATCACGAATATGTTTCCCATCGTTGTATTGGAGGCCAAAGCTGATGGAGCCTGTTTTCTCATCAATGATGACTTCTTCTCCATTTGCAATGTTGGTTGTCTCATCGATTACTTGGAATTGCATGGATGAATGAATCGCTTCATATGGGTCGACTCTTCCTGCACCCACTTCAAATACGCTATAATCCCCGTTTAACGGATCAGCCGTATTCATCAATAGTGTTTTTATGTCTTCTGGCTGTAGATCCGGATTGGATTCTAATAGGAGGGCAGCGATCCCGGCTACTTGAGGAGCAGCCATGGATGTCCCTGATAATCGCTGATACGCATATTCATAGTTGTCTACATCCTCAGGATTTATCATGTAAGATGGAACAGTGGATTGAACACCGACTCCAGGAGCTGTCACTTCAGGTTTGATATCATAATTAAATTTAGAGGGTCCTCTTGAACTGAAATCGGCTAAATGATCACCCTCTGTTTGAACGGTGCCGATTTTATTAAACATGAAGTCTTCAGAATTTGAGAGTTTTTCAAGTAATGTTTCTCCATCGCTTTTTGTTAAACTGAATGTTGGGATGAAATCCTTATTTTCGCCCAGGAAGTAAGGGATATGCCCTTCTTCTTCGTTATTGTTGTAGATCATGATCGCTTTAGCCCCATTTAGCTTTGCATATTTGATCTTGTCATTCAACGTAATTTCCCCGCGACTTACAAGAACGATTTTGTCATGTACATCTTTCCCGGAATAATCATCAGACCTTCCTAATCCGAGTTCTACGATTGGCAGTGCCTGACCTTCGAAATCTTCAATTTTATCACTATAGTGTTTTCCTAATAACTGTAGGGTAACAGATTGCGATGAAAGCTGACCCTCGTATGTAATGATATCAAGTGGAGTATCACTTGCACCAACCGTTAATGCAAGTGGAGAAGATCCTGGTGATCCAAGAGTATAGGCTTCATCACCTGCGTTTCCTGCAGCTACGATTGTCGTTACCCCACTAAGGACGGCATTGTTAACCGCGACACTGGTCGGAAAATAGGGATCATTGATGGAAGCACCTAATGATAGGTTAATGATGTCCATGCCATCTTCTACTGCTTGGTCGATTCCTTTTAGCACATTTTCTGTGGTCCCGCTGCCATATGGGCCAAGCACTCTATACCCATAAATGTCTGCATCAGGAGCTACGCCTTTCGTGGCATAGTCACTACCATTTGTACCTTGACCGGCAATGATTCCGGATACATGAGTACCGTGTTCCGTATAATAGGAATGTCCCATTGAAAATTCTGGTTTGTATTTAGCATTCTTCCAGTCCTGATAGGTTGTTTCCATTGGATCTTCATCATTATCTACAAAGTCAAAACCACCTTTGTAGGCTTCTCTTAAATCAGGGTGATTATAATCTATTCCAGTATCTATGACACCAATTTTGAGTCCTTTACCGGTCAAACCTTCTTCATGCAATCGATCAATTCCCAGGTATGGATTGCTATCTGCCATTCTAGTAGAAATACCGAGACTTTTTACCTCAGTTGAACCAGGTGGATCAATTCTAAATGTTTCATTCCCCCAAATCGTCTTTACAGTTTGAGTTTGTAATAATGATTTTACCTTATTTGCTGGTAAGGTGATCGCAACTCCATTAAACGCCTCAGTATAATGATATTTAATGTTATATGACTCTTCTTTGGTCTTTTCCTTTTTGAATATTGCCCCAAGTTCTTCTTTAAACTTCTTTTGCTCTTGGTCAATGGCTTTTTTAGCGTCTGTTTTTGTCAGATTTTTACCTTCTGAGCTTGCTAGAAGTTGAGCTGCTTTGACCGGCTTCTGATGCAACTCCACAATAATAGAGATCTCTTCATCGGTATCAAGGTTGACGGCAGAGGATAACTGCAGCCCTGTTTTGTCGTTTAATTCTAAGTTCTTTAAGGCCTTTCTTTGGGTATCAGTAAGTTTATTTAGCATTTCCGTATGAGAAACGGGAGTTTTTTCTACTGTCTCCCCCAATGCACTTTCAGGGGAATAGGATATTGTACTGAATACCATCCCCAATGACAGTCCGGCTGTGGCTGCTTTTTTTACTAACTTGCTCTTGTCCAAATGATACACTCCTTCTTGATAGGTATTTAGTAAGAGGGGTGAATTTTCTTACTATTATAAAAATCATCTCATAAATATAATGGGGAATGTATGGGGGTAATTTAGAGAACGATGAGCAACGGATGTATCTATAATTCTGGGTAATTCGATTTATTATTTTGTGTATTTTCATCATTTAGCTGAAAGTTATTAAAATGGTTTAGTTCATTTGATAGTCTGGTTTTTCCCAAATGTTCATTCGAATTATCCGATCTAGAGAAATATGTGCATGTCTAGGTAGCTGTATGATCACGGATTTTCAATATTGCCCAATTTATATGGTAGTAAAGACCTGGTATAATGGTTTGCTTTTGTGTGCAATACTCTGAAAATATAGATTTTTCAGTATCCATCTACTCATTAGAAGTAAAAATAATTGAGAACACCCAATGAAAATGGACTAGAATTCCCCCAAATGACATCATGAAGATTCGACAATATAATTGGAAGTAGTATCAATGGGGGGGTAAAAATGATGAAAAATAGCAAATTTCCTAAGGTTGCTCTAAGCATGGGACTTCTGCTGGGAGCAGCTGGGCCAATCGGTTTTGACCCGGTTGTACAAGCAGAATCAGGATCGAATGCCATGAACGTACTTGCGGATCTTTCGAAAGAACAGCGTGAAGCACTTGATAAATTAGAGGCAAACCGAACATTGAGAGGACTTCAATTGTCGAGGGAAACAGATTTAAAAAGTGAAGAAGATATAACCGTTATTGTCGAATTTGAACAGCCTCCTGCAAAAGCAGAGCAAATTCAAAAGTCCCTCAAGGGTGAAGAAGTTTCTCTTGAAAAGGCAAAGAAAAAGGTGGAAGAGTCCCATAAAAAATTCAAAAAAGACCTGGATGAGAAGGTCGTAAAAAAGACAAAATCCGGGAAAGATAACTACGAGCTCAAACACTCCTATAAGAATGCGTTTAATGGAGTGGCCATCACTCTACCAGCCAATAAGGTTGAAAATCTATTAGACTCAAACGTTGTAAAAGCTGTATATAGCGAATTAGAGGTTCAGCTCACTCCTCCACCTAAATCAACAGTGGAAGAAGGGACAACGACCAAAGTGGATAGTATTCCCTTCATGAATATCGACAAGTTACATAAAGAAGGGTTTACAGGTGAAGGAGTGAAAGTTGGGGTTATTGACACAGGGATCGATTATCATCACCCTGATTTAAAAGAAGCATACAAAGGTGGATATGACTTTGTAGACAATGATGATGACCCGATGGAAACAACGTATGAGGATTGGGAAGCGGCTGCTGGATACCCTGAAGTAAACCAAGGTAACACATACTACACAGAACACGGGACCCACGTATCAGGGACAATCGTTGGCCAAGCTGAAAATGATTCTGATTATAAGGTAATAGGAGTGGCCCCTGATGCAGAATTGAACGTTTATCGTGTACTGGGCCCATATGGAAGTGGATCGAATAGCGCCATAATCGCCGGAATAGACCGTGCTGTTGCAGACGGGATGGATGTCATTAATCTATCTCTCGGAGCACAGACGAACAATCCATTAGATGCTTCAAGCTTAGCGGTGGATAATGCCGTTTTAAGTGGTGTGACGGCAGTCGTAGCTGCCGGGAACTCAGGGGATCTCGGGAATAGTACATTAGGTTCACCGGGTGCTGCCGCACTTGCTTTGACAGTGGGCGCAAGTTCTGCTCCATCTTTTGTCACCACTTATGATGGTGCGTTTTCAGCAGAAGGTAAGGAGCTGGACGGAAACCTTCAATTAATGACCAATAAATGGACGGATGAGTTTAGTAAGCTACAGGGAAAAAGTTTTGAAATGGTTGAAGTGGGAGAAGGCGGACCAGCTGATTACAACGGGAAAGATGTCAATGGGAAAGTAGCATTTGTTGCCAGAGGTACATATGCCCTCATTGAAAAAATGAACTATGCAAAACAAAATGGCGCGGTTGGAGTTGTGATATATAATAACAATCCAGACGAAGGCCATATTCCACATTATCTAGGTGAAAGTAACGATAATATCCCTACTTTTTCATTATCAAACCATTTCGGATTAGAAGTAAAAGAGCTATTTAAGGAAGGTACACCTATAATCACTCTAGGTGAAGCAGGGCGAGCAGAAATCAGTGGAGACGAGCTGGCTTCCTTTAGTTCGAAGGGCCCGTCAGGAACGTTATATGATATCAAGCCAGAAGTGACTGCACCGGGAGTGAATATTTTATCAACCGTTCCCGCTTATGTTCAAAATAAAGAAGATACTACGGATTATTCGCATGCCTACCAACGATTATCTGGGACATCAATGGCGTCACCTCAAGTGGCTGGTATTGCAGCATTGTTACTTCAGGCACATCCCGGGTACACGCCAAGTGATATTAAATCTGTGTTAATGAATACCGCTGATCCCTTGAAAAATCAATATAGCGTATTTGAGGTGGGAGCTGGAAGAGTAGATCCAATGCAGGCGATCCACTCTGATACAATGATTTCTGTTCTGGATGAAACGCCATTTGTTGAAAATGGGGAAGAAATCATCATCCCGGAAAAAACCGGTGCCCTAAGCTACGGTTTCATACCGATGGGGGGTGAACACATCACCAAAACAACGAATCTATCAATCACAAATAAAAGTGATAAAAACAATAAATATGACATCTCCGTTGAGTATAATATCGGAGCGGAAGCATCAGGATCACTCGATGCGGAGAAAAACGGAGTAAGGCTGACTGTTCCCGACTCGATTAAAGTAAAGAAAAATAAAGAGGAACGCTTCAATGCATTCCTTACGATTCCGAAATCAGCCCAAAAAGGGACATACGAAGGATATATTGTGCTCAAGAACCAAAAGAATCCTGAAGAAATCTACCGTATTCCATTTGGAGCAAAAGTCGTGGAGGAAGGGATTGGCTACTTTGAAGTATATACACCGAGTATTTCAACAAACCGTGTAAAAAATTCTTACAGCAGAAAGGCGACTGATCTTGATTTCAGGTTAAACTCGCCAATGGAAAGGTTGGACTGGGTATTGGTCGACCAAGAAACGAAAGCAGAATTGGGCTGGATTACAGGAGTGAATGCAACAGGTGCGGCGATTGACTATGATTATTTCATTGATGATGGATTTTCAGGGTATTATTACCCGCTAACTGGACATGAAAAGAAGCCAATCAGCTACACAAGAATAAGGGCAGAAGATGGCATATATGAAGTCAAAATGATCGGCACGACGAAAGATGGCAGACAGTTTGCTAAAACATCGACTATTAGTCTTGATAATGATGCGCCTAAAATTACTTTTGATGAGACAAATGCACTGCCGAAGGGAGAACTTCCAATTGTTGAACTGCCAGAAGGCCAAGATACAGTAACATTATCAGGTACTTTGGTGGATCCGGAAATGAGTGAAACCAAAAAAGCAGGTATGTCACTAACTCCGGCAAGTAGCAACATATGGTATGGTCCAACGGGTCCAAACTACCAACTTGAAGTAGATGAAAATGGAAAGTTTTCAAAAGAATTAAATGTTGGAACAAGCACCATAAGGGAAATGCAATATCTTGGTACCGATTATGCAGGAAATACGGCAAAGCCAAAGGTTGTATATTATGTGAACGAAGGATCACAGTTTGTCTATGCACAACCAGATAAAGACTCGTACCAAATGGGTGACAAAATCAAGTATACCTTCTATGCTAATAATTTGAAAAATGCCGAGCATTTATCTATGACCTTCTATTATCAAAATAAATACTTCGATGATTCTGTTGATTTCCAATTAGGGGCTGATCTGCCAGAGGGTTCAGAATTAGTAGAGACAACGACTACCCCAGGAACTACCAAGACGATCATCGATATTACTATTCCTGACGAAGGAGCCTCTGGAGATGTTGTTTTATTTGAGGTCGTAGCAGATACCAGTGCAGATGAGTTTAGAAATATTTATTCTCCACTGTTCAGTAACTCTACGATGCAGGTGAATCATGGTCCCAGAATTCAAACGAAAATCGGACTTCATCCCATTTATCCGGCGTTTTCAAAGGTGGATGCGGGATATTTAGGCGCAGAAGGACTCCTTACAGACAAAGGTGGAATGGATCACAGCAGGGATTACTCGACTGTAGGAGCAACTGTTCAATTAAAAGATACAAAAGGGGCTATTTATCCAGCGAGATTAGAACCAAATGGAGTCATTTACTTCGATAAACTCCCAATTACAGAGAAGAAATATACAATGATTATCGATATCCCGGGACACTATACGACATATACCCCCCTTGAGGTTGGTCGCGAAGAGAATGGTATCGATATAGGAGAATGGATTTCCTATAGAACAGCTGTATCGAAGCCGGGTGATATTAATAAAGATAATGTCATTGATATCCATGATGCAATACTGTTGCAAGAGAATTGGGGAACAGATTATCGAAATACTGATATAAACTTTGATGGTACGACTGATGAACAAGACTTTACCCTTCTTGAAAAGCATTATTTATCTGAGAACGACTTTGTACTTGATACACCAAGTCCTCAATCTCAAGTGAATGGCAAAACGATAGACACGATTAAAGATGAATTGACCATTAATCCTTAACAGTTTCTTTCCACAACATCTTGGTAATCATCCAGAAAGGGTAGTCCATTAAAGGACTACCCTTATTAGTACTTTATTTGGTGGAAGTACCCTATAATTTCAATGAATCTTGAGTGAAAAAATCAGTTGGGAGTGGTAACGTTGAGTTCAGGGATCTTAATAAAATTTTATAGAGAAAAAAAAGAACTAACACAAGAAGAACTGGGAAAAGGGATATGTTCTGTTACACATATTAGTAAAATTGAACGTGGAAACACACAATATTCCCCTGAAATCACTCATTTGCTAAGTAAGAAACTGGGGATTGACCTTGAAAAAGAAATGCAATCGCTTCAGAAATATGAGCGCTTGCTTGATCAGTGGCTTGATAGTATGGTGTTACAGCAACAAAGTGAAATTGAGAGATTAAAGAATGAGGTAGAAGACAATTCATTATTCCTTATTCAATCTGTGAAAAATAAGTATTTCTTATTGCAATCAAGATACTACCTTTTGCAAGGAAACATAACCCAAGCAGAAATCCTTCTGGATAAAATGAAAAAACACCGTAAAGAATTAAACGCATATGAAATTCACTTGCTTCATCACCTTTTGGGAATTACAGAAGTACTGAAAGGAAACTTCAAGAAAGCACTGGAGTACCTGCTTGAAATCAATGAAAAAGAATATTTAAATCATGAGTTTTTCTATCAAATCGCCATTGCCTATCATAACCTTCATTTTAAAGTAAAGGCTTATTACTATAGTGAACTAGCCCTGGATTACTTCAGGAAAACGAATAATTTTAAAAAAGTCATTGATGCTGAAACGATCAAGTTGATAAACGAAGGAAGAAACGAACTTTGGAATTTTGAAGATCTTGTTGATCGATATAATCGATTAATAGCACAATGTGATATTCTCAATGAAACCTCTAAAAAGGCGGCTTTATTAAGCAATTTGGCTTATGAACACTCCTATGCAGGGGACAATGAGAATGCGAAAAAGTATTATGAGAAGACATTATCTTTACTGGGAAAAAATAAAAACTCTCCTACCTACCTTAATAATCTGATTGGGTACGTTTATTGCTGTTTACACATTAAAGAAGATCAAGACAAACAGCAACTCAAGCAATTAATTGAAATAGGCAGTCAAATCGCAAAGGACATCCATGATCAAAGCAGCTATCAATTCTTCAAAATGCTTCGTTTATTATTTGAGAATAAAAAAAAGCAGTACTATCAATTTATTGAAGAAAAGATCATTCCTATGTTAGAGGAAAAAGGAAAACATCAACAATTACAAACATATGAAAAGACCATGTATCAGTATTATTTAGACGAGGGAAATCAAGAGAAAGCTCTCCAGTATGCGGGTAGGTTGGTTCAAAAATGTTAGAGGAAATTGTATACTTTGGAGTCGTCTCCAAATTAAGCAAATAGGAAGGCGTGTATTTCGTAAATAATCCCAAAATTAGAAAGGGAGAGTCGATAATAAAAGTGGCGAAGTCGATAATATAATTCAAAAGGCGATAATATATAGTCCCAACTCGATAATAAAACCTTCAAAGTCGATAATGAAATTTGAAACTGAGTAAAGGTAGAATAGAATTCTTTCCAGACCAAGGATACAGGAAAAAAGTACCTTGGTTTTTTATTTTCAGAAGCAAAACCTCTACTAATCCCTTATAAAAACAGAAAGAGTGGACGTTATCATCAAGGCCACCACCATTTTAATTCTAATCAGTAGACTTAACCCACAGTAAATTTACAATAGGTGCCTCCAACCGACAAAATTGGGGGAAGGAGATAGTGATATAAGACTGGTTATTCTGTCACATTCAAGGATTTTTCTTAGGAGAATATAGACTTCTTCCATTTTAACACCAGAGAATGTTAGGTAATAATGCCTATTCCCCTGGAGGTTCCTCCCCCTGCAAACCCCAATACACCAAGTCACCGAGCTGTGTAATAATATAAATAGAAATCAGAATCTTAACGAAATTCTGATTTGAATAGGACTTTTTTTACTTCCATCAGAAATTACACACAACACAACTAGAATAGAGGGTGAGATATGGAGCAGGTAGTGAAAATGGTCATAAAAGCCGTACCAATCGTAATCTTTTTACTCATCATGATGATCATCGGTTCCATCTTCATAAGCCTGAACAGCAGTAAACCGCTATCCCTTTTTGGATACAAGCCGCTGACCGTATTGTCGAATAGTATGGCTCCTACCTTTGAGGCTGGAGACGTGATCATTATCCGGGAGATGGATGCAGATGATCTTAAAGAGGGAGATATCATCTCCTATTACAACCAGGAGAAAAACCTGATTACTCACAGGATCACCTCCATTGTTGGAGAAGACGGAGTAAAGCACTTCTATACTCAAGGTGATAACAATAATACGGTGGATGAAGATGTTACAACGGCAAATGAAATCGTAGGGAAGGAGCTCTTTCATATTCCAAATATGGGTTTTCTTTCTCAATATACGAAAGGCCCGATGGGTTTCTTGCTATTCATCATTGTTCCATTAACAGGGTATGTGTGTTTAACGGTTTATGAAAGAATCAAGCCGAAGAAGAGGGAAGAGGAGTTTACCAAATCATAATAAATAATGGGGGATTGACATGTTTAAGTTGAAGAATGCATTTTTGGGAAGCGCTTTAGTAGGAGCAATCGTAGTATCTGGAAGCTTTGGTACATATTCTTGGTTCACATCCGAGACAAATGCCACAGGAGAGATCACAAACGGTACATTAGAAATCAACAACTCACAAGACATGGAAACAAAGATCATCGAAGCTACTGGTTTTGCCCCTTCTCAATTAAAGTACGGTGAATGGTTAAAGATTGAAAACACAGGTGATATGGATGCATATCTTAAAGCTACCTATAACCAGTCTCTAAGTACAGATGTACCTTTAGATGCCTATAAAGTAGGGTATATCGCTTATAAGTTCTCTGAAGGACAAGAAATGACAGACGACATCCTGGAAGAATCAAGAATCTACTTAGATGAGTTATTCAATGGGACAACCAATGAAGTGAAATCTATGTCCAAAGCGATTGCTCCTGGAGTTGAAATGGTTGTCGGATTTGTAGAGGAAGAAGTTCAACCTGCTGCAAAAGGCATGAGCGGGAAAGCCAAGATGGTACTTGGGGATGGTTCTAAAGAAGGCGAGAAGCATGAATTCTGGCAATTAAATGATGACCAATATATTGATCTTTCTTTCGCAATCAAACTCGACGAAAAAGCTGGTAATGAGTATCAAGGAGTTACTTATACATCGAATTTGAATGTAACAGCCAAGCAAATGGATGATGGAGCAAAAAACTAAGGTATCCCTAAATTAGAATAACTTTGTGAATAACGTTTGAAAAGGCAATCGATAGGAGACAATCCTGATAGATTGTCTTTTTTTTAACTCTTAACTAAAGGAGATCAAAAGTTAATGAAGAAGTACTACTGGAGTGTCCTTTTCCTGCTCTTTATGATGTACATGGGAGGATGTCAGGAGAACGTAGGGGAAAATGCCTATCAAAACGGGGAAGAGGCGGTGAAAGAAACTATGAATTCGTCAGTCAAAGTTGATCCATCGATTAACCTTTCAAGTGAGAAGGTTGTTTCCGTTATTATTGAGTTTAAGACAAAACCTGCACAAATCGCCATTTTAGAAGCAGAAGCTCAAGGCGTGGATATGACCTTGGAGAAAGCCAAGGAACACGTTGAACAAAGTCATCAGGCTTTCGAACAAGAACTTCATGCCTTCCTGGATGATAATGAAGTAAAATATCGAATCAAACACAGGTATAAGACAGCCTTTAATGGGGTGTCAATAGAATTACCGGCAAATGAAATTAAGAGATTAACGGGGTCTTCCGTTATTTCAAAGATTTATCCAAACCAGGAAATCCAATTGGATCCTCCTATCCAACCTTCAGATCAAATGTAAAAAAAGATAACCGGCACACCTTGAATTAGTCAGGTGCGCCGGTTATCTTTTTTTACTAAATTTAAAAGCCACAATCATTTTCGGAAAATAGCATAAAAAATGTGCAAGAAATCGGGAAAATGGATTAGGTCTAAAGAACTAAACTTGTTTTATCCAAAAAGCCATATAATTAGGAATTTTTAAAATATATAAGTTTTAGTGCCGATATTTCTTTTAAATGTACTTATAAGAGCAAAATAATTAGCAGTGTACGAAAAAAGAACTGGGTAAATAGTTTTGTTTGAGACTTCGGAAAACCTGCTGAAAACCCCAATTTTTTCATGATCACTTACTAGTATAATAGAAGTAGAACCTATATTAAAATAAAAATCAAAAGCGTTGGAACTGTTGTTTGGATGAAATGAACCAACTTATACTACGTCACCCTGGAGGTTAAATCATGCATATTGGTACATTTATAAAGTATTATAGGATATTTAAGGGGATGACCCAAAAGCAGGTGGGCGATGGAATCTGTACACCTGGCCATATCAGTAAAATTGAAAGCGGACACTTACAGATTACGAAAGATAAGATCGAATTATTCAATCAAAGGTTAAATATTAACGTCGAGAAAGAGTTAAAGGCGTATAAAAAATTACGATTAGATTTAGAATTGTGGCATGATGTCATGATCAAGCAGGTAAATGGAAAGATCGAATTATTGAAGGAGACCATCGAACAAAATCCATTAATCAAAATTGAAACATTGAATGGCACCTTTAAGCTACTGAAAGCAAGGTACTTTATTATGAAAGGGGAGATAAAAGAAGCTGCATTCTATTTAAGTCAGTTTTCTAATAAACGTCTTTCCTTCCATATGTTCGATTATGATTTCCAGTTATACTATCATATAAAAGGCATGTATGAGCTTGCAAAAGGAAATCCGCAAACAGCCATAAAGTATTTGGAGAAAATAGATCGAGATATTTATTCCAATCCTGAATCCTATTATCATATGTCAGTTGGCTATCATGATCTTGGTCAGCATGACAAGTCCCTGCGTTATAGTCAGCTGGCTCTGAATTATTTCAAAGAAACGTTTAATTTTACTAGGTGCCTGGATGCTTCTACGATTCAGTTGGTAGCGGAAGGCAGAAGTGAAGGAAAGAATCTGGCCTCGTTGGTAGAGAAATATGACGAGTTGATCCAACATTGTGATAATCTGCATGATCATAGAAGAAAAGCCGTTCTTCACCTGAATTTAGGGAATCTTTATCGAGAAGTAATGGATGATAGAAAGGCAAGAGATGCATTTCACATAGCATATGGATTATTGAGACATGAGTCCTATAAAGAAATGTATGGAAACAGCCTTTTTGGCTATATTGATAGTTCCATGAATGTGGACGGTTCCGTAAATAAAGAAAAATATGCAAGTTTAATAGAAGAGGGTCAGGCATCTGTAAAAGATATGGAAAACCCCTACATGGAAACTTTCTTTACGATGCTTGAGGTCAGGGTTCAAGAGGGAGAGGAAGCATATTATCAATATGTAGAGAATGTCATCATCCCTCTATTGAAGGAAAAAGGGCAATACGCTGAGTGCAACTATTACATTCAAAAACTCTACATTCATAATCGAATGAGTGGGAGAGAGGCAAAAGGAAAAGTATGCGTTTTAAGCTAACGGTTAAATGACATGAACAATTACACAGTAAAGGAGAGGTTCGATGGAAAACCCGGATCGTTTAATATCATCATTTGATGAGGTGACATTAAGTGATTATAAAATGCCCATCATCTGTATTTATTCCAACCCGCAAGATTATCAAGGTATGTTTGTAGCAAGACTATTTGACGTGAATCAACCGACGCATTATATTTTGATGAGACCCAGTTTAGAAGCGGTCAGAAGTGAAATTCCGGAACGATTCTCTTTGGTTCCGAAAGCCCAAGGAGAAGATTCGAACATAGTTGAAACGTGGATTTAGTGTATAAAAAAGCTTCATTTCTCATGGGGAGAAATGAAGCTCTTTTATACATTTTTATTTGCGGAAGGATAGAATTTCTTTTCTATTTCTTTATATTCGTCAAGCTCTTGGGTAAAACGTGCCAGTTTATGAACTTCCTGCAGAAGAAACGTTTTATCCAATTCATAAATCACTTCTTTTTCAATATGATCAATGGTATTACAGGCGAATTCCCATATGGCTTTGTGCTTAGAGGGGTCAATGGACTCTGCAATAAGAGCGAGTGCCCGAACGATGTCAGTAATGATGAGATGATTTTCTTTTGCATAATGCCTGATATAGCCAAATCCCCGATATAGATAGTATTCAAATGCTTCTGTCTGGAGAATGACTCGTATTTTTCCTTCTTGATCGATTAAATACGGGGTGAAGGATAGGTGATCTTCAACTGTTATCATCAGATCGGCCATTTGATCAATCGTATTGGAGGCTGTTTTAGGATCATCATTTCCAAGGGATTTGATTGCTACTTCTGCAAGCTTATGAATTCCCATTTGCAGGTCTTGAATTTCCGTCTCCTTATGGCCCATTTCGATAAAGTCGAGATAGTGATTAGTAGAAATATCCTTGGTTTCAGGTCCCCAAATGCTCACCAATTCATTCCCCGCCAAAACATAATCCCCGACTTTATAGTGGAGCTGTATGACAAGTTGATCATTTTTTGCCGCTTCAATCATTCCATGAAAATCAATCAACTGTATATATCCCGACTCTCTTGACTTCACATGAATGATATTCTCCTTATGGTGCTCCATTATATCGCCGGTGTTTCTAGTTCGGTGGGCTTCTAAGTCATGTTTCAGCGTTTGATTGATCATCACCTCAGAAACCTGCTTCATATTGTACGTGATATTGTGTACCTGCATCCAAGTAGACGCATGATTAATGAAAAAGATAAAAGTGACAGCAGTAAGGAATGCAAGTCCGATCGTCATGGTCGGGGCAGCAACAAACAATTCTTTCTTTGAATCTCCGATAAAAAGAAAGAGAAGCAGTACATATACAAAGCTGCCATTGAAAATTCCGAGGGCATGTTGCGTTTGTTTGTCCGAAATGAAATCAAGGAGCATCCTTGGCGAAAATTGACCACTGAACATCGTGAGTACAACAAGCAGTGAATTCAAGGTGAAAGCACTGAGCGTCAGGATGGCCCCGATGAGTGTGCTGACAAGCATGCGTGTAACAGATGCATCCATACTTAAAAAATCGAGTGTATACTGAGAAATGTCTGCATACAGATCTAAGTAGAGGGTGAGTGCTACAAGGAGTATGGAAAAACAAATATAAAAGAATGGCATATACCAAATGTTCAGTCGGATCTCACGCATTCGTTGCCGTTTTGACATGAGCAGATATTTTCTGATGGATAAGGGAAGCACTTTTTTCAGCATAATAGATTCGGTTCCTTTCAAATAAAGGGATATGGATTAGTTTTCCCTGCCAGATCATGTTAAAACGTCTCTCTGCAAATTAGATTTATAGGCTCGTAGATGGAGTCGAATCTCAAGTAAACCAATAGGAATTACCCTACCCATTGACATTAGAAAGAATTTTTTAAAAATACCAAAAATGGTATTGACGAAGGAATGAATCCCCTATATAATCCAATTCATACTCAAATAGCAAGTAATACCAAAACGAAACGATATATCTCTTATCAAGAGCGGCGGAGGGATAGGCCCGATGAAGCCCGGCAACCTACAGGATCAGACTGTAAAGGTGCCAATTCCTACAGATCTATACGGATCTGGAAGATAAGGGGAGGAGCATGATTATTTAGCCCTCTTCTTAAAAAGAAGAGGGCTTTTCTGTATACCCTCTTTCTTTCCCACATTGCTATCTTCGTCTCTCAGGGTGGATCTTCAAAGGAATGAATCAAGCAAGTGAAAAATTGAAAAAAAGATACTTAGGAGGCTGAAGCATGTCAACGATAAATGTGGCACTTCTGGGGTTTGGAACAGTCGGGCAAGGAGTCTGTGAAGCCATTGATACCCATCAGGAAAGAATAAGGGAAGTCCTCGGTAAAGAGGTAAAGGTAAGGGCCATCCTTATTAAGGATCCTGTTAAACAACGAAACATTGATTCGTCCATTAAGGTCACAACGGATTTTCAAGAAATTCTGGATATCCCGGATCTTCATGTGATCTTTGAAGCAATCGTAGGTGAAGAACCGGGTCATACGTATTTAACCAAAGCCATCGAGAAGGGAATTCATATTGTCACAGCAAATAAAGCCATGTTTGCTAAATATGGTCCGGATCTATTGGAAAAGGCGAGAAATAATGGGGTAACCATAGGTTTCGAAGCGACGACAGCGGGGGGGATTCCCGTGATCGGCAGTATCAGGCAGCTTCTTAAGGTGAATGAGATTGAACGGGTTCAAGGAATTCTGAATGGGACGTCCAATTTCATCTTATCGCAAATGAGAAAACGTGGAATCTCCTTTGAGACAGCGTTAAAGCAATCCCAGGAGAAGGGGTATGCTGAAGCTGATCCGACCAGTGATATTGAAGGCTATGATGCTTTCTATAAACTTCTCATTTTAAGTCAAACGGCATTTGGCAAGCAGCCGGACTGGAAGGATATCAGACGAAAAGGAATATCACACCTGACTGCAGAATGGCTTCAAGCAGCGGAATCATTTCGATTGCGATTTAAGCATGTAGGTTCCCTTGAACGGGATTCTTCAAATCATATCACGGGTGAAGTCGAACCAATCCTTGTCCATGACACCCATCCGTTTTACGGTGTGGAGGATGTGGAAAATGCCATCTCGCTAAAGGGCAGCCTTGTAGGCAGGATCACCCTGCTGGGTCCCGGGGCCGGTAAATTACCTACCGGAAGCGCCATGGTAGAGGATTTTCTTTCATTGATAGAACGGAAGTATACGGACTCTGCCCAAAGCACAGTGAGCACCGGGGAAGTTCATCAAGAGAGCAGCCACCAATGGGTTCTGAGGATCCGTGAAAATGAAGATTATCAAAGCTGGATCCCATCGTTTACATTAAAGGATCGCATTCAGCTGGACGATTACTTGTATGTTTTTGTTGAAGGTAGCAAAGACACACTTCAAACTCTTCTAAGGACACATGACGATATTCAAGCCGTTTCTATTCTAAAAGAAATTCCGTTGGAAAATGAGGTGAAAACTGGCGTCGCCGTTTCATAAAAAAAGTATTAACCAAGTATCATATCGATCGTTGTTTAAAGGAAATGTTTATCACGATGTTGATTGGAGCGGCAGATGCTTGACTCCCGAGGGAAGCGAGCACCAGGAGCGGAAAGCAGCCATTAGTGAAAAATAGCTTCAAAAAAAGGTCTGATAGAAAGTAGGGGGATCACTTGAGTATTATTGTTCAAAAGTTTGGTGGAACCTCTGTTGGTTCTACAGATCGAATCAAACGGATGGTCTTCAATGTCTTGAAAGAAAAAGAAAAGGGGCATGACGTTGTCGTAGTGGTTTCAGCTATGAATAAAACGACTGATACCCTCGTGAAATTGGCAGGGGAACTTTCCACAGAGCCAAGCAAGAGAGAAATGGATATGCTCTTAAGCACTGGGGAGCAGGTGACGATTGCCCTTTTGACGATGGCCCTCGAACATCAAGGAGTAGAAGCAGTGTCGCTGACAGGCAGGCAGGCGGGGATCCGAACCGACGGAGTATTCGGAAATGCGAAGATTACCTCAATCGATACGCATCGGATCAAATCGGAGTTATCAGACGGACGAATCGTCGTAGTAGCCGGCTTTCAAGGGATTACGAAAGGAGGAGAGGTGACCACATTAGGGAGGGGCGGTTCGGATACGACGGCAGCTGCTCTTGCATCGGCGTTAAAAGCCGTCAGATGTGATATCTATACAGATGTGGATGGTGTGTATACATCGGATCCCCGGGTCGTTCCCCGGGCATCGAAAATTGATACCCTCTCCTATGAGGAGATGCTGCGCTTAGCCACCATGGGAGCGGGTGTCCTGCATCCAAGAGCCATCAAACATGCGAGGGAACATCACGTGCCGCTTGTTGTTTGTTCCAGTTTGAATGAGGGGCGTGGAACCTTGATCAGTGGGAAAACTCATAGAAATGCTTCAATAGTCGGAGTGGCCCATCAGGAAGACATCTCTGTTCTCACAATATTTGATTGCCAGGGAGGAGAGTCATTGATTCTTTATGATCTCGATTCACACCATATCGAGACAGAAATAGTAAAGTACGGGGAAAACCTTGTCCTCATCGTTAAAGAACAGGATTTTCAAGCAGTAAAGAGAATCGTCGAACAATATAATCAGGCCTACTCCCATATAGAACAAAGAGAAGATCTATCTAAAGTATCTGTGATTGGACGCATCAACTCATCCCATGAGGTGAAAGAGAAGGTTACCAACGTTTTTCATGACTACCATATTTCAAAGGTGTCTATATGGGAATCTTCAGTAGGATTAAGTGCTCTTGTGGAAAAAAGGGATGTGGAAAAGGCGGCCAGAGTCCTTCATATGCACTTTGGACTGGATTATATAGAAACAAAGAGAGCTGTCTTATAAAGGAAAGAGTGGTGATGCCATCTGACTGTCACCACTTCCCAAATGGAGAAGTGTATAGGCATCCCTATACACTTCTTCTATGGACTGATCAACACAGGTGTACCGATCGGAATGAGGCCTGCCAACTCCTCAACGTCTTTATTATACATGCGTATACACCCTCTGGACACGGCATTCCCAATGGAACTGGGGTCATTTGTCCCATGGATCCCATAACTCTCTTTTGATAAACTCATCCACATCGTTCCAAAGGGGCCACCGGGATTCGGTGCTTTATTAATGATGATGAATTCCCCAATTGGGGTTTCGAAGAGTACTCTACCCACTGCAATGGGGTACTGCTTGATTTGGATGCCGTCTTTGAATAAACGCAGCCAGCGGTTGTTAACAGAGACTTGAATACGGTAGGGATTCGCAGTAGCGTCAGGAATCCCCGGTATGGTGATCGTTTGTCCGGGATAAATATTATCTGGGTCAATACCTGGGTTAGCATTAAGGATGACGGCCAAGGGAGTCCGGTAGTCCCTTGATATCTGACTAAGTGTTTCTCCTGTCTTTACTGTGTGTACCAACTCAAACACCTCCCAATTTCACTTTCTTTCTTAGTCTATGTACATGTGAAAAAGTCGGTTCATCAGACGAGCCGGGACATAAAAAAGCCTGCATCCAAAGAAGGCGCAGGCGTAAATAGCAGCTTATTGAGGGGGGGTCTGCTGTGGAACTGTCGTATAGCTTTGCAGCATAAGCGTCATATCCTGTTCATTTAGCTGAGGAACCTGATAATAGCCATGCTTGTTTTGATAGAGGAAAATCTCATAACTCATTTCAATGAAGTTCGGTACACTGTCTGCCACAACGCGGCGTAATACGGGATTTGTCATTTCAAGAGCCGTCATGGCAAGCAGGGTGGCCAGAGATTTCGTTTGTCCAAGCATATAAGCAGACAAGCCTTTATCTGAAAGCTCATTGACGGATTGGTTTGGTTTTTTGGGTGTTCCTGGTTTTACCCCATAAGTAGTGGCGTGGGATTGGGTCATTTTGTATTGTTGGGTTGGTACAGCAGGGTCATGCCCTGTAGAAAAGCTTCCCACAATCGTATTATACATAGTCGTCACGAAAGTTGACTGCCTCTTTAGAATATCCTTAAGTTCAGGATCCTGGATGTGTTGATCATACATTTGATACTGATCCAGCATGCTGATGATCCCGGCAATAATTTCGTGGGCATCAAATAGTTCATGGCCACCATGATCTTTACTTTGGTTATTCATCATATTGGGTGGCATTTGAGTTCCCGGTTGAGGCGGCATATTAGGTTGATTTTGCATGAGTGTTTTCCTCCTATTTAAGTGACATCGTTGATTAGAATAACCACATATTTGTCAATTATGTATTTCTTCACCCCAGAATGGTTTAATACTCACCGGCCTGTCCGAATACAATAGGAAGAAGTCATTTTGAAGGTGGTCTTAGAATGAGTATATTTCTGAGTTATATCGTTTTGGGATTATCTCTGTCTGCACCCATGGGACCGATTAATGCCGCTCAATTGGACAAGGGGATTCGCTTCGGGTTCTTCCACGCCTGGCTTGTGGGAGTAGGCGGCATGGTGGCGGACGGAGTATTTATGCTCCTCATTTATTTTGGACTGGCTCAATTCGTTGATACCCCGTTGATAAAATTATTTTTATGGGCCTTTGGTTTTTTTGTCCTGACGTATACTGGGATTGAAAGCATCTTAAAGTCGGGTTCCCTCACCTCATCCTCAAGTGGTGATCTATACGAAACGAAAGGGAAAGCGTTTCGTACAGGCTTTTTTATGGCAATTTCAAATCCATTAAGTATTTTATTCTGGCTAGGAATCTATGGTTCTATTCTGGCTCAGACTTCAAGCTCTTATGAAGCGGGGCAACTATTTCTGTATAGCATGGGGATATTTCTCGGGATCACACTTTGGGACCTGACGATGGCAAGTGTTGCGACGGGTGCGAGAAAGCTGGTCAGTCCCCGGATCCTGCGATTGATCTCCATCATTTCCGGATTCATCTTGATGGGATTCGGTATTTATTTTGGTGTGAACGCCTGCCGTTTATTGTTCGGCTAGACAGACACCCATAAGGCTCCCTCCTAATAGGATAAATGTGTAATCTTTAGGAGGGATCGGCTATATGTTACGTTCGAAAAGTTGGATCGATCAACACATGGATGAACTTACAAACTGGCAGCAATCAGCCTATAATCATTTCTCGGCTGTGATGTCCGACGAACATCATCCCTATCCATGTGTGCCTGGAAAACAAGGCTTTCAGTCAGATACATTACGTTTCGGCTTTGCAGATGATCCGAGGAATGAAGCGGCATCTGAAGAGCTGGCGGGCTTGCTCAAACAATATGGAAAAATCTCAAGGGATACAGGGACTTACGCATCTCTTGTCGTGTTTTTTAATTCAGAAGGAATAGGGGAAGACAGCCATTCCATTGATTCGTATCAACATATATTCTGGACTCTATTAAATAGGATACATGAATTAGATGAAACACCTTGGCCGGACGGTATAGCAAAGGATCCCCATCATCATACATGGGAGTTTTGTTTTGAGGGTGAACCGTATTTTGCCTTCTGTGCAACACCGGCTCACATCGTAAGGAAAAGCCGTCACTTTCCCTACTTTCTTGTAGCCTTCCAGCCCCGATGGGTGTTTGATGAAATTAACTCTTCCACTGCATTCGGACAGAAATTAAAGAAAGTCATTCGGAAGCGTCTTATTGAATATGATGAGGCAGAGCCGCATCCAAGCCTGAAATGGTATGGGCAGGAAGATAACTACGAATGGAAACAATATTATCTTAGTGACGACGATTCTTCACTTTCGAAATGTCCATTTTTAAGCCAAAAGAAAATCAAGAGTTAAAGCGTTCCGGCTTTAGCTCTTTTTCCTTTTATGAATGTCGCTATCGCAATCACCATGATGAATCCGATGCTTACAAAGAACCCTATGCGACTCACATGATCAAGTAGTGTACCGCTGATGGCCAATAAAATGAGAGTGAGAGCAAAGAGTGTTTGGATGCGGTCCCAACCGGTTTTGCTCATCAGCTTGTGAAAGGAAGCGAGAATGAATATCCATGTGTAAAGGAGCATGAGCCCCGCCGCTGTAGTGACATACTCGAATAGTTTATCCGGCAGGAGCATGGCAATCACAATCGAAAGAGCGACAACCAGGGTGGTGAGTCCGAAAGCAGGCAGGGGAACCTTCATTTTCCCTTTTTTGGCGAAAACCTTCGGAGCATCTCCTTCTTCTGCCAATGCCACGAGCATCGTCGTGACCGCGTACAAAGAAGCGACCATGGTGGAGAACCCGGCAATAATCAGAATGGCATTGAATACATGCGGGACCCAGGGAAGGTCATATTGTTTAAGGGCCGTAAGAAATGGACTTTCATTCGAATCAATCCTGCCGAGAGGAACGAGCTTTAATACGAGATAAAAGGATAAAAGATAAAGGATCGTTAAAATGAGAAGCATGATATTCCCGGACTTTGGTGCCTCCTTGGGATCCTTGAGCTCCTGAGCCATTAAACCCATCACTTCAATTCCTCCAAATCCATAAAAGGCAAAAAGAAGGGCGAGCCAAAGCCCTTTCCCATCTTGTGGAAGAACTTCTTTTAATGGAGATTGAAGCTGCTGAGCCGCCCCACCGATTCCTAGCCACCCGAACATGGAAGCACAAGCGATGATGACAAACATCACGATGGCCGCTACTTTCATGATTCCAAACAGATTCTCCATTTGCTCTACTTTCTGCACACCCATCAGGATAATCAATAATCCAAGACCTGCAAATACTGCGGTGAAGATCCACAGAGGAATAGCAGGAAACCAGAATTGGGCAAAGAGAGCAAGAGCGGTTAGTTGACTCCCCATGATGAGCATTTCTGCCGACCAATAGACCCAGCCGTTGCTGAACCCTGCCCATGATCCGTAAGCCTGCTTTGCATAAGTACGGAAGGACCCCTTTTCAGGATGATGGGCCGTTAACTTTGCAAGGGCCTGAAACACCATCCATGTTCCAATTCCGGCCACTAAATAGGCAATCAGAACGGAGGGGCCCGCCTTTTGAATGGGGATGGCTGACCCCAGGAAGTACCCTGTTCCGATGATACAGCCCACTCCAATCAAGGAAAGCTGCCACCATGATAGATTTGTTTGATTTGTACACTTACTCATACGTTTTTCACCTGACCTTTAACCTTCATAGTTTGACATTGGGGCTCATGAATTATGTGAAGCGAACAGAATGATTTCCATGGGAAAGGAAAAAGTAAGGATGACTGAAACTAAGGAGGCTGGATCATCTTGAAGATTAATCCGAATTGCTGGAGTGAACATGGAGAATTAAAGACGGTGTTGGTGTGTTCGCCTTCTACATCGGATGTACCCGATCAAAGAACCGCGGATTATGTGGGATGGGAGAAGCCTGTTAACCAGGAAAAAGCTCAAGAAAACCACGTGGGAATGATCAGGGCGATGGAAGACGCGGGGGTAACGGTCATTAATTACTCTGAATACCTGACGGGTGAGAAAGCTGCACTCAATCACCAGCTGATCAACCGGGTATTTGTACGCGATTTGGCCTGTGTGTACGGAAATACTGTGATTCCAGGAGATGCGGGGATTACAATGAGAGCCCCTGAATACATTCATAGTCATGAGCTGTTTCAATCGTGGTTGGACGAAAAGACGTTTTCAATCAGCGATAATAATGGTTTGAAGGCATTGGAAAACGGTGATGTATTCGTTTTGAATAAGGATGCTGTCTTTATCAATACGGGAATGCGTACAAGTATTGAAAGTATAGAGAAGATAAAGCAGAAAGTCTTTCAAGCAGGATTTTCTGAGATTGGAATCATCGATCTACCTCGAACGGGGGAAACCATGCATTTGGATATGAACTGCAATGTGGCCGGGTCAGACCTGCTCATTGCGAAGAGTTATATGAGACTTTTCCCAGTACAAATCATCGGTGAAAAGGGTGGCCGGTATGTGATGATGGAGGAATTTATTAAGCGCCAGGGCTTTGAGGTTCTATGGACAGATGACGTAAAGCATACGGTTGCTGATATTAATTTCTTAAATCTTGACCCCGAAACCCTTTTGGTAAGCACGAAAGCGAGTAAAAAAATAGTGAAAGATCACCCGAAATTGAAAGGCAAGAATTTGATTGAAGTGGATGTGAATGAGCTTGAAAAGGGCGGTGGTGGGATCAGGTGCATGACGCTGCCTTTCGAGCGGGGATAACGGATAGAAAATCACATATATTGGTTATCCTGAAAAATACATAAAGTGTATTTTAACGACACCAACCTTGGTCAACCGACATCATTTCCTGGGAAAAGATGTTGAATACTGTAGGGAATATAGAGTTGACAAACCTTTGCTTCAAGACCTTTTAAAAAGGAAAAAGCCTGCGATCTTAAATCTGATCGCAGGCTTTGTTTGTAAGGGAAAAAATTAGTCCAACTGAATTCCATTCTGTTTTATTTTGCGAATTCCTCCATTACCAAAACGAGTTTACATAGTTGTTCATGTGTTCAGGTACATGGTGGAATAAGGAAAGATTCAGTTTGGTTTTGTTACAGGATTTGGTATGATAAATGTGAAGAAATTCACAAATGAAATGAGTTGATACTGTGGAAAAGAAAATCGTCATAGCGGGGGGAACAGGTTTTATCGGCCAGTATCTTCAAAAGAAATTCCTTGAGAAGGGCTATAAAGTGACCATCATTTCAAGACAGTCTCCCCATGTTTCCTGGGATCGTCCCAATGACATTGTTCAGTCATTAGAAGATGCGGATATGCTCATCAATCTTGCAGGAAAATCAGTCGACTGCCGTTACAATGAAAAAAATAAAGACGAAATTTTCAGGTCCAGGACGGAAACAACGAAAATATTGGGGAATGCCCTTCTACAGTGTCAGAATCCACCTCCTTTATGGATCAATTCCAGCACTGCAACGATTTATCGTCATGCAGAGGACCGGCCCATGACGGAGGAAAATGGAGATATCGGTACGGGCTTCTCTGTTGAAGTAGCAAAAAAATGGGAGAAAGCATTCTTCTCTTTTTCATTACCAGCAACCAGGCAGGCGGCTTTGAGAATCGCCATCGTATTAGGGCCGGATGGCGGTGTGATGACACCATATAAGAATCTGGTCAAATTTGGTCTGGGAGGTGTGCAGGGGCCTGGCGATCAGAGATTCAGTTGGATCCATGTAGAAGATCTGTTTCAGATCATTCTTTTTCTGAATGAAGAGAAGGAGTTAAATGGAGTGTTTAACTGTTCATCTCCAAATCCAGTCACCAACCGTGAATTGATGGCACACGTAAGGAGCGTTATGAACAAGAAGATAGGGCTCCCGACCCCTAAATGGATGCTTGAAGCAGGTGCCTTGTTAATCAAAACAGAAACCGAACTGGTCCTGAAAAGCAGATGGGTCATTCCGGAACGGTTGGAAAAAGCAGGATTCGTTTTTCAATATGGTACATTGGAAAAGGCTCTCAGGCAGATTCTATCCAAATAATCATGAAAGGACTTGTCTTCTGTGACAAGTCCTTTTTAGTGCTACTGATTATTCTCCATAAAATTATAAGTCGTCCAACAGCGATTCATCTCGATCCCTTTTTGCTCCGCATACTCATCGCCCCATTTACACATTTCAAAAAGAGTTGTTTGCAGCTTCTTCCCCATATCTGTCGTAGAATACTCGACCTTCGGCGGGATTTCCTGATAGACCGTCCGCGTGACCAGGCCGTGCTCTTCCAGCTCCCGAAGCTGCTGGGTAAGCATTTTTTGAGTGATGTTCGGGAGAGAACGCTTCAATTCGTTAAATCTCTTCACCCCTTCGTTTAAATTCCACAGTATGAGTACTTTCCATTTTCCTCCTATAACATCGATGACCAAGTCAATGGCGCATTGGTATTCGGGGTTTAGTTGTTTCATTTGAGTACCTCCTTGGTTTCTAAACGGTAACTAGGATACTAAATAGTGCCTGCTTGTGTAACAAGTATATAGTATATATTATATACCATATACAAAAATTAATTATAAACTCTAATGGGAGATGAATAGATATGAAAGCATTACTTTTACACGATAAAGGTTTATGGAAAGACATGAAGGTGGAGGAAATCGAAACACCTTCGCCACAAAAGGGAGAACTTCTTGTGGAAGTCCATGCAGTCGGGTTGAATCCGGTTGATTATAAGACAGCGACCAATGGGATGCCTGCCTGGTCCTATCCGCATATTCTCGGTCTTGATGTGGCAGGAGTGGTAGTAGAGACAGGTAAGGGAGTGACCGAATGGAAGAAGGGAGATCGAGTCGTTTACCACGGTGACTTTACCAAAAAAGGAGGCTATGCGGAATACGCGATTATCAATGCGCATACCGTTTCACGCATTCCTGAAAGTGTGTCATTTGAAGATGCTGCGGCTCTTCCGACGGCAGGTTACACAGCTTATCAGGCACTTCATCGTAAATTACCGTTCGATCAGGTAAATACAATTCTGATCCATGGCGGTGCCGGTGGAGTAGGAGGGTTTGGCGTGCAGCTTGCGAAACTTGCAGGTAAGACTGTCATATCCACTGCTTCCGGTCACAATCATGAATATGTAAAATCCCTCGGGGCAGATTTCGTCATCGATTATCGTGAAGAAGACGTGAATGCAAAAGTGTTGGAAATAACCAATGGACGGGGAGTGGATGCCGTGGTGGACGCGGTCAGCAGACAGAGTGCAACAGACTCTCTAGATGCTCTGGCATACATGGGTCACATGGTATACATTGCTGGTGCGCCTGATTTCACCAAAATCAAATCATTCACTAAAGTGGTTTCTTACCATGAGATTGCCCTGGCGGCAGCACACCAATCAAATGATGTCATCGCTCAGAAAGATTTTGCCGTCATCGGGGTTGACATGCTGTCCTTATTGGAACAAGGAAAATTAGATGCGATGCTGAAAGAAACCATCCGACTTGAAGAAGTTCCTAAAGCATTGAGCCGTTTATCAGAACGCCATGTGAAAGGGAAAATAGTGGCCAAAATAATATAATGTAAAAAGGAGAGCCTGTTGGTCAGGCTCTCCTTTTTACATTATATGTTGTTTTGACGCAAATAATCCAAACTCATCCTGACGCTTTCAATAGGGGAAATCCTGGACTGATCCTGTTCGACGATCCACCAATCCACATCACTATGGATACCATAGTCGAGAACAGAAGCGAGGTCCACACCTCCCGTTCCCAGTTCAGCAAAAAATCGTTCCCCGTCCAACGTCATATCTTTCAAATGTACAAGAGGGGTTCGTCCCTGATATCGTTTCAACCATTCCACCGGCTTTTCTCCAGCAAAGGTCAGCCAGTAAATATCAAACTCTGCCTTTACCCAGTGAGGGTTCGTTTCATTCAAAATCATTTCCAGTGCCGGTTTTCCCGTCGATAGGGTGGTTAGTTCAAAATCGTGATTGTGATAGCAAAGGGTGATCCCTTCGTTAAAACATAATTCCCCAATTGAATTTAAATCATCAATCAAATGAACATAATGCTTCTCTGTTCTCTCTTCAGGTGGAAGATAAGGACAGACAATATAGCTGCTGCCCAGCTCCAATTGATCATGAATCACTTTCTGGACATCGTTTCTCAGTTCAGAGAGAGGAATATGACTTGAAGCGACACGGAGATCCAAACTATCGAGTGTGCCCTTAAGTTCTTTCGCGGATAACCCGCCATGGCCGGCCAGCTCAACACCCTCATATCCCAACCCGGCCACTTGTTGAAGTGTCCCTGTAAAATCCTTTTCCGTTTCATTTCGCAGAGTATACATTTGCAGGGCAATCGGTATTTTTTTCATGGTCACACTCCTATTACGTAATGGTTTTTATTTTCTTGAAATGTTCTCATTCATTTGGGAAAGGACGCTCTTATATACTTCTAAATTCTCCTCCGATATACCTTTAAGAATCGTTCCGTCGTATAAACCTTCTATAAAAGGGGACAGCTCATCCTTGGCAGACATGCCTTTCTGCGAGATAAAAATTAAAAATGACCTTCTATCTTCCAGGTTCCTCTGTTTGTATATCAGTTCTTTCCGTTCCAAGATGTCCAGGATTCTCGTCAGGGTTGGCTGATCTTTTTCTGATTTGATGGCAAGTTCTTTCTGACTGATTCCATCCTGTTCCGCTAAGCGCTTTAGAACCGTCCACTGTTCGGGCGTAACATCAAATTCCTTCAGATGCAGGGTAAGGAATCGAATAATATTCTTCACTGTATGGCTCGTGTACAAGCCGATAGATTCATCGCGGGACATAGTCACTGTTTTCACCTACTGCATTCAATTTTTCTTCCTTTTATCATACATGAAATGGAGGGTTTTAGAGAGGTTTAATAAAAGAAAACGAAATTACTTGTCACAACAACTACATTTACAAATATACTTGTTGTGGATATAATTAGTATAACAACTAATTAAACGAAGGAGAATTTTATGAGTCATTCAACTCCATCAACTATATGGACACGACCATTTTTTATGGCACTAGTAAACAACTTTCTTATATTTCTTGTATTTTATTCGTTGTTAACGGTCCTGCCCCTTTACGTGATCGATGAACTTCAAGGAACGGAAGGGGAGGCAGGACTCGCTACTACCATCTTTTTATTATCAGCGATCATTGTCCGACCATTTTCCGGTAAAATGATTGAATGGTTAGGGAAACGCAAAACGCTCATCATCAGCGTTTTATTTTTTGGCATCTCCTCATTCTTGTACTTTTGGGTCAATGATTTTTATCTGTTAATGGGGCTTCGCTTTTTTCATGGGATTTGGTTTAGTATCAGCTCGACGGTTTTAGTCGCGATCGCCGCAGACATGATTCCCCCTCATCGGAAGGGAGAAGGGCTGGGTTACTTCGCTATGTCGATGAACTTGGCTGTTGTCGTCGGACCGTTCATTTCGTTAGCCCTTATTCAGTGGATTCCATATACGACCTTGTTCTTGGGGCTTGCATTCGTCATAGTCATTGGATTCATTTGTTCTTTCGGCATTCAGGTCATGGAGGGGGATGTGGTTGAAACAATGGACTCCAGACGCTTAACCTTTAAGGATTTGGTGGAAGTTAAAGCGATCCCGATTGCACTTGTAGGATTTTTAACCTCATTTGCATACTCAGGCATCATGTCGTTTATTTCGGTCTACGCCAAATCCATCGGTTTATTTGAATCAGTCAGCTTATTTTTCGTTGTTTTCGCAGCGGCCATGTTGCTTTCACGCCCATTTACAGGACGTTTATTCGACCGATCAGGACCGGATGCAGTCATCTATCCATCCTTATTTATTTTTGCCATTGGGTTGATTTTGTTGAGTGTCACACATTCCGTCGTTCTATTATTGATTGCTGGAACACTCATCGGACTCGGATATGGGGCACTTCTTCCAAGCTTTCAGACGATGTCCATACAGGCCGCACCAAAAAAAAGGACGGGGCATGCGACCGCAACATTCTTTATTTTTTACGATCTGGGGATTGCCGTGGGATCGTTTGTGTTGGGAGTCTTTTCGTTTCAGCTTGGATTTTCTGCTTTGTATATCATTTGCAGTGGAGTGATTTTCGTCACGATAGTGGTTTATAAAGCAACCATACATGAGAATCATGTTGAAAATCAGAAAGCGGGCGTATTGGAATTGTAGATAAATGAGTAGGAAAGCATCCTTCATGAGAGGGATGTTTTTTTATTGTCTAATTGAGAATAATTTTCAATTAGTTGTTGACAAATACAAGGAAAGTTTGTATGGTTTACATATAGTGATAATGATAATTATTATCAATTAGGTGTGCGATGGAGGTTTATCATGACCAAAAAAATAATTATGATCTATGCAAGCATGAGTGGAAATACAGAAGAAATGGCGACGGCCATCGAGACAGGTGTGAAGGAAGCCGGAGCTGAAATCGATGTAATTGATATAAATGACTGCCCGAATGTTCAGGTCCTTGAGAAATATGCAGGAATCCTGTTAGGTGCATATACTTGGGGGGATGGAGAACTCCCTTATGAAGTTGAGGAGTTTTACGATGACATGGACGATGTGGATTTAACGTTTAAGATTGCCGCAAGCTTCGGGTCCTGTGATTCTTTTTATCCTAAGTACGGGGCAGCGGTGGATTTATTAAATGAGAAATTGCAAGAAAGAGGAGCCCGTTTGATTCATAATGGTTTGAAAGTGGAATTAACACCAGAGGATGAAGATGTGGAGGCGTGTAAAGAATTTGGGCGCACATTTGCTAGTGAGCTCTTGTTCAGTAAACAAGAAGGCTAGAGAAAGGAGAGGCATTCGTGAACTATTCACTTTCGATTAAAACATTATCGGATATACATCTAAAAGAATTCATCAATTGTCCCCACAAGTTTTACTATCACTACATCCAGCGTGAAGAAGCAAGTAAAGTTGAATGGAAAAAGGTTATGCAGTTCATTGTGAACCAGGTAGTGAAGGACTTCTTTATGCTTCCCGTCAAAATGAGGACGCCCATCAAAGCACTTGAAATCATTGAGAAGCACCTTTCCTCTGTTAAAACAAACATCTTTGATTCAAAGATAGATTATTACTTAGTGGTGGCGAAAGTGACGGATTATTTAATGCAGGACTTAACTCAGAACTATGGGACATTACCACCTCTTTTTACTAATGAAAAGTTTCAACAATACTTCGAAGAGCTTGAAACTCACTTATCCCTCACGATAGAAGTGGCAGAATGGGAACAAGAATCGTTTACAGTCACCAAGTATCTTGTCGATACAAATCACGAAATGATTACCTTGTATTATTATTTGACGGTGGTTTTCTGTGAAAGATCTTTTGGAAGACTTCCTTCGTCGATAAGAATCGTTTCCTTGTTAAATGGAGAAGAATTCGTCCATTCCCCTTCTCAGATAGAAATGAAGAAAGGTTTGTCTTACATAGAGAAATTAAAAGATATGCTGTCTGCACCACTATCATCCAGTACCAAACCGAATGGGGAAGTATGTTTGAGCTGTCCATTTGTGGAGGTTTGTGCAAACAATGAAATAGAATTTCTTTTTCAAAAGAAGCATTAAACAGAAGAAGAGGACTTACCGTATTTCGGTAAGTCCTCTTTCTCATTCAATTAAAGCGGATGCTGATTGTTTATCAAAATGTATTCGGGCGACTTTTTTCTCGTTTTTAAACAATATATAATGGGCGGTGGCAATTTTTTCTTCAACATAATCAATAGAGAAAGTCCCTGATGGATCTGTAAGACTACCAATTGCACGAGATAAATGATCGATCACATGCTTTAAATGATCTGTCCTCTTCCATTCATTATCCGTATTCATTTGATCCATGATTTCAAATGCAAGATTTTGAACATGGTAAAGACGCCTCTGCTCCATACTAAAGATTCTCCCTTCATATCAAACATATCTCTTTGATTATATGGTGAAAGCTTCAGGTATATGATGATTCTTATCCACAAATCAGGTATGAAACAGGGGGGGAAAGTACACTCTAAAGATAATAAGGGAGGTGTTTGAAAATGGCTCAAGACGTACTATGTGAAGTAAGCAACTGCAAATACAACCGTGAAGGCAAAAAGTGCTCTGCCGACCAGATTTTCGTTGTCAGTCACAAAGGAAACAAAGCCCACAACAGTGAAGAAACGGATTGTAAAACATTTGATCCTGGTATGTAATGAAGAGAGAAGGCAACCATAGGCGTGGTTGTCTTCTTTTTATATAGTATTGATAATAATTCTCATTCTTATACAAAAAAAGCTCACTTTTGTGAGCTTCTCATTGATTAACAGCCTGTTCCGATAAAGTGGTCGTTCTAAGCTGTCGATATCTTGAGTAAAAAAGTCCTGTCATAAAGAGGGATAAACATCCGAATAATACGGTCATGATCTGCAGTCCCACAAGATCCAATAGCAGTCCTGTCAAGAGGAGCACAACTTGGAAAATCAGTCTGTCGAGCATGTTTCTAAACGAAAAGAAACGGCCGTGAAATTCTTTTGGCACCCGCGTTTGAAAGATCGTGGCAGCCGTCGGGAAAAAGCATCCTACTGCAAAACCAAAAACAGTAAATGCCAGCACAGATAAAAACGGGCTGGTCGCAAAATAAAGGAGCAGTTGCGCAATGCCGATGACGAAACTGAAGAAGAATAAGATTTTGTAGGGTGACACCTTTTCACCCATTTTCTTTACAGCAAAAGCACCTGTCATAAAGGCAATCCCTTCGGCGGTATAGATCCAACCTTTAATAGCTGAGCTATCCTGTAGCTCGCTGATGTTGATAACCATCAGGTTGAATCCACCAATAAACAGCAGGGGGATCAACGTCATCACAAGGGTCATAAATACGATGGGCAGCCCTTTAATGACAGGGAATACTTCATTGAAGCCCGCCCCTTTTGTTTTTTCACCTTGCTGTTTGGAAGTTGACGTTTCTTCAATTGTAAGGAACCAGGTCATGACGAATAGTGCTAAATAGGCCACTAATGATAATAGGTAGAGCATCGATAAGGAGATAACCACCAATAGAATTCCAGCTAACGCCGTACCAAGTATTCTTGAAAGGGTGGCCACATTCATATGGACCCCATTCATTTGAAGCAATTCCTTCTCTTTCACCACCATGGGGATGGCGGCTTGGAGAGCAGGGAAATAGAACGCGGCAGAAATTTGAATGCTCACTAAGAAAACGACCATCCACAGCACCGAGCCTGTATTGATCGCAATCAACATGAAAACAACACTTAATGCCCTGGTGAAGCCTGAGATAAGCATCACCGTTTTCTTATTCGCCTGATCCGTTATCCTGCCGGCTAAAGGTCCAACAGCAAGACCCGCAAGCAGTCCAGAAGCCAGAATCACCGACTTTAGGAAATCAGAAGGCACCTTTTCCTGCATGAACTCCAGATTACCGATAATCCCTAACCACAATCCGAGACCTGCTATAAATTCACCTATCAATAATATCCATACATTTTTATTTTTCCACATATAGGTCCGTCCCTCGCAGTCAATTTATTTCGCTTCTCTAAATATACTATGGGTGGAGGGGAATGGGAATGATTTTTTTTGGTGTGGTAAGGGGAGGGTATCTCGAGGAAAAGGGCGTTCGCTGATAAAATTGAGATTTCGCTGATATAATGGGAATTTCGCTGATAAATCGTGAATTTCGCTGATAAATATAATATTTCGCTGATAAAAATTCGAATCCACCATCTCGAAGCAGGATTTTCTGCAGTTCAAGGAGAATACATGTAATATAAAACCCGATTGGAGTGATAAAATGATCGAAAAAGAACGAATAATACCTCGAATCATCCTGATTTTACAAGCTTTACTCCGCAGACTTCCCCTCAACCACCCTAAACTCCTTCTGATATCCGAAGAACTTGGTAAAAGAATGGCAGGATTCAAAGGAGAGAAAGCACTAGATTACACTTTAAGCTTTTTAGACCCTAAAAAATACTACATTCTCCACGATCTCAGATTACCCTGCAAAGATAGCTTTTTTCAAATCGACACCCTACTCATTACAACCAAATTCATCCTCAATATTGAAGTCAAATACCTTGCTGGCACTGCTTACTTCGACCCTATCTTCAATCAACTTATTCAAACAAAAGATGGATTTGAGTCAGCTTTACCGGACCCTACGATCCAAATCAAACGACAAGAAAGTCAGCTATTGAAATGGTTAAAAGAGAATGGATTGCCCTCCATCCCCGTTTTCTCTTGCGTAGTCATGGGCAACGATCGGACTATCATTAAAACCTCTCCAGATAACAAAACCCTTCAAAAAATCGTCATCCATCGAAGTTCTCTATTGGACAAGGTGAGATATATTGAGAACTCTCTTCGAAAAGAGAAGGCCGCGCCTAAAGAAATTAAAAAAATCATTCGTAGCTTAAAAAGACAACACGAAGAGCCTGATTTCTCTGTCTTAGAGAGATTTAACATTACAGAGGGTGAGCTATTAAAGGGGGTCATATGTGAAGAGTGCAATTATCGGCCGTTAGCAAGGAAACATGGCAAATGGTTTTGTATGAATTGTAAAAATGAAAAGATTAATGCTCACATCCAAGCCCTCAAAGACTATGAACTTTTGATTGGTCCTAAAATAAATAACGCGGAACTAAGAAATTTTTTGAAAATCAATTCTTCTCATGTTGCAAAAAGACTCCTCCAATCCCTAAATCTCCCCACAACAGGCACCAAAAAAGGAACACAATACATCCTATTATTCGATGAAAGCCCACCCCGAAAACACAAACAAAAAAACCCGCCAATAACCTGACGAGTTTTCATTCCTTCTCAATCCACTCCTGGGACCACTTCTCTATATCTTTCATTAAAGGTTCTAAAGAGTAACCCTTTTTCGTTAAAGAATATTCTATACGCACTGGTGTTTCAGGGTAAACGTCTCGTTTTACGATTCCTTCTTCTTCAAGATCCTTTAATCTCTCTGAGAGAAGTCTGCCACTGATGCCGATTGCGTCTTTGATGGTGCAGTTTCGTTGTGGACCGGAAAGCAATTGATAGATGATGAGTGCTGTCCATCGTTGACTTAAGATGCCGATTGCTTTTTCGAACCTTGGACAAATTTCTGATTGTTTCACTCTGTCAGGCGCCTCCTTCTTTGTAACTAGTATACCACATCACCAACATTTTAGTAATTTAATTACTTGACAGTACATAGTTATTAAAATAATATAAGTTACATAAAGTAACTAACTTTAATAAAATAACAAAAAGGAAGGAAGAATATACAATGTTACAGAATCACTTAATAGGGGCATTTATTTTAAGAATATTTCTAGGAAGCACCTTTTTTATTCACGGTTTGACTAAGTTTCAGGGAGGGATTGAAAATACGGCCGGTTTCTTTCATAGCTTAGGGCTGCCGGGATTTACAGCATATGCAGTCGCAATCATTGAGTTGGTCGGCGGACTGGCGATGATCCTGGGATTTGGTACACGGATTGTTGCAGTACTATTTGCGTTCGTCATGGCAGGAGCAATCGTAAAAGTGAAATTAGCTGCTGGTTTCTTAGGAAATGGGCAGATGGCAGGATATGAATTGGATTTAGCCCTGCTTGCGATCTCAATCTATTTTGTCGTGGCTAAGGAGTCATTGTTCTCAATAGATCAGAAGTTTTCACAGTCAGAATGAATGGGAGGAATAAAGATGAACTTTCATAAAGAACCACATACATTTGTTGGGGAAGTAAATATAAAAGTCGAAAACTTGGAGCGATCTCTTGACTTTTACCAAGAAGTAATTGGATTTAAATTGTTGGAAGGAACAGATAAAAGAGCGACTCTCACGGTAGATGGCATACACCCACTATTATCTCTGGAGCAACCTGAAGATGTGACACCTAAGCAGGCCAGAACAACAGGTTTGTACCACTTTGCCCTGTTGTTGCCGAATAGAACAGATCTTGGAAAAATATTAGATCATTTTATTAAGCTGAATATACAACTGGGGTCATCTGACCACCTTGTTAGTGAAGCACTGTATTTATCAGATCCTGATGGAAATGGAATTGAGATTTATAGGGACCGTCCTTCATCTGACTGGAAATGGAATGGAAATCAAGTAGAGATGGCCGTCGATCCGATCGATGCACGGGGAATATTGGCTGAGGCCGATGGACAATCGTGGGATGGGCTTCCTGCCGGCACCGTTATGGGGCATATCCATTTGCATGTTTCAGATTTAAAATCAACTGAAGAATTTTACGGCGAGGGACTTGGCTTCGATGTAGTCAGTCGATTTGGAAATCAGGCACTATTCATATCAACAGGTGGATACCATCATCATATCGGACTGAACACCTGGAACGGGGTCGGGGCTCCGAGACCAGCTGAAAACAGTGTCGGTCTTAACTGGTTCACCTTACATTTTCCATCAGAAGAAAAACGAACAACCATCATCCGCCAGTTGGAATCCATAGGAGCAACCATCCAGGAACAAAGAGGAAAACTCCTGACCGAAGACCCATCAGGCAACCGAATCTATCTAAGCTTGTAAGGCAAGAGGGACGGACCTCAAATGAGGTCCGTCCCTCTTGCACATTATCATCGAAAGTCTTATTCCAAAGCGTTAAATCCATCCTGCAACACGAAAATTCGTTTGCACTCTTATGTTCCAAGGTCCGTCCCTCAGGCAAGGTTTTTTATTTGATGGGAAATTCGTGTGATAATGATGGGGACATACTAAGTGATATCTAGATTGCAGGGGAGTGGCATCAAATGAAGTTGAGTGTATTGGATCAGTCTGTGATTTCGAGGGGGGAGGATGCGCGGACGGCGTTTCAAAATACGGTGACTCTTGCGCAGCGAACCGAGGAGCTCGGGTATACACGTTTTTGGGTCGCAGAGCATCATAATACGAATGGGATTGCCGGTTCTGCTCCTCAAGTGTTAATTTCTCATATTGCTTCTATGACGAGTTCGATTCGGGTCGGATCCGGTGGCGTACTTCTTCCGCAATATAGCCCTTACAAAATCGCGGAGGACTTTAATGTATTGGAGACCCTTTTTCCCAATCGAATCGATCTCGGAATCGGCCGGTCGCCTGGTGGTTCGTATGAGACACGTCTGGCTCTGACGGATGGATTGAAGAAGAGTATGAATGAGTTTCCGGGTCAGGTGGAAGCGCTTCAAGCTTATTTACATCACTCGGATGAGCAAGCAGTCAAGGCTTATCCAAAAGTGACGAGGCCCCCGCTTCCCTGGATATTAGGAATCACCCATAGGGGAGCACGCGTGGCTGCTGAGCAGGGTACCGCTTTCACATATGGTCACTTTATCAATCCTGTAAATGGGAAAAGGGCTCTGGACTATTATCATTCTCATTTTCAGCCTTCCCTGTCTTTATCCCAACCTAAGAGCAATGTTTGTATCTTTATCGTCTGTGCTCCAACGCAAGGAGAAGCTGAAGAAATTGCCCTCACTCAAGATTTGTGGCTGTTATCGGTAGAAAAGGGAAGAGACACGGGAATTCCCTCCAAGGAAGAAGTAAAAGCAAGAACGCTGTCAGAGTTGGAAAAAGAAAAAGTGAAGGAAAATCGAAAGCGAGCCATTATAGGGACACCTCAAAAAGTGAGGGAGGAGCTTCATATGCTGAGTGAAATCTATCAGACAGATGAATTTATGATTATTACCAATGTATACAAGTTTGAAGATAAAGTAAGATCATATGAGCTCATTGCTGAGGCTGTCCTTTAGGCTTCAAAAAATCTGCAGTGACTACTCCAATATAGGAATAATCAAGGTTTTAATAAAGAGGAGCCAGTGTACGGTGAATAAGTGCACTGGCTCCTTTTTGGTATGAATTTATTAATAATAATAGGGATAAGGAGGATAACCATAATAAGGTGGTGGATATCCGTATCCATAACCATAACCATAACCGATAGGACTTAAAAGGGCGGCTCCCAGCAGTCCACCAGCAAGTCCTCCTAAAAACGGGTTAAATCCAAATCCGAACGGGCGTCTTCCAAATCCCCCGAAGCCGAATCCAGGTCTTCCAAACCCCACGCGTCCGATGGGGCGGCGTATATCATTGTAATCCACAAATGTTTCATAACCGGTATTGTGAAAATCATTCATAGCATAAACCTCCTCTCTATCTATGGTTATGAATATTCGCCCTCAAACAAAAAGGTATGGGCATTAACCTATATAGAGAGATTTTAGGGAAATAGGCCTATGTGGATTTTTTGAGTAGGAGGAACACAATTCCTCTTTATCTAAATATAGAGCAGCTAACCTAGTTGCTCTACATCTCAAATAACAAATAATGAGTATGTAAAACAACTTTATGAGGATGACTCTTTTGTTTGAACTAATGCGGAAATGATCGCACCGACTGCTTGGATCCAGCTTCCCGCCACATTAATATTACCGCTGTCTCTTTCATTTAATTCGAGGATTCCAGCGATGGCCTGAAGGGAATTACCAATAATCTGGAGAAGATTACCGTATATAGAATATAGCTCTTCTAACGTATGTTCTTCATCAAATGAATCGGCAAGTGCAGCCCCTCCCCCTAATGCCTGGAGAAGATTTCCTTTAATGTTCAGCTCTTGCTTCGTAATATCGTTAAACTTAATGAGTATGCCGGCTATAACGGTTACGTTTCCAATAGCTTGAATTTGATTCCCTGCTTTCGTCAGGGTAAAGTCATCTATTGCATCTGCCTCTAAAGCATTTCCTGTTGCTTGCAGTTCATTTCCTACGAGATTGAACGAGTTTAAAGTATCTTCTGGAATGCTCTTAATAGGGGTACTGCCAACAGCGGCAATGACCGTTCCGATTGCAGCAACCCATGCTCCGAATGTGGCTTTTTGTTCTTTGCTCATAGTATAATCGCCTACTTTACGGTTCTTAGATAGTGTATACAACTAGGCGATCGTTTGTTCATGATGCATTTAAGTTGTTTCCCACCATTTGGATGTAGGGTAAGAATCATTTCCAGCAAGAAAGGTTTCCCCTATCCTTGGAGTAACAACAGGAACCCCGTGTTCTGCACCGCATTTTGTCACACGTTTGATCGGATCGGTCCATTCATGAAAGGATAACGTGAATGCTCCCCAATGAATGGGTAAAAGCTGCTTCCCTTTCACATCAATATGGGCTTGTACAGTTTCTTCTGGGAGCATATGAATCGGTGCCCACCTGGGATCATATTGACCACATTCCATCAAGGTCAAATCGAATGGCCCGTATACACTGCCAATCTCTTTAAAATGATGTCCATAGCCACTATCTCCGCTGAAAAAGATTTTGGAGGAGTTCCCGATGAGACACCATGAACACCACAAGGTAGCATTACGATCATGTAAGCTTCTGCCGGAAAAATGTCTTGCCGGGGTACAAGCCAGAGTAAGACCATTCCACTCAACCTCGTCCCACCAATCAAGCTCTGTAATGTGATCAGAATGGATTCCCCATCTCTCAAGATGACTCCCTACTCCGATGGGAACAAAAAACTGCTTCACTTTGCCTCGAAGCTTTCGAATGGTGCCATAATCGAGATGATCGTAATGATCATGGGAAAAAACTACAGCATCGATGGAAGGCAGTTCATCTTTTTCAAAAGGAAGCTCTTTGCTATACCGTTTTCCTCCTATCCATGGAAACGGGGATGGCGCACGACCAAACATTGGATCAAGAAGTAGTCTTTTTCCATCCATTTCAACGAGAGAAGCTGAATGTCCAAACCAGGTTACATTCGTGACGGAATGAGGATGGTCAAAGGACGGAAATCCAACACTTGGAATATCGCGATCAGGTTTACGGTTACCAGTTCTTTTCATAAGATCCCGAATCATTGTAAGAGACGTGGAAAAGCTGGTATCCATAGAGGTTGGAATGGGATTTTTAAATGAGCCTTTTGAATGCTGAGGTGATGATTGAACGCGTTCAAGGGAAGGCTTCTTGCCAAATGCGGGGTAGAATCGGAGAACCAGGAAGGCAATCACAATCATAGCGATCAGCAAAAATATAAATAGTAGCATGGATTTTGCTCCTTTTCATTCGATATCTTTAACTATCTCAGATTAGCTTGTGACTGTCCAAAATGAAGTCGGCGCCACATTTAAGAAATAATTAAGATTTCCGTTAAAAATCCATAAGGTTTGTTTAGTAAACTATCGTTAATCATAGTGAGGGGATGATTCAATGAAAAGATGGATGATGGGAATAGCTATAGCAGGAGCTTTGGGAGTAGGATGGTGGCTGATCTCCCCATTGTTTATGGATAAGGTCGTGAACGAAGAGCCAGTTTCATCGTCTTCCGGATCCATTATGAAAGACCAGGGAGAGCATACTATGAAAGAAACCGATTCATCTTCGCCAGACGAAATGACAAACGATACAATGAAAATAAATGAATTAGTCGGAACCTTTCAGGGAGCAGATGAAAATCACGAGGCAAAAGGGATAGTGAGTATATCAGATAAAAATATCCGATTGGAAAATTTTGAAGTGACCAATGGACCGGATCTTTACGTTTACTTAGTAGAGGAAGGTCAGAAAACCAAAGAAGGAATTTCCCTGGGTAAATTGAAGGGGAACATAGGCAATCAAAATTACGAGATTCCAGGAGGTCATTCTGCATCATCAGGAATGGAGATTGTGATATGGTGTAAACAATTTAATGTGGATTTCGGTCGTGCTGAATTAGGTAAGGCGATGTAAAGGAGAGTAAACCATGGTAAACAAAGTCCTGTTAGTAGATGATGAAGAAAATATTGTGGATGTATGCGCTCGGTATCTCATGAGGGATGGGTATGAAGTGAGTACTGCTTCTAACGGTATTGAAGCAATCCAACGGTACCATACATTCCAACCGGACATCGTGATCCTGGATATTATGATGCCTGAAATGGATGGGTGGCAGGCAGCTGAAAAGATCAGGGAAGACAGTGATACCCCCATCATCATGCTGACAGCTCTGGGACAGGAGAAGGATCGGATTTATGGGTTGACCATAGGTGCGGATGACTATGTCACCAAACCTTTCAGTCCCCGGGAATTATTGCTCCGTGTCAAAAACGTATTAAGAAGGACCAATACCACTCCAAAACGGGAAGCTCAAAGGGAAGTTCTTAAGTGGAAAGACTTACTTATTGATCGGGATAAACGAAAAGTAGTCGCGGCCGGGAAAGAAATTGACATGACTGTGAAAGAATTCGATTTATTAACCCTGTTAGCAGAGCATCCTTCACAGGTGTTCTCCAAGTCCCAACTGCTCGAAACCTTATGGGGGTATGAATATCTGGGTGATGCCAATACGATCAATGTTCATATTCGCAGGTTAAGAGAAAAGATAGAGGAAGATCCTTCTGAGCCGCAATGGATAAAAACCGTGTGGGGAATAGGTTATAAGTTTGAGGGGCAGCAGCACTATGAAAATTAGAACCCTCCTTATTTTAGCCAACACGATTTCTCTCTCCGTAATCTTAGTATTTCTCACAATCTCGTATGTTCAGATGTTTATCTCAACCAATATCATCATCCTGCTTTCCCTTATTACACTTGGGGCGGGGATCCTTTCCTTTGCAGTGAATTTGATGATCACATCGCCTTTGTTAAAATCTGTAAAGCAGATGAGCAAAGAAGCAGAGCGGATGGCTAAAGGTGACTTTGATGTGAAGGTGACAGAAGGCGGACCTCAGGAAATCAAAGAGCTCGCTGCTAACTTTAATCATATGTCCACTAAAATAGAAGCAATGTTCGACGAAATAAGGGAATCAGAGAAGTTCAAGAGTGAACTGATCGCGAATGTTTCCCATGATCTCAGAACACCTTTATCATCGATTCATTCCTTTGTTGCTGCTTTAAACGATGACATTATCGAAGATCAGGAAGCGCGAAAGAGATATTACGAAACCATTTTGTCAGAAACAGAAAAACTGGGTCATTTAATTGAAGAGGTATTGGAATTTTCACAGTTGGAAAACAGGAAGTTGCCATGGAATCCACATCCGACACCAATCGATAAACTCCTGATCGAAACCATTCAGCAGTTTGAACGGGTTTTACAAGAGAAGCATGTTGAAGTGAAAGTGGAATATGATGACCTTTTGCCCCTTGTTTCTTTAATGCCTGTTCAAATAAAAAGGGTGATGACCAACTTAATACAAAACGCATTATCCTTTTCGCCTGACCAAACGACGCTGTATATTAGGGCTGTCAAAGGTGGGGGGATGATGAGGTTTTCGGTTACAGACGAAGGAAAAGGAGTTCCTCTTGAAGAGCAGGGATCGATTTTTCAACGTTTTTACCGGGTGGAGAAGTCTCGAAATAAAGCAAGTGGAGGGTCTGGATTAGGACTTTCCATCTGCAAAGAAATTGTTGAACTTCATGGTGGAGATATCGGAGTCGAAAGTGATGGTAAGTCGGGCAGCACCTTTTGGTTCAGGTTACCTTTAGAAATAAGTAAGGAGGAGAGACGATGAAAAAAGTGATGATGGGAATCGGCCTGGTACTCCTATTGAGTCTGGCGGCTTTTTTCGGTCCTAAACTGTATGCAAGCATGACCCAGAAGTCATTGGGAAGTGAGCCGGTAAAGCTGGATATGGTGGATGAAGAACATGCGGTTGCGACCTTTGCAGGAGGATGCTTCTGGTGTATGGAACCACCTTTTGAAAAACTGGATGGCGTGTATTCCGTCATTTCCGGATACACAGGCGGTGAGGAAAAGAATCCAACCTATGATGAAGTATCTACGAAACAGACAGGACATGTGGAAGCCGTTCAAATTGAATATAATCCTAAAGTCATTACGTATGAGCAGCTATTGAAAGTTTACTGGAGACAAATCGATCCTACCGATAACGGTGGCCAATTCGTCGATCGGGGCCCACAATACGTGAGTGGTATCTTCTATCATAATGAAGAACAGGAGAATATAGCACAGCGATCAAAGCAGGAATTAGCAGACTCTGGGCGCTTTGAAGAAGAAATCGTCACAGAAATCCAACCTGCTAAAACCTTTTACAAAGCGGAAGAATATCACCAGGATTATTATAAGAAAAATGAATTAAGCTATAAGTTTTACCGAAACAACTCAGGAAGGGATGACTTCCTTGATGAAGCTTGGGGAGAAGACCGGAACATCAAGCTGGATACGAAGCCCCTTTATCCTTTCTACACAGACGAAGAATTAAAAGATAGACTTACAGATATCCAATACAAAGTGACCCAGGAAGACGGGACCGAGAAAGCATTTGATAATGAATACTGGGACAACAAAGAAGAAGGGATCTATGTGGATATCGTTTCAGGAGAGCCTCTTTTCAGCTCAAAAGATAAATATAAAAGCGGGACCGGCTGGCCCAGTTTCACTAGGCCCCTAGTTGAGGAGAACATTGTTGAAGTGGAAGATCGCACGCTATTCATGGTGCGGATGGAGGTAAGGAGTAAACACGCCGATTCTCACCTGGGTCATGTGTTCGATGATGGTCCAGAGCCAACAGGTTTAAGATATTGCATGAATTCAGCAGCCCTTCGATTTGTCCCGAAAGATGAGCTGGAAGAACAAGGCTACGGGGAGTTCGTTTCTCATTTTGAACAAATGGAGGGGGAGTCGTCTTGAATAGAGCAACCTCAGTACGATCTGCTTCAGCCATCAGTGATCTTCCTGGAAAGCTCGTAAACTACTCAATAAAAGAAGTAATCTTTCAACCTTTTTCACTTAGTAAAAATCTGTACAGGATTCAAACAGGGAAAGTAAAGCTATATAAAAACAGTGAGGATGGACGTAAAATCATCCTCACCATGCTGGGTGAGGGAGAATTCTTCAGTAACATAGCGTGTTTCAGCTTAGACGACGAGGGAGTTTATGCAGAAGCTAGCGATGACACGATCTTAACAGTCATCTCCCATAAACAACTGGATAGCTTAAGTGTAACGAAACCTGCTTTTCTTGCAGAGCTCTTCTTCACCTTCAATCAACATATGAAACAACGAAACATGTTCCTCGAACGCATCATGCACGCACCCGTCAAAGAAAGGATCCTTTATCTCATGTCATTCCTCATGAAGAACTTTGGAGAAAAACAGGGGAGATTCATGAAAATAACGGTCCCCCTTACCCACCAGGACATCGCAAGCTTCATTGGCTCTACAAGAGAAACGGTCACCAGTCTCACAAAAGAGCTGATAACAGAAGGACACCTCCAAAAAAAAGATAAGCATTATCTTGTGATGGGAGGGACGGACCTTTAACGGTCCGTCCCTTATTTTCACCTGTCTAATCTAACGATGTCTGCGTCCTGGTTTGGACGGTTTAATATGAGGTCACGGAGGATGTGAGCCCCAAGCATACTATAAACCGTGCCGTTCCCACCGTATCCTAATAAGTAATATGTTCGTTCTTTTTCAGGATGCTTACCGATATAAGGGAGGTTGTCCAATGACTCTCCGAAGCTTGCTCCCCACGCAAAGTCCATTTTGATAGTGAGGTCAGGAAATAGTTTTTGAACCTCTTTTTCAATTTGTTTTCCGCGTTTTTCTATTTTCTTCTCACTTTGAGGTGCGTGAGGTGGATCTTCATCCAATCCTCCTGCGATGATTCGGTTATCCACTGTGGTGCGCATATATAAGTAAGGACGTTTTGTCTCCCAAATCAGAGCTCGTTCATGCCATTGGGATAAATCTTCAATGGGTTCAGTGGCAATGGCATAAGATCGATTGATATCAGTGCCAATTTTCTTATCGATCGGAGGGGTTTCATACCCGGTTGCATGGACCAAGTGGGATGCCTGAATAATACCTTCAGAAGTATGAATGTTGACACCGTCAGCATCCTCTTCTACCCAGCCAGCTTCAAGATTTTCAAAGATTGTTGTCTTTTGACCTGCCTTTAAATAGTCGATTATGCCGTTCACAAATCGGTAAGGATTTACCTCGGCATCTCCAAGGGTAATCAAAGCTCCCGGTTTTGAAAAAGGCAATCGCTGTTTGATTTCTTTTTTAGACCAATATTCTACTGGAAAGCCATGTTCCTTTAGTGTTTTATATTCTTTTTTTAGTTTAGATACATGTCGGGTAGTACTCGCATAGTAGATGCTTTTTCTCCTTATAAATTCAGGTGACACTGGTAAATTCATTGCGACTTGTTCAAGGTTTCCGATCGCTTCCATACATAGCTTATAAAAACGGACAGCTTTCTTTTCTCCAATTTGATCAATCAGATCATGTAGCATGATATCGTTGGAAAATTGCAGTAATCCTGTATTAGCGGATGAACTCCCTGAAGCCATACTCCGCTTTTCAATGATTGCAACGTTCAAACCCGCTTCTGTAAGTGAATAGGCACATAATGCCCCGGACATTCCTCCCCCGATAATGGCTACATCATAATGTTTATCAAAGCTTCTTTTTTTATCTTTTAATGTAGTTGGCCAATACAAGCGGCCATTATGCAGATCCATTTTGGTTCCCCCAATAAGTAGCGATATTTAAATTATGTTCATATTCCATTCCCTTTAAGAGTCATGGATAAAACATATATTTTTGTACCGCAGGGTCTTAGTGGGTTCCAGCATCATAGAAGTAAAGTGGGATTAATTTGTATGAGGATAAAGAAATATTTCAGTCGGAAGAAATTCAATCGAAATGCATCAGTAAAAACGGCTACTGCATTTATTCAGGGTGAGGATGCAGTAGCCACTGGTTTATTTTTTCGTGTAATTCAAGTCCCAACAGATGCCATAAGGATCTTTTACCTTACCATATTTAGCGCCCCAGAACGTGTCTTGAAGTTCCATTACTACAGTTCCTTTTTCAGTTAACCGACGGTAATAAGTATCGATTTCCTCTTCGCTTTCCAGCTCAAGGACAAGGGATATATTGTTTCCTGCCGTTGGCTGATGACCGGGAAAGCTATCTGACATCATAAAGGAAAGCTCTCCTTTTTTAAAGTGAGCATGCATGATTTGATCAGCGATCTCCGGTGGACTTGGGTAATCGGCCTCACCAAAAGTCTGAACGGCCAATACTTCTCCTTCAAACACTTCTTTGTAATAGTCTAATGCTTCTTTCGCTTCGCCACTAAAACTAAAATAAGGTGCAGCCTGATGTTTCATCATTTCTCCACTCCGGTTCACATGAATTTTAATACCTCTTCATTATAGTCCAAACCGTTGGAATAAAACAAGAACAAACGTTCGTTTTTTATAGAAAAAAAAGGGATAGGCAGTTAATTGCCTATCCGCGATTATTTAAAGTGATTCAGTATTTAATTCAACATCGATATTGCCACTTGTTGCTTTAGAATATGGGCAAACTCCATGTGCCTTTTCGACCAATTGCTTCGCTTCATCTAATTCAACACCACTTACTGCTACTGATAACACAACGCCGAGTTTGAATCCACCGTCTGTATCTTTTCCAATGGAAACTTCAGCTGTTACTTTCGATTCAATCTTTTTCTTTTCTTGACGAGCCACTAAGTTAAGAGCGCTATCGAAACAAGCTGCATATCCAGCTGCGAACAATTGTTCAGGATTCGTTGCCCCTTCTGCTCCAGAACCCCCAAGTGATTTAGGCATTGCCAGTCCGACATCCAATACTCCGTCACTGCTTGTTACTTTTCCGGCGCGTCCACCTGTTGCTGTTGCTTTTGCTGTGTATAATGCTTCCATTTCTTTCACTCCTCATTTGTTTGTTTTGATTGTGTGTAATTTAATATTACAAAACTAATATTAACGGCTTTGGTTTTAGTTGTCAACAATTAAGTTGTGTACAATTAAATTTGATAATTGATATCTTTTTTTGTATGATAATCTAAAGTTAGTTTGTTCAAGAAAGGAATCGACATGTATGAAAGATCCATTATTATTAGAAAATCAAATATGTTTTAAGATCTATACAGCAGAGCGGGAGATAACAAAGTTATATCGTGGGCTGCTTGAAGAAATCGGTGTGACTTATCCGCAATACCTTGCATTGTTAGTGCTTTGGGAAGATGGGACGGCATCTGTAAAAGAATTGGGGCGTAAATTGTTCTTAGACTCGGGAACGTTAACTCCGATGCTTAAAAGAATGGAGGCGAACGGGCTTGTCGAGCGTCACCGGTCAGTTGAAGATGAGCGGAGCGTCGTGATTTCTCTTACACAAAAAGGAGAAGCCATGAAGGAAAAGGCTGCTTGTGTTCCGACTCGATTGCTCGAACGATTAGAGATGGATGGGGAAGAGTTGGAGAGGTTGGATCAGACGTTAACCACGATATTGGGAAGACTGCAAGGTATGAGAAGAGAGTAGAGTAGGGGTGACTTTGGTCATCTTTTTTTTTGAGAAAATTGTAGAATCATGGTTGTGGATTTGTTATAATTTGGTAAGTGGCTGGATTTTTCGTGATTTCGGCCGGATTACTTTTAAAAATGGCTGGTTTCCTCCACGTTTCGGACGGATTTTATTCAGAAACGGCCGGATTTTCCGGAAAAACAGCTGGATGATCTCTTGAAAGCTGCGTTCTATCTTAAAAACAGCTGGATGATCTCTTGAAAGCTGCGTTCTACCTCAAAAACGGCTGGATAATCTCTTGAAAGCAACGTTCTACTTCAAAAAACAGCTGGATTCTCTCTTGAATTACCCCGTCCCACCTCAGAAACGGCCGGATCAATCCCGTGAAAGACTTTGCCCACCTCATGAACGGCTGAAATTCTTCAAAAACAGCGTCGTCTCCTAAAACCGTTGGATCTTTTTCAACAGCACCTCTGTCACCCACTGAAACTCTTCCCATTCACCTAAAGGAGTGATCTATTTGATCGGAAAAGAACATCAACCCCCTGTTATCATCTCAAAGCTTGAAGCCCTTTTAAGGCGATTGTCAAAATACTTTGTGAGAAGACTTGAAATAGAGTCTCAACTAGGTAAATTCAAGGCTGGGTATAGTGGTGAGTTATCATTAGACTACTATTTGAACAATCTTCCTGATAAAGAGTATGTTATCCTTCATGATCTTCGTCTACAAATCAAATCTTCCTTCATTCAAATTGATACGTTAATCCTTCATAGACATTTTATTCTTATTTTAGAAGTGAAAAACATTGCTGGAGATATCTATATCGATACAAACTTCAATCAAATGATTCGAACGTTAAATGGTAAAACAGAAGTGTTTCCAGATCCAATCCTGCAAGCGTACAGACAGAAGGTGGAGCTTGAAAGATGGTTACTTGAAAGATGGTTAATGGAAAATAAATGTCCTACTGTACCAATAGAGCACCTGGTAGTACTTACGAATCCCCATACTCAAATAAAAAACACCACGGAAGAGCAGGTGACTCAAAGGCTGGTAAGAAGTGCGAAGCTTCCCTTCAAAATTGAAAGCTACACACACTTTTATCCAATCCCTTCATTAACTCCTAAAGAATTATCCAAAATGACCAAGCTTCTTCTTAAACACCATACACCTCAAACGTATGATGTTCTTCATCAATTTAACGTTTCACAAACAGATATTATTTGTGGTGTCTATTGTGTTCAGTGTGAATCCGCACCAATGGAGAGAATGGGTGGTACTTGGAGATGCCGCAGCTGTAAATCAGTACAAAAAGATGCTCATGTTTATTCGTTAAGAGATTATGCTTTTCTTATCCGGCCTTCTATTACGAACAGGGAAGCGAGGGAGTTTTTACAATTGGAATCCCCTTCAGCGACTCGTAAGATTTTACAGAAAATGAACCTATCAACAACTGGCTCAACCAAAGATAAAAGATACGACTTAACGCCCCTCATGGAGCATCCTCCTTCTCCCCCCGGAAAGTCAATAGTGAAGTCTTCAATGAAGCATAATTCCCGATCGCAGCGTACCCATAGAAGAACCCCATGAAAATTCCCGTAGCAAGGTGTCCTTTATGACTGATGAAAATAGAGATAAGCAAGCCAAGAATAACGGCAATATACTAAAAAGGCATGAGGTTTAAAGAAAACTTTAATGAGCTGGGTGAGGATGATAATCACAGGAATCGCGATGACAGCGTACCAGACGTTTGTGTGTATTGTCGGAAAATCCATAGAGCGCCTCCGTAAAGAATTTTGCTTATAATGTTTCCTTATCAGGTAAAATTAACAAAAAAAATGACCCCTTAAAGGGATCATCCATTATTTAAATAATGCATTCCAACGCTCAGCTTTTTCAAGGGCTGCTATGTCATTCACAATCTCTCCAGGCTTCACTCCGGCACCGATCATATAATCTGCAAATTCCATGTTCACGAATTCAAAGATGTAATTGAACTGCTGTACGAGGGGAAGGCCTTTAATCTTTGCTGAGCTTCCACCGGTAATCACTACATATGCTTTCTTCTTCGTAAGCTCTTCTTTTAAGTTAAAGCGCTCATCGCGCAGGTACTGACTCCAGCGGTCGAAGAAGTTTTTCATGGGACCGCTCATTCCGTACCAATAAAGAGGTGTAGCAAATAGTAATACGTCATGCTCTTCTATTAATTGAACGAGTTTTTCGTAATCATCATCGACTGGAGAGAATCCACCTTCAGAGTGTCTTAAGTCTTCAATCGGTTCAATATGCAGGTCCGTAAGAGATACGACAGTGTGATCGGTTCCTTCTACGATTTTTTTTGCAAGGTATTCTGAGTTGCCGTTTTTTCGTGTGCTTCCTAAAAGGGCTAATACTTTCATTTATCAACACTCCTCTATGAATTCAAATGTATTGTTTGAGTCGTTATTTTTAGCATTCCACATGAAGACAATGGATGCCACGGTGACTGCGATCCTTCTTATAGATCCTGTTTGCCAATAGTCATCTATAGTTAGAGTTTACAGCAATAAACCGTTTGGATGCCACCTTTTGATAAGAGAAGGTAAATGCGATTCTTGATGAGGCATACACATGCATATACGCATATCCGAGCAACAGAGATGATTCCCAAACGACGATCGACAGGGGGGATAAGAGTTGGAGTACTATTTGGTAATAATAGTAAAGTGGCTGGATTTTTCCCGGAATCGGCCGGATTATTAGCAAAACCGGCTGGATTATGAGAGAAAACGGCCGGATTCTTCACAATAACGGCTGCATTCTCACAAAAACTGGCTGGATTTTTCACCATTCACTTGGATTCTCACGATAAACGGCCGGATTCTTCACCAATTCAACTGGATTCCTCACAATTTCACCTGGATTCTCACAAAAACCAAGCCGGATTTCCCCCCATTTCACCTGTATTCTCACAAGTGGACGCTCCCCCATGACAGATGCAGCGCAATAATCCATCAAAAAAGGACGAATCGATAAAGAATCCGTCCTTTTTCAAGAAAAGCGTGAAGCTGCCTCTTATTACCGTCTGCGAAACCCTTCCTCACGCAAATACAACGCAGCTTCATCATACCCGCCAAAGCTGTCTTCCAGGTTATCACCGGCATAAATATTCCAGCGGTCATCTTCTTCGATCAGCATGAGGGAATGACCTTCAGTATCTTTCCACATCTGTTCGACGGGCGGCACGATTTCTTCTTCCGTAGCCAGATGATCAATGGATGCCCGAATGATGTCACGCAGTTCGTCACCCGAGAAATCACGGATGTTCACGAGTCCTTTTTGATTGGCTTTATAGTCAGGAAGACTCCCCGTATAAACAAAACCGTTTCCGTTCGGATGCAGGTGATATACCACAGTCGTCTTTTCATAGAGACTTTCTTCAAAGTGGAAATTCACCCTATTCAATGAAACGTTTTTACGTGTAAGCTCAGGAAACTCTTCTATAATGGTTAATTTATCTTCAAATGGTAACATCATATTCCTCATTTCATTTTACGATTTTCCCATTATAACACAGTGCCCTATTTTCTAAAGAGAGATAAGGGTATAATGGGAACAAAGAGGTGACCCCATTGAATGATTTTACTTCCTTAGGAATCCAACCTAAGTACGTCAATGCGTTAAAAGAACAATCGATTTCAGAACCAACACCGATCCAGAGCGAAACCATACCTGTTTTATTAAATGGTGAAGATGTGATCGGGCAAGCACAGACAGGAACGGGAAAAACGATGGCTTTTCTCCTGCCTATGCTTTCCAAAATTGATCCAGCGAGAGATGAGATCCAATCTCTTATTGTGACTCCGACGCGGGAGCTCGCAATTCAAGTAACCGCGGAGTTGAATCAGATTCTTTCTTCTACGGAAGATGACATAAATGTGTTAGCTGTGTACGGCGGCCAAGATGTTGAGAAGCAGATCAAGCGACTGAAGAATAAAGCGATTCATATCGTGATTGGGACACCTGGTCGTTTACTTGATCACGTTCGTCGGGAGACTGTGGACTTTTCAAACGTATCGTTCCTTGTACTGGATGAAGCGGATCAAATGCTTCATATCGGATTTTTCGATGAAGTCGAAGCGATTATTCGCGAGACTCCGTTTACCCGTCAAACCGCTCTATTTTCTGCGACGATGTCAAAGGATATCCGAAAAATCGGCAAGCGCTATATGAATAACCCTCATAATGTACAGATTCGCGAAAAAGAAAAGATTGTACAGGAAATACAGCAGGAAATCGTAGAAACGACGGATCGTCAGAAATTAGATGCCCTCAGTCAAACGATTCTTGACGTTCAACCGTTTTTAGGCATCATTTTCTGCCGAACGAAAAGAAGGGTCAGCAAGCTTCTGGGTGATCTGAAAACGAGAGGATTTCTGGTGGATGAACTACACGGTGACTTATCTCAAGCGAAACGAGAAGGTGTGATGAAGAAGTTCAGGGACGCGAAACTTCAGCTTCTTATCGCGACCGACGTGGCGGCTCGTGGTCTTGACGTTGAAGGAGTCACTCATGTGTTCAATTATGATATCCCTCAAGATGTGGAAAGCTATATTCACAGAATCGGACGAACGGGTCGTGCCGGAAAAGATGGACTTGCCATTACCTTTGTTGCACTGAAGGACAAGCAGGATCTTGAGATGATTGAAAAAGGCATTGGCCTTTCATTGCCTCGTCGTGTCGTGGAGGTGGCTCCTTCTAAGGAAACCGCCGATGTCCATAAGGGATCAAATGAAAGTGCGAAGGATAGACGTGAAAAGAATATCCAAGCGAATAAAGAGCGAAAAGCAAGGTCTCCACGTGGTGGCCGGTCTCGTAACAGTGACGGTGGTGATTCGCCACGCAGTCGTCGATCGAGAAGGGAAGAATCATCATCCCGACGTGGAGGAGACTCCGCCAGTCCCTCAAGAGGCAGACAATCCAGATCAAGTGATTCCGGCAAACCAAGAAGAAACGACTCCAGCGGTAAAAGAAACAGCCAGGGTAAATCCTCTTTAAATAGAAGAGGCCGCTAACTCAAAAAGCATGGTGACCAATGTGTCGTCATGCTTTTTTTATAGAACATCTTTCATCAATATACGGCCCTCCCCTATAAATCAGTATCTCATTATATAAAATTTCAGAATATTCCCAATTGATATCCCGGATCTGCTAAAATAATGAATATAAATAGTCATTAACGAACAGAAGGGATGGGTTGTACATATGCATGTACCTTTAGTGTTAACGGATTTTTTAGATCGGGCAGTCGAACAATATGGAGAGAAGATAGCGATTATTGATGATGTGAAGCGTTTGACGTATAAGCAGCTGAATGCCCGCGTGAATCAACTATCCCGGGGGCTACAGGAATTTGGGATTGAAAAAGGGGACAAGGTTGCGTATTTAGCTCCCAATACCGCAGAGATGCTGGAGGGGTTCTATGGGGTCTATAGTGTCGGAGGGATCATGACACCACTTAATACGCGCTTAAAACCTGCGGATTATCTATTTATCCTGACTCATAGTGAGAGCAAAGCATTATTTGTGGATGAGGAACTTTATCCGCTGGTGCAGCCGATTCTGTCTAATGTGCCGGATTTAAAGCATATTGTGATCCATGGTGAGTCAATAGATGGACATCCCGGCTATGACGAGTGGCGCGGTTCATTCAGCGACGAAGCTTTCGATCGCGTAGACTTGGAAGAAACCGATATCGCTTCTTTATTATATACGAGTGGGACGACAGGAGATCCGAAGGGAGTGCTCCTCACCCACAGGTCCAATTATTTGCATGCTCTATCATCCATGCATCATTTACGGGTTTCGGATCGCGACACGTTACTCCATGTCCTGCCCATGTTTCATGTGAATGGCTGGGGTTCACCTTTCTATTATACTGCCAACGGTGCGACCCAGGTGATGCTCAGAAAAGTAGACCCTGAGATGATTTTAGATAAAGTCGAGAAGCACGGCGTAACGGTTATGCATATGGCGCCGACTGTTCTGAATATGCTTCTGGAGAACTATCCGAACAGGGAGCGGACGATCGGACAAGATGTAAGGGTTGTCATTGCGGGTTCGGCTCCTCCACCAGCATTTGTCCGAAAGGTAGAAGAGGATCTAAAGTGGGAGTTTATCCAGGTGTACGGAATGACTGAAATATCACCACTTATCACTACATCCATCCTGAGATCTTCCGAACAGGACCGACCAAAGGAAGAAAAATACCGGTTAAAGGCGAAAGCCGGCTACAGTATGATTGGCAGCAAGGTAAAAGTAGTGGATGAGCTCGGTAATGAAGTGCCCCGTAACGGGAATGCGATTGGAGAAATCGTGACAAGAACGAATACCGTGATGGAAGGATATTTTAAAAACCCCGAAGCAACCAATCAAGCCATTCGAGATGGATGGCTGCATACAGGTGATATGGCGACGGTCGACGAGAATGGCTTCATTGAAATTGTCGACCGGATGAAAGACGTCATCATCAGCGGAGGAGAAAACATCTCTTCCATTGAAGTAGAGGGGGCTCTCTATGAACATGACAGTGTCCTCGAAGCAGCGGTCGTAGCCATCCCCCATGAGCGTTGGGGAGAAGTGCCCCATGCAGTCGTTGTTATCAGGGAAGGTCACAGCTTAACGGAAAAGGATCTTATCGAATTCAGCAGAGAAAAGCTTGCCCACTTCAAAGCACCGAAGAGTATTACCTTTGCAAAGGAGTTACCTAAGACCGCTTCAGGAAAAATCCAAAAGGTTGTGCTCCGAAAAGAATACTGGAAGGATCATGACCGGATGGTTCATTAGGAAGTATTATTTTGGCGTGCGACAGCACGCTTTTTTCATTGGATAACAAAGGGTTTATTTCCAAAATCTCACTCATTTGTTTATCATAATCTATTCGTGGTAAACAAGAACTAAGCACTTACAGACACACTTCAAAGGAGAGATTGTTAATGAAAATAAGAAATTTATTACTAACTTTACCGCTGAGTGCAGGCTTGGTTTTAGCTGGTTGTGGAAATGATGAAGGTGCCGAAGATGAAGCTAATAACGTGGAACAGCAGGATACTTCTCAAGATGAAAGCACTATGAATGAAGAGTCGAATAACGAAGATTCCATGAATGAAGACAAAGCAGATGAAGAAGATAATGAGGGTACGCTTAATGAAGATCCTTCCGGTGAAACATTGAATGACGATGAGGTGGATAAGGACGATAAAGCCTCAGAAGAACAATAGAAGGCATTCTGAAAAGGGCTTAGCTGAGTCCTTTTTTAATTGAAGTGCACAGTAGCCCATATAACACCCATTAACTATACCTGTCGTCCCTGTTTAGGCTTCTTCAGCATAAATTATAAAAAGGAAGTTTTATCAGCATAATAACAGGGAAAAGCAGTTTTTAAGAGTATATAAATGGAGGGCGTAAAGATGAGTTTAAATTCCCCGTTGGTTCCAAAATCTAAAACCCATTGTTCCAATGAGTATGGAAAGTTAAAGAAAGTGGTTGTTGTTTCACCTGAAAATATGCAAATAAATGAAATCATAAATGAGACTCAAAAGCATTTCCTAAAGGAAAATATCAATATAGATAATGCGGTACAGCAACATAAAAACTTTGTTGATACGTTAGAGAAAAATGGTTCAGAGGTCATTCACCTTCAACCATCACCAGAGTTTAATGAACAAGTCTTCACAAGGGACATCGGTTTCACGATTCATGATCAATTCTTCGTTGCATCGATGAATACCGATGTCAGGCGGGGCGAAGTGAAAACGCTGAAGAATTGGCTGGAAACGAATGACGTGCCTTATCATGAACTTCTCCATTCCATTGAAGGAGGGGATGTGCTCGTTGATGAGCAGAATATTTGGATCGGAGTGAGTGGACGGACGAACCAATTGGCCATCCAATCGTTACGAAATCAGCTCCCCCAATATACCGTTCATGAGTTACCTTTAAAAGAAGGAATTCTTCATTTGGATTGTGTATTTACGATCATATCAGAGGGGTGGGCCCTTGTGTATCCACCTGCCTTTTCAAAAGAGGATCTTGAGAAGATCAAGTTGCATTACAATATCATCACTGTAACGGATGATGAACAATTTCAAATGGGACCCAATGTATTAGCAATCGGTGATGGGAAAATCATCAGTCTTACTCTAAATCAAGATTTGAATGAACGAATCAGATCAAAAGGTTTTGACGTGATTGAACTGGATTTATCCGAAATCATCAAGTCTGGGGGCTCATTCCGTTGTTGTACGCTTCCCCTGATTAGAGAATAGAAGTCTTATTGACTATGAACTGAATAGATTCATTAATGAAAAACAGGTGGCTTTATACCTGTTTTTCTTCATTTTACAGAAGCTTTACACTCCTGTAGTCCTTTTGCAAATGGTTCTTCATATTTCCCCTTTATTCTACATATGTAGTCGAACTTATAGGAGGTAGGGTAAATGAAGAAATCAATGAAGAAGATTCTTCCGTTAGCGGTTGTGTCAACATTAGCTCTTGGAAGTGTAATAGGAATGAATCAAGACAACACAGAAGCACAAGCGAAGGAATCCAAGAACGGCAAAGCCAAAAACGTCATCTTTATGATCGGTGATGGAATGGGCGTTCCTTATACAACGGCACTTCGCTATATGAATGACAATCCTGAAACAGTTGAGATGGAAAAAACGGCATTCGATCCTTACCTTGTCGGATTACAATCCACTTATCCAGAGGATGAGAAAGAAAACGTGACAGATTCAGCAGCTGCTGCGACAGCAATGAGCGGCGGAGTCAAAACTTACAATAATGCGATAGCAGTCGATAATGATAAAACAGATGTTAAAACGGTATTAGAGCAGGCGAAAGAAAACGGCATGTCTACAGGAATCGTAGCAACATCAGAAATCACCCATGCCACTCCGGCATCTTATGGTGCGCATGAAGAGCAGCGTAAAAGCGAAAATGCGATTGCGGATGACTACTATGATGAAATGATTAATGGAGAACATAAGATAGACGTCATGTTAGGTGGGGGGACGGACTTCTTCGAACGTGATGACCGTAACCTTGCTGAGGAGTTCCAAAAGGATGGCTACAGCTATGTAAAATCCGCCGAAGAACTGAAAAATGACGACAACAAACAAGTTCTTGGTCTTTTCTCTGAAGTGGGAATGGACAAGATGATCGACCGTGATAAAGAACAGCCAAGCTTAGCGGATATGACGACATCTGCACTCGACCGTTTAAAAGGGGACGAGGACGGATTCTTCCTTATGGTGGAAGGCAGCCAAATCGACTGGGCTGGTCACGATAATGATGTGGTCGGGGCTATGAGTGAAATGAGAGACTTTGAGAAGGCACTTGAAGCAGTAAGGGATTTTGCAAAAGAAAATGGTGAAACATTGGTAGTTGTTACAGCAGACCATTCTACAGGGGGAATCTCGATCGGGGCAGACGGTGAATATAATTGGGATCCGGCACCGATTCAAGCTGCAAAGAAAACACCAGACTTCATGGCTGAACAAATTGTGAACGGTGCTTCAGTGGAAGAAACATTAGCCGAAAACATCGACCTTGAGTTAACGGAAGAGGAAATCGCTTCTGTGAAAAAAGCAGCAGAAAAAGGCGATCAAACCGAAATCGATAATGCCATCGAGAAAATCTTCGACAAACGTTCAGGTACTGGCTGGACAACGGATGGACATACAGGAGATGACGTTCCTGTGTATGCATTTGGTCCTCAAAAAGAGAAGTTCTCGGGCATGATCGATAACACAGATCAAGCAAAAATGATTTTTGACCTTCTTAAAAACAAAGGGAAAATCAAAGACGATAAATAAGCTTAAGACAGATGATGAGACCATGCTTCTCCTTCCTTTTTGGGAGGGCTGCATGGTCTTTTCTACGATTATGCTTCTTCTAAATCTGAAACACTTACTTCGGAACGTTCTTCTAATGGTCCGCGAAGATGAACAACGGCTGTTTGACCGTCTTCATTAACAGAGTCGATCCAGACAGATGCATCTTTATATTTTACTTCAATATCAGCTGAAGAAGATAATATCTGTTTTGCACGATTATAATCCATTCTTCATTTCCTCCTTATAGTCTATTTTCATTGGTTAGTTTGTCCTTTTTTTAGAGAAAAATGAGCGTATATTTCATTTTGAATCCGATACGCTAATAGTGAAAGGGTGATGACATGAAGAAACAGGATGAAAGAACATCGACTACAGAAGCAAATATGGAATTGAATGAAAGATTTTATGGAAGTAATGAAAAAGAAGCTGATCCGGCGCCGCCCACTTATATTCAAAATAATACAGCCGCGGTAAAGATTACCGGTGATGATGAGTAAGAGTACCAGCTGAATCCTTTACCTATAAATAACAAAAACCTGCCCGATTTTCCATCGGACAGGTTTTTGTTAATTCGTTTTGTTACGCTGATCTTTATTATGTTTATTTCCCTTACTGTTGTCTCCACTCGTGATTTCAGTAGCAAACTCTGTTGTGCCACGCTTGGGTGAATTTTGATTTTCACTGCCTTTGTTGACCTTTTTCGTCATATGAATCCCCTCCAATCTATTCAATTCATCTTTAGTTTTTGAAGAATAACTTTAGGTTATGCAGAATTGAAATGTTAAAGAAAGATTAAAAATAATTTAGCATAGTTTTTTGGGACAAGAATAAGGTATAATGTAAAGCGAAATGATTACGATTAATAAATGCAGTCTAAAGAAAGGAAACGTAAACGAATGAATTCTTTGAGGAGCTTTAGTCAAGAGATGACAGGGATACTATTATTTTTGTTATTCATTGTTCTTTTTTTAGCGGGAGATTGGGTGAAAGTCTATGTCCCGGAAGAGTTTCTTACCTCTTCGATGGCGAATGTCATTACCATATTCTTGAGTATCCTCTTAGAAGCGATCCCTTTTATCTTAATCGGTGTCTTCGCATCAGCACTTATTCAAGTATTTGTGTCTGAGAGGTTATTACAAAAAATCATTCCGAAGAGGTTCCCCTACCTGGCTTTGTTTCCTGCAGCTGTAGTAGGGGCATTGCTTCCTGTATGTGAATGTGCGATTGTACCGGTGGCCAGGAGGTTAATTAAAAAAGGGATGCCTGCCCATCTTGCGATTGTCGTCATGGTTACAGCCCCTATTTTAAATCCGATTGTCTTCGCATCTACTTACTATGCGTTCCAAAATAATATGACGGTTGTCTGGGGGAGGATGGGTATTGCTTTAATAGCTGCCTTAATCATTGGGGCTCTATTGTACAGGTTTTATGGAAAGAGAAACCCGCTAATACAGAAAGCGCGTGTCCAAGAGCATCATCACGATCACTCATCCAATAAACTAATGCAGACAATTGTACATGCCAGTGATGAATTTTTTGACATGGGCAAATTCCTTATCATCGGAGCATTTGTTGCAGCGGGATTTCAGACATATCTTGATAGAGAATTGTTAGTGGGGATTGGGACGAATGAGGTTCTTGCACCGGCTGTTATGATGGGGTTTGCCTATATTATTTCACTATGTTCAGAAGCAGATGCATTCGTGGCTTCGTCTTTCGGCAGTATCTTTTCTGCATCATCCCTTTTGGCATTTTTAGTGTATGGGCCGATGATTGATTTCAAGAATACATTATTGATGCTTGCTTACTTTAATAAAAAATTCGTGTTGATCTTTATTGGAATCGTGACAATCGTAGTATATATTTGCACGCTTGTATTCCAAGTATTTGTGTAAAGGAGGCTAGAGGAGTGAAACAATCCATCCAATTCCATACATTCATCAGAGGGATCATCTTAATTGGTTATGCTCTCTTGGTATTGAAACTATTTTTAACGTTTAATTTGCAAAACTTTGTCGCACCCAAAATGCATGGTTATATGTATTTTGCTCTGGGGGTCTTCATTCTCCTGGGGGCGATTCAAATCATCCGGGGTACATCTTCAGCCTCTGCAAAAGAACACCATTGTGGTTGCGAAGGTCATGAACTGCCTAAAGGGTTCATCAGGTCCAGCATGGTATATGCTCTATTTATTTTTCCAATTGTGGTGGGATTCCTCCTGCCAGATAACTTATTGGATAGTTCCGTTGCGGCTAAGAGAGGGGTGAAAGTGGGGAATAGTCTATTCTCAACACCCCCATCCAGTGAACAAAACGGAGTAAATCAAGGTGAGAGTGCAGAAAAAAATTCGTTTGCAACTGAGCCTACCCTCGGACCGTATGATGAGTTTCCTGTGGAAAAGGATTTCGACAAGTTGAAAGAGATAGTAAATAAAAAAGAAAAAATATTCGTAAGAGATGAACAATATATTCAAACATTAAGTATTGTGGATGAAAATCTTGACAACTTCGTCGGTAAAGAAATTCAGCTTACAGGTTTTGTTTATAAAGATGAAGGATTTGCAGAGGAAGAATTGGTCATTTCCCGTTTCACCGTTACATGCTGCGTAGCCGATGCCTCGGTTTATGGTTTATTGGCACGTGATTCAGAACTGAGTAAACTGGAACCAGATACATGGATTAATGTGAGTGGCGTGATTGATAAGGTAGATTTTAATGGTCAGGAAATGCCTGTAATAAAGAATCCGGTGTTTGAAGTAATCGACCCGCCTGCTAATCCTTATGTAGAAGAGTTTTTTATTAAAATTGAATAAACGAAAGAATCCTTACTTTTATGTAAGTAAGGATTCTCTCATAATCAATAAATCGTAATTATTTCGTTTTAATAGGCATAATCAGGTGGTGAGAATATGTATGAATGGATCATAATCGGTGGAGGTATCCATGGATGCACCGTGGCTACGTATCTTGTGAAAAAGAAAAAGGTGCCAATTCATAAGATATGTGTAATTGATCCTTACCCAGGGCCATTATTTAAATGGAAAAGGCTGACTGGTTTAATTGACATGCCGTATTTGCGTTCACCTTTTGTCCACCATTTGGATACACATCCATTTAGTCTGAAATCCTTTAAGAAGGGTGGAGGAGAAAATTTCTACGGACCATATAAGCGGCCGGCTCTTACTCTATTCAATCAGCATAGTAACGCTGTCTTGGAAGGAATAAAAATATCTAAAGCCTGGTTTCAGGGAAAGGTGGACCACGTTGAGAAAGGAGATAACGGTTGGATAGTAAGAACCAGTAGTTTGGACCATTTTCATGGGAATAACATTGTGATTGCAACGGGAATGAATAATAAATTGGCTTATCCCTCTTGGGGAAGTGCTCTTGTTGCGTCACGCCCAAAACAAGTTGGACATTTATTTGCTGAGTCCCTTCTGAGAATAGAGCCACCAATCGTCGTGATAGGTGGAGGGATCTCCGCTGCCCACATGGTGGTTAAGCTAAGCAAACAATTCCCCGGACATGTATATCAAATAGCCCGTCACCCTTATAGAGTAAACGATTTTGATAGTGATCCAGGCTGGCTTGGACCTAAATACATGAATGGATTTGTAAATATTCACAGGTACGAACACAGAAGAGAGGTCATTGATCATGCCCGTCATAAAGGGTCTATGCCAAGTGAATTAGCTAATAAGTTGAGAAATTTGAAACGAAGCAACACGTTCACCTTTATCCAAGATGAAATCCAATCATGGGATGTATTAGGCGATGAGATTATACTGCATTTAACGAAGGCAGAGTCGAGTGTAAAAGCAAAGACGATACTATTTGCCACCGGATTTTCAAGAGAGGTCATGAAAGTGGACTGGCTGCAAAAACTCATTCAAAAAGAAAAGTTAGCGTGTGCGAAATGTGGTTTTCCGATAGTGAAAGAGGACTTGTCATGGTGTAATCATTTATTTGTTACGGGACCACTGGCTGAGTTAGAAATCGGGCCGCCCTCGCGTAATATTTCAGGTGCAAGGAAAGCAGCAGAAAGAATAGTGAACCATACAACTTAAATCGTAATGATTTCGAATTTAAAAGGAGATGAATGTTTATTATGAAAGTACCAGTAACAGTATTAAGCGGTTATTTAGGATCAGGCAAGACGACATTATTAAATCATATTTTACATAATCGGGAAGATAAGCGAATAGCGGTTATTGTGAATGATATGAGTGAAGTGAATATCGATGCGTCCCTCGTGAAGAGTGGCGGATTCACTAGAACAGAAGAAAAACTAGTCGAGCTTCAAAATGGTTGTATTTGCTGCACCTTAAGGGAAGATTTAATGATAGAAGTCCAGCGATTGGTCGATCAGGGGAATATCGATTATATTGTGATCGAGTCTACCGGGATCTCGGAACCGATTCCTGTAGCTCAAACATTCACATATATGGATGAGGAGATGGACATTGATTTAACAAGAAACACAAGACTGGATACAATGGTGACGGTTGTGGATGCCAATCGATTCTGGCATGATTTTGCAAGTGGTGAAACGTTGCTGGATTGCTCTGAGGCAACAGACGAAGGGGATACAAGGGAAGTAGTGGATTTGCTGATTGATCAAATAGAGTTTGCGAATGTGATTGTGTTAAATAAAATAGACTTAGTGGAAGAAGTGGATGTAATAGAATTAAAAGCTGTTCTTCATAAGTTGAACCCGGAAGCGAGAATCATCGAAACCTCACATTCTAAGATTTCATTAGATTACGTACTGAACACCCGACTATTCGATTTTGAAAAAGCAAGCCAGGCAGCCGGGTGGATAAAAGAATTACAAGAAGAACATACACCCGAGACTGAGGAATATGGAATTTCTTCTTTTGTCTATCGCCGTAACAAGCCTTTTCACCCAGAACGTTTCATGGCTTGGATGGAGGATTGGCCGGTAGACATCGTGCGTGCAAAGGGCTTCTTTTGGCTGCCGACCCGTAACGACATGACGGGCTTATTGTCCCAGGCAGGCCCATCGATCATCATCCAGGGAGCAGGGGAATGGGTAGCTGCTTATCCTGAAGATGAGAGAAAAGAAATCCTTGCTGAAGAAGTGGAATTAGCAGAGAAATGGGACCCTGTTTATGGGGATCGAATGAATGAAATCGTGTTTATCGGTCTTGAGATGAACAGGGAAGAAATCGAGCAGTCATTGGATAGCTGCTTGCTAACAGAAAAAGAAATGACAGAGGATTGGACTGGATTTAAAGACCCGATCCCTGCTTTTACAGTGGAAGTTTAATAGATGGAAAAATCCAGGCGCATGAACGCGCCTGGATTTTTTTTAGTTTATCGTATTGATGACAAATTATGAAACTGGACTTCTGGATAAGATGCACTGCGAACATGGAGCTTGTATCTATATGCCTATATTTAACATTCCTGCTGATATTTTGATTCTTCTAAACGATAATGAAGATAGGAATCTAGAGGGAGGTAATAGAATTGCATGAGAAAATGGAAGGGATGAAGAATGCGTCTGGAATACCGGGCAGGTGGTTTGTGGATGAAATGGCAGAAGGGTCGGAGGGCTATCCGATTTTATTTATTCATGGAATTCATGCCTCATCAGACACGTGGATTAGAGAAAACGATCTACAGGAATTCACACGGAAATATGGGCACCAAGCCGTTTTCATTGATTTGCATCCAGACGAAGATATGTGGAAAAATGGGCAGATTTTAGAGGGGAAGCTTCGTGAGATTTACGACTATTTTAAGAGGAAGGTAGTGGTTGTGGGGCATAGTAAGGGAGGGATCGATGTTCAAACCGCATTGGTTCATTATGGTGCCGGACCCTATGTAGAGAGAGTCATCACTCTTTCGTCTCCTCATCATGGATCAGAGCTTGCAGACCTTGCCTATAGTAAATGGGCCGGCTGGTTAACGGATGCTTTAAAGAGTAAAAATAATGCCGTGTTCTCCTTGCAAACGGGATATATGAAATCTTTTCGTTCCCAGACGGACGAACTTGATCTCGCCAAAGCCACCCCATTCTATACATTCGGTGGTACAGGATGGGGAGGGGTGAATTCTGAATTGTTTTGGGGCGGGTTATACTTAAGCCGATTTGGACAAAGTGATGGAGCGGTTCTGGTAACAAGTTCACGCCTTCCGTATGGGGGTGAGGTGCAGGTCCGGGATTGGTCTCATACGACGATAAAAGAGGGCGGGGAGATCTTCCCTTATTTAAAGGATCTCTTAACAGAAGAGGTGCAAGAGATATCCTATGCTGCCGTGAGCGAGCATGCAAAAGAGGGAGAAACATCGGTCCTCCATAGAGGCGGGGCATTTATGGGTATTGGAGTGGAGAAATTTTCTGTCGAGGAAGAGGTAGAGAAAATCTCGGTGGACTGGATCAGTGATCAACAGTTTACGCTCTATGAGCTCATTAGTCCGAACGGGCAAGTGTATAAACAGTTCATGATTACGGAAGATGCGACAGGCTTTTTCCCAGGCGCTTATCATCATTCCATTATCATTTCCAAGCCCCTTTTGGGACAGTGGGAAATGAGGGCACATAATAGTCAAAGTGAAAAATACATGCTGACCATTCTGTTTCAGAAAGGGGTTAGTAAAGGAGGGAATCAATTGACGGGTGATGGAGAATCTTTAATGGGTTCATGGAATATACTCGACAAACCTGTGAAGAAAACATATACCATTCACCATATCCCAATGAAGAGCGGAAACAAAAAGCAAACCACCCTCATTACAACTGAAGATCTATCTTCTTTGCCTTTAGCTGAATTTGAAGAAGGAGTCCATAACATCACCATCGATATAGAAGGAGAAACCCAGGAGGGAAACAAATTTCAGAGAACGATTATTCAAACCGTTTATGTAGATGGAAAGGGGAATATCAATTAATGGTTTGAGGTGACTTAAATGAAAGGTCCGTCCCTCTGCATAAACGGGGACGGACCTCTGGATTATAGTGCGCCAAGGAATTCTGTTACCTGTTCTGGTGTTTTGGCGTTGGCGCTGTGCAGGTGAGCGATTTTTTCGCCGTTTTTGTAAACCAGCAGGCTGGGGATGCCCATGACGTCATATTTTTCGGCGATTTCAGGAAATTCGTCTTTATTAATGTCGTACCATTTATATTGACCGAACTCTTCCATGATCTCATCAATGAACATATCCATACGACGGCAGTCAGGACACCAGTCTGCATGGAATTTCACGATCACCGGCTCTGCCGAAGTGATTAAATCTTCAAAGGTTTCTTTGTTTTTGATTGATTGCATGTTGTTAACCTCCCTTTCTACATTATTTTATACAAACAAACAATCAATTGTAAAACGAATCATTTTTCGTCTGAACTTGTACATGATAATATGGGAATACATTTTGAAAGAAAAAGGTGACATTATGCAACCGATCAAAGTTGGATTAGTAGGATACGGTTTTTCAGGACAAAGTTTTCATCGCCCGTTACTCTCACATTTGGAGGAGTTTCATATTGAAGCGGTGCTTTCATCTGATGAAGAGAAAGTGTTGAAAGACATTGAGGGTACAACAGTGGTGTCGTCCCTTGAAGATTTACTTCAACAAGACATCGAATTAGTGGTGATCACAACGCCGAACCATCTTCACTATGCCATGATTAAGCAGGCTTTACTAGCTGATAAACATGTCGTGGTAGAGAAGCCATTTGTGACGAATAGTGTCGAAGGAAAAGAGCTGATAGCTTTAGCGAAAGAGAGAGGCTTGCATCTTTCTGTCTTCCATAACCGACGATGGGATGCCGACTTTTTAACCATCCAAAAATTACTCCAAGAAGAAGCTCTAGGACAAATCTATACATATGAAGCCCACTTCGACCGTTTCCGCCCGACTATTAAAGACCGTTGGAAAGAAAATAAAATCGAGGGAGCCGGTGTGCTATATGACTTGGGCTCACACCTCCTGGATCAAGCACTGGCCCTGTTTGGTACACCACATTGGGTGCAGGCAGATGTGTTTCCACAAAGAAATCCGGAAAAAGCGGAAGATTATTTCCACATTACACTCGGGTATGACGTATTGAGGGTGCAGTTGTACTCTCGTTCTATCGTCCTTGATCCAGGACCGCGATATCAGGTTCATGGAGTAAAAGGAAGCTTCGTGAAGCACGGAATGGATCGTCAGGAAGATGATTTAAAAGCTGAGAAAAATCCTCTTATTGAAGATTGGGGTATGGAAGATGAAGAAAACTGGGGTACGTTGACAACCATTTCTGATGACGAAGTGACCTCAGAAGTCATTCCTTCTGAAAAGGGAGATTATACTCAATACTACAAAGGGATATATAAGACATTAAGAGAGAGCAAATCTCTTCCTGTAAAACCTGAAGATGCTTTAGGCGTGATAGAATTGATTGAAGCATGTAAAGATAGCGCGGAAAGTAAACGTGTTATTTATCTGAGTTAAAAAAGAAAGGCTCCCGCCCAGGGGAGCCTTTCTCTTGCTATTATTCCACAGTACCGGCCTCTAATATCTTTACATTTGCCTCCACATTGAATTTCACCCTGGGGTAGATGCTTCCTTCCCATTCCTTAATATCGAAGCCACGTACTCCATGTTTTTGATTTTGTCCGATGCCTACAGGGTCGATGCCTAATTCCTGAAACTCCTTCAGCATGGCTAAGCACGTTTCTTCTATATCCTTTTCCATTTTTTTCTCAACTTCTCCCACTTTATCAGGTGTCAATTTTTTTCCGGTATACTCTCTGACAATTCCCCTAACCTTGATTCTCATTGTCACTTCAACAGGATCAGCTTTATGTTTAATCATAATTTTGTGCTTAGTGATTAGACTCGTTACAGAAGCCTCAACCGTTTTTTCGGTAGCGCCAGGCTTTTTCCCCATTTTGATGACATGGCTTCCTTCAGCAAGTTTATCCACTAATAATTTAAAGAAGAACATTTCCTCAGCGGGAATCTTTTTGACCATTTTGTCTTTATCGAAGAGGGCAACACCTGTAATGGCTACACTTTCATTCGTTAGCTTCTTTAATATGGGGAGATACGGTGTCTGTCCTTCTTGAAAATAGTCGAATAGAAATAAATGTAGATTTGTTTCCGGCAATTCCCTTCGGGTGATATTGTGGGTGATCAAGTTAGAAAGATACGTTCCATTTCCTCTTAAGCCATAGTTCCCTTTGATGAGTTCCCCTGCTTCGCCTTCGGTTACCGTTATATATACCCTTGCCCCAACACTGGCGTCTCTTTGCAGGGAGTCTCCAATATCGATAATGCCTTTTTTGGCCAGTTTTTCTCCTATCAACACGACATCCAAGCTTCCTCTTACAAGGGGCTGTTGCGCCCTTCTTTCTAATTTCTCCAACACTTCCCGAGTGGATGATGCTTCTGCAGACAGCGTTCCGTTTTGGATGGATTTATCGGATAAATAAATGGGGAACAGGGCTGTCCCTCTTATTTTATTCTCTCCTCCATAATCATAGGCTTTTCCGGTTTCAACATATAAATCGTCAAGAATTTCCTTTTCTACACATCCAGATAGGAACATAGAACAAATGAGTAATATGATCAAGGAAAGTTGTTTCATTGTTTTTGTCTCACCTTCTTCATGATAGTCACCAGTACTAAGAGAGCAGGTATGTAAAAAAAGTTGAAATAAAAACCGATTTGTCCTGAAACCGTATTCAAGAAATTAACCTGTTTTCTGTCAGTGATAAAAGTTAAGACGCATAGACAGAGGATACAAATAATGATCAGTGCATGACGATGTCTCAAAGGAGTCATTCGCTTAATGATCCTGCTGGCACACCAGAGAGAGATGCACACGTTGGGCAGAATCACTAAGCACCAATTGGCGATACCGATATATTCAAAACGTTCAACAAAGGGCATTTCAACGATCTTCCACATGGAAAGGGTGGCCCAGACAGTCTTTTCTAATTGCTTTTGACTGAAAAATGCAAAAGAAATAATGGCAATCAGGGTGTATATTATCGTTGTTGTAATTAACCCCCAATGAGCATATTTTTGAGACTTTTTCGCATCTTTAATATAGGGATAGAGCATCAGTATGGATTCGTATCCCAGATAGGTAAGTGACATATTTTTTGTGGAAATCAATATATCTTTGATGGTGTGATCAAATACTGGTAAAATATTTCGGAAATCTGCGTATTTAAACGTAAACGCAAAGGTTAAAATCAGATAACTGGGCAGCACAGTTCCAAAAAATGCTGTACCTGCAATGGTACGGACTCCCCCATTCACAATATAGTAGACAAGAATCAAGAAGAACAACGCAAACATAAACGTACTTAATCGGGGATACATCCATACTTGCAACACCTCGATATACGTCCTCATAATCGTTATGACCAGCAGGCTAAAATAGAGAGCGAATAATAAATTAAATATATTACCAATCCACTTCCCGAAAACCAAAGTATGAGCAGATACAAGGTCCCCTCCAGATTTACCTAAAATAAGGTACATAAGGAACATGAGAACATGAGTAAGGATACCTGCCAGGATAACAGAAATCCATCCATCATACCCCGCATTCATGGAAATGATTCGTTGGAACCCAAGAACCCCTGCCCCGACTTGAATGGAATGAATGAGAAAGAAAACAAGGAAAGGGGATATTTTTCTTCTATCTGGAATGGTTTGCATCTGATCACCTCCGACCTTTATTCATCTATATCTAGCTTTTTCTTTCCTTCCGATGGACGGAACCTGTATGGTTTTTTTGTTCTTAAATATTCTGGACGACCTGCTTGTTTACTAAAAGGGAACCGGATCAGAGCGTCTTTCAGATCCTTCATTCTCGGTGGATAGAGTGGCTCCAGGAACGGTCTGCCCAGGGAGGTTAATTGTAAGAGATGTCCCATAAGCAAGCAGAAGCAGAAAACGATTCCTAATAATCCCCAAAGTTGTGCGAACAACAAGAAGGGGAATCGGAGCAAGCGGATCGTATTGCCCATGCGGTACACGGGAGTCGTAAAGGAAGCAAGCGCAGCAAGGGCAACTAAAATGAGCAGGACGTTACTCGTGATCCCTGCCTCAACGGATGCAGTCCCGATCACGATCCCCCCAACGATACCGATGGTTTGACCAACTTTGGTTGGAAGGCGCGCTCCTGCCTCGCGCAATAATTCAATCGTTAATTCGAGAAATAACGCCTCTAATATAGGAGGCAAAGGAATTTCTTGTCTGGATGTGACAAGAGTGGCCATTAAATCCTTTGGGATAAGTTCATAATGATACGTCAACGCAGCAACATATACGGGTGTAATCAATATCGAGAATGCTACTGCGAAAACACGCACTAGACGGAGGAATGAAGCAATCGAGAAATTCAGGAAGTAATCCTCATAGGCATTAAAGAACTCAACAAGGGTCGTGGGTCCAATCAATGCGTGAGGCGATCCATCCACCATCACGGCCACCTTCCCTTCCACCAGTACAGAAGCGACTCGATCTGGTCGTTCTGAATCCAATAACTGGGGGAAAGGGGAATTGCTATTATCGGCAATGAGCTGTTCAATAAATGAACTATCCATGATTTGATCAAAATCCACGGATCGCAAACGTTGACGCAACGTATTCACATTCGCTTCATCTACTAATCCATCAAGATAGACTAAAGCGACTCTCGTGTGTGTCAGTTTTCCAATGTTGAATTCTTCCACTAACAGCTCTTTAATCGGGAGACGTTTGCGGAGCAGGTTAAGGTTGTCACTGAGAGATTCAACAAAGGCTTCTTTCGGACCAACCACACTGAATTCCACTTCTGGTTGAGAAACTTTTCTACCCATTTCATTTTTCGTTGCAATGAAGGCAAATTTCCGGTTGGAGGCATCCATCGTTAATAATGTGTACCCATTAAAAAGCTTCTGTTCGATATCCGCTTCATCTTTTGAAATTTGAATATCCAATACAGGAACCAAGGTTTTTAGGTCATCAAAGGAGTGAAAATCTTTTGAAAGCAGGGAGGGGAGAACATCCTCCTGCAGAATCTTTCCATCAATCAGAGTGGTAATGAAATGCAAACTGAATTTGGTCCCTGTATAAGGGTTTTGATAAAAGGCTTGTTTATAGTCAGCCGATTTCTCAGCTTCTTGCTTAAAGTTTTCGTAGGTCTGTTTTTTCTTCGTGTTATCGGCGTTTTTCTTGTTCTTAAAGAATGGAAACATACTAATCCCTCATGTTCGATGTATGGTCTATCCTGTAGTGTTTCCGAAAATAGGAGAATTATGAAAAAGGATGGGGGAAGTGGGAAAAAAAGTTAAGGTCTGCTGGATATGAAAGGCGTTTTCGTAGACTTCGTTGCTTTTAAAAGGAAAGTGCTGGTTGATTTCCGCTCCAGGTGCTCGCTTTCCGCGGGGCGTGAGTTGAGCCTCCTCGGGCTTTGCCCTGTGGGGTCTCAACTTTCCCGCTATTCCCGCAGGAGTCGAGCACCTGCAGCGAGAATCAACACTATGCATGAGTTTCTTAATGAAGATAAATATACATACCTACACATTTTAACGGGAGCAGTTCCACTTCTCCTCACCATCCAGCGCATACTGGTTGACAGAGCTTTGGCAGCTTCTGTTTTTATAACAACAATCTCTGCGAAAGAACCATTAAAAAAGGTCAAAAAAAGACTGGAAAAGGAATGTCTCTTTTCCAGTCTCATTTGGTTATTCCTGCTCCAGGAAAAACTTCTCGATATCATCAAGCATGGCATTCGCTGCCATAACGCCACCTGCAGTGTTCCAAATAGCATCGCTTACTTCATACACTTTATCTTGTTTTGCTACTTCAAGGTTTTGGAATAGAGGATCGTTCAGCCACTCTTCAGCAAGCTTGTTCGCTTCCCCATCACCCGTTTCATATGTGAAGTAGAATAACACATCTCCATCCATCGCAGGGATTCGCTCTTTCGTCACACCTTTTTCAGCAAAGTCATCAACATCCTGACCTTCAGGACGGGCAAATCCTAATTGATCCAGGATCACACCTGAGAATGAATCTTTATGGTAGATACGTACGTCACCTGCTAAAAAGCGTACCATAGATACTTCCTGGTTAAGTTTATCTCCAAGTTTTCCTTTAAGATCTTCAATTCGTTGGTCATACTCGGCTAAGACTTCTTGACCTTTTTCTTCTTTGTTTACTGCTTTAGCGTATAATTCAAAGTTTTCTTTCCAGTTACCGCGAAGTGTTTCCGCCATGACCGTTGGAGCGATGTCCTTCAACTGATTGTATTGTTCCTCTTGACGCATTTTGTTCCCGATAATCAGGTCCGGTTGAAGTTTTGCAATGGCTTCCATATTTAATTCGCTTTCAGTTCCGACGACTTCAACATTTTTCATATCGTCGGCAATATGATCGTACCAAGGATCGCCTGTCCAGGATTGTACTGCACCAACAGGTGTCACGCCCATAGAGAGAAGAGCCTCTGTTCCTTCATTTGTAAGGATGACAACTTTCTTAGGAGTTCCTTCGATTTCAGTCGTACCCATTGCGTGTTCTACTGTATAGGTTTCTTCTTTCTTATCATCGTTACTTGCAGATTCTTCTTTTTCCTCTTCCTTATTCCCGCAAGCTGCTAAAAGTAGAAGGGAAGCGATGAGTAATAAAGACATAAAACTTCTTAATTTCATATGTATAAATCCTCCTGAAAAATAATTTGTGGTTGATAATGATTATCATTTATACTTTTTATATTAGTTGAGAAGGTTTTCATTGTCAACATCTAAATGATAATGATTTTCAAAGTCATTGACGGTTGTTTCATTCTTCTTTAAAATAGTAAAAGAAGAAAAGAACGTGAGCATTAATAGATTTTCCTTTCCTTATTGAATTTCAATAAGGGATAGAGAGGTTAACACATAATGAAAATTCAAAAACAATTTATTCTGTTTATAGGAACCATTCTATTTCTCGTATTGTGTATAGGAGTCAGCATTGTCTTCGGGTATACGGATACGTCATGGAGAGTAGCGTTTGAAGCGTTTATCAACCCGGATGGATCGACTGAGCATATTGTGCTCCAGACAATCCGCTTACCGCGGGCACTTATCGCTGCGACAGTAGGGGCATCCCTCGCAATTTCAGGAGTCCTGATGCAGACCTTGACGAAGAATCCGTTAGCATCTCCCGGTATTTTCGGGATCAATGCCGGTGGTGCCTTTATGGTGGTAGTGGCGGTTACGTTATTTGGGGTAACCAATCTTCAATCCTTTACGTGGCTGGCGTTTTTAGGGGCTGGTTTAGCCGCTGTCGGAGTGTATGTCATCAGCTCAGTCGGGAATAAAGGCTTGACTCCCATGAAGCTGACGTTAGCAGGAGCAGCCATCACTGCGATGTTTTCGTCATTCACACAAGGTTTGCTTGTACTGAATGAAGCAGCCTTAGAGCAGGTATTATTCTGGCTTGCAGGCTCTGTTCAAGGGAGAAGCCTTGATATTTTATCCGGAGTATTTCCTTATATTGTGGCAGGCTGGATCCTTGCGCTCATGTTAGCAGGTAAAATGAATATACTTGCCATGGGAGAAGATGTTGCCAAAGGGTTGGGCCTTAAAACAGCCTTGATTAAATTTATCGCATTACTTGTTGTCGTACTGCTGGCTGGAGGTTCTGTTGCCGTTGCCGGTCCAATAGGCTTTATCGGAATTGTCATCCCTCATCTTGCCAGGAAAATCATTGGTGTAGATCATCGCTGGTTAATCCCTTACTCAGGATTACTCGGAGCGATTTTACTATTAGCCGCTGACATTGGAGCCCGTTACATCATCATGCCCCAGGAGGTGCCGGTTGGTGTTATGACAGCCATTATTGGTGCACCATTCTTCGTGTACGTTGCAAGGAAGGGGTTTTAACCGATGAATAGATTTATAGGAAAACGTTGGCTTCAGGACCGGGTTTCTATGCTCGTTGATTTATCAGCCATGAAAAAAATCATGATATTAGGGGTCATCACTTTACTCGTCCTGATAATGAGTACTGGAATAGGCGATTTGAAAATAGCACCTTGGAAGGTCGTTAGCGTCTTCTTTGGAGGCGGAACAAGTTTAGAACAGCTTGTTGTTACGTCTTTTCGACTTCCAAGGATTATCATTGCCCTGCTGGCCGGGATGGCATTGGCCGTGGCAGGGGGGATTTTACAGGGGATGATCCGAAACCCTTTGGCATCTCCCGACATTATCGGGATAACTGGAGGGGCAGGAGCAGCTGTCGTCGCTTTTCTGACCGTTTTCAGCAATGATGATAATACATTGATGGTCAGTATTAAATGGCTTCCTGTTGCTGCTTTTATAGGGGCGGCAGTCATTGCCTTTTTAGTTTATTTCTTGGCATGGAGAAAAGGTGTATCTCCTGTCAGGCTCGTGTTGATCGGAATCGGGATATCAGCTCTGACACAAGCATTGACAACACTTCTTATGATACTTGGCCCTATTTATAGGGCAAGCCAGGCAAACATTTGGATTACAGGTACCGTGAACGGGTCGGATTGGCAGGACGTATGGATTCTGCTTCCGTGGAGCCTGGTCTTTATCCTGTTAAGCTTCTTTATAACCCGTCAATTGAATATCCAGGAACTTGGGGAAGAAATTGCTACAAGTGTTGGAGGGAACGTTCAGCGACAACGCTTTTTGCTTCTATTGATGTCAACGGCTTTAGTAGGGGGGGCGGTTGCCTTTGCAGGAGGAATTGGCTTTGTAGGCTTGATGGCTCCTCATATGGCAAGAAGAATGGTTGGATCTTCTTTCGGTGCGTTACTTCCGACTGCTGCCTTTATCGGTGGAATCCTCGTGATGGTAGCAGATCTGATAGGCAGAACTCTATTCCTGCCGCTGGAAGTTCCAGCCGGAGTATTTACAGCAGCAATCGGAGCACCATATTTTATCTATCTTTTATTTAAAACAAGAAATTCTTAAAGGAGTTGGCCATTAATGAGTGACATTTTACAAACGAAGGATTTGACTCTATCTTACGGGGAACGAACGATTATTGATGAATTGAATATTGACATTCCAAAAGGGGAGATTTCGGTCTTTATCGGTGGAAATGGCTGCGGGAAATCCACTCTTCTTCGTTCCATTGCCAGATTGCTTAAGCCGAAACAAGGATCGGTTCTGTTAGATGGGGAAGCAATCTCTCGTTTATCAACCAAAGAAGTCGCTCGTAAAATGGCCATTCTCCCTCAATCGCCAACGGCTCCTGAGGGGTTGACCGTCCTGCAGCTGGTAAAGCAAGGTCGTTATCCTCACCAAACCTGGCTGAAGCAGTGGTCCCATAAGGATGAAGAAATTGTCCAGGATGCACTGAAGGCAACGAAGATGGAAGAGCTGCAGCACCGGAAAGTGGATGAACTTTCAGGGGGACAGAGACAGCGTGCCTGGATCGCCCTGACATTAGCGCAAGACACAGACATCATTTTGTTGGATGAACCGACTACCTATCTCGATATGACCCATCAAATTGAAATTCTTGATTTACTATTCGAACTCAACGAGAAAGAACAGCGAACAATTGTCATGGTACTGCACGATCTGAATTTAGCCTGTCGCTATGCTCATAATATTGTTGCCATCCGTGATAAGCAAATTTATGCCCAAGGGAAGCCTGAAGATGTGATTAGTTGTGAGCTGGTGAAGAATGTGTTTGATATGGATTGTCAGGTATCCCGAGATCCTTTGTTTGGAACCCCGCTATGCATCCCATTTGGTAAAGGCCGTTGCATTCTGAATGCCGTGGGTGAGACGGGATGAATGCTCTCACCCAAGAACAGTGGGAGACCCTTAAGAAATATCGTTTTCATAAAGAGTGGTCACCTGCTTTTAAAGGGAAAGAAGCAAGCTCATTTTTAGATGAGGAAGGGATGAAGGCTTACCTTTCTGAAAGGGTTGCATTAATTGGAACAGAGGATCTCAAAGTAGCGGCTTCCTTATTCATGAAACGATATGCTTTCGTAGCGGCAATGGGCTTGATGGCGATGACATATTGGAATAAGAAATTAAACCTTAAACCGGAAAATCTTATTCTCATAGATGGAGACAAGAATGGTTTATGGATGCCCCAGTTTTATATAAAAGACGCATCCGTTACTGAATTTACTTCTCATAAGGAAAAAGAGGCATTTATTCAGTCGGTTTTTCGGGAGCATCTTGATAAAGTGATTCAGGTGTTAAAGAAAACGACGAAGCTATCTAATCTCATACTGTGGGAAAACATCGCCGTATATGTTTTCTGGATATACGAGAATGATGCCTTCCTTTTAAGTGAAGGAATGAGAAAGCAGAGGGATGAACAATTCCGTCAGTTGCTTTTGGATGAACACAGCCAATGGTTCGGTCGCTATCACAGAAATCCACTAGCCCGTTACTATAGTAGTAAAGTAAATGTAGAAGGTGTAACGGAAAACGTTCGTGTTCGCAAAACGTGCTGCTTCTCCTATAGACTGGAAAATGGAGAACAGTATCGCTGTAAAACATGTCCGCAAACCTGTCGAGTGAAAAGGACATAGCTCAATATTCACAAGGAGGTTTAAGATAATGAAAGAATTTCCTGAACAATTTGATGCATTGATTGAAAAGTACACTGAGCTATTAGTAGGTGAGACCGATTCGGACAAGAAAGAAATGGTCACCCAGTACGCTCTTTATTCATTCATCGCGAAAAACATGCCTGCTCTCGTGAAGCATTGGAATTCTTTATATCCTGAGGGGAAAGATGAGATGAAACGGATTGTTGGAGAGATAAAAGTGATGAATGAAGCTCATCGCGCTGAAATGAATAGGAAAAAGAATGAAGAGTAAAAATTTTAATGTGGAAGTACCCTTCCTTGTATAAGAGGGTGCTTTTTTATTTTATTTTGATCGGGACAGGGAGGCAGAGGGAGGTTTTAAACGAGTTTGTGGGATCTATTATTGACATTTGCTCGCTTATTATCGACTTTCAAACTTTTATTTTCAAAACTTTACTTTTATTTTCAATTTGCCAAAAATGCCCCGTCTCATCCCGATAAGCTACTAACTCGTAGCTATACCAGCCTCACCCCAAACGCACTTCCCAACAAAAAAGGCAGACCAGCGTCTGCCTTCTGCATTATTGAACCTGACCGCCATACCCATAGGGAAATTGAGAAGAATACTGCTGGTGCTGTTGATACGATTGTTGAATCTTTTGACTGTCGGCAGCCTCGAGCTTGTACCAGCCTTTGCGGAACATTTCATTGTAAAGCTCGCGTTGAGCATTTTGTGTTTCATTAAAAATTGTAAGTAGGTCTTGATATAGTGCTTGATGACTCGCTTCGTTCAGAGCTGTACAATAAGAAGCCGTCATATATTTCTCGTGAGACAGGACATCGGTGATGAAGTCACGATCATTCATCTGTGGTGTAGCCGGTACTTGAGTCTGGGGATTTTGGATTTTTTGCTGATTTTGTTGATTCATATAAGAGAACTCCTTTCTACATCATGTTTTGGTTTTGGTTAGTCGTGTTCAAATGTGCTAGTAGTTGTTGATAGTGACGCTGATGCATCTGCCCGCACTTATCCAGCTCAGCTTTAATCTCAGCATCCTGACAATGAGCTGCGGCGAAATGACACTTTTTCATAGCATTTAAATTCCAAGCAAGCATGTCATTTAAATATAATGAATCCTTTGTGGTAAGCATCTGTGGCGGCTCCGTATAGGCTTGTTGCTGGCTTCCTTGTTGAGGTTGTTGTTGCATATTCTTTTCCTCCTTTTCATTCCTTCAATTGACTTTCTTAATATGATCAATAGGTAATATTACCCTGTATACGACCCCTTAAGAAAGTTTTATAATCATAGGGCAAAGGTTATTTTTCCTAATGCTCAACATGATTATTCACGTGTATACAAATTTCGATAATATTCTACTAAGAACGTATTGAAAGTATATTCAAAACGCTTAAAAGGTGATAAAATGTTGGTAGATATATTATAGTACGAACATTTTCTTTTTTAGCAAAAAGAAAACGGTTTCATAGTATGATGTATATGTTTTTTCAGGGGGTAAGCAACATGGAGCAAGCAATGCGTAATTTCTTTTTATTCCTTTCAAAAAATAAGCCGATGACAAAGCTCGCTAAGAAATATGGCCTGCGTTTTGGAGCCGGCCGATTCGTTGCAGGGTCTTCGATTCTGCAGGCAGTTGAGGTTATTCGCGAACTGAATAGTCAGAATCTTGTTGTAACGATCGACTATTTAGGAGAGTTTGTGGACAATGAGCGTGAAGCAAACGAAATGGCACTAGAATGTGTAGAGGCTGTTCGTGCAATCGGGAGAGAAAACCTGAAATCTCAGCTGTCCCTAAAGATGACATCAATGGGGCTGGATATTTCCGAAGAGGTTGTCATGAAGAATATGCGATTGATTCTTGATGAAGCAACCAAGCATAATGTATTCGTGACCATTGATATGGAGGACTACTCCCGTTGTGGGAAGACCATTGATATCTTCAAGCGGTTAAAGTCTGAGTATGATAACATCGGCACGGTTATACAAGCCTATTTATATAGAACAGAAAAGGATATGGATGATCTGAATGCGTATTCCCCCAATCTGCGTCTAGTAAAAGGGGCCTATAAAGAGTCACCTGAAGTTGCGTTTCCCGAAAAGAAGGATGTAGACGATAATTTCAAAAAAATTATTAAAACTCATCTATTAAACGGCAATTATACAGCCATTGCCACACACGATGATGAGATGATCGAATATACGAAAAGACTCGTGGAAGAGTACAATATCCCACGTGATCAATTCGAGTTTCAAATGCTGTTTGGTATCCGTGTGGAACGGCAGCATGAACTGGTCAAAGAAGGCTACAAAATGCGCGTATACGTTCCGTACGGTACTGACTGGTATGGATACTTTATGAGAAGACTGGCTGAAAGACCAGCCAACGTCGCCTTTGTTTTAAAAGGTGTCATGAAGAAATAATTGCAATTAGTGATAAGACTCTGTGGATGTTCATGGAGTCTTATTTTTGTTTATAGGCGAAGCCAGCCATCCCTAGTTAAGAAGAGAAGGTATCCCTAAACGACTAATGGGAATATTATTGCTGAATAGAAGAGAGAAGAGGCTTTTTAATTGTTACGGTATTCACAATATAATATAATAAAAGTGAATAATCTTCATGAATAAGAGGCGATAAAATGGAAATCACCATTGATAATTTGACTTTACTGCTTGGCCTCTTGCTTTTAGTCGGTGTCATAACCGCCAAGTTCTCCACCAGATTAGGCGTCCCCTCACTTATATTATTTATCATCGTAGGTATGGTACTAAATACATATTTCTTCTTCGATAATGCTCCAATGACACAATTCATCGGAACACTTGCTTTAATCATCATTTTGTTTGAAGGTGGACTTCAGACAAAATGGAGCAATGTGAAAAGTGTCTATAAACCTTCATTATCACTGGCAACCATTGGAGTCATTGTGACCACACTTTCGATTGGGGTGGCAGCAAAGTTCATCCTCGATGTAAGCTGGCTGGAAGGGATGTTATTTGGGGCAATCGTTGGTTCGACGGACGCTGCAGCGGTTTTCTCCGTTTTAGGCAACAAAAACATCAAACCGAAAATTTCTTCTACACTGGAAGCTGAATCAGGCAGTAACGATCCGATGGCAATCTTTTTGACGGTAGCTTTTTTGCAATTGATCCAATTTCCCGGATTAAATCCTGCTACCTTGATTTTAAGCTTTTTTTGGCAAATGGGTATGGGCCTGGTACTTGGGCTGGCGCTTGGATGGGCATCTGTGTGGATCATTAATCGGATCAATCTTGATTCATCCGGTTTGTATCCTGTTCTGTCCATTTCACTGGCTATCTTCACTTACGCATTTACCAGCATTCTTGAAGCGAGTGGTCTATTAGCTGTCTATATCATGGCGATCGTAGTAGGGAATCAGGAATTGACCTATCGACATTCCATTGTCCGTTTTAATGAAGGGTTTGCGTGGATGATGCAAATCGTCATGTTTATCCTGCTCGGATTATTGGTTTTCCCTCAGCATTTGCCAAGCATTGCGTGGCAAGGGATCGTCCTATCGATTCTATTGATTGTAGTAGCGAGACCACTGGGAGTGTATCTAAGTCTTGCCCTGGCAAAGAGTTTCTCCATTAAAGAAAAGTTCTTCATCTCATGGGCAGGTTTGAAGGGCGCGGTACCAATCGTATTGGCAACGTATCCAATGGTTGCCAATATCGAAAACAATGAAGTCATCTTCAACGTCGTGTTTTTCGTTGTTCTTCTATCCGCTCTGATACAAGGAACGACCATCTCACCTTTAGCCAACTATCTGAATCTTGCTGGGGAAGAAAAACCGCCAATCGCTCACAGCATAGAACTCGTTTCAATCGGTAAAACAAACAATGAAATGCTCGAAGTTCTCATCAACGACGATGCCTATATTACAAACAAGGCGATCAAGGACATCAATCTGCCTGAGAAAACATTGATTTCAGCGGTTATCCGCAACAATGAACTGATCACTCCAATGGGTGACACTGTCATCAAAGCAAATGATACACTTTATGTGCTTGCAAATAAGAGCCAGAGAAAGCGTATCAATGAGCTCTTGAATTCTAAAGGGGGATTAAGTTCCACGTAAACAGAACAATTGGTGCCGGGCACGAGCCACCCTTCATTCAGGATGAGCCAAAATATATCAATAATAAAAAAGCAATCTTCCACTTGGAAGATTGCTTTTTTATTATTGATTAGTCAGCAGAGACGGCTGCTTTACCCAATGATTTTCTTTCAAAGAGCTGTTCGAACATTGGGAAGCTATATTGAACCACGAATCCTAATAGGAGCGTAACAATGATCGTACCGATTCCGATATCTCCCTTAAACAGGAATGCCAGTGACAGGGCAAATCCTTCACTGATGATTCGCGAATTACGAAGATTTAATCCGAAACGCGTATGGATGGCCACCATAAGTGTATCCATAGGGCTAGCAGGGAATTTAGCCTGTAAGTAAATCGCAATTCCAAGTCCCATTGTCAAAATACCTGAAGCAAGGGTGAACACCTGATTCATCAGCATCTCGGGAGCGTAATCATTAAAGACGACCAGTAACCAAAAATCAATCAAAAGGCCAATCACAAGAATGGACCCCGCAGCCAATACATCAGGCTTCTTCTTCATAATAAGAGCATTAAGGCCGATCAGTACAATCCCATTTATGAAAACAGCGGTTCCAACCGTAATCCCAAACATATTCGATTCCCCAACGGCCAGGGCATCCCAGGCAGAGGCACCTAAACCAGATTTAATAATCAGGGCAACACCCATTGTCAAAATAAAAAGTCCAATCGTAAAAAACAAAAGTCTGCGTTTCATTCACATAGTCTCCTTTACTGTAAACGTTATCATTACTGTACTTTAAAAAACAGACGAGCTACCTTAGGTTGTGATAGATAAAGTAGGAGGTCTGACAACTTAGAATTTATATTCTTAGTTTACTGTAAAAGTGGGGACAAGGCAAAGTTAATTTTTGTATGGGGAAGGGAAAAGTTTGGGGATTAGTGTGTGGTTAGGAAGGGAGGGGAATAGTGTTTGTGTTTAGCGGAATTTGTCGAACGGTCGATAATTCCGGATAACGGTTGATATATCGAAATTACGGTCGATAAATTTCCCAAAGCCTTTTAAATCCCCAACGAATCGCCAATCACACACCCCGATCCCATCAACCCACGAAAAAAAGCACCTGATCAGCAAAATCAGGCGCTATTTTTCCTAAAACACATTATGGTTGCTTCTTAAATTGGTTGTTTTGACTGTTTCTTTTTCCGCCGCCGTCCATATCAACGGTAGGACCAGCGTCCCCCTTCACACTTGCTGCACTCACTCCAGCCTTGGAAGGATTTTTCTTATGCTTAGCCATGTCGAACACCTCCATTACTAAGATTCCCGGATCTTTTAAATTTTATGATGTTCTATATGCAGAAGAGGGACGGACCTGCACGGAGGTCCGTCCCTCTTAATCGACAATAACCTTCCAATTGTGATTACAGGCAGCTTTTATCGTTTTATATTTGAGGAAGTGGTCAGCAATCAGCTCGGTCATGTCGATTTGTATTTCTTTGATAATCGGTTTGTTCTTGAACATGGTGTATTCCCCGCCGCCACCTGCCCGGTAATTGTTCATGACGACTTGGTAATGTTTATTTTCTTGCAGGGGCTCCCCGTTGAAAAGCAGGGAAGTAACCCGCTTTCCTATTGGATGGCTGATATTCAACACGTAGTCAATCCCTTCCCACATATCATAGTTATAATGCTGAGGTTTAGGAGTGGTGAAATTCGGATTCACACTAAGCGATCCTGCTTGGTTCACAGCGAAATAAGATGCCGAACGCTCAAGGGCAAGACGTATGTCTCTCCCTGTAATTTCAAGAACGGTTAACGTATTTGGATAGATATAATTAGACACGATATCCCTCATTGTGACCATATTCGGCAGCCCCCGTTGAGATTCACTGAATAGTGCGGTTGCTGAAATGGAAACATCAGCTGCCTCCATTTGTACGCGGTGAATGAACTCAATGAATGGATGTTCCCTGATACGAGCCTCGAATGTATCTTCTATCAGCATATTTCCTTCAATCGTACCTATGGGTTGGTCAAGCCAGGACTGTGTTTTGCTTTCAATCTCCCAGGCTAAGGAAAGGACATTTTTATCGGCCTCGATTCCCTCCATGGAAACGATCTGAGTCTCCTTGTTTAACACAGTCCATCCTTGCTTGTTTCGTTGTAACTCAATGGTTACTTGTCCGATAGTCCCACCATACATTCCCGGCTGTACGATTGAAATCCCATTGATGGTGCCGGCAAGTTTTCGGTGTTGATGACCAGTGAGCAGCACATCGATTCCTTTTACTTCCTGACAAATTTTATAGCCTTGGTTTTCACCAGTTTGTCTCTCAGTCGTTAAACCCGTTTGAATATCTCTTTCGAAACCTCCATGATACGACACAATCATCACATCAGGTTTTTCTACTTTGTGTATGTAGGAAATCCAACTCTGAGTTGAGGTAAAGGCATCTTTAAATTCCAGATCTGCTATGTGAGAGGGCTTTTCCCAGTTTGGAATATAATGTGTCGTCACGCCAAGCACGGCTGCTTTTACCCCGTTAGGTAGTACTTTGATGAAGTAAGGGAGCCCAAAGTAAGGTTTCTTCGTCCTATTATCAAGGATATTTGCTGATAAAAAAGGAAACTCTGCATCTTGTTGCGCTTTACGTAAGGGTTCCATCCCATAATTGAATTCATGGTTGCCAATCACGGCTGCATCATAATTCATTTCATGTAAAATTGAAACAAAAGGGTTTGGCAAATGACGAGCTTGTTTCATATAATAATAAGTAAGGGGAGTGCCTTGATAGAGATCTCCATTATCAATGACTAGAACATTCCCGGTTTGTTTTCGTACACTTTTAATAAAGGTTGCCAGTTTACCTAAACCAACAGTTGCCTTCTCCTTCGTTCCATATAAGTAAGGGAATATATGTCCATGAATATCACTGGTTTCAAGTATCGTTATAGATGTTGTATGGTTTTTCATTCGAACCTCCATATCCTGAAAAAGGCATTATAGTTTTATCAAGTCTACATTATGGAGGAAGAAGATGACAAAGTAAAAACATCAAAGTTTTTGTAAAATTTATCATTTTTAGTCTTTTAAATATTGCGATATTTTAGAAAATCAGATATATTAGATGTAACAGGAACTCATTCGAGTCTTTTTTTTGAGTAAAAAATGAATGAGTATTCATTCAAAGTGTGTAAAAGGGGGAAATACCATTGGTTCGTAGAATTCAGAAAGCCGCAGTGTTAGGATCAGGAGTCATGGGTTCAGGAATTGCCGCTCACCTTGCAAATATCGGCATCCCGACAATGTTATTAGATATCGTACCAAGAGAATTAACCGACGAACATAAAGCAAAGGGACTGACAGAAGAGAGCAAGGCGTTTCGCAATCAATTTAGTGAAAACGCTTTAAAAAAGCTCTTTAAACAAAAACCGGCGCCATTGACTTCAAAGCAAAACGCTTCACTCATTACAGCAGGCAACTTCGAGGATGACCTTCAAAATATCGGGGATTGTGACTGGGTCATTGAGGTAGTCGTTGAGAATTTAGATATCAAGAAAAAAGTGTTCGAACAAGTGGAACGATACCGTAAACCGGGAAGCATCATAAGTTCAAATACATCCGGGATTTCAATCGAGGCTATGTCAGAAGGGCGAAGCGATGATTTCCAAAAGAATTTCTTAGGCACGCATTTCTTCAATCCGCCTCGTTATTTAAAGCTTCTTGAAGTGATTCCGACGAAGAACACGGATCCGGAAGTAGTCAGCTTCATGAAGACATTTGGAGAAGATGTGCTCGGTAAGGGTGTCGTGATGGCGAAAGATACACCAAACTTCATTGCAAATCGCATCGGAACCTATGGATTGCTCATCACTGTTCAAGAAATGCTGAAAGGCGGCTACTCTGTAGGAGAAGTTGATTCCATCACGGGTCCAACGATCGGAAGACCGAAAAGTGCCACTTTCCGTACACTTGATGTGGTCGGACTTGATACATTCGCTCATGTTGCGAAGAATGTGTACGACCAAGTGGAAGGGGAAGAGCAGAAGGTGTTTGAAGTACCGGCCTTCATGCAGAAGATGCTTGAAAATGGCTGGCTTGGGAGCAAGAGCGGCCAGGGATTTTTCCTGAAACAAGGAAAAGAGATCCTGGAGCTTAATCCTGAAACGATGGATTATCAACCACGTCAAAAGCTGAAAACCGCTTCTCTTGAAATGGCGAAGAATGAAAAAGGATTAAAGAATAAAATAAAATCACTTGTCTATGCGAAAGATCAAGCAGGCATGCTCCTATGGAATATCGTGTCCCCGGTGTTAAATTATTCAGCCCGGCTGCATGGTGAAATCGCTGATGATATCGTAGGCATCGACCAGGCCATGAAATGGGGCTTCGGATGGGAAATGGGCCCATTTGAAACATGGGATGCAATCGGTGTTGAAAAATCTGTGACCCGCATGAAGGAAGAAGGCCTAAAGGTACCTGAGTGGGTAGAAACGATGCTCGCTGAAGGTCACTCCACTTTCTATAAAGAAGAAGATGGAGAGCGTTACTTCTATCACAATGGAGACTACCAACTTGTAGAGCGAAACCCGAAGGCACTCGACTTAAAGGCTCTTAAGAAGCAAGGAAAGCTGATCAAAAAGAATTCCGGAGCAAGCTTAATAGATATCGGAGATGGAATCGCGCTTCTTGAGTTCCATTCTCCAAATAACGCGATCGGATTAGACATAACGCAAATGATCAATTTTGCAGTGGATGAAGTAGAGAAGAATTATAAAGGACTCGTCATCGGAAACCAGGGCAAGAACTTCTGTGTAGGAGCAAATCTTGCCATGATCCTGATGGAAGCACAGGATGACAACGTATTTGAAATCGATATGGTCGTCAGGCACTTCCAGCAGGCGATGATGAAGATCAAATATTCATCCAAGCCAGTGGTAGCCGCACCATTCGGCATGACATTAGGCGGCGGGAGCGAAGTTTGCTTACCGGCTGCTCACATCCAGGCTTCCATGGAAACGTACATGGGCTTAGTCGAAGTCGGTGTTGGATTAATCCCTGGAGGCGGCGGAAACAAAGAACTTTATATGAAGCACTTAGCGAACCTTCCAAATGGAGTGGAATTCGATCTTCAAAAAGTAGCCAATAAAGTATTCGAATCAATTGCTATGGCGAAGGTTTCCACATCTGGTGATGAAGCAAGAGACAACAACTTCTTAAATAATGCGGATGGAGTAAGTGTAAACAATGATCATCTGTTATACGATGCAAAACAGGCTGCACTAAGCCTATACGAAGGTGGATACTCAGCTCCGATCCGCAAGAAGGTACCCGTTGTAGGTGAAACAGGATATGCAACCCTTCTTCTTGGAGCTCAATCCATGCTCCAATCAGGCTTCATTTCAGAACATGATCTGATGATCGCGAAAAAGCTTGCTTACGTGATCGCAGGCGGAAAAGTACCATATGGAACAGAAGTAGACGAACAGTACTTGTTGGATCTTGAAAGAGAAGCATTCCTGAGTCTTGTTGCTCAGCCTAAATCACAGCAAAGAATGCAGCACATGCTTGTAAAAGGAAAACCATTACGCAATTAATCAGCGTTTATATCATATTAGAAAGCGGGGGAATTTCATGCGCGAAGCAGTCATTGTTGCTGGTGCAAGAACACCAGTCGGAAAGTCAAGAAAAGGATCATTAGCACAGGTGCGGCCAGATGATCTTGGGGCACTTGTAGTTAAAGAAACCCTCAAACGTGCAGGAAACTATGAAGGCAACATCGATGATCTGATCATCGGATGCGCGATGCCTGAAGCAGAACAAGGGTTAAACATGGCTAGAAATATCGGTGGTCTTGCGGGCCTGCCTGATTCAGTACCGGCAATCACGATTAACCGATATTGTTCATCCGGGTTGCAATCCATTGCTTATGCTGCAGAAAAAATCATGCTTGGGCACTCTGATACAGCGATTGCAGGTGGAGCTGAATCCATGAGTCTTGTTCCGATGATGGGTCACGTAGTCCGCCCGAATGCCAAGCTTGCTGAAAATGCGCCTCAATACTATATGAGTATGGGGCATACAGCTGAGCAGGTGGCAAGAAAGTTCGGAGTATCCCGTGAAGATCAGGATGCATTTGCGGTAAGAAGTCACCAAAAAGCGGCAAAAGCTATTGCTGAAGGGAAATTCGACGATGAAATCGTACCGGTTGATGTGCTTCATCGTTCAGTAAGCAATGAAAATAAACTGGTGGAGAAATCATTCCAATTTTCAAAAGACGAAGGGGTACGTGCTGAAACAAGCTCGGAAGTTCTGGCTAAGTTACGCCCGGCTTTCAATGTGAAGGGCTCTGTAACGGCAGGGAACTCATCCCAGACGAGTGACGGAGCAGCTGCTGTCATGGTGATGGATAGAGAAAAGGCTGGTTCATTAGGACTGCAACCAATGGCGAAGTTCAGAAGCTTTGCAGTAGCCGGAGTTCCGCCGGAAATCATGGGAATCGGTCCAGTCGAGGCGATTCCACGGGCTTTGAAGATGGCGGGATTGGAGCTGTCGGATATCGGACTATTTGAACTGAACGAAGCATTCGCTTCTCAGTCCATCCAAGTCATTCGTCAGCTGGGTCTGGATGAAGAAAAAGTGAACGTAAACGGTGGAGCCATCGCTCTTGGTCATCCGCTGGGCTGTACAGGTGCGAAGCTGACCCTTTCCCTCGTACACGAAATGAAACGCAGAAACCAGCAATTCGGTATCGTCACCATGTGCATCGGAGGCGGAATGGGTGCAGCCGGCGTCTTTGAATTAATAGGTTAATAGGAGGGACGGACCTCGAATGCCGAGGCCCACTGCTCCTTCAAAATAATAATTTTTAGGGGGATTCGAAATGGCGAATCAAACAGAAAAGCTGATCAAGGGTGGAAGTTTTTTAATTGAAGATGTAAGCTGTGAGCAAGTTTTCACACCGGAGGAATACTCTGATGAACAAAAAATGATTGCCAAAACAACCGAGGATTATGTGTTGAATGAAGTTGTACCTGTCATCGATAATCTGGAAAACCATGAATTTGACCACTCCGTTCGCCTGTTAAAAGAAGCGGGGGATCTTGGCCTTTTGGGTGCTGACGTTCCTGAAGAGTACGGCGGATTGGGCCTGGATAAAGTGAGCTCGGCACTGATTGCTGAAAAAATGTCACGTGCAGGCGGATTCTCCATCTCTCACGGTGCACACGTTGGAATCGGGTCACTGCCAATCGTTCTGTTCGGAAACGAAGAACAAAAGCAAAAATACCTTCCTCCATTGGCGACTGGTGAAAAACTGGCAGCATACGCATTAACGGAGCCGGGTTCAGGTTCAGATGCACTGGGTGCTAAAACGACAGCTAAATTGAATGCAGAAGGTACTCACTACATTTTAAATGGTGAGAAGCAGTGGATCACAAACTCTGCATTTGCTGATGTATTCGTTGTGTATGCGAAAATCGATGGGGAGCATTTCTCGGCGTTCATCGTAGAAAAAGAGTTCCCAGGCGTTTCAACTGGGCCGGAAGAGAAGAAAATGGGTATCAAAAGCTCATCCACCCGTACATTAATCCTGGAAGATGCTGAAATTCCAGTGGAAAACCTTCTTGGTGATGCAGGGAAAGGCCATATCATTGCTTTCAATATCTTAAACATCGGCCGTTATAAATTAGGGGTAGGAGCTGTCGGAGCGAGTAAACGTGCATTAGAGGTAACGGTACAATACACGAATCAACGTCAGCAATTTAAAACCCCAATTTCTGCTTTCAACCTGACAAAAGAAAAACTGGCAACAATGGCGTCTAAATTATATGCAGCAGAAAGCTCCGTTTACCGTACAGTAGGATTGTTCGAGGATCGCATGAGCAAGCTTACGGATGAAGAAGTGAAGAACGGAACAGAAGTGGCAAAATCAATTGCAGAATACGCGATTGAGTGTTCACTGAATAAATTCTTCGCAACAGAAGTACTGGATTATGTAGTCGATGAAGGTGTTCAACTTCACGGAGGATACGGATTCATGCAGGAATATGAAATTGAAAGAATGTACCGTGACTCCCGTATCAACCGCATTTTTGAGGGAACAAACGAAATCAACCGCCTTCTGGTTCCTGGCACGTACCTTCGTAAAGCAATGAAAGGTGAACTTCCATTACTTCAAAAGGCACAGGCCCTTCAAGAGGAATTGATGATGCTTATGCCTGAAGAAGTAGGAGATGAGCCACTGGCTCAAGAAAAATACCTTGTGAAAAACGCGAAGAAAATCGGCTTGATGCTATCTGGTTTAGCGGCTCAAAAGTTCGGTAAAGCCCTTGAAAAAGAACAGGAAATTCTTGTGAACATTGCCGATATCGTTTCGAACGCATACGCGATGGAATCCGTTGTTCTTAGAACAGAAAAAGCCATTCAAAAAGGTGGAGTAGAGAAAGCTCAGCAAAAACTTCTTTACACACAAATCTTCTGTCAAGAAGCATTCAATGAAATCGAACAACATGCAAAAGAAACGCTGGTAGCAACTGAAACGGGTGACACACTGCGCATGATGCTATCCGCACTCCGTAAATTCACCCGCCATACACCGATCAACGTGATCGCAGTCAAACGAGCGGCATCTGAAAAGCTGATAGACGCACAAAAATATACAGTTTAATTAAGTAGTTTAAGGGACGGACCTCTGAAATGGAGGTCCGTCCCTTAATTTTGTTCATAACTTGACATCTACAACTCAATTAATTATTATATGTTTAAACACTTAAACGTTTAAGTGTTTAAACATTAAAGATAAGGTGGTAATCATAGATGAATAAAACAGTATTAATTACAGGGGCTTCAAGTGGTATAGGCTTGCACTTTAGTCATAAATTTGCAGGTTCAGGTCATGATGTGATTCTTGTAGCAAGAAGTGAGGAGAAGCTTCGTATTCTATCAAAAGAAATTAAAAGTAAGTACGGTGTGAAAGCATATGTCATACCATCAGACCTTTCCAAACCAGGAGCATCGGAAACGTTATATGAGGAAGTCAAAGCAAAAGGGATCCAGGTGGATTTCCTAATCAATAATGCAGGATTCGGATTGTTTGGGGAGTTTGAACGAACTGAACTATCCAAAGAACTGGACATGATTCAAGTGAATATCACTGCCCTTACAGAGCTAAGTAAGTATTTTGGAAAAGAAATGGTGGGCAGAAATAGTGGACAAATTCTGAATGTAGCATCAACAGCAGCATTCCAGCCGGGTCCGTTAATGGCCGTTTACTATGCAACAAAAGCGTATGTCCTTTCATTTTCAGAAGCCTTGGCGAATGAATGGGCACCGCACGGAGTGAAAGTAACCGCTTTGTGCCCAGGAGCTACCCAAACGGGGTTCAGTGATGCAGCTGACCTGAAGTCTTCAAAACTATTTCAGTCTGGTGTGATGAGTGTGGAAGAAGTGGTAGATGAGGGATATAACCAAATGATGACGAAGAACAAAACAGTTATCATCCCAGGTTTCAAAAATAGAATGCTGACCCAGTCCATCCGTTTTATGCCGAGGAAAATGGTCACAAATATTGTTCGCAAGGTGCAAGAACGGGTATAATTGAATGTGAATGAGTTTGAAGGGAGAAGACTATGGGTCAAAAAGCAATTGATACATTTCGTGCTTGCATTCCATTATTTCAAGCGCTAAGTGATCCTTATCGTCAGGACATAATATTACTTCTTGCCGAACAAGAACCTCTTACGGTTAATCAGATAACTGAAAATCTAACTTTATCCCGCCCTGCTGTTTCTCATCACTTAAAGATCCTGAGAGATCAACAATTAGTTTCTTTAGAGCAAAAAGGAACCCAGCGCTTCTATTCTCTTGAATTGGATAATGCAACTGTCCTACTAAAGGAACTGGTTGAAACGGTTGAAAAACAATGTGAGTAATGTTTCACAAAAGAAGGATAATAAAGAATATTGTCGAATGTAGAGATAGATTCGAGCAATGTGTATTCTGGATGGGGACTCCCCATCCAGATAAATGAAAGGTGGTGGAATGATGTCGTTGTCTTTTTATTCATATCCGAAGTGTGGTACGTGCCGGAAAGCAAAGAAGTGGCTGGAAGAAGAAAACATAGCATTTAATGAAATACATATCGTTGAAACCCCCCCTACAAAAGACGAGCTTAAAAACCTACATGAAAAGAGCGGATTACCTCTTAAGAAGTTCTTTAATACAAGTGGTAAAAAGTATCGGGAATTAGGCTTGAAAGATAAAGTAAACTCGGCTTCCGATGAGGAATTATTAGAAATACTTTCCACGGACGGGATGCTGATCAAGCGTCCAATCACTACGGATGGAAGTAAGGTGACAGTTGGTTTCAAGGAAGAAACCTTTGAAGAAACCTGGAAGTAAAAAGAGGTCTGGGATTACCAAATCATGGACAATGAAAAAGTTTCATTATTCATGCTAGGTTTTCTTGCTTTTTTAATGAAAAGTGTGTCAATATTAGGTTGTATAACTAGCATTTGGAGGGATAGAGAATGAGTACACCGAAAGAACTTCGTTATTCTGAAGAACATGAGTGGGTCAAAGTTGAAGGGGAAAATGTACGAGTGGGAATCACATCATTTGCACAATCTGAACTGGGCGATATCGTATTCGTTGAGTTACCAGAGGTTGGAGATGAGATCAAAGCGGACGAGCCGTTCGGTAGTGTTGAATCGGTTAAAACCGTTTCTGAGCTATATGCACCTGTATCCGGTAAGGTGGTAGAAGTGAATGAAGAGCTGTCTGATAGCCCTGAGTTCGTGAACGAATCACCTTATGAAAAAGCTTGGATGATCGTTGTTGAACCTTCAGACGTTGGAGAAGTAGACAAGCTTATGACAGCTGAACAGTATGACGAAATGATTAATGAAGGATAATTTCTACCATGCACCTTGAGAATTTCTCAAGGTGTTTTGTTTTTTATTTTGGGCACCATATGAGTAGACGTTTTTTATAAGAAAGCTCTTTTCGCAACAATTGTTGTTCTTAATATATAGACTGCCAGTGCTGTGTGATTCAGTGTGAACTAGGTGGTGAGGGGAAGTTCTCCTCTTTCAGCTAGTATTCGAACGAGCAACCCAGCTTAGCAGAACGGGGCCTCATGCTTAGAAGGTTGATTGGAGCGGAAGGTGCTCGACTCCTGCGGGAATAGCGGGAAAGTTGAGACCCCACAGGGCAAAGCCCGAGGAGGCTCAACTCACGCCCCGCGGAAAGCGAGCACCTGGAGCGGAAATCAACCACTGCACGCTTTATTAAAACAACAAAGTTTACGAAAAATGCCTTCTAAAAAGAAAGGATGAATACGTATGGTGCTCAAGCCTAAGAAATTAGATGTAACCAACAGGGTGACAGGAAAACTGAAAAATGGTGAAGTAGAACTATATTTGGATAATCAGCCAATCGGCAGAATGGCTTTACCTCTTGATGGATTAAGCATGGAGCCAAACTTTGAAGCAAAAGAAAATAAAATTTATCAAAGCTACACTTCCACGGAAGGCGATCAAGCAAGATACACAGATTGTGATGAGGGTGGCTGGTGTTAGAAATGCTCATGGTGCCAGATTCGACAATGAATCTGGCACCATTTGTATAAGCAGATAGGCAAACCACTTGCGCATTTTTTTATAAACATGAGAAAATATAAGTAGAAAGTGGACATCATCTCTTGTTATTTGAATATACTATCGTAATCTTATTTCTGAAAGATAAGGTGATGATCATGATGGAACTTGACGAAAAAGTAATCATTGTCGAAGGAACAACTGACAAACGAAAAGTGAAAGATATCATCAAAGAACCGATTGAAATTATTTGTACAAACGGGACCATTAGCATTACGAAAATGGACGAACTCATTGATGCATTATTGGAAAGGGATGTCTATATCCTCGTAGATGCTGATGATGCAGGTGAAAAATTACGAAAGCAATTTAAACGTGAGTTTCCTGAAGCTGAACATTTGTACATTGATCGTATGTACAAGGAAGTGGCAGCAGCTCCCGAGTATCACCTGGCGTCTGTCCTGATTGGAGCCAATATAGACGTTCATAAAGAATATTTAGGAAAAAGGATGATCTAGTTTTGATTGAGGTAAGTAATACCGAAGCATTAAACGATCTGATTGAAGGCCATACGCTTGAAGCCGTTTACCTTTATACACCGATGTGTGGCACCTGTCAGGTGGCAAGTAAAATGATTGACGTAGTGGAAAAGCTTCCGCAATCTTTTCATTTTGTGAAGGCCAACTTGAATTATTTGCCCCAATTTGCAGAAGAACAATCCATCGAAAGTGTACCCTGCTTGCTTTTATTTAAGGATGGAGTCGAGTGGGAGAGGATTTATGCCTTCCAATCCGTGCCATTTCTATATGAAACCTTAAACAAGATCACTGATCGTTAGAGGGATAAGAGACCTTTTGGGAGAAGGTCTTTTTTATATGTCTCTTTCTAAACGATTTTCTTTCTACAAACGAAGACATATTTCTCGGGAAATATTGCGAATGGCATCATTTTTTGACTAGTATCCATCCAAATTCTTACTGTTCGACAAATTAGATGAATACGTTCAAAACATGTCGAGAAAGTATAAAAGGGAAAAATACCTAAAAGTGGAATTGTAATAATATAGAAGTTTCACTGGGAGGGTATTCATGCGAATATATTTAGAGGAATTAGTAGATCAGTGTCATTCAAGATATCACTTACGACTCTTATTTCCAGACAGCCCATTTGTTCTTCATTTTGATTGTGGAAAAGATTTGTACGGTATTTCTATTTCGAGCAAGGGATGCGATGTATTAGATGATTTGAGTGAAGACGCTCATTTCGTAATTGAAGGAATGGAGGAAAAAGTGGTTTCCCTACTCACAGGGGAAGAACGGTTGTCTCAACTGATCGAAGCCGGGGTACTTGAAATCAGAGGAGGGTATCGACCGCTTCTATTTGTTGAATCTGTCCTTTGGCTTACGAGGTCAAGGGGAAAAGAGCCGGTAAAAGTTTAAAAAATAATTGACACACTCTATAACCGATGATAGAATCTCTCTTGTAGCAAATTTTCAGAGTCTTTAACTATTTAAAAAAATTTAATAATCGATACTTTACTCTTATTAAGAGAGGTGGAGGGACGTGCCCTATGAAGCCCGGCAACCGTCAATGAAAATTGAAATGGTGCCAATTCACTCAAAGCATATGCTTTGAAAGATGAGAGAAAGGATAGTCCTATATGATTATGCCTTTCTGCTTATCGCAGAGAGGCATTTTTTAATGATTTAGAAAAAGATGACGGGAAAATGCCAGCTATGTGCAACCATAATCTTGATTAAACAGGTCGTTTTACTCCGAAAGAAGGTGGAATACAACATGATTACCATTTCAGATGTGAAAAAAATCTATCAATCCAAATCGGGTCCAATTTCAGCCGTTGATGGCGTCAATATCGAGATTGCCCAAGGAGAAATTTTTGGAGTGATTGGCTATAGTGGAGCAGGTAAGAGTACGCTGATCCGCATGCTCAATGGTCTCGAAGTTCCTACAGAAGGAATAGTGGACGTGAATGGTCAAATCGTTTCCCGGGTAAAGGGTAAAAAACTGCGGGAAGCAAGACAGTCGATAGGCATGATTTTTCAACACTTTAATCTCCTCTGGTCTCGTACAGTATTAGAAAATATACAGTTCCCATTAGAAATTGCTGGAGTACCAAAGAAAGAGAGACTCCATAGAGCCAATGAATTATTGAAGCTTGTAGGATTGGAAGGCAGGGGAGATGCCTATCCTTCTCAACTGAGCGGCGGACAGAAACAACGAGTGGGGATTGCAAGATCCCTTGCTAACAATCCCGATGTCCTTCTATGTGATGAAGCTACTTCCGCTCTAGATCCACAAACAACTGATTCCATTCTTGATTTATTGGTGGATATTAATAAACGCTTAGGGCTGACGATTGTCCTGATCACTCATGAAATGCACGTGATTCAGAAGATCTGTCACCGTGTCGCAGTCATGGAACAAGGAAAAGTCGTGGAACTCGGGGATGTATTGGAAGTGTTCCGAAATCCACAAGAGCAAGTGACAAAGCGTTTCGTGAGAGAAGTCTCGCAAGTAAAAGAAACGGGTGAAACCATTGATCACCTATTGATGCAATATCCTAATGGGAAAGTGTTGAAATTTACTTTTGTCGGTGAATCAACTGAGCAACCGCTTATCACCACTCTGATAAGGAAGTTTGACTTAGACGTAAACATCCTTCAAGGACAAATCTCCCAAACTCAAAAAGGTGCCTATGGAACGTTATTTGTTCACCTTGATGGGGATGAACGGACCATTAAAGATGCATTGACGTTTGTTCAAACGCAACTGGTTCAAGTGGAGGTGTTAAGAGGATGATTGAAAATTTATTTCCAAATGTAGATTGGGAGAAGATGTGGGAAGCAACCCTCGAAACCCTGTATATGACCGGGATGTCTGTAGTGATTACCTTTGTACTCGGAATGATCCTTGGGATTTTGCTCTTCCTCACCTCTAAGGAAAATCTATGGGATAACAAACTGACATACACGATTACAAGTGCAGTCGTAAATGTGTTCAGATCGATTCCATTCATTATATTGATCGTGTTGTTAATTCCGTTCACCAAGTTTTTATTGGACACAATCCGTGGAGCGAATGCAGCTTTGCCGGCACTGATCATTGGAGCTGCTCCGTTTTACGCCCGTATGGTAGAAATTGCTTTAAGAGAAGTGAACAAAGGCGTCATCGAGGCCGCGAAAGCGATGGGGGCGAAAACGAGCACAATTATCTGGAAAGTCCTGATCCCGGAATCCATGCCGGCTTTGATTTCAGGAATTACAGTAACAGCGATTGCTCTCGTTGGATATACGGCAATGGCCGGGGTCATCGGAGCAGGCGGTTTAGGAAACCTGGCCTATTTAGATGGCTTTCAACGAAGCAGGGAAGACGTGACGCTCGCCGCAACCATTATGATCTTACTCATTGTGTTTGCGATTCAAATATTAGGTGATTTCTTTACAAATAAATTAGATAAACGGTAAAAGGAGAGAAATATCATGAAAAAATGGGTAGCAGGAGTTATTGCAGCAACAAGCATTTTTGGATTGGCAGCATGTGGGAGTAATTCAGAATCAGGAGGAGGCAGCGACGAGAAAGAATTAGTGGTTGGAGCTTCCAATATTCCTCACGCTGAAATTCTTGAACAAGTGAAGCCTTTATTAGAGGAGAAAGGTATCAATTTAGAAATTGAAACGTACCAAGACTATATCTTGCCAAATAAAGATCTGGATAATGGGGATATTGACGCAAACTATTTCCAACATGTACCGTACTTAGAATCTCAAAAAGCGGAACACGGTTATGATTTTGAAAATGCTGGCGGCATTCACATTGAGCCGATTGGCGTTTATTCTAAAAAGTACAAATCCCTTGAAGAGCTGCCTGAAGGTGCAACGATTCTAATGAGTAATTCTGTAGCAGATCACGGACGTATTCTTACGTTATTAGAAGAAAAAGGTCTTATTACATTGAATGATGGAGTAGACAAGACAAAAGCAACGCTGGAAGACATTAAAGAAAATCCAAAGAAACTAAAATTCGATTACGAATATGAAGCAGCTCTTCTTCCACAATTGTATGAAAATGAAGAGGGAGATGCTGTTCTGATCAATTCCAACTATGCGATCGATGCAGGTTTGAATCCTTTGGAAGATTCGATCGCCATTGAAGACAGTAATTCTCCATATGTGAATGTGATTGCTGTGAATAAAGGTGACGAAAACAAAGAGGAAGTGAAGGCGCTTGTTGAAGCTCTTCGTTCAAAAGAAATCCAGGACTTTATTAAAGAGGAATGGGACGGGGCAGTTGTTCCGGTGACCGAATAATTTCATATAGCGTAAATAAGAAACCCGATTCTGATTGATCAAAATCGGGTTTCTTTTCTGGATAAGTACTTACCGTATTTTTTTTAAACATAATCATTTCCATTATAGCTCATACTATTTTCGATGAATCTATTTCAGAAATGGAGCTGAATGAAATGCAGATAGAACCAAGAAATACAACAGAAGCTGCCCTTCATGATTATAAAATGGGACTTGGAATCTTCACTGAAAAAATGCCTGAGCTTGCCGAGCAGTATAATACGTTTACCGAGCACTGCTTTAGAGAAGGAGTTCTTTCAAAAAAAGAAAAGCAGTTGATCGCGTTAGGAATAAGTCTTTATTCCCAGGATGAATATTGCATCATCTATCACACAAAAGGATGCCTGGATCAGGGGTGTTCAGAAGAAGAAATCCTTGAAGCAATAGGAGTAACGGCTGCATTTGGCGGCGGAGCGGTCATGAGTCAGGCTGTGACTTTAGTACAGCAATCGATTCAGGACTTGAATCAATTGAAGCAATAAGTGAGTGATGATCGAGGGGGAGAAATCCTCCTTGATCTTTTTTGTTGAATTAGTGATCAAAAAATGTTTTTTACACAACTACATAAGACCTTCCTGGGCTTTGTCAATTAGTGGGTCTGGATGGAGAGGGGAACTACTTTGCTTGCAGCATCAAGCGTTTGGCAAGCCTACTCAACCTATACGGAACGCACTCTTGGCATACACGTAGTTTTGCAAGAGTCTAGGCAGTTTCCCTCACTATAAAGAAATTCCCTGAATACTAATATGCAGCCATAAAGTAGTAGCACAGAGTGGATTGTAGCAGAAGGCACTTGACTCCTGCGGGAAATAGAGGAAAAGTAGAAAAGCGGATGCGGCTCGCTCAGCCCCGACAAGCATAAGATGAATGGGCCTAAGAAGGCGTTCTTTGCCTTCTTGGACCATTTAGCTTATGACCTCGAGGGGCTAGCCGCCGGAGCTAGAAAGGTCGAGACCCCGCAGGGCAAAGCCCGAGGAGGCTCGACTTCCTCCCCGCGGAAAGCAAGTGCCTGGAACGAAAAGGAACGGTCTGTGTTTTTATGTACGTCTCTTCAGTGAAAGTGATCACCAAGCATTAAATACTTATTCAATAAAATGAATATATATTAAAAAAGCTATTAATTGGCAGTATAATGGCGGAATTTTGTGAAAACTTAATGGTAGCCCCTCGGAGTCAGGTTGAAAAGATGAATTTAAGAAAAAATGACCCTATACTGGTTTTGTCTTGTGAACGAGGGGGTAGTATAGTTGTAAAGTAATTAAAAACCTGAAAGGAATGATTCATTATCGACTCTCTTGAGAGTATCTCGTACACAAGTGAAATGGAAAAGGCAATGCATGGAGCCCATGGGATTGGTTATGAGGTGTACAAACGAAAGCATGATGTCAGAATGCAAGTAGAGAAAAGAAGAGAGCAGGACTATAAGGAAAGCAGAAGAATGATTGCTGCACTTGATCGTAAGGTGCACTCTAATATATAATAAGGAAGAAAAAAGGAAACCAGTGTAGACGATGCACTGGTTTTTTTATTGTTATGAATACAACGCCAAGTCTAATAACGGAAGAACAAAGCGGACGGTTTCATAGGTTTCAAATTATATCAGTATCGATATGTTCACCATGACAGGAAGCTGTATAAGAAACCCCTACATTTTTCCTGTATTTTAAGTTAACAATAGAAAAGGATTATCTTGTCAAGTTTACACTATCTGTATAGTTGAAAAAGTTGATAATAGCTTTTATTTGTTATAAGATTGTAATGAGAATAAATTGAGAATGATTAAAGAATTTAATTCTTAAATTCATTATAAAGTCACGGAGGTAAATACACATGGCAGGTTCTACTTTAACAATTAAAGATCTTCATGTTGAGATTGAAGGAAAGGAAATCCTGAAAGGGGTTAACCTTGAAATTAAAGGTGGAGAAATCCACGCAGTAATGGGACCAAATGGTACAGGTAAATCTACTTTATCTTCTGCTATCATGGGTCATCCAAAGTATGAAGTGACAAAAGGAAGCATTCACTTCGACGGTGAAGATGTGCTTGAAATGGAAGTTGATGAGCGTGCTCGCGTAGGTCTATTCCTTGCAATGCAGTATCCTAGTGAAATCAACGGTGTTACGAATGCGGACTTCTTACGTTCAGCAATCAACAGCCGTCGCGAAGAGGGCGAAGAAATTTCTCTAATGAAATTCATCCGCAAAATGGATTCTGAAATGGAATACCTGGAAATGGATCCAGATATGGCACAGCGTTACTTAAACGAAGGGTTCTCTGGTGGAGAGAAGAAGCGTAATGAAATCCTTCAATTAATGATGTTACAACCTAAGATCGCCATCCTGGACGAGATTGACTCTGGTCTTGATATCGATGCCCTTAAAGTTGTATCAAAGGGAATCAATAAAATGCGCGGTGAAGATTTTGGTTGCTTAATCATCACTCACTATCAGCGTCTTCTTAACTACATCACTCCTGATCATGTTCACGTCATGATGCAAGGACGCATTGTGAAATCTGGCGGAGAGGAATTAGCACAACGCCTGGAAGCTGAAGGATATGACTGGATTAAAGAAGAGTTAGGAATCAAAGACGAAACTGTTGGCCAAGAAGCGTAAGTGTTAGGGGGATGAAAATGACTGTAGAAACGAAACTACCAGTAGATCAGGACTATGTCAGCTCCTACTCAAAACAACTTGGAGAGCCAGAATGGTTAACAACCCTTCGTACAGATGCCTTTGATAAAGTAAAGGATCTAAGCCTTCCAGTTGCTGATAAAACAAAAATCACGAATTGGAATTTTACTCAATTCCAGAAGCATACTGTGGAAAGTGATGCGTTTTCATCATTGAGTGAGCTGCCGGATGAAGCTAAAGCATTAGTGGATTTGGAAAGCACAGACCAAAGTTTATATATTCAACGTAATAATACACCTGCTTTTCTTTCTCTTTCGAACGAATTAAAGGATAACGGTGTTATTTTCACGGATATTTTTACAGCAGTGAAGGATCATAGTGAACTTGTTCAAAAGTACTTCATGACTGAAGGCGTTAAAACGGATGAGCATAAGCTAACAGCACTTCATGCAGCGTTAATGAATGGAGGGGCATTCCTTTACATTCCGAAAAACGTAGAATTAACCCAACCGATTCAAGCGGTATACGTCCATGACAATGCTGAAGTGGCGATGTTTAACCACGTATTGGTTGTTGCTGAAGACAATAGCTCTGTCACGTATGTTGAAAACTATATTTCTACTACAGATGTAGAAGATGGCGTATACAACATCGTAACGGAAGTTGTGGCAAATAATAATGCGAAAGTGGCGTACGGTGCGGTGGATAATCTAGCAAGCGGATTAACGACTTACGTTAACCGTCGTGGAGTTGCACAAAGAGATGCACGCATCGAGTGGGCTCTTGGATTGATGAACGATGGAGACACCGTTTCTGAAAACGTAACAAACCTAATGGGCGATGGCTCATACGGAGATACAAAAACGGTTGTTGTTGGACGCGGAAAACAGAAACAAAACTTCACGACAAAGGTTGTTCACTTCGGTAAAAACTCTGAAGGATACATCCTTAAGCATGGAGTAATGAAAGACGAAGCATCTTCCATCTTTAATGGTATCGGTAAAATTGAACACGGTGCGTCTAAGTCGAATGCAGAGCAAGAGTCTCGCGTCTTGATGCTTAGCGAAAAAGCACGTGGAGATGCAAACCCGATTCTTCTTATCGATGAAGATGACGTAACGGCAGGTCATGCTGCGTCTGTGGGTCGAGTGGATCCATTGCAACTATACTACCTGATGAGTCGTGGTATCCCGCAGCATGAAGCGGAACGTCTGGTTATTCATGGTTTCTTGGCTCCAGTGGTGAAACAATTACCGATTGAAGGAGTTAAGAAACAACTTGTTGAGGTTATCGAAAGGAAAGTAAACTAATGGATGTAAAAGAGATTCGTAAACAATTTCCGATTCTCGACCAGGAAGTAAATGGCCATCCACTTGTTTATCTTGACAGTGCCGCAACATCACAAAAGCCAGTTTCAGTTATCGAAGCGATGAATGATTATTATCGTGGATATAACTCTAATGTTCACAGGGGTGTTCACACTCTTGGGACGAGAGCGACAGATGGATATGAAGGTGCCCGCGAAAAGGTCCGTAATTTCATTAACGCTTCCTCGACTCAAGAAGTAATCTTTACCCGTGGGACGACAACAGCAATCAACACAGTTGCAGCAAGCTACGGTCGCGCCAACCTTACCGAGGGTGACGAAATTGTGATTACTCACATGGAGCATCACAGTAATATCATTCCTTGGCAGCAGTTAGCCAAAGAAACCGGAGCGACTTTAAAATATGTACCTCTTCAAGAAGATGGAACGATAGCGATTGAAGATGTCAGAGCGACCGTCTCATCTCAAACGAAAATTGTTTCGATCATGATGGTTTCAAACGTGCTTGGTACGATGAACCCAATTAAGGAAATCACCAAGATTGCTCATGAAAATGGTGCAGTCATGGTCGTTGACGGAGCACAGGCCGCTCCACATATGAAGATCGACGTACAAGACTTGGACTGTGATTTCTTTGCCTTTTCAGGTCATAAAATGGTAGGTCCCACAGGAATCGGAGTGCTTTATGGTAAGAAAAAACACCTGAACAAAATGGAACCGGTCGAATTTGGTGGAGAAATGATTGACTTTGTCGGACTTCAAGAATCCACCTGGAAAGAGCTTCCGTGGAAGTTTGAAGGTGGTACACCGATCATTGCAGGTGCCATTGGACTTGGAGCTGCGATTGATTTCCTTGAAGAAGTAGGACTTCATAACATTGAAGAACATGAACATAAGCTTGCGGCTTATGCATTGGAGAAAATGAATGAAGTTGAAGGCATGAAAATTTTCGGACCAAGTGATCCCGGAAAACGCGCAGGTCTTGTTACGTTTAACATTGATGATGTTCATCCGCATGATGTGGCAACCGTACTTGATGCTGAAGGGATTGCCGTTCGCGCGGGTCATCACTGTGCACAACCTCTGATGAAGTGGTTGAACGTATCCGCAACAGCACGTGCCAGCTTCTACCTCTATAATACGGAAGAAGATATTGATAAACTTGTTGCAGGCCTATTGAAGACAAAGGAGTTTTTCAGCGATGTCTTTTAATAATTTAGATCAGTTATATCGACAAGTCATCATGGATCATTATAAGAATCCACGAAATAAAGGTTCTTTAGAAGATGGAAGCTTTACCATCGATATGAATAACCCTACTTGTGGAGATCGCATACACCTGACTTTAAAGGTGGAAGATGGTATCGTTCAGGATGCGAAGTTCGATGGAGAAGGTTGTTCGATCTCCATGGCTTCTGCTTCAATGATGACACAAGCGGTTAAAGGGAAAGAGATTGAGAAAGCATTGAAGCTTTCCAAGATCTTCTCTGATATGATGCAAGGCAATGACTATGACGACGATGTGGATTTAGGAGATATTGAAGCATTACAAGGAGTCGCGAAATTTCCTGCCCGTATCAAATGTGCGACATTGGCATGGAAAGCGATGGAAAAAGGAGTGTCAGAGGAAGAGCAGGAATAATGCTCTCCTTCGGCACTACCAAAGAATGGAGGAATCAACATGGCTAAGAAAGCGCCTGAGATTGGAGATTATAAATATGGATTCAGCGACAAAGACGTCTCAATTTTTCGTTCCAAACGTGGTTTGACGCGTGAAATCGTAGAAGAAATCTCCCGCATGAAAGAAGAACCTCAATGGATGCTTGATTTCCGTTTGAAGTCACTTGAGCATTTTTATAATATGTCTATGCCTCAATGGGGCGGTGACATGCAGGAACTGAACTTTGATGAGATCACTTACTATGTGAAGCCTTCTGAAAAGTCAGAACGCAGCTGGGATGAAGTACCTGAAGAAATCAAGCAGACGTTTGATAAATTAGGTATTCCGGAAGCAGAGCAAAAGTATCTTGCAGGGGTTTCTGCTCAATATGAGTCAGAAGTTGTATACCACAACATGCAATCAGATCTTGAAGACATGGGGATCGTTTTTAAAGATACAGATTCTGCTCTTAAAGAGAATGAAGAACTTTTCCGCGAGCACTGGGCAAAGGTTATTCCTCCAACGGATAACAAGTTCGCTGCCCTTAACTCAGCGGTATGGTCCGGTGGATCTTTTATCTATGTTCCTAAAGGAATCAAGGTGGATACACCACTTCAAGCCTATTTCCGCATTAACTCAGAGAACATGGGTCAATTCGAGCGTACACTGATCATCGTGGATGAAGGCGCAAGTGTTCACTATGTTGAGGGTTGTACAGCACCGGTTTACACAACGAATTCACTTCACTCTGCAGTCGTTGAAATCATCATCAAGAAAGATGCGTACTGCCGATATACGACGATTCAAAACTGGGCGAACAACGTGTTCAACCTGGTTACCAAGCGTGCTGTATGTGAAGCGAACGCAACGATGGAATGGGTGGATGGAAACATCGGTTCTAAATTAACGATGAAATACCCGGCGGTTATCCTTAAAGGTGAAGGCGCTCGAGGTATGACACTATCCATCGCATTGGCAGGTAAAGGCCAGCATCAGGATGCCGGAGCGAAAATGATTCACTTGGCACCAAATACTTCTTCTACAATCGTTTCTAAATCCATCTCCAAGCATGGTGGTAAAGTAACGTACCGTGGAATTGTACACTTTGGCCGTAAAGCGGAAGGCGCACGTTCAAATATTGAGTGTGATACGCTGATCATGGATAACCAATCAACTTCCGATACGATCCCTTACAACGAAATTCTTAACGATAACATCTCGTTAGAACACGAAGCGAAGGTATCAAAAGTGTCTGAAGAACAATTATTCTATCTTATGAGCCGCGGTATTTCAGAGGAAGAAGCAACAGAGATGATCGTAATGGGCTTCATCGAGCCATTCACGAAAGAACTTCCAATGGAATACGCAGTCGAAATGAACCGCCTGATCAAGTTCGAAATGGAAGGTTCAATCGGATAATCTTTTAAACCAAACTCCCTTGATGTCTCATCAGGGGAGTTTTTTCTGGTTCCAATAATCACTACGATTCTTCCTCAATCCATTCAAACATAAGAATTTCCATTCCCCTTATGATAAAATGGACATGTTCATAATAAAGCAGGTGAATGAAGATGATATACATAGGTGTAACAGGCTGGGGAGATCATGATACCCTTTATGAAAATGTTTCCCCTAGAGACAAACTAAAAGAATACGGTGCTCATTTCCCCATCGTCGAGGTGGATACAACGTTCTACGCTGTCCAGCCTATTCGAAATGCTGAAAAATGGGTAAGGGAAACACCCCGGGACTTTAAGTTTATAGTAAAAGCGTATCAGGGTATGACGGGACATCAGCGGGGAGAAATCCCTTTCGAAACAAAGGAAGAGATGTTTAGGGCCTTTAAAGAATCCCTTGCTCCATACGTAGATTCAGGTAAGTTAGCGATGGTACTGCTTCAATTTCCCCCTTGGTACGATTGTAATAAGGAACATGTTGACTATATCCGGTACTGCCGGGAACAATTAAAAGGGTTCCCCCTGTCGCTTGAGTTCCGTCATCAAAGCTGGTTCAGACCACAGTTTCGGGATAAGACGTTAACGTTTATGAAAAAGGAAGGGTGGATCCATAGCATTTGCGATGAACCTCAGGCAGGAGAAGGATCTGTACCGCGGGTCTTGGAAGCCACTCATAAAGATGCGACTCTTATTCGGTTTCACGGCAGGAATCTGTATGGCTGGAATAAACCGAATGGAGGAGATTGGCGGGAGGTTCGTTATTTATATCGCTATAATCGTGCTGAATTAGAGGAGTGGATTCCGCATATTTATCAGCTGCACAAAACCTCTAACGATCTTTATATTCTTTTCAATAATAATTCCGGTGGAGATGCCGCTGATAACGCGAAAGAGCTCATTGAATTATTAGGCATTGAATATGGAGGACTTGCACCAAAGCAACTGGATTTATTTTAGCTGACAGGAGATGAAAGACAGATGGAATGGATTGTTCTTCTATCAATCGGACTTTTAGCAGGAGCAATAGGATCCCTCGTCGGATTGGGCGGAGGAGTCATCATTGTTCCTGCCCTCATTTATTTCGGTACATATACAAGCTTGATAGAAGAAATGAACCCTCAGACAGCAGTAGGAACATCATTGGTCATTATGATTTTTACAGGGTTATCATCCACCCTGGCCTATCTAAAGCACAAGACCGTAGATTATAAAAGCGGTTTAATCTTCTTTGCAGGCAGTGGGCCGGGTTCAATACTGGGAGCGTGGGTAAACAAGGGATTGAACATGGAAAGCTTTAATTTATACTTCGGCATTTTCATGATACTGATCGCCACTATTCTCATGGTCCGAAACAAGTTAAAGCCTATTGAGAAATTCAAGGATGCTTCCTTTCAACGGAAGTTTACGGATCCCGCTGGAAAGACCTTTCGTTATGGGTATCCTCCTTTATTAGGAGGGGCTATTGCTTTTGTAGTTGGATTTACGTCAGGTTTATTTGGCATTGGTGGCGGATCATTAATGGTACCTGCCATGATCTTAGTATTTCTTTTTCCTCCCCATGTAGCCGTTGCCACATCCATGTTCATGATTTTTCTATCTGCGTTGGTTGGCTCAGGTACACATATCATGTTAGGCAATGTAAAGTGGTTGTATGCTCTTGCCCTTATTCCTGGGGCCTGGATTGGAGCTAAGTCCGGGGCCTATTTAAATACGAAACTTGAATCGAAAGTATTAGTGAGTATTTTACGCATTATTTTAATTTTAATTGGAATTCGATTGATTTACCAAGGCATTACAGGATAACATACCTCCAATAGGAGTGAGCAAATAGTGAGAGAAACCATTCATATTTATCATACAAACGACCTTCACAGTCATTTTGAACATTGGTCAAGGATTCGGGATTTTTTGAAAATGAGAAAACAATGGCATCTTGATGAAGGGGATCCTGTTTATCTATTTGATATCGGAGATCATGTGGACCGCTGGCATCCATTAAGTGAAGCGACTTTAGGAAAAGGAAACATCGAATTTCTAAATGAAGTCGGCTTTGATGCTGTAACGATCGGGAACAATGAAGGTATTACACTGGACTATGTAGATTTAAACAGCCTTTATGATCATGCCGATTTTCACGTGATTGTAGGCAATCTATTAGATCAGTCTGGACAACATCCAAGCTGGTTAAAGCCTTATCATATTTTTCGAACGGATAGTGGAATGAAGATAGGGGTCATTGGATTGACAGCCTATTTCAAACCATTTTACGAAGCTCTCGGCTGGAATATTACATCTCCAATGGATGAACTGCAGAAGTTGGTTCAAGAGCTTCATCCACAGGTGGATATGATAATCCTTCTTTCACATTTAGGGATAAGGGATGACGAGGTGATTGCAGAACAATTTCCTGAGATTGACGTTATCCTCGGAGCTCATACCCATCATGTACTTCATCAAGGAAAAGAAATTAAGGGAACGATGCTTGGCGCAGCAGGAAAGTTTGGTCATTATGTTGGGCATATGATGATTGAGGTTGATATAACCAATAAAACCATCATAGGGAAAAAAGCACAGCTCTATGAACAGCACGAGCTTCCCTCTGTCGAAAAGGAAGAACAGGAAAGCCTGGAGTGGTATCAGGCAGGAGAGGATTTGTTAAGAAAAGAAGTATCATCTCTTACGAAATCCTTATCCGTGGATTGGTTCAATCCATCCCCGCTTCCGAACGTTTTATGTGATGCCCTTGCTGAATGGTGCCGGGCTGATTGTGCCTTTCTTAATTCAGGCTTGCTCATCGATGGACTGAGTGAGGGATCGGTGACGAAACAGGATTTGCATCGCATCCTGCCTCATCCGATCAATCCCTGCCTGATTAAGGTGAAGGGGGCGGAGCTTAAGGAAATCATTAAACAAACATTTAATGAGGAATGGCCGCATCTTCAAGTGAAAGGGTTAGGGTTCAGAGGCAAAGTGATGGGACGATTTGTATACACGAATGTTCAATTCGGAGACCATGAAATCTTAATCGATAACAAGCCGATCGATTCTCAGAAAGTGTACAAGCTTGCCTTACCTGATATGTTCACGTTTGGACACTTCTTTCCTGACCTTCAAAGACTAGAAAAAAAATACTTTATGCCTGAGTTTTTACGAGATGTTCTTGAATGGAAATTAAAGCAGTAAATGTTTCACCGTTTCCTTTTCCGCGTCATACATATGAGTGAAAGGAGCGATGAAACATGATGAATGTATTTCCGATTACCATTCAGGGACATACCTTTTTAGCGATTTCTGTTGAACTGCCCAAAACCAATCTCCTCGTTGTGACGAGTGATATAGGATATATAATGTGTGGAGCACTGGACGTAGCGTTACTAAATGAGAAGTTAAAAGACAGAGGAATCATTGCAGGAAGAGCCGTCGGTGTAAAAACAATCGATCAGCTACTTGATGCCCCTCTTGAATCCATCACCATCGAAGCAGAAAATCGCGGCATCACACCGGGCATGATCGGCCGGGATGCATTGTTAAAAATGATATAAGTGTCAAGAAGGACCAGTTGCTCTTTTGAGGGCGCTGGTTTTTGTTTTGGTGTCGGAGGACACCATCAATATTCTTTCATGAATAATTAACAATATACAAGGAAATACACCTTGCAAGAACGTTTTTATCCTTTATAATGGAGATACTAGGAAATTTTGTCGAAAAATGAAAGAATTACATAGGAGAATTCTATGAGGCTTATATCAACTAGGGCTTTGAAACCGGGCATGGTTCTAGCTACAACCGTATATAATATGAGAGGTCAAGCTTTAATTCATGATAACGTTCCGATAACAGAACGCATGATTTATAGATTGCAGGAGCTTAGTATTCAGTATGTCTATATTGAAGACTCGCTTTCGAGCGGAATCCATGTAAATGGGACCGTTTCGAATAAAGTGAGACAGCAAGCTGTAAACAATATTGAAATGGCCTTTAATCAATTAAGCGCATCGAAAACGGCGCCAAGTGCGCTCATGATTGAAGATAGTGCTAAGCAATTGAAGCAGGTGATTGATGTAGTCTTGTCTGAAGTAAAGGCAAATCATGATCTCCTAACCATTTTGACAGATGTTTTCACATATGATTCCTATATTTTTCATCATTCATTTAATGTTACATTGTATACGCTCTCAATTGGTCTTGAACTTAAGCTCTCTGCTAAACAGCTCGAGCAGTTAGGGGTGGGAGCGATTTTGCATGATATCGGTAAGATGCTGGTACCAGAGGAGATTCTATTGAAGCCAGGTAAGCTGACAGAAGGCGAGTTCTCTGAAATTAAGAAGCATTCTGAACACGGCTTTGAGATTCTGAGACAGCTTCATTCTGTGTCTTTGATCATTGCTCATTGCGCTTATCAGCATCATGAGAGGCTTGATGGATCCGGTTATCCACGGGGAATCAAAGGCGAGGATATTCATCCGTTTGCAAAAATCATTGCAGTGGCGGATGTATTTGACGCCATGACGTCTAATCGTGTGTATCGGAAAGCCATGCTTCCACATCAAGCGTTGGAGGTATTATATGCAGGCAGCGGCACCCTGTTTGATACAAATGTAATCGAAGCCTTCAGGTCTTCTGTTGCCATCTATCCAAATGGGATGGTTGTGGAGCTGAATGATGGCCGAAAAGGAATAGTGACAGATCAAAATAAAGGGGTAACGGATCGACCGGTGATTCGGATCATCGAAGAAGACGGACAGGAATTACAAACCCCTTATCCCATTGATTTAAGCACGGAATTAGATAAGGTGATTACCGGGTTTGACCCGGATTATGAACCCCAATCTCTAAAAATTAAATAATTTTTTTGCGTTAAACCCCTCTTACTGTGCATACAAATAGCTTGTAAGGGGGGATTTTTTTGTCAAAGTTTAAAACATACAAACCCCGAAGAGGAGGGCCGCTACCTTTTCGATATGTGATGATCATTACGATTCTATTCTTTATGATATCTACTGGATTCGGGTTGTGGATCATTAATAAAGGTTTAAAACCGACACTTCTTGCTTATGCTGAGACCCAGACCAGCAGGATCGGTACGTTAGTTATCAATAAAGCAATTAACAAAAAAATTGCCGATGTTCTTGATATTTCGGATATAACGGAAGAAGTGAAGAATACAGAAGGCGATATTGTCTCATTTAAATACAATACTCAGACAATCAACCGGGTTCAGGCAGAAATCACAAACTTAGTACAGCAAAACCTGCAGGAAGCAGAGGAAGGAAATTTAGAAAACCTGGAATTTATTACCGAAGTGGAAATCGATGAAGGGAAATCTAAAGCAGCGAAGGGCATCACTTACTCGGTGCCTCTTGGTCAGGCGACCAACAACGTGTTACTCGGTAATCTGGGTCCAAAAGTGCCCATTCGCTTTCATTCGATCGGGGATGTCCGTTCCGATATTAAAACGACAGTAGAGCAATTTGGGATCAATAATGCTGTTGTAAAAGTGTTTGTCGAGCTTGAAGTCAATGTCCAGATCATCATTCCATTTGCAACGAAAACGGAAACCATCAAGCAGGATATCCTGGTTGCCATGGGTACCGTTCACCTGGATGTACCACAGTTTTATAACAATGGTGGAGGGGAATCCAGCCCATCCATTGAAATTCCCACAAATTAGTCAGGAAAAAAAGTTGTCAAAAGAATGATAGTTTGTTATATTAATAAAGAAAATTTAATAACACACCACATCATCAGTCCGATGGGGTAGAGGCGCAGGGTTCAAGAGTATGCTGTTTGAGGATGACAACTGGGAGAACAGATGAAAGGGAACTTTTGCCGAAGTAAATATGCATGTCGAAGGTGTATTTGCTGGGGTTATCTTGAAGAAGGATAACACTGTCATTATAGGGGAATCTCTATAATGGGGAGCTACAGATCGTGATGGAGCACTTAAATTACTTACTAAGGTAATGATAGTTTCTCTATCGTTGCCTTTTTTTATTATCCTCTGTCATGCTACGATGGTTCCCCCCTATCAAATAGGAGGAGGACACTATGGAAAACACGATTTACTCACTATTACCACCCCTTTTAGCCATTCTTATGGTTATACTTACGAGACGGGTTCTACTTTCACTCGGAGTAGGAATCGTTGCGTCTGCCTTTCTGTTAGCAGATTTCTCAATTACAAAAACATTCAGCTTTATGTGGGACGCCTTTAAAGGCATCTTTGTCGCAGATGGAGCACTCAACACCTGGAATGTCTATATTATTTTCTTCTTACTTATTCTTGGTGTGATCACGGCGTTTGTGAACATTTCCGGCGGTAGCCGCGCATTTGGTGAATGGGCGATGAAACGTGTGAAAACGAGAAAAGGGGCACAGCTTCTTGCAGCCGTTTTAGGTATCATAATTTTTATTGATGACTATTTTAACGCCCTTGCTGTTGGACAGGTTTCGAGACCCATTACGGATCGCCACAAAATTTCACGTGCAAAACTAGCCTATATCATTGACTCCACATCGGCACCGATTTGTGTCGTTTCACCAATCTCAAGCTGGGGAGCGTACATTATCGGGATTATCGGTTCGATTCTTGCTGCACACAGCATCACTGAATACACAGCATTTTCAGCATTCGTTCAAATGATTCCAATGAACCTTTACGTCTGGGCAGCTGTCCTTCTTGTGATCATGGTTGCTGCTAAAGGCTTGGACTTCGGAAAAATGAAAGAGCATGAAGTAAGAGCCCTTGAAACAGGAGCCCTTTATGACCCTGAAAAAGAGATTCCAGGCGAATTGAAAAATGATCTGCCTGTAAGCTCGAAAGGATCAGTAGGAGATCTTGTCTGGCCAATCGTGGCTCTGGTCATCGGTACAATCGGAATGATGCTCTGGACAGGGTATCAAGCCGTCGGATCATTTGACATCCTGCCGATATTTGAAAATACAGATGTAACGAAATCTTTATTATATGGTGGATTATTCGGTCTCCTTGTTGCGCTGATCTTCTTCCTTCGTCAAGTCAGCTTGAAAGGAATTGAAGGCAAAGCCGTTGGAGTAGCAGTAGTGGAAGGAATCAAATCCATGCTGCCAGCCGTTTACATTCTTATCTTCGCATGGACGATCGTAACATTGATCGATCAATTGCAAACAGGTACGTATCTTGCGGGTCTGGTTGAACAATCCAGCTTACCGATGCAGGCACTTCCGGTCATCTTGTTCTTAGTTGCCGGAATCATGGCGTTCTCCACAGGGACATCCTGGGGATCGTTTGGTATCTTACTGCCGATCGCCGGGGAAATTGCAGCAGCGACAGATGTAAGTATCTTATTGCCTGCTATGGCAGCCGTTTTAGCTGGATCCGTATTGGGAGATCACTGTTCTCCAATCTCAGATACGACGATCCTTTCCTCAACTGGAGCAGGAAGCAATCATATCGATCACGTTCTCACACAGCTTCCATATGCATTGATCGGAGCGGTTGCTGCTTCAATTGGATACCTTGTACTGGGATTCACTGGTAGCACGTTACTTGGTTTAGGAGTTGTGATTATTTTAATCCTGGCATTCGCTTTTCTGTTTGGTGAAAAAGCAAAACCGGCTGTATCAGAACAATAATGAAATGAAGAACCAGGAGCTCATCGGCTCCTGGTTTTTTTATGCAATTTTCACTTGATGTCAGGGTATTTATTAAAACCCATGGTGGTATCAAGAAATCCCCCTCGACCTTTCCAATCATTAATCCTTCATGTTTCGACAAAATTCATATAGTGAAATAGTACCTGTCCCAATTTGAAAAAATCTCTCTGTAGGCTTAAAAATAGCTTTGACAATTGTCCTGGAACTAGCTATACTGACTTTAGATTATAAATAATCTGAAAATATAAAAATTTCAAATACCTTAATATGGTAGTTGAAAAGAACTAGGGGGGACCAATATGGAGAATCGTGCCCAGTTTGGAACACGAGCAGGATTTATTCTAGCTGCCGTCGGGTCAGCAATCGGTTTGGGAAACATTTGGCGTTTTCCGGCAGTAGCGTATGAAAATGGTGGAGGAGCATTCTTTATTCCTTATTTATTCGCTCTTCTAACAGCGGGAATTCCATTATTAGTACTTGAATTTACATTAGGTCATAAGTACCGTGGCTCAGCACCGCTATCTTATTTCCGTCTTAATAGGAAATCAGAGTGGCTTGGCTGGTGGCAGGTGTTAATTGCATTTGTTATTTCTACCTATTATGCCGTCATTATCGCGTGGGCAATGTCCTACAGTGTATTTTCTTTCAATCTAGGTTGGGGCAAGGATACAGAGTCATTCTTATTCAATGACTATTTAAAGCTTACGGTTGATCCTGGTCAAACGGGCAGTATCGTTCCTGGAGTATTCATTCCACTTGTATTGGTCTGGGTGATTACATTAGGAATTCTTTTCAAAGGTGTAAAGAAAGGAATCGAAGTAGCGAATAAGATCTTTATTCCGGCACTAGTTATTTTATTTTTAATCATTGTTGTTCGCGCTTTAACATTACCTGGAGCATTGGATGGTCTGGACGCTTTCTTCAAACCGGATTTCAGCAAAATTGCTGATCCAAGTGTATGGGTAGCAGCATACGGACAGATTTTCTTCAGTTTATCAATCGCTTTTGCAATCATGATTACGTATTCGAGTTATCTTCCGAAGAAATCGGATATTACAAATAACGCGTTCATCACAGGATTCAGTAACTCGGGCTTTGAATTATTAGCAGGTATTGGAGTATTTGCTGCTTTAGGTTTCATGGCTCAATCTCAAGGTGTAGGTGTTCAGGAAGTAGTAAGCGGGGGAGTTGGATTGGCGTTTGTGGTATTCCCGCAAATCATTAATGAATTCCCGGCCCTTAACGGATTATTCGGATTCTTGTTCTTCGCTTCCCTGGTATTAGCAGGGCTGTCATCACTTATCTCGATTACAGAGACGTATGTAGCAGGTGTTTCTGAGAAGTTCGGGGTTTCCCGTACAAAAGCCGTCCTATTCGGTGGAGGACTTTCTGCGATCATCTCTATCTTATTTGCGACTCAAGGTGGATTACTGTTCCTGGATGCGGCAGACTACTTTATCAATCAGTTTGGTGTAGCATTCGCCGGATTAGTTGAAGTTGTAGTAATTGCCTGGTTCTTACGCAAGTTAGGTGCATTTCAATCCCACGCCAATGGAATCTCTGATATCCAGCTTGGTGCATGGTGGAAGATATGCTTAGGTGTCATCACACCAATCGTCCTTGGATGGATGATGTTCGGTTTATTCAAAATGAACCTACTAAAAGAATTTGAAACTGAAACTGGAAACTACGGTGGTTACTCGGATGCCTTCATTCTTTACAGTGGTTGGTTTGTTGCAGGATTCGCGATCCTCGCCGGTGTTGCTTTCTCCTTTAAACGCTGGCATGCAAAAACAGAAGCTGAGAGCTATAAGGAGGTAAGCTAATATGACTGGTAGCGCTATTGCAATGATGGTTGTAGGAATGGTCATCATCTGGGGTGGATTAGCAGCTAGTATCATGAACGCTGTTTCCAAATCCAAATCCAAAAAACAGGTATAAAAAGATGAAGCAGACGATGGGATAACCATTGTCTGCTTTTTTAACGATTTTTGCTTTTGATTCTGTCTTGTCGTTCCCACATTCGTAAGTGAGGGTATGGATCAAAGGACCACTCCGTCAAGCCGTTATCCTTATACATCCCATAGTGCAAATGGGGAGGGAATTTTCCAGATGTTCCAGGAGGTCCATATCCCGAGCTCCCAACACCGCCTATGACCATACCGGGTTCAACCACTTGTCCTACGTGAAGATCTTTAGAGAAACCACTAAGGTGAGCAAAGTAATGATACGTATTATTAATGTCACGTATCCCGATCCGCCAGCCTCCATATCGGTTCCATCCTTTCATCTCAATGATTCCATACGATGTCGCTCTTACAGGTACACCATAATCAGCAAAGAGGTCCGTCCCTTCGTGAATTCGTCTTCCTCCCCAACCACGGGCATCACCCCAAGTGTTTCGATAACTGTAGTTGAACCTGAGGGGAAGGGGAAAGGCTTTCTGGTTTAAATGGATTGTACCGTATTGCTTATAAATTTTTGCATTTCCCATGATGATACTGACCGTTTTATCACGTTTGTAATAGTCCCACAGAGCAAGTTTGAAATTATCCCGGTCAATTCCATACCGCAATATTACCTCTGTCAAAGCTGCCAATATATCTTCATCACTCTTCAGGCTCGCTTTACCGTCGAAGTCTCCATCCCGGCCCACTCCATTGAATAGAGCGATTGTTTCGGGATTGTCATCATCCGCATTAGGGTTTAGAGGGCCGACCCACTTTTCTGGCTCCATATAAATCGATATAAGAGAAGAGGGCTTTTCCCGATCTTTACGGGCAAACCGAAGACTCCTCTCGTACTGATCAATGGCAGCGAGATAGTACCAGGGAATTTGAGTAAGTGCCTCGCTTTTCTGGAATAACTCCATTCTCTTTGTGTGGATCTGTTCATCTGTCAGCTTTTCTGCTGCAAAGGTTTGACAAGGACTAATGAACATGCAAAAAGCCACAAAGGTAAAGACCAATCGTTTGTACAAAATAATCCCTCCATTTTTAGGGGCCTACTTCTAGTTTGTATCGTTCACCGGGATTCATAATCATCAATAAATGGTAATAGGGTATCACATGCTTGTTTTCGCTTTTTTAGTATGATAAAGTGACAAAAGAAGTATATTGATGATGGCTTTTTATACATAAGATGAACGATCTAGAAAGCGTTTCACTCTTTGCCTAAGTCAGAATTATTTAGGATTGGAGATGAGGGGTATGAGCAAGAAAGATGAACATATTCGGAAACCGGATTGGCTTAAAATTAAGCTGAATACGAACGATAATTATATGGGCTTGAAGAAAATGATGCGTGAAAACAATCTTCACACGGTATGTGAAGAGGCTCGTTGTCCTAATATTCATGAATGTTGGGGAACTAGAAGAACAGCTACATTCATGATTCTTGGAGATATTTGTACAAGAGCATGCCGATTCTGCGCAGTAAAAACAGGCCTTCCAACTGAATTAGATCTGAAAGAACCAGAACGCGTTGCAGATTCTGTTCAATTAATGAATCTGAAGCATGTAGTTATCACAGCTGTTGCCCGTGATGACCTGAAAGATGGTGGATCACAAGTCTTTGCTGAAACAGTTCGTGCAATTCGTCGGAAAAGTCCATTCACTTCAATTGAAGTATTACCTTCTGATATGGGTGGAGTATTCGATAACATCAAAACACTGATGGATGCAAAACCAGACATTATGAATTACAATGTCGAAACCGTTCGTCGCTTGACTCCAAGAGTTCGTGCCCGTGCTACATATGACCGCACATTGGAATTTTTGCGTCGTGCTAAAGAATTAAACCCGGATATCCCAACAAAATCAAGTATCATGGTCGGTCTTGGGGAAACAAAGGAAGAAATCCTTGAAACAATGGATGACCTTCGTGCAAACCATGTTGATATTGTGACATTAGGTCAATACCTGCAGCCATCTAAGAAACACTTGAAAGTACAGAAATATTATCACCCGGATGAGTTTGCTGAACTACGTGAAGCAGCGATGCAAAAAGGCTTCAGTCACTGTGAAGCAGGTCCACTTGTTCGTTCTTCATACCATGCAGATGAGCAAGTTAACGCAGCTGCCAAAGCAAGACAAGCAGCCGGAGAGCAAGAAGTTCAAAAGGCATAATCATTTATATATAAAAGGACTGACCTGAAGGAGAAAATCTCTGACAGTCAGTCCTTTTTGTAGCTAAGTAGAGGATGACAAGGGATGCATTTAAGCATTTACGCCATAATGCTTCGCCTCTGGTCAGCCTCCTCCAATCTTATTTTTAATCGACCATGTTGTCTGTGTTGTCTTTTCGTTTTTGGCGATCTTTGTTAATTTTATGGACGTCGTCGTCCTGCATTTCGTATTTCTCAGATGTCATTTCACCATTTGGATTTTCACCTGCGTCTACATTTCTTCCCTGAGGAGAATCCTGCAGCATTAGGTTAATGGTATCATCGATAGCTGTGTTGGCGTTACGGCTATCACTATCCATCTTGGCAAGGTTCTCTACATTCCGCATCAGGCTCTTGTCATCAGTCACATAGACGTGGTACCAGCGGGGAATAACAGACATGGCTGTTTTCTTTACCTGATCGGCTACTTCAAAGCGACCATCTTTATCCTTTTTGTCGGTCACATATGAAATCAATACTTCTTCGTCTGTGACAAGAGTGGAACAATCTTTCACGTCAGGAAGAGCCACACTCATTTTGCTGATCGTGTCGGCTACTTGTTCACGATTGATGCTGTACATATCCTTGGTGGAAATGGTTTGACCACCTGTAGGACTTTTCTGTTGGCGAACATAACCGAAGTCCTCACCGCGGTGGGCTCCTTTTTTGGTCCAGCTATTTTCGTTGTACAGGTCTTCCCGGTCATTCACGTTTATGGTGTTTCCATTGTCGTGAAACATTTCCTCATTGGCCGTGTCGATTCCATCACAGGCAGTTCCGATTAGCGCAATACTTAAAACAGTTGTACCCAGAATGAATTTATTCAACTTAAACACCCCCTATTTGATAGGGTGACCATCTCTTATGACAATTTTTCATAGTAATTAATGGACAATCCGTTATAATTTAAGATAAGGAAATGAAAGTGGGTGGACGAAATGATTTGTGTGCAGAATACATGCTACGAAATCGTTGAGGAATTTAGAGACGGATTCAACGAGGAAGCATTTAAGGAAAGATATAGCGATATCTTAAGCAAATACGACTATATCCTTGGGGATTGGGGATATGGCCAGCTTCGTTTAAAGGGATTTTTCGATGACCACAATCAAAAAGCGTCATTTGACACAAAGGTGAGTACACATAAGGATTACTTGTACGAATATTGTAATTTTGGCTGCGCTTATTTTCTTTTGAAGAAAGTCAATAAATAATGGTGAAAGGAACAAACCGTCTGGTTTGTTCCTTTTGTATTTTTACTTATTTTCAGTATATGGAGGTTCTTCATTCACATCGGGGTCTGCATGAACAGGATGAGACCCAGGCTCCTGACGTGGAATATCCTGATGAAGTGATTTGTTTTCATAGTTGAAGGCACTGTAATACCGTTGTCCTTCTTCCCATGGAGTGCTTTTGTTCTCGACTGGAGTATGCTTTCCCCGCGGAGATCCGTAAGGTCCTTCAGGAAGTGTTTCTGGAACGATAAAATTGCGATACGTTTCAACATTAGAGAAGTCACTATATACTTCTTCTTCTTTGTCTCTAGGTTCTTTACTCATTTTATCTCCCACCTTTCATACTTGTAGTATGTGAGAGTGGGGTGGACTTCATTCTTCAGTGCACATTTTACAAAATGATTTCCCCTAAGAAGTCCCTCAATTCATCGGCTTCTTCCAGAGTTAACTTGAATACACTTTCTACATATCCGGGTTCATCAAGATCATCTCTGCCAACGATCGCAAATCGACTGCCTTGAAGGTCTAGTACCAAAGATTTACCATAATATCGATCTGTCTGGGTAATAGCTAAGTCGTACCGCTGATTTTCCCCCATAAAGCTCACAAATCGTGTTTTTGTATTTTCTGTATCATCGTATAAATAAAATCGTTCACTCATGACGATGTCCTCCTCTTTTTCTGCTTATTTCATCATAACAAACTGAAGTGAGTTTTGCAGGATGTACCTGTATGGTGATGGTGAAATTATGTTAGAATAAAGTGTGATGATATCGTTCAGGAAGAGGTGGCACCATGTATTTCGTAGATAGAGAAAAGATTGAAGTGATATTGCTTTATATGAGTGAGCAGTTAACCATCGTTCGTTCCAATGATCAATGGAACTCCATAGTAGAAAAACTAGCCCTGGAGCGAATGGCTCATACGATCATTGAATCCGTACTTGATGTAGGGAACAGCATGATCGATGGGTTCATTATGAGAGACCCTGGAAGCTATGAAGACATCATTGACATTCTTTTGGATGAAAAGGTGATCGATGACAAGATGAGTAGAGACCTCAAGCTCCTTGTAGGCAATCGTAAGATACTTGTTCAGGAGTATACAGCCGTCAACCATGATCAATTACATAAGGTTTTAAACGAGGTATTCTACTCGTTAGAGAAGTTTCCTCAACAGGTTCGCAGCTACCTTGAAAATGAACTGGGACCTGTATCCGCATTTAAAAATTAATGAGATATGACAGCGCTTTCTGACCAGGAAGCGTTTTGTTTTATTTAAAGCTGCATTTTATCGTAAATAGAACAGACTTTAAGGTGTTTGGGCATACTAAAACAATCATATGGAGGTAAACAATGAAAGAATATAAAGGATACTTAATCGATTTAGATGGCACGATGTATAAAGGGAAAGAAAAGATCGAGGAAGCGGGAGTATTCGTTAAACGTCTTCAGGAGAAGGGATTACCCTATCTGTTTGTAACAAACAATTCTTCAAGAAGACCTGAGCAGGTTGCAGAAAAGTTGCAGTCCTTTGCCATTCCTGCCACGAAGGAACAGATATTCACAACATCAATGGCGACAGCTCAGTATATAGCAAAGAAAAAACCAAATGGAACCGCATATGTCATCGGGGAAGAAGGAATTCGTTCGGCACTGGAAGATAGCGGGATTACTCTTAGGGATGAGAAACCGGATTTCGTAGTAGTGGGGATAGACCGTGACATTAATTACGAAAAATTGTCTCTCGCTTGCCTGGGTGTTAGAAATGGTGCTACTTTTATTTCAACCAATGGAGATATCGCCATTCCGACTGAAAGAGGATTGCTTCCTGGGAATGGTTCCCTGACGTCAGTTATCACCGTCTCCACACAAACAGAACCGACCTTTATCGGAAAGCCCGAATCGATCATTATGGAGCAAGCCCTATCTGTATTAGGGGTCCCGAAGGAAGACACGTTAATGGTTGGGGATAACTATGATACCGATATTTTGGCTGGAATCAACGCCGGACTCGATACGCTGCTTGTTCACACTGGAGTCACAACCAAAGAGGCTTTAAGTTCGAAGGATATTCAGCCGACCTACACAATTGATACATTAGACGAATGGGATATATAATAATAAAAAAGTGGAGGCTGTTTTTACAGTCTCCACCTTATAAGCCCTTCTGAATACAAAAATAGAAAAATGTCTTAAATTAGTAACACATTCATAATAGACAACCCTCGTTCGTATAAGTAAAATAGAACTAGTGTTAAAAGAAGTAATCAAAATACTATTTATACTTAAGGACCTACGTAATTGGTCCTTTTTGCTAATATCTATGCCTCTATAGATACTGTAGCAAGTAAAATAATAGCAGGAACGAGAATTATACTCCTAAAGTATTATATGGTTTTTCCTCTAACTAACTTTTCCATTACACATATTTGAGTACTCAGAAGGACTAGGAAGACAGGATCTGAAAAACAATAAGAATATTTTAAAAAAATATTACGAAATTAAGTGTAAAGGTATTAATCTAGGGTAAACATCAAAGGTAGTAGGGGACTATTAGCATTGATACCTTTTCAATTTCTAACTATTCTTTACGAATGCAAACAACTTTAAGAATGAAAGTCACTGTTTCATAATTGATTTTCGAAACATTCCACGTCATTTCTAAAGAATTTTTAAAAGGGTAGTGAGGTAATGAGTATTACAGTTACAGGACTTGTCGGAAAGAAAATAAGGTACCACAGAAGAGCAAAAGAAATCACCATACAAGAATTAAGTCACAAATGTGGATTGACGGTTAATTATATTTCGTTGATTGAAAAGGGAGAGGCAAACCCGTCCCTGAACAAGTTGAATGCCATTGTATGTGCTCTTGACGTTCAGTGGGAAGACATCATGCCGACTTGTGAAGAACACGAAGACATCTACAATCAAACGATTCTTTAATGAACTAATTTTCTCTTTTTAATTTCTTATTCGATCAGAATGATAAAATCATTACTGAGTTTTAACTGTTTTGCTTCCTTGTATGCAGCGATAAGGGCTAGGTCACTAAGGAGTTGGATGTGATTTCACCTTGTTTATTTTCTGTGTGAAACCGTCTAATCCCGTTTAAGTGATGGCCTTTATTTGCTGTGTATTCGTTTAGAAGTCCTTGATACAACTATATTTATGGTAATTACAACTATAATTGTAATTATATAAAACTATTCATTGATGTGCAATAATAAAGTTAGTGAAAAGGAACTATTTATGTTTTATGTGATTTTTAGGGGATACAGTATGATTTATTTTGTCAGTTTTTAGGACACTTCTTCTTTCACTAAAAAAATCAGACGACGCCTGTCGTCTGATTTGGATACGTATTTTATTCCGTCTAGGCTTATTCTGCGCATTTAGCCCGGTGTGCCAGTCTACTTGATGCAGCTGCTGCAATTGCACCTACAATATCGTCCAAGAAGGTATGACACATACCAGATGATTTATCATTCAACCTCTCCAGGATTCCCGGCTTTTGTTTATCGATATAGCCGTAGTTTGTAAATCCAATCGATCCATATACATTAACAATTGAAAAGGCTAGAATTTCATCCACACCATATAAACCTTCATCTACTTCAATTATCGCCTGAAGTGGTTCTTCCAGCATTTTTTTCTCAGCTAATATATCAAGTTGAATACCCGTTAGTATCGCATTTTGCACTTCCCGCTTCGTTAACACACGTTCAACGTTATAGACACATTCCTTTAGTTCAAGATCAGGATGGTACTTTTGTTGAAGGTACATGACCAATTGAGCAATATCTTCAATCTCTACTCCTCTTTCATGCAGCCATTTACGTGCCGTTTTCTCTAATAAATCCATTGATTCTTTATCCTTCATCCTATTCACCTTTTCTTTGAAAGATTATAAAACCCCTATTTCGATTAGACGAAGCCTTGTTTTACACATATGATTCCCATTTGAAAAATAGACATAATAATAGCTTCTATTCTCATTCTTGCCCATCTCCAGTTTTAGATATTCATAATTGTCTATAAAGGTTGTTTTCATATAAAGTGCGTGAGTGGTAATGAAGTGATTTTGAAAGGAATTGACATTATGAAAAAGGACTTGTTTGACACGGATCACCCTGTGAAAAAAGATGGTTACTTTAGATAGGAGAGATCAATATGTCTCAAGAAATATTAATCAATCATTTTGGATTGCATCCAGAGCGGGCATTTTTTGATGGAATGATGGATCGATATATGGTCGGGGGATTAGTATATAGTATTGTGGGCGTATCGAATATGGAACAAGAAACCTTAGTGGAACTCTACAAATTGGCAGAACACCTAAAAAGTCAGGGAGATCGGCATGTTTCAACCTTCGTCCAGAGCAACGAAGGAAGATTCCTTGTGGTAGAAAAGGATAAAGATTATGTGGTGCTGCGAAATGAAAGCATCCAATCTCCCCCTGATAAAAAGATGGGCAGAAAGTTAAGCAAATTCCATTTCAGGGGACGGACCTTTGAAGAAAAAGTAGAGAAAATAAATCGTATGGGACAGTGGAAAAGTCTGTGGGAAAAGAGGCTTGCTCAGTTAGAGAAGGCTTATTATCAGGTTATTCAGGACCAGCCGGCTGACGAGTTTGAACGCCGCTTTGTTGAGAGCTACCCTTATTACAGTGCTTTGGCAGAAAACGCCATCCAGTACCTGGTTGACACGGAGCTTGATGAGGATCCGAAGCCAGAGGATGCGGGAACGGTTTGCCATGAGCGTTTTCTTCAATCCACATGGGGGACGGAAGTGTTCATTCATTTTCCATTCCAATGGGTGTTCGATCACTGCAGCCGGGACATAGCAGAGTGGGTGAGAGAACGCTATTTCATGAGAAGCCAAACGTTTCATCCTGAGCTCCAGGAATTCATCAGAGAGTATGAATCCATTACCCCACTCTCACCATTCTCTTGGAGACTGCTGTATTCACGTCTCTTGTTTCCCCTTCACTATTTCGAGTGCATAGAGGAGTATTATATTTCACAATCAGAACAGAAGAAGAAGGTAGTTGAAGATAAGCTGGAGCGCTATCTGAAAAATTCCCACCAATATGAAGCATTCCTGTCTGACTTTTATCATATGTCTGAAGTTCCCGTTAAAAAATGGGGAATTCCTCTTGTTGCATGGCTGTAACATCGACGACCCTCCCAATCGGAACGGCCTTCACTTTTATGCTAAACTGTAGAAAAAGAGTGAAGGTAGGGACTACATATGAAGCCATCCATCTATATTACAAGAAAATTGCCGGAATCAATCATTGCACCCTTGCAGAAAGAATTTGAAGTTGACATGTGGGAGCATGAAGATGTTTCTGTACCAAGAGACGTTCTTCTCCATAAAGCAGAGAGTGCCTCTGCTTTACTTACGATGTTATCGGACAAGATAGATCGGGAGCTGTTACAGAGATCTCCTTCATTAAGAGTCGTGGCAAATCTGGCTGTCGGCCATGACAATATAGATCTTGAAGCGGCAAAAGAATTAGGCATAACCATATGCAATACGCCTGATGTTCTAACGGAAACAACGGCTGATTTAACCTTTGCATTATTAATGGCAACGGCAAGACGAATCGTCGAGGCAGACCGTTATGTGAAAGAAGGAAAGTGGAAAAGCTGGTCACCCCTTTTATTAGCTGGCTTAGATATTCATCACAAAACCATTGGCATTCTCGGAATGGGAAGCATAGGTGAAGCTGTGGCAAGAAGAGCGAAGGGATTCAATATGAATGTTCTATATCATAATCGTTCCAGAAAATATGCAGTGGAACAAGACCTTGGTGTTCAATATGCAACTTTGGAGAAACTCCTCACTCAATCGGATTTTGTCGTGGTTCTTGCTCCCTTAAACGAAGACACAGAAGGTATGTTTCAAGAAGAACAATTCTTATTGATGAAAAATACAGCGATTTTCATCAATGCAGCCCGTGGCCCGATCGTAAGTGAAGAAGCTTTAGAACAAGCGTTAAAGAGGGGAGATATTGCAGGGGCAGGATTAGATGTATTCGAAGCGGAGCCGATCGATGCAGACCATCCTCTTCTCAAGTTACATCAAGTGGTCGCACTTCCTCATATCGGCAGTTCCTCTAAAGAAACACGTTATGGGATGATGGCTTTATGTGTAGAGAATATTCATGCCGTATTAAAGGGAAAGAAACCGAGCACATCCCTATAGTCAAAAAGAAACAGGCTGAATCCAATGAAGGATTCAGCCTGTTTCATTAATGGTGTATTAGAATACTTGCTCTACTTCAACGATACCAGGAACTTCTTCCACTAATGCGCGTTCGATTCCTGCTTTTAATGTGATGGTTGAACTTGGGCAGCTTCCACAAGCACCTAGAAGGCGTAATTTTACAATACCATCTTCAACGTCCACTAGTTCACAGTCTCCACCATCGCGAAGTAGGAACGGACGTAATTTATCTAATACTTCCTGAACAGGTGCGATCATTTCGTTTTCAGCCATATTTATCTACTCCTTTCCTTACTCTCTATTATAATGACATATTCACAAAAAATCTATCAACCTGCAAACTATTGGGAATTTCTTTTTTGGAAATGGTTCTTTAATGAATTGTGGTGTAATATTATGGACCGTTCCTTTCCGCTACACTCTGTGCCACTAATTTTCATGCATTTTGAATCTCGCCAAACTTCACATTGCATAAGAAATTTTCAAAATGCAATTCCCAGTACAGAATTTACATATAATCGTTCCAACCCGGCTGTTTTTTTTGTAAAATAAACAAGAGAGGGAAACAAAGGGGAGAGAGTGACATGGAGAGAAAACCTGTTGAACTTTACGTGTATGGGGCAGAAATACTGTGTCCAAGCTGTGTAAACTTACCATCATCGAAAGAAACGTACGAATGGCTTGAGGCTGCTGTTAGTCGTAAGTATCCAAACCAGCCATTCGTGATTAAATATGTTGATATCCACAATCCTCCTGAAGATGAATTCGTTAAGCAGTTTGCTTCAAGAGTGATCGAAGAGGATATGTTTTATCCGATTGTTCTGTTAGAAGGGAATATTATCGGAGAAGGGAATCCCCGCTTAAAGACGATCTATTCTGAGCTTGAGAAATTTGGGTATAAAGCGGTTTGATTGATTGGGGTATTAGGGCTGTCCTTATTGGGAGAGTCCTTTTTAATGAAAGAAATAAAGCTGTACCTAAAAAAGAACCGCACATTGCGGTTCTTTTTTTCCATCATCCATTATGATATTTATACATCCATAACACACCGGATTTCAACAATCGAGCGACGCGACCTGTGATGGAGCGCTCGTTTACCAGACCGAAACCATGTTTCTTTCCGAGTGAGCCGAGAATTCCTTTTAGCTTAATCTTAGGTAATTCTGCCGGCAGCGGTTCATTCTTCCAACGTTTAAGTAAGACTGTCACGATTTGTTCCGCTTGTCCCTCAGCAAGCTGGGCACTTGGAGCTTGAGGAAGGCTTGCGCAGTCACCAACCACGTAAACATTCTCATCCTGAGGCAGGTTATGATACTTTGTCAGAATAACGCGACCGCTTGCATCTTTTTCAACATCCATATCTCGGACGACTTTGCTTGGTTGAATTCCTGCTGTCCATACGATGGCATCGCAAAAAATTTGTTCTTCATGGTTATGAAGGGTGTTTGGTTCCACTTTTGTGATGTTCGAGCCGTTGACGATGTCTACATCATTCTCGTCGAACCAACTGTGAACATAAGAACTTAACCGTTCAGGGAAGGCATTAAGAATACGCGGACCACGATCGAATAGCTTAATTTTCAAATCAGAACGGCTTTCACGAAGCTCACTCGCAAGCTCGATCCCGCTTAAGCCGGCTCCAACAATTCCTACGATCGAACCAGCTGGAAGATTACATAAGGTTTGGTATGTTTTACGGGATTTTTCAATTGTTTGAATGGAGTAAGTATGTTCGTCAGCACCGGGAACATTATGATATTTATCCTCACAACCGAGTCCAATCACAAGGTCGTCATAAGGAACTGGATCTTGATCTTTCATATTTACGAGTTTGTTTTCCATGTCCACTCCGGAAATATCTCCGTACACATAGGATAAACGGGCATGTTCCGGGAATGATACGCGTACATGTTGATCTGAAATCGTACCAGCAGCTAATGCGTAGTATTCAGTTTTAAGACAGTGGTAAGGATTTCGGTCAATCAGGGTAATCGATACATATTCAGGTAATTGGTTGGGTAATAAGCGAAGAAGAACTCGCATATTACCGTATCCTCCACCAAGCAGCACTAATTGTTTCATGAAAAATTTCCCCTTTTTTGCACTCTACATTATTGTTGAAATAGTGTGTTTGTATATGATTTATATCCCTATAGTTGTATGGGACAGGATTCAAAGGACATTCACGTTAAAACGGGTCCTGAAAAAGTAAGCATTTTCAATATGAAGCATAATTCGAGCAATTATCACATTAATAAACCTATTAACATTAAAAGTATATCGAAATAGTGGCGTTTTCACAACAGAAATAAGCGAAAATGTTCACAATCTGTTATACCATTACATGGAACTCAAATGATTGACGATATTGATAAAAAAAGGTAGCATAACAAAGAGTAGTGAGGTGATAGAATTGAAACCTATTATAGAATTTTGTATAAGCAATCTTGCTAGTGGTGCGCAAAAAGCGCTTGAGATATTAGAAAGGGACCCCAACCTTGATGTCATTGAGTACGGATGCCTGGGTTACTGCGGAAAATGCGCACAATCCTTTTATGCTCTCGTCAATGGTGAAGTCGTAACAGGGGACACACCTGAAGAACTGGTGGATCATATCTATCAGTTCCTGGAAGATAATCCGATGTTCTAAAGAAAAGCTGGTCTTGTGACTGGCTTATTTTTTTTGTCTTATTGAATTCTTTTTCCTCTAAAGTAGCAACAAACATGATCAAAAGAGCCCAATAAAAAGTTTTCTTACATTCATTCACCAAAGCTCCTTTGGTTGAGTAGTAAAATAGAAAGGAGTATACTAAGTAGTAAGAAATGAAAAGGTTGGGGGTGTAGTAAATGAGTGAAGTTGTCATTCTAACAGAAGCCGCTGCCCTTCAGATTAAAGATATGATGAAGGAACATGACGAAACAGATGCCATGTTGCGAGTAGCGGTAAAAGGGGGAGGCTGCAGCGGCCTTTCTTACGGTATGGGATTTGAACATGAGCTTCAAGATGGAGATACAACACTGGAACAACATGGAATAAAGCTTGTTGTAGCTAAAAATGATGCTGCTATCTTGAACGGTACTAAAATAGATTACAAGCAGTCCATGATGGGCGGCGGGTTCACCATCGACAATCCGAACGCCATCGCTTCATGCGGATGCGGATCATCATTCGTGACGGCGACGAATAAGGGTACGCCGGAGAACTGCTAGGTTTTTCTCCCGGGCAATGAGCGCAAAGTTAATCGGTGGGGATGACGTATTTACTCCAATCGGGGTTACGTATTCCACCCTCCGATAAAATTTAATCGAGTCATTATATTAACGCTTCTTAACGTATTTAAACGTACGTTAGGGGGCGTTTTTATTTTGTCTGAAGGAAGAAGTATCCGTCAAAGAAGGGCCAAGGTAGATAACCGCGCATTTCCTACCAGCGATATTCAGCCGATGTTACTCGAATCAGCCTGGAACTACTTTATCACCGCAAAGATAGGCGAGGGGATTCGCGATAGAACTAAAACGGACTATTCTAACACCTGGCGATATTTCAGTGCATGGCTAGACGAGGAGAATCTCGGAATTCAATACGTACATGAGATAACGACGGAAATCTGCCGGAATTACATTCACTATTTAACGGTAGATGCGCCGAGATTTAAAGGTCATAAGTACATCCTGAGCGATCACGGCAAAGGCTTAGCGTCTGCCACGATTAATATGAGGATAAGGTCGCTGAAGGTTGCATTTAACTTTTGGTGTAAGGAAGGATTCGCACGTAAGAGTCCGATGGATAATATTCGCACTCAAAAAGTCGACGAGGATAAAATCGAATCATTTACAGATGAACAGGTCGAAGCATTACTTGGGGCTTGCGATCAAAGGAAGTACGTTGGTTTTAGGGATTACGTGTTCCAATGGCTGTTACTTGATTCCGCGATGAGGATGAACGAGGCTCTTTCGTTAAGACCTGGCGATATAGATATGAAGACTCGCTCGATTGAGCTTGCGGCAAGGTTTAACAAGAATAGGCGGTCGAGGGTGGTACCATTGTCTGCCGATACGGTTAAGTTGTTACTGGAATTAATTGATGAGAACAAGACCCACTTTCCTCACGCAGATAAGGTTTTTCTTTCGTGTTACGGCGAGGAAGTGACCGATACACAAATGAATAAGCGTCTGAAGTATTACGGTGATATAACGGGAGTTGGTAAGGAGATAAGGAGCACTGCCCACACATGGCGCCATACTGCAGCAAGAAATTACATTTTAAACGGTGGGGACCCGTACACGCTTATGCGGTTGCTTGGTCATAGTTCTATTCACATGACCCGGCGTTATGTACAAATGACAGGCGATGATGTTCGAGTTAAGCACGAGCAGTTTTCGCCGATTAAGAAGTTTCGCACTAAACTACGATAAATTGGAGGAATTTAAAATGAAATTTCTATTAACGGGAGTATTATCAATCGGATTATTAGTCGGATGTCAGAGTCAGCCGGAGCAAAGTTTCGAGGATTTCGCAGATGATTTCTATGTTGAAATGTTCCGGGCGGGAGAACAGTCGGAAGAAGTAACGGAAATGTACGATCAGATGGTCGCGGAATATGATGCAGAATCAAGCGATGAGTTATATGAAGCTCTTACCGGTATGTATGAAGCGTTGGATAGTGGAGCAAGCGCGGAAGGTTATCGCCAGCAAGTAGCGTCGTTACTCGGGAATTAATTAAAAATAGACAAAATAAAAGAACGCTCTGCCGAAACAGAAGCGCCCTAACCTACCTATATTTTACTTAAAAAAATCGTTGAAGTCAAACGGTTTATTAAGTATGCCTTCTAATCGGTCGAGTTCGGAGGAGAGCCGAACCATGCAATACCTATCGGAATACCAATCGTTCCAGTCAGTCTCGGCATTAAACGAGGCTCTATATCGTCATACCTGTGACCACTATTACGAAATGTCCGACACAGACCGCAGCGTGCTTAAGCTGATCGGTCGTTTTGCCGTGAAGTATCGAGGCGCAGCACATTTAAAAGCGTCCACAATCGCCCAGACAATCGGTAAGAGTGAGAAGACTGCCCGCCGGTCGCTCGGCAAGCTACAGGCGCTTGGGATCCTCGTAAAGGTTTCAACCATGCGGAAGGTGGCCGGAGGATATGGTGCCAATATCTATCTTGTCCAGTCGCCAGTGTCCAGTCGTGAGGAAGCCGATAAGTCTATAGAATCAACGCCTGAGCCTGCGAAAATTGAATCGGAAGCTATTACTCTTTCAAGCGAAAAAGAGTTATTAAGTAATAATACGTCTTGTTCTCCGTACGTTAGATTCAAACGTTTGATTGCCGATAAGAAGCTGAGGAATCGCTTGTACGGCATATGGCTTGCTCACACGTCGTATTTGAAAACCGCCTTTGATAAGGACGTCCTGTTAAACGTGGGGATTTCCGCAGTGATGGTGACGTTCAAGGCGAATAAGGTGAAGAATCTGCCGGGCTACTTCAACAATGTGCTCGATCGGATGCTGGACCGGTTGTATTTCGCTGAAGTTTACGAGGGGTAGAACGTGCTACTTCAATCCGTTTTTAGGAAAAAAACTTCCTGAAATATTTTACAAACGCAGTCATATCAAGGGTTTCAGCGTCTTTCCCTTAAAGGAAAATAGTACGTTTTTTAGACCCTTGCGCCCTTCATTCCTTACAGTCATTACGGCCGCCATCTATTCTTTTTCGCTATCGCTCTAACTAAAGACCAGCGATAAATATATGAATAATGGCAAGGCTTTAGACTTGCAGGGGTTTTATATCTTAAGGAGGTTTTATTTTTATGAGTAGACGAAAGAAGCGTAGCAACCAACCGTCTCAGGTCCCGCCATTGGATACACGACATTACCTTGCGATTGAGCTCTTACTCGACTTCCAGGCGGGCCTTAGCCGTGAGGAAATCGCCAAGGAGTGCGGGGTGTCCCGGATGCAGTTATTTCGCTGGGAAAAACGTAAGGACTTTCAACGTGAGAAGGATAAACGGTTTAAGCAGAAGCTCGACCGCATGATTCCGAAGAAGAACCGCTCATATGCCAGTCTTGCATTAAGTGGGGATGTCAAGGCAGCCGAAACGATCCTCGGAGCTGCCGGACTGACCGGAAATGGGACGTATTAGTAAAATCGCCATGAGGCTACGGCAGGCTTACGTTTGAGGACGCCAAAGGGTAGTTACAAAACTGCACATTTCGGAACATTTTCGGTTAACATTTCTTTACGTATGAGTAGCCGTAGACAGGTCGAAAACATGCCCGAATATAAGCGGTTTAGAACGATTCTAGCAGCCGAGGGGTTGGTCCGCGTGGCCTTCCAAACGCTTTGAGAACGTAGGAGCATTACCTGGCAATCGTAACTTGTCGGTGTGTTCCGTACATATAGAGGAAACACGGTAAACCAATTAGGAATGATTACGATTTAACGGTAATGTTTCGTAAGGTTTAGGCGAATTTTATCAGCCAATCCGCGCCGGAGACAAGTGCCTCCCAAACTCGAGGGGGTCGGACGAATGTATGTTATTGTATATTTTCGTACTTACAAAACGTTGACTTTACTGGAAAGTAACGGTAAACTATACTTAACGATACAATAACGTACATTGGAGGTATGAAAATGAAGCAGGAAAAGAACGTTCAGCCGTTAAGAACGATCGACGAAATCGAGGAAATGAAGTGGGCTCTTCGCAGGCATTGCTCGGAACGTGATCGCTTTCTCTTTGTATTCGGAATCAATACCGGGCTACGTGTCAGCGATATACTTCCGTTAAGAGTGGGCGATGTGAGGGGCAAGACGCATGTGCTGAAGCGTGAGAAGAAGACGGATAAGGTAAGGCGATTCTTTATTAACGAGGGCTTACAGGCGGAAGTCCAGGCGTACACGGCCGGCATGCAAGACGAGGAGCTACTGTTCCCTAGTCGCAAAGGAGATAAGGCGATAAGCCCCACGCAAGCATACCGTGCTATGACTAAGGCTGCCGGTATGTTAGACCGTGATGACATCGGCACTCATACTATGCGTAAGACGTTCGGTTATCATTACTATCGCAGGACCAAGGACATCGCGTTCCTTCAAGAGATATTCAATCACTCAGCGCCCAGCATTACGAAGAGGTATATCGGTATTACGCAAGACGAGATAGACGAAACGCTCAAAGGTTTTACATTGTAGTCGGCGGAGTGATGCCGGCTCTTTTTTTATGCCGGGGGGCCACCTCCGAATTTTCAGTGTCGGTCAGAGCTCCGCAATTTTCTACCAGGGTTGAAAAACTCGACGGGTATTTTAAGAAGGGGGGCGGTAGGTTTCGACAAATTCTGCGCTCCTTCTGAATCTCTGGCGCGCCAATTTTGAAATCACTTTGACTTTTACGGATATAAAAATTTTTTTCTGCAGGTGGAACGAAAACGGGGGGGCTATGGAGGAATTTCAGCCGGTCCATTTTCTGCGTTTTAAGTCCGGCTATTTTCAGATCGCTTTGAGTTTCTAACTGCGAATAACTAAGGTACTAGGCGAATATAACGAGAATAGGAAGGAGTTGGAAGTCGATGAAGCTCTTATTCGTTTCGTTAATGATACTTATGGATTACCCTGGATTTGCTGAAGACTTGCCACGCGGTTTTTATCCGACTGAAGAGGTGACGGAGCTGCAGAAGTATGATCGCGGTATCTATCCGGCAGAGAGGCCGTTGGAAATTAGTCACTACTGCAATTTTAGAAGGTGATATTACGGTTGAATTTATATTTAACAAGGTTCTCTTTAAAGATATTATTGGCTCTTATCTTATAGAGTTGTATGATTATACTAATAAAAGGTTTTGGAGTGAGAATATGGGAAATTGGATTGGCAAATTCGGCATCTTTTTTATTGTAGTAGGAGTAGTCGGTGCATTTGTAGAGCTAAACGGCATCGATTGGGCAACATATGGTTCGGCAAAGAAAATGGTCAATAATAATAATTTAGAGTATATGGGTCAAGTAGCGTTATATGGAGGGATGATTAAAAACGCAATATTGTCAGTTATATCCGGCTTAGCAGTTGGGGCGTTATTTGTAGGAATAGGAACGCTAATAGATATTGGCAGAGAAAGAAATGATCTAATACGTGCAAATAACGGATATACACGTTCAGAATAAACTCCGCGCACTCTCCGCTGTATTAAGTATTTAAATGAATCGTCCAATTATTGGACAGTAATAAACCCGTCGTCATTTAACGGCGGGCTCTTTCGTTCTCCCTAAACCAGCGATTAAGCTGACTTACAGTAAGGACAATCAACGTATTTAGCGTTTCCTTCTCTTTCGACATCCGCATCAGCACGTTTTCTAGTCGTTAGATGGTCCGGAGAATTTTTATCGTGATAATCAAAAGCCTCGCTCCACGCATCAGTAGTCCTGTCCACAAGCTTCTTTGTTCCATCGCACTCTACACATCTTCTCAATTAAATCACCTCCTTAAATACCAAGCAGTTGTTTCTTTTTCGCATCGAATTCTTCTTCTGTAATAACCCCGGAATCTCTTAGCTCAGCAAAGCGTTTAATCTCATCGGCAGCACTAGACGTTTCTTGGGTAGCTGCAGCCTGTATCCTCGCTGATGACTTTCCAATCGTCGCTTTAACGTGATTGATAAAGCCTGGGATGTCGCCTTGATTGATCCATTTCATTTTCACCTTGTTACCTGACGAGAAGAAGGCGATATGGTGGCCCATCATGCTTTTACCCATTTCGATTGAACTCACGTTTTCATACGGGAAAACTTCGAGGTCATAGCCGAATGTGCGTTTGCCATAGAAAAGGATTCGCTGGTTAGTTGCTAACATTACGCCGTTTCTGACCGTATCTTTTCCCATAGTTTTAGTTTCATAGGCGCCAAATACTGCGAATGCTAATTCTTCGCCGGCGTCAAAGTGTTCTTTCGCCTTTTCGATATACTTATCTATTTTCGCCAAGTCTACCACTCCCAATAATGTATTTATTTAACATTATACAACACATCTAGGGTTTATGGCCTACTAGTCAACAATTAAATAACCCTAAAATACTGGTGATTATTAATATTTCCTTACCTATATTCTATTTTTCTAGTTAATTTGCTTGATTAACCACTTGACAAACAAATGACTAATTGACCTGAAACACAATATATGGTGTGTCGAATAATTTTTCGTACACAATATGTTGTGTTTATTTATTGATATTGTACTAGCCTTGTGTTATCTTAAAAAAGGAATTAGTAATAATGTCCAATTTAAATGGGACAGGTGGTGGTAGAATGCTTGATTTCTTAGGATTCTTGTTAGATTTAAGTAGTTTTGTAGCTGATCGATTTGAATTTTGGTTAGGGTTTACTTTTCCGTTGGTAATGCTGAAGAAAGAAGAGGAAAAAAAGGAAAATAAAAAAGAGTCATCGCCGGACAGCAAATAACTCTTTAAGTGGCCGTTAGTGTTCCAGCACTAGCGGTCGTTTTTTATTTGTTAGGTCGAGTATATCAACATGTGTGTATGTATGCAACAAAAACGAGTTGATTTTGTGTAATGAAAATTTACTATTTTGTGTCACGGTAAATCGTACTATCCCACGTCAAAAAAGTCATCAGCTTTTGCATCAGGATCCACCTTCTTCAGCGCACCCATAATCTTCTTAATAGTCGGCAGCGTTGGCGAATAATCTCTGTTACTCGCAATCTGGCTGATTGTATTACGGCTGACCTTCGACTCTTTCACGAGCCATTCCTGCGATATTCCCCTGGCGTCCAAGAATTTGCCGAGCTTAGTGCGTGGCTTTCCTCCGAATAATCCGAACATATCGATCGCTCCTTATACTTATTCTACTACCGTTATGGACAAGATTTGCGAAAAATATACAAGCCGACTGTGAAAGTTTTCACTACGGACAAGTAAAGTCGGACAATCGGTGCTGCATAACCTACAACATGAAGGCGGAAGACAGTCGGAAATGATACGGCATTCTATCAACTGTTATCGCCTAGTTAAGTAATACCCTCGGAAACCCTATCAGAACGGTAAAAACGAAATTTGTTAAGAACGAGAGGAGCGAGTGAGGGGAAGGTGGGGAGCGCGAGGGGAGGAAACCAACACGAGGAGGCAAAAATATGTTTTCATCGACAATCCTAATCGCAGGCGGGACGATACTAGCCACGGCATTGCTAGACAAGACGTGCGAGGACTACGGCTTTCACACCCTGGGTACAGTGGTCAAGATACTGCTTCCTATCGCGGCGTTTGCAGCCGGTATCTACTTTATAGAAACAAACGCTATCTTAGGATGGTTACGATGAGGTGGTGGGCGAAAATGAAAGTCCGCAAAAAGCTAATCGATACCTTTAAGTCTGGCGGAATCCATCTAACGTATGAAATGAGCGACGGAACCAAGCGCCTAATCCTTCCGAATATTCACTCGGTCGACATTACCGACCAATCTACGCAAATAACTTTCACGTTACCAAACGGGCTGGATCCGAAACTGCTTCAAAAACACTTCTACGTATTTCAGCAATACTTTGGCCGGTCGATTGAGATCGAAGGCGACTATAAGCGATTCACACTCACGGTTTATAACGGATCAATGCCGGCAGAGCTTCCGTATAAGTTCAAAGACATAACGGAGCATATCGGCCGTCACAAGCTGCCTATTATCGCTGGAAAGGACCGGCAGGGTCGGTATGTAGCGTTTGACCTGCTGAAGCAACCTCATATCCTTATCGCAGGAGAAACCGGTTCAGGCAAGTCGACGCAGCTCCGGTCCATCCTGACGACTCTCATTAAGATGAAGAAACCGACAGAGCTCGAGCTTTACCTCGGCGATTGTAAGAAGTCGGAGTTCCATATTTTTCGCAAAGTTGAACACGTCCAGTGCGTATTGAGTAGTGCCAGGGACATTCAGAAGATGTTGCGCCATATAAAGAAGGAACTGGACGAACGGAGCGATCTGACGGAAACATTCGAGGTGAGCCACGTTGACGAGTTGCCTGCCGAGCACCGGCGCCCTTATATCGTGGTTTGTATTGACGAGTTTGTGATGCTGAGGAAAGACGACTATATAATGGATGTTCTGACGGAGCTGGTCGCCATTGGCCGGACGCTCGGAGTGTTCGCCATTCTTTCAATGCAACGACCTAACGCCAAAGTGCTCGATACTACGATCCGGGCGAATCTGACGGTAAGCATGGGGTTTAAACTGCGGGATAAGATTGAGGCTCGAATAGTAAACACGCCAGGGGCCGATGAACTGGAAACCTCCGGTCGATTCATAATGAATAGCGATAAACTTTACGAGCTGCAGGCGCCTTATTTGAAGTTAGAGAAAGCCCGAGAGTTATTATCACCTTATACGGTGGCGAAGGAAGCAAAGGAAGTCGAACCGGAGCCAGTGCCGGAACTAACGGAAAAGGACGTGTTTAACGATGTCTTTAACTAAGCGTGATAAAGCGATTATTGCAGATTTGAAGAGATTTAGTGTGATGGATCGTGATTCGATTGCGGAGATTCACTTCGCAGGACTGAAAAATCCAACCTACTCTGCCAATAACGTACTGCTGCGGTTGCTAAGAGACGGACATATTCAGCGGTCGACAGCCTTCAGCCCTTACGTATATTTCGGCGAAGAGTCAAAGATAAAGAAGAACTCGCAGAAGATAGGTCATTTCCTCGCGATTCTCGAAGTATATAAAGAGATGAGGAAGCTGGGGCCATTGGAAGTGTTTCGCGTTGAGCCTAAGTATGGCAGTAAGGGTGGAGTAGAGCCCGACATATTCTGCCGATTCCGTTCCACCCCGTTTTTTGTAGAGGTGCAAAATTCGATTTACTCGCAGAAACAAATGGCAGATAAGATGGACCGATACATCGACCTTTATAACTCCGACATACTGGCCGACCCTAAACCTCACGTTCTGATACTCGCTGAGCAACGGTATGCTTTAGACGATACCTACCCGTTTAAGTTATTCCAAGCGCAGTCATTTACCGAGTTTATGAAGTCGCTGAAAAAGGTTCCGTCTGTTCCGGTGGATTCTGGAATTCAAATTCGTATTGGATAAAAGAACGTATGTTCGATATAATAATTAGCGAGGTGGTATTTATGAGTATTCGGGATCGTGGCCGTATCAAGTGGACTTCAATGATGCTGCCCGAACATGTGAAAGACCTGCGGAACATGTGGGGCGAATTCGAGCGAGAAAGTAAGCCGATCATCGATTCGTTTACCTTGAGCGAGAATGAGGAGCGGATCCACTACGCAATGGAGTACAACCTGTCGCTAAAGTTTAAAATCTGGCGGGAGTTTGCCGGCAAGTGCGAAACGTTTATCGGCCGTGTTCATCACATTAACGAGAAGACAAAGGGGTTAAAGGTGGAATGTGAAGACGAATCGTTTGAGACGCTCCAGTTTGACGACATTGTGACCGTGGAGGTAATCGAATAATAGAAATTTGAAACTTTTTCCCAATTAGATCGTATATAAACTAGTAACTAGATTGGAGGTCGATATTATGTCTAAACTCTCAGAGAAGTTTAATGAATACTTTTATGCCTGGGGCAATAATGACCCTAATAAAGAAGTTTTGAGATACGGTAAAATGGTATCTTTAAAAGATTGGCATGGGTACGACGATTTTAAATATTACAGGCCGCGAAGGAATGCGGCAGGAGGGCTAATCATCTTGGGTGGTGTAACTCTAATTGGTGGTGTATGTACAGGTATCCATTCAATAAACAATAAAAGAAAATCAAAAAAAGAAAGCCTCTAACCTAAAACGGGTTAGGGGTTTTCTTTTTTTGAATATTTAACGCTCTTTAATTCTTGATTTTAACAAACTCAACTACTTCTTCAACGTTGCAATCTAAATACTCACAAATTAATCCGATCACGTCTAGCGCTACATATTCACCGTTTGACATCTTCGCAAGGGTAGAAGGAGAGATACCGAGCTCATTACGAAGGTCGCTTCTCTTCTTATCGCGTTTAATCAACGTAATATCCATTGGTTTATAAGATGGCTGGATATTCTCGGGTTTGTTCCTTTTCTTAATCGCCACCAACAACACCCCTTAACTCTTTATATACAGAGTATATCATAAAGTCGAATTGAATGTTTAAGAACTCAAACTTTTTGTTCAACTTTTATTGACATATATTTTTATTAGTTATATTATAAGTACAAGAAGTCGAACAAAAAATATAAAAAAGCGAATTGGAGGAAAATAAATGGTTGCTGCGATAGGTTTTAGTATCTTAGGAGCATTCGCTTTAGGGCTATACACAGGTCTTAATAAAAGTGGTGATCTAAATTGAACATCACACTCACGCCACTAACTGAAAAGGAGATGCTTTCAGTGGGAACGAATGATTCAATGGTCCAGGTGATTCTTGAGATTGACGAGGAGACAATCGAGTATTACGACTCATACCGCATTGACAACTGGTATTACCTAACATGCGTCGACGGCCTGGCAGTTATCGGAGTAGTCGAGAAAAGCGAGAAGCATCCCGGATACTACGAAATGGTTAAGGATATCGCGACACTCAAGCTTAATGAAGAAACGGAACGATTGATTTCGGAAATCGATTCTTTCAGTGTCTCCTCGTTCCTAATGTTAGTAGAAAGATTCGGAGTGGATCCGTTATGAAAAAAGTGACCGTGCATTTTCACAACACAGATGAGCTGGTCCAGGAGCAAGCGTTTTTATTTGGCGATAATATCCTGCTCAGCGATTACGACGGCATTCTATATTTTCGAGTGGTGACGGTGGGCTTCCGGCAAGAAGATAACTTTCACCTTCGAGATTATAAAACGGTTGAACTTCCTTATAAAGTTTCGGCAGAACTTACCGAGGAAATGTCGTTATTGGATTACATCGCACTGGCAGCGAAGTAAACGAAAGGCTTGTGACAGTTCCGATGTCAATTAGGCAGGCATCGGAGCTACCACTTCACTCGGCGCGACATCTTATGGAGGGTAACGAGGCGGCAACCTCATTCCTTGTATGAGATAGCGTTACAAGACCGGGAGCGAACCTATTAATCTAAAAAATTGGAGGTTGGCAGAAATGGAATTAGCGAGATTAGTTGAGGAATCGATCGACAAGTTACCGTATAAGCTTACGTGGAGGAAAATCGCTCAGAAAACCGGCATGAGTCATTCGGTGTTCAGCCACTTTAAAGAGGGTTCGGAAATCAATTTCAAGACGCTATTCACTATTGCGCAGATGGTTCACCCGGACAACTATCACACGGTTATCGCCGATTGGTCTTATTATGTGGATGCTCCGATGAATGTAAAATTTGCGCTGGAATATATGAGTGTTAACCGGATGTTTGACCACGCGGAAGATAAAATTCAGCAGATTCACGAATCCGGAACGACTAGCAAACTCCTAATCGATTTAGCAAACGCATATACACTTCTGCTCGAACGCCAGCAATCAGAAGCTACTCCAAGCGACTTTATGAAGCGGATTAAGGGCCTGCGCTATAAGACGCCGGAAGGTAAGTTTCTCCGTCAGATGTTATTCGCCTATTATTACTCGGACGTACGTTGCTTTGCGCTCATGGATGATAACCTTTCGATCGCAGAAGCACTACTCGATAATGTCAGTAGCGAAGACCTTCGGGAACTTTATTCGCTGCGCATCAAGGAGTTAAAGGCCGTGTCGCTCCTGTTCAACCGTAATCGCAAGGAAGAAGCCCGGAAATTATGTGAGGAAATTGCGCAATCAGAAATCTTAGACAACCCTACATACAGAGCAGGCGCATATTTCCGGATGGCAACTTCGTATATGTTCTCAAGCTACGATATGACAGAGGTATTTTTCAAAAAGGCTGTCCGAATCTACCGTGAAACCGGACGAGATAGCGTGGCGGACGGGGTGGAATCAAACGAAATGGAATTTGCTCGTGTCCTTTGGAAAAAAGTTAGCGATCCGTCGGAAATCAAGGACGATTCAAACCGTGCATTTTACTACGCAAGCAATGGCATGGCCGAGGAAGCGCTTGAGGTAATCGCGTTACTCAATCAAAAGTCTCCGTTTACAAAATACTATGAAGGCCTGGCGAAGAGCGATACGAACCTCTTGCTGGAATCATTAGTTCTGTTCATTAAAGGAGGTGATATGGTTTACGCGGAACTGCCTTATATCGAGCTGCAAAAATCTCCGCAATTACGCGGTGTGGCCGACATACTAATACGTGAACTCACGATAAAAGGAGACTGATTTAATTGAAAAAACTAATCAAAACATTACTAATCGCAGCAATCTTAACGACAGGGGCGGCAGGAGCAAGTGCAGCCGAAGTTTCACCGCAACAAGTTGTCTCGGATCCCGGCGGCGGAGGAACTGGCGGAAAGTAATTAAGTAAGGCGAGGGGCCTTTAACCGGGTCCCTTGTACATAATACGGGAGGTAATTGGAGTGGAGTTCTTATCGGACATTTATCATAAGAGAATCGTAGACACGCATACGGAGGTCAGGGAAACGTATAACAAACTCGGAATGATGTTATCAGTTTTAGACACTCGCTTATCTGAAATTTACCATTCGATTGAAAAGACGGACGACCGGGAACTGGATGCCATTGCTTACACATCGCAGCTTAAATCGGTCTTGACTCGTCGCAGGGTGGTGAAGGATGAAATGGCCCGCCTTAAACCATTCGCAAGCATGGCAAAGCAAGCCTTGAACGAAATAGAAGTCCGGTACGAGGGAGCTATGAAAAAGTCGTTTGAGATTCGCCAGCAGCTTAACGTGACGATGACCCTGGACGATGTCATGACTGAAATGGGAGTAGAACCGTTAAAAGTTAGTACCAGGTCATAATCTCATTATCAATTACGAGCGGAAATCGCCTTCTAATTGAGAATGGAAAAGACACCTGTTTTCCGCACGTGCTTCTTTGGTAAAACGGAACGGATCGTCGGAGGGGTGTCGTAGTATTCGGAGAGGATTTCCGGTCATTTTCGCTCGATTGTTCGTGGGATAAAACGACATACACGCTGAAATGGCGTAGGAGAGGCTGAGAACGGCGGAAGGGTGTTTCGGTTACCTTGGTATTAAAACGCTCGTGAGACGGCTGAGAGACGCTTGTATGACGTTCTGAGCCGTTGTTTGTCGTTCTGATGTAGAAGGATACGAGTTTCATTCCGGCTTACGCCTACATTCAAGCTCGTTTATTAAAGTTGCCTCACCTTTTTCAGCTTCCAGTCTAATTTTTAGCCCTCCTCTTCTGGTGAGAGGGCGTAAAAAGTTAGCCTTCCAGCTAAAAAAGCTTCGGCGATTATCGGGCAGGGTTAGTGATTAAGGAGGTTTTAACGGTATGAGGACGAAAAAAGGACGCATTTTACACGATTTTATTAAAAAATAAGTCTAAAGACCTATCTTTTAAAAAGTTCTTGCTTTTTGTGTTCGGTTATGTTACCCTTTTGAATCTTTTAAGTTCTTAAGGTCTTTAAGTGCTTAAGATCTTAAGATCTAGTAATTCCGCCACTAACGTGTCGGCATCAATTAAAAATCCTTATCGCAAAGCACTTTTAAAAGAATATGCGAAAAATGAGTAAGTGATAGCTGAGCAAGTTCTTTGTGCGAAGCAATGTTTTGAATCACGAGTGTGTTTTTAGTGTATTTTACCTCTTTCGCCGAATGGGGGGGTTCAGTTTAAAGCCAGGATAGCCTCAGAAGCGCTCAGATTGGCCTGTAAGGGGTTTTAAATCGTTTTGAAGGGTAAGACAGCCGAGACACCTAAAAACGGCTATTTTCGTGCTTAAAATTAAAATTCGGAATTTGCTGCGCCGAATGGGCTTTTTCATCGTATTTATTAAAAAGGGGGTAATATCGGAGTTATTTATAACGATTCTAATTAACTCACTTAGCACCTGGTACTAAGTTTATGTATTCTTCTATTATATCATAGCGAAAATTGAACGAGCAGTCAAACGAGGGAGGAATTAAGGATGGCGGAAATTAAAATAATCGATTCTATTATGGGCAGCGGTAAAACATCTTGGGCGATTCAGTATATGAACGAAGCGTCTGCCGCAGAAAAGTTCATCTATATTACTCCGTTTCTAACGGAAGTCGAGCGAGTGAAAATATCGGTGACTGATCGGAACTTCATCGAACCTAACAACGCAAATGCCGAGAAACGAAAGATGCGCAGCTTGAAGGACTTAATCGTCAAAGGGGCCGACATTGTATCGACGCACTCGCTCTTTCAAGCTGCTGACGATGAGCTGGTCGAACTCCTTACCGATGCAGGCTATACGCTAATACTGGACGAGGTAATGGACGTAATCGAGCCGGTGAATGTAAACGCCAGCGATATAAAGAAGCTCGAGAGCAGTGGTGACATAGAAATCGAAGGTAATAAGGTTACGTGGAAGGGCGACCCGCACGACGATAGCCGATACCGAGACATTCGAGTCCTGGCACAAGCGGGCAACCTCTTTTATCATCGCGGGAAGTTTTTGATTTGGTCATTTCCGCCGAGGGTGTTCCGGGCATTTGAAAACGTGAAGGTGCTGACGTATCTGTTTGACGGTCAGTTGCAGCGATACTACTACGACATGTTCAAATTCAACTACGAGTATTCCGCCGTAAAGCGTGAAGGTGATCGCTTTGAACTGACGGACTATGACAAGCAGGCAGAACGCCGGGACGAGGTTTATAGATTGATTGATTTATATGAAGGAAAGCTGAACGAAGTTGGTAAGCGGAACAACGCCTTGAGCTCAACTTATCTTCGCAGGGCTGATGTTGGCGTGCTGAAGCAACTCCGAAACAACCTTTATAACTACTTTATGAATATCGCCGGTGTTAAGAAGGAGCAAATGTATTGGTCGACGCTGAAGGAAATTGAGCGTTCAATCACACCAAAAGGCTACCGTAATCGAGCGATTCCAGTCAATGCGCGGGCGACTAACGAATATAGGGAAGTCGAGGCAATCGCGTATGTCTTCAATCGCTATCCTAACCCGCATGAACGAGCGTTCTTTGAGGACAACGGGGTTTCCGTGAATGTTGAAGCGCTGGCAGTGTCGGATTTGTTGCAGTGGATATGGCGGTCGAGGATCCGTGAGGGACAGGCGATTAAATTGTACCTGCCGTCTAGTCGCATGAGGAAACTATTGAGGGAGTGGGCTGAGTATGGGATTTAAGTGCATATTGTCGCTGAAGGTCGCCAGGTCTTTGTTATCGAAGGGCTTCCGACTTGTAGACCTTGAGCCGTCGCGCAAGTTTTCCGGGCAGTTAGTTTTTATATTCGAAGATTCGCAGGAACTACAAAACGAACTGAAAAGGGGAAGATAATCTATGAAACCTCCGAAAAATAACGACTCAAACAAACCTAAATTTAAAGAACCAGGCGAAGGGGCTATCTTATTCGCGGCGCAATTTACGGAAGGGATAATGATGACGGATGCCATGCCGGTGATCCAGCGTTTGATGAAAGGTGAACTTCATGATTCTGACGACAAGCGTGTGAAGAACTGCGATTGGTGCGGTTATCTATTCCGTGACAAGTCCCGCCCGAATATTGCAAAGACCTGTTGTAAGCCGTGCAAGTTCGCGAAGGATAATTTCGCCAAGAAGAAAAAGAAAGCTGAACAGGAGCTGGTAAATCCGAGGAAAAAGCCACGCAAAGGCGTTGAGACTTATTACGCAAGTGAGTTGGAATATCCTTTCTTCATAAATGAGAAGTACATGCTTCGCTATCATGAAAGGTATGAAAAGCCATTCTCTCCGAATAAAATTTCGCATATTAAAGCAGCGAGAGATCGGAATAATGGAAATAGAAGAAAACCGAAATTCACACTGACGGACGGCAGCGATAGAGTTAATCTTCGCGGTATAAGACACGGACACAACTACGGACCTGTCACAGTGTCGCGAATGAAACCGGAAGAGGTGGAGCAATATCTTATTGAAAAGTACGGCGAAAGACACTTGAAGCATGAACGGGATAGGGTGGAAAGATTTAAGTGCAGTAAAAAAGTGCATATATAAGAGAGGGCGTTTTAGCCCGATATTTATTTTGAAGATAAAGTAATAAAAGGAGGTATTATGATGACCGGAGAAAAGTTTCAAGCGCTGCGTCACTATCTGAATTTTACCCAAGTGGAATTCGCTAAAGAATTAGGTGTTTCTCTTCCGACGATCGGACGTATCGAAACGGGTAGTCTGCAAGTAACTCCGCGAGTAAAGGCGAAGCTGGCACGTTTGAATTATGACGAAACGTCCTTTTTTGTGTTCTACGAAAATTTACGCAGATTATCCTAATTATATCTTACCTAAAAAGTTAGTAGACGTCAAGGGGAGGGATCAAAAATGAGTGAAATCAGCATCACCTATTTCGACGACGATCATACGGATTACCTGGTTTCATGGCCCGGTGCCAAACGGAAATTCCGGTACACCATGCCGCATACAGACTTCGACGCCATTCAGTTCTCACTACTGACGCTTGCCTATGAACAAACACTGGACGAAGTTAACCACAAAATACTAGCGAAAATGGATTCAGTAAAGGTATATAAGTTAGTCGAACGTTTCGCCACGGAGTTCTGTTATTCACATTCGCCAAAGTCAGGCTGCGGGCTAGAGAAGCGATATATTCGCCAGGTGATTTTGCAAGCTTTGCATGAGGTACAAGGCACTCGATGAAGGCTAGTCCGGAGAGTCGCTACATATTGATGAAGGGAGGATGACGGATGAATGAGCAAAACAGAACGCAATTGCTGATTAATTACCTACAAGCACTCAGTCACTTGAAACACACTGATTACTTTTGTAATAAGGAAATCAGCGATGTGATGAAGTCGATTGAAAAAGAATTGAACCTTAAATAAAACGATGGGGGATGGATGAAGGATGAGAAATGACTTAAACGCAATCGATGAGTTATTGAAAAGGTTAAACGACAAGCTGGACGTTATCACAAAGCGCGGTGAAAAGCGATGAGTGAAAAGCGCACTTGCCGTAGATGTAAGGTCGATAAGCCGGTTAATCAATTCGAGAAGGATAAGCGCTCTAAGGGCGGATCCACTAACCGTTGTCTTAAATGCAAACAAGCGAGCAACAACAAAGCATACAAGGCGTTCTATCGCATGAGGGAACTGGCTCCAAAGTATCCAATTCCGATTGAAACCACGAAGGAAGAAGTGGCGCAGCTCTTTGATGTCTTCGATAATCGATGCGGGTATTGCAACGTGGAAGAGTCAGAAGAAACCGGAACTTTTAATCTCGAGCATATTCGCCCTTTAAGTCGAGGAAAAGCAAGGCACCACGTCTCAAACCTGTTTATCTCATGTAAGAGCTGCAACTCAAGAAAGGGAGATAAACCGGTCCTAACCTTTTACCGTGAGCACGGAAAACTCGAATACGACTACATGCCTTTCTTAGTTAAATACATTGCTCGCTTCAGTAAACGGTCAATCAAAGACGTGGAGGCAGAGTTGGTCGACGAGGAAAGGGACTATCATGAATCGAGAGATAAGGCTGCGGTATGAAAAAGCAAATATATTCGGTTCAACCTTACGAGATTCACAAGCTCATACATGACAACAGGTACTCGCTAATTGCAGAAGTATATAAAGACGACGGTCGGCTATTTGCTGGCCTTTTTGAATTGGAGGAGATTTTATGTCGGGAATGCCCGCGTATGAATTCACGCTGAAAAGAAACGGAAAATTGCAAGAAGCACTCGTTAATTATGAAGGTCAGGAATTCAGCTTTAAATTCGGTCCTTACGTCTCTGCGAAACGAATCTCCGAACTGCTACCACGATTGGTTATGGACAACGCAAAGAAATCACGCCGGAAGGGGGCTAAGTAATGGAATGTGTGTATCGGGTGAATGAGTTCGCTCACGGTTTAATTACTAAGTCGTATTTTGAGCGAGAAGGCAATCGACCAATATTTGACGGATCAGTCGCCCATATTGGCTATAACGTTACGGAACTTTCTTCCGGGTATTCGCTGGAATATGAGGTGCTAACGGAGTCCGGGGAACAAGTTGCGTTCAGGCGCTGGGAAACAGATGTGAAGTTAAAAGAAAAGGCTGAAATAGAGGCGTTAGAGGGAGCGATTTATGCAGTTGATAGGTGCGCAAGTGCCGAGTGCATGGTCGACGGGAAGCCTGCTCGGGATATTGTAAGGAGGTTGGTGTTAGCTTGCGAAAAAATAACAGACGAAGAAAGCCGAAAAGAAGAAAACCAATAGCGATGAGTTACTTGATTAGTGAAGTTTTATCAAATGAAGCAGTAAATAAATTAAATCAAATCAAGGGGGCTAATTAATATGGAACGAGTAGAGGTTTTTATGTTAAAGAATGGCGAGGACAAAGGCAGTGCATACACAGGAGGATATATTTACTCAGTGGATAAGCATGTCGCAGAAAGTTTTGAGAAAGAGGGGATCGGCAGAGAAATCAGGTATCAATCTCTTCAATCGCATAAAGACAACGTAAACAAATCGATCGAGGAAATGAAGGAGAAAATCGCAGGCATTGAGGCGAACGATCGACTGACTCCCGATGCAAAGTTCTTCGATACACAAGAAGTCATTCAACAGTACGAAGAGAAGATAAACGAACTCCAGGATAGATATTCTTACGACCTCCAAGTTTTACAGGATGCGGCTGCCAGAAGGGCGTCTGAAATCACGATGGAAAACGATTTTGATTCGGATAAGGTGCGCCAAAAAGCCGGCATAATTCGCTCGGAAGTAGAAATGGCAATGTCGTTAAATGTGGCAGCCAATGCGATTCAGAACGAAGCGAAAATCATCGACAAGGGAACGGCCAGGGAACTTCTCTCGCAGTTTACTGAGATAAAGAAAACGTTAGAGGAAAAAGGAAAGTCGGCACATCTGAGCGATAGGCTTATCCGAATGACTGTACGCAATGTATATGACGACCTTAAAAAAGCGTCTGAAGACTCCGAACAATCAGCCGCCAGTGCTGAATACCGAATGCTGAGTGCGATTAAGGAACATCGAAAAGATATTACAGGACCGTTACAAGTGTTTAAAAGAAGAAGAAGGAATTAACACCATATCAAGGCTGCCCTTAACCGGGCGGTCTTTTTTTATTTTATCGGAGGAGGAGGAGACGGAATGACTTACACGCTAAATATGAAAGAACATAGACACGTTTATACAATCGCAACACTCACAGACGAAGCTGGCAACGTGCAAGAATTCAAAGACCGGACGAAGCGACTTGCCCTGCGAAAAGTGGTCGCTTATCTCGGTTCAGAAAAGGCGTTAATTTACACGGACGAATTTCAAGTGCTAAAGGCAAGCCAGGCGAGGGAGATTCCGCGGAACATTAACGTCAGGCTCGAGGTGGCGCGCCGATGATTAAAATACTCGGCCAAGACCGGAAACCACTCGCATTTCTACAGAACGCATTTAATATCGGCTACGAGAAGCATCTGAATGAACTTTGGACTGCTTCTTTTTCTTTGCCGTTAAACGATGAAAAAAACCAATACTGCTCGGAATTTAATTACTGCGAGATTGTCGACGATATGTCCGACGAATCTATCGGGCTGTTTCGCATCGTGCCTTCTTTGACGACAAAGAACGAATCTGCTGACGTAGTTGAGTACCGGATGCAACACGTTCTCGCCACGCTCCTTGACGACGTGCTTTTCCAATATCACCAAACGACCAACTGGACTACTCGCCAAAATATCCAATATATTCTCGATCAGCAAGAAACGAAGCATTGGAAGCTTGGAACGGTGGATTTTACGAGGTACTTCCATTATAAGTACGAGAATGAGAACGGATTACTCGGCCCATTATTAGCGATACCTCAGCCGTTTGATGAAGATTATCATTGGACATTTGATACGAAGTCCTACCCGTGGACGCTGAACCTAGTAAGGCCTTCATCTGTTCCAACCTGTGAAATCAGATACGCTAAAAACATCATAGAAATTCAGCGAGAGATTGATCCGTATAACATAGTGAACCGCATCTATCCGTTAGGTGCTGGCGAAGGTGTGAATCAGCTCGATGTTCGAGATGTGAATAATGGCGTTCCTTACCTGGAAGACTCGGCCTCTATCGCCAAGTACGGTAAGAAAAAGTACGTCTGGATTGATCGTCGTTTCGAGGACCCTCAGTCGCTGAAAGACAATGCCGAAGCTCTGCTGAAAAAGTGGAGCGTCCCGAAGGTTGTTTACAAGGTGAAGGCGGCAGACCTAAGCGTGTTAACTGGCGAATCAGTTGACAGGTTTAAAGAAGGCGCGATTGTTCGTATTATTGATCCGGACTTAGGAACGATTGAACAGCGTATTCATAAAGAAGCGAAGCCTGACATTACCGGAGCTCCTGGTGACATTCAGCTTGAAATCGGTAGCTTGTCGGAGGACATCGGAACGGTAAACGCAGACATCGAGCGAAAGCAACAGGTTAATGAAGCATATACGCAAGGGTCAACAAATATCGATTCCCATAACTACAATGATAACTGCGATGCTTCTCATCCAGCGATAATCCGATTCTACTTGCCGAGCGACTTGGTTAATGTGAATACGATGTCTCTAAGCTACGAAACGGATTCTTTCCGGGCTTATTCTGCCGCAACAAAAGGTGGAGGCAGTACGACTAAAACAACAACATCAGGCGGAGGAACAACAGCGACAAGTAGCTCGGGCGGTGGAACTACGGCAACCTCAAGCTCAGGCGGTGGGGTTAGTACATCGACGTCAAGTGGCGGCGGTACAACTCAATCGAGTGCAGCCGGGGGAGATCATCGTCATTTAATGTTCACTGCGACCGGATTCCAAACGGCATCAAATCCGAACAGCTCTGTCATATTGAGGGCAGCAAGCGGTAATACAATCGCAGTAGATAGTGATACGGCTGCTGGGGTTTCTTACTATACGGAAGGTTCGTCGGGTAATCATTCGCATTCCGTATCTATTCCATCGCATACTCACGACTTTAATGTGCCTAATCACTCTCATAGTGTAACAATTCCGAGCCATACTCACTCGGTAACGATTCCTAATCACTCACATGACGTTACATTGCCGGACCATACTCACGACATCCAGCACGGAATTTACGAGCTTTCAACAAAACCGAGCGCAGTTACGGTCAGAGTCGACGGCACAACGATTCCGGGCAATGCGACAAAAGGGAACGACATTGACATCGTACCTTACCTCGCGAAGGACTCAGGCGGTAAGATTCAGCGCGGAACATGGCACGAGGTAACGCTTACTCCAAACGGTCTTGGGCGAATTAATGCGAATATAATCAGTCGCCTGTTTATTTCGTCGCACATTGGCGGGAATTATTAAGTCAAATGGGGTACTTTCAAAAAGTTTCACGAGTTGTACAAAAAGGGAATATATAGTAATATAAGTATACGTATAAGTATTAAATAGAGGATTGATGCGTATATTGATTAATAAAAATCAAAGGGTGATAATATATGCGCAGACCCTCAAAGGAGGAGATTATAAAAATGATTGCAACTCCTGTAAAACCAATTAAACCAATTAAAGTTGAGTTTCAGAACGAACAAGAATATCAAAAATTCACTAAATATGCTCAAAGAGAAACGAAGTCAGAATCCAAAGAAATGGTAGAGTTTAGGAGAAAATTCTACAATCACATTAAAAAAACAAGCGATTTCAAGTCAAAGTAGATGCTAAGAGCTGAAAAATTAGATTCAAAACATTATGATCGAGTGATTCAATTTCAGTGTTCGGATCAAGAAGAGGTAGAATCGTTTCTGAAAAAAGAGTCATTCAAATTGGAACTCCTCAATATCGCAAAAACAACAGTTTTTTTAGATGACGACGATAACCTAATTGGATACTTTACATTATTCAATGATAGTACTACCGTTTCTAATACAAAGTTAAAGAAGATGGATTTTAAACCAAATAATTTTTCGCTTTATCCATCCGTAAGAATACATTTTTTTGGTGTAGACTCTAACTATCGTAAAAAAGGCTACGGAAGTTTTATATTGTTTGAAGCACTTAACCGTATTCTTGAAATTTCTAAAATGACAGGTTGTGTTTTTGCTACCGTTGAAGCTCTCCCGGGTTCTAATTCATTTTACAGTAAACATCTATTCGTGTCGTTAGGTCGCAAAAAAGACGATCCACGACTCGAGATATTTGTGTTTAAGATCAAAGAGCTAGATATTGAAGTCATGGACTCTGATTTGCTTGAAGGTGAAGATAAAGAATTTGATACAGGCGCCTAAAAAAGCCCTCCGGTGGTCAGTCGCTACCGTTGGGCTTACTTTTTTCTTTCGAGTATACATATGCAGTGAACGCAGCAAGTATCGGATCCTTGTCTTGGATTATCACATCGAAGTTTGATTCCGCCTCATACTCATTCAAACCGTCTTGTTTAACCGTCACGCTAATGTCAGGATCGGCCCCGTCTCCAGGCACTAGTAACATCGCAAATTTTCCTCTCATCATTTATACGTCACCCCCTCCGTGTAAGTAATTCGACCTATTTCCGCAAATTTCCTGCTTGAGAATCGACCTACAACGAAATTAGTTTAAGTTCCACTTGTAACCGTCTTAATCAGTCGCTATAATAAGAGTTAACAATACACGTTACGATAAATACGTAAGTGCGAAAATATATACGACTCTTTAAAAACGCTCAATGCCCGGTAAAGTTAGCGATGGGGCGACGTTCCTTATAACCGTTAATTCACCATCGATAATCCGAACGCCATCGCTTCATGCGGGTGCGGATCATCGTTCGTGACGGCGACGAATAAGGGTACGCCGGAGAACTGCTAATGATTAAAAGGGACGGACCTCCAAAGTGGAGGTCCGTCCCTTTTCAAGTATCAATGAATATTCTTTAACGCTTCTTCGACAGGTGTGTCACCGCTTAAGATCTCGAATACTTTGTGATTGGTTTCTTCGATGGTTAAGGCGTCGACAAGTACTTTCGCGACATCTTCACGGGAAATGTCTCTGCTTTTGTTTTCAATGGAAGTGGCTGCTTCAATTTTTCCAGTTGCATCATCAAATGAAAGGGAGCCAGGGCGGACGATCGTGTAGTTTAGGCCGCTTTCCTTCAAGTGGGAATCCGCTGCACCTTTTGCTTTTAAGTAGAATTGCAATTCATCCGGGCCGCTTGACGGGTTATCGGCACCCATTGAGCTAAGCATCACAAAACGCTCAATTCCCATCTTCTTCGCATAATCCACCGCTTTTTTTGCACCCTCCTGGTCAATGGCAAGAGTTTTATCGTCACCGGTCGATCCGCCACTACCAGCTGCAAATATAACGGCATTTACATTCTCAAGAGCGTATGAAAAGTCCTGCTCCAGGTCTGCAACAATCGGTCTTGCCCCTAAATCTTCCATATCCTTGGCTTGTTCTGTTTTTCGAATCATGGCTCTCACGAAATGCTGACTGCTATTTGAAAGTTCTTTCACTATGTGACGGCCAGTGTGACCATTTGCTCCAATAACTAATACATTCATTCTCTCCATCATCCTTTATCTAAGTTTTTGTCTTATTATTGGTCTACCCATTCATTGCTAAAATAAACAAATCAATGGGTGATGATGGAAATCACTCGTATACGTGGATGTTTGATGCATATCAGGTCACGTTGCTTCTTCGATTGGATATTCCGTTTCATAAGAGCTGCCATCTTTTTGCTGTTTTCCTTTGGGTGTTGTCTCCTCCAAATGAAAAAGAGGCTTAGGAATACATATCCTAAAACCTCCCTAATAATAGTCTTTAATCTGTAAACATGGATGTACTGTGCATCGGTTGGACTCTTGCCTTAGGGTCCATATATGCTTTGGCATTGTTAACAGCTGTCGGTGCCTCACCAAATCCGCTTACAATAAGCTTCACTTTACCGTCGTACGTACTAATATCACCTGCTGCGTATATACCTGGAATATTCGTTTCCATTCTTGAGTTGACAACGATCGAATTCTTTTCAATCTCAAGGCCCCAGTCCTTAATCGGACCAAGAGAAGAAACAAATCCAAAGTTTACGATTAACTCATCAAGATCAATAATTTCCTTCTCATCACCCTTAGTTTCTTCTAAAATCAATTGATTGATTTTGTTATCATCCACAACCAGTTCTGAAGGGACATAAGGTGTCTTAAGTTCAACCGTAGAATTGTGCAGGTTTTCCACACTATGCTCATGTGCCCTGAATTTATCTCTTCTGTGGACGAGGTAGACTTTTTCTGCAATCGGCTCAAGCATAAGCGCCCAGTCAACGGCAGAATCACCACCACCACAAATGACAACTTTCTTGCCTCTGAAATGTTCCAGGTTATCAACAAAGTAATGAAGATTCTTACCTTCAAATTCAGACGCATGCTCTAGTTCCAGGCGTCGAGGCTGGAAAGCACCGTTCCCTGCTGTGATGATGATCGTTCTGGAAAAATGAATCTCTTTATCGGTTGTGAGCTTAAACATGCCATCAGCCTGTTTTTCTACACCTTCCACAGCTTGCTCCAAACAGATCGTCGTCTCAAACTTTGCCATCTGCTCTTTTAAATTATTGACAAGATCCTGGGCTTTCACTTTAGGAAAACCGGCAACATCATATATGTATTTCTCAGGATATAGAGTAGCCAGCTGGCCCCCGAGTTGTGGTAAACTTTCAATAATCTTAACTGATGCTTTTCTCATGCCGCCATAGAACGCCGTAAACAATCCAGTAGGACCGCCGCCTATGATCGTAATATCATACACTTTTTGATCTTCCTTCAACTAGATCCCTCCAACAATTAAGATGTATTTCACTTTAATTTATTCTATCATAGAGCGATCGATTCTTCACAATAATTGAAATTATAATTGGGAATAATCAGTCTTTTTGAGGAGTGGAGTTTCAGACTTTTGGGGGAGATAAATGATCATCCGTTTTCGGGTTGTCCAGCTCCAGGACTAGAGCCGCCTTCGCTTTTCGGAATATTCTTAAGTTTTCAATTTCCTATATATATCTTGAAAATGCATGGTAAAAAGAATATTATGTAATGTAGGCATAATGTTAAGAATTTATGACAATTCTCGCATAAGTATGTAGTAGTTCGTGAAATACGTCACATACTTTCTTGTTTATCGTTTTTATTTATTTTTTATACAATCCTTTCCTCTTAATTGAAGGAAAACTTCTCGTTTGATTTGTTTCAGTTTCTTTCCTATAGGGAAAAAGGTAATAGCATCAGATTGAACGGGATAAAAAAGCATGATGTGGAGGACTCTAAGAGTATCCAAAGCAAATTTATCAAAAAAGGTGGATGTGATTCAGTTGAGAAAGCCAAGAATCGTTGTATTAGGTGCAGGTTATGGTGGATTAATGACGGTAACTCGTCTTCAAAAGCAATTAGGTACAAATGAAGCAGAAATTATTTTAGTTAATAAAAATGATTATCACTACGAAACCACTTGGTTACACGAAGCTTCTGCAGGTACACTTCATCATGATCGTGTACGTTACAACATTAAAGATGTTGTCAATACAAGCAAAGTAAACTTCTTACAAGCTACTGTTGAAGATATTAAAGTAGAAGAAAAGAAAGTCATCACAAGTGACGGTGAAGTAGAATTCGATTACCTGGTCGTTGCATTAGGTGCAGAATCTGAGACTTTCGGTATCCAGGGTCTTCATGAGCATGCTTTCATGATTTCGAACATCAACTCTGCCCGTCAAATCCGTGAGCATATCGAATTACAATTTGCTACGTATAAAAACGAAGAAGAGAAAAACGATGACCGCCTTACAATCGTTGTAGGTGGAGCAGGCTTCACTGGTATCGAATTCTTAGGTGAATTAGGAAACCGTGTACCTGAACTTTGTCACGAATATGATATCGATCGTAAGAAAGTACGTATTGTGTGCGTGGAAGCTGCACCAATGATCCTTCCTGGATTCGATCCTGAGCTAGTGAAGTATGCTCGTGCCAAGCTTGAGAAAAAAGGTGTAGAATTCCACATCGGAACTCCACTTAAACAAGCGACAGCGGACAGCGTATTAATCGCTAAAGGTGAAGATGAAGTAGAAGAAATCAAGGCTGGTACGATCGTATGGGCTGCAGGTGTACGCGGTAACTCCATCATCGAAAGAGCGGGAATAGAAAATATGCGTGCCCGTGTGAAAATCAACAAAGATCTTCGCGCGCCAGGTCATGATAACATCTTCATCATCGGTGACTGTTCACTAATGATCAATGAAGAGACAGAGCGTCCGTACCCTCCGACTGCACAAATTGCGATGCAACAAGGGGAAGTATGTGCCCGTAACATTGCTTCTTTACTACACGGGAAAGATCATATGGAAGAATTCACTCCAGACATTAAAGGAACAGTATGTTCACTGGGTGAAGACGATGCAATCGGTGTCGTTTACGGTAAGAAAATCACTGGGACAAAAGCTTCCTTCATGAAGAAAGTAGTCGACAACCGCGCTCTTTACATGGTTGGTGGACCATCACTTGTCTTCAAAAAAGGTAAGTTCAAGTTCTTTTAATTCTTAAATCATGTAGTGAAAAGCAGGGTGGTTTCCACTCTGCTTTTTGTTATGGGGAGATGTTGATGGGGGTGTTTGCAGTGAAAAGAGGGAAAGTTTGGCTGGCGGTTGCCGGACTGGTCATTGATGAAAGTGGTAAATGGCTTGTGGTGAAAAAGAAATACAGCGGATTAAAAGGTATGTGGTCTTTCCCAGCAGGCTTCGTCAATGCAGGAGAAACAGTAGACGAAGCGGTTATTAGAGAAGTGAGAGAGGAAACAGGTTTACAAACGTCGGTCAAAGGAATCATCGGAGTAAGATCAGGAGTCATCCAGAATGACATTAGTGACAACATGGTGATCTTTCTGTTGGAAAATAAGAAAACTTCTTCTATCCTTATCGAAGAAAAAGAATTGTGGGATGTTGGGTGGAAGTCGCCTCAAGAATTATTAGAGGATGATAAAACATCCGTGATGGTGCATGAGATGATAAAAGCAATGACATTCCAACATAAGTTAAATCCGATTGAAGGGATAAACCCAGGAAATCAGTTCGGATACACTCAATACAAATTATTTTTATAAAATTCTGTAAACTTTAAGAAAAAAAGAGATAATGAAAGAAAAACATAAATGTATTCGCTTTCTTAGAGGTACATCCCTTCTAATGTCCCTTTTCTTTATTCTGGATAGATGATATATTATCAGAAAATTAAGAAATTAAAGAAAAGGGAGAGGGAATGATGAGAGCTACTGCAAGTACTAAAACAAAATACTGTCTTTACTGTTCAGGAAAAGGATACTTTCAGTTAGTATTAGGTGGTTCTGAAACGTGTCCGTGCTGCGGAGGCAGCGGGAAGCAAAAATAAGCTCTAAAAGTTAGATGGCAAAAGCAGGCCTAATGAAGGTTGATACTTCGTTTATGAAGTATGAATACTGACATTGGGTCTGTTTTTTATGTCTGCATGATAAATAAGTTTATTTTGTGAATAAGCCACAAAACTTCCTTGAAAATATTGACGCTTTCATTTCACTCGGGGTACACTATTATTTAGTGTTTATGGAGGTGTAAACGGTACAATGCCTATACATGTAATGATTATTTCGATGCTTTTATTTTTTGTTCTATTTTTCGGAATAGGTTTTTTGTTAAATATGTTATTGCGTATGACGTGGATTATGGCTATCATTTATCCAATTGTTGTTATTTTTATCGTAGACGATGTTCGTTTTATAGATTATTTTCGAAATGCAGGCGGGTCGTTTTCTGAGTTAGGTACGAAAATCAGCCACTTGGCTGTAGCCGATCTTGTGATTTTGGGAAGTGGATTGGCAGGAGCGATTCTGGCAGGAGTCGTGATGAGGATTTTAAGAGCAAAAGGATATCGCATGTTTTAACCGCATCCGTTTAACCGAGACATCTTTCTCGAGTTGAACGGTTTTTTATTATGACTTTTTATAAAAATTGTACATACTAATTGAAGTAGGAAATATCATCGTCAGCCCCTGTAAAGTCGCATATGGCCGCATATGGGCGTTGAAATTCCTCTATAAGGGACTCTCGAAACTACCACCCTAATAATTTCCAAATATTGAAACTATTCGATTATTTTCTCAATTTATGCATATATCCCCTCCTGGTTGGGAAGTAATAATGGTGGGAGGAGTGAATACATGAATTTGTTTAAAACATGGACGAAGAGATTCGTTATGGCCAGTTTGTTTGTCCTTGCACTGGGAACTACGTTTCAATCAGTTTCGGGAGTAGAGGCCGAAACCTTTAAAACCTGGTTGATGGACAAGGGTGAACATGATCAAGCCGGTTTGAATTATAAAGAGCATCAGACAAATCGTTTAGGATTGTCATTTAAATTTCTTAAGAGGCTGGCAGGTTTTGAGACTCAGATTTCTGCGAGTACACCTGTTGAACCGAGGACGTTGGAAGAGTCGGTTGATTGGGATCAGTATACGAAGCATAAGGTTGTAGCGACAGGCTATACAGCCGGGATTGAATCGACCGGGAAAAACCCTGGGCATCCCCTCTATGGAATTACATACTCTGGAGTGAAAGTGAAACGTGATTTATATTCTACGATTGCAGCCGATCTTTCCGTTTATCCTATTGGTACCATTCTTTTTATCCCCCATTATGGATATGGGGTAGTAGCCGATAAAGGGAGCGCTATTAAGGGGAATAGACTGGACCTCTATTACGAGACAGTGGACGATGTGTATAATGAATGGGGTAAACAGACGCTGGATGTATATGTAATCCAGATGGGTTCAGGTGAGTTATCTGAACAGCAATTAGTGGATCTTAATGAAAATAAATCCATGCAAGTGTTTAGACAGCAGATATTATCACCAAAAGAAGAATAGAATAGAGCTCGCAGTTCAACTTGAACTGCGAGCTTTTTATCATCACTGGACCTCTTTATACAATTCAGGATGAAGAACTCCTGCAAGCTTGACAGCACCTTTCAACAGAAGGGGTGATGGCCTGCAATAGAGAGCTTCTTCCAGAACGAAAATCCGGTCATTTTGAATAGCCTTCATTTCGTTCCAACCAGGGCGCTTCTTCACGATTTCGGGGTTAACCCGTTTCTGCTGAACGCCGACCCAGGCAAGACAGATATAGTCTGGATCACGTTTCAGTACATCTTCCCAATCCGTTTGAACACTTGCCAGATCCACATCATCAAATAGATTTCGAGCACCGATCATCTCGCTCAACTCGGTTAACCAGTTGATCTTACCAGGGGTGAAAACGGGCTTTGGCCACCATTCCCAGTATAGAGATGGTGGATTTTGAACCCCGGAACTGATCGTTTTTAAGCGTTTTACGGTCTGCAAAAATTCTTGTTGTCGGATCATGGCATGTTCTTCTATTCCACAAGCTTTCCCAACCGTTAAAAGGTCTTCTGCTATGTCAGAGAAGCTCTGTGGATTTAAAGTGATGTGGGGGATGTTCCGCTTTTCCAGTTCTTCTATGTTTTTTTCCATACCAGGTACACTTAATGAAGAAAACACCAAATCAGGTTTCAAGGACTCTACCTTATCCATGTTAATAGAGAGATCCGGTCCAAGCCGGGGAAGGGACTCGACCTCTTTAGGATAATCGGAGTAATCATCCACTCCTACAAGATTCGGTGTTAATCCAAGATAATCGATTATTTCTGTATTACTGGGGCAGATTGAAACAATTCTCATCGTGACACTCCTAAGCATAAAAGAAATAATGAAGCAGAAGGGTTAGAATAATCCCCGAAAGTCCCCCAAAGAACACTTCAATGGGTTTGTGACCGAGTAATTCTTTTAGCTCCTTGCGCTTTTCTTGTTCAGGCTTGTTCTGCCAGCCTTTTGCTTCTGACATAAACCTCTGGAAATCCACCATCAACCGATTCAGAACAATCGCTTGTTCTCCTGCCTGCCTTCTGACACCCGTTGCGTCGAACATCGTGATGATGGCAAACATGGCGGATACAGCGAAGATTGGTGAATCCACGCCCACTTCCAGGGCCACTCCAGTAGATAATGCCGTTACGGCCGCTGAATGGGAACTCGGCATCCCGCCTGTTGAGGTAATCAATGACCAATTTAATTCCCTCGTAGCGATAAACTGTATGGGAACCTTTACAAACTGAGCAAAAAAGATCGAAAATAAAGATGCCCATAATGGAAAATTAAAAAATACTTCCATGCTGTTAAATGCCACCCTTTCAATTGTTTGAATAAAAATAATGTTCTCATTATATCATACCCTATTAACCACTGAATTAACTTTGTGGATTGGTTTGGTAGAAAGTCGAAATAATGGGACATCTTCGCTATAATAGAGAGCGGAGGTGTCGGTTAAAATGAAATTTTCGATTAATCAAAATGAAGTAAGAACGGCAAATCAAGAGTGCCTGGTCGTTGGGGTTTACAATCAGCCAACATTCGAAAGAGAGCTGAAAGAACTTGATCGCACGTTTGAAGGCTATCTTACGCAACTTGTAAAAGACGGAGACATTTCTTCGGAAGCAAAGAAAGTGTCAAAAATACATACATTTGGAAAACTGGAAACAAAGCGGTTATTATTTGTAGGTCTTGGAAAACAAAAAGAGCTTACGTTTGATTCTTTAAAAGAATCGTTAGGCGTAGCATCAAAGGCTTTAAAAGAGATGAAAATGTCTTCTTTTTCAGTAGCATTGGATACATTTGTTTCTGAAGAAATGACAGCAACAGATGCAGCTCATGCCTTTACAGAAGCCTTTACGATGTCTACATATGAATTCCACGGATACAAGAAGAAATCAAATCGACCAGAGGTACAGGTAGAGTCGATCGAGTTCTTTACAAGCTCAGATTCTAAGGAAGTAGAGATGGCTTTACATATCGGCTCTGCCTTTGGTAACGGAGTCAATTCAGCCCGTACGCTGGTGAACACCCCCGGTAATCTATTAACCTCGACGAAATTAGCAGAATACGCCCTTGAATTAGCTGAGCGATACAACTTTGAAGTTGAGATTTTAGATAAAGAAGAGATGGAGCATCTGGGAATGGGCGCACTGCTCGCAGTAAATCAGGGATCTGTCGAACCACCGAAAATGATTGTTCTTAAATACAGCGGAAAAGATGAATGGAAGGATGTCATCGGTTTAGTCGGAAAAGGAATCACCTTTGATACAGGCGGTTACTCGATTAAGCCTAAAGATGGAATCGTCGGAATGAAAACCGATATGGGAGGAGCTGCTGCAGTTCTTGGTGCCATGGAAATCATCGGTGAAATCAAACCGGAACAGAACGTCGTTGCCGTCATTCCTTCAACAGACAATATGGTGAGCGGCTCTGCATTCAAGCCTGACGATGTGATTACCTCTATGAGCGGTAAAACCATTGAAGTATTGAATACAGACGCTGAGGGCCGTCTTGCGCTTGCTGACGGTATGACCTATGCAAAGCATCAAGGGGCAAATTATTTAGTGGACGTTGCAACCTTAACAGGGGGAGTCATCATTGCTCTGGGTGAAGACAAAACAGGTGCTCTCACGAATAATGAAGCTTTCTTCGAGCAAGTGCTGGAAGCGTCAGGTGAATCGGGCGAATACATTTGGCAGCTTCCATATACGGAAAACGATAAGAAACGTGTTCGTGGCAGTGATATTGCCGACTTGAACAATTCACCAGGACGGGCTGGTCACGCCATCATGGGTGGCGCATTTGTCGGAGAGTTCGCTGAAGGTCTACCTTGGGTGCACCTTGATATCGCCGGTACGGCTACCACCAAAGGCAGTTATGAACTGGGGCCTGCTGGTGGAACGGGTGTCATGGCAAGGACGCTTGCACTATTAGTTGAGCGTTTTGTGCCTTTAGAGAAATAATGTGATGGATCGAAGAGTCTTTTTTCAGTGCATGAGCATTCCAGCACTGAAAGAAGGCTTTTTTTGTTGGAATTCCTTATTTGTAATGTATAGGATAGCTTAATTTGTGGATGAAACCGGGATCCGGTTTAGGATAGCAGCTAATCCAGCCGTTTTGCTTTAAAATCCGGCCGAAATAGGGGGAAATCCAGCCACTTTTCTTCAAAATCCGGCCGAAAAAGTAGAAAATCCAGCCGTTTTCGACCAGAATCCAGCCGATGAACATTTAATGGGAATTAATTCAACTCACCCGGAATCACTAAGACCCAACCAGACCCAACAGTCCACATGAACCCACCGTTTTTCCTGAAAAATCCCCCATGCCATCTTTCACCCTGCTAAAGTGTTGACAAACTCTCTTTATCTTGTTAAAGTTGAAATCGTGATTTTATTACTCTACCAATTTAGCGAACTAAAGGAAAACGATATATCGTTGTATGGAGAATTTTGAGGAGGAAGTAGTTATGAACGCAGTTGTTATAGCGGTTCTTGTCATGCTTGTACTAAGCTTGGTACGTGTGAATGTTGTATTCGCTCTGATCACTGGTGCGTTAGTCGGAGGATTGACTGGTGGATTGGGATTAGACAAGACGATTGCCGTATTTTCTGATGGAATCAGCGGCGGGGCAAATATCGCGTTAAGTTATGCATTACTGGGTGGATTCGCAGTGGCGATTTCCTACACGGGAATCCCGAATCTGCTTGTTGACTGGGTACTGAAGGTTGTTGGGAAAAAAGGCGATTCTAGAAAAACAGCCCTTTCGAAAGCACTTATTGTTTTATCTATTTTAATTATGGCTTGTTTTTCACAGAATGTAATTCCGATTCATATTGCTTTTATTCCTATTTTGATTCCACCTTTATTAAAGGTGATGACAGAGTTACGTATAGACAGACGTTTAATTGCATCCGTGATTACGTTTGGATTAACGGCTCCCTATATTCTTTTACCAGTAGGATTTGGCTTGCAGTTCCATGAGATTATTGCACAAAACATGGGTACAAGCGGCATGGAGATTGCATTAGGTGATATTCCAAAAGCGATGCTTCTTCCAGTAGGGGGCATGGTCATCGGGTTACTCATCGCCGTATTTGTGAGCTACCGTAAACCAAGGGACTACAATGAAGCAGAAGAAGTGATCGCTGAAGAGAAGGTCGTTTATAATAAAAGAGCGATGATTTTCGCCCTTGTTTCCATCGTTGTCGCTTTATACGTTCAGCTTCAGCTGGAATCAATGATCTTTGGTGCATTAGCCGGTATTGCTGTTCTTTATATTTCTGGATCAGTTAAATGGAAAGAGGCAGACGGGTTACTGAATGAAGGTATGAAAATGATGGCGTTCATTGGCTTTGTGATGATTACTGCATCAGGTTTTGCTGAAGTGGTAAAAGCCACAGGCGATGTCGAAACATTGGTTGAAGCGACTGCTGACGTAATCGGCGGAAACCAGGCATTAGCTGCTCTTATCATGTTGATTGTAGGGCTTCTAGTGACAATGGGAATTGGATCTTCATTTGCTACGATTCCGATCATTGCAGCCATTTTCGTACCACTTGCCATGGAGCTTGGATTCAGCCCTCTCGCAACGATCGCGATTGTAGGAACAGCAGGTGCACTTGGTGACGCTGGTTCTCCGGCATCAGACAGTACGCTTGGACCGACAGCAGGATTAAATGCAGATGGACAGCATAATCATATTTGGGATACTTGTGTACCAACATTCTTACATTACAATATTCCACTGATCCTGTTCGGTTGGATTGCAGCAATCATTTTATAAATGGAAAAAGCAAGGGATGTGTTCCCTTGCTTTTTTTTATTGAATAGGTAACCATCGTCGATAATTATGCCTTCCCTACATCCACCGAACAATTACGATCAAATGACAGCAATCCACCTGGCCAAGCTTCTCATCGAAGACTAAACGCACACCGTCAGGATTAAATGAGACTACGGGTTGTACTCTTGTGCCGATGGTTTGAAGTAGTTTATGAACTTCAGGGAGGTTTGATTGCTGTGCAGCATTCATAAACTTCGATGAAAAATCTTTAGAACTGTTAATTCTGCGCAGTACCTTTTGGGCGTCATCCATCAGGCTCAGGGTTTTACCCGCTGATGACATAAATGTTTTGGTTTCAACAGGGGGATAGTTGCGGTTGTAAGAAGGCTGTGCCCTTGAATAAATAGGAGGATAGGGGCGTTGAGTGGGCGGATAAAAAGGATGGTACCGATACATAACATAACCCCTTTCTTAGGAATGCTCTAAGGATATGTATGAAAATGAAGAGGGAATTATTCATGAAACAAAAGGTGGATGGGGAGAGAGGGCAAGCCCTTTGAGGCAAAATAAAGGATTTTCACAGCCACTATAGAACAGATAATAGAGAAGAAAATATTATGAGGTGATTCACATGAACATGGAAAATACATTAATCAGCGCGTTAGGAATTGAGTTTGTCGAACTGGGAAAAGGAAAAGTAATTGCGACGATGCCCGTAAATGAAAACACGAGACAGCCATTCGGGTTCCTCCATGGAGGAGCATCAGTGGCACTTGCAGAAACGGTTGCGAGTGTCGGGGCGGTGCAATTAATTGATCTGGATAAGGAGATTTGCTTCGGTTTGGAGATCAACGCCAATCATATTAAAGCAAAGCGTGAAGGTCTTGTCACTGCGACAGGAACGGTGATGCACCAAGGGAGAACCACAATGGTTTGGGAGATTAAGATCACGGATGAGGACGATCAATTGATCTGTGTTTCAAGATGTACGATGGCAGTTGTTCCAAAACGCTAAACTGAATTCTTACATATCCATACGTTTAAAAAGTGAATAAATGGGAAATCAATTACTAACCATTTAAATAGGAGGCAATATTTAATGAGTTGGACAAAAAATGATTATCCGGATTCACTCAAAAACCTGCCTGCGGACGTTCGACACAAAGCCATTGAGATTGCCAATGCTCTTCTCGATGAAGGGTATGAGGAAGGAAGAGCGATTGCGATTGCCACTGACCAGGCCCATAAATCTGAAGAAGGGAACGCTTCGGATAAAACGGAATATCATGTCACCCCACATGATGACGGCTGGCAATTAAAGAAAGCAGACGGACAACGTGCCATCCTGGTAGAAGAGACAAAGGATAAGCTATTGTCAAAGGCAAAGGACTATGTGACGGATCATTCCGGCACGCTTGTTGTACACAAACAGGATGGAAGTGTAGAGGATCACTTGTATCAACGATAAGAAAAAGGCTTGACCAACCGAGGAGATCCTCGTGGGGTCAAGCCTTTTTGTATGCTGCTTACTGATTGTTTTGACGATCGTATTCTTTTTTATTTTTCAGGTCATCCCGAACACTTTTGTCCCAGAGCTTAACCCCGGAATTATAAGCAGCTCTTGAGATGAGGTGTCCAGCAACCGGTGCCGTCACAAAGATGAAGACGATTGTCAGAATCAGTCTCGAATTAAAGTGTCCATGCTCCAAATAAAAGTAAAGGAATGTTGCCAAAAGAATCGACATCACGCCCAGTGTCGCACTTTTAGAAGCCGCATGATTTCTCGTATATACATCCGGGAGCCTCAGCAAACCAAAGGCAGTGACCAGGCTGAGAAACCCTCCTACTACTAAAAAGAATCCGATGAAAAATCTAATGATCTCGCTCACGTTCGATGATCTCCCCTTTCTCTAAGAACTTTGAAAAGGCAACGGTTCCTAAGAAAGCCAGAATCCCAAGAAGGAGAATAACTTCCAGAAAGGCGTAAGTATCGAGCATAATGGATACGAGGGCGATGATGGCAATCAGATTAATACCGATTGCATCCAGGGCTACCACACGGTCGGGAGTGGTTGGCCCTTTCACAACCCTGTATACAAGTCCCAGCATGGATAGGGAGACGCATAGCAGTGTGATTTGAAAAATCGTGTGTAACATTAGCGGCTCACCTCCATAATGGCTTTTTCAAAGGAATTTTTTATCTCATCAATGGCTTGATCCACATCCGGGATATCGATGGCATGGACATAAAGGATCTTATTATCATACGATACATCCATCACGAGGGTCCCGGGTGTTAAGGTAATGAGATTAGCTAATAGGGTAATCTCCCAATCTGTTTTTAAATCAGTCGGTAAAGCAAAGATTCCCGGTTGGAAATCAAGCTTGGGTCTTAGAATCGTTTTTAAGACCGAGATGTTAGCAAGGATAAGTTCTTTTAAGAACAAGAACAATAAGTTGATCACGGCAGTCACGCGCAATAAATAAAACCGTGAGCTGAAAAACCTTCTGAATGCAAAAATCACAAGCAATCCTAGCAAATAGCCAATTATGAATGACTGAGAAGTAAAGGATACCGAAAGAAACATCCAGACAAAGGCCATGAAAAAGTTTAATAAAATTTGAAAAGCCATTCTACATTACTCCTTTAACACTGCGTCTATATAGAGATTCGGATTCACCAGTACTTCCGCTGCTTGTGAGAATAAAGGACGGATCGCTTCGGCACCAAAGCCGTAACATACAGCTAACACGACGAGTATCGCTGAGGTCATCCATAAGTAACGAGCGTGTCCTTTTGAAACTCCTTTGTATTCTTTCGGGTTACCCCATATACCGTTCAGGAAGATTTTAATAACAGAATACAGTACTAAGAGACTTGATGCCAGAACCACTCCTGCACCTACATAGGCTTCTGCAGCAAAGCTTCCTCTTAGAATTAATAGTTTTCCAATAAATCCACTCAAAGGAGGGATACCTGCCAAGGAGAATGCAGCGACCAGGAATGTCCAGCCGAGCCACGGGTACTCCTTGATGAGACCTCCCATCTTCTTAAGGTTAGTCGTTCCCGTTATCGCGATCATCACCCCGACAAGAAGGAAGAGGGCGGCTTTAATGAACATGTCGTGAACTAGATAGTAAATAGCTCCTTCTAATGCTTCAGGGTTCATGGTCGACACCCCGAACAATATCACACCAACTGCAATGATGATGTTGTAGATAATGATTTTCTTAACATCCCAATACGCGATGGCGCCGATACAGCCAAGCACGATTGTCAGGATGGCTAACATGCTCAGGATTTCATGTGTATACCCGATATCATGGTAGAAGAATAATGTGTACGTTCGTAAAATCGAATAAACCCCTACCTTTGTAAGCAAGGCTCCGAATAAAGCAAGCACCGGTGTTGGTGGAGCGTAGTATGAGCCTGGTAACCAAAAGTAAAGAGGGAAGATCGCACCCTTAAGTCCGAAGACTAAGAGAAACATGATGGCGATCGCTGTAAGAATTCCCGGCTGATTCACATCAGCAATCTTTCTCGAAATATCTGCCATATTCAGTGTCCCCACTACGGAATACAAGTACGCCACGGCAATAACGAATAAAGCAGAGGAGATGACATTGACAAGGATGTATTTAATTCCTTCACGCAACTGAGCCTTTGTCCCGCCAAGAACGAGCAGAACATACGAACTCATCAGCATTACTTCGAAAAAGACGAAGAGGTTAAAGATATCCCCGGTTGTAAATGCCCCGTTCACTCCCACCAATAGGAACTGAACAACAGGGTAGTAGTAGAATCGTTCTCTGTCGGCTCCTATCGACTTGAAGGAGTAAAGTAGCACAACCAATGTGATGATGCTTGTCGTCGTCACCAGTAAAGCAGAGAGCATGTCAGAAACGAGTGTAATCCCAAAAGGAGCCACCCAGCTTCCTAAGTTAATCGTTTGTATTCCATCATTGTAGATGGTGTTGATGAGTACAAGGGATGCTGCAATGGTAGCCAGAGTCGATAGGCTTGAAATCCCGCGTTGTAGTTTCACATATTTGCTGATAAACATTAAGATAATCGCCGTAAATAACGGGATTAAAATGGGTAGTATTAATAAGTTAGTCATTTCCTTCGTTACCTCTCATCTGATCCATATTATCCGTTCCAAGCTCTTGATATGCCCGATAAGCAAGAACAAGGAAGAAAGCTGTCACTCCAAAGCTAATAACAATCGCTGTTAAAATCAATGCTTGTGGTAACGGATCGACATAAGATTTTGCGTGTTCTCCAAGAAGAGGTGCAGCTCCTCCTTTTAGACCACTAATGGAAAGAAGTAAAAGATGTGCACCGTGACTCAACAATGCCGTCCCGATAATGATTCGGAGCAAGCTTTTGGATAACATTAAGTACACGGCGATGGTAATAAGAATTCCGACAACAATGGCCATTAATATTTCCATTATTCGCTCACCCCAATCGTTTGAATAATGGTCATTGTGACACCGATCACAACCAGATACACTCCTGTATCAAATAAAACGGCTGTATGCAGGGATGTCTTTCCTAACAATGGAAGATGGAAATAATCGTACGCATGAGTCAGGAAAGGAACATCAAACAGAAGTGCCCCCGCAGAAGTCGCCACAGCCAGAAGTAAACCAATCGCAGTAATGATTTTATAATCCACTGGCAGGATAGTAGCTACTGTTTTGATATCATACGCCAACAACAGTAACACAATCGCAGCCGAAGTCATCAAGCCTCCAATAAAGCCTCCACCCGGGGTGTAGTGCCCGGCGAAGAAAAGTCTCAGAGAAAACAGGATAATGATGAATGCGACAACGTTCGTTACGGTTTGTAAAATGACGTCATTCGTTTTTGTTTTCATCCTTCTTTCCCCCTTGTCAGACGCAATTTAATCATGGAGAAAATACCAAGTGCGGCTATCGCCAACACACAAATTTCAAATAATGTATCAAATCCACGGAAGTCAACGAGTATGACGTTGACCATGTTCTTACCGCCGGCTTCTTCATACACATTCTCGATGTAATAGCTTGAAATTGAGTCATAAAGCTTTGTGCTGTAAGCAGAAATCGCAAATAAGGTAACGACCACGCCGACTCCAATGGAAATCAACGCATTACCAAGTTTAAAGCTCATTCGTTCTTCATGCCTGCTTAATGGAGGCAGGTGATAGAAGCAAAGTAAGAATAGAGCAACGGACACGGTCTCGATTACAAGCTGTGTAAGAGCAAGGTCCGGAGCGCGGAATAATACAAAGAATAAAGAAACCGTATATCCGGCAGCCCCCAGCGAAATGATGGACGTTAATCGAGACTTTGCAAACAAGATGGTAACCGAGCTGATAATAAGTAAAAGCGCTATGGCCACCTCATAGACCCCAATCGGAGCCAAATCATCCGTATTGATCGCAAATGCTCCCTTAAACCACAAACTAAACAGTAATACGGCAATTAAGAAGGAGAATATATATACAAGATACGTACGGATAAAACCTGTCATATAACCTTTTGTAAAGTTGTAAGCTCCGCGTTCGGTTCCGATTAATCCACCATCATAAAATGAATTCAATGTGAAACGATCAGGGATCCATGAGTACACTTTTCTCCATTTTGGAAGGAGGAGATATAACAGGATTCCAAATAGAATGACCCCGAAAGTCATAAACAGTTCAGGCGTAAATCCATGCCAGAATGAAATATGAGTTTCGACAGCATGTCCTTCCTGAATCAGGCTAGGAGTAATGGCAGCCACTGCCGGAGCGATGATTCGTTCTGACAGGATATTTGGAAAGAAACCAAAAATAATCACAAGTGAAGCCAAAATGATTGGTGGAATCAACATTCCAAGTGGAGCTTCATGTGGCTTCTTTTCAAGTTTCTCCGGTTGGTGTTCACCTGTGAAGGTTTTAAACACAAGAATCATGCTGTAAATAAATGTGAACACACTGCCTACCCAAGCAAGGATTGGGAAAATCATGCCCAGTGTATCCAAGTTGAAAATATCCATTTCAAGGACCCTTACCATTCCTGTAAAGAACATCTCTTTACTTAAGAATCCATTAAATGGAGGAAGTCCAGCCATGGAGAAGGCTCCGATAATCGCAATGGTGAAAGTGATCGGCATAAAGTTCATCAACCCACCAAGCTTACGAATATCCCTCGTGCCTGTTTCATGGTCAATGATACCGACAACCATGAACAAGCTTCCCTTAAAGGTCGCATGGTTAATTAAATGGAAGACGGCTGCAAGGGTAGCCACCATATAAATATTATCTTCCAATTGACTATAGTGAAGAGCCGCTGCTCCGACTCCCAATAAAGACATGATAAGACCAAGTTGACTGACGGTTGAAAATGCAAGTATTCCTTTAAGATCCGTTTGTTTCACCGCATTAAAGGAACCCCAGAATAGTGTAAAGATACCGAATCCGCCCACAAGCCACAGCCATACACTTGATTCTGCAAATACCGGGCTCATGCGGGCAACAAGATAAATACCGGCTTTGACCATTGTGGCAGAGTGCAGGTAAGCACTGACCGGTGTCGGTGCCTCCATGGCATCAGGTAACCAAATGTGGAACGGGAATTGAGCTGACTTCGTGAATGCGCCTAATAGGACAAGCAATAATGCTGGAAGGAACAGTGCTTCAGTCATGAGCTGATCTGCTTGCATGACTAATTCCCTGATGCTGAAGGTCCCACCCATAAGATAGAGAAGTAAAAATCCTCCTAGCATGCTCAGTCCACCAAATACGGTAATGAGCATGGATTTCTGAGCACCGTATCTCGAACGTTCACGATGATACCAGTAACCGATTAATAAGAATGAGGAGATGGAAGTGAACTCCCAGAACATATAAAGAACGATTAGGTTATCAGAAAGGACAACTCCCAACATCGCTCCCATAAACATCATTAGATACACATAAAAGTTATGTAGTTGTTCTTTCTTCTTATCTAAGTAATAAATCGAGTACAGGACAACCAGTGAACCAATCCCTGTGATGAGAAGGGAGAAAAGTAATCCAAGGCCGTCAACATAGGCGATGAAGTTGATCCCGAAGGACGGCATCCACTCCAAGGTTTCCTTGACGGTGTCTCCATTTTTGGTAATGGAGATGAATTGAAAAAAGTAAGTAAATAAAGCGACTGGCAGCAGTAATACGAACCAACCGGTATGTACATTCCGAAATGCCTTATAAAGGAATGGAATGAGTATGGCAAATAAAAAAGGCGATACAATAGCCCAATGTAACAAAGTCATATAAAACCCCCCTCATGTAAAATTCATTTATTCTAAAGCATGGTCTAATGTCTTTCCAGTTTTTAAACAAGCATCTTCTTTCAAAAACCTCGACCGAAGCTGAACCTCAAAGAGCATTATAACGTAAAAAATAAATGCTTGCATTACTGAGGATTCCGTTGGTATCAGATTGTTCATGAAGTATTAAATATGAAGACAGACGGAAAATACACCTGAAAAATTGTTAGATTTTTTCTGAATTCCTCGAGCTCAAGAATAGTTTCGGTCTAATTGGAGAATCCTATCCATAAGGTGGTGAAGTTATGAAAAAGAAAACTGTAGCGGTTACGACCATATTCTTTACTTTTTTTGGCTTTGCGTGGTTAATTGAATCACAAGATCGGTTTAATAGAGGAATCATTGAAATTGAAGACCCTGCCAGTATGAATATCAGGCCGGTTCAATATGGTGAAACAGAAGAAGTGGAAGAAGAAGTAACGAGAGATCCCATTTCTCAAAGACAACCATTTGGATCGCGGGAATATATTCGAGTCGTGCCGCATTCTGGCCATGAGACCCAACAATAAGGATCTGTCCTTTCTGCAATGATTGAAGGGGCAGTCTTTTTGTCATTTTCACGAAATGAATGATAGGTATATAGTCATTGTTCCTTCTGTTTCTATACCCTTTTCAAGATACTCATAAACGATTATGATGAGAGTGGTTGAAGAATCGTTATGGGAGAGTTTTGATTGAAAAATACATACTTAACAAGTTACTTGCCTCTTTTTTCTATATTGTTATTTAGCCTTACGTTTTCCGTATATGGTGTGGAAGTGTTTGTGGACATCTTCAAGAAAATTGGTGTCTATCCCGGAATGAGGGAGTTTTTATCGGATATGCAATTAAAGCTCGCCATTTTGATCTTGTTAATGGTTGCTTTTTTTATGGTGTTTGCTGCCTTGAAGCTGATAGCGGAGACGATCAATGGTGTATCCATGCTGTTTTTCTCCATGGATTCGAATGGTTTATTGTATAACCGCGTTCGAACAGGCTCGATGATTTACTTTATCGGTGGCCTCGTATCTGTTTTGAGTCTGAAATCCTTCCTGGGACTTTTGATCATATTTACTTTAAGCTCCATCGTGTATTTTATTTATTTTGTTTATAAAATAAGTCCATCCCTCTCGAAAATGGGAATCATCGGAGTCGTCAGTTTACAGGTGTTCTCTTGGTCATCCTTATTCTTAACGATATTCTTTGTTTTTTTGAAATTATACAACGGGGTGATGGCGAGTTTGCCAGTGATGTCGAAGGTGAAATTTTAGTAACAAAAGAGTCTTCGGCACATGCTGAAGACTCTTTTGTTATTCCATGATTCTTTTCCAAATCTTATGACTTGGCCGCTGTTGCTCGATCTGACTCATGTTCCGGGGGATGTCGTGCCCGACCCATACTCCAGTAGTGAAGGTGTCTGTTAATCCCATCACCCAGTAGTCATGATAGTTATTGGTGGTTCCGGTTTTGATTCCCACATAAGGTTTTGAAACGTAAGCTGTCCTTCCGGTTCCCGAAGTAGCTGCTTCGCCCAGCATTTTTCTTATTTTGGATGTTGTATCTGCGGACCATACCTTCTTCTGATCATTCTTCCATTTATAAAGAATCTTACCGTTATTGTCTTTCACGTGAATAATGGCATGACTCTCCTGGTAATTCCCATCAATAAAAGATGTATAGGCATCGGTTAATTCCAAAGGGCTCATTCCATAAGTGAATCCTCCAACCGATGAAGCAAACGTTTTGTCCTCGTTTGAGACCTTTTTAAATGAAAAAGCAGATAGGGATTTAAAGGCTTCCTCTATTCCGACTCTTTCCAGCAATCGAAGTGCCGAACTGTTATAGGATTGCGCCAGCGATTGTTTTAACGTCACGTTACCAGGCTGAACCCCTCCATAGTTTATAGGGCAATAATCACCGATGCAGTACCGGTTCGCATTCACTTTATCTGTAATGGAAGCCTGGTATTTCTCAATATATGGCCCATATACAAGAAGTGGTTTTATCGCTGATCCTGGTTGCCTGAAGGCTTGAAATGCATGATGAAAATTGTATTTCTGATACTCCCTGCCGCCGGACAAGGCCACAATGTTCCTTGTCTTGTTGTCGATGGTGATAGTGGCTCCCTGTAGCTCTTTCTGTAAATTATCATTTAAGGCTTGAACACTTTTTTGTTGAAGAGCTGGATTTAAAGCAGTTTGAATCCGGACACCTGAGGAAATCACTTCCTGAAAACGTTCCTCAAGCTTCTGAGCGATCCTTTCCTTTTCTTCAGGAGATTCTGCATTTTCTAATTCCAATTTGTACCCCTCGTGCATGGAGATCAGTTCTTTTAATTCGTTTTCAACGTAAAAAGCGTAGTCAGGGTATAAGTCTTTTTTCTTACGAACGTTTAAGCTAATCGGAACTTTTTTTAGTTTTTCCGCCTGTTCTTTAGAAAGCTTGGACGTAGCCACTAGAATATCCAGGAGGCGCTCCTGACGAACTTTCGTTTGATCGAAATGATCGATGGGATCATATTTTCCCGGGTTATTGGGAATCGATGCAATGAACGCCATCTCTGCCTGATTGAGTTCCGTTACACTCTTCTGAAAGTAGTACTGTGACGCAGTTTCAATCCCATAAACACCATTACTGAAGTAAATGACATTCAGATAAAGCTCTAAAATTTCATCTTTTGATAATGATTTTTCAATTTCATGGGCATAAAATAACTCGGTCAATTTACGATTGTACGTTTTTTCCTGACCTAGATATAAATTTCTTGCGAGCTGCTGTGTAATCGTGCTCCCACCCTGTTGAATGTGGGTAAACACTAAATTTTTCACAACAGCCCGAAGAATCGCTCCGGCATCAAATCCAACGTGTTCATAAAAGTTCTGATCCTCTGACGCGACTAGAATTTCCTCCATAAAGGGAGGAATCTGTTCATCCGAAACATATAAACGATAGGGACGGTTCACCTCTGAAAAGACATGCCCGTTTTGGTCGAGGAGTAAGCTCGTCCGATTAAGGTCTATGGTATCTACACTTACAGCGAGTTCCAGTTCCTTTTGAAAGCTTTGTACTTTGTTTAATTCATCCGTCGTAAAAAATAATGTGGTAAAAAATATGAGCATAAAACTAATAACCGTTATATAACCTGCGAAAACTCTCATTTCTCACTCTACTTTTCTAGTAATCTTTCACATGGCTGGTTGTTTCAGAATGACGTATACTCCACCATAGTAATCCAAACGCGCCCAAGAATAAAGCACCTGTTACATAAAAAACGGAAGAAATACCAATATATCCTGACACAACCCCTCCGAAAGCAGGTCCAACCACGTTTCCAAGAAAACGAAAGCTTTGATTGTATCCAAGCACTTCCCCTTGCATGCTTATAGGGGCTTCCTGACGGATATAAGCCGTCACACAAGGAATCATCCCGCCAATCGCGATCCCAAACAAGAAACGGAACAGGACGAGTTGCCAAAGTTCAACAGCAAGTGCTTGAGGCACGATGAAAATAGATGCCAGAACAAGGAGAATCGATAAAACTTTTTCATAACCAATATCATCACCAAGCTGACCCCATCGTCTGGTCGCGAGTAAATTACCAAATCCGGTAGCAGAGAAAGCAATTCCCGCCAGAAATGCCAGATTCGTAGAAGAGGTAAGTTCGTCTACATAAAGGGCGAGAAGAGGCTGGATGCTAAAATTCGCAACCTGGATAAGGAATGACAGTAATAGAACCGTCACTAATAATTTGTGACTGAAAATATGGTGAAGCACTTCTTTACTTGAATACTGGTTTCGTTGATTCCGTTGCTCTTTGCTCCGTTGCTCATTAATGCCTATTAATACAACAGTTGCTGCTACGGCAATGGCAATGGAGGTGAAAATAAACGTGTAGGAAAAGCCCACATTATCGGCGAGGATCCCACCAATCACCGGACCGAATAACCCTCCTGACACGGTTCCCATTTGCAAGGTCCCCAATGTGCGACCTGCTTCTTCCTTGGGGGTCTGGGCGGAAATAAGGGCCATTGAGGTAGGGATGAAGCCTGTCACAGCCCCCATGACCATTCGAAGCAGAAAGAGTCCCCACACCGAATCCATAAAGCCCATTAGAAAAATGGACGCAGCGATTCCGTACCCTGTAATAAGGAGGATCGGCTTATACCCGAAACGGTCTCCGATCCGTCCCCATAATGGAGAAATAAAGAAAGCCGTTAAAAATGTAACCCCAAACACAAACCCTGACCAGCGCTGTACATATTCTTCACTGTACGTACCAAAGGTTTCGATATAAAGGGATAAAAACGGCAAGACCATTGTCGCGCTTGCCGCTACCAGGAAATTGGCCAAAAGCATAATCGTTAAATTCTTTTTTTTGATTGAAATGGTTAACACCTTCTATGTGATATTTATTTCGTATACCTAAATATTCATTTTATTAAAGATACAGTCTCCAGTCCAACGAAGAACATTTATTCACGGTGAAAACCGGGAATTAGTCATAATTTCTAGGTTCAACATGATATAATGTAAGAATAAGAAGTATGGGAAAGTGACGTGTGTACCATTATTTTTGCATTCTATTTATTATAGATAAATTGGGGTCTTATCCACATTTTGAGGAGGGAGTATTGTGGCGAAAGCGGATCAGCTTGTGTTCATAGATTTTGAGTTTTCTATGCCGGAACGACATAGAGTCCCCAAAGGTTTTTATCCAGAGATTATCGAAGCTGGTGTAGTGGTCGTTCAGAATGGGAAAGTGTCAGATACGTTTTCATCTTATGTGAAACCGACTGCGTTTCCCAAACTAACCAATCGCTGTAAACGGTTCTTATCGATCAATCAGCAAGAAGTCGATACGGGAATATCGTTTCATTGCTTGATCGACTATTTTAACGGTTTAAATGCAAGGGGAGTCGAGAAGGTAGTAACGTGGGGAAACATGGATATGAAGGTACTGAGGGATAATTGTTCCCAGACTGATATTCCATTTCCTTTCCAAGCTCAATTCGTCGACTTGTCCATGGAATATAAACGCTTCTTTGGTGATCAAAACCAAACGGGGCTATGGAAAGCAGTTCAGGAATACGGTAGAGAAGGAGTCGGAAAACATCATAAAGCATTAGATGATGCCCTCACCACCCACCATATCTACAATCTGGTCGAAAAAGACAAAAAATACCTCGATAAAGCTGAACCTACAACCATAGGGGACAGAATCGACCTCTCCAAATTTTACAATCAGCTTGCATGATGAAATGAGGGACGGACCTTACTAAGGTCCGTCCCTCATGGGTTAAAATGTCAGACTGTACATAAGTTCATATTCTCTCTGAATGGACTGGAGTGTTTCCAGGCTCTTTTGGGCGTGAGGGGAAGAATCTGCTTCCAGCTCATTTTTAAGAGTAAGGTAGGCAGCCACTAATGATTCATTATAGTCTACTATGTTCCCATCAAAGGGCTTGACCATTTTCTCCGGCATGTTTGCCTGCTCACGGTGGGCAAGGGCTTTTCTCTCGTGAAACAGTGGAACATCCACCTCCTGAGGATTATGCAGGTCCCCTTGTCGAGGGTGTTTTAACACTGAGAGAATCTTCACCACATAGGCACCTGGCCGCTCTCCGGTCACCTCGCCGATATACTTCCCGGTTTTATAAAAAGCTGTGACATAATCACCAATTTGTATGTTTTTCATAAAAAATCCTCCTCTAATACTTCAAACTCTATTATAATGAAAGCGGAATGAATTGAGAAATAACTACTATAAAGGTAACATGTGGAGGTACATATATGAAGCGTCTGATGATTGTAATCCTATTTTTACTAGGTTTAGTACTTGCTTCTTGTGGACAAACAGAGAAGGAAGATACCGCTAAAGAAGAAACACAACAAACAGAGGAAAGTAAGAATACTGCGGAAGAATCCAAAGGAGATGACACAATGACATTCCCTCAGCTTACAACAGAAGTTGCTGAAAACGAGAAATTAGTAGAAATGAAAACCTCAATGGGAACGATTAAAATAAAGCTATTCCCCGAGCAGGCACCTAAAACAGTTGAAAACTTTATTACTCATAGTAAAAACGGCTATTATGACGGACTGAAATTCCATCGCGTGATCAAAGACTTCATGATCCAGGGGGGAGACCCGAATGGAAATGGAACGGGTGGAGAAAGTATTTATGGTGAATCCTTTGAAGATGAGTTCTCACCTGAATTGTTCAACCTTCGTGGCGCCCTTTCCATGGCCAATGCAGGTCCTGATTCGAATGGAAGTCAATTCTTCATCGTGCAGAAGGATGACATCGATCCACAGTTTGAAGAGCAAATGAAATCAGCAGGATTCCCATCAGAAATCATTGACGCTTACATGAAGAATGGTGGAACGCCTTGGCTTGATCAAAAGCACACCGTGTTCGGTCAAGTGGTTGAAGGAATGGACATCGTTGATGAAATTGCCAACGTAGAAGTTGGTGCGAACGACCTTCCAAAAGAAGAAGTTGTGATCGAAAGCATTAAGGTTGTAAAATAGGAATGAGAGAGCTGTGAACCCTTTTGGAGGTTCAGGGCTCTTTTTTTTATAGCGTGGAGGATCTGAAGGTTCAGGATATGCAGGAATATACAAGTATTTCCTCGGAAATTGTCGAGGCTTGTTCCCGGGGCTGTTCAATAAATCGTTAAAAACGGACCGAATTCAAGTTGGTTTGTCCTTTACAGTGTTGGTATAATAAAAGAAGAGTTTGTTTTTTGAAAGGAGCTTACGATGCTTTCTTCTTATGTATTAAATTTATTTCTTTACTTTCCTGAAGATAAGTCGGAATATATCCCGGCAAGCATTACAATGGCCATCTTCTTAATAGCTGCCTTATTGACGTTCCGTTTAATTATAAAGGTTTCAAAACGTGAAGAATTGAAAACGAAGAAGATGGAAGAGGAAGCGGGGCAGCGTAAAAGGGAATCAGAATAAAAAGAATGAAACACGCTTAAATATAGGCGTGTTTTTTTGTTGTGTTGATTCACCCCGATTTTCTTCTAATACCGTCTCCAACCTGCAGCTTCTTTTCGGGCAAAAAAGGAATACTTTTTCCCTCAAACGTCAACAATGGAGGAAGAGTATGCAGATTTGGAGGAAGAGCGATATGACAAAATTATCACTATTATATATGATCTTGATGAGTGTTTTACTTGGGGCATGTGCCATTGAAAACCCCAAAAAGGTCGAAGTGGAAATGAAAAATGAGAACGGGGATTCACTTGGAAAAGCCACCCTGCAAGAGAAATCAGACGGAGTGGAAGTCGGCTTGGATCTTGAAGGCCTGCCACCGGGTGAGCATGGGATTCATATCCACGAAAAAGGAGTATGTAAACGTCCGGATTTTGTATCTGCAGGGAATCACTTCAATCCGGATGACACCAAACATGGACTTCTTCATCCTGAAGGGGCCCATGGAGGAGACCTGCCTAATATCATCGTGGATGATGACGGGACAACAAAGGCAAAGCTGATGGCAGGGGGGGTCACCTTGACAAAAGGGAAGACATCTCTATTTACAAAAGAAGGTACTTCTTTGATCATTGATGAAAATAAGGATGATGGCATGACGCAGCCTTCTGGTGATTCCGGTAAACGTATTGCCTGCGGGGAAATTGTGAGCGATAAAAAGAAGTAGAGTGTGTGCGGATTTGCAGCACAGTGTACCAGGTACAAATAGTTCGAATTGTACCAGGTACAAATGATTCGAGTTGTACCAGGTACAAATAATTCGAATTGCACCTGGTACAATTAGAATTTGAAAAGTAAAAAAAACGTGCAAAAGTTGAAATTAACACCCTCTACCCCAACCGATTTCATTCCAGATGGTCACTCAATTCAATGCTTGAACCAATTTATTAACCCAACACTCATTGGTTTGTCCTTATTCTAATCAACACACTAAGATATTTGTGTAATAACATCTTTAAGATTCCAGCTGATGAAAAGGGATACCAATCGATCAAAGCGATGACCTCCCCTCTTTAATACAAAAAACGGGAAGAGTTGCCGGCAACTCTTCCCGTTTTTAACATCAGCTTAAAGCTTTTCGCAATCTTTCCAACCCATCCATCAGCGTCCCTCGTGGACAGGCAATATTCATTCGTACAAAGCCTTCCCCGCCAGGACCGTATTTCGTTCCGGGTTCCAATGCGAGTTTTCCTTTATCCAATAGACGTTCCTTCAGTTCTTCATCTGATAGATTCATCTTTGTGCAATCAATCCAGAGCAGGTACGTTCCTTCTGCGTCCACCACTTGAAGATTGGGTAAATGCTTCCCAATGAACTCCTTCGTGACTTTCACATTTTCCTGCAGGTACGCAAGTATTTCTCCCAGCCATGCCCCACCAAAGCGATAAGCTGCGTCCATTCCAACAATCCCAAACGTATTGAGAGTGAAAAAGCCCTGTTTTTTATGAATGGCGGCGATCTTTTCCCGGAGATCGGGATTGGGAGTGATCATGGCTGAAGCCTGTAATCCAGCGAGATTAAAGGTTTTACTTGGTGCGATGCACGTGATCGTTATATCCCGGAACGAGTCATTCAGAGATGCTAATGGAATATGCTTGTGCGTGTCGTATACCAGATCTGAGTGAATTTCATCCGAGACGATCACGACATTGTACTGATGGCATAATTCAGCCATTTTCGTAAGCTCTTCTTTTTTCCATACACGTCCGCTCGGGTTGTGTGGATTGCATAGTAAGAACAGTTTTGCGCCTGTTTTCAGTGATTCTTCAAAGGCATGATAGTCAATGGAATAGCTGCCGTCTTTATACTCTAATTGAGCATTGACAATTTCCCGGTCATTGTCCTCCACCAAGCTGAAAAACGGTGTATAGACGGGGGACTGAATGAGTACTTTGTCACCGGGTACAGTGAGGGCTTGAATAATGGTTGAAATGGCCGGCACGACTCCTGGACTGTACTGCAGCCACGTCTTCTCGATGTCCCAGCCGTGACGATTTTGTACCCAGTCTTTAATGCTTGATGCCGTTTCATCCCCTACAAAGGTATAGCCAAAGATTCCGTGCTTCAATCGTTCCTGCAGGGCATCCAATACATCTTGTGGAGGAAGGAAATCCATATCTGCCACCCACATGGGCAAAACATCGTCTTTTCCAAATACCGTTTTCGTCAGATCCCACTTTACGGAGGATGAACCTTTTCGGTTGATGATTTCTTCGAATTTACTCACAAATTTGTCCCCTTTCTAAATATGTAATGATTAATATAATCATATGATGTAATCGAAAAAGATGAAAATTATTTGTTTATCCTTATTGCGGATCTTGTTCGATTTAACTTGTAACATAAAAAAGGGACTTCTCCCTACGTTTCAGAAATGAGCGCTTGGGAAAGTCCTTTTTTGTATAGTGGTTGTGTCTGAGTATCGTCGGAAAACTCTGCCGCATTTGCAGATACAAATTGATGAATGTATTCCAATACTTCCTCAGGCTTCTCTTCAGGAACGAGATGACCGGTTTCCTCTAGGACCACCAGCCTTGAGTTCGGGATATCCTGTTTCAACTTATGCCCCGTGGATAGGGGTACCACTCTGTCATGTTCTCCCCAAACAAGGAGGCATGGTGTTTGGATGTTACGTAAGTCGTTCCCTGATAAATCTCCTTCACGGTCTCGAATCATCCTTGTTAAGGCCTTGAAAATATCATCCTCCAGAAAAGGTTTCAAATATCCAAACATCATTTCATCATCAATCATTTTTGAATCATGTACCACATTTTCAAGATTATTCCTTACACCTGATCGAGTAAGCCACAGCTTTACATACAGATGGAAAAAGGGGATGTGACTCAGCATCGTGACAGGCCACTTCATTTTCTTGAGATAGCCGGAACTGCATAGGAGAACGCCTTTTTCGACTAATGAAGGTGCTTTTTTCATCACGTTCAAAGCGATTTGACCACCCATTGAATGACCAGTTAAATGGACATTCCTTACATTCAAGTGATCCAATAAGGCGATGACCGTGTTGGCCAAGTTGTCGTAAGAATAGATAAATCGGTTGTTTTTCTCGCTATTCCCAAAGGGAGGAAGATCGATGGAAATGACATTATAATTTTCTTTCAAAAGAGGTGTAAGCCGTCTAAAGCTAAAGGTTGACGATAGAAATCCATGAAGAAGGACGAAGGTTTCCGAGGCTGTAGGATGCTGATGATGTTCAAAGTAAACATTGGCACCATTCACTTGAACCACTTTTGCAAAATCTTGTTCTTGCATACTTCGTCACTCCTCTCTACTGGCTTACAGGTATTTTACCCGTATTTACTCATTTAACACCTCTATTTGAAAGTTGTAACATATTCAATTGTAATTATAGATGGAATGGGGAAAATAGCCTTAAAGTGATGAACCCTCTTTTCATAATAGTGACTTCTGATATAATAAAACCATTTAGTGGTGATGAGGAGGAAGAAGAATGCAACTAAGAGAAATGGAACTGGATTTAGTTAGGATTTTACAGAAGGATGCCAGGATTTCCACCGAGAATTTAGGGAAAATGCTTCAAGTATCAACAGATGAAATAGAGGAAGCGATTGAGAAGCTTGAAAAAGACAATGTTCTGGTCAGATACAGTACCGTTGTGGATTGGTCCAAGGTAGAAGGACATGAAGGGGTTACGGCGATGATCGATGTAAAAGTCGCTCCAAAAAGAGGAGTAGGATTTGATGAAGTGGCTCACCGTATTTATCGTTACAAAGAAGTGAAGAGCGTCTATCTAATGTCGGGGGCGTATGACCTTTCTGTGACGGTGGAGGGCCGATCCATGCACGAAGTGGCTACCTTTGTGTCTGAGAAGCTATCGACTCTTGATTCTGTATTATCTACAACAACTCACTTTCAATTAAAGAAATACAAACATGATGGAACCATTTTTGGTGATCATGGTGAAGATAAACGAATTGTGGTGTCACCATGACAACAAAGACCTCTTACATATCTCAATCAGTGAAAAACTTAAAGCCTTCCGGTATCCGGAAATTCTTTGATTTGGCTGCAAATATGGAAGGCGTCATTTCGTTAGGGGTTGGGGAACCAGATTTCATTACCTCATGGACGGTTCGAGAAGCCGCGATTCTGTCCTTGGAGCAAGGCTATACCTCATATACAGCAAACGCAGGCTTACTTGAGCTCCGGGAAAAGATTGCTGCGTATATGAAAGATGGATACTCCGTCGACTATGATCCGAAAAACGAGATCATTGTGACGGTCGGTGCCTCTCAAGCCCTTGATATCAGTATGCGGGCAATCATTGATCAGGGAGATGAAGTGATTGTAGTGGAGCCAAGCTTCGTTTCCTACGTACCACTTGTTCAATTGGCAGGGGGAGTACCTGTAACGGTTGAAACCAAGCCGGAAAATGACTTCAAAGTCACAGCCGAAGAACTTGAAGCAGCCATCTCCCCGAGAACGAAAGCCGTCTTACTCTGTTCGCCAAATAATCCAACAGGGACGGTCCTTGAAAGAGAGAACCTGGAGGAATTGGCAGAGGTGATTCGTAAGCATGATTTGGTGGTCCTTTCAGATGAAATTTACTCTGAGCTGGCCTATGATCATCACCACGTGTCCATTGCATCTTTAAAGGACATGAGAAAACGTACCATTGTGATCAATGGATTTTCTAAAGGGTTTGCCATGACGGGCTGGAGGCTGGGTTATATTTGTGCACCTGAAGAGATCGCTTCGTCATTACTTAAAATTCATCAATACGCCATGATGTGTGCGTCTACACCTGCCCAACATGCCGCGGTGGAGGCACTGGAGAAAGGGATGGATGATGTGATGGAAATGAAGCGAAGCTATCGCCATCGACGCCACTATTTTGTGGACTCTTTAAATGAACTGGGATTAACCTGTCACACCCCGGGAGGAGCTTTCTATGCCTTTCCATCCGTTAAGAAAACAGGAATGTCTTCAGAGGAATTCGCAGAAAAGCTTCTTATGGAAGAAAAAGTTGCGGTTGTACCTGGTAATGTATTCGGAAAAGGCGGAGAAGGATATATTCGTTGTTCTTATGCTTCAAGTATGGAGCAGCTGCAGGAAGCTGTGAAACGGATGAAGAGATTTGTTGAGAATCATAGTTAGAAAATGAAGGGTGCCAGGCACAAAGAAACACATTTGTGCCTGGCACCTATTTAATTTGGGCAAAAAAAAATAGGACGATGAAATATCGTCCAACAAATGAAAACAAAAGGGGGAATACTTAGAAAGCTTATTTTCAGTATGACCCCTTTTTCAATTATTTATACATCATTTTATAAAAAGTTTTTAAGGCTGGCTCTTTTCGTATTTCAACTCATATAACATTTGCATCACACGCAGGAAATCATCTTCAGAGAATTCCTTTGCCTTGCGGAGGATCAACTTCGTTCGTTTGGGACCCAATTCTTTGATCAGCTGCTCCATTTCAACATCAACTCCGGTCGGATGATGATCCTTGACTTCCCGTTCAAGCAGCTCGGAAGCTGGTATATCAAGAACGGTTGAAAGCTTTAGAATTGTTTGTGTATCAGGGATTTGCAGATCGGATTCATACTTTTCAATCGTCTTCGTGCCTAATCTGGCCCTTAAAGCAAGCTCCTGTTGAGATAATTTGCGCTCTTCGCGTACACGTCTTAAATTCTCACCAAAGTGTGACATGCTAAAGTCCCTCCCCATAGAATATCTTCCTTATATCTATAGTTTATCACCATTTGGAAAAAAATAGCCCGCCTTCTAGTGAACAAAATGTTAAAAATAAAAGGTCCGTCTTTAGGGACGGACCTCTCATTTAAGATATGAAAACAAGTAGAATGGCTACGGGTACGATGTAGCGCAATAGAAAGATCCAGCAGTTGAACAGGGCCGGTGATATAGACGAACCGGATTGGACTTCGCTCCATACATCTTCTCTCTTTAATCGGTAGGAAACGAATATACTGATCAGTAATGCCCCTATCGGCAATCCGAAATTGCTCGTTATATAATCGGCAAAGTCAAAGAAGTTCTTTCCTTGAATGAGAAAATCATCGAATACACCAAATGAAAGGGCACTTGGAATACCTGCAAAAAACACAAGGATTCCGATTAACCATGTAAATGGCTTTCGTTTCGATTGATTTCCTTTTGACAGTGCAGCCACTCCGATTTCAAGTATGGAGAATGCGGAAGTCAAGGTTGCAAACAATAATAAAATGAGAAATACAGTTAAGAAAATGCCGCCGAAAGCAATTTCATTAAAGACGGCTGGCAGGACAACAAAAGCAATTCCAGGTCCTTCATCCGGTTGGAAACCAAGGGCGTACACAGCAGGGAAGATGACCAATCCTGCCAATAATGAGATAAAGATATTTAACCCGGATACGCTGATGGCGGACCGTGGCATACTATCCTCTTTTGAAAGATAAGATGCATACGTCACCATGACAGAGAGTCCGACAGTAAGGGCAAAGAATGCCTGTCCTAGCGCAAGTAACATCGTTTCCCCATTCAAATAGCTCCAGTCCGGCAATAACAGGAAGCGGACACCTTCCATTGCGCCTTCCAAGGTAAGGGACCTGATGACTAAAATAATAAATAAGATAAATAAAGCCGGCATCATATAACGACTTGCACGTTCAATCCCTTTTTGAATCCCGCCTTGTACCACAAGTATTGTGATCACAATAAAGATGAATTGTGCAATCAGCACCTCCTTAGGATTTGCAATGATGCTTTCGAATAAGGTTCCATACTCCTCTTGGGTTTTCCCAATTAAAGAGCCTGTAACACTTCTGGCCAAGTAAGAAAGGATCCATCCGCCCACAACACTGTAAAACGATAATATGATAAAAGAAACAACCGTTCCTAAATATCCGATCCAGTGCCAATAGGAATGAGGAGCCAACTTTTTATAGGAAGTGACAGCGTCGGCTCCAGCCCGTCTTCCGATGACAAACTCTGCCAAAAGAATGGGAGCACCGATCAAAACGGTGAAAAGGATAAAGAGTAAGAAGAAGACACCCCCTCCATTTGCACCAGCCATATACGGGAATTTCCAAATGGCACCCAGCCCTATAGCAGAACCGGCTGCCGCCAGAATGAAACCAATCTTGGAAGTCCATTGTTCTTTTTTGGCCATACCTAAGATCCTCCTTTCAAAAAAATAAGATTTTTCAATCGTACTATGTTTTACACCCTCTGTACACCGGATTTTTAAATTTTCAATATATAAGAAATATGGGGGTGAATACCATTAAATGAGTGATAGCGAACAATTTGGCAACATGTATTTCCATTTATTATGTGTGAAAACGTTTGTAAACATTACAATTAACCTAATTTCTAGAAAACTAGTCAAAAACATGATGAATGGGCTGGAAATTTCTCTAAAATGTAGTATACTAATTGTAACAAAACGTTCACAAATTATTCTTTTTTTCGCCATAATTGAAAGCGTTTACTATCGGATTGGAGGGATTTACTATGGATGTATTTCTTGTATATCTATTTATCGCAACGGCTACTCCGCTATTTCTTTGGATAGAACATCGTAAGTGGGCGGTTCTTCATATCCCATTTGTTATAGCCTTATGGGCAGTGTTTATTTATTACGTAGCCGTTCCGGAACTTGGAGGATGGGGACATGTGACGTTGTGGAGCCTATTTGTTGCAAACCTTGCATTCGCCCATATTGCAGCCTTCATGCTGTATGCCTTGCCATTTATCCAAAAGCAACGAAAGAAGAAATCAATCACTGCAAAGAATTAGTCTGATCCAATTTGAATTGGGTTAGGCTTTTTTTTTGTCTATTTTAAAAGAATAAATTAATGGTAAATAAATGAAACAAAATCCACTTTGTTATCGTTACATAAATGAAAGCATCATAGAAAAAGGGGGGGAATTCGAGTGGAAAATGAGCACTTGATCGAACGTGCGAAAAAAGGTGATCTGCAGGCATATTGCCATTTAATCACATATTATTCTCCCATCGTGGAACGGTTTGCCTATCAGATGGGGAATTCCATCGCTGATATACCAGACATCACTCAGGAAGTATTCATTCGTGTGTACAGATTTTTAGACGGGTTCTCTTATGCGAAGTTTACAACCTGGCTTTATAAAATCACTTTAAATGTGTCGAGGGACTTTAAACGAAAAGAAAATCAGCATAATAATCGAGTGAGAAAAATCGGGAATGAACCTTCAGGAGACGTCATTACTCCTCAAGAACGTATCCTGAGACAGGAAGAGGATCGCATGCTGCACGAATGCATCCAAATGCTGGATGATAAATATCAAATACCGATCATCCTTTACTATTTTCATGAAAAGAAGTATGAAGAAATGGCTGAAATACTGTCAATCAATTTATCTACTGTCAAAACAAGACTTTTAAGAGGGAAAAACCTCTTGAAAAAAGAACTGGAAGAGGCTGAAAAAAGGGAGGGGAGATTGAATGGATGACAAGATGCTTGAAAAACGCATGGAATTATTGAATCAATCGTATAAGAAAATTCCGGATCAGACCAATCCCTCAGACATCATACAAGCCATAAAACAAGAAGGGAAATCCCAAAAGAAGCGAACACTTATTCATTGGCCATACGTCGCAAGTTTCATTGGTGTCCTTCTGATCGGTGCGGTTCTCATCCTGCAGCTTACGATGGATGTACCGGGAAGACAGAATGGGAATCAAGCTGATTTTTCCGGTGAGTCAGACCAACGACTTCAAAGGGAGATAGAAGATGCGAAAGCTCAATATGATGTAAGTAAAACTCAAGCAATGGAGCGGCTCGGGTTTACGGAAGGCATATTTAATTCGACTGTGATCGCACGGGATGCAGGGAGGCAACTCACATATATCGAGTCCATTCCAAAGCGGGACTTCTCAAATGAAAGAAAAGTGGAGTGGGTCCAGAGAGCGAGTGACGAGTTGACTCAGATATTGGCTACTCCTGATGTGATGATGAAAAATCTGAAAGCTCCTTTAACGAAGGAAGAAGCAGAAGTATGGGTTGATGATTTTATTAAAAAGGAACAAGATATCCTCCCGCTATATGAGGACGAGTTGAATAAGTATGGTGAATATTGGAAGGCTTATGTTGAGAACGGAGAATTCAATATGAAGGAGTTCAACCATATGAATAACGACTATCCCCCCAAACTATGGTTATTGCGGGATGGAATATTCAATAATGCAGTTAAGCTATCGTATAACAGTGAGACGGACCGGCTTGAAACTACATTGGATGTGGAGTACTTCAGGATGATCACAAGTCGTGAAGCCTTACCGGAAGGGTATGAATTGTATATGATTACCCGTTTTGATCCAGTCATTAAAGCAGGTGAATTTACAGGGACATGGAAAGAAGCAGCTGATCGTTTGATGGACTACGAAAAGATGTTAAAGGAATTGCCGGAAAATTCAAGGTTCAGGGTGGAAGTGAAGCACGAATACGATCTTCTCTATCAAAACTTTACAGATGGAAACGTGTATCAGCCCATCTTTGATGAAAGTGATGAAATGAAATCACAAGTTGAAGAAACCTACCGATATATACTGAAAGAGTATCCAGAGTACACAACATCCCTTCATCTGAAAGAAGTATACGAAGAGTTAAGACGTGTAAATTTCGTTAAGCCAGATCGTTGGGTTCAGGCGACACCGGTCATTTTGTCTTCAGAGACAGAAGAACTATATAAAGAGCGCTAAGTTACACTGTTTTAATAATTTTAAAAATTGGGAAGCATAACTAGTGAGAAAGCAATTATAGGTGAATAAATCAATGAAAATGGGGTTAGTTGCAGAGGTCTTATAGAATAAACTTTTGCCGAATCACGGATTCTATGATATAATCTACAATTGCGTGTAAAGACGAAAAATAATATATATACTAGGAGTGTTACCATGACTACAAAATTCGAAACAGGAACTGTTGTAACAGGTAAAGTTACAGGCATTCAACCATACGGTGCGTTCGTTGCACTTGACGAAGAAACACAAGGATTAGTTCATATCTCTGAAATCACTCACGGCTTTGTTAAAGACGTTAGCGAGCACCTTTCAGTAGGCGACGAAGTAAAGGTTAAAGTATTATCAGTGGACGAAAAAGCTGGTAAAATCAGCCTTTCTATCCGTGCTACAGAAGAAGCTCCTGCAGCACCACAAGCAAAACCTGCAGCAGCGAAAAAACCTCGCCGTCAAGGTCAAGGAAGTGTAAAGCAAGCAAATGAAGAAACAACACCAGCTGGCTTCAACACTCTTAAAGACAAGCTTGAAGAGTGGATCGAACAATCAGAACGTGAAGATCTAATCAAGAAATAATACAATTTTTAAGTAGACTGCCTTTCTTGGAGGGCGGTCTTTTTTATAGATTTGTTTTATATCCCTGGAGGTACCGGAATATCCTTTGAAAAAGAGGGATATTGCTCTTTTTTAGAGAATTGATAGATATAAATAGAAAAAATTGATGGGGAGAGGGAGAATATGAAAGAGGAAATAGGGAATCTTTTAGCTGGAAATCAATGCACTCATGTCCTTTATGCCTATCAGGATCGAAATAAATATTTAGAAAACGCCGTAGCCTATATTCTTGAGGGGATCGAAACTGGGGATTCCGTCGTTCTGATTGAGAACGAAAGGAATCTGAATGTGTTGCTCAAACGGTTAAAAACCCAATTAACAAGCAGCCAATTGGAGAGGATTCAGGTTATCAGTAACTTTGATTTTTATCAATCTAGTGGAAGTTACCATCCTCCAGCCATTTATGAACAATTAACAAAAGCCATTACCCCCTACTTAGAGAACGATATTTCTTTTCGCTCTTGGACAAATGTGGAGTGGGGCACATTAGAAGAGCCAACGTCCATTATTGAATGGTTTGAAACAGAAACGGATCGCGTTGTACACGAGTACAATCTGACCGTTGTCTGTGCGTATGATTCAAAGAAAATGCCAGATCAACTGGAAGACGCTTTAAAGAAAAATCATGGATATTTAATGTCGGATGAGAATATTCTGAACTCGAAAGTATATAGTAAAGCCAATTAGTCAGTAAATATATCGTTGATTCTCTTGATGAGAATCAACTTATTTTTTTTGAAGAAGGTTTGGCCGTTCGTGGAATAATCCATCATAAATTAACGAAAAATAATGAATTTTTGAACAATACACTTGTCCGTACCTCCTTAATGGCCTATAATGAGAAATGAAAGCGCTTAATTTAACGAAAATACATATATACAGGAGGATCTTAGATGCTTTATAATAATCCGAACACTGAAGGGTCACTGGTACAATTTAAAGACAAGTATGAGAACTTTATTGGTGGAGAATATGTGCCGCCAGCAAGTGGAGAATACTTTGAAAATGTATCACCTGTTACGGGGAAAGTTTTCACGAAAATTGCCCGTTCAAACAAAGAGGATATCGAAAAGGCATTAGATGCAGCACATGCAGCGAAAGACGCCTGGGGCAAAACTTCTGTTACGGAAAGATCCATCATCTTAAATAAAATCGCAGATCGTATGGAAGAAAATTTAGAAATGCTTGCTGTAGCCGAAACGTGGGATAATGGTAAGCCGGTTCGTGAAACATTAGCGGCAGACTTACCCCTTGCGATTGACCACTTCCGTTATTTCGCCGGATGTATCAGAGGCCAGGAAGGATCTCTTGGTGAGATCGATAATGATACGGTTTCATATCATTTCCATGAGCCAATCGGGGTTGTAGCCCAAATCATTCCTTGGAACTTCCCGATTCTGATGGGTGTATGGAAGATTGCCCCTGCCCTGGCTGCAGGTAACTGTGTCGTATTGAAGCCGGCTGAGCAGACACCTGCTTCCATCATGGTTCTGGTTGAACTGATTGAAGATTTGCTGCCTAAAGGTGTACTGAATGTTGTTCAAGGGTTTGGAGTGGAAGCAGGGAAACCCCTTGCGCAAAGTAAGCGTGTTGGTAAGGTAGCCTTCACAGGTGAAACGACAACTGGCCGACTGATCATGCAATATGCATCTCAAAACATTATCCCTGTTACGTTAGAACTTGGTGGAAAATCACCTAATATCTTCTTTGAAGATGTAATGGATCAGGATGATGATTTCCTTGATAAAGCAGTCGAAGGTTTCGTGATGTTTGCACTTAATCAAGGAGAAGTGTGTACATGTCCTTCAAGGGCGCTGATCCAGGAATCGATCTACGATAAGTTCATGGAGCGTGCAATCGAACGCGTGAAACAAATCAAGCAGGGGAACCCGTTGGATTCAGATACAATGCTGGGTGCTCAAGCTTCTCAAGAGCAATTGGATAAGATTCTATCTTATATTGAGATTGGGAAAGAAGAAGGAGCGGAATTGCTCATCGGTGGTGAGCAAAATACACTGGATGGAGATCAGGAGGCAGGTTTCTATGTGAAGCCGACGGTCTTCAAAGGCAACAACAAAATGCGTATTTTCCAGGAAGAAATCTTTGGCCCTGTTGTTTCCGTTACAACGTTCAAAACGAAAGAAGAAGCCCTTGAAATCGCCAATGATACTCTTTACGGACTTGGAGCAGGTGTATGGACACGTGATATGAACACGGCTTACCGTTTCGGTAGAGAGGTTCAAGCAGGACGCGTATGGACGAACTGCTATCACCAATACCCGGCACATGCGGCATTCGGTGGATACAAAATGTCCGGTATCGGTCGTGAAAATCATAAAATGATGCTATCACACTATCAACAAACGAAGAATTTACTAGTTAGCTATAGCCCTAAAGCGTTAGGATTCTTCTAAAATGGAACAGCGACTAGAGGCAACTGAACAAGCCCTTCAGCTGATTGAAACGTTAAAAGGCAAGCATGGGGCCCTCCTGTTTCATCAGTCTGGAGGATGTTGTGATGGCAGTTCTCCTATGTGTTTAAGTCAAGATGATCTGATCATTGGTGACAGTGATGTATTAGTAGGTACTGTAGCCGACTGTCCTTTTTATATGAACGAACAACAATATGAGTATTGGAAGCATTTCCGGATCATATTGGATGTAAAGGAAGGAAGGGGAGGAGTGTTCTCTTTGGAATCAATGGAAGGCGTACGCTTTATTACGGATTCCAAACTGATCAAAGCATAAATGTGAATCTTATGGTTCTACCCTTCTACTCTCAATAATAATTTCTAGAGACAACTTTTTTATAGGTTGTCTCTTTTTTATTGTCTTTAGAGCGATTGATTGTGTGGGTATGCCTATCGTATGCTGACTTTACTAATTTTAACGATTACAATTTTAGAATGATTATAATTTGTAATTGACTTTCGTTCTCAAATAGTTAAAATAAAACTATAATTACTTAATAATTATTATAATCTAAAGGAGTGTCTGAAGTGGATAATAGAAAACTAACAACGAATCAAGGTGCCCCGATCGGCGATAACCAGAACTCATTGACAGCTGGGGAAAGAGGACCTGCGCTGCTTGAAGATTATCAACTAATTGAGAAGCTGGCTCATTTCGATCGTGAGCGAGTTCCTGAAAGAGTCGTTCACGCCAGAGGAGCGGGAGCGCATGGTGTATTCATTACAAAAAACAGCATGAAAAAATATACGAAAGCTGCACTTTTTCAGGAAACTGGCAAAGAAACACCTGTATTTGCCCGTTTTTCCACCGTCGTCCATGGCCAGCATTCACCGGAGACCCTGCGCGATCCCCGTGGATTTGCCGTCAAATTCTATACTGAAGAAGGGAACTGGGATTTTGTGGGGAACAACCTGCCTGTTTTTTTCATTCGTGATGCCATGAAGTTTCCGGATATGGTCCATTCTTTAAAACCTAATCCACAAACGAATATCCAAGAACCTGAGAGATATTGGGATTTCATGTCATTAACTCCTGAATCAACCAACATGCTGCTGCATCTCTACACAGATGAAGGGATTCCTGCTAATTATAGACAAATGCGAGGGTCAAGTGTGCATGCATATAAATGGGTGAATGCTGCCGGGAATACTGTTTATGTGAAGCTAAGCTGGAAACCAAAGCAAGGCATTGAAAATTTAACAACAGAAAAAGCAGCTGAAGTTCAAGGGAAAGATTTTAATCATGCAAGCCGTGATCTATATGAATCGATTGAAAAAGGGGATTTCCCGGAATGGGACCTGTATGTGCAGGTGCTGGACCCAATGGATATGGATGCCTTTGATTTCGATCCTCTTGACGCAACGAAGGATTGGTCAGAAGGTGACATTCCATCTCATTTTGTCGGAACCATGATTTTAAATAGAAATCCTGAAAATATTTTTGCTGAGACAGAATCAGTGGGTTTTAACCCAGGAGTGCTAGTAAACGGGATGCTTCCGTCAGAAGACAAGTTGCTGCAAGGAAGACTATTCTCTTATTCAGATACACAACGTTACCGAATCGGTGCAAACTACCTGCAGCTCCCGATCAACTGCCCATTTGCTCAAGTGGCCAATAATCAGAGGGACGGACAAATGTCGTTCAAGCAGCAAACGAGTCCGATAAATTATGAGCCGAACAGCTTTAATGATACGCCGAAAGAAGTGTCAGGGTATACAGAGGTTCATCAGCCGATGGCAGGAGAAACAGGAAGACAGAAGATCCAGAAAACGGACGATTTTGGTCAGGCCGGTCACATTTACAGAAGCTATCCCGAAGAAGTGAAGAAGCAAGTCGTAAAGAATATTTCAAGTGAATTATCAGGAATCAACGAAAGAATTGCCCTGCGTGCAGTGTGCAATTTCTTCCGGGCGGATGAGGGGCTTGGGAAGGATTTGGCGAAGAGTATCGGGTTGGATCTGACGCCATATTTGCAGCATGTGAAATAAAAATGGATGAGTACTGGTCTTTTTATCGGTGAAGGTGTGCTGATGAAAGGGCTGGTGCTCTTTTTTCTATTGTTGGGGAGATGTAAGCAACGCGACAAACAGCATCACCGCGCCACCAAAAAAGCCACTCCCCTAAAAGGAAAGTGGCCACATACCAACATTAAAACGCATTCCGCTCAATCCCATACTTCCGTATCCGATACTGCAGATTCTGCCTGCTCATACCAAGGGATTTCGCTGTTTTAGTGATATTAAAGTCATGGTATTTCAACGCTTTTTGAATATAATAGGTTTCAGCTTCTTCCATGAAAATTTCCAACGGCTTGATTTCGGTTCCAGATTGGTAAAGAAACTCCGATTCATCCTGACTATTTTCTCCTGTCGAAGTATGATGAATCCTCTGCCTGAATCCGAATGGAAGATGATTGAAGCCAATCTCTTCTTCAAACCCCACCAAGCTAAATGCTCCTTCAATGACATGCTCAAGCTCCCTCACATTGCCTGGCCAGTCATACTGGTGGAAAATTTCACTCACTTCATCCGAAATCCCTTTAATACCCATAGCGAAATGGTGGTTGAACTGGTCAATGAAATAGTTCACAATCTCCGGTAAATCTTCTTTTCTCGAGCGGAGAGAGGGGATAAAGATTGAAACAATGCTCAGCCTGTAATAGAGGTCCTTTAATAACCGCCCTTCTGCAATTGCGTCGATGGGATCCTCGTTCACAGTCGCCATCACCCGCACATCATATGGAAGGTCCGTCCCTTGGGAAAAGAAGTTTAGCAGCTTCTCTTGAAGGGAAAGGGGTAATGAGTTAATTTCGTCCAGTAGCAGTGTGCCTCCCTGTGCTTGTTGGAAGAGGGAGGGGCGGTGTTCTTCCGGATTGCTGTCCTTTCGCTCCTCGTGAAACAGGATTTCTTCTAGCTTATCATCATGTAGTGACGAGCAATTCTGGGTGATGAAAGGGCGATTGGCACGGGCGCTGTCGTTGTGGATGCTTTGTGCAAAAAGCTCCTTTCCGGTACCGATTTCACCACATATCAACACAGGGGAAGACGTCCTTGTCGCCCGCTTTCCGGTTTCGACGGCGTCCTGCAGTCGGTGATGTTTACCGATGATGCTGTCAAAGGTAAATAAACTGCTCGGACGCTTATTTATATGATCTCTCATCACCTTTTCGAGTTTCGTGATGTCTCTGGCAATTTCAATCGCCCCAATTAGCACTTCATCGTGAAAGATCGGAAAGGTGTCGTTCATCGTCGTGATTTCGATTCCGTTCATATTAAAATAAGTTTGTTTCACATTAAGGGTTGGTTCCTTTGTGTTCAGAACTTTAAGAAGGGTACTTTCTTCTTCAGAGTGAAATTGGAAAACATCCAGCAAATTTTTATCCAGGACGTCTTCAATTTCCATCCCTTCGATTTCGCGCATTTTTCGATTGTAGATGATGGTTCTTCCGGTAGAATCGATGACATGTATGCCTGATTCGAGATGTTCAGCGACTTTTTCGTACATATACAAACGTTTTTCTGATTCCAGCATGCTGTCTCTCTCCTCTTCTTTTTCATTAGGTCTTACTGCAAAACGTATCGTCTATCAAGCATCTATTTGCGCAAATTTTCCTTCCGTCCGTTACTGAATTGATGACTGTTAAGCAATTATATTGGCAAAAAGAGCGGATTTATAAAAAATTTTAAAAAACTCTTGAAAAATGCAACTATCTTTTGCATTATTATAAGTGTAAGGGTTTTCTAAATGCAAACTTTTTTTGCATATCTGTTAACTAACCTCGTCATAAGCCTTTAAAAATAGAATGTTTTAAACAAGGAGGAACTTTCATGGCAGTAAGTACTCATTCGATTATCGAACAAACGGAAAAGTATGGTGCGAAAAATTATCATCCCCTACCAATCGTTATTTCAGAAGCAGAGGGTGTATGGGTTAAGGATCCTGAAGGGAATAAGTATATGGATATGCTTAGCGCCTATTCAGCTGTAAATCAGGGACATCGTCATCCAAAGATCATACAGGCATTAAAAGATCAAGCAGATCGTGTGACATTGACTTCACGTGCTTTCCACAACGATCAATTGGCTCCTTGGTACGAGAAGATTTGTAAGATGACCGGTAAAGACATGGCTCTTCCAATGAACACTGGTGCTGAAGCAGTGGAAACAGCGATCAAGACAGCTCGCCGCTGGGCATATGATGTGAAGGGTGTAGCCGAAAACAGTGCGGAAATCATCGCATGTAACGGGAACTTCCACGGAAGAACGATGACAGCTGTTTCCCTCTCTTCAGAAGAAGAATACAAGCGTGGCTTCGGTCCGATGCTTCCGGGAATCAACTTGATTCCTTACGGTGACTTGGAAGCATTGAAATCCGCCATTACACCAAATACAGCAGCTTTCCTAATCGAACCTATCCAAGGAGAAGCAGGGATTGTATTCCCTCCTAAAGGCTTCATGAAAGCAGCATATGAATTATGTAAAGAAAACAACGTCCTATTCATTGCAGATGAAATTCAGGCAGGTCTAGCACGCTCTGGTAAAATGTTTGCGTGTGAGTGGGAAGATGTTGACCCTGATATGTACATCCTTGGAAAAGCACTTGGTGGTGGGGTATTCCCGATTTCTTGTGTTGTTGCCAATGAAGAAGTGTTAGGTGTATTCAACCCAGGCTCCCATGGTTCTACTTTTGGAGGAAATCCAATGGCATGTGCGGTTTCTGTAGCATCCCTGGATGTACTGATCGATGAGAATCTGGCAGAGCGTTCTCTTCAAATGGGAGAATACTTTATGAGTAAACTTCGTGAGATAGATAATCCTATGATTAAGGAAGTTCGTGGTAGTGGTTTATTTATTGGAGTGGAACTTAACGAACCAGCCCGTAAATACTGTGAACAGCTGAAAGAAGAAGGACTGCTTTGTAAAGAGACACATGATACAGTCATTCGTTTTGCTCCACCACTTGTCATCTCACAAGAAGACCTGGATTGGGCAATCGAAAGAATCAAAAAAGTATTATCTTAATCCCAAGGGTGAATAACCATTTAGCAAGAAGATTTTTTTCTTAGACTGAGCGTAATAAGGCGTGAAAATAAAAATTATTTCTTTACCAAGTCAATGGTTTAAGATACGGTAATATGTTACAATTACAACGTTTCAGATCACATAATAAAGAGGCGAATGTTTACAATGGGAGAAAACCTTAATCTGTTTACTTCTACACAGCATGTCATCAATGATGCTTTATCTAAGCTAGGATATACGGAAGAAATGTATGAACTTCTGAAAGAGCCGATTCGTATGTTGACCGTTCGAATCCCGGTTCGAATGGACGATGGCAGTATCAAGGTATTCACTGGCTACCGTGCACAACATAACGATGCAGTCGGACCTACCAAGGGCGGGGTACGATTCCATCCTGAAGTAGATGAAGAGGAAGTAAAGGCCTTATCCATGTGGATGAGCTTGAAATGCGGAATTGTTGATTTACCATACGGTGGAGGAAAAGGCGGGATCATCTGTGATCCAAGAACGATGTCTTTCACTGAACTTGAAAAGCTAAGCCGCGGTTATGTTCGTGCCATCAGTCAGATTGTGGGTCCTACAAAGGATATTCCAGCACCTGATGTGTACACAAACTCACAAATCATGGCTTGGATGATGGATGAATACAGCCGTCTTCGTGAAAATGACTCACCAGGATTCATTACAGGAAAACCGATTGTTCTTGGTGGTTCCCAAGGTCGTGAAAAGGCAACGGCTCAAGGTGTTACAATCTGTATTGACCAAGCTGCAAAGAAACGTGGCATCGACATCAAAGGTGCACGCGTCGTGATCCAAGGTTTTGGAAATGCAGGAAGTTTCTTGGCGAAGTTCATGCACGATGCGGGTGCGAAGGTCATCGCCATTTCTGATGCCCATGGTGCCCTTCATGACCCGGCAGGTTTGGATATTGATTATCTATTAGATCGTCGCGATAGCTTCGGTACAGTAACGACTCTATTTGAAAACACGATTTCAAATAAAGAATTATTGGAGCTTGAGTGTGACATCCTTGTTCCAGCAGCGATTTCAAACCAAATCACTGAAGAGAATGTCTATGATATTAAAGCATCCATTGTGGTAGAAGCTGCAAACGGTCCGACTACCTTTGAAGCAACTCGAATTCTTTCTGAAAGAGGAATCCTGCTTGTACCGGACGTACTTGCAAGTGCGGGTGGAGTTACGGTTTCATACTTCGAATGGGTTCAGAACAACCAAGGGTATTATTGGACGGAAGAAGAAGTAAACGAGAAGCTTCATGCTAAACTTGTCGAAGCTTTCAACAATGTATACGAAACATCTCAGAATCGTCGAGTGAATATGCGACTCGCCGCATACATGGTCGGCGCACGCAAAATGGCTGAAGCCTCCAGATTCAGAGGTTGGGTGTAACGATCGCATAAAATAAAGAACGTGTTCTCAATTTATTGGGGATGCGTTTTTTTTTTTCGGTTTGTAAAGGAATTTTCTATTTGTATCGAAATGATTAGAGAGCATCGATTCTGGGTAAAATCATTAAAATTGACAATAAGCATAAGTCGTCGTACGATAATAATGTTCTTATGTTTAAACTATTAAACATTAAAGATTCGGAGGGATTCATGTGTCAACTGAAATGATTATCGAGGAAGCTTCTCTTGAAACGGTTGAATCAGCACTTCAAAAGCATAAGCGATTTTTCAAGTCAGGGGTTACCCGGCCAATTCAATATAGAAAAGACTTGTTAGAGAAATTCTCAGCAGTCATAAAAAATCATGAAGCAGAAATCATCGATGCATTGAAAAGAGATTTAAATAAATCAGAGATGGAAACGTATGCGACAGAAATCGGCATCCTGCTTGAAGAAATTCGATTTGTTCTGAAGAATATAGACGAATGGGCAGAACCTAAAAAGGTCAAAACGGCGAAAACACATATTGGCTCTAAAGCCTATACCGTGCCGGAGCCTTACGGGGTTACCCTGATCATCGCACCATGGAATTACCCAATCCAGCTTGCACTAGCCCCTGTCATTGGAGCGATTGCAGCGGGGAATACAGCCATTATTAAACCGTCAGAATTAACTCCTACTACATCGGCATTATTAGCGGAAATGATCAATACTCATTTTGACCCAAGACAGCTTTTCGTGATTGAAGGTGGAGTGGAAACGACGCAGCATCTTCTAAAACAGCCATTTGATTATATTTTCTTTACGGGAAGCGTTCCCGTTGGAAAAGTGGTGATGGAAGCAGCGGCAAAACAGTTGATACCTGTCACTCTTGAATTGGGTGGGAAAAGCCCGTGTATCGTGGATGAAACGGCGGATATCCCTCTGGCTGCGAAGCGCATCGCCTTCGGTAAAGTGACAAATGCCGGGCAAACGTGTATTGCACCTGATTACTTATTTGTTCATAAAAGCAAGCTAGATGAATTTATCACTGAATTTAAGACAACGGTTATTGAGTTTTATGGAACAGAACCATTAAAGAGTGAAAAATTTGGTCGGATTGTCAATGAGCGTCATTTCAATCGTTTAACAAGCTACCTGGAAGATGGAGAAATCCTCTTAGGGGGAAATGTAGATGCTGGGAGCTTAAAAATTGAACCCACTTTAATGAAGCCGAGAGATTTTACTGTACCGGTGATGCAGGATGAAATATTCGGCCCTATTTTCCCAGTCATAGAATATGAGGAGCTTGATGAAGTCATTGAATTTGTGACAGAGCGACCGAAACCCCTGGCTCTATATTTGTTCACGAGCAATCCAGTCACCGAAGAGCGAATTAACGGATCAATTTCCTACGGCGGCGGTTGTGTGAATGATACACTCATGCACATCGTTACACCATATCTTCCTTTCGGAGGAGTAGGTGAGAGTGGGATTGGGAATTATCACGGGGAATCAAGCTTCTCAACTTTCTCACATTATAAAAGCATCTTAAAGCAGACGACGAAGTTCGACTTAAGCTTCCGTTATCCAAGTGGAAGATTTGGCATGCAGATCATTAAGAAGTTACTGAAATAAGAAAGGTGACCCAAAGAATGGGTCACCTTTTTGAACTGTTAAGCGAAGGATCAAAGTGTAATCCTCGTTAATTTTGATGCTGTTTGAGCATCATTTATCTTGTTGGTTCAGTATGAGGTTCTCTTTCAAGCTCTTCCGTTGGTTTGAATAATAGTCCAAGGTTAATTAGACCAGCAATACCAACTAAGCCGTAAATGATACGGGATAGAGCGGCATCTTGACCACCAAAGATGGCTGCAACAAGATCGAATTGAAAGAAGCCTATAAGTCCCCAGTTCACAGCACCAATGATGGTAAGAACCAAAGCAATGCGTTGAATTGCACTCATGTTGTTTTCCTCCTTATTTGAATGGCTCATTTATAAGTTTCCCATTGCAATTATTCCTATTCAGATTGACTGCAACAAAATTTCCATGTGCAAGTTCTTTGCATTTTGGGGATGATATATTCGATAATAGGAAATGTGTTGAAGACATTTTGGGTAACGAAATAGTTCGGCCCTTATAAAATACAAGGAGGTAACAACAAATGAATGACTTTACTTTTTACAATCCAACCAAATTGATTTTTGGAAAAGGACAAGTAGAACAACTGAAAGAATTGGTACCTCAATACGGTAAAAAAGTGCTTGTCGTGTATGGTGGCGGAAGCATTAAGCGTAATGGGTTATACGATCAGGTAATGTCTGTATTGAAGGATATTGACAGCGAAGTATTCGAGCTTTCCGGAGTAGAACCGAATCCACGCCTTTCCACAGTCAGAAGAGGTGTAGAGATAAGTAAAGAAAATAATATTGAATTTATATTAGCTGTCGGCGGCGGAAGTGTCATCGACTGTACAAAAGCAATTGCTGCTGGTGCAAAATATGATGGAGATGCATGGGATCTTGTAACCAAGAAAGCTTTTGCGAAAGAAGCTCTTCCATTCGGTACCGTCCTGACTCTTGCAGCGACCGGTTCTGAAATGAATGCAGGATCTGTTATCACGAATTGGGAAACGAATGAGAAATATGGTTGGGGCAGCCCGGTGACGTTCCCGCAATTCTCTATCCTGGATCCGGAAAATACGTTCACAGTTCCGAAAGATCATACAATCTACGGTATGGTGGATATGATGAGTCACGTGTTTGAGCAGTATTTCAATAATGCAACCAACACACCACTTCAAGACCGTATGTGTGAATCCGTTCTGACTACGGTTATCGAAACAGCTCCGAAGTTGATCAATGATCTTGAAAACTATGAGCTTCGTGAGACGATTCTGTACTCTGGAACAATTGCCCTTAATGGAATGCTGCAAATGGGCTACAACGGTGACTGGGCAAGCCATAACATTGAACATGCCGTGTCAGCCGTATACGACATCCCACATGCAGGTGGACTCGCGATTCTATTCCCTAACTGGATGAAGCATAACCTGAAAGTGAATCCTGCACGATTTGCTCAACTGGCAGAACGAGTATTCAATGTCGATCCTGCCGGTAAGTCAGAAGAGGAAGTGGCACTGGAAGGAATCGAAAAGCTTCGTGAATTCTGGACGAGCATCGGTGCCCCGTCCCGCTTGGCAGACTATGATATCGACGACAGTCAACTTGAATTGATGGCAGACAAAGCGATGGTGAACGGCGAATTCGGTAACTTCAATAAACTGAATAAAGACGACGTTCTTGCGATTCTGAGAGCATCACTATAATAAGTATTGGGAGGGACGGACCTTGGTGAACAAGGTCCGTCCCTCTTCTTGCGTGAGAGTTGGAAAATATAGCTAATCGGCTGGATTTTTTGTGATTTCGGCTGGATTAAGGGGTGAAACGGCTGGATTCTGAACCATTTCGGCCGGATTTTTCAACAAAACGGCCGGATTCGATTCCGTTTCGGCCGGATTTAAGATTCTTACTCAAATTACTCCCTTATTTTTCATGCCGTTTGCATTCCATCCGTCTATTTTCACGATATAATCATTACTCTTCTGACCCAAACAACGCCTCATCGTTAATGATCACCCATTCACGTAAGGAACCGAATCCGATTTTACTGGTCTTAATGGGGAGGGACCGACCACGTGAAGGTCCGTCCCTCTTTTTGGTTTGCTGACCCATAATTAGGGAATTATAAGCTGGTGAGAACTGTTGTTAAAAAAAGTTTTTAATGCACACGCTTACATAAGGGGAGCTTTCTTGATTCTCGAGTCAGCTTTCGATAAAGTGAGATAGAAGAAAATATTTTAATCGGAGGATGGTTATGACACACATTCGTTTTGATTATTCAAAAGCGTTATCGTTTTTTGGAGAACACGAACTTACATACTTAAGTGATGCCGTAAAGGTTGCTCATCATTCTTTACATGAACAAACAGGTGCAGGAAACGACTTCCTGGGATGGATCGACCTCCCTGTAGATTACGACAAAGAAGAATTCTCCCGCATTCAGAAATCAGCAGAGAAAATTAAAAATGATTCTGATGTGCTTCTTGTAATCGGTATTGGTGGATCATACTTGGGAGCCCGTGCAGCGATTGAAATGCTGAACCACAGCTTCTACAATGCCCTGCCGAAAGAAAAGCGTTCAACTCCACAAGTATTATTCGTTGGACAAAACATCAGCTCCACGTATATGAGAGACTTAATGGATCTCCTTGATGGAAAAGATTTCTCCATCAATGTGATTTCGAAGTCCGGTACTACGACTGAACCAGCGATTGCTTTCCGTATCTTCCGTAAAATGCTGGAAGAAAAATACGGGGTGGAAGAGGCTCGCAAACGCATCTATGCGACAACGGATAAATCGAAGGGTGCCCTTAAAACACTGGCATCTGACGAAGGCTATGAAACATTTGTTGTTCCTGATGATATCGGAGGCCGCTATTCTGTTCTGACAGCAGTTGGGCTGCTTCCGATTGCTGTAAGCGGAGTGGAAATCGAGACAATGATGAACGGTGCTCGACAAGCTCGTGAAGATTTCGGCAAATCCGAGCTTACAGAAAACCCTGCTTATCAATATGCAGCGGTCCGTAACGCCCTATATAATAAAGGGAAAACAATTGAAATGCTCATTAACTATGAGCCTGGCTTACAATACTTTTCTGAATGGTGGAAGCAGCTGTTTGGAGAAAGTGAAGGGAAAGACCAAAAAGGAATTTATCCTTCTTCAGCTAACTTCTCTACGGATCTGCATTCTCTTGGACAATATGTTCAAGAAGGACGCCGTGACATTTTTGAAACGGTCATCAAGGTTTCAGAGCCTCGTCATGAGCTGAAAATCGAGAAGGCTGACAGTGATCTGGATGGTTTAAACTATTTAGCCGGTGAAACAGTGGATTTTGTAAACAACAAAGCGTTTGAAGGGACATTGCTTGCCCATACAGATGGTGGCGTACCAAATCTGATCGTGGAAATTCCTGCAATGGATGCATACACATTCGGATACCTGGTGTACTTCTTCGAGAAAGCATGTGCGATGAGTGGATACCTGCTGGGTGTAAATCCATTTGACCAGCCGGGCGTGGAAGCATATAAAGTGAATATGTTCGCCCTTCTTGGAAAACCAGGCTTTGAAGAGAAGAAAGCGGAGCTTGTGAAACGTCTTAAATAAGGAAAGAGCACTGAGGTAAATCTCAGTGCTCTTTTTACATTATTCTTTTACTTTAGGAGAAACTATCCCTAAAAGAAAGGGGATGGATCCACGTGATTGAGCTTTCATCTAGCATTGAAGGACAGCATTACCAACTGTATAAGCTTGAACAGCTATTAAAACCGCTTGGATATTCGATAGGTGGTAATTGGGATTATGATCACGGCTATTTCGATTATAAAATTGATGACGAAGTTGGCTACCAGTATTTGAGAGTACCGTTTACGTCTGTTGACGGTCAATTGGATTCAAGGGGGGCCACGGTTGAATTCGGTAAACCGTTCCTTCTCTCTCATAAATACCAGCGTGGCTTGGACGATTACGCATCAACCGGAACCTTCTCAGGCTCTGTCAATCAATTTTCCGAACCACAAGATCCCGATGCGAGCTTCCCGGAAGAATATATTGAAGTCGGGAAAGAACTTGTAAAAGAGCTGGAGAACGTTTTGTTCTCTAGTTAGAGATCACAAGCAGTTCATCATTTTCTTCAATCAAAGTCGTCAAAGGAGGATTCACAGTCGTGATTTCTCCTTTTTTTATGCCCAATAAGATAATATTGTTCTTCAGAAGATGTGCACTCAATGAATGAAAATTTTCATCGATGTATTCATCGGAAACAGGGATCAGCTTCAGATTATTTCCTTTAAGATGGTTCAAAAGCTTTAATATCGTCTTAGACATCCCTTGAGAAATGATACTGTTCATCATCACGTAGCTGGTTTGCATATTCGTTTGAATTACTTCATCGGCTCCAGCACGTTTGGCATTGGCCACTTGATCCTTCTGGAGAATTTCAACGACCGTATACAATTCAGGGTGATTCCCTTTAATGGCGAGAAGAGTCAGGACAGAATTCATGTCTGCCGTTTTCTCATCTTTATTTTGATCAGCGGTAATGATGGCGATCGATGCTTCATGGAGATTTACTTTTTTTAGAATCGCATCTGTAAAAGGGGTTCCCCTCACAAAATGAATACGGTTATTGCTATATGGATTCTTTTGAAGGGTTTCATCGACCAAGATGATATCACATTGGGACTGCAGGGAGGTTAGTTGGTTAATCACTTCACGCGTCCGTTCATTCCATCCTACGATTACAACATGTTCTTTCCCCTTGAACGCAGCTCTGCCTTCCAAATATGCATTTTGTGTCATCACCGTTTCTGCTGCAAGGGTGACAAAATAAGTAGAAAGAAAACCGGCACCTACTAAGATGAGAATAATGCCAATCAGTCTGCCTTCAAACGATGAGGGAACAAAATCCCCATACCCAACAGTGGAAGTCGTAATAATCGCCCACCAGATCCCATCGAATAGGGAAGGGAAGGTATCGGGCTCGATGAAATGAATAATCGTTCCAAACGAGAGCATCAGCGTAATCGCAATCATAAATATCCGAACAACTAAAGGCCAGCGCAAAAACCCCTGAAACATCTGCTGTACCATTCTACCAGCTCCTTTTCATCTGCACTGACCATTATTGCCCATTCAGGTTCTTCTAAAACTCACAAAGCCATTCTTTCTTTAACAAGCTGTACATGTAAGCATCATATTTATGGTCATCTTGAAGGATATATTCTCTGAGTAATCCTTCCTGTTTGAAACCAAGCTTTTCAATCACTCTTGCAGAAGCTTTATTATATGGGACGATCACTGCCCCTATACGATTCATTCCTTTATCTGTAAACAGATAGGTAAGTAAAGGGGAGAGTGCCTCTCCCATGATGCCCTTACCCCAGTGGCCGGGGCTCAAGTCATAACCTATTTCACAGCGTTTATAGGCTTTGGAAATGGCGTGGAATCCGCATGTACCGATCATTTTGTCACTAGTATTCTCCACAATCGCCCAGCGCATGGGACCGCCTGTTTCAAGGTGTTTTTCGTAGTTCTCTACCATACTGACAGCCACTTCTTTCGATTCAATCGGACTCATTCCAAAATAGCGGAGAACGTCCTCGGACGTGTATAGCTCATAAAGAAAATCTACATCTTTCATTGTGAGTTGTCTTAGTGTTAATTTCTCCGTTTCGAATACTGGATATTTTTCCATTATTTTCAACCCCTTTGTACATGAAAGTATATCACGGAAGTGCCGGATCGAGGATAATGAATGTTGATTGAGTACACTTCAAAAAGTATTGTGGCAAAAGTGAATGGGAAAGGGGCCGGATAAACTCTATGAAGGATGGTCGCTTTATTTTGCCAACAATATTCTTACTCAGCATGGATCTAGAAATCTATTAAGTATAAACGTTAGTTTGTATACAAAGTTTACTCTATTATATGGACAAACTTACATTCATTGTGACAGGTTATACATATGATATATTAAAAAATTTAATATATCGGAGGAATAGAATTGAATAATAGAACAATTAAGTGGAGTGGCTATACTTGGAATGTGAAAAATTCTTCAACTAACAAATGGGGTCCCGGACCGAATTATTTTTCAGGTAGTACCGAAAATGTATGGGTAGACAGTGCGGGAAGATTGCATTTGAAAATAACAAAACGAAACAATAAGTGGTACTGTGCTGAAGTATATAACACGCAAACCCTTGGTTATGGAACGTACCGATTTTTTGTGGATGGTCGCCCGGATCTATTGGATCCAAATATAACTTTGGGATTATTCACATATGATGGTACTTCTGCGGATGCTGCTGCGAATAATTATCGGGAAATTGACATTGAATTTGCGAAATGGGGAAATCCAAAAGGACCAAATTCTCAGTACGTGGTTCAGCCCTATACAAAGGCGGGGAATATGATTCAATTTCAAACGTCTCTAAGCGGAAACTATTCAACCCATAGTTTTTTATGGACTCCGACAACCATTAAATTTCTTTCCCTTCATGGACATTATTCAAAACTACCAAGTCCAATAGAATGGTATCGAATCAAGGAATGGACATATAGAGGAGGAGATATTCCTAATACCAAAAACGAAAAAGTAGACATTAACTTATGGTTATTTGGAGGAAGGGCTCCATTGAATCAAAAGGAAGCAGAAATTGTGATAACTAAGTTTCAGTTTATACCACTTGCTAACTAATCGTTTAGTGTGAGATCAAAGCTATAGCAAAAACAAGATAATAAAAATAAGATGGGGAAATCTTGTATACAAGATTTCCCCATCTTATTTCGGTATGGAGCATAGCGGGATCGAACCGCTGACCTTTTGGCTGCCAGCCAAACGCTCTCCCAGCTGAGCTAATGCCCCGTGATCGGTCAAGATTTATTATAAGAAATATACATAGCTTTCGTCAATCCTTTTTTATAATATTCTTCTTTTTAATCTATAAATATCCCAACAATTATAAAAAAAATAGCGACGAACCATTGTTCGCCGCTCTCAAAGACACGGACCAAACTTAATCACTCCATATCTTCATCCATTCATCTATTCAACAACTCTAACCCTTTCACTAGTGCCAGAGCTTCTTCATCGGCAATCACCGTTACATGATCATGCTGATTCAGAATAGAAGCAGGGAAGTCCTCTGAGATTTTGCCTTCAACTAACTTTTTCATCGCCGCTTGTTTAGCCTCGCCTGAAACCAGTAAGAGAATTTCTTTACTCTTCATGATCGATGAGATTCCCATGGTAATAGCATGTGTCGGAACGTCATCGATTGAATCAAAGTAACGGGCATTAGCCTCACGTGTAGACTCTGCAAGCTCAACAATGTGAGTGTTGGATTCAAACGATGTACCTGGTTCATTGAACCCGATGTGTCCGTTGCTTCCGATCCCTAGTATTTGAAGGTCGATCCCCCCGTGGGAGCGGATTTTTTCATCATACGCTTCGCATTCTTTTGCGGGATCGGCTGCTTTTCCTGAAGGGATATGGGTGTTTTCTGAATCTATATCAATGTGTTTAAATAGGTTATCATTCATGTAATGGTAGTAGCTGTTAGGGTGTTTACCTGATAGGCCGATGTATTCGTCCAGGTTGAAGGACGATACATATTGATAAGACGTTCCGTTTTGTTGATGATCATGAATCAGCACCTCGTAAAGCCCTTGTGGTGTTCCGCCTGTGGCTAAACCCAGTGTTACGTTTTTACTTTTTTTTACCTTGGATAATAGATAGTCTGCAGCGACTTGACTCATCTCCTGGTAGTCTTTCACTTCAATTAGTTTCATGAGTATCATCCTCTCGAATATAGGCTATTTTTCCTTTACATATCGTTGTGTATACGTCTTTGTTTTCGTCTAATATGACGATGTCTGCATCTTTCAGGGGAGCAAGGCTTCCTTTTCGATCAAAGACATTTAATTGTCTGGCCGGATTTTCAGCGGTCATTTTGATCGCACTTCTCATATCACCCGTAGTAAATTCCTGGATATTCGTAAATGCGTCTTTCATCTTCAATACGCTTCCCGCTAAAGTGTCTTCGTCCAATAAAGCTTTCCCGTCCTTAACCGTCACCATCTGTCCGCCAAGGTCATACTGACCATTTTTCAAGCATTTGGCTCTCATGGAATCAGTGATGAGGATCAGTCGCTCATCTGTAATCTGATTGAATGCCAATTGAATCACTTCTGGTCGAACGTGAATTCCATCTGAAATCAATTCCACCATTAATTCCTGTCGTAAGAAGGAAGCACCGACAATCCCGGGCTCACGATGATGAAGTCCTGACATTTGATTGAACAAGTGGGTCACATGGGACAAGCCGGCATCGATGGCTTTACCGACCTGATCAAATGTTGCATTGGAATGGCCTACTGAAGAGATAATCCCATTCTCTTTTAAATAACGGATCAATTCATGGTCATCATCAAGTTCGGGAGCGAGAGTGACTAATTTTATATGGTTTTGAGATAGGGCCTGCCAGTGTTTAAATATGTCAACACTTGGCTTTTGGATTCGATTGAGAGGTTGTGCTCCTGCTTTGTCCGGATTGATGAACGGTCCTTCTAAATGAATGCCGAGAATTTCTGCCTGACCATCACTTTGATGCTTTGACATATAGTCTGCGGTTGCCTTCAATGCTTTTTCGATTGCATCGGATCCTTCTGTCATGGTTGTTGCAAGGAAGCTGGTTGTTCCTTCTTTCGGAAGTGTCCCGGTCATCGTATCAAGAGCTTCTCGCTTTGCATCCATTGTGTCTGCGCCATTTACTCCATGAATATGAATATCTATCATTCCTGGGATAACACTATACCCATGGGGAAGAGAAATCACTTTATACTCTTCTGAATCGGTTAACTGGGAACGTTCACCCATTTCGGTGATCTTTCCATTCTCTATTTTGATAAATCCTTTTTCATAAACTGTATCTTCTGCATAGATGTTACCATCCAGGATAAGTAGTTTTTTTGTATTTGAGGTCACTGAAATCACTCCTTGAATACTTTACAATTCTACAATACCACCAGAAAGTATAGATGTCTATACCAGTTAGAGTTATAATAAATGTTTTACAATTCAGACTGGTGGGGAACTTTTCTAACTTACTGAACAATAAGTTCCAATCGTTAAATTGGTATAGACATCTATTCCTTTTTAATGATATGATGTGTTTTGCTTAAACGCTTTCACTTGAAACAAAAGGAGAGGATAGTATGTTAGGTTTCTTGCAAAGAATCGGTAAATCGCTCATGCTTCCAATCGCGGTTCTGCCTGCAGCTGCATTATTGCTGCGCTTAGGTCAGGATGATTTATTGGGAATCGCGTTCATGTCTGAAGCAGGAGATGCCATATTTAAAAATTTAGCTTTAATCTTTGCCATCGGGGTGGCAATCGGATTTTCGAAAGATGGTAATGGTACGGCTGGTCTGGCGGGTGCCATCGGTTATTTGGTGTTAACGGGCGGTTTAAAAGCCCTTGACCCTGATGCCAATATGGCGATTTTCGGTGGAATCATTTCCGGGGTCGTGGCAGGTTTATTATATAACCGTTTTAATGATATTAAACTTCCGGCCTGGCTTGGCTTCTTCGGAGGCAGACGTTTCGTTCCGATTGTAACTGCTGCGTCAATGGTTATACTCGCAGGTGTTTTTGGAATCGTTTGGCCTCCGATTCAGAGCGGGATCAATTCCATCGGTGAATGGATCATCGGTGCAGGTGCAACGGGAGTAGGTGTGTTTGGCCTGTTGAATCGTCTCTTGATTCCAGTCGGGCTGCATCACGTGTTAAATACACTTGTATGGTTTGAATTTGGAACATTTAAAGACGCAGCAGGAGAAATCGTGAAGGGGGACATCCCGCGTTTCTTTGCGAAGGATCCAACAGCTGGAACGTTCCAAACCGGATTCTTCCCGATCATGATGTTCGGTCTTCCGGCAGCTTGCCTGGCAATGATTGTGACTGCCAAAAAACATCTGCGTGCAAATGTATCTGGTATGTTAATCGGATTAGCAGTTACTTCATTCTTAACAGGGATCACTGAGCCGATTGAATTCAGTTTCATGTTCTTATCTCCTGTTCTTTATGGAATTCATGCGGTTTTAACGGCAAGTTCAATGGTCATCACATACCTACTTGGGATCCATCACGGTTTTGGTTTCTCAGCAGGTGCCTTCGATTACATCTTGAATTTCAATATCGGTCAAAAACCTTGGCTGTTATTAGGGGTAGGCATTCTTTATGGAATCATCTATTTCCTCCTATTCACCTTCTTGATCAAGAAGTTTAATTTGAAAACTCCGGGTCGTGAAGATGATGAAGATGTGGTAGTAGCAGATGAGAATTCAGGTGGAAATAGTAAATATGAAATAATGGCTGAACATTTCCTGAAGGATCTTGGCGGGAAAGAAAACCTGGCAGTGATCGATAACTGTGCCACACGATTACGATTACAGATCAATGACGCCGCACTTGTAGATGAAAAAGCGTTAAAAGCACACGGGGCTAAAGGTGTGATGAAGGTAAACAACAAAAACCTTCAAGTCATTGTCGGGACTGATGTGGAATTTGTTGCCGATGAGTTAAGAAAGTTAAAATAAATGGAGAGAGCAGACGGGTTTGTCGTTTTTGACAAAATCGTCTGCCACTTTCATATAGACCTCGGATAATTGTCTGTTATAAACAGGGTGTATATACTAAAATAAAAGATAAATCGTTTAATTCGAAAGGAGAAGCGTTCGTGGTTAATAAAAATTCTCCTCTTCCTTTGTATTATCAGTTAGAAGAGCACCTTAAACATTTAATACAGTCTGAAGAGCTAAAACCAGGGGATGCCCTGCCTTCTGAGAGGGAGCTTGCTGAAGCATTTAAAATCAGCAGAATGACCGTGAGACAGGCGATCACCAATCTTGTGAATAAGAATGTGTTATATCGAGAAAAAGGGCGGGGAACATTCGTCTCCTACCGGAAGATTGAACAAAGCCTTCAAGGGTTAACAAGCTTTAGCGAAGACATGAAGAGTCGCGGTTTAGAGCCAGGAAATAAATTATTGCATTTCGAAATTTCTCCGGCAGGGGAGGATATACAGGAACTTCTTTCATTAGAGGAAGAAGAGCTTGTGTATACTATGAAGCGAATTCGCCTTGCAAACGGCGAACCGATGGCCCTGGAAACGAGTCATATCCCAGTCAAGCTTCTTCCTGGATTGAATCAGGAAATACTGGAAAAATCCCTGTATCATTATATTGAAGGTGAGCTAAACCTTCACATCAGCCATGCCACTCAATCAGTGGAAGCGGCGATTGTGACCGAAGCGGATACGAAGCATCTGAAGGTCAAGAGCGGTGAGCCGGTGCTGCTCATCCAACGCGATTCATTCCTGGAGGACGGCACTCCTTTTGAATTGGTGCGATCTATATATCGAGCTGATAAATATAAGTTTAAAATTAACTTGGACAGACTGTAAAAAAGAGTAGGAGCCTTATTTATAAAGGGCACCTACTCTTTTTATCTATAATCCTTTCGTTAACAAGGGAATACGCTTATGATACTTCTCAATTAACACCTTGTTATGATCATCTGCACCATCCACGTTTCCGCTGATGAAGATAGGCGGCTCGTATCCTTCTTCCACCATGTTTTCTATGGCACCAGCCATAACGCTATTCAAAATCGCCGCCCCGACGACGGTTGAAGAGGGAGAGAATGGAACAGCCACTCGTTCATCGGTCAGTATTGCATCCCCGACGATAGAGTGATTGTTAATGGCAAGATCCACTACTTCACTAAGAAATTTTCCGCTGGGATGTCTGGATGTTTCTTTCTCCACGTAGTCAAAGGAACTGATGGATACAACATAAGCACCCTTTTCCTTCGCGTGAAGGGCAACATCGATTGGAACGGGATTTTTTCCGGAAGTGGAGAGAACAACCACCACATCATGGGGCTGAATATCTTGTGCATTCATGAATTCACTCGCATACCCTTTCGCTCGTTCTAAATGAGAAGATCGCACGGCTCCTTCATGAAGCATGAGTGGCTCTATCAAAATCGGATTGATCGGAACGAGTCCACCTGCTCTATAGAATACCTCTTCAGAGAGGATGTGGGAGTGACCACATCCGAAGAGCTGGATGATGCCATCTTGTTGAATGGAAGAAGAAATCTTCCCGGCAAGCACAGACATTTTGTCAGCTTCAATGGTTTGCACAACATGTAACTTTTCCTGGATTTTTTCAAAGTATGTAGAAATCATTATTTTTCCCGCTTTCATTTTTTCTATCAGCATATCATATTCCTCATGAAAATTTTTAGTCTACACACTTTACATGTTATCTTTACGCTAAATCGTGGTAACATAAGGAGTAATGAACTGTACGGAGGACATATATGCGTATTTTTAGAATTTTAAACAACAATGCTGTTGTAGTGGTGGACGGGCCGCAGGAGAAAATTGTGATGGGGAGCGGGATTGCTTTTCAAAAGAAGCGAAATGATATTATTCCCAAGAATAAAATTGAAAAGATCTTTGTCCTTCATGAACAATCCTCGGAGAAATTCCAGCAGCTACTGGCTACCTTGCCGGAGGAACATATTGAGATCGCTGAAAACATCATCAGCTATGCAGAGGGACATTTAAATGCCCCTCTTAGCGATCATATCCATATAGCCCTGACGGATCACCTGTCATTTGCACTTGAGAGACTGCAGCAAGGAATCCCCATCCAAAATAAGCTCTTGAACGAAATCAAGCTGCTTTACAAAAAGGAATATGAAGTTGGGCTATGGGCTAAAGAAGAGATAAGGGAGAAACTCGGGATCGAAATCCCTGATGATGAAGCGGCTCATATTGCCCTTCATATTCATACGGCGAAGATGGATGCCCCTTCCATGAGTGAAACGTTGAAGCATGCAACGATCCTGAGGGATTTTGTCGATCAGGTAGAATCGATTCTTTCCATAGAAGTAGAAGAGTCGAGCATCAACTATCAACGATTGATCACCCATCTCCGTTTTGCGCTAAATCGGATTGAGCAGGGAGACCAGTTTGATCCCATCGATGAAGACATGCTTGAACTCATTCAGATGAAATACCTAAGGGCTTATGAGTGCTCAAAGGAAATCACAAAATATCTTCAGGAAGAATACAACATTGACTTCCCTCCTTCAGAGGTTGCGTATATCGCGCTGCACATAGAGCGCCTCTTAAAGTAAAAGTAAATGGTTGACGGTACCGTTTTCATATTGTAGAATGAACTCATCAATTTCATACAGTAGGATTGTTACTGATCATGCAGGCAAGACCTAGAATCTTTAAGACGATAATGGTAAGCGTCTCTCTTTGACCTACCTCTATTCTCTTAAGGGTACTAGGTCTTTTTTTATTGATATTTTCAAAGAAACAGGAGGGATTCATGATGAACTATCGTGAAGTGGCAGAACAGCTTGTCCCGTTATTGGGCGGAAAGAATAATGTTGTAAGCGCTACTCATTGTGCGACGCGTCTGCGTCTCGTGATTGACGACGAAAGTCAGATAGAAAAGAGCGCCATCGAGGAATTGGATGGTGTGAAGGGGGCATTCTCAAGCTCCGGTCAGTTCCAGATCATATTCGGGACAGGGAATGTAAACAAAGTATTTGAACATTTCGGCCCTCTTGTTGGAGCATCAGTTGAAGATAGGTCACCAACGGGGGAGTCTCACAGCGATGCAGCCAAACGGAAGATGAACCCATTTGCCCGTTTTGCACGTACATTGTCAAACATATTTGTACCCATCATCCCTGCAATCGTAGCGGCTGGTATGTTAATGGGGCTCCTTGGTCTGATGAGAACGTATAAATGGGTAGATCCTGAAAGCGGTCTATTCGTGATGCTGGACATGTTCTCTTCTGCTGCCTTCATCATTTTACCGATCTTGATCGGGATGAGTGCAGCGAAAGAATTTGGCGCGAATGGTTACTTAGGTGCTGTCATCGGGGGGATCATGACCCACCCGGCATTACTGAATCCTTGGGGTCTTGCCGATGCCCAGCCGGACACTCTTGATTTCTTCGGATTTGGCGTTGAAATGCTCGGGTACCAAGGGACGGTTATTCCAGTACTATTAACCGTTTACTTAATGGCAAAGATTGAAAAAGGCTTACGCAAAATTGTACCGAATACCGTTGATTTATTGGTGACACCGTTCTTGACGATCATCTTCACAGGATTTACAGCCCTGCTTGTCGTTGGACCACTTGGAAGAGTTCTCGGTAACGGAATCACAACGGTTCTGGATGTTGTCTACAACACGGCCGGCCCAATTGCTGGATTGATCTTCGGGGGATTGTATTCAACAATTGTATTAACCGGTGTTCATCACAGCTTCCATGCCATCGAGGCTGAGCTGTTATCAAACATCGGCGGAAACTATTTGCTGCCAATTTGGGCAATGGCAAACGTTGCACAAGGTGGGGCAACACTCGCCGTCTTCTTTAAAACGAAAAACAAGAAAACGAAAGAAATTGCTGTACCGGCAGCCGTTTCTGCTTTTCTGGGAATTACAGAACCGGCGATCTTCGGGGTCAACTTAAAGCATCGTCGCCCATTTATTGGAGCGGCCATCGGTGGAGCACTTGGGGGAGCATACGTGGTATTCACTCAAGTGATGGCCAACGGAATTGGACTGACGGGTATTCCGATGTTTGCGATCGCTCAAGACCCTCTTAATTATGGAATCGGATTTGTCATCGCAGTAGCGGGTGCCTTTGTTGCAACCTTGTTACTGGGGTGGAAGGAAGAGGCAAAATAGAAATCTTTATCCTTACTAGTCACCTGACTAGTAAGGATTTGCTATATTTAAAGTAGAAGCGAATGGAACGAGGAGGAACTCGATATGAAACAGGGAATTATCTCACTGGGAGAAGCACTGATAGACTTCATCCCTTTAGATGAACAAAATACTACCTATCAAAAAAGTCCCGGAGGAGCTCCCGCCAATGTGGCTGTTGGACTTGCTAGATTAGGCGCGAGATCTACCTTTTTAGGGAAAGTGGGAGCTGATGTATTAGGGAGGTTCCTGCAAGAGACTCTTCAGGAATATGGTGTTCGGACCAATCAAATGCTTTTAACTCCTGATGTCCGTTCGGGAGTGGTATTTGTAACCAATGGAGAAGACGGAGAGCGCAGCTTTGACTTTTACATTGATCCGAGTGCCGACCGATTCCTCCAAGTAAATGATATAGACGAAGAGGATTTCGTTTCCCATAAAATCCTTCACTTTGGTTCCATCTCCATGATCAGCTCTCCGGCGAAAAAAGCGACGCAACATGCTGTGAAAGTGGCGAAAGAGAATGGTTTACTGGTTTCGTATGATCCCAATTTACGATTAGGATTATGGGATTCTGAGGAAAATGCCCGAGAAACGATTAAGAGCATGTTATCTGAAGCGGATGTTTTGAAAATTTCTGAGGAAGAACTCGAATTTATTACTGGTGAAAGAGAGATTGAAGCAGGGGTAGCGAAACTAAAATCATACAATATTCCTTTCTTGATTATCACGATGGGGGCAGAAGGAAGCATTGTGTATGTAGGAGATGCTCGACAGTACGTACCTGCCATGAAGGTGAAAGCAGTGGATACAACCGGGGCCGGGGATGCGTTTGTATCCGGGATTCTCTATTCTCTACATGAATACAAAGGGAATATTGAATCCTTATCAATAGAAGAAGCAGCCCGCATGGCCCGGTTTGCAGCCATATCCGGTGCACTTGCTGCCTCAACAAAAGGGGCGATGACGGCTCTACCTACTTTAGAAGAAGTAAACCATCATCTAAGGAAAGGTGAGATACGATGACCAAAGATGAACAGCTTCGACAAGAAGTATATGAAGAAATGGAAAAGCATAAGGGTATTGTAGAGCAGGATCCCTACCGCCTTCATTATCACCTCATGCCACCTGTGGGACTATTGAATGACCCGAATGGATTTATCCAATTCAAAGGGGTCTATCACTTATATTACCAGTGGATGCCCTTTAAAACAGGACATGGTGCGAAGTTCTGGGGGCATTACTCGTCAAGGGACTTAGTGAACTGGACGCATGAAGACATCGCCCTCACGCCTGCAGAATGGTATGAGAAAAATGGTTGTTATTCCGGAAGTGCCATCGAGCATGACGGGAAAATCTATGCGTACTATACAGGGAACGTGAAGGACAAGGAAGGGAATCGGGAATCCTATCAGTGCTTAGCACTCTCGGAAGACAGTATTCATTTTGACAAAAAAGGTCCCGTCGTTCACTTGCCGGAAGGATTTACCGCCCATTTCCGCGATCCAAAAGTGTGGGAACAGGATGGAGCATTTTTTATGGTTGTAGGTGCACAGACGACAGAGTTAAAAGGAGCAGTCGCTATGTTGCAATCGCATGATCTAATTGATTGGGAGTATCGGAGCGTCCTTGCAGGTGGAGGCGTGGGCAAACTTGCTGACTTCGGTTATATGTTTGAATGTCCCGATTTGTTCAGGTTAGAAGATCAGGACATCCTAATTTTCTCGCCGCAGGGAATAGAAGCTTCCGGAATGAAGTATCAAAATGTGTATCAGGCAGGCTATGTTGCCGGACATTTTGATTCAGCTGCAGGAAGGTTTGAACATGGCGATTTCGAAGAATTGGATCGCGGCTTCGACTTCTATGCACCACAAACGACAATCGATGACAAGGGCCGCCGTATTCTATTTGCCTGGATGAGTGTACCAGATCAAAATGAACAGGATCATCCCACCATTGAACATAAATGGCTTCATACAATGACCTTGCCTCGTGAGCTGAAGCTTGTGAACGGTAAGGTGAGACAGGTTCCTCTTGTAGAATTGCGGGATTTAAGAGCCGGAGAAGCTATAGAACACGAGGTTGAATTGGATAAAGAATGCCGCGAACTCAGTGGCGTAAACGGAAAAGCGTTTGAATTGGAGATCGAGGATTTGTCCTTATCTGAAGGGTGGTTTGATCTTTCCATTGGAGATGGAGGCAGACTCGTTTATTCTATCGGGGAACAGATGGTGACTCTTGAGCGCAAAAGCTATGTAAATGGAGTGGTAGAGAAGCGGCAATGTAAAGTGGAGAAATTGAATTCATTAAGAGTGTTTGTCGACACTTCTTCCATTGAAGTATTTATAAATGGAGGAGAAGAAACGTTTACAGCCCGGTTCTATCCATCACCAAACACTGATGCTGTAGTATTCGGAGCTTCAAACCAGGCTGGTTTTACCATTAGAAAATGGGATCTGGACCATGTAAACTTGAAATAGACTGCCGATTCGGTAGTCTATTTTCTTTTTCATACTAAAAGATAGATGTTATAGTAAGATAATATAAATCAGATTTCCTGAAAGGATTTTTCATTATGACTTATAAAATGATTGTACTGGACTTAGATGATACATTATTACGAGATGACCAAACGATTTCGGGTCGTACAAAAGATGCTTTACTTCAAGCGCAGGAAGCTGGAGTGAAAGTTGTCCTGGCATCCGGCCGCCCCACGTTTGGGATGAAGTGGGTTGCAAAAGAACTGAAGCTGGACCGATACGGAAGCTATATTCTTTCTTTCAATGGATCGAAAATAATAGATTGCAAGACAAACGAAGAGAAATACAGTCGAACTCTATCAGCCGAAACCGCTCATCGCTTATATGATTTGAGTAAACGGGAAGATGTAGGGATTCTGACTTATGCTGATGATGCGATTGTCGTAGAAGAAACAAGTGAATATGCTTCTATTGAAAGTGAATTGACAGGGCTGCCTGTAAAGGTGGTTCCGAACTTTAAAGAAGCAATTAAGGAGCCTGTTGTGAAGGCACTCATGTTAAAAGAAGCCGATCGATTGGTGGAAGTCGAGAAAAAACTTCAAACCGAACTGGAAGGTGAACTGAGTGTGATGCGCTCCAAACCATTCTTCTTGGAGTTTACACAGCTTGGAGTGACAAAAGGAGCAAGCCTCGACTATCTGATCAAGCCGATGGGCATTAAAGCGGAAGAGGTCATTGCCATAGGGGACAGCTACAACGATCTTGCCATGATCGAATTTGCAGGGCTGGGTGTCGCCATGGGCAACGCTCCTCAGGATATAAAAGCAAAAGCGGACTACGTTGCGGCCTCTAATATGGAGGACGGAGTAGCGGAAGTCGTTGAAAAATTTGTGTTGAATAAACTTTCGAGAGTGTAAAGAAGAAACGACCGAAGTCCTTTTAGGGGATTTCGGTCATTTTTTTTAAGGAGTATAGGGAATTGTGAAAAAACAGGAAAATAATGTATAATATGCACCGTCCTATGATACTATTAAAACTAATCATTCCTACAGGGGGACAATCCATTGAGAGTAATCGGTGGTATTTTACTCAAATTCTTCTTATCAATCATAGGCATTATTTTAATAGGCGGACTGCCCGTGCTCCTTTCAGGAATAGGTCATCGTGAATTGAGGTTGCAGGCATATGTGCAATCTGTTAAAGATATCATTTATGCCTTGTTTCATCCGGGGGATTTAACCTATATCATTATCGGAGGGCAGCTGGAACGCGATTTATTTCCTTATATATGGGACCCGATTTCCTATTCGTTACTCGTTTTGTTTTCTGCTTTTCTTCTGGCATGCTTCTTAAGTATTCTCCTCACGATCCTCACCATGTTGTTTTCTCAAAGAAACAGAGACCGAATCAAGTTCACCCTTTATTTGATCGAATCGATGCCGGATGTTCTGGTTATTTTGCTTTCGCAGTTATTTGTACTCTCCCTGTATAAGCAAACGGGCATCCTGTTTTTTGAAATTGCATCAGTCGCCACTGAACGCGCATTTCTATTACCTGTGCTCGTATTGGCGATTTTACCTACAGTTCAGCTGTTCAGGATTTCGATTCTTTCATTTGAAAGTGAAGAAAGCAAAGACTATGTGACCCTGGCTCGATCCATTGGACTGGGGAAACTGGTGATATTGACGTTTCATATTTTAAGAAACGCTGTCGTTTCCGTGTTCTTTCAATCAAAGAAGACCGTCTGGTTTATGCTCTCCAATTTATTTGTGCTGGAGCTCCTATTTAATATAACGGGGATAACTCGTTTCTTAATGTCGACTCTGCAGCCGAAAATGTTTACAATCGCCATTCTTTCTATATTCATTCCTCTGTTTGTCTTTTACACGTTGGGAGAAATGGTCCTTTCTAAAAAAGCCAATAAGGGGGAGGAAATATAATATGAAGAAAAATGTTTGGAAGAACCCGCTCTTTCTTATTGGATTTACATTTATCGCATTCATGCTTACCTCCAGTTTTGTCTATTCAATTATGTGGGGGAATGAAGTGCGGAGATTGTATTTTATTTCTGTTGAGGGTGTTGTAGTGGAATCTTCTCCAATTTCACCAAAATGGTCTTTCCCATTTGGAACGGACCCCCTGGGGCTTGACATGCTCGGAAAAATCATTATTGGTGCCAAGTATACAATTCTAACGGCATTAGTGATCGCCTTTTTACGTGTGTTTTTAGCGATCCCACTCGGGTTGGTACTTGGGACGTTTCTTGTGAAGTATAAGAAGTACGTTAATGGCTGGATTGATTCTTTCCATTACATCCCCTTGACGATCCTCGCGTATTTTTTGTTGGAACCGATCCTTTGGGAACCGTTTGAAGGTTTTCCTAATTCGATTGTGGAACGTTTCATCCTTGAGATACTGATCTTGACCTTACTTATTGTGCCCATATTGTCAGCTCTGATTGGCAATGAAGTCTCTTTGCTTTATAAACAAGACTTTATCATGAGCGCGAAAACTCTGGGTGCAGGAAAGTGGCGAATCATCTTTAAACACATTCTGCCCGGGATGAAAGAGAAGCTTGTCATTTTGCTGGGTCAGCAATTCATGCAAGCTCTTATCATTTTTATTCATTTAGGATTATTAACCCTGTTCCTTGGTGGAACCGATGTAGACTATCAATTGATCAATGACCCTCCAAGATCCATCACCTATGAATGGTCGGGAATGATCGGGGACTCCTTCAGGTACCTTCAGGGAGCACCGTGGGTTCCACTGACACCGATTCTTTTCTTTTCGGCAACAATGTTATCGGTCTCGTTGATGATCGAAGGATATGTCCAATCCAAAAGCGGGCAATCCTACTATAGGAAGAAATTTAAATCAGCCTATCGTCCATTAACTAAGAAACCTGATCAACCGGGACAGGCTGAGTTTCAAAGGGTAAAAATGAAAAAGATTTGAGCATAATAGTATAGGAAGCAAGATGATTGATATGGTAAAAATTTCATCGTTTTTTGTGTTTGATTAAATGGATTCCGGGGAATAAGTTTACATTGAGTAAACAATCTTAAATCACTATTAACATTTTTAGTATATATATCCACAGGATTGGGAAAGTATGGGGCGTTCACGAATTGTTCAAAATGGACAAAGCCTTGACAGCTCAAGCTTTCCTGCCTTGTTTGTTACGGAATGTCGAATTTTCATGAAATATTTTTGTTACGATTCACAAGAAATTGTTATACACATGAAATTATTTTTTGTTATAATACTCGTTGTTGATTCAAATGAATTTACATTTGCTAAACAAATTCTTAATAAACTTTCAGTCATACATGTTCTAAATAAATACTAATAAAAAAGGTGATGAAGCATGAACTTCTTAAAAAGACAGTTTGATGATATGCGTACTGGGAAGTTATCGTTCTTCTTTACAGTCGTTATACTATTTTGGATTAAGACTTATGCCGTATATTTAGCTGAATTTAACCTGGGAATACAAAATGCGCTTCAGCATTTTCTTTTATTTTTTAACCCATTAAGTTCTGCCCTATTATTCTTTGCCTTCGCATTATTCTGGAAGGGCAAAGGGAGATATATTGCGTTTATCGTTATTAATTTGTTAATGTCCTTCGTTCTATACGCGAACGTCGTGTACTACCGATTCTTTAATGACTTTATTACAGTGCCTGTTATTTTACAGGCAAAAACGAATAACGGTCTTGGTGGCAGTGCACTTGAATTAATCAGTCCATTAGATATTCTGTATTTCCTGGATCTATTCATTATCATTGGATTGATGGTTCTTAAGAAAGTGAAGCCACAGGAGAAATTGCGTTTCCGTTCAGTGTTCGCGGTCATGACATCTGCAGTCCTTGTGTTCTTATTGAATTTAGGCTTAGCGAACATTGATCGTCCTGAATTATTGACTCGCAGTTTTGACCGTAACTATCTAGTGAAGTATCTTGGAACTCACAACTTTACGATTTATGATATTGTTCAAAACTCCAAAACGTCTGCTAAACGAGCTTTGGCCGACAGTAATGAAGTTTCAGAAGTTGAAAATTACGTAAAAGCAAATAAAGTAGAACCAAATCCTGAATACTTTGGTAAAGCAAAAGGGAAAAACGTTATCTACATCTCCATGGAATCACTGCAGACATTTATGATTGGCAGAGAGCTAAATGGAGAGGAAGTTACACCATTCTTGAACTCTTTGGTGGACAGTGAAGAAGCGATGTACTTCGATAACTTCTTCCATCAAACAGGTCAGGGGAAAACATCCGATTCTGAGTTTATTATTGAAAACTCACTATTCCCACTTCCTCAAGGTGCTGTATTCATGACACATGCTAACAACACGTATCAATCAGCTCCTTCGATTCTAAAGGGAGAAGGATATACTTCAGCGGTATTCCACGGTAACTATAAAACATTCTGGAACCGTTCTGAGATGTATCGTTCTATGGGCTATGACGAGTTCTTCGATGCAACGTATTACGATATGAGTAATCCAGAAGAACAGCTTCCATATGGTTTAAAGGATAAGCCGTTCTTTGAAGAATCAATTCCGATGCTGGAAAGTTTAAAACAACCGTTCTACACAAAATTCATTACATTATCCAATCACTTCCCGTTTGACCGCCATGAGGAAGATGCTAATTTCCCTCAGGGTGAAACAGGTAACGGTGTAGTAGATCGATATTTCCAAACGTCTCACTACATGGATCAAGTACTGGAAGACTTTGTGAATGATTTGAAAGAAAAAGGTTTATATGAAGATACGATGATCGTTCTTTATGGTGATCACTATGGAATTTCTGATAACCATAATAAGGCGATGTCCGAGGTATTAGGTAAAGAAGTGGATAACTATGAAAGTGCTCAGCTGCAACGAGTACCATTGTTGATTCTTAACTCTGGTGCAGAAGGTGGAGTTAACCATACGTACGGTGGACAGATTGATCTTCGCCCTACGATTATGCACCTTCTGGGAGTAGAGACAAAAGATTATCTAAGCTTTGGTCAGGACCTGCTTTCTGAAGAGCGCAAGCAAATCGTACCTTTCCGTAATGGAGATGTCATTACAGATAAGTACTCTGAAATTAAAGGAGTCTGCTACGATAACGAAACAGGTCAACCTGTAGAAGAAGGAAATAAGGCTTGTGAAGAAGCAAGTAAGGAAGCGAACAAACGTTTAGAGCTTTCCGATAAAGTGGTTTATGAAGATTTACTTCGCTTCTATAAACCTCAAGGATACAAACCGATAGATCGTTCAGATTATCAGTATAATAATCCTAATCCAAAAAGCTCAGAAGATCCTGAAGCTTCAAATGAAGAAAATCACGAATAAAATATGTAACTTTAAGCAAGCTCCATCCACCGATTTCGGTGAGGTGGAGCTTGTTTTTTTTGGAGGTTGGGTTGTTGGGGTTTTGAAGGGGGCGAATTCAACCGTTGAATGAATCGTTAGGGTTTGACAGGCAAATATCGGCATGGATTTGACAGACGAATAATGGCTCGAATTTAACAGTTGAATAATGGAAGAAATTCAACAGAAGAATAAATAAAGAAACGTTTGATTGATTTTGGTTGATTTATGATAGAAAATGATTACTTTTGATTAAAAATGATTGATTTTTGTAAACGTTCTCATTATAATGAGAGTAACAAGAAACGGAGAAAGTAGGAGAATGCTATGTTAACGGAGGAACGACATGGAATCATCTTAGATTTATTGAAGGAGAAAGATACGATAAAAATCCAAGAGATTGTGGATGTTACGAACGCTTCTGAGTCAACGATCCGCCGGGACTTAACACAGCTCGAGCAAGAGAAATTTCTGAAACGTATCCACGGTGGAGCTGCAAGGCTTCAAGGGAAATTGAAGGAATTGAGCGTTTCTGAAAAATCATCCAAAAGCTTTCATGAAAAGCAGTCCATCGGTCAGTATGCTGCTTCCCTCGTAGAAGAGGGGGATTGCATCTTTTTGGATGCAGGCACGACAACATTGAGTCTCATCGACCACCTTCCGCAGATGGATATTGTGGTTGTAACGAATGGGTTGACCCATGTGGATACACTCATCCAAAAAGGATTTAAAACGTATATGATCGGTGGATATGTAAAGCCTGTCACAAGAGCGATGGTCGGGAGTGGAGCGGTTGAATCCTTACGCCAGTATCGATTTGATAAAGCATTTATGGGTGCGAACGGGGTTCATGCTCAATATGGATTCACGACTCCGGACCCCGAGGAGGCTCAAGTAAAGCGAATGGCCATTGAATTATCAAGAGAAGCCATGTTCTTAACGGATGACTCCAAGTTTGGAGAAATTGCATTCAGCAAAATTGTGGATCTCGATAAAGCCATGATTATAACGAACGCACTGGATGACGAACATGACACAGCAATAATGAAACAAACTACGATAAAGGTTGTGACACCATGATCTATACCTTAACACTGAACCCTTCTGTGGATTACATTATGGAACTTGACTCCTTTCAAAAAGGAGGTCTAAACCGAAGTGAGAAAGAAAGTGCTTTTCCCGGAGGCAAAGGAATCAATGTCTCCCGAGTTTTACATGTACTGAATGTAGAAAGTGTTGCTCTTGGATTTGCAGGAGGATTTACCGGTGAGTATATTAAACAATTTTTAAATAAAGAAAAGATAAAAGCTGAATTTGTCGAAGTAGAAGAAGCTTCACGGATTAACGTGAAGGTTAAGTCTGATGATGAAACGGAAATCAACGGTAGTGGACCATCGATTAGCGAGGAACATATACAGCAGTTACTTCAGCGAATATCATCATTAACAGAAGAAGACATGATCGTTCTGGCGGGAAGCATACCTGGATCGGTGCCTAAATCATTTTACCAGGAGATTGCTGAACAATGTAAGGAACAAGGAACGAAAGTGATTATCGATGCCGAGAAAAACTTGATTCAGCCAGTTCTTTCCTTGAATCCCTTCTTGATCAAACCGAATCACCATGAGCTGGGTGAGATGTTTGATGTGAATATTGAGTCAGTTGATGATGCGGTTCACTACGGAAAGAAGTTGAAGGATTACGGAGTCGAAAACGTGATGGTTTCAATGGCGGAAAAAGGTGCCCTCTTACTGACCGGTAAAGAGGTATTGTATTCTTCCGTACCAAGTGGAAAGTTGCAAAGCTCGGTCGGTGCAGGAGATTCAACCGTTGCCGGATTCCTTGCGGGACTATCAAGGGGCTGGAGCATTGAGGACGCATTCCGCTTGGGAACCTCGGCTGGATCTGCCACGGCTTATTCAATCGGTCTTTGTTCATCGGATAAAGTGGAAAGCTTATTTGAAGAAATTCAGATTACGAAAAAATAGGGGGGAACAAACATGAGAATTACTGAATTACTAACGAAAGATACGATTCAGCTAAATATATCTTCTACATCAAAAACCGGAGTCATTGACGAATTGGTTTCCGTATTAGATAAAAGCGGGAAGCTAAAGGACCCTAAAGAATTTAAGCAAGCGATTCTTAATCGTGAAGCACAAAGTACAACAGGTATTGGGGAAGGCATCGCCATTCCTCACGCGAAAACATCGGCAGTCAAATCACCTGCCATTGCATTCGGCAAATCAGCACATGGAGTAGACTATGAATCTCTCGATGGGGCTCCTGCTCATTTGTTCTTCATGATTGCAGCAACAGAAGGGGCCAATCAAACACATCTAGAAGCGTTAAGCCGTCTTTCCTCTATGCTGATGGACTCCGATGTCCGCAAAGCGTTAGTGAATGCTTCATCAAAAGAAGAAGTTTTAGAGATTATTAATGTTCATGATCGAGAGGACGAGGAAGAGATTCCTGCTGAATCTTCCACAAACGTAGGGAAGGTCCTGGCTGTAACGGCATGTCCTACAGGGATTGCTCATACGTATATGGCAGCAGATGCGTTGAAAGCCAAAGCGAAAGAAATTGGTGTAAATCTAAAAGTAGAGACGAACGGATCCGGTGGAGCGAAGAACGTCTTAACTTCTGAAGAAATTGTAAACGCTGTAGCTATAATCGTAGCTGCCGATACGAAAGTGGAAATGAATCGTTTTAAAGGAAAGCACGTGATAGAAGTTCCTGTTGCAGAAGCGATTAGGCGTCCTGAAGAATTATTGAATCAGGCTATGAAACAAGATGCGCCTCTATATAAAGGTGGAGAGCGATCCGGTGAGACTCATGCTGGTCCTGAGAAAAAACAAAAGTCAGGCTTTTACAAGCATCTGATGAATGGTGTTTCCAACATGCTTCCATTCGTTGTAGGGGGAGGGATCTTGATTGCGATCTCGTTCTTATTCGGCATTCAGTCAGCGAATCCTGATTCTCCTGAGTATAATGAATTTGCAGCCATGCTAATGAAAATCGGCGGAGATAATGCCTTTTACTTAATGGTGCCTGTCTTAGCGGGATTCATTGCCATGAGTATAGCTGACCGGCCAGGATTTGCCCCTGGTATGATTGGCGGGTTGATTGCTGCAACGGGTCAAAGCGGGTTCTTAGGTGGAATTATTGCCGGTTTCTTAGCAGGTTATGTAGTTCTCGGAATCAAGCGTTTAACAAACAATTTCCCTCCTTCATTGGAAGGAATCAAACCTGTATTGATCTATCCGTTGCTGGGGATATTCATTACTGGATTCATCATGCTTCAGTTCCTTGTGGAGCCACTGAGTGCAGTGAATACGGGGATTCAAAACTGGTTGGATGGACTGGGAACAGGGAACCTGATTTTACTCGGACTGGTTCTTGGTGGAATGATGGCAGTCGACATGGGGGGTCCGATCAACAAAGCTGCCTTTACATTCGGCATTGCCATGATTGAAGGAGGAAACCTTGCTCCCCATGCCGCCATCATGGCGGGTGGAATGGTACCGCCACTGGGGTTGGCCATGGCAACGACAATATTCAAGAAGAAGTTCAATGATAATGAGCGAAAAGCGGGTATCGCGGCATACTTTATGGGAGCATCTTTTATTACAGAAGGAGCGATTCCGTTTGCTGCAGCCGATCCATTCCGGGTCATCCCTTCAATTGTGACTGGTTCTGCGGTTGCAGGAGCGTTAGCGATGTTCTTTGGGATTGGTTTACCTGCCCCCCACGGTGGATTATTTGTTTTCCCGGTAGTAGAAGGGAATCCGTTCTTATATCTGTTAGCAGTACTGATTGGCTCTGTTATTACAGCCGTGATGGTTGGGTTATTAAAGAAGCCGATTAAATGATTCATGAAAGAACCAGGTGAATTCCACCTGGTTTTTTTGATTTTTGCGTTTTAAAAGGTTCGTTCCAGGTAAAAAGTATAGGTAGATGATGGAGAGGGGAAAAGCTATGGAGATGATAGATTATCTGGAGATTCCAGATGAGTTTTACACTGCTCTTATTCGTATTATGTTAATCGTTCTACTGAGCGGCTTAATTGGTATAGAGAGGGAATTTAAAAATCACCCGGCTGGTTTACGCACTCATATTCTTGTGGGTGTCGGCTCCTGTTTATTGATGCTTGTTTCCCTATATGGATTCGAACCGTTTTTAGACGAACACCCTCAATTGGTTGGTTTTGACCCAAGTCGGATTCCCTCCTATGTTATTTCGGGTATCGGCTTTCTTGGTGCGGGTACGATTATGGTCCATGGAGGCGTGACGGTTAGAGGTTTAACCACTGCCGCCAGTATTTGGGTTGTTGCAGGCTTGGGGTTGGTAGTCGGCATTGGGATGTATTATTTAGCTATCTTTACAACACTGGTAATCGTCGTGACGTTATTTTTCTTGAACAACCTGGAAAGCTTTTATAAGGAGAAAGTGAAGCATAAGAAGCTCCTGCTCCTTAGTCTGACCGTGCAAAAGGGGAAAGGGAATATCACGTCTATAAATGACGCACTTCATGAGCATGGAATCGAGATCACTCAATACCAAATTGAAGAAGGAGATGAAATGGAGGGGGTGGAGGCCTTTAAATATTCCCTACTTATATTAACTCCAAGTGCCCTTCAGTTTAATGAAGTACTGGAAGTTGTCCAAGATTTAGAATGTGTAAAAAAGTTCCAGCTTCACAAAAAATAAAAAGGAACGAGGGTGTTCTTGTATCCTCATTCCTTAACGTTTATAAGCTTTCAATTTCCACATCTTTTATCCCTTCTATTTCTGAAATCGTATAGTATATGTCTACGGTCTTTTTTCTGAAGTCCACAATGATTTTCAATTCTAAAAGGTGCTGCTGATTCTTTAAGTCTTTGATGCGGATATTTTCAATAGAAATTTCTTCTGCTTTAATTCGTTCAATAATCGATTTGATCTCTTTTTTCTCCAATATCGTAGCACGCAAAGACAGCTCTTTTTCCCGCAATCGTTTCGGTCCTAAATACGTAATGATAATCGGCACCACTTCAACGGAGACAATCAAGAGGATCACACCAGCCGTAGCTTCCATATAGAAGCCTGCTCCAACAGCAATTCCAATTCCTGCCGCTCCCCAGATCATAGCTGCAGTCGTTAACCCGGAAATACTGTCATTCCCTCTTCGTAAAATGACACCGGCACCTAAGAAACCAATCCCTGAAACAATCTGAGCTGCCAGTCGCAAAGGATCCATCGTGATATTTACTTTATCCGATCCCTCCGAAATATAAGCAGACTCAATAGAGACAATCGTTAATAAACAGCTCACGATACATATAACGAGAGACGTCTTTAAACCTACAGGCTTTCTCTTTAACTCTCTCTCAAGCCCAATGATTAACCCTAATACCGCAGATACACCCAGCTTTATCATGAATGTCGTATCTAATAGCTCCATCAAGCCCCCTCCAGTTCTACGTTTATCTCTGAATATTCATGTAGTAATTTACCCCTGCTGATTATAAAATAGGAGCAACGAATACATATCAGGAGGTTTGTCATGTCAGACACAAAGGTTAATCCGTATCTATTACTCACAATCGGAGTCATCTCCGTATCAACCTCTGCCATCCTGGTGAAAGTATCGAGTGCACCAGCAGGTGTCCTGGCCTTTTACCGGTTGTTTTTCACAGTTTTATTAATGTCCCCTGTATTTTTCTTAAAGTATGTGAAGGAACTGAAAGTTATTACTCTGAGAGATTGGATGTTTTCAATTTTAGCCGGGGTCTTTCTGGCCTTTCACTTCATACTCTGGTTTGAATCCTTAAATTATACTTCGGTTGCAAGTTCTACGGTACTCGTCACATTGCAGCCATTATTCGCTTTTATCGGGGCTTACTTGTTCTTTCAGGAAAAATTAACAGGGAGAGCCATCATCTCGGCGGTTTTAGCTGTTAGTGGAAGTATCATCATAAGCTGGGGAGATTTTAAAATAAGCGGAAGCGCGCTATGGGGAGATATTTTAGCCTTAGTGGCGTGCGCTCTTGTAACAGGATACCTGTTATTCGGGCAGACGATAAGAAAGCGGCTATCCCTCATTACCTACACGTATTTGGTCTATGCGATCAGCTCAGTCGTTTTATTCTTATATGTCATGATGCGTTCCGAAAGCCTTGGGCCGTATCCGAAAGAGGATTGGGTATACTTTCTATTGCTTGCCATCATCCCGACACTATTAGGTCATTCATTATTCAACTGGTCCCTGAAATGGTTAAGCACCTCAACCATCTCTATGGCCATCCTATTTGAACCAATCGGAGCATCAATCCTTGCGTATTGGCTCTTAGCTGAAAAAGTGATGATGACTCAAGTGGTTGGAGGTCTTGTCATAATCATCGGCGTTACCTTCTTCTTAATAGAAGAAAGGAAATTAAAAAAGATGGTCCAAAAAGTCAACGAGGTGAAAAAGAATGAAGAACTTCCGCTTTAGAAAAGCAAACCTTCAAGACTCACCCGGGTTAGCATACGTACACGTCCATAGCTGGAGAACGACGTACAAAGGAATTGTTTCAGAAAACTATCTTCAGTCTTTATCAATAGAAGAAAGAGAACAAAAGTGGGTACAAATCCTTTCCGGATCTCATCATACGTATGTATGTGAATTGGATGATGGGCAAATCATCGGCTTTGTTTCATTTGGGAAAGAGCGTTCAGGGGAGTACGAAGGGGAGTTATATGCCATTTATCTTCTGGAAGAATATCAAGGTAAAGGCATCGGGAAAGAGCTCTTAGAAATTGCCTCTACAGGTCTTAAAAAACAAGGATACAACTCTATGTGGATCTGGGTGTTGAAAGAGAATCCATCCAAACATTTCTATTATGCCTTTAATCCTACACGCATTAAGGAAGAGGTATTAACGATTGGTGGTGAGTCTCACCAGGAAGAAGGTTTGCTGCTGAACCTGAATTAAAAAGGAGTAAAGAAGCGTTCATTACGCTCCTTTACTCCTTTATTAAATTGCTCAACACTAATCGTTAACAGAACCTTTACTCAAGAAAATACGTATGTAAAACCAGAAAACACAAACGCCATGACGACTGAAAAGATGAAAGTCATTCCTCTTACAGGTGTACTGCTTTCGCTTATCTTAAGAGCTTGTACATATGAATACGCAAACAGATACACAGCCATGATGAATGATAGAGATAATGCGACGTTAGAAAGCATGATTAATAGATCTCCTTTCAGGAATGCGTAGTAATAATGTATATGGAGGTTTACTGGTAAACAGAACAACAGAAGAGGTTGATTAAGTTTTTAAAGTTTTCCTTAAAAATATATTGCAATAACATTAACAGCATGTTATATTTATAAACGTCGCTGATGCAGCAAACACCATTACGAAAAAACAAATGAAAAAAGTTGTTGACGCGAGAGTAAAAGTTATGTTATATTAATAAAGTCGCTTCAGAGCGGAGTAGACAAGCCTTGAACCTTGAAAACTGAACAAAACAAGACAATACGTCAACGTTAATTCTAGATTTATTTTTAAAGAGCTATTCAAACTTTTATCGGAGAGTTTGATCCTGGCTCAGGACGAACGCTGGCGGCGTGCCTAATACATGCAAGTCGAGCGGATTGATGGGAGCTTGCTCCCATCAGTCAGCGGCGGACGGGTGAGTAACACGTGGGTAACCTGCCTGTAAGACTGGGATAACTCCGGGAAACCGGGGCTAATACCGGATAACTCATTTCCTCGCATGAGGAAATGTTGAAAGATGGCTTCTTGCTATCACTTACAGATGGACCCGCGGCGCATTAGCTAGTTGGTGAGGTAACGGCTCACCAAGGCAACGATGCGTAGCCGACCTGAGAGGGTGATCGGCCACACTGGGACTGAGACACGGCCCAGACTCCTACGGGAGGCAGCAGTAGGGAATCTTCCGCAATGGACGAAAGTCTGACGGAGCAACGCCGCGT
>NZ_JBHTGN010000002.1:0-609554 GCF_042666755.1 Rossellomorea sp. GCM10028870 | reverse complement strand
GAACAGTTTAATGGACGGGATCAAGTCCCACGGGGGCTTCCGTTCTACCCCGGCTACCGTAATCATATATCGATATAAAAAATGGTCAACCAGAAATATCTTGCTGACCTTATAATACGAAAGGGGGGCTTAACAGAATAAGAAGATAATAAAGACATAAAAACCCAGAGTCATTTGCTCTGGGTTTTTTACTGTTAAATATCGTGCTATTTACATCGTTATTTTCGTTATTTCTGCTGCTAATTGGTGTGTGATTTAAGGTTTTCCCTCCCTCAACGGAACCCGTTACGATTTTCAATAGGGGGTTTTTTGTAACGAAATCACTCCAGCATAGTCTTACTTAGGATGGGAGGCATATACGGACACCGACAGTCCAAAAAAAACAACCGGCCGGGGCCGGTTGTTCATCACTCTTTAGCTTTTCTGAGCATTCATCGCTTCCATTTCTTCCTTACTTGGACCATACACGCCAGGAACCTTTAGACCAGCTTGTCTCATCAGAACCGTCAACTGTCCGCGGTGGTGGGCCTGATGCTGAATCAGCAGGCGGAATACGCCCTGAACCGGCATCTCCATGCCGAACAGATTCACCATCTCGTTCATCTTCTCATCCGACACCTGTTCAGAAACGGCTTCGATCAGGCGATCACTGACCAACTTATACGTTTCACTGATTTCACTTGCTGTTACCGGCGCATCTTTTCGAAGATCAGGCACTTCGAATGTGATCCCGACCTGAGCAGGGAAGTAGTATGTAGCTCCCGTGATATGCCATGCGACGCTTCCGATACTGTATAAGCCTGGCGCCACCTCTTGTTTCAATGACTCGTCTGTCAGGGCATCGAGCACCTTTTGGGTTACGGCTGCTTCTTGTTTCCATTCTTGTAAGAAATCATTTTTTGATGTAAACATGGTTATTCCTCCCTTAATGTAATCAACATTATTGTAGCACGTTGAGTGACGAGAACGCTTCTTTTAAAGACTGAGGTTTTCTTCGATCATGACAAAGCGCGACATCCTGGCCAGTGGCGGTATTTATGCTAAAACGTCATCACTCTGAAACAAGCAACTTCGTCTTACACGTGCTAAATTCCTCTATCCAATCAGATCCAATGTTTCCATCCGTGACAATATAGTCGACCTTCTGGAGAGGGGCGATCCGGACGGTGACCTCTTTGCCGAATTTGGTGTGGTCTGCTGCCACATAGACTTTTTTCGAGATTTCGATGATTTTCTTCCTGGTGACGGCTTCTTCAAGGTTGTAATCGGATATGCCCCTCTCGGTTGTGATTCCGCTCGCGCAAATAAAGGCTTTCAGAATGTTCAGCTCATCAAAATTAAATATATAATCGTAGGCGACGACGGAGCTTTCGTGTCTTCTGATCTTGCCGCCGATGATGATGAGCTCGATTTCACTGTTGATGAGCTCTGTGATGACAGGCAGTGAATTGGTCACGACGGTCAGGTTTTTTCTGTTCTTGATGGCTTTCGCCAATTGATAGGTCGTGGAGCCGCTGTCGATGTAAATGCAATCTCCCTCTTGGATCTGTTCATTGCATCGTCGGGCGATGCTTTCCTTTTCTTCAAGTCGGCTCACCATGCGATCAGCCATCGCGGATTCCCCGAAGTCATCTTCAAGTAATTTGATTCCTCCATAAATCTTTTCGATCTCTCTGTTTTCAGAAAGAATGTTTAAGTCTCTCCTAAGTGTATCAATGGATATGCCTAACTCTTCCGTAAGTTCTGCGTGTTTTAATACCTTCTTTTCTTTTAATAAGTCCATGATTCTTTGACGTCTTTCCAGTGGAAACATACCCTCACCCATTCTGTATTGTTACTTGTAGTGTAAGGGTACTGGCGGAAACTTTCAATGATGATTATGTAAAAATATGAAAACACCTTTGTTAATATATGCATAAGTTAGTTAGAAGTTATTAAAAATATGTGCAACTTTTACATAACCTTTACACAAAACGTGACGTCTATTTACAGAACGTTTTTATACTGAGGGTGTGATTGAGGAGGTGACGCGTTTGCTTACATTACATGGAGTTCGCAAACAATTCGATAAAAAAGTCGTGTTAGAGGATATCACGATTGATATTAACCAAGGGGAGATCGTTTCGCTTCTGGGTCCGAGCGGAAGCGGGAAAACGACGCTGCTCAACATCATCCTGGGGCTCACAAATATGGATGATGGACGAATCCTTTTCAACGGACAGGACGTGTCAAACGTCTCGATGAAAAAGCGCGGATTCAATATCGTCTTTCAGGATTATGCGTTATTTCCTAATTTGAATGCGTATCAAAATATCGTGTACGGACTCAAAAACCAGAAAGTGAAACTCCCAGATGCAGAACTGCAGGAATACATAGACTTCCTGGAACTTGAGCCTCATCTGGAAAAACGGATCGGGGAGCTGTCAGGGGGCCAGAAACAGAGAGTCGCCCTTGCACGGACACTGGTGACCAGGCCGAAAGTGCTGTTACTCGATGAACCGCTCAGTGCACTGGATGGCGTGATCAAGGAGTCCATCAAGGACCGGATCAAGTCAATCGCGAAAGAACTGGGACTCACGACGATCATCGTCACCCACGATCCCGAGGAAGCACTGACGCTTTCCGATAAAATTCTCATTATCAATGAAGGAAAGGTCGCCCAGTATGGAACGCCTAAGGAAATTATTCAACAGCCAGAGGATGAGTTCGTCCGGGAGTTCATTTTGAAGCAACTGCAAATTAAGCGGAACAATATTTATGCCCTGTTTGGTGATAGCCATGATTAAAGTGAAACCGGAAATGAAGGTCATCTTTTACGCTGCATCGGGATTGTTTCTAGTCTTCTTGGTCCTGCCTCTCATGTTCTTGCTGATGAAGTCCCTTGAAGGTGGTCAGGGGTTTACGTTCTCGACGTATCTAGAGGCCTTATCAAATGAGGAGATTTTAACCGCGATCGGGAACAGCTTTAAAGTATCGGCGGTAACGGCATTGATCACAACGGTCCTGGCGTTCGTGATGGCTTACTCCATCAATGCCACGAGAATTCATCCAGCCTTCAAGGGTGTGTTGAAAACGGGGATACTTCTGCCCATGCTGCTTCCGACCATTACATACGGATTTGCCATTATGTACTCCTTCGGAAATCAGGGGCTGTTTTCGAAGCTGTTTGGCTCGCCGCTCTTTGATATGTATGGCTTTAACGGGCTGCTGATCGGTTATGTGATCTACACATTGCCGCCGGCGTTTCTCGTCATTCATAATTCGTTTCAGTACATTGACAAGAAATTCATCATCGTCTCCAAGCTGATGGGGGACAGCACCATCAGAAGCTTTATGAATACGATCGTCCGTCCGCTGTGGGGGACACTCGGAGGGGCTTTTGTCCTTTCGTTCATTCTCAGCTTTACAGATTTCGGGATCCCCGCCTCCATCGGCGGAACGTATACGGTGGTTGCGACGCTCTTGTATCAGGTGATGCTCGGTTCGATCCCGGATTTCAACCAGGGGGCTGTCATCGCCGTACTGATGCTGCTGCCGGCTGTCCTGGGAATCCTGCTCCTTCGCTATTTGGAGAAAATGAATTTTCACTATGACAAGGTGACGGACACGGAGCTGATGGGGAATCGATGGAGGGACGCGGTCCTTGGATCCCTTGCCTTTCTTATTTTATCCGCGATGGTCGCGACGTTTGCGATTATGTTCATCGCTCCGTTCCTGAAGCAATATCCGTTCAACAATACCTTTACCTGGGAGCATATCATCGATACGTTCAGCTCCAGTGATTTGACGGGGGTCTATAAGAATTCTCTTTTCGTTTCCGTACTGACGGCGATTTTCGGAACCATTGTCGCCTATGGAGCGGCCCTGATCAATGGACGAACAGCCGTGAAAGGGAAATCCGTCATGGACGGGATTGCGATGGTCACGAATACGGTTCCCGGGATGGTGCTCGGGCTGTCGTATCTGCTTTTATTCAATGGGACGAGCTTTAAAGGTACCTTTGCCATCTTGATCTTCTGTAATTTGATTCATTTTTTTACGACCCCTTATTTAATGGCCAAGCATTCCCTCTCGAAGATGAATCCAGGCTGGGAAACGACGGGGGAGCTCCTCGGGGACAGCTGGTTCAAAACGGTGCGCCGGGTCATCATTCCGAACTCAGCCACGACCATTCTTGAGATGGCGGGCTACTATTTTATCAATTCAATGGTTACGATCAGCGGAATCATTTTTCTGATCACGGCAGAAACGTCGTTGGTTTCGAGTAAAATCCAGCAGCTTCAGCACTTTGCGAAGTTCAACGAAATCTTTGTCCTGTCCCTGCTCATCTTTGGGACGAATTTGATCGTCAAGCTGTTACTGGGCTTTTGGCAAAAACGAGCATCACTTCAGACGTTTTGATAGGTGACGACCCATCATAGTGGTCGCAAGCCTTGATCATAAAAAATCAACTCAAAGGGAGAAATGAACATGCTAAGCAAAATGAAAAAAGGGTTTCTACATTTAATGGTGGTATCATCTGTTGCAACACTGGCAGCATGCGGCAGTTCGGCATCAGGGGAAGAGGAAAAAGTCGTGATCTCAACAAATGGGGATGATGAAGCGGTGGAAGCGATGGAAACCGCATTGAAGGGCGCAGGCTATGAAGGGAAATATGTCATTCAATCCCTCGGGACATCTGAATTAGGCGGAAAGCTTTTAGTAGAGGGAGAGAAAACGGATTCTGATTTGATTACGATGAGTTCTTACTATATTGAAAGTGCTCAGAAAAAGTATGACATGTTTGCTGATTTGAAATTTGATCCGAAGGCATTGGAGGAGACTCCAGCTTATTATACTCCGATTCTATCAAATACAGGCTCCATTTTCGTGAACACGGAAATCCTGAAACAAAAAGGCTTAGAGATGCCAACGTCGATCAAGGACCTGGTGAAGCCGGAATATAAAGATCTCGTATCGATTCCAAATATCATGGATTCTTCTACAGGCTGGCTTCTCGTCCAATCCATCATGAGCGAGTACGGTGAAGAAGAAGGGAAAGCCATTCTACAACAATTGATTGCGAATGTCGGGCCTCATCTTGAAAGCTCAGGCTCCGGTCCCATCAAGAAGGTGCAGGCAGGAGAGGTTGCTGTCGGATTCGGACTGCGTCATCAGGCAGTGGTAGCCAAGGAAAATGGAGAGCCGATCGACTATGTCGACCCGACAGAAGGGAACTTCTCGTTAACTGAATCGGTAGCGGTTGTGGAAAAGGATGAAGCGACCACGGAGCTTGCACAGGAAATGGCGAAGGTCATCATTGAAGACGGACGAGAAGAGTTAATAGAGTCCTATCCTGTTGCGCTTTATAAAGGGGAAACCGTATCTGAGAGCAATAAACCGGCTCATTCGAAGACATTCTCAGAGCCATTGACCGTCGATCTATTGAAAGAACATCAGGAATTCTTTAAATCTGCTAAATAAGGAGGGGGAACCTATGAACGCATATAAGCTGTTAACACCGGGTCCCTTAACGACATCGGGCACGGTCAAAGAGACAATGCTCGTTGACCGCTGCACGTGGGATCAAGACTATAAGACGATCACTCAAAAAATACGACATCAGCTGCTTGAACTGGGCAGATGTTCATATGAAGACTACACGGTTGTCCTCATGCAAGGAAGCGGGACATTTGCGGTGGAGTCCGTCATGATGACGGCCATTTCAGAAGAGGATAAGCCCCTCTTGATCACCAATGGTGCTTACGGGGAGCGGATTGTCAAAATGGCTGAGGCGATTGGCATGCCATTCAGCCAGTACAGTGTGGAGTATGATGAGGTCCCGAAGGAAGAAGAGATTAGAAGAATCCTAGAGTCAGACCGTGACATTACCCATATCGTGATGGTGCATTGTGAAACGACCACCGGGATCCTGAATCCATTAGAGATGATCTCTGATGTATCCAATCAATATGGGAAAACCCTCATCATTGATGCCATGAGCAGCTTCGGAGGAATCCCGATCAACGTTCCGGAGCTTGAGATTGACTACTTGATCAGCTCGGCGAATAAATGCATCCAGGGCGTTCCCGGCTTCGGCTTCATCATTGCGAGACGCGATAAGCTGATGGCCTGCGAAGGGAACAGCAAAAGTCTGTCACTCGATTTATATGATCAGTGGAAAGGCATGGACGCGGACGGCAAATGGCGATACACGTCCCCGACCCACGTCGTTGCAGCCTTTTCACAAGCGATCGATGAACTGCTGGAGGAGGGCGGCGTTTCCGCGAGATTCGATCGGTACCAAAAGAATAACCGGATCTTAAGAGAAAAACTAAACGGGATCGGCTTTGAATCCTATATTGCAGACAAGCTTCAGTCGCCGATCATCACATCGTTTATATACCCGACGGCCGCATTTGATTTCGAAGACTTCTACACGTATGTAAAAGAAAGAGGCTATGTGATTTATCCCGGGAAGCTGACGGAAGTGAATACCTTTAGAATCGGCAACATCGGTGAAATCTATGAAGAGGATATAGAAAATCTTTGCGACGTTATCACAAAATATATGGGAGATGAGACGAAATGAATCGACTAGAAGCGGTGATTTTTGACTGGGCAGGAACGACTGTAGACTATGGATGTTTTGCCCCTGTCAAGGTGTTCATGGATATTTTCAAACAGGCGGGCATCGAGGTGACCATGGTGGAAGCGCGTCGACCAATGGGAATGCTGAAGATCGACCATATCAGGGAGATGCTGAGCATGCCGAGAATTTCCGGCCTGTGGGAGGAAGTGCACGGTCGGCCGTTCCAGGAAGAGGATGTAGAAGCTCTTCATTCAACCTTTGAAACGACTCTTTTAACGAATCTCGCGGACTATACGGATCCAATTCCACATGTCATTGACACTGTGGAAAACCTCAGGGAGATGGGGCTGAAGATTGGTTCCACCACGGGCTATACAGGTTCGATGATGGAAATCGTCGTGCCACATGCAGAGAAGAAAGGGTATCGACCGGACTTCTATATCACGGCGGACGACACAAACTCCTTTGGCCGACCGTTCCCTTATATGATTTTCCGGAACATGGAGGCTCTTCATTTGACGGCACCGTGGAAGGTCGTCAAAGTCGGTGATACGGTATCTGATATGAAAGAAGGCGTCAATGCAGGAGTGTGGACCGTGGGTGTGATCGAAGGAAGTTCGGAAATGGGGCTGACTCAAGAGGAGTTTGATAGTCTTTCAGAGACGGAGAAGGACCAGGCCAGATCCAAAGTGGAGCAGGTTTTCTATGCGAACGGCGCTGATTTTACCATCCAAACCATGAAGGAGCTGCCGGAGCTGATTGAACGTATCAATGAAAAGATCGAACAAGGAAAGCGGCCGTATGAGCAAGAACGAATTGAAGCGTGAGGGGGATATAAATAAGAGTTCCCGGCGTTCTCAGTGGAATGAGCGATTATCCGAGCGAAGTACCGCATTCCTTCAGGAGGATGACCGGTCCTTTTTAAAACAATCCATGTCGACTCCCTGCCTCGAGGCGGTGGCTGATGCGGAAGGCTGCTATATCACGGATGTGAATGGGAAGAAGTATCTGGACTTTCATGGAAACAGCCTTCATCAGGTCGGCTACAAAAACCCGTATGTTGTGGAGGCAGTCAAGAAGCAAGTAGAGGAGCTGCCGTTCATTCCGAGGCGGTTTACAGCCGACATTACGATTCGAGCGGCTCAGGCACTTGTGAACAAAACAACATCAAAGGATTACCGGGTTTTGTTCACGCCCTCAGGCAGTGCCGCTGTTGGCCTCGCTCTTAAAATCGCCCGAAAGGCAACCGGACGGCACAAGGTCATTTCCATGTGGGAATCGTTCCACGGGGCAGGACTTGATACGATTTCCGTCGGGGGCGAGTATGTGTTCAAGAAAGACATGGGTCCCCTCATGCCGGGAGTACTGAAAGGCATTCCGTATAATGGATACCGAAATCTCATCAACAGTGAAGATCCTGAAGAGATCGCGTCCTTTTGCCTTCGGTATCTGGAATACATGATTGAAAACGAAGGGGACATCGGGGCGATCTTGCTGGAGCCGATCCGGGCCACCGATACGCATATCCCGCCGCGCAGCTATTTCGAAGGACTGCGGAGGATCTGTGATCACTATGGCATCCTTTTGATCTTTGATGAAATCCCGACCGGCCTTTACCGAAGTGGAACGTTTTATGTCCATCAGCAGTTTGGTGTGGAACCGGACCTGCTTGTATTGGGGAAAGGCCTGGGAGGGGGAGTCATCCCGCAGGCTGCGGTCCTTGCGAAAACGGAGTACGATTGTGCCGGGGATGTTTCTCTTGGGCATTATACACATGAGAAGCCGGCACTCGGAAGCGCGGCAATCCTTGCCATGATTGATTATATCGATGATCATAAGCTTGGGGAACGGTGCCAGAGGCTTTCTGCGTTTGTGCGTGACGAGCTGAACAGGCTTGCTGAGCGGCATGAATGCATCGGAGACATCCGGATTGCGGGACTCATGATTTCGATTGAACTGGTGAAGGACCGGGGAACGAAGGAGAGACACCCTGATTTAGCTGAGCGTGTCTTGTATTACTGCCTGGAACGAGGATTGTCGTTCAAGGTTTCGGGTGGGAATTGTATGACGTGGCATCCTCCGCTTGTTGTGACAGAGGAGGAGTTGGGGTTTGCTGTGGGGTTGGTTGATGAGGCGTTGGGTGAGTTGGTTTGAGCCGGGGGGACAGGTCCCTTGGCTCTTTTTTTGTGGAAGCAAGTGGACGGTTCTTTTGCTTTTTTTTACGTGAAGAGGAGACAACTAAATCTATCTTCCCGGATAGTGATTGAAGTATGATGATTGGTAAGAGGGGGAAGCGGATAAACTTTACACTACATGAAGCAATTGAAATATTGGAGAGAACCCCAGTCACACTGGAAACGTTCTTGACTGGTTTGTCAAAAGGACGCCTGGAATGTCATGAAGGCGATGGGGCGGCCATGATGTGCCGAAATGACAATTGTAGTAGCATCATTGTTGGTATATTAACAAGTAGAACTCGCCGAAGTGAATGTGGCGAGTTTCTTTATATAGAAATACAATTATGGATACGGCTCATCGTAATCTTTCAAATAAGATGTATTCCCCTTTATGGAAGAACCAGGGGGGGAAGTGAAATAAGCGGAATTTTTCCGGTTACATTCAGAATGGAACTTGTTTTGGTGGTACATAAGCGGAAGTTTTCCGCTTATGTATAGAGAAATTACCTATTTTTGTGTTTTTTGATTAAATAGGCGGAATCTTTCCGTCTATTTCAGTCTTTTTCAATAGTCATTATGAATTAAGCGGAATTTTTCCGACTATTTATCAGCTGTGGTGTTTGACCATATCTCTCAATTGATACGTGCGTCTTCTTTTGAACCTATAGGTGGGAAGCAAGGGGACGGTTTTTATGAAAAGGAAGCAGAAGGACCGTCCCTGTGCATCTTACTTCAACTGCAGCTCAATCTCATATTCCTTCATCTCAGCCTCGAAATCATCCTCCGCTCCCTGATGCCCCGAGAACTCCAACTTGATCCACTCGATATCTTCTGCGTGGCCTCTTTCAAGGTACCAGATGATATTCCCTTCCTTGATGACCCCTTTGTCGATCTCTCCGCCGATGCTATCTGAGACCCACATATCGGGCATATCAATTTGTTCCCCGGTGCTAGTGACGAGGACGGCCTGGTCCGGGTAAAACGTGAACTTGCCGTCCGTTGTATTTTCCATTTTGAATTTCACTCCCACTGCTGACGTCTCTGCGTTTTCATCTTCCATCGTAGGAGCTTTATCCGTCACAACTGCTTTCTGGATTTCCATCTTCAATCCATTGTAATCATCCGACCAGGTTGCATCATTGTAATACGTCCAAATATCGTTTTCCTGTGCTGTTTCCTCAGGATTTTCTTCCTTAGCTGGTTCACTTGTCGTCTTGGCCTCGGCTTTTTCTGTATCATTTTTATCCAGTTCCTCCACAGCTGCATCACCTCCGCAGCCTGCAAGCATGAGGGTCAGTGCACTAGCGAATAGTAAACACAAAATCTTCTTCATGAAAAAATTCCTCCTCTTGAAATTGAATGTAAAACATTTCCTGATAGTTTTAGTGTAATGGGTTACCCTTTTGAATTTTTGGTAAGGGGGAGGGTTCTATTTTAAAAATCATTTAATATATGGGAACTGGGGTGACATGGAATGCGTTAAAATGCAGCGGGATAAAATGGTGCTGGGACAAGAAAGCTCTCCCTTCTTCTTTGGAGTAGTTCTAAAGTCACGTATAGTATTTTGAAAGGTTTTGTTCATTGACAATCGTGGTATAAAAGAACGATGATAAAATTCCTTTTTTTGTCATCCCTCCATTTCTAAATAGAATGATGAAGATAAGGGTGGTACTATATCATTAGCGGAATAATCTGTAAGGGAGATGCCAGCATGGGACTCTACAATGAATTGAATGACATTCAAAGTGTGATTCATTCCCGATCGAGCGATATTCAGGAAAAGATTTCGCGATTGAGGGATGCAAAGAACGCCATTCTGAATGAACAAAGTCAACTATTAAATGAAATTAAGCAAATCCAGCAGCCGGAATTACATAAAAATTGGATGGGTCCGAGGTCGGAAGATTATCATGCGGAACGGGATTCTGCCCTTCAGGCGATGAGGCAAATAGGACATGAAAACTATGACGAATACGTCAGCTCCATAGAATCAAAGATTCATTCCTTGGAAGCGCAGCAAGGGATTATTAGCTTCTACGGCAATCTGGCCAATGACGCAGAATATTTACTTTCCAAAGGTGAAGATTTTTATGAGCAGGTCTCCCATAAACTCAGTGACTTGAAAGGGAGGTTATTTTAGATGAATGTGAACTCGGGATCTGGAGGCGGATCAACGCAGCAAATAAAGCTCAACCATAGTGAGGTCATGGCGAAACTGAATGAAGCGATCAACTCACTGGAACGGCTTCAGCTGAAGGCACCGGCACAAGAGCAGTTGGGACGGAACAAGCTGAATTATACGGATGCATGGATTCAGCGTGAACAGAACATTCAATTGTTATTGAAGGAATATATCGCCACAGTGGAAAAGAATATTGAAGATACAAAAGCAAATGTAGAAGCTTTAAAAGAACAGGATGAAGCCATAACAAGATCCTGATAGAAAGGCAGACGCGACCATTGAAAGTATATGAAGCCCCCACTTTACTCGACGCAATGTCATCACGTCGACAGGAATACGAGACATTAAGAGATCAACTTGTAACACTTAAAAGCTCTTTTCAAGCCATTGTGGAACTTGACGATGAATTCCAGGGAAAGGGTGCCGATGCCATTAAAGGCTTCTACGGTGCTCAAATCGATGTCGTTGAGATTTGGATTCAGCTTGCTGAAAGTAACATCGCTTTTTTCAATGGTATTCAGGGTTACGCAGAAGGGCGAAACCTTGGCAGGGAAACGGTGGAACTTCCATTCCTCGAGGAAGGTCTTCATCAAAGCGAAAGGCGTTCAGGAGAAATGATTGCTGCACAGCAGCAGGAACTCCAAAGAATCCTCAATCGCATAAGCGACATCCAACCGCTGAATGTCTTTTCACGGGATCGATTCGATACCCATATGGAAGAAGCAAGGAGGCAGCGAGAGGATACACTTGACTCCGTCAATCGATTTGATGAAGAATTAAAAAGGGAATACCGACATTTAGAGGTCAGCGAACAGATACTCGCAGGGCTCATGAGGCAGTTAATGGAATCGTCCAGGCAAGGGAATCACATCTCACCGCTCTATTTCAACGCGGCAGCCTATTACTCCAGTGATGCCTATCAGCTGACAGACGACATTACAGCACAGACCGACTCTTACTTGAAATTCAAAGAATCACAAGAACAGGCAAGAGAGCCTAAACCGATTCCTGAAGAGGATGTCAACGAAAACCCTCTCACCGAATCCCTCAACAGTTTTAAAGAGATTGGACAGGATCTATGGGCCGGGATGGAGAAGAGAAATGAAGACAAGTTTGACTCCGTCTATGATTTTGGAAACTATATTACGGCTGGGGCACCGGACTTAGTCAAGGGCTTCGCGAGTGGTCTGAATGAGCGAGCTGAAGTAGCAACCGAATCAGGCTCTGACTTTATCAACTACCTGACGATGGGTGGAATGGACCTTTTCAATGGAGCAGTAAATCCAGATGATTCCTACTCAAAGGAACATTGGTTGAACAGCTTCGGACTGGCAGCGCTCCTTGTCGGCGGTGCTAAACCAGGGCTCAACGTGAAAGGCGGCACGAATATAACAACTCCAGGACCTAAGACTGTTCCCAAAGTTTCATTGAATCATAGGTGGGATCAAATCCGTTTGGGGATTGATGATCTTTATAACCGGCCTATGATGGTTACTGATAATGGGATGTTGGTTGGTGGAGAGCCTGGGTGGAGTAGGTTTTCTGTGGAAAGTGATGTTAAGGGCATGGGGAGTGGAACTAGGGGTAAGGGAGAAACTAAAAAAATAAGTGATCTTAACTATAAAGAAATTGCCGATTTACCTGCAGAAGATGTAAACAATTGGTGGAGAGATGAAATGAAATATGATCAACCTCCATATAAAAACGGCACACGAGTAAAAGAAATAGAGCTAACGAAACCAACTACCTTTGTAAGAGTTTATGACGGGGAAAATTCAAAAATGTATGGTGGTTGGTTTATGAAAGCTGAGGATATTAAAGGTTTAACCTCAATAGAAATACAAGAGAAATTCGCACTACCTTACAAGCCGAAATATATTGCAGACTTAAAGTTAGGTGAAGGTACAAAAATTCGAACTGGAATAGTTAATCCTTTATTTGGATATAAAGGAGGAGGAACTCAATTTGATTTAATGGGACAGTTCATTGGAGAATTCGGAAATGAAAGGTTAATAGGAGGTTAATATGGATAAGATAAAAATAAATGAGAATACATTAGTTATAGGTAATAAGGTGGTACCATTTGATAAAAAGATACTAGAAGTCAAAGTTTTTAATGGAAGAATAATTGTTTTATTGGAATTGGATGGTTCATTAGATAATGTATATTGCGTCGATTCAGGTGGTGGCTTACTTTGGAGGATAAAAGAGCCAGATAAAGGTATCATAGGGAATAATCGGTATCCCTATGTTGGCATAAGTTTAACGGAGAAATGCATGGCAGTTGTTGATTTTTATGGAAGAAAACTATATGTAGATATTAATAGCGGTAAAATAATTGATAAAGAGATTGTTAAGTAAAGTGAAATATAAAAGTTTGCAAAGAGCGCGGGGAAGGATCTCGTGCTTCTTTTTTACATTAAGAGGAAGCACTAGTATATTCCCTATGTTCCCTTCGAAGATTTAGGTGTAATTTTTATAGGGAGGGCTCGAAATGTACATTAGCATTGCAGCAAAAATCATGAACAAAGCAGGAAAACAGATAAAAATAGAACCTGAAAAGTTAGTTGAAATAAATCCTCCTTACGAAAACTATCACTACCTAAAAAAAGTAGGGGAAGAGTGGGAATTCGGCTTATTGTTGGTTGAAAGACAAGAAGTCCCTAGTGAAAAAGTGATAAAACTGTTCAAATCAGAAGAAGAGGCAGCAATGTATTTTTTAATGAATAGGTTATCTGCCTTCTACTTTGATAAAAGAATCCGTCCGTTTATGATGGAACATGAGGAATTTGACATTGGTAGTCCGGAATTTAATGAAAGAAAATTTCATGAAGCCATTTATCTAATCGGGATTACCCCTACTCTATTATCATTAAATGACACCATCTTAAAAACCAACAGAATAGTAGTAGAGGAAGAAGATGGTACATTTCTAGTTAAGTATAGAGGGGAAGATGGAAAGACAATCAGCTCTACTTTACCTGTCAGTAAGAAAAGAGCCCTTTTCTTTGCTTTTAAGAAACTATTTCTATTTCATCTGTTTAATAAAGAAGTTAAAGATCTACTGATGGAACATGGAGATGGAGATAATATTGCCGATGAAGACATTAGTGTGTTTTTAACTTAAAAATCTTTATAGGGAGATAAAAAATGATTGATAAGGCTACGATAGAATGGAAATATAGTTATAAACTCAGAATCTCTCCTGAGGTATTTATAGCTACTTCTTTAGGGGAAAGTGGGGATGGTTCCAACTTTACTTCAAAGAAATCGCCCAGCACCAAGAGTCGGAATACAATATGAACTTCTTATACCTGTAGAATGGCTTGAAGAGTTAGGAATATTTAAAAGGTAAATAACATGGTTTAAGTGGAGGAGAAATGGTGACAATTAATGAAGCTAAAGAAATCATGGAAAAAGAGAAATTAAAACGATTTAATTGGTTCGATGAACATCCACTAAGAGATAATGAGGTGGGAATTAAAGTTGATGGTAACGAATGGATAGTATATGTAACTGACGAGAGAGCGAGTATAGTAAGTGGTTCTAATACCTACTTTAATAATGAGAGTGAAGCTCTTGAAAACTTTATTAAAAGACTTCGTACAGAAAAGATATTATTCAATAATTGAGTTGAACACTTGCTTTTTCCAACATTTAAGTCAATAGAATTTAATCCAGTAAAAGCAGTTGAAGGTCTAACGGTAGATCAATCAGTTGCTTTTTTTGGTTTGTCGACTGCGAAGAACGAGGTCGGATTTGGTGCTTTCTTTTACAATAATAGAGAGCACCAACATCATCCTCATGTTCCCTAGAAGGTACAGGAGTGGTTAAAATTATTTTCTAAGTGAGGTCTCAAATGAGATTAAAGGATGCAGAAGAATTAATTCAAAGTGAAAAATTAGAAAACTATTGTTTTTTCTGCAATGAAACCATTAAGGAAGGTATAGTGGTTATTGAGAAAGAAGCTAATGAGTGGATAGTATATACAAATAATGAAAGGGCAACGAAAAAAGGAGAGAAAAGATATAAAGCAGAAAGTGAAGCATTATTAGATTTTATTGAAAGGCTAAGGGGAGACAAAGCAATGAGGAAGTATAATTTAAAGAATTTACTATAGCTATGTAAGAGAAGTAAGCGCGGGGACGGATCTCGTGCTTTTTTTTACATTGATAGGAAGCATCAGAACCGTCCCCGTGCTTCTCTCAGTTAATGTTAAAGTTAATTACGAAGGAAATAGTTTAAGACCGAGCAGTTTTGATATAGAATATGAAGTAGATGGCCGTATGAGATTCATAAGTATAGAAAACTAGGGGTGATTATGTGAAGGTATTTGAGGATTATTTTTCCGAAATACAAACAGACATGGTGGCTATTTGTTTAGAGTATGTAGATAATAAAGCAGATGAAATCTTTATTTATTGTTCATATGAACCCGAAATGTATGTTTTTGATTTTTTTTATAGAATTAACGGAGATATTGTCCATAAACATCAATTGAATGAGGCCACAAAAGAATCAGACAGTCAACAAGATCAAGTTTATGATGTTTCTAGAGAAAGACAGAAGGCTGCACTAAGAATCGGCAATCAAAATTTAAAGCTTATCCATAAAAAGTGTGAAGAGTTCAATAAAGAAATGCCTACAGAAATGAAATTATATTACAATGTAAAACAAAATAGTTTAAAAGGAAAATATAGATATGATTTAGTTTATTCAAATGATGACGAACTATTGCCTGATGATATTTTTGATATATGGTTCGAAGAAATGAAGTAAAATAATTTGTGAAAAAACCTTGATTGGCTATATGTCTCTCAAGGTTATTTTCTTTTGGGAGATATGATTATTTTGAACGGGTTAAATGAGGGGGAAAGTGGGGACAATCCTGACTCTACTTCAAAGAAATCGCTCAGTAAATCACTGGGACATCTCTTGCTTTTTTTATATTAGAAGCATCAGAGACGCCCCCCTGCTTCTTTCTACGTTGATAGGAAGAAAAAAATCGTCCCCGTAATCCCTGGAAACTACGAAAATACGGAGAAGATTATTGAGTAACGAAGGGAAGATTTCCTTGAATACAAAACAGTTACTACATATTTGCAAAGAATTAGGTATTAAGCTAATTGTAGATGATGCATCAATAAAAGAACAAACAGGATACTATGAAAATTATAATCAAATAGAGGCTAGTAATAAAGAATGGTATTATTCTGAGATGAACTTTGAAAATAGGCCATCCCCTGAAAGAGAAAAAATAAAAAAATTCCATTATAAAGAGGAAGCAATTAAACATTTCTTTTTAAAGACATTGAAGAAATTCTATTTCAAAGAAATTCATTTTCCAAATAATCCTATTAGAAATATGAGTACCTTTGAAGAAGCAAAAAAGTTCTTTGATTCTTTAGGAATTAGGGAGCAATGTTATAGTTTCGAGAAAATGAGACCTCAATCAATTTTTGCAGAGGTTCTAGAGAGTAAGATGGTAGTAAGTTATATTGATCAAAAAGACAAGGTTAGGTTTTCTACGATGCCCTTAACTTTCGAAAGGGGAATTTTTTCCATGTACAAACTGACATATTCTCTTCACCTACTTAAAGTAGTTGAGAAGACATATATACAAAAAGGAGTATTAGAAAAAGAATTTGACGATGATGATATTGAGAGCTTTATTAAGTAAAGGAAATTGATGGAGTGGTTGATGGAACGTGAAGCACAAGGACGGATCTTGTGCTTCTTTTTACATTAAGAGGAAGTACCAGAACCGTCCTCGTGATTACCCTGAAAATATTGAACCAATGGAGGTAGAAAGTATGGAAAAAATACATCGTGGAGATGGCTTTGCGATTATAGAAGAAGATGGGAAATATCAAATATCTTGGGCGCAGGGACCATATAATGAGCCAGTTTTTTATTCTATTTCTAAACGAAATATGGACAAAGCACTTAAATCAGATCAAGACGCTCATGAAGTAATGATTTACGCAGAAACAGGTCAATGGCCTTCAGGTGTGGAGGAATAAGGACGGGGACGGTTCTCGTGTTTCTTTTTACATTAATAGGAGGCATCAGGACGGTGCCCATGCCTCCGAAAGATTAGGTTAGCTTAAGGAAATTAAATAGGAGGACAAACTATGAATATTAAAGAGGCAATAAGAATTATACATGATGAGAAATTACAAGATTATAATATGAATGAACTAAGGGGAAATAGAGAAAATGAAGTTGTGTTAAGGCATGAAAATGATAAATGGATTGTTTATGTAACAGATGAAAGGGCGAGTAAGATTACAAATTCACAAGGTACCTATGCAGATGAGGAAGAAGCATTAGATGATTTTATTGATAGATTAAGGGCTGATAAAATATTTAGGGAGTTATAAAGTTTTTACGCTTCAAGAGGTTGAATGGGGACGATTCCAACTCTACTCTCTCTACATAAAGAATAGACACTCGCTTTGAACTATTAAGGGAGGAATAATACTTTGACTAGAATATAGTATGAAAACTTTATAGCAATTCAAAACATAGATGCGAATAAATTAAATCTAGTAATTGGAGAAAAGAAGGTAATTCCTTTTGTTACAGGTTGTTTTGAAGAAGATGGTGTATGGAAAATTTATATGGTAGGGGAACGTCAAGAATTTGATATTGTTAAAGAAGGAACAGAAGAGGAAATATTTAATGTTATGTGTAGCATCACTAAAAGCAGAGTTAAACGCAGTAAGTATTAATTTCTTACCATAAAATTAAAAGGAAGGATTACAGTTCACAGTATATCACGCTCTCCTTCTATTTAGTGTGTAGATTCCAACTGCAAGATTAAACAAACCCATAATAATAACAAGTGAATATGGAATGTCTATAGATGTAGATTGGTTTATTAGATAGGTTATTCCTAAGGCTAATACAAATGACAAAGGGAAGGATATCCAAAAACGTTTAACATTAAAAGATATAAGTCCAATGGAAATGACTAGTATAAGAAATAATAGAGAAAAATAAACCCACTCGGTAAGAGGAAGCGATGGTAACACCAATAAACAAATTGTAACTGCAAGAAGCATTAAATAAATTAATTTCAAGTAAATCCTCCTCGGAAGTTAATATCTACCATTACCCTTTAATTCATATTTGGAACCATATAAAACTGCAAGGGCATATGGACGTAAGTGAGGGGGTCGTAGGGAGGAATCACATTCTTCCCATTAACTGGAAGCGCCAGAGCCGCCGCTAGGGTTAAATGAGGAGAGGTCCGACTCTACTTAATTAAGAAATCGTCCGGGATGGAAAAAGATAATAAGAAGCGCGGGATCAGTTTTCGTGCGTTTTTACATTAATCAGAAAGGAGTGTGAAATTTGGACATAAAGGGCTTATATCATTTGATTGAAACAGAATTTAAAGTGATTAAATGTGAAAAAGATCTTATTTGGGTCTCACCAGTTAATGGAGAAGAATATCCTGAAACTATTGTTAAATTAACTCTAAATGAAGTGAATAATCATTATGAGCTTTTTGAAGTTGTTAGAGGAAAAGAGTACAAAGTAGACGTGTTTTCAGATAAATATAAATCCGTAATAGCCTTATATTTTTTTTCGAAAAGTAAGTTAGAAGTAAGAAAACAAAATACAAATGGTCGAAATGAGATTGAAAATGCAGCATCATTAAAGGATATTCAAAAGATCTTAAGAACTTATTCAGATGAACAGTATTATTCGTTTTTTAATCTTAATCCAAATAGGATCATTTTAGAAAAAAGCACTAAGGATAGGTATAATGTTTTATTCTTGGGTAAAAGTGACTCTAAAATTTATATAGCTGAATCTAGAAACTTGAATAGTGCGGCGATTGTTCTTTACAATTTTTCTTTTAAATTAAGCCATTTTTATGATTCTATAAATAAGACTGAAGTGAAAGATGATCCTGATTTTATAGAAACGCTAAAAGAATTATATCTTTTGGGGTAAAGAATGCAATTATGGCTTCCTATCATCAAAAAACGTCCAGAGTAAATAACCCTGGACGCTTTTTAAAGATAAATATCAGCTGCCTGTCTGTTGCTTGTCCTTCTCCACGGCTTTCAGTCGTTGACCTTCGTCTGCAGAAGTAGTCTTCTCTGGATCGTTTCCATTCATTAGATCACTGGTAGCACTTTTGAATTCTTTTAATGTGCTTCCGAAAGCACGTCCGATTTCTGGGAGTTTGGAAGGTCCAAAGATGATCAACGCGATGACCAGTACAAGGATTAATCCTGGGATTCCGATATTGGTTAGCATAATTCAGCCTCCTGTTGGGTTTATAGTATGGGCATGCCGTGTCGTGCGAACGCAGCTGCTTCCAGGTCTGACATTCCCTGGACTTCGGCAAAGGCCGATAGTGTGTCTGAAATTTTCGGTGCGTAGGCAGCGGGTGGTGCAGCATGGCCCATGAGCCTTCTGCGGGATGCATTTTTTCTGGCGAATGGTCCCCAGATCGCGAAGGTCATCCCGGGTGATTGAATATTGATGAAGAAGGTTCGGCCGTCAGTGGAGAACGTTGGCCCTGCAAGTTCGGAATTGTTCACTTTATTTTCTGCGAACACGTACGTTTCGCCTTCTGGTGTCATTCCGATAATACGATCGACACCGTCGCCGTCCTCCGCGATCCACAGGTCTCCCCATGGAGTGATGCAAATATTATCAGGCATTTCCAGATCATTCTGCGCAGTAGATTCATAGAATAGCTCAAGTGTGTTGGTGGCCGGGATATAGCGGTACACACGGCCCAGATCCTTATCCCCGGCGGATGTATCATCAAACCAGAACACGCCGCCTTCGAAATAAGCCCCCTCGAGCCGGCTGAAGGCAATGCATCCATGTCTGCCTGCATCAAGGGTCGGTTTCTCTGGATCTACATCCTTCCATACAATCCCGAATTTCTGACCTGTACGGAACGAGCTGGTTTCATCCTTGCTCATTTCTTCGATGGCTGCCGCTTGAAGCTTGCCGCCTTTTTGCAGGGCGCCGACCTTTTGGCTGCGGTCGTTCGGAAGGTAACGGTACAAGTAACTGGGACCGGCGTCTTCGGTTAAATAGACGATCCCTGTTGCAGGGTCAATGGCCGTGGCTTCATGGGAAAAGGCACCCATTTCGCGGATCGGGGTTTTTGAGATGTTGTTTTCTGGGTTGTTTGGATCCACTTCGAACACATAGCCATGACCTTCTTCCAGCGTTTCTTCACATGTGAGCCATGTGCCCCACGGAGTCGCTCCGCCTGCGCAGTTACGGATGGTACCGGAAGAAGAGACATATTCCTTCATGACTTGGCGGTCAGGGCCGACGACCAAGGAAGTGGTCCCGCCAGATTCTTCACGACGGTATGGATTTTTCCCGATCACGGGGTATTTGCTGTTTCCGCTCAACTCATGGTTCCTCACGAGGATGGTGGAATTATGGGGGCCACTATAGGCGGCCATCCCGTCGAACTTGGCAGGGACGGGTCTGCCATCCGATAGTGAATTTCCTTCCTCTGAAATGATCCGGTATTGGAAACCGCGGGGAAGGTCCATCACTCCGCCAGGGTCCTTGACAAGGGGACCATAGCCGCCGGTCGTTTTCCTGTTTTGGGATGTGCCGGCAAATGCTTTATTTCCACCGAAAGACATCAATCCAGTGCTGCCGAGGGCAAGGGCAGCTGTGCTGATCCCGCTTGCTTTCAGAAAGTCTCTTCTGTTCATATCGTGTTTATTCACGTCTTTTCACTCCTTAGAACTAAATTTTCTTGACCTGCATGTGACTCCGTCGATTGAGAAGCGCGTTTCTTATACGCAATCGTTGAACAAGTAATGCTGACTTCATATAAAAGGAGAAGCGGCAGGATGACTAGTACATCCGACAGGAAATCCGGCGGTGTGATCAGCACGGATATCACAATCAGCAAAAAATAGGCTATTCTTCTTGATTTCTTCAATTTGGCCGGGTCCAAAATGCCAAGTACCGTCAGAAAGACAATCACTAAAGGCATTTCAAATAACAATCCAAAAGGTAAAGTAAGGTGCAGCATAAATCGGAAGTATTTTTCCGCCGTGAACATCGTTTCAAATTGGCCGGCTGACAGGGTGGTCAAAAAATTCAGGACGATGGGAAAAAGTAAAAAGTAACCGAACCCGATGCCGGAAATAAACAAAAAGAACAGGGCGGGTATGAAGCGTAAGGTGACTTTTCGTTCTGTCGGGCTCAAGCCTGGTGAGACAAACCGCCAGATTTGGTAGGCAGCGACAGGAATGGTCGCAGCCAGTGAGAAGACGGCGGCAATCATCACGTACACCCAAAGAATCTCACTCGGTCCGAGAATCGCAAGCTTCATGTCTAAATCCCTGATCAGCCACCCGTAGATCGGTTTCATACAAGCCATCCCCACGATAAGGAAACCAATAAAAGCGAGCACGGTTTTAATGGCCCGGCTCCTGAGCTCTTCCAAATGTCCGATCAGCTGCTGGTTGCGATCTTTCATGGCATCAGCCTCCTTGGTGCTAATTCATTTGCATGTGTTTGCCTTTTTGGGCCTGCTTTTTATGGGCCCGGTTGTGCGCTTCATGACGATCCTCTTCCACCTCGGAAGACATTGGTTTCCCTTGAGGAACGGTTGACGTTGAAACTTCCTTCAGTCCTTCTGAATCTTTTTCGTACACGAATGAAGCTCTGGTAGAAATATCTGCACCGGGACTCGAGACGAATGGAACGACACGATAGTCGGTTCTCCACTCGGTCGGCGTGACATGACAGCGAACATACCCGCGATAATCGTTGAAGAATTTAATATGTTCGTTCTGGGCAAGAATCCGGTCTGTGTCAGCGCGCTTGTCCGCCCCGTCTCCACCTGATGTGATCGACGTACCGACGAATTCAGCTCCAAGCATGCGGGAAGACGGATCATCAAAGTTTGCCAGGATATTCGAAGCCCAGTTCGCGTGTACATCACCTGTCAGGACGATCAAGTTATCCATGTTTTCCTTTCGGGCAAATTCCGTGATGCGTTCCCTTGCAGGTGTGTAGCCGTCCCAGCCATCCATGCTGTAGCGCGGTTGATCAGGGCTTGGACCATAATTTCGTTTGGCAAAAAAGATTTGCTGGGCAAGTACATTCCAGGAAGCAGCCGATTTGCCAAGATGATCAAGGACCCATCGTTCCTGCTCGCCACCCAGCAAAGTGCGTGAAGGATCCAGGGATTCTGCCGTCTGCGGAGAGCTTTTGTCTCCATTCGCCTGATCGGAACGATACTGACGGGAATCGAGCACCATGAAATTGGCCAGGTTCCCGTATGAGAACTGACGGTAAAGCTGCATGTCCACTCCATGTGGCATCGACGATCTTCTTAATGGCATATGTTCATAGTAGGCTTGATAAGCAGCCACACGCCGGTTCACGAACTCTTCCACAGACTGACCTTTTTCCGGGATCATATCAGCATAGTTGTTTTCCACTTCATGGTCATCCCATGTGACAACCCAAGGGAAAGCAGCATGGGCAGCCTGCAGGTCCGCATCTGTCCGGTATTGGGCATGGCGGTTCCGATAGTCCTCCAACGAACGGATTTCAGGACCTTTATGGTGTCGTACATTTCCTGTACTTGCTACATACTCATGGGGACCGTATTCATAAATGTAGTCTCCAAGATGGAAGACGAGATCAAGATCTTCTTTGGCCATGTGCTTATAGGCTGTATAATAACCGTGCTCATATTGCTGACAGGAAGCAAAGGCGAAAGTGAGGCTGGCGACGTCTGCATTCAGGGCAGGAAGGGTTTTCGTTTTTCCGATCGGACTGTAATCCTTCCCGACTTTGAAGCGGTAGTAGTACACCGTACCGGCTTCCAGATTCCCAACTTCTGCATGAACGGAGTGAGCGAGGGACGGACTGGCCATTTCCGTACCGCGCTGAACAACCCGGCGGAAATGTTCATCTTTCGCGATTTCCCACTTCACAGGAATCTTGCGGTCAGGCATCCCGCCGCCATTGAGCGGGTCGGTGGCTAAACGTGTCCATAACACGACACTATCCGGCAGCGGATCGCCAGAAGCCACCCCAAGTAAAAACGGATAGTCCTCTAACCCGGCTTCTTCTGCAGAGACAGAGAAACCGCCCATGGATTGAGCAATCGCCACTCCTAACGAAATGCCCGCGACTTTCCCCGCACCTTGAAGGAAGCTGCGGCGGTCGACCCCTTTATGTAAGGTCTCTTCATTAAGCTTTTGAATCCAATTTTCCATCGATCTATCATTTGTCATGCGGATGTCTCCCTTCATGAATCTATTCAATCGAACAGTTCATAGTATAGGGGGCCCGTTTTAAGTTGCTGTAAATGAATGTAAATAGAGGATAGAACAGGAGGGTAATCATTCCCGGGACAAAAGGATGTTTATTGATTGAATATTTCAATAAATAGGGAAGATTCAGCAGATTTCACCAATTTTCCATAGGAGGTCAGTCCCGTTTTTCTTAACATGGATGAAAAGAAAACTACATAATAAAATGAATAGGGAGAAGGAGATATACGGTCACTGAAATAAGGAGCAGAAATTCCTCCACATGTCTACAAAGGAAAAAATAAACAAATTATCCACTTGACCAACTACATGTCCAGTTGCTATATTTATCTCAAGACCACTATTTTGGTGAAAAAAATGAATAAGACTCCAAAGGGGAGTAGCTTTCAAGTATGTCGTCATTTCGTGATGGGATTCCCGTCTCCGGCCTGCTTGGCAACTGCGATGTTGCTTGCGAGACCTTTGCCTACAAGGTAAAGGACCCCCTCTGTATAGATGCAGATGAAAGACCTTTACCAATCGGTAGAGGTCTTTTTCTATTGGAAAAGGAGTGGTGTCAGGGGGATGTTGCAGCAAGTCGTTGAGTCGCTACAATGGGCCTGAATGTAAAAAATGGGGAAAGAGGGATGAACATTGGAATGGTCTTTATTAGTGGAGTATGGTTGGGTCTTAATGATATTAATCGCTTTGGAAGGAATTCTTGCTGCGGATAATGCATTGGTCATTGCGACCATGGTCCGGCACCTGCCGGAGGATAAACGGAAGAAAGCATTGTTCTACGGATTGGCGGGAGCGTTTGTGTTCCGGTTCGGTTCCTTGTTCCTGATCTCATATCTTGTTGACATCTGGCAGGTTCAAGCCATCGGTGCGGTGTATCTGCTTGGGATCGCCATCTACCATTTACTCAAGAAGCATGTGATCAAGAAACAGATTGAAAAAGTGAAAGATAAAGATAAGGAAGAAACAACGGGATCCGGTTTCTGGTGGACCGTCGTCAAAGTGGAATTGGCGGATATCGCATTCGCGGTGGATGCCATCCTGGCAGCGGTCGCTCTTGCCGTGACGCTTCCCGAGACCAACCTTCCGGCCATCGGGGGACTTGACGGCGGACATTTCATCGTCATCTTACTCGGGGGAATCATCGGCCTCGTCATCATGCGATTTGCCGCCTCTGCGTTTGTAAACCTGCTGGAGAAACGTCCAGGACTCGAGTCCGCTGCCTTCGTTGTCGTCGGCTGGGTCGGCGTGAAGCTTGCGGTTTACGCATTAGCCCATCCGTCCTTGGGGATCATCTCATATGAGTTTGCCAAGGGATCCGTTTGGAAAGGGATCTTCTGGACGGTACTGATCGGCATTGGAATTGTGGGTTGGGTCAAGTCGAAGTCGAAAGAGGATTCAAACCAAACTTCCCGGAAAGAAATTTCTTAAGTCGGTAAGGTACTGAATAGGCAAAGATCAAGAGCTGAGGGGACTTGGCTCTTTTTTGAATGACGATCAGGGCGAGTCCCAATTGAGTAAGTCCACCTAGGTGAAAGCGCTGCCGATTGCTTGGTGATCATATTTTAGAATTTGGAGTCAGTCCTGCGGTATACTAGTGCGTTATGATGACGGGGGACTGACGCCATTTTTCATGAGGAGGCTTAGGAACCTGAGAGAGGTGGGGAAATGGGGACGTTCCCGCCCCTGCCTTCAAATAGAAGGGAATAATCAGAAATCCCCCAATAGGATGACAAAAAAATGATTCATTCTGATTAGGTTTGATCCTCCGTCGAGTCACTGGAAAGAATGTATTGCTTTCTTTCGCGACAAAATACCTAAATGAAAACCCCCATACTCTCTTCCATTGTTTCCCTTTACAATTTTTATTGTAAAGACAGTTGAAATCAGAATGGAGGAATAGTAGTTGAAGAAGATCGATTCTAAGAATCTATTAAAGGGATTGACGGCTTCTGCTTTGGTTGGATCTTTAGCTGTGAGTGGGCTTCCTTTGCTTTCCCCGGGGACGGATGTGGCGCAGGCAGGATCCGTTGTCACGTCGGATGAGGTGTTGAGTGCGTTGACACCGGAACAAAGGCGTGTCGTGAAAGAGATCGCGAGTACGTCTTCAGAAGAGGGCATTCAGCTGCCAGCCGGCATGGACCTGTCAAGTGAGGAAGAGATTTCCGTCATCGTCGAATTGAAAGGACATGCTCCTGTGACAGAAGTGTTACTGGAAAAGATGAACGGGAACACGCTTTCTATGGAAGAAGCAAAGTCCAAAGTAGAGAAAGAGCATAAGAGTTTCAAAGAAGATCTTGAGAAACTCAAGATTAAAGGGAAGATCACAAGCTCGTTCAAGGAGTCCTATAATGGGGTGACCTTGTCGCTGCCTGCCTCTCAGGTGAGCAAGCTGGTAGAATCGAAACATGTCAAAAATGTGTGGGAGAACGGGAAAGTAGAGCTGATCGAGCCGGTTGTCAATGAAACGGAGCAAAGCAGTATCTATCTTGGGAAACACCCCCATGAAATGACGAATGTGGACAAGCTGCATGAAAAAGGATTGACAGGCAAGGGTGTCAAGGTGGCGGTGTTGGATTCAGGAATCGATTATAATCACCCCGATCTAAAGGATGCCTATAAAGGCGGCTATGATTTCGTGGATGAAGATCATGATCCGATGGAAGCGACCTATGAGGAGTGGAAGGAATCAGGAATGCCTTTATACAATCCAACCTTATATTACACCTCACATGGTACCCATGTAGCAGGGATACTTGCCGGTCAAGGAGATGGCAAGACTCCGCTTTCGGTCAAAGGAGTCGCACCGGATGTCGATTTATACGCGTACCGTGTACTGGGACCATACGGCTTCGGTTCGACAGAAGACATCATGCAGGCCATCGATCAATCGGTGAAAGAGAAGATGGATGTGATCAATCTTTCCCTTGGGAATATCCTGAATGATCCGAGATCTCCTTTATCACAGTCCATTAACAACGCAGTTTTATCAGGGGTCACTTCGATCCTCGCTGCAGGGAATGAAGGACCCGGGCTGTACTCTGTGGGATCACCGGCAACGTCAGCTCTTGGCATTACCGTAGGCTCGACGGATACAAAGGTGAGCTATGCCAACTTTATGGGGGCTCTTCAATCCGACCAGCTGCAAGGGGAAATCGAAGTGCGCTATTCGACTTCCGAGCTTGGAGTCAACCCGCGTGATTTGAAAGGAAAGACGCTTGAAATCGTGGATGTCGGTCAAGGGACGGAAGCGGAGTACGAAGGGAAAGATGTGGCGGGCAAGATCGTCTTAATCAAAACCGGTGGATACAGCCGGTTAAGTGAAGCTTATACGGTGGCGAAGGAAAAAGGCGCGGCTGTTGCCTTCGGATACTCCAAGAACTCTCCAGGATTCATCTCGGATGCCTACCCGGATGATCCTCATATGCTTCCGGCCTTTACCCTGGAAGGAAGAAAAGCCAATGAAATCGTTCAGGCCCTTCAAACAGAGGAAGTCACCTTTACATTCAATGAGGTGAAAGAAAGAGAAGTCGCAAGGGATGACTACGTTTCATTCTTCAGCTCGAGCGGACCGGCAAGACTGACCTATGATATCAAACCGGAAGTCGTTGCACCAGGGGCCGGTATCTTATCCACGGTGCCGAAGTATTATCACCATGTAGAGGATTACACACAGTCTTACGCCAAGTTTTCGGGTACGTCCATGGCCACCCCACATGTGGCTGGAATCGCTGCCCTTCTCCTTGAAGCGAAGCCGAAGAGCGATCCGGATGACATCAAGGGCATGCTGATGAATACAGCCGATGATCTCATTGCCAACTATAGTGTATTTGATTTAGGTGCCGGTAAGGTGGATGCACTGGAAGCCTCAGAGGCAAGTACAATTATCCAGGTAGAAGACACAACGCCTCAAATAAAGAACGACCACGAAAAGGAAATCGATGAGTTAACGGGTGCTTTAAGCTTCGGGACCAAGTTTGTCAATGGAGCTGATATCGAGGACTCCCGCGACATCACCATTCAGAATACATCGGACACGGAAAAAGAATATGCCGTTGATGTCACTTTCAATGTAAATGCAAGAGGGTCCGTAGACGGGGAGGCCCAGGGTGTCAAGCTTGTCACTCCTGAAACGGTCTCAGTAAAGGCCAATGGAAAAGAGGGGTTCTCTGCGGAACTTCTGATCCCTGAAAAGGCAGTAACAGGCATTTATGAAGGGTACGTAACGTTTACCAATCGTAAGAACGAAGAAGAAGTATATCAGATTCCATTTGCCGTAAGAAAGGTGAAAGAAGGAGTCGACTATGTTCAAACGACCGATGTCCTCTCGACGGTCAGGGAGAATGGGTACGCCAGAACACCTGCATTGAACGGAAGCTTCTCCTTGAATTCTCATATGAAGAGTGTAGACATCTTCCTGATGGACGCTGAAACGAATCAGGATATCGGGTTCCTTGGCAGTATGGATGGGCGATTCATCCCTGAAAATACTCCGGGTTATGTTTATGGATTTTTTGACGGGAGCTATTATCCGTTTACGGATGACGCGGATCACCCGATTGGTTATGAAACCATCGAAGCAGAACAAGGTGCTTATAAAGCGAAATTTGTGTTTACAGCAGACGATGGGAAAGAAACGATCATCGAAAAGCCATTCGTCCTCGATAACGAAATGCCGAGTGTAAAGACAGACCTTGAAGAACGAATCATTGAATTGGAGCCGGATGCGACATCATTCGCCATCAAGGGCTCTATCCACGATGAACAAATCGGCCTGGCCAATGAATTGGGAATCAATGTGAATCAAGGGAAAAATGGTGTATTTTATCGATCGAGTGGCAGTTACTATGATCAACCCGTTGCAGTGGATGATGAAGGGAATTTCCAGATTAATGGCTATCTCCCAAGCTACAAGAAAGTCACTTCCTATATCGTAAAAGGGAGAGACCGGGCAGGCGTGAATGCCCAGCAGCATGAATACTTCTTTGTGAAGAAGGGGACGCCATACCTCGCGACGGTCCCGGCTGAGAAAGAGGTGATGACGGGAGAGAGTATGAACTACTCCGTTTCCGCTCATCATCATGATGCCTGGAAGCAAATCACCTATTCGTATGCTTTCGATCAAACAATCATCAACGTCGATAAAGTGCAAGTCTCAGAGGAATTCAAAGACAAGGTTGCTGTTGAAACAGAAGTAACATCCAAAGGGATGACCGTTACATTAACATCTGTAACAGGCGAAGCGATTGCGGCTTCGGCAAACAGCTCCTTACTGGACATACAAGCGACGTTTAAAGAAGAAGGATTTTATCGTAAGGATCTTCTATTGACGGCAAGTGCCATCAAGTTGACGAAAGCCGATGACACCATCGTCAATCTTGAAGGGATTTCTCCTTCTGTCCAAGCCTGGTCAAGTGTCTCTGAATTGACGGGCGACCTAAACGGTGAAGCGGTCTTCCTCCGGGATGGCTATGGAAAGCTCCTCACAACAGATATTGACTACAAGGCACTGGGAGCAACCATCAAAGCCACGGACAAGGAAGGAAATGAATATGAAGGACAAGTCATCGAGGACGGAAAGTTCAAGATCCAATTGCCTTCCACCCAAGAACAGATGACCCTTACCTTTGAAGCACCGGGCCATCTGAAAGTCGTGAAAGAATTCCAGATCGGCCGTGAGAATAGGTATGGAGAAGAACAGACCATCAAATTCTTCCCGGCCATTGCAGGAGATGCCAACCACGACCAAATCGTCGATATCCGCGATGCTGTCTACCTTGAAACGCACTGGGGTTCTGCAGATTGCCAGGCAGATTTCAACTTTGACGGGAAAGTCGATAGGGAAGACATGACGTATATCCAGAAAAACTACTTAATGTTGAATCCGATGGTAGAAGTGAAGGATAAGGCGAAAGACAAGGATGCTGGTAGAAGTCTTGAGGATATTGTGGAAGCATTACAGTAATGTTGCGTTGGCGGCATAACGTAATGGGAAAGACCACTATGTGTATCTCGAGATAGTTGTTTTATGTCAATAAAATATTGGTGCCAGCCCCCGGTTCGTTATTTTCTGAACACAATGGGGGCTGGCACTATTTTTTTGAGGGGTGGCTGACATGTCTCCTTACGTCAACTGCAAGGGATTTTCAGATTTTCGGATAGCGGATTGGAAGTCTTTTTGTGTTAGAGGACTTCAGTACAATCAGTCCCTTCGCAAGGGTTTCATTTTACGATCATTTGAACATTTGACCAAGTCCTTATTTACCCTCCAAGACTATTCCTCTTTTTTCATTTCACCTGAGCAAATTTTCAATAGGGTCCTGTTATAACCTGAATATGTAAATAATTAATTAGTTTGTGATGGGGTCACTTATGTTGAAATGAATCAAAAAAGGAGAGGGTTTCCATGTTTGATGCGTTAGCTGGAATGGGTTTCTTGGGGTTCCTGGTTTTTATCGTGTTGGGATTGGTGGCGTTGGTGAGAAAGTCGGGTAAGGCGAAGAAACGGTTTGGGATTGCTGCGGGGCTTTTTGTTTTGTTTATGGTTGGAGTACTGAACAGTCCGACAAGCGAAACGGCCACTAGTGATGTGAAAGCGGATGAAGGGGAAGTGAAGGCGGCAAAAGAAGAGAAAGTTGGTCAGAAAGAAGAGAAAAAGCAGCCAGAAAAAAAGCCGGCCACAATGGAAGAGGTCAAGGCAGTTGTTACTGCGGGGATGAGTGATAAGGATTTTAAGAAAGCGAAAAAAGATCTGAGCGTCGAACATCCGAAAAGCATTTCGATCGGGAATGGAAATGTTGGCTATGTCCTGCAGGCCACTGACGGGATCCTGGTTGCGACAACGGACGGGGAGTCCATCATGGAAGTGGTTCCGTTTGCTTCGATGGAAGAAGTGGGGAAGTATGAGTCGGAGATGGTGGCAAAAGCAGAGGTTGAAGCGAAAGAGAAAGCCGAAAAGGAATTCGAGGAATCAAAGATCAAAGTGAGCGGCAATGGGGATACAGCGTCCGACGGGGTCAAGCTGACATCCGGTTGGGCAATCTTCGATGGAAATCATAACGGAGGCGCGAACTTTATCGTACAGCTGCAGGACGAAAACGGGAACGACCTTGAACTCCTGGTCAATGAAATCGGCAGCTATAAAGGGAAGACATTTGCACAGATTCCTGTGGAAGGAACGTACTACTTGAACGTCAAAGCAGACGGTCCTTGGGAATATACCATCTACCAGTCGCCGCCGGTGGAGATGGCCGATGCACCGACTACCTTGGAAGGCTCCGGCGATGACGTTGTATTCTTCAATACCAAGAGCGGGAATTACAAATTCAACTTCTCTCATAACGGTTCCTCAAACTTCATCGTTATGCTGAACGGCCAAGGGCTGATGGTCAATGAGATCGGGGCGTATGAAGGCTCTGCACGGCAAGTATTGAAGACGGATGGGTATTATGCGCTGGTGATAAAGGCAGATGGTGATTGGTCTGTGGGGATAGAGGAATAAAAACAAAAAAGGTCGGGTTTCTTGTTTATCAAGAACCTGACCTTTTTCTTGTTTGCGTAACCATATATAAAATAAGGGCCGGATTGGCGGGGACTGAATTCTGCCTTCGACCCTCTATAAAAAAACCATAGAACCTTTCCCAGGATTCTATCGCAGCGGGTGCAGCTTTATGGATGGATAATCTCGATCTTATTCCCCTTATGTACCTCTTCCGTACCAGCTTCCAATGCAGTCTTGTAGTAACTGCATTTATGGTCGATGACTTCCATTGTTTGCTGAAGTTCTTTGATCTTTGCTTCTACGGTGGCTTTTCTTTCCAGGAACATATCATATCGATTTTGCAGGGTGGCATCGCCTTCTGCACACCAGTCTATGAAATGTTTGATCTCCTTGATCGGCATCCCGGTGGATTTCAGGCATTCGATAATGTGTAAAGCGGCAATATCCGATTCTTTGAATAAACGTGTGCCAGCTTCTGACCGTTCGACAAAAGGCATGAGGCCTTCCTTGTCGTAGTACCTCAGGGTATAGATTGAGAGATTCAACTTCTTTGCCACTTCGCCAATTGAATAGGTCTTCATCTTTACGCTCCTTTTCCAACTATCTCGAGATCGAGTTAACTCTATGTTTGTGGGGGGATCGTAGCACGGTTATCCCCTTCTGTCAAAGCAAAACAAATCAGCCAGATTGAGCAAGGGTTATCCCTTGACCTAGAGTGAACTCTAGGGATTACCATGGGTGTAACAAGAGTTCATCAGGTATGTTCACCTGTCTCTTGAAAGCTACTATCACAGGAGGTTTTTATTCATGGTAATTGCTAAAGCACGAGCCGTTGACGGTCCTGACAAATCTTTCAGAGAGGCTGAAATCGAGAGGCGCGATCTTGATGTGCATGATGTTCTGATTGAAATCAAGTATGCAGGGATCTGCCATTCCGATATCCATACGGCACACGGAGACTGGGGAGAAGTGAAGTATCCGCTCGTACCCGGGCACGAGATTGCGGGAATCGTCACGGAGGTCGGTTCCGGGGTTACGAAGTACAAAGCCGGCGACCGGGTAGGAGTAGGATGTATGGTCGATTCCTGCGGTGAGTGTAAGAACTGCCGTGATGGGGAAGAGCAGTACTGCCTCAAAGGAAACGTACCGACGTACGCTGGTGTGGACAAATATGGCGAGCTTACTCAAGGAGGGTATTCCACCCATATCGTGGTGACAGAAGATTTCGTCCTCCGCATCCCTGACAACATCGAGCTTGACGCTGCGGCACCTCTGTTATGTGCCGGGATTACGACATATTCTCCATTGAACCATTGGAATGCCGGCCCAGGGAAGAAAGTAGCCGTTGTCGGCATGGGTGGACTCGGTCATATGGCGGTCAAGATTGCACATGCCATGGGAGCCGAAGTGACCGTTCTTTCACGTACGTTAAATAAAAAAGAGGATGGCCTTGAATTCGGCGCAGAAGCCTATCATGCCACCACCGAGCCGGAGACGTTCGAGAAACTGGCCGGCACATTTGATCTGATCATTAACACGGTAAGCGCGAAGATTGATATCAGTGCGTACCTTTCACTCTTGACGCTGGATGGGGCGATGGTCAATGTGGGAGCACCTGCTGAACCACTGGAAGTCAATGTGTTCTCTCTCATCGGTCACCGCCGTTCATTTGCCGGTTCCATGATCGGAGGCATTCGTGAGACGCAGGAAATGCTCGATTTCTGCGGGGAACATGGAATTGTCCCTAAAATCGAAGTGATTTCGGCTGATTACATCGATGAAGCGTACGAACGGGTATTGGGTTCTGATGTGAAGTATCGATTTGTGATTGATACGAGTACGATTTAATTGATGAGTGAAGGAAAGAAGCAAGGGGCCCCCTTGCTTCTTTTTTTATGCGTTGGCAGTGTTTCTCCACACCTTTAAGTCTTTTGAATGAAAATTTTTGGGTTAATCAGGCATAGAGTTTATGTTGATTTGTGTCGTTTTTTCACACAGATAAGGGATGGTGCCTATATCCAAGGTACCTGCAATAACCCAATTGCTTTATAACAGAATAACGGAAATAATTTAATATGAACGGTTAGTAAAAATATAGTTTGATAGGGGAGAGAAAACACGGAATGAAAAAAAAGCTGCAAAAAGCGACGATCATTGTGTTAGGGGCAGGGCTCATATCTGGAAGTCTACCAGTATCGTATTCTGGTCTGCCTTCAGAAGCACAGGCTGCTTCTAAGATACCGGACGTTTTAATCCAAGACTCGGTGAAGGGAGAGGCTCAACCAGGTTCTTCCCCCACTGAGCAGGCACTCCAAGAATTGTCTCCAGAACAAAGGGAAGCCCTTGTAAAGCTGCAATCGATCAATCAAACAGGTTTGCATCTGGCACCGGAGATTGATCCGGATAGTACGGAAGAAATTTCTGTTATCGTTGAGTTTAAACAGAGTCCGTCCAAAGTGGCAGTCATAAAGGCCAAAGCAGAAGGAAAAGACTTGTCTGAAGCACAAGCCAAAGCTCAAGTCGAGAAAGAACATGATGCATTTAATAAAGACCTGGATAAGATATTGGATGGAAAAGGGAAGGGCAAAAACGCTGGATACATAGTAAAACGATCGTATAAAACAGCCTTTAACGGTGTATCTATGAAACTCCCGGCCAATCAAGCGAAAGAATTATTGCAATCCAATACCGTTAAAGCTGTGTACAGTGATGCTGAAGTTCAAGTAGAACCACTTGTTCAAGCATCAGATATCGATGCGGAACACACCGGGATTGGCATGTCAGATGAACGTTCCTTCTTACAAGTGGACAAGCTCCATGAAGAAGGCTTCACAGGAAAAGGCACGAAAGTAGGCGTGCTTGATACAGGTATCGACTATAACCATCCTGATTTGAAAGCCGCTTATAAAGGTGGATATGACTTTGTCGATAATGATGAAGATCCAATGGAAACGACATATGAGGATTGGAAGGATTCAGGAAGGCCGGAAGTTTCGGGTGGCAGAGTCTATTATACAAGTCATGGTACCCATGTGTCAGGGACGGTTGCCGGTCAAGGGACGAATCAGAGTAAATTCGCTACAAAAGGGATTGCACCCGATGCGGAATTGCATGCTTACCGTGTGTTAGGACCATATGGATCTGGATCGTTTGAAAATGTCATGGCAGGGATAGAACAAGGGATTGAGGACGGCATGGATGTGATGAACCTGTCACTCAGCGGTGCCCTGAATGATCCAATGAACCCTGTGAGCATGGCTGTTAACCATGCCGTATTAAGCGGGGTAACGATGGTGCTTTCTGCCGGGAATTCAGGGAATGCCATGTATACGCTGGGTACACCGAGTGCAGCTGCACTGGCGCTCACGGTAGGGGCAAACGATGTACCCGTGACGCTCTCTACGTCAACAGGATCATTGGATGCATTGTCTGTAGACTTGCGTCTCATGGCGATAGGATACGGGGATGATCTTGACCAGTTAGAGAAAGAGACCCTTCCAATTGTTTATGCAGGTATGGGAGCGGAAGCGGATTTCACAGGCAAGGATCTGGAAGGCAAGATTGCCCTCATAAGCAGGGGACAAAACATTCCACTAGTGAATAAGATCCTGGCTGCAAAAGAACATGGTGCAGCTGCCGTACTCCTATTCAATGATAATCCAGAAGAAGGGCATATTCCTGCATATTTTGCAGAAGGAAGGGAGTACATTCCAACTTTTTCATTAAATCATGCAAAAGGATTGGCTTTAAAAGAAAAGGTTGAGTCCGGTCAGAATGACTTTACATTTGGAGAAATGAAAGAAGAGAAAACACAAGGTGGCACGCTGGCAGAATTCAGTTCCCGCGGACCATCCCGTACAAATTACGATATAAAGCCGGAAGTGACAGCACCTGGGGTCTCTATGATGTCCACCGTTCCGTCAGATGTAGTGAACGGGGATAAAGGGGACGATTATCAATACGCGTACCTGCGGTTCTCCGGTACATCGATGTCGGCTCCGGTAGTAGCAGGTATATCAGCCCTGTTAATCGGATCCAATCCTGATTTGAGTCCGTCCGACATTAAAACGATCCTGATGAATACAGCAGATCCATTAAGTCAGCCTTACAGCGTATTTGAGCAGGGGGCAGGGCATGTGGATCCGTATGAAGCCATTCATTCAACAATGGAAATCACAGTCAGAGATGAAACTCAACTGATTGAAAACGGAGAATCCGAGACGATCGATGAAGAAACAGGAGGTCTTAGTTTCGGCCGGGTGGTTTACACAGGGGATCACATGTTGGATAAACGTTCTGTAAAGCTTACCAACAATGGGAAAAAGGATAAAACCTTTGATGTGAAGGTACAATTCCAAACAGGATTGCGTGAATCCAAAGACGCAGAAAAAAATGGAGTAAACGTGACAACCACCGATACCATCACTGTAAAAGGGAACAAAAGTAAAAATACGTCTGTTTTTCTTTCTATACCAAAGACAGCAGAAAAGGGGACATACGAAGGTTATGTAACCTATACAAACATAGAAGATCCTTCTGAAACGTACCAGATCCCTTTCGGTGTAACATATGAAGAAAATAAATTTGAGAAGTTTGACATTGTATCCGGTCATACGATGGCGTCAGTGGGGTATTCAGATGTCAATCCCTTTATGAAGAATTATCTTATGATGAATTATCAGGTGAAAGGTCATATTAAACGTGTGGATTTCTTGTACGTAGATCCTGAAACAGATGATATAGTCGGTCATGGTGGGTTCGTCAGTGGATTGAATGTAAAACCAAATAACGGTAATTTGGTATTGAATACGGGGTTTTACTTACCATTCATTGGTGATCAGAAAGAGCCGTTTTCAACGGATCCTGAATACTTGCAATCTCAATTCTCGAACGTGGTGGCTCAGTTCGTTAAACATGGAAATTATACACTAAGGGCCGTTGCTACAGACGATCAGGGGAACACATTTACCAAAGATCAATATGTGTTTGTTGATAATTCTGCCCCTGAATTCTCTATCACCTCCCTGCCACATGGTGTCTATGAATATGAAGAAGGACAGACATCCGTTCGGGTAGAGGGGAGCATCCATGAAGAAAACATCGACCACATGAAGAAGTATGGGTTCGATGTTAACCAGGCTTCCAACGAAGTTGTACTATACCACAATAAAGAGGTTCCAAAGTATAACCAATACATCACTAGTCCTAAATATGCGCCAAATGGAGAAGTTCCCCTTAATCCGGATGGAACATTTGCAGCTAATCTGCCGCTTGATGATTCCCTTCCGATTCTTCCGGTTCGATTCTTCGGTGTCGGAATATCAAGTGCGGTGAATTATCCAAACGCACATGCCACCTACTTCGTCAAGAAAGGAACACCATATGTGGATGCGACACCGGATAAGATCAACCCGATGATGGGAGAGACTGTCACCTATACAATCAAAATGAATAATACGTCAGGAATCAAAAATCAAACCATTGCCTTTGATTATTTGAGCGACCATTTTGAGATTGAAGGTGTAACCGTCCATCCAGAATTGGAGAAAAAGGCAAGCGTTCGAATGAATCATGAGGATGCTGCAGGTGGAAATGGAACGAGAAAACAGACCATTCATTTGACCATCAATGATCCTGAGGGTCTAACCGGCACCACCCCGGCTGTGAATGTAAAAGTGAAAGTGAAAGATGAAAAATACTATGAGGGTGTTTTACAATTACAAAATATAAATTCTGCCTATACGAATGAGGAAGGCTCTGAAGTTTCTCTTCCTAGTTTAGCTGTGGAATCTTATGTTGACCCGTCCTTTTCACAGATGAAAGTTCCTATTTTTGCTGAAGGAATTCCGTTTGGGAATGATTTTACCAAAGCAGGGATTGATGGGTATGCAACAGATGATTCCAACCATCAATACAACGGAACGATTGTGATGGAGAATAACGGCATTGCTGAATATCCAAGACTTTATGTTAAATTGCCGATTACAGACGAAGAATTCACCTACTCCATCCATGTACCAGGGCACTTTAAATATACCAACCCATTCACGGTCTTTAAGCAAATCGGGGAGAAGATACGAGGCGAATTTGACACCGAGGGCTTTCCTCAGATGATAGCAGGGGATGTCAACGGGGACCAGGTCATTGATATCATGGACGCCACCTATATGCAATCTCATTGGGGCACGGACCACCGTGATGCCGATATTAACTTTGACGGTATAGTGGATATGAACGATTTCACATTCATCGAAAAAAACTATGGCCTACAAAATCCTACCGATCGAAGTGCACCGAAAGCAAAAACGAAATACAAAAATAAAACACTGGAATCAGTGAAAAAGGAATTAGAAAGCTAATATTTTTGTTTGAAGCAAGGGGTCAGTTCACAATCCTCTTGCTTCATTTTTTTATTTAGAGGAAGCATCTGAACCGTCCCTGTTCCAATAAAAAAGCCCGCTCAACAGTCACGACTGGACGTTTGAACGAGCTTTCTTATGAACAGTACTTACTCCGGAAGTAACACTTCATCAATCACGTGAATGACACCATTGGAAGCCTGAATATCCGCTTTCACTACATTCGCATTATTGACGCGGACAGGGTCCAGTGAGATATCCACTGTTTTCTTGGCTAGTGTTTCCGCCTTTTGACCGTCTTTTAGATCGGTAGACATCACTTTACCGGAAAGCACGTGATACAGAAGAATGTCCTTCAGATCTTCTCTTGCCAGTAATTCTTCTGCCGTGATGCCTAATTTCTTCAACAGCTTTTCAAACGCAGCATCAGTCGGCGCGAACACCGTATACGGACCCTCGCCTTTCAATGTCTCCACAAGTCCGGCTTTTTCTAAAGCGGCTGCAAGGGTTTTGAACTGACCCGCTTCTACAGCGGTGTCAACGATATCCTTCGTTGCCGGTGCCCCGTCTTCAGCGGCCAATACGCCATTCGAAAGGGGCAGGAATACCATGAATACTGCCATCATCAACGCAAATGTTTTGTTTTTCATCCTACTACCTCCTGCTTTTTTATGTAAACATGTGTTTACTCAAAAGGTAGTATGTGTTTGTTTAGAAGGATTATCCATTTAACTTGGACGAACTTTATCAATCAAAAGTCTTATAAAACTTCAAACGAAAAACGGAGCCATTTATTCGTCGGAAAGTATAGGATACAGATGAGGAGGTGATGTCATGATTAAAGGATTATATGAAGCACATCTACCTGTAAGTGATATGGGGAAATCAATCGATTTCTATCAAAAGCTTGGTTTGGAAGTAGCGTATGAAAGCGAGAACGTTTCATTTGTCTGGATTGAAAAAGGGAAGAGCTGGCTTGGTTTGTGGGAGGCTGATCAAGTAAACATCCCGTATCATGCCTCCATCAGGCATATCGCCTTTCATGTAGAGACTGAAGATATGATAGAGGCAAAAGGATGGTTAAAGAAAAGAGGTATTGAGGTAAGGGAAGCGTTTGGTTTTTCACCGGAACGTCAGCCTCTTGTCCTCCCTAACAACCCACAAGCCCATGCCTGTCTTTATTTTCATGATCCCGATGGAAATTCTCTTGAATTCATTGCTCCTCTAAGGTTAGATCATGAGGAAAAGTTTGACATGATGACGCTTGAGGATTGGTATGACCGTAAGAGCTGATTATGGAAGAACTTCCACTGACCGAGGGTTTTGTTGAAGAATAACTTGGTATGATTCTGCTATAGGAATTTGAATCAAAGAAAGGAAGCACGGGGACAATCTCGCGCTTCTATTTTTTTATGAGACAGCTTCAAATAGTTCTTGATGTATCAGCTTAGTAAGATCAACCCGGGTGCAGATATCTGAGTGATGGACGAATGCGGAATTTTGGAACCATTGCCGAACTGAAACGTAAATAATGTAAAGACTCAAGTGTGGGAGGCAAAATCATGAAGCAGCTTTATATAAAGCAAAAAGTATTCAGTCTCAGCGGGAAATTCACGGTAAAGGATCAAGAGGAGAAGGATCGATATTATGTGGAGGGAAGCTTTATGAAGATTCCGAAGACTTTCTCAATAATGAATACAAGCGGGGATGAAGTGGCCCTGATTACGAAAAAGACGTTCAGCTTTTTACCGAAGTTTTTAGTTGAGGTGAATGGTCAAGAGGTATTGACGATTAAGAAGGAGCTCTCATTCTTAAAAGCACGTTATTCGATTGATGCGGCAGGCATTGAAGTGCAGGGGAATTGGTGGGATATGCAGTTTCAGGTATTACAGCATGGCAACGTTGTAGGCGAAGTGGGCAAGGAGTGGTTCACTTGGGGTGACAGCTACAGGGTGAACGTAATGAATGAAGAGGTGGAAACGATGATGATTGCACTTGTTATTGCGATTGATTGTGTGAAGGCGGATGAAGCGGCTGCTTCTTCGGTTAACTGAGAGTGTGAAAGGGAAAAGAGCGGTACGTACCTGAAACTTCATAAGTTGAAGTATCAAATACGTACCCATATCCTTTTCGAAATAAGGAAATCTAGGATTCACTCTCATCCCTTTTGTTAATAAAAATACTCCAGTCAAGAAAACGATGACAATCAATCCATAGATGTACCACCCCATGAAATCAAATGTTCCTTTGGAAATATATCTTGATGCTTCTTCAATGGCCTTTACAATGCAAAAGGTTAGGACGGAGAGAGTGGATATTAAAATACCGATACTTTTCATTTCCATAAAAATTCTCCTCTCTTTTCATTACATGAACGTAAACCTAATTATTTATCCTTTTAATCCTGAAGCAGGGGGCAATTTCTCGTGCTTCTTTTTTTCTCGTCATCCTGAGATATATTTCGATCCTTTAACTGATTAGAGTAATAACCAATTCAGCAATCTCAGTATGATTTCATACAGTATGATCGATACGATTGCCTGGATGACTAAACATCCGAGTAATAGACCTTTTTTCAGAATCCAATTGAATTTTGAGAGTTTGGAGTAAATGAAATAGCCTAACCCTATGGTGGTCTTCTGAAAAAAGTTACTCATTTTCTCTGAATGGGATTTTCCGGTTTTTCATAAATGGAGACTCTGTAGAAATCCACCATGGTGTTCCCTAATAATAAAATCAAAAAAACGAAACCAAGTTGTGTAAGTAAAATGGCAATCAATACATACTTCATGAATTCAATGATCATGGGGAGTGTTAAGAGCATGAGATTCTCCTTTTTATTTGGAAGCACGAGAACTTTTCCCCGTGCACATACACCAATCATACAAAAATATCCAAATTAAAGTCTAGTTATATACTAGCCTATTGTCTCACTGCTCTCGACCCGTCATTCCCTTTTTTCGATACAACAGAGAGGTAAAAGGAGGTATTCTATGAAAATGATTCGTTTCTTATGCTTGCTGCTGGTGATTTTCTCAAGTCTCGGGATGGCAGGGATGTTCATGGAGGAGCCGATTGTTCCCATTGCGGTTAATTATGGGGCGATATTTGTGCTTTCCCTTGGTATTGTGGTGATGGCGAATAAGAGGAAGGTATAAGGAGAGGAGGGGAAAAGGGATGGTTAACCATAGGGTGCCTGATACTCTTTGCGTTATAGACTTTCCTCAAGAAGACCAGGCACCCATTTTTGAAGGAGCTTATTCAAGTGATATTATTTCCTTTGTTTCAAGGAAACATATAGTACAGATGAAAGATATAAAATCGCGGCTACCATACCCATCTGATAAGATTGTTCTGGAGTAGAAGATGCTGTACTTACTACTATCACAATGAATAGTCCAAAAATAAACACGAATGCACCTGATAAGAAATCTTTAGTCAATTGATATCACTCCCTTAAATGTTACTAATTAAAAGTATTGTAAGCGGGAGAAGCTATTTCTAGGTTAGTTCCAAGCCAGCACTCATCTATACTAAATCCAAGAGTATTATCCCTAGATTTCCATTCTAAGTGGCCGTATTCACCAGATGTATTTGGTGCAGTAACTAAGGCTTGTGAAACCACCTTCTCCATGTACCAAATCCATATCATACCTTACTTCAGATTCACCATCAATATTGATTCTACTAATACCTGGGAAGCACGGGGACGGTTCTCCCGCTTCTTTTTACAAGAAAAGGTCTCTCATGAGCTTTCTGTTACTTAAGGGCTGTGTGAAATTTCCTATTTATGAAAAAACCTTGGTTCATAATAGAATGACCACAAAAACGATGGTACGATATTCTATGAATTGGAATTTTATAGGATGTTGAAAGATAAATAGAAAGGATCGATCATATGCACACTGAAATCCAGATTCAGTACACAGAGACAGAGAGGTCGCTCTCAAAGCTACGCCAGACGATTGACGCTTGGAATACGACTTATCCAAGGCAGATTGGCGGGGCGAATGAACTGGAGGTCATCCACAAGCTGAATATTCTCAATGAGCAATGCCAGAAGATGCTTGAGAGCTATCAACAGCTTCTTATTGAAAACCAGTCGGCCACGCAACTTTCCGTAGAAGTCATGGAAGAAACCGATCGTACTCTTTCTTCTACCATGACTTTGAGCCGGTAAGGGAGGCACTCTATGAAAATATTAGATGTTGACGGCTTTCAAAATGGAATGAAGGAGATAGAGGAAACCCTGTCTTCCCAGAAAGATCAGGTACAACAGATTGAAAGAGCCGTTCAGGACGTGGTCAATTTGGACGATGCATTTAAGGGGGAGGGTGGGAATGCGATCCGGGATTTCTACCGGAGTCAGCACCTCCCCATGCTGGAACAGTATCAGGGTTTTTTATCCGACTATCAATCCGTCATTCGGGAGATGAAGGAGGCTCTTGATCACGTGGAGCCTTCACCTGACGGGTTCATGAGGCAGAGCTTCCTGGACAACGAAGTGGAAGAAGGTCTTCACCGTGCACGGCAGATAACGGTGGAACTGACGGGGGAAGCCAATGCCACAATCAGAAGTGTATCTGACATCGTATCGGTGCCAAGAATCCAGGACTGGTCGTTTTTACAGCAGGTGACCCATGCCCAGGAGGAAAAAGAACGCAGCCTCCAAAAGCTGCATGAGTTCGACCATACTCAAACGGCTTCACTATCTTCCCTTGAAGAACAGGTCCACTCCATGTCGCAGCAAATCGCTCGGCTCCAAACTGTTTTTCAAAAAGGAAAGCTTGGTATAATAGAGAAGAAGGCTCATCAGGAAGACTCATCGTTTCTATCCAAACTATCGGAGTTTACATCGGTAATGGCTAAAAATAAATTATCCGAGTTTCTTGGGACCGTGGAAGGAGCCCTGTTTGCGATTGTCGATATCGTCAGCGATCTCGTCGACACGCTCATCGCCCTGTTCACCGATCCCATCGGATTCTTCAAAGGCATCATTCATACCGTCCTTCACCCCATCGACACGGCGAAGTACATATGGAAGGACCTGAAACAATCCTTTGAAGAAGAAGTCGTCAACGGAGACGTACGAAGCCGGGCGAGATACTTTTCCTACGCGGGAACCTACATCGCCGCATCCATTTTCGGAGCGAAAGGCGTAGACAAAGTCGGTAAGATGGGCAAAGCCGGCAAAATGAGCTCCAAGACGGACGTTCCCTACAACGTCATGACGACAGCCAACATCAAATCCTTCATCCACAACGGTGTCAAAAGCACCTTTGGAAAAGTGGAGGACACCGCCCATCAGCTACTTTCTTCCCGAACCGGAAAAAGGGCACTGGGACTGAACGCTTTTTCTGGACATCTTCAAGAGTTATTCAGGAAAACTAAAAACGTCTTAAATCCGAAGAAAGTGAGATCGGTGATGGAGAAGACGTATCGAAAAGTGGTTGCCGGTCCGGTTTCGAGGGTTGCTCAGTCCGAGGCTTTCTCCAGGATGGGGAAGGTGTTGTTGAATGAGGATGGGCATGTGGTGTTATCAGGGAAATCTGGGTTTAATAATAAGAACTTAAAACATGCTCCTAGAGTTATAGAAATAGAAGTTAATTTTAAGTACAATGCAAAATATGACTCAGAAGAGTTTGTGAGACAATTAAAGGATCAAGAAAAAGGGATGAACGAATTAACAGTTAATGAATATTTAAAAAATCGAGAGAAGTATGTTACTCAAGGTCGTGCAATTGAAGGTAATGCTGCACAACAAGCAGCTCGTGAAAAGGCTTTAAATAAACAAATAGAAGAATTATTTGAAAGTGGTATGTCTTGGGAAGAAGCTGAGTTACAAGCAAATAGATGGTTGAAAACGCAAGCAGCACTCCACAATCCAGACCAAATAGCCGGTGGGAATCCACTAAATATAAGCGGCATGGGAGAAAAGAGAATAAATTCATCTATTGGTTCACAGTGGAGATACAGAATCGATATTGTTGATGAACAAATTGAAAAACTAGCTCAATTAATGACACTTGAGCAGAGGGAAAATACGTACTTGAATGTAAAACTTACACATTAGAGGAGGTATTTAAGTTGAACTTATTTAATGATTTTAAGAAGGTAAGTGAAGTAGAAGAATATACAATTCATAAATATAAAGATATGCTCCCTAAAGAGTTAATCGACGCATGGAAAACATATGGGTATGGTACATTTATGAATGGTTACTTAAAAATAATTAACCCCGATGAGTTTAGCTCTATAGTAAATGATTCTTACTTAAGAAGTAAAGGAACGATACCTATTTTCAGTACATCCATGGGTGATGTAATACTGTATGAAAAAGATGAAAACCAAGAGTGTTATCTTGTAATGATTAACTTCAGAAAAGGTAAAACAAAAGTGCTGGCTTCAAAATATTCTTTGTTTCTTAGGTTTTTAGAGGAAGAGGCTTTTAGACAGAAGGCATTAGAATGGCGTCCTTATCCTGAAGCAATAGAGAAATATAAAGAACCAGAGTATGATGAATGCTTTGGGTATACTCCTTTACTAGGTTTAGGTGGAACAGAGAAAGTCGAGAATCTAAAAAAAGTAAAAACGAAGGAGCATATTCTTATCATTACTGAATTTATGGGGCCGGTTCAGTAATGTCCTATATTCTGATTTAGTTTAACAAAACACTTGTTTGTTTTATGGCAACAGGTGTTTTTTTGATTTGAAAGTTTAAGTATCTTTTTGATGTTCCCAGATGATTTCAAGGAGGAATTTATGTGCTCATTGATAAATCAACCGTAGTACTTCCTTTACCGACAGATGAATTATTTGCACGGAAGGAAAAGTTTTGGCGTGTAGAATTACCTAAAGATTTTGTAGATTTTATGAAAGAAAGTAATGGCGGTAAACCAATAGAGGGCACATTTAATTGTAATAATCATGAGTATGCGATCGATTTCTCTGCTTTTTAACGACTCCAAGTGAAAGTGATTTAGGAATGTATGAGATAAGTGTTACACTAACACAGCTTGAAGATAGACTTACAGATGATGAAGATCTTATAGGTGCAGATATGATTCCGATTGCGGTTTTGTTTGCAGGTGACTTTGTATGTTTGGATTATAGGGAGAACAGAAAAAATCCAAGCGTGGTGGTATGGAGTCATGAAGAGTCAGCTGAATTAGATCCTGTAACCTATTTTATTACTGATACATTTTCGGAATTTATTTCTGAAGTTCAATAATGTTAGTTATTGGACTAGGTCCCAGGTGACAACGATTTATGGTGACGCTGCGAAGATCCCAATGAGTACTTTATATGGTTTCATGGAGGAAGGGATTTTAATGGCAAAAATAAATATACAGATAGAAAAAGATACTAATGAGGTCAAATACATTAATATCCTAAGAAAAAATACTAATAAGAGTATATCTGAAATAAAAGAATTGCTTAATAATAATTGTTGTATTTTATCCTGTAATTTAACAGATATTGATGAATTATTAGAAATGAAAAAAATTGTAGGTTTATTATCTAAGGCTGGGGCTAAAATTCACGTATTTGAAGAAATTAGAGAGGTTAGTATTGAGTTTCTAGATAATGTAATAGAATCTCATTTAGATACGGAAAGGTATCTGGAAGAAGTTGATGAACAGATGTTTGATGAGGATTAATAAAGCTATTTTGGCATATTCAGGAGAGGATCCTTCAGGAAATGTTATATGTTTAAAGATAAAAGAACCTTATTACGAAAAGATTTATGGGGAACAGTTCAGTAAAGGGTCCCATATTCTAATTTAGTTTAAAAAACACTTGCTTGTCTTATGGAAGCAAGTGTTTTTTAATTTGATAGTTTTAAATACCCTTTATAGCCAAGGAACCTGTCCCTCTGGCTCACCTAAGCAATACTACTAATAAACTCCAGAGTCATTCGATTAAACATCGAAGGGTTTTCCGTGTTTGCTAAGTGCCCGCAGTCTGGAATGATTCCTGGTGTGATAAGGTTGTTCAACGATGATAGATGGTGGACCGAATCCACTTCATGTTTTTCATTTCCGCCATTTATAAGTAATGTAGGGATGGTTAACTTCTTTAATTGGTCATCAGATACTGCCGGATAATGATAAGTAAAACATTTCACCACCCTGTGTAACGTGGTTTCCCAACGTGGGCCATGGAGAAGAAGATAGTCTTTCGCTACTTCAGGCGCTTCTGCTTTGATGTTATGTAAAAAATGATATTGTTTTTCCATGATGGCGTGCATGTCTTCGGGGATGTTTGGAACATAGCCTGTCAGGACAATGCCTTTTGTCAATTCGGGAAATCTGATTGCTGCATGCAGGGCAAAACTTGCTCCCATCGAAAGTCCAATCAAGATACCAGGCTCCCTTTTCCTGAGTTCACTTATAAGCCACTCAAGTGTATGCTCGAAAAAGGGGTCATCAGCATCCTGGCTATTCTGACCGTGTCCCGGCAAATCAATTGGAATAACAGTGAATGCCTCACTTAACGAACCTAATTGCTCTTTAAAATGCATTTCTCCGGTTCCCATTAAACCATGAAGCAAATAAACATTCTTTGTCACTGTCGCCACTCTCCTCATTCATATATACCGTATGTATTAAGTTTATAGAGTAAAATCATTCTTGGTAATGAGCCTGAGGTGGATTGTGGTGTAGGTCCTAAGACTTATGAGAGAGGAGGGGCTTCGCATCACCCCCATTCCTAACTCCGTGAATAATGATCCTCCACCCAATTCGTCTTGAGAGGTCAGCCTTATATTGAGGAGTAAGGGACAAGGAGATACCTTGTCTCTTTTTTTATTAACTATCATAAGTAGTTTTAATACTAGAGAAAATGAAGTTATTAGATTAATTTACAAAGGTAATTGGGGGAAGAAATCTAGTTTTATTTCTCTTTTTGAATTCTGATGTTACTACTTAATAACTATTTCTTTTTTTGGTTCAATCGTCTCGTTTTTTGGAAATTACTAGATTAATATTGATAAGTTATCTCTCTATGTTAATATAATAATCGTTGTAAAAATACATCCAGAAAAGGGGTTATTTGGAATGAGGAAGACAACGGTTACATTAATGGCAAGTTTAATTCTTTTGGTCTCGAGCTTATTTACACCTTTCGCTCAATATAATAAGGCCGAAGCGGATCAGATTGAAAAGTTAAAAGATGGGCTTGAGGAGACATCACAAAATCTATCTAAACTCGAGAAATCATTTGAAAAAGTAGAGAGCAATAAAGATCTAAATGAAATTAAGAAAGATGTCCGAACATATATCAAGCAGGGAAACGTTGATATACATAGTGGCAACCAATTAGATTATAAGGGAATTAGTGCCAATCGTCACTTATCAAATAATAATCTATATGTTAATATTCCTTTTAAAGTTAAAAATAAGGCAACTTCCATGCAGTCTATCATTCTAGTGTTAAAAGAAGATCATAGTCTAATAAACTATTCTGAAATTCACTTATTATCCAATGAAGCTGCCCTTGAAGGTAACATCTCTATGTGGGTTAATGGAGTTCTTGAAAAAGATCAAACTGTGCATATGCCTAAGCAATTCTTCAAAGATGTAAGTGAGCCACTAGATGAAAGTGTTGGAATGCCAGTAGCAAAAGCGGGATTCTCAGATTGGTACGATGGATTTAGTAATTGTTTATCATCAAAAGGTGTTAGTTGGTCAATGATTACACTTGCAGGAATGATTTGTGGTGGAGCTTGTGGTGCAACATGGGGAGCCGGCTGTGCTCCGTGCTTCTACGGTTTGACATTCTTATCAGGTTTCAATATTGGTGATTGCTTCTGGAAAAAATACTAAGAGGTGTTCTTTAAAATGACAACAATCAGATTCTTATGCATATTACTATTTATCTTCTCAGCACTAGGTTTTGCAGGGGTATTTATGGACGATCCCATTATTCCGATAGCCATAAACTATGTAGCAATATTTGTTCTTTCCCTGAGTATTGCAATCCTTGCACCTAAAAGAAAGCATAGAGAATCTTAAGTTTGAGGAGTAATTATCCCTCTTCAAAGAATTTAAGGCCAGTCCCTTGGCAAACGAATGTGTTATTGTGCAGGGTGGACTGACCAAGTTTTAAATAAAGGTCCGTCCCCTGCTAAAAGCCAGAGGGACGGACCTTTTCTTGTAACCCTACTCCAACCTCGCCCCATAATGATCCTTCACCCAATACGTCAACGTACCATCCTGCTCAATACGATATCGAAGGTCGGCTTTCTGTAGTCCTTCAATCATCAATGGACGTAAGTCACTCATCATTTGATTACTTTCTTCTATATAAGTAGAGAGTATTTCAGAATGATAGGTGTTGGCATTTGCTGATGACATCAGATAGTCGACGGCAGCCTGTTTGATGACGTACAGTTCTACGGTTTTGTTATGTAGCTCCTTAAATTGCAGCGGAGGATTGAGGTCAATCAGCTTCTGATAATTTTGAGTGAGCATCATGTCGGTTTCGTTGATGTCGAGGGTTAGGGATGAGAGATTTCCGTTGGCCGCATTGATCTTGGTCATCAGCTGTTTGAAGCTTTGATCGCTGGAACTGAAGTATTGCTCACGCTCTTGCAGGTAGCTTCGTATTTTTTGTTCCTGTTGAATGGTGATTTCGTTATAGATTTTCATGGGTAATCCGCTAGCGAGCAATGCCAGGAGGATGAATCCTATGACCCCCCATGACCATTTGGGCGCTTTCTTGTTTTTGGGTCTATATCGGTCGTCATTCCAGTAGTCTCTTTCTGCAATAGGCATCTGTGATTCCTCGTTCCATTCTATACTAGTAAAATACTCCTTTTATGTTACCATAATATTACACTTTAAAATGATTTATAGATATTTTTTTATTAATAGAAGGAGGTAATCATGGGAAAATACTTCGTTCCAACCAAAGGGATGGATTCTTGGAAAGAGTTCTTAGCCGATCCTGAAAAACAATGGAAACCATCATACTCTGCATACGAGTTAGCAAAGTCTTGGGAGGGTGCTGACAATCTCCCTACCATTGTAGAAAAGGTTTTTAGAGGCAGTAATATTCCACTTTTTGAAGATGTGAAAGTCCTATATGGATTTCCTGAGTACAAAGTTTCACTTCCGGGAGGTGGGTCTCCTTCTCAAAATGATCTTTACCTGCTAGCAAATACGGGTGGTGTACTGCTTCCTATTATGGTTGAAGGAAAAGTGTCTGAACCGTTTGGAGAAGAAGTGAAAGTTTGGAAAGGTGAGAATCCAAGTAAAGGGAAGATAAATAGATTACATTCCATTCTGGAATTGTTGGGTCTTAATGAAGAAGAGGTTTTAAACAAAAGGTATCAGTTATTTCATCGTACAGCTTCAGCAGTAATTGAAGCCAAGAACATTCATGCTCAACATGCGTTAATGCTGGTACATTCATTTAGTCAACAGGCGATGTGGTTTGAGGATTACAAGGAGTTTGTGAATCTATTTGGCGTAAAGGCGAAGAAGAATGCAGTTGTAGGGCCAGTTAATGTAAATGGAGTCCAATTGTATTTTGGATGGGTGACTGAGCCAATTCCAACGAAATCAAAAGAATATTATTATAGTTTATTTAAAACAGAGAAAGCTATTGCTTTGGCAGAAGAAGTAGATCAATACCTATACGAAAAGAGTCCTTACAAAGAAGAAGTAGAAGATTATCATGAACGTACTAATAATGGTGTTCGTACAGATTGTATAGGATATGTAAGCAGAAGATCTCAATACAAATTTGCCACTATTACGTCTGCTAGGAAGGCGTGTTTTGTTCTCCACCTTGGTAAAAGACGTCATACAGAAACGGCAATGAACATGCAGAAAGAAATTGATAAGCTGCTCGGTCATGTATATGAAGAATCAGATAAAGGAAAGCTCACCCCGGGTGAAGTGTATATAAGGTTGGAGTGGGTAGATACCTTAGAGCAGATAACTAGATTTATTGATGAGGCGTATAACTTAAGATTGCAAAAGTAAAATAACCTACAATCAATCATTCAAACAAAGCCGCAGCTTACTCCCGACGTAAGCTGCGGCTTTCTCTCTTAGCTAACTTTATAACTTCCTTCACATCCGAACCCCTATATATAGAAGTCCTTCTATTATGATCTGTGAAATATATCTCCCCATAATCATTTCCACGGGTAAAGCCGACAATCATAAAATTGTATGTTTGCTTCCCTTTTAATAGGATCAATTCTTGTTTTTTGATAGTAATCCCCCCATTTAAACTACAAAGTCAATCCTCTTTGAGTTTCTTCTCTTTTTCTATATTATCAATTTCTTGAAAAATTTGGTCAATACTTATTCCGGTATTATTATGTATGTTACTCAGTGTAAGTGCACTTGGGATTCTTTTTCTCCGCTCTATCATCCCGTAGCCTTCTTCTGACATGTGAATAGTCCAAGCAAACTCCTCCTGAGTCGTTCTACGTTCATTTCTTCTCCGTTTTAATAGTTGTCCCAGTGTTTTCGCAAAAGGCTTATTTTCTTCTTTTACCAAAGAATTCTCCCCTTTTTAACCCATTATCAAATCGGGGGAAACCAGACACCACGAACGGTAGTTGGATTATTGGAAAATATGTAAATAAATAAGGTTTATTTTCACTGGTATTATTTTCCGTGAGGAATCCCAAATGAAGATGTATTAAAAGAGAATGAAAAAAGTAAGAAAGGGACTGGTGGTACAATCTTTGCTCTATAGACTAACTAAATAAATGTTAATATATAGATAATAGACTCCACAGGAGGTCACCAACATGCCGAACTACAACAAGTTAGTCCGGGATAGAATCCCAAGTATAATTGAGAGTACAGGTAAGAAATATTCAACAAAGGTCCTAAACGATGAAGAATACATAAAGTGTTTGAAAGAAAAAGCATATGAGGAACTTAACGAATACTGTGCGGCTGAAACAGATGTAGAAGCTGTGGAAGAGCTTGCTGATTTGTTGGAGGTTATTAGGTCTTTGGTTAATCAGCATGGAGCTACGTTTGAAGAAGTTGAAGCAGTTAGGGAAGATAAGGATTTGAAACGTGGGGGGTTTAAGGAGAAGGTCTTCCTGATTAAGGTTGAAGATTGATTTTTTTGATGGGTTAATTCATCTTTTTTTAAGAAAAGATAATCTTTCTCGGTGGATGTGGAGAAGGATCCAAGAATACCTACAAAAATCCTCTTGGTTGAAATGTGTAGTGGTTCAAATTATGTAACAATGGTTGTAAATCAATATTTTAAATTAACTTCCAATAATTTATTACTATATTTTACAAATACCCATAATAATTTGTTAAACTTGTTATAAGAACTTTTGAACTATTATACAACAAGAATAATACATGTAAGAAAGGTTTAAGAATATGAATCTAGATGTCATACCATTTTTAAAGTGGCCAGGAGGAAAACGTTGGTTTATACAAAAACATAACGACCTCTTACCAACTCAATTCAATAGATATTTTGAGCCGTTTCTAGGCGGAGGTGCTGTTTTTTTTAGCTTAATCCAGAAGAGGCAGTGCTTAATGATATAAACAAAAACTTGATCGATACGTATAAAGGGGTAAAGTCAAGATGGCGTAAAGTTTCGGAGCATCTGAACATACATCATCAGAATCATAATAAGGATTATTATTATAAAATTCGATCTACTGAATACGCAAAACTTGAAGAAAGGGCTGCTCAATTTATCTATCTTAATAGAACATGTTTTAACGGAATATATCGGGTCAATAAGGAAGGCAAATTTAATGTACCAATAGGTTCAAAGACTCAGGTATTATTAGATACTGATAACTTTCAGGAAGTTTCTCTAGCGCTGAGGAAAACAAAACTTCTTAATGTTGACTTTAAAGTGATGATAGATATGGCCGTAGAAAATGACTTTATATTCACGGACCTTTAACGTTAAGAAGCCAATATTCAAAATTAGTACCAAAAATTCGAGCATTTTTGGAATATGCTAAATTAGATGACCGCCCAATACATATAATAGGTCAAGAAAAATCTGGAATTTTTAAAGATCACTTGGAAACTTTAACCAGAGAATTGGCACCTAAAGAGAGAACGGAGCCTATGCATTTTTCTGTTTTAACACATGAATATATTCGCAAAGAGGTTTATAGGACACCTGACTTAATGAATTCATATGGTAAAAGAACCAATTGGGGAGAGAAGATGTACGTTAAAGTAGATCCTAATTCGTCCCTTGTTCTTAATATACCTACGGGGATTTATAATGATACTAGTAATTATCCGGAAAAATCCGATCTGATAGGAGTTGAGAGAATACTAGCTACTTTGCCTGAAATTGTAAGTCATAGATATTCTGGTGGACTTTTTCCTATGGAACTAGCAAACGGTATTGCTTCGATGTCGAGTTATCCTTCCTCTAAGATATTGCAAAGGTTTTTAGAAGATAATTCTTGGTGATTTTTCTATTTTAATATTGTTACAATTCGAGGGCATGATAAATGGTTGCCCTTTTTTAATATAGTGAGTATAGAAATTTTAATGAAAATTATAATTTTGAGCATCGAATTTAAACCATAAGTAAATCTTATGTAGCCTGGGGGAGAGAATATTGGGGGAAAAAGTAAGTGAACAACAAAAAATAGCTATTGAGACCACAGAAGGTCCACTATTAATCATAGCTGGTCCAGGTTCAGGTAAGACATTTACACTTGTGGAACGTATTTTGTATCTTATCAAACATAAGCAGGTTGAACCGCAGAATATACTAGTAGCTACTTTTACTGAAAAAGCAGCAAATGAATTAGTGACTCGTATTTCTAATAGGCTACATGAAGCTAATATCAAATTTAATCTTAATGAGATGTATGTTGGAACAATCCATTCTTTATGTCTTCGCATCTTGGAAGAAAATAGAGAGTATACTCGACTTAAAAAAAATTATTTAGTAATGGATCAATTTGATCAACAATATATGCTATATCAAAAATTAAACAGGTTTCTGGAAATAGATGACGTAGAAACTTTACTAAATACCAATTTCTCTCGTTGGAAGCAATCAGAAGAATTGTTAAAATGGATTAACAAATTAAGTGAAGAAATTGTGGATATAGATAACCTAATTTGTAGCAAGGACTTACGATTAAAGGTGTTAGGAAAATGTTATAAAGTTTATGAGCAATTAATATTAGAAGATAATGCTTTGGACTTCTCAACGATACAACTGGAAACATATAAACTACTAGCTAATTCTAAAGATATAAGAAATAATTTAAATAAAAAAATACATTACTTAATGATTGATGAATATCAGGATACGAATACTATTCAAGAAAAGCTTATATTTTTATTAGCGGGAAAAAAACAAAATATATGTGTAGTTGGAGATGATGATCAGGGTCTGTATAGATTTAGAGGGGCTACTATTCGAAATATCTTAGAATTTCCAAAAAACTTCCCAAAAGGAAGTTGTAAGAAAGTAGAACTTTCTACTAACTACCGTTCTAACCCTGAAATTGTTCAGTTTTATAATGATTGGATAGAACAAAATAATTGGATACAAGAGGATGTTTCTTACCGCTTCAGTAAAAAAATTATTGCTCATGAATCAAATAAGGTAGAGCAAAAAACCGTAATTAAAGTATCGGGTGACGATGAACAAGGAAATTGGGAAAATGAAGTATACACATTTCTTAAATCGATGAAAGAAAAAGGTAAAGTTACAGATTGGAATCAGGTGGCATTTCTTTTCCGTTCAGTTAAAAATTCAAAAGTCTTAAATCTTTCTCGTTATTTAGAAGGAAGAGGTATTCCAGTATATTCCCCCCGATCCAATATGTATTTTGAAAGAAGAGAAATTCGATTGACGTTAGGTGCAATTTTATTCTTATTTCCAATGTATGCACATCTTAGAAAGTGGAATGATAATGCTTTTCTAAAAGAGTGGGATTTTTATGATGCATGTTTATTAGAGTTTGCAGAAGAGCTAAGGAAACCAAAAAACCATGAATTATTGAGTTGGTGTAAAGAAAAAGCTAGAACCCATTTAACAATAAGCAAAAACCTAGACTATGGTCTTTCAGGACTATTTTATCAACTTATTCAATTCGAACTATTCAGCGATGTATTAAGTGAAAATGTATTTACAGTAAAGGATAGTAGAGAGGCTAGAAATCTATCCCAGTTTACAAAATTACTATCCAAATTTGAGTATCTCCATCATATTTCGGTCTTCACACCCAAAAATATTGGTGATTCAGTAGTAAAGTTTTTTAATCAATATCTAAGATTTTTATTACAGGGGGGTATAGACGAATACGAGGATGACTCTGAATATGCACCAAATGGATGTATTTCTTTCTTAACCATTCATCAATCTAAGGGATTAGAATTTCCAATAGTAATTGTAGGTTCTCTTGAATCTACACCTCGAAAGCAGTACACAGAGATCGATGAAATATTACAGTCTAACTATTACCATAAACCTGTTTTTGAACCTTTGGAGTTAACCAAATTATTTGACTTTTATCGGTTGTATTACACAGCATATTCAAGAGCTCAAAATGTACTTGTTTTATCCTGTCAAGAGAATAGGGCAAGTGGGCAAGGGACACGAAATGTTCCATCTAAATACTTTTTAGAGTCTTATCGCAGATTAAAAAGTTGGAGAGATGAGTCGAATATTTATGAAATAGAATTGGCTCAAGTAAAGGACGTGAATATTAAACACGAATATTCTTTTACGTCCCATATAAACTTATTTGAAACGTGTGCATTACAGTACAAATTTTATAAGGAACTAGGTTTTGCAGCTGTACGGCAAGGGGCCACAATTTTTGGTACATTAGTTCATCAAACAATAGAAGATATACATAAATCTGTATTGAAAAATGAAACACATTTAATTACTAGTGAAAAGTTAGAAGAGTGGTTTAATACCAACTACCAGCATCTTTCTAAACGCGAGAGAGTATATTTAGCCCCTCAGACACAGGAAGTAGCATTAGAACAAGTTAAAAGATATGTAGATAAACAAAACAATGATTGGGCACATATTCAAGAGGCGGAAGTTGATGTATCCTTAGTAAAGGATAAGTATATTCTTAAAGGAACAATAGATTTAGTAAAAGGTGACGGAGATACAGTAGAGATTGTAGATTTTAAATCTGAAAAAAAGCCAGATTTGGTGAAAGAAAAAGATGCACTTAACCGTTATAAAAAACAATTAGAAGTATATGCACATTTGGTAGAAGAACGTACAAACTATAAAGTTAGTAAAATGCATCTTTATTATACCGGGGAAAAAGATACTAATCCTTATATAACATTCAAAAAAGAAAATGTGATGATTAATCAAACTATTAAGTCTTTTGATCAAATAGTCAACAGAATTGAAAATCACGACTATACAATTAAACAAAGACCAAAAAAACATTGTGGAAACTGCGATATGCGTTTTTACTGTGATAGAAATTTATGAGGTGAAATTAATGAACAAAGATAATGTAATTACAAATGTTGAAGAATTTAAGTTCGAGCCTATAAAGGGATATCCAATGTTAAATTGGAAAGGCAAGCGACCATACACCTCAACACAATATTATCCAGCTCAGTTAAAGGAATCTTATGGGCATGAAAAAGATAATTGGATGAACAAGATTTTCTGGGGCGATAATTTACAGGTGATGAGTCATCTGTTAAAAGAGTTTAGAGGAAAGGTTGACCTGATTTATATTGATCCACCATTTGATTCAAAAGCAAACTATCAAAAAACAATAAAATTAAAAAGTAAATCCGTAAAAAATGATTTAAACAGTTTTGAAGAAATTCAATATACTGATATGTGGTCAAATGATGAGTATTTGCAATTTATGTATGAGCGGTTGATTTTAATAAGAGAATTAATGTCAGAACGTGGTTCCATTTACATTCATTGTGATTGGCATAAGAATCATTATTTAAGAAGTATTTGTGATGAGATATTCGGGGCAGATAATTTTAGAAATGAAATTATCTGGAGTTACTTTGGATTTAAGAGGTCTACAACAAAGAAATTTCCTCAAAAACATGATACTATCTTATCTTACAGTAAGACCAAAGAATATTATTGGGATGTGCAATACACTCCTCATTCGGATGAATATATAAGTAGGTTTAAAAAAGATGAGAATGGTAGACTTTATAGAGATGATGTAAACCCTACTGGAGGGGGAGCGAGAGTAATTTATTTAGATGAAGTACCTGGTAATATTGTGGATTCTGTTTGGAGTGATATCCCACCAGTAAATCCAGTTGCTAAGGAACGACAAAATTATCCAACACAAAAGCCAGAGAAATTAATAGAAAGAATTATTTTAGCCTCTACAAAGCCAGGAGATTTAGTTTTTGATTGTTTTATGGGGTCAGGAACCACGCAAATTGTAGCACTAAAAAATAATCGTAAATTTATAGGGAACGATATCAACTACGGTGCGGTTCAAATAGCAACTAAAAGGGTTCTTGAATATTTAAATAATAGTGAAGGAGATAAGCCTGGTTTTAATGTATTAAATGTTAACAATTACGATATCTTTAAGAACCCCGTAGAGGCCAAGGAATTATTGAAAGAGGCGTTAGAGATTCAACCGTTAAGAAAAGTGGATCTTTTTGATGGAGAAAAAGATGGGTATCTAGTTAAAATAATGCCTGTAGACCGAATAGCTACCAAAGCAGATTTAAATGAAATAATTGCAAATTTAGATTATAAAACTTTAGAACAAAGACAAAAAGATAATCCAAATAAATTCACAGAGAATATATTACTAGTTTGTATGGGGCATGAAGCTGATTTAGCTGCAACTCTAAAAAAAGAAATTCCATATAAAGTTAATGTAGAAGTAGTAGATATTCTACGAGATAGAGCAAATCTAGAGTTCAAAAGAGATTCAGAAGCTTTAATAGAAATTGAAAAAAATGAATTAATTATTAAAAATTTCTATCCAATGAACCTTCTTCAAAAGTTAAGTATTATGAAAGAAAATGTCGAAGATTGGAAAGAACTCGTTGAATCAGTAATGATAGATTGGAATTATGATGGAGTTATTTTAGAACCTGCGGAAGTGGATATTCCTTCTAAAAAAGAATTTGTTACAGGCAAGTACCAAATCCCAGAAGGTGCGGGTACTATACGTGTGAAAATAACGGATCTATTATCAGAATCATTAGAGGTGAATATTGAAAATGAGTAAAAAGAATTCATTTGCTTTAGACTTTGCTTTCCATACCCACCTTTGGGATTTCTATTTTCAAAATAGAGCTAGAATCCGTACAAAGTATAAGTTATTGTCAAAGAAATTTTTAGACTTTAATAACTATAAAAATCCCAATTCTTTTTTACGACAACCACAGTTCGAAGCATTAGAAATTTATATTTTCCTAAAAGAATACCAAAATAATAAGAAGATTCATGACTTATTTACTGATTGGTATAAGAGAATTAATGGCTTCGAAAAGCGTGATGACATGGGACTTGATAAAGATGAACAAATTTCTTGGCTCGCTCTTGAAGTAGACCAGTACAAGAGTGTATTTGATCGAATGAAAAAGTTTGAATTAAATTATTCAAACTACATTTTTGCTTTAACAATGGGTACTGGTAAAACAATTTTAATGGCGACTTGTATCTTTTATGAGTTTTTATTATCTAATAAGTTCCCTAAGGACAAGCGCTTTTGTCATAATGCAATTGTTTTTGCACCAGACAAGACAGTTTTAGAATCCCTACGTGAAATTCAAACATTTGATAAATCTAAGGTGATACCGCCAGAATATATTGCTTGGCTCGATAGCAATTTAAAAATACATTTTTTAGATGAAACAGGTACAACATTAAATACAATTGATCGGTCAAAGTATAATATTATTATCTCTAATACCCAAAAAGTAATATTGAAACGTCAACATAAACCCAAATCAAAAGTTGAAACGTTATTTAATTTCTCTTCATCTACAGGTTCTGCATATGATCAATTAGGGGACTTATATAACTTTAATGACCCTTCTGAAGAAGGTGATTTACTTAGCAATCAAAGGTTTTCTAAGTTAACTCGCTTAGGAAATCTAGGAGTGTTTATTGACGAAGCTCATCACGCATTTGGTGATGCTCTGGCGAAGGATATGGGATTAAAAACATCTAAAACAAGTTTAAGATTAACAATTAATGAGTTGGCAACTTCACTTGAAAGGTCCGGGACATCAGTGATTGGATGCTACAATTTCACTGGAACTCCATATTCTGGTAAAGAGGTTTTTCCAGAAGTAGTATATTCATATGGCTTACAAGAAGCTATAAATAAATCTTACTTAAAAAAGGTTCATATAAAGGGTTTTACAAACCCAAAATCAAAAGAGTTTCTACGTATTTCAGTTAAAGACTTCTGGGAGAAATACAATGAACAGCGATATGAAGGCATGTTACCTAAAATGGCTATATTTGCTAGTAGTATTGAAGAATTACAAAATGAATTACGTCCAGAATTAGAAGGGGTATTGAATGATCTGGGTATTTCTATTGATAAGATTTTGGTGAATGTTGGTGATGACAAAATTACATCAAATGATGATATTAGAGAGTTTAATAAATTAGATTCACCAGGGTCTAACAAGCAATTTATTTTACTAGTAAATAAAGGACGCGAAGGTTGGAATTGCCGCTCATTATTTGGAGTGGCTTTGTATCGTAAACCTAAATCAAAGGTATTTGTACTGCAAGCAACTATGAGATGTTTACGTGCCATTGGACCAGTTCAAGAAATCGGGCAAGTTTATTTGTCAGAGGAGAATCTAGAGATACTAGATGAAGAATTAAATAAAAATTTCCGATTAAATATAGAAGATTTAAACCAAATAGAAAATACTAAAGAAAGATATAAAATTAGTTTAGTACCTCCTCCTGTCAAGGTTTCTCTAAAAAGGTCTCAAAAATTACATCTGTTAAGGCACAAAACAGTAAAAGGTATAATTGACTTTGAATTAGAAAAAATTGATTTATCTAAATACCAATTAAAACTAATTAGTCAAGATGGATTAAAAGGTAGTCGTAAAATTAGTGAAGATTTAATAGAAGAAAGAGATAAAAGGCAATTTAGTAAGTACACATTAGTAGCTGAAATTGCTAAATACTTGAATAAGTCCTGCAACGAAATAGAAAAGTTATTACTCAAATCCTCCCCTGGAATTGAACAAATAGTAGAGCTAGTAAGCGATTATAATGATGTGCTATATGATCATATTATCCCTGGATTTTTTGATTTATTTTATGAATTAAAGCCTTATGAAAATAATGAAGAATATCAAATTGAGCTTGTTAAGGAACCAAAAGACGGCTATTATCAAGTTACAGCAAAGCCAGAACTTGTTGTAAATGTATCTCAACAAAAATATTCTCTCTTTAAAGATAAAAGCTTCCATTTAGACACTTACTGTTTTGATTCAAAGCCAGAGAGAAAATTCTTTGAAGAGGTTTTAAACCTTCAAGGAATAAAAAAAATATATTTTACAGGTATGCTGACCCATGGCCAAACTGACTTTTATATTCAGTATATTGACCCTGAATCAAATGTTGTAAGAAGTTATTATCCCGACTTTTTAGTAGAGAAGACCAATGGAGATTATGTAATAATAGAAGTTAAAGGTGATAATAAAATTGAAGATCCAGTGGTGTTAGCAAAAGAACGTGCAGCAAGAGAGACAGCGACTGCTAGCAGGATGGAATATAAGATTGTAGCAGGTAGTAAAATAATGAATGGGGAAATTAATGATATTTTTTAATGAATAATTATTCATAATGCTTAAGAGGTAAAGTTAAAAAAAGAGCTCATTTTGACCTGTTTTATTTCAAAATGAGTTCTTTGTTGTATTACCTACGATTATCTTTTAATAAAATTTATATTGGAATTGGTGATATTAATGACACAGCAAGTAGTAGTTTATTATCAAGAACAACCTAATTTAAACACTGAAAAGGTTCTTCAGAGAATGAAAAAGCAATTTGATAGGGAAGATTGGATACTGTCAGGTTTGTATATAGATCATATTAAAGAATATGATAATTTGCTTGAAATGATAACTGAATTAGGTAAAGTGGATATGGTATACCTATATAGCAAAGACAATATAGAAGAGGATTTCTACTGGAATATGTTAAGGCAGACTGCAAAAATAGAAAAAGTTTCTATTAATATATATATTGATATTTAAACATAATAAACTAAATCTGTGGTTCAAAAGGAGTATCCATGAAGAAAGAACTTTTCCTTATTAATAAAAGAGGGAACAATATTTTTAGGTTTTAAAAATAAAGATGATTACGGAGAAATACTCATTGCTACAAGCAATTCAAGAACTCTCATTTTTAGAGGGGTAGGACTAAATAAAGTAATGAAACAAGCAAAAAAATAGAATGTAACTATCTTCTAACAACTAGTAATTCATTAATTTCTATAATTGCTTAAAATTCAATCGAGACACTAACTAAATAAGAGAATTATCCCTCAACTAAATGGTTAAAATTATTAACTTATTATTTGACTTTTAACTAAAAATAAGCTCAGGCAAGTTCGAGAAGCAGTTCTAGAAAAATGGTAGGCTAGCCTGTCCATATAGCGAAAGCAATTGAAAAGGACTATGCCTTTGTATTAAAGACATTAAAAATAATAGACAACTAAGGAGATGAATTCCATGCCAATCTATACCAAACTTAAATAGAGGGAAGAAGTTTTCAATAGAAATATTGAATGATAAGCACCACAAAATGTGTTTAATAGAAAAAAGCTATGAAAAGTTAGACGAAGATTGTGCAGCGAATCAATTAAGAAGCAGTGGAGGAGTTGGCTGCTCTATTAGAGATCATAAATGCTTAGGCGAATAATCATGTTTCTTCTATAGAAGGTGTTTAAGTAGTGAGCAAGGAGAAAGTAGATGTACGTGGTTGGTTTTTGAAGAAAAGATTTTTTTGTGGAGGTAGAAGGTTATTGGATGAATTCAATTGAATTGATTACTCTTGTTTAGAGAGGAATTAAAAGCCATTATTACCTTAGAGAAGACGGTTTACGTCCTTTAATTGGCTCCGGAATAAGTTACTTAAAACTTCTTTGCATATTGCAGGAAGGCTTTTTTATTATATGGAAATAAATGTGATAAACTATAGAAAATAATTATTTAGGAGACAACTATGTTACTAGAAATTATAAAAGCCTTGTCCAAACAAACAAAAATGGTAGAAACCTTATCGCTGAAGAAGACGAACTACATAAGAAAAGTAGATGAAAATGGAATTTTTGTAGAGACGGAGTCATCATTGGAGAAGTTCCAGCGTGGAGAAAAAACGACTTCAATGGAATCCATTTCTTTTGTGTTTCTAAAACAAGCATGGGAAGAGTTTTCCTCGAAACGAGTTGCTACTAAAGAGGACTTTGTTAAAACGAAGGGGAGAACTTCTTTTATTATGTCTTTTTTTGCTAGGCTGCCTTTTGTAAAGGTAGTGGAGAAAGGACAAAAGACAGCGATTTCGTTCATTGAGTTTAAAACAGATGATTTGCCGAATGAACAGATTCATAAAGTTATGACCTTTTTAGAGGAGATTATTGAAGGTACGTATCAACCTGAAAGACTAAGTGAACAACTGGAAGGTAATGAGTATCGAATCAAGTCAAGAGCACGTCAGGACTTAAGGTTGTTAGGGTTCCTGGATAAGAATCAATATCAAAATGAGGAATTATTCAAAGAATACATTCAATCATCAAAAAAGATCGAGCTATTAAGGGAACAGATTTCACATAAAGAGTATTTTAGAATCGCTATTGAAATATTGGACTTATTAAAAGATCATAACCCAATCGAGAAAAAGAGAGCATTGATAGAGATAGGAAAATTAATCGTAAGGAATTCACTTGGGGATAATCTGATGGTGGATAGTGTAGCCAAAGAAAGAACGACCAATCTTCTCAAATGGCTTCAACACGTAGATTTAATCGATGATGAGTACACCCCGAATATTCAAATCAATACACCAAAGGAGCACCCTGTTGTGAAAACCTCGATACGTGAAAAACTATTATATATCATGAATAACTACGTTCAAGCTAAGGCCCAGCCCTTTGGAGGGAATGAGCTTGGATCATATGTAAGGAACGATGTCCCTAAAGAGTTCAAGCAGCTAGAATGTTTAAATGAACAATATGTCGTTACAGGCTCTGTTGGCCAAGGAAATTGGGCGTCTGTTCCTTGGGTTGCGATTATGAACAAAGCAATTACCACTTCTACTCAAAGAGGATATTATATCGTTTATTTATTCAGTGAAGACATGAGTAGACTTTATTTAACGTTAGCACAGGGAGTAACAGAAACGACAAGAGAAGAAATGCTGAAGCGTAAAAAAGAAATCCGTGATCATGTTGAAATGAAGGCTTCGGTAAAGAAGGATGATGATCTATATCTAGGAGAGTCAAGTAAAGCGAAGGGATATGCTTTATCGACTGCTGCATACATAAAATACCGTAAAGATGACATGCCTTCTGAAGGAGAACTTGTGGACGATCTAGAGAGCATGATTGCTTATTATGAGAGATACATAGAGTATTCTACTACTCAAGACGAAACAGATGATGTCTTGCCTGAAGTAGAGGAAATTCAAGTCGAGTTTCAGAGTGATGGTGCACTAATTGATCATATCCACAATTATATTTCTGCTAAAGGATACTATTATGATCGCAAAGATATCATCAACTTATACCTTTCTCTAAAGACAAAACCCTTCGTTATTCTGTCCGGTATTTCAGGAACGGGAAAAACCAAGATTGTTCAGTTGCTTGCTGAAAGTCTTGGTGCCACGGCAGAAAATGGGCAGTTTGCACTGATCCCAGTACGACCTGACTGGAGTGACGGATCTGACCTTATTGGATATAGGGATATTAAAGGAGAGTTCCAGGCAGGACCGTTAACAAAAGTCTTAATGGAAGCGAATCAGCCTGAAAACCGAGATAAGCCTTATTTTTTGCTCTTGGATGAAATGAATCTAGCGCGCGTAGAATACTATTTTAGTGACTTATTGAGTGTGATGGAAAGTCGCGATTGTCAGAATGGTGAGATGGTATCTGCTCCGGTTGTGGAGGAAGAAGAGGTAGGTAGACTTCTTTTACGAGATAATTTCTACATTATTGGCACCGTGAACATGGATGAGACGACTCACCCGTTCAGTCCAAAGGTGTTAGATCGGGCGAATACAATTGAATACAATGACGTGGTGTTAGATCATTTTGGGTTCTTGACAATGGATTCTATTGCGGAACCAGTAGCTATAGACAACCAACAAATGGCTGGAAGGTTTCTAAATCTGAAGGATGCTTTCATTAATCATGAGGATCTTGTGAGAAAGGTCACTGGGTTGCTTGTTGAAGTAAATACAATATTGGAACCGATCAAGGCTCATTTCGGTTACCGGGTACGTGATGAAGTCTGCTTTTACATGATTTATAACGATGAAGGACAACTGATGAAGTTTGATGATGCTTTTAATTTTCAGCTGGTTCAAAAGGTTCTTCCAAGACTAACAGGGAACGATCTGAAAACGGAGGAAGTATTGAAGAAGCTATTCCTATTCTGCACAAGTCATGAGTGGGATGAGATGAATGCAGCCTCGATCGTGGAAGAAGCTCGTTTCTCAAAATCAGCCGAAAAATTGTCTAATATGATTCCGAAAATCATGCATGATGGCTTCACTTCCTTCTGGGGTAGTTAAGGATGAATGGATCGGAAACGAAAGAGCTGCTGTATATTGAGACTGATGAATTCTTCCTTTATATCAAGGGAATGCCTTTTAATGCGAGGTTTGAGAGTTTATCACAGTATCGAAAGCATTCTGTTCTAGAGAAGGAAGCGATGACGTTTACCTATAGTGGTGAGAGCGTTCAATCGGTTGAACTGTATGATGTGGAAACGGATTCTCTTGAGGAAATGCAGGGTCAGCCTTTTTCTCCTATTTTCTTTGAAAATGGAGTCTATCAGATTGTGATTTCTCCAAAGACGGATAAAAGCTTGTCTTTTTATCATGAGCATCCAGTTTTGAGGAATGCGGTTGAACCAGTAGGTAGAGGAAGTCATCCGATCCTTATGGGGAACTTGCAATTTATGAATGAAGTGGGATATACGAGCTTTTCGATTAAGCATCATGAGAAGGTGTTGCTTGAAGTGAAGCTTGAAATTTTTCCAACGAAATTAAGCTATAAAGATGATTATCGTAAGCTTCTAGAGGAAGTAAATGATGAAGTGTATAATCTTGCTTTTCATTTTATCAAGAAGACGTTTCTCGGGGCTTCTAATCATTTATCAGAGAATCCTTCTTTGTCGGAGTTTTATCGGTTGATAGATTTCTATTTTCAGAGCTTTATCAAGTCGATTCAACGGATTGAGGAACAGCCTCATCACCAGCTACTGACGGAGCATCAGATGGTGAGAGGTGAACGGATTAAGAGATTGGATAGCAAGGGACGTAAGCAGTTACGAAGCAATCCTCAGTTGTTTATGGAAGCAGACAATGGACTGGTGCTGCATGATAAACCTGTTTTTCCTGTTAAGGGGTTAAATGCTCGGAAAACGATTACTTATGATACGTTAGAAAACCGATTTGTGAAGTGGATGATGGAGCGGCTTACTCATAAGCTAGCGGATCTTTCAGCTAAGATTAGCAGTCAATCAGGTAGGTATGAGCGGAAGGTAGATGAAGAGTTGCTGCTCAAGGTCAAAGGGATGCAAGGTACCCTGAAAGCTTATTTGAATAAACCCTTTTGGAAAGGGATTAGTAGTGTGGATCGAACGGTCACAAGCATGGTGATCCAGCGGAAGATTGGTTATCGAGATGCGTATAAAGTCTATCTTGTCGTGACCAGAGGGTTGATGCTTGAGGGTGAGCTTTTCAAAATGTCGGTGAAGGATGTTGCGACGCTTTATGAGTATTGGACTTACCTGAAGATGGGACAGATATTACGTGTGAAGTATGTGCCTGAATATCAGGATGTGGTTGCGATTCGTCATGGTGCATTATTCGTTGATCTGGACCAAACATCTAATGCCAAGCAGGTGTTTACCCATCCTCAGACTGGGGAGCGTATTGTCCTTTCTTTTCAAAAGAGAGAAGGGAAGGTACCTACTGTTACGCAGAAGCCAGATATCATGCTCGAGGTGGAGAAGAAGTATTCCCATAATCGTTATCATTATGTGTTTGATGCGAAGTATCGGATTGATTTCGGTTTCGGAACTGATCAGGCAGAAAAGGTAGGGCCGTTAGAAGAGGATATTAACACGATGCATCGGTATCGAGATGCATTGGTAAAGAAGCATCATGAGAGGGATAGCTATGAACGATATTCATTTGGTGCGTATGTATTGTTTCCGTGGAATGAAGAGCAGGCTTTCTTAGAGCATCCTTTTTATAAGAGCATTGATGAGGTGAATATTGGTGGACTGCCGTTTTTACCGAATTCAACTGTGCTGGTGGAGGCATTAGTGGAGCGATTGGTGGAAAGTAATCCTGAGGATCTGCAAGAGGAGGGTGTACTGCCTACTGGTGCTTGGAAGCATTGGGAGTCTTCTTTGGATGAGAAGGTGCTTGTTGGAACGGTGAATGACAGGTCTGGTTATCAAGAATTTAAGAGGGGCAAGTATTTTGAGTTGGACTCTTCGACTTTGAAGAGAGGTTGGCAGGAGAGTTTGTATGTTGCCTTGTATGTGACGAGTGAAGTGAGTAGTGAGGCGGGTACTGTGAATGGGATTCAGTATTATGGAAGATTAAAGGATATAAAGGTTAATGGCAGTAAGGTGAGGTTTGAAGTGGAGAGTTGGCAAGCCTTGAAGCAGGTGATTCGACCTGTAGGGTATGGAATCCAGTCACATATGATCACAACGATGTCATTGCTTGAACAGTCTGAGGAGCTTCCGGAGTTGTTTATGAAGTCTGGTGAGGAGATAAAGCTTTGGCGGATGCTGAGGCGGTTGACTAGTAGGGTGTTTACTAGTTTGGATGATGTTTCGGTTGATCGGGCTCGGAAGGTGTTGGCTTATCAGATTGGGCATGTGGAGGTTTTGTTGAATAGGGTTAGTGGCCGGATTGAGGTTTTGCAGGATGGTGAGGTTTTGGAGGTAGTTTCTTTGGAGTTGTTGAGGAAGCAGCCAGGTATGGCTTTTCGGTTGATTAAAGATGCTGTTTTTGTAGAAAATTGAAGAAATATTTAGATATAAGCTAGAACAATAATTAATTAAATATGGAACAGGGAGTGAAGGTATTGAGTATTTGGTTATTTCGAGCTGGATCAAATGGAGAATTTGAGGATAAATTTTTACAAGATAATCGAGTGTACTTAACATGGGACGACCTTGATATTAATCTAAAAAAATTGGAGAAGAAAGAAGATTTATATTCTTATTTAGTTGAAAAATATGATTTAGAAAAGCAAAAAACTGCAGTTAATTGGGCGTCCCAAATCTATCCTATAGCTCATAGGATGAAAAAAGGTGATTGGATTGCGCTGCCAAGTAAAATGAATCGTACTATTCATTTTGGGAAAATTACAGGTGAGTATACTTACGATCCAAAATTAGGAAGTCCCTATTTTCACTATAGAGAAGTAGATTGGTTCGCTCAAGATATTCCTCGGGATAATTTTGAGCAAGATATCCTTTATTCATTAGGGGCCTTTATGACGGTATGTAAGATTCATAAAAATAATGCCGAAGAACGAATAAAGAATATGTATAAAAACAACTGGAAAGTAGTAGACAAACCAATTCCGACTAAGATAGAAGAAACAGAAGACGAAATAATTCCTGATCTAGAAGAATTCATTTCTGATAGAATCTCTGAACATATTATTAAAAAGTTCAAAGGACACAAGATGGAAACATTAGTTGAGGAGATACTAAAAGCAAAAGGATTTACTACATATAAGAGTCCCGAGGGTGCTGACCAGGGTGTTGATATCCTAGCAGCAGCAGATACACTCGGGTTTGGGTCTCCAAAAATTTGTGTGCAAATAAAGACTACTGACAGTCCTGTTGACAGGCCTACAATGGATCAGTTAATCGGGACAATGAGTAATATGAATGCTGACTATGGCTTGCTTGTTTCATGGAGTGGTTTTAAAAGCTCAGTAAAGAAAGAAATTCCAAAGCAATTTTTTAGAATGAGATTATGGGATTCCACAAAGATTATTGAACAACTATTTGAGAATTATGATTCGTTAAGTGATGATATTAAGGCTGAAATCCCATTGAAGAAGGTTTGGATGTTAAATAAAGAAGAATAAATTTTACATGATATAGATAACTATCAAGCACCCTCTACTGAAAAAGGTGCTCTTTTTTTATAGTGTTTATCTTTCTCCCTGCTATTAAGGTAAAGGGCGCTGGTTTTTATGTAAAGAACACTAATAATAAATTTATATTGTTTGAAACCCGTTAACATTTTTTGTTAGGGTTCTCTTTTATACTAATATCAAGCCAGGTTTCATTCTAAACCATCTACTGGTAAAATCAGGTTTATAAACTACGTAACTAACAAAAATCAAAGGGGTGTCTTCCATGACCAATCAAGAACTTCAACGTCAACTTTTAAAAGATTCATACATAGATATTTCCTTCAAACGTTATCTGCAATTTAAATCTAATTCGCTTTATGATGAGGCATATAAAGAAGAGATCCTAGCCCGTTTAAACAATTTTATGGGAGAACAGGATATCACTGAATACACGGTGGTGGATATTACAAGGAAGCTGCAGAAGGAAAATCCGACTGCGGGTAGCTTTGTTCATTGGAGCAATACGGCTGATTTGGTGAAGTATGCGGAGGAGAGGCCGCATGAAGTCGCTGATCTATTCAATGAATTGATCTATTCTACTGTTCCGTTGGAGGAAAGGATTGAAGCTTTCAGGGAGAAGGGGAAGGAATTCAATCCTAGTATATCGTTGGGGGCTCCTTTATTCGGATATATCTTAGCGGCAATCGACTATACAAAATATCCATTGTATAAGCAGGAAGTCTTCATGGATTTGAAACGGTCTTACGGTATTGATTTGAAACTTTCGAGTGTTGGCTCAAATTATCAGACCTACTTACAATTGTGTGAGATTGCCCTGGCTCATTTAAAGGATAGTTACGAAGATCTGACGATTCTTGATATCCAAGATTTCTTCTTTTGCAGTACTCAATATGATCAAATCAAGGTGGAAAGTGCAGTAGATTATTTATATGGTATTGCGACTAAACTTCATAGCTACAAGTTGGAGCCTCGAAGGTTGCTGGACACTCTCTCCAAGTTTGATTCAGAGAGGCTTCAGACTCTGAAAGGCCAGTACAAAAACTCTCAGAAGGTCAACTTGATCAAGTCTAAAGTCATCGATAGGATAATCGAGTTTGGTTCTGTGACTATTGATGAGCTTGAAGAGATCAAGAATGAAGTGAAGGTGAAATACGAAACAAATATCCTGAATTCTTGGAATAATTTCACGATCTTATTTCAGCTTTACTATGCCGATGTGAAAGCAAAGGTACAGGAGGAGCAACGGAAGATTCATGAGGCGATTCGAAATATGGAAGAGCTGAAGGAATTTGATTTCGTGGAAGATAAGGTTCTGAACGGCTTTAACTGGAATCAGAACTTCGGTTGCTCCGAGTGTTGGCTGGCGGTTTATGAGAAAGGACATATCAGCCATAAGACAGCTCCGCAGTTGTTTGTGTCTGTGGAAGATGGAGGCGTGAAATACGGCATGCTTTATGGGTCTGAGCACCCTGAAAAACTAAAGGGGGAATTTCTAGAAGATACGGATGTATCAGCGTTCAGCTATGATAATCTCCACAAGAAAATGGTAAGCGTCATTGGATCATTTAGAGATTCGGAGAGCGAAGAGGTTAAGAGAGAGACGAATTCCTATTTATCCTCACCAGACAAAATCAGTACGGAGAAGTGGATTGAACTTTTACAGAATGAGGCTGTGTTTGGAGAGAGCGACCTCGTCTATCTACATAAAATGTATGAGCTTGGAGGAGAGGCAACGGCTTCTCAATTGGCTGCTGTGCTTGGGAAGCATCATTCTTCTTTCAACGCCCCGGTTGTTCATCTGGCGAAGCGGGTGACTGAAGCAACGGAGATAAAGGTGCCAGTAAGAGATGAGGGGACTGAATGCTATTGGTGCGTTCTTTTTAACGGGGAATATGAGGAGAGCAACCACTTCATCTGGCGATTGAAACCGAATTTAAAAGAAGCAATCGGGATTACGCATGACCATCCAGAAGAAAAACTGGAGAGCTATTCAACGGAGGATTTCCTTGAAGAAGTGTTCATAGATGAAGACCAATACAACAAAATTACCAGCCTTCTACGGTACAAGAAAAACATCATCCTGCAGGGTCCTCCGGGAGTAGGGAAGACCTTTGTGTCCAAGCGTTTAGCCTACTCACTAATGGGAGTGAAGGATTCTTCCCGGATCGAGATGGTTCAGTTCCACCAGAATTATGCATATGAAGATTTTGTAATGGGGTTTAGACCGGATAAGCATGGCTTTTCCCTTCAGTATGGGGTATTTTATGATTTCTGCCAGCGGGCATTGGAGAATCCGGGTGAGGATTATTATTTCATTATCGATGAAATCAACCGTGGGAATCTGTCCAAGGTGTTTGGAGAGCTATTTATGCTCATTGAGCGTGACAAGAGGGATGAGTATGTCACGATGGGCTATTCGAAGAAAAAGTTTACAGTGCCCTCCAATGTGTATTTGATCGGTACGATGAATACGGCCGATCGTTCTCTTGCACAGCTGGAAGTTGCCCTTCGCCGTCGGTTTGCCTTTATTACGCTTGAACCTGCCTTTAATGAAAAGTGGTATAAAGCCGTTCAGGAGACAGGAGTATCGGCAGCCATGATGCAGCGAATCACGAATACCGTCACAAAAATTAATGATGAGATTGTGAACGATTTTCAACTTGGTGCAGGGTATGCAATTGGTCATTCCTTCTTTGCAGGCAAGCCTGAGGAGATGGATGAAGAAGCTTGGTATCAAGGAGTTCTCATGTTCGAGATACAGCCGCTATTGGAAGAGTACTTTTTTGACCGGCCGGAAATCTTCACCTCTCTCGTAGAAGGTTTGTAAGATGGACCAGGTGTTTAAAGTACCAATCCGCAATCTGTTCTGCCTTCTAAGCTATGTCAATGACATGCCGGAGCTGATTGAGAGTCTGAATGACGTGGATGAAGACCTGATCACGTATGACTTCATCGTCAATCAATTCCTCCGGGAAGTCGATTGGCTGCACAGGCGGGGATTCGTCAAGGACTATGTCGAGAAGCAGGAAGTGACCAACCGACTGTCTGGCAGAATGCTAATCAATGAATCCATTCCTTATCTCGTCGGGAGAAAACCGGTGCTTGTTTGTGAAAAGGATGAGTATTCACCTGATATCCTGCTCAATCAAGTGATGAAGTCGACGCTGCAGTCAATCTGTGTGAATCGATATGTAAAAAAAGAGACACGGAAGAAAAGTTTCATGCAACTGGATTACCTTCATGAGGTTGGAGAGATCCAGCTGACGAAGAAGGTTTTTTCTCAGATATATTTTGGTAGACATAATGTCCATTACAAACGGCTGATTCATCTCGCTAAGATGTTATTAGAGCTTAGTTTATTGTCTCATAAGCAAGGCAAGTGGAGTTTATTCTCCGCGGAACTTGATGAAAAAGCCTTGAATGGCATCTTTGAAAAGTTCCTGTTTCATTTTTACCGAATTGAACAGAAGGATTATCGAGTGTCGTCGGAAGTTTTAAAGTGGAAGCTTGAAGGGAACACGTCCTTCCTGCCTCAGATGAAAACGGATGTTTCTCTTACCCATCAAAATGGTGTGGAGAAAATCATCATTGACGCTAAATTTTACAAGAATGCATTTCAAGAGAATTTCGGAAAATCTACTTTTCACAGCCATAACATGTATCAGTTGTTTACATACTTGATGCACCAGAAGAAAGAGCTTCAACTGAGGGGGATATTGATTTATCCGACGAATGGAAGGGCTATTGATGAGAAATATCAGTGGAGTGAGAATGTCTGGATAGAAGTGATGACGGTGGATTTGGATGGGTCTTGGAATGAGATTCATAGAAGTTTAATGGCAGTGGTTGATGATGAAGACGGTATCAAGAAAAATGAGATTCAAGCTAAAATTGATGAGATTTTTGAAAGCATTTCTATATATCCTGAGTACACGAGTGATCTCATACGTATCACGGATTACGAATGGAACATGGAGATGAAAGACTTTCGGGTGGAGTACTATGTTGGAAGAAGGAAGTATGTATTCTACTACCCAGATGTATTGGACGTACCTCTCGAAGGTTATGGAGTGAGTGATGATAAGTTGGAGCAGCTAGAGAATGAAGTGAATTATATTAAGAGGATGATGGAGAGAGGAATTGGAGCAAAGGAGTATTATCCGCTTACTGAGGTTAAGGGGTGACGGAGTGGTGTTTATGAATGGGAGAGACCACGAGAAGGCTTTTTTAAAAGAAATATATTAAAAATATGCCGCATCAATCTTGATCGGAGCAGTATTGGTCGGTTGTTTAGCAGAAGAAGCGTCTGAACCCAAAAAGACCTTTGAAAACGCACCGAATGTAGAGGTGAAATCAAAGCCTACACCAGACGAAGCTGGGGGAGAGTGGCTCCCTATCTATCAGGAAATGTAGGAAGGGTGTCAGGAAGCTGAAGTTTTGTCGGGGTATGAAGTGCCGTTTGCGGTGAGGATGGATATTCAGAGTGTGTTGGAGGATGGGGATTGATTGTGAGGAAGAGGGTTAGGGGGTAGATGGATTCAGGGTGAAGAAAATGAGTCACTTTCGGATATTGAGAGTAGTCCGGGGTACCTGGGAACCTTCCCTATTTAGCTTCTAATTTTAAATATCGATAAGGAGTCTTTGCGTGAGTTTAAAAAAACGATTACTATTTGGTAGTGCTTTCTTTATAATATCTTTAACATTCATATTTTTTAATGTTAAACCAAGCATATTACAGAGTAGTTTAATAACTATTACAGCACTCTGCACAATTTTTATCATAAAGTGTAAAAAGAAGGATTAGGTAAAGAAAAGCGTATACACAGAAACCTGTAGTATACGCTTTTTCTATGCTGTCAACCTCATACTAAGAGACCACCCGTATGATATATACTTACTAAAATTTACCCTGAGACCTTCCATCCCCATCATAAAAAAGAAGATGCCTAGAGGTAGATACTACATTTAAATTTAGATGAGAAAAGGAAGCATGAGAACCGTCCCTGTGCTACCGGAACCATCCTCGGTTCACCCTTAAAGAAGGGTTATGCCACTTTTTCGTGGAATACTAGATAGTAGAAAGCCTAACGATCCTTATCTATTTATATCAAAATCACTACATACTGCCTGAAACTGAAGCCCCTCCATATCGAACCATGACCTTAACACATTCAACGTTTTTTATTAGAGGGAGTTAGGGTATAAGATAAGTGCAAAGTATACAGACTTGATGTATTGGAAAAGCACTGGCGCAAGGCCAGGCAGATGTTGAACGTGTTACAGATAAACATACATACTCCAAACAAGATTTCCGAACAGGAGGAACGGTAACCATTGAAAAATAAAACGGTACTTATCATTGGAGGGGGACTCGGCGGGGTGTCGGCGGCCATAACACTCGCACAGGCGGGATACGATGTCTCCTTATATGAAAAAAACGATCACATTGGAGGAAAGTTGAACCGGCTCGAGCAAGACGGCTTTGGTTTTGATCTTGGCCCGTCCATTTTGACGATGCCCCAGATCTTTGAGAAATTGTTTGCGGCCAGCGGTAAATCGATGAAGGATTATGTCCAGATTGAGAGGCTGAATCATCAGTGGCGTTCCTTCTTCCCCGATGGAACTGTCATAGACTTGTATGAAGATATGAACGACATGCTTGAGAAGAATGCCTCTCTCAGTGAAAAGGACATTCGTGAATATCAACATCTGCTGGAGCATTCGAAGACTCATTACGATATGACGGATAAAACCTTATTTAAAGGTGCGGATACGGCAAAAGGAATTGTCAAGCAGGCGGGACTGTTCAGTGTCTTGAAGAACATTGACCTGATGTCCACGGTGCATAAATCCCTCGATAAGCGGATCAGTCATGAGCAGTTTCGCGATATGCTCTCTTATTTCATCAAATATGTGGGTTCGTCCCCTTACGATGCGCCGGCTGTGATGAATATGATGATTTACATGCAGCATGATCAGGGAGCATGGTACGTTCCCGGAGGATTGCACAAGCTCGCGGATGCTCTTGTGAAGCTGGCGGAAGAAGTGGGGGTGACCTTCCATCTTGGAAGGCAGATCGTCAAACTAGACAAGAAAGATGGCGACATTACCGGAGCCGTATTGGATGACGGAACACGGGTGACGGCCGATCACTATGTGTCGAATATGGAAGTCATACCGGTGTACGAGCGATTACTGGAGGAAGACAGCGATTATATTCATAAACTAAAAAAGAAATTCGAACCGGCGAGTTCCGGCCTTGTTATGCACCTCGGTGTGAAGAAGAGTTATCCGCAGCTCGGCCACCATAATTTCTTTTTCGCCGAAAACATGAAAGAGCAAATGGAATCGATCTTCCACCGCCATGAATTGCCGGAGGACCCGGTCATTTATCTCGTCAATGTCAATAAGACCGATTCGACTCAGGCTCCTCGAGGACATGAAAATATCAAAGTGCTGCCTCATATTCCGTTTATCCGGGATGAGAATCCGTATACGCAAAAGGACTATGAACAATTCGCTGAGCGGGTCCTGATCAAGTTGGAGAAGATGGGCCTTGATGGTTTGCGTGACAACATTGTAACTAAGGATATGTGGACACCGGAAGATATCAGGCGCACGTATGGCTCCGACCGCGGGGCGATTTATGGGACGGTGTCAGACAGCAAGAAGAATAAAGGATTGAAGCATCCGAAACAGAGTGAACGCTACGACAACCTCTACTTTGTTGGAGGAACGGTGAACCCGGGAGGCGGAATGCCGATGGTTACGTTAAGCGGCCAGCTTGTCGGCGAGAAAATTATGGAGAGGGATTCTGGATAAAAAGGGGGTGATGTCATGATCGTCTCACTTCCTGACCACTGGATCATACTCATTGATGTGATTGCCTGGACGTTCTTTCATCTTGCCATTTCGGCCGTTTGTTTGAAACTGCCGTTGACGTGGTTCCTGAAAGACCATTTCTGGTTTCGGACGTTCCCTTTTGAGCAATCCGGGGCATTGTGGCAGCGTTTATTCCGGGTGAAAGCGTGGAAGGGATTGATTCTGGACGGCACGATTTTTCTCAGAAAAGGATACAGCAAAAAGGGGTTGCATGGGACGAAGTCGAGGGACTTGATCGTATTTTCCGCAGAAACGAAACGCGCGGAATTAACCCATTGGCTCTCCATCCTCCCTGCACCGCTGTTCTTCATTTGGAATCCCGTATGGGCAGGGTGGGCGATGGTCCTGTATGCCCTTGTCTTCAACCTTCCGATTATCGTGGTTCAGCGTTACAATCGGGGGCGTATATCGGCGATTACGTCAGGTGTTGGGAAGAAATCAAGCAGACTACTGTAAGGAGATGCAGCTACATAAAGGTTGAACGGGGATTGTCACGATTGTGAGTTTTAGAGGAAGGAGGCAGGGTACATGACAGCTTCAGAAGTGATCAATCTTATACTGGGTTTCCTGGGGGTGATCATTGGCATGATCATGTTTTGGTCCTTGCCGGTTCCAAGATTCACCTCCAAAAATACGGCGGGGTTGCCGTTTGTGTCCATCATTATCCCTGCCAGAAATGAAGAAGGCAGGATCTCCCCGTTATTGCAGTCGTTGCAGGAACAACGATACAAGGGATTTGAAATTCTGTTGGTGGATGACGATTCATCGGATCGTACCGAGGCCATCGCAGAAAGCTACGGTGTCACGGTCCTGCAGAATAACGGGGCAGGGAAATCGTCTGCCTGCTGGCGTGGTGCCAAGGAGGCGAAAGGAGATTGGCTGCTGTTCCTGGATGCCGATACCCGATTCACCAGTGTGGATGGATTACGTAATCTTCTGCATGTCTACCAGGGGAAAGGAGCCAGGGGGATCCTCGCCTTGCAGCCCTATCACACAGTGGAGCGTGTGTATGAGCATCTCTCCATTGTCTTTAACATCATCGTCGTAGTGGGTATGAATCTATTTACCGTCTGGGGATCCCGGTTCAAAGCCGCCGGCTCGTTCGGTCCATGTATTCTATGTGATCGAGACGATTACTTTTTATCCGGCGGGCATGAGAAAATCGAGGGGGCCATCATGGATGATCTGGCACTGGGAGAGGCATTTCTTGATCAGAACCTTCCCGTTCGCTGCCTGGGCGGCAGGGGGATCATTTCGTTCCGCATGTATCCGGAAGGCGTGGGGAGCTTGATCGAAGGCTGGTGCAAAAGTTTTGCCGTTGGTTCCAAGTCCACTCATCCCGCCGTCATGTTGATGGTTATCCTCTGGATTACCGGAAGTTTAACGAGCGCGTCTTCATTGATCTCTTCGATGATAGAGGGAAGTACTATTGCTATGATCATCTATGGGGTATTGTATATCCTCTATAGCGTTCAAACAGCATGGTTTGCTCGCAGAGTCGGGGATTTTAGATGGGGGTATTTCCCTTTTTATCCGCTTTTCTTTTTATTCTTCGCGGTGATTTTCCTTTACTCTTTTGTCCGGGTGAATGTTTTTCATTCGGTGAAGTGGAAGGGGCGGAAGATTAAGGTGTGAAGGGCTTAGCCTCTTTTTTGCCTGAAAGGATGGACCATTGTGATTATCCCCGGGCTTTCATGGCTGCAAGACGATGGAAAATTATTTTAAGTTGAGAGCTTTTATTTTTAGTAATGAATTACCCCTTCTTTCATCATGATAGAGGGGTCTTTTTTATTGACTCATATATTGATAGATAGGGAGGTCTATCCATTTCACATAAGCAATGTGTGTAACCATTCGAAAATACTAGAAATACAATTCCATTACCAACCATCTATACGGGTAATTTTATTGCCTTTAAGGTCCAGCTAGCTTGGAGTGTCCTATGACTGCTATATACGCACTAAACGTATGTAATAAAAAAGGAAAAGCTATCATTATCAAAAGAATGACCATTGGAGCTACTTCACAATGGACTTGCCGATCACAATAACATTACTTCTTTCTTTTATTAACGTAATTTGCTATCTGTTCAGTAGAATAAAAGATAATTAACCCTACAGATAAAATAACAAATGAACTACTGATTAACGGTTTATTATTTACCATTTCAAAGAGTGCATTAATAAAAAGGGTAACTCCCCAAAATATGAATGTACTCTGAAATGCTGTATTAACACTATTTTTGTTTATATTTTCATCTTTTTTAAAAAACTTCATCAATTGCTCCATTATCCACGATTGTTATTCATTTTAGATCGTATTTCATCTACTTTTATGCACTAGACCGGTACGCTTTTTTAGAGTACTATTCCTTCTTTTTAGTATAGTAGTAGGTTCTAAAAGTGCCAGTCATCTCTTTTATTACCATTAACGTAATCATTGTACAATAGATCCCTTTCTCTAACCTTAAGGGAACCTTAAATTATCTATAAAACTTAAATACCATCGCCATCTTCTTAAAAGAGGTTGGTGTAAAAGAGTTGTTGAATAAGAACGGTGTCTGACCTTCTAGCTGGTCAGGCACCGTTTTGTCCTTTAGATAGTAGCCGGACAAGAACTGTGTATTGGAACAGGAAGATCTCTACCAAAGATATGTATATCTTTCACCTAAAAAAGAGGAGTGTAGGGTAATGGTGGGTCCCGGTAATAAAAAAATGAAGCATGAGAACCGTCCCCACGCTTCTCTTGTAGGAATGGGAGGCTGAAACAAAATATATAAGAAAATAATAAAAATAGCGGATAGTAAGATGGCCACCCATGGTTTCCAACGGTGGATGGCCAATAGGAGAAACGTGATTATATTGAAAATAAAAGACAGCTACGCGTTATCTGAATGGACCGGTTTCAAGAACGGGAAGCTCATTGCGATCATTACGACCATCATCTTGATGGCATTTGTCATCTATACGACACATGATATTCAGATGGGGTATGAGTTATTTGTAGTTAGGGGATATAGGTAGAATGTGCTTCACTCCATGTTTGGGAGTGGGGCATTTTTTTACCTATTCTCTTGAAGTATGATAGAGGGGGGGATCCTGTTGCTTTTCTTTGCCAAAAAGGAAGCACAAGAACCGTCACCATGCTTACCCATGCTTAAAACCTTAAAAGGGGAAACGACAACCTATGAAAAAGAAAATCCTATTTATTCTCGCAGTCATTTTAATCATTTTCTTCTTATTATTCGGTGCTTTTAAACTGATGAATGCAAGAACGTTTCAATTATTTGGAGGGCTGACACATAAAGTGGAAACCGATCAAAAGGTGGTGGCTTTAACGTTTGATGACGGTCCGACCAAGAATGTGGATGACATCATCGCATTGTTAAAGAAGTATGAGATCAAAGCAACTTTCTTTCTGGTCGGGAATGAAATGGAAGAGAATCCTGAAGAAGCGAAGAAACTGGTAGAAGAAGGTCATCAGATCGGAAATCATACGTATTCCCATCACCGTATGATTTTGAAATCACCTTCGTTCATTAAAGAGGAAATTGAAAAAACAGACGATCTCATTCGGAAAGCGGGTTATACGGGAGACATTGACTTTCGACCGCCAAACGGGAAAAAGATTGTGGGACTGCCCTATTATTTATCGAAGCATGATCGAGAAACGATTATGTGGAATATCGAACCGGATACTTTCTATACGGATGCTGCCGATAAAATTGAATACGTGAACGACAATGTTACACCGGGTTCGATCATTTTAATGCATGCCATGTATGACAAAACCGGTGAGGAATTGAAGGCCCTTGAAGGGGTCATACAATCATTATCCAAGCAGGGATATTCCTTTGTGACGGTGAATGAACTTCAGGAATTAGAAGATAAATAGTGTTCATGATGTGGGGGAGAATTTCGATGAAGGAAAGGTCCTGCATTCAGACGGTTATCATTTATGGTAGCCGTCTTTTTTAGATTCGTCTAAAGCACGGGGTCGGTTCTGTTGTTCCCTTTGAAGTAAGAAAAGTAGAAAATGTTCCTTCTTGGGAAAGCGAAATGGGCTTATAGACCCGGTCTTTTTATACTGTATATTCACTTTAAAAGGAAATTTCGAAATGTTGGCCAGTACTAGAGTATATTAGGCGAACAGCCTGGATGCCCGGGCAGAGTTTCATCCTGCTGCCATTCTCTAATCTTTGAATTTAGATCTATCTACCTATAGGGTTTTCCCAATAGGTTACAGGCATGACCAATGCTATAGTCAAAGTGTTAGAAAATTAAGAAAAAGGGGATGGAATAAGTAAATGAAGAGAAACAAAAAAATGTTAGTGTATGCATTAGGTACAGGCCTCTTGCTCGGTTCCGGAAATATCCCGGCAATTAATGTCCTGGCAGAAAAACCAACTTCAATGGAATCCGTACTTGCCAACATGTCTCCACAGCAGCTGGAAAACTATAAGCAGCTCCAGTCAGTGGAAAAGCAAGGTCTTTATTTAGACCGAACGGTTAACCTTAAAAGTGACAGCCCGGTGAAGGTCATCGTTCAGCTTGACCACCATCCTGAAAAAGTCGCTCAGTTGAAAGCCAAACTGGAAGGAAAGAACCATGACGCTCGTGAAGCAAAGGCACATGTAGAAAAGGATCAAAAACACTTCAAAAACGAGTTGGCCAACATGTTCAAGGATAAAAGCAATAATGGTTACAAGGTAGGCCAAACTTATAAAAACGCCATGAACGGTGTTTCCTTGGAACTTCCTGCTAATCGGATTGAAGAATTAATGAAACTTGATGTGGTAAGAGCGGTCTACAGCAACGTCGAAGTTCAAATTGATCCACCGGTTCCATCCGAGGCTCCTTCTAACGGACCAGCGAAAGATTATATGATGGAAAGCCTTCCTTACTTAGGAGTCGATAAACTACATAATGAAGGGTTTACCGGCAAAGGAATCAAAGTGGGGGTCCTTGATACAGGTATCGATTATAACCATCCTGACTTGGATGAAGCCTATAAAGGCGGTTATGACTTCGTGGACAATGACAATGATCCTATGGAAGCAACGTATCAAGAATGGCAAGAGTCCGGTTTACCGGAATTCTCGAATGGCAATTCCTACTATACTGAACATGGGACTCATGTGTCTGGTACGGTTGCCGGTGAAGGTGATAATGAAAGTGAATACAGTATAAAAGGGGTTGCGCCTGAAGCAGATCTTTATGGCTACCGTGTCCTCGGACCTTATGGAAGAGGGTCGAGTGAAGGGGTCATTGCAGGGATTGATCGTGCCGTTGCTGACGGAATGGATGTCATCAACCTTTCTCTTGGAGCAGGTGTGAATGATCCCCTGTATCCGACTTCTGTAGCGGTGAACAATGCTGTCCTCAGCGGTGTGACGGCGGTCGTTTCGGCTGGTAATAGCGGAAGTGAATCCTTTACATTAGGCTCACCTGGAACCGCTGCACTTGCCTTAACGGTAGGCGCAAGTGATGTCCCGATTGATATTGCGACATTCAAAGGTCAATATGGGGCAGAAAGCGTCAATCTTCAGCTGATGGCCAGAAACTATAGTGATAATCTCGCAGATTTAGAAGGTAGTGGTATGCAGCTGGTAGATGTTGGGCTTGCTACCAGTAACAATGATTTTATCGGTAAGCAAGTAGAAGGGAATATCGCATTAATCAGCCGTGGTGACATTTCATTTGTTGATAAGATTAAAGCAGCAGCTGCGCGTGGGGCTGAAGCCGTTATTATTTATAACAATAACGGTGAAGAAGGACACATCCCTCATTTCCTTGGAGAGGGAGTCGATTATATTCCTACATTCTCCCTGACAAAGGCCGAAGGAGAAGCGTTGAAGGCAAGCATCCAGGAAGGAGAAACCTTTACCTTCAGCGATAGGCAGGCCATCACAACAGAAGGTGACCGCCTTGCCGATTTCAGTTCAAGGGGCCCATCCAGAATGAATTATGATATCAAACCTGAAATTGTTGCCCCTGGTGTGGGAGTCCTATCAACGGTTCCTTCCTATATCAACGATAAAGAAAACGGAACGTATGAATACGCCTATGCAAGGTTATCGGGAACTTCGATGGCATCCCCTCATGTAGCCGGGATGGCGGCACTATTATTACAATCCAATAAAGAACTGGAACCGGCTGATGTGAAATCCCTATTCATGAACACAGCGGATCCTATGAACGGCGATTACAGTGTCTATGAAGTTGGCGCCGGCAGGGTGGATCCTTATGAAGCCATTCATTCAGATATGAACTTTCAGGTCATTGATGAGACAACCACCCTCATGAATGGAGAAGAAATGAACATTGATGAGAAGACCGGGGGTATGAGCTTCGGATTTCAGTATATTGAAAAGTCACTGAGAGATCAGCGTACGATTATGATTGAGAATTCCGGTGAAGAATCGAAAACATTTAATGGTAGTGTGGAGTTTACCAATCAGTCCCATGACGCTTCCAAAAACAGAATCCATCTATCTTTTGATGAAAAAATTAAGGTGAAGGCCGGGAAGAAAAAGAAAACAAACGTATTCCTAAATATCCCTAAAACAGCTGAAGAGGGTTACTATGAAGGGTATATCCGTTATGTGAATGAGGAAAATCCATCTGAAGAATATCAAATCCCATTTGGTATCCGAATTTCCGAAGAAGGAATTGAATCAGTCAGAGCGTTCAACTTCTCGACGAAAGAGAATAATCAATTCGGAGCCTTGTTCAATTATACCCCAATGGATTTTACGTTGAAGTCACCTATGGAACAGATCAACGTCGTGTTGGTCGATGGCAAGACAAATAAAGAAATGGGACTGGTCGGGGTCATGGATGCTTCAGGAATCAATGAGGGACAGAGGATCATCATTAACTCTGCCTTTGCAGGTTACTATTACCCGTATGATGATAACCGTATATCAGTCAACCCTGCATTGGCACCGGAAGGCCACTACAAGCTAAGATTAGTGGGGACCAACAGTGAAGGGAAGACGTTCACGAAAGAAACGGATACATTCATTGATAATACAGCCCCGGAGTTTTCAAGTACATTGCCGACGGGCGTGTATGAGTATAAGGAAGGACAAGAAACGGTTCCATTCTCCATGTCCCTTTTTGATAAGACCATAGAAGATATGAAGAAGGCGGGACTGGAAGCATCCCAATCCAATAATTACATTGTCTACCATTATGGATCACCATTCCCAACAGGGGCATTGAATACTGATGGTGAAGGGAACCTTTCGGATGAAATCTTGATGAACCCGATTCTCAGCAGGTATCCTGTTGGGTTCTTCGCACACGACTCCGTCGGAAACTTCGCGCAGGGTGGACCAATTGTCAATAGTTTTGTAAAAGAAGGTACACAATATGCCACTGCTTCCATGGATAAAAAAGAAATCATGGCTGGCGATAAGCTGACGATGACACTCTCGTCTCATAATGTTAAACAACTTAAAGAAGGATCTTTCTCAGTAGATTATGATAGCAATCAACTTGAGTTGACGGACGTGAAGATCCATCCGGATTTCATTAAGTATGGTGATTCTGAGATTACGTATGACGACAAGGGAAAAAGCAGTTCTACAAGACACCTTGATGTTCAAGTGAATTTGGAGAATCCGGAAGCTGAAGTGAATGGGGACATTCCATTGGCAGAAGTTACGTTTGAAGCGAAGGATGCCAAATTTTATAGAATGAACTACGTAACTGCGCCGACCTTCTCCAGCAAGTATACAGACGTTAACGGTCAAACGACTAATTTAAAGGGATATTTTGAAGGACAATATCCGGAACTGCTGCGCAGCTATTCAGAGATAAGAGGGGACATTAAAGCCCAAGGATTCTTTGGTACCGACGGAAAATATGACAATGGTACAGACAATTCAAATGCTCCAGTTTCCATAAAGGTGACCGATTGGGAAGGCAACGTACATGACGGGGAAATGGTCCGTAACAATGACTTTGTAGCGAAGCTCCCAGTAACCGATAAGCCTTTCCAGATTGAAGTAAATATCCCTGGACACTTTCCGGTCAAATCCACTTTCACTATTTATGATCAACGTGAAGATAAGGTTGTCGGCACATGGCATGGCTTGCCTCTGCGCACGCAGGATGCCGGGGACATCAACCAGGACAGTGTGATTGATATCATGGATGCGATCGAGATGAAAAACAGCTGGGGAACGGATGATCAAAACTCCGACCTGAATTTCGACGGAACGGTTGATGCGAAAGACTTCGAATTAGTCGAATACAACTTCCTTGAAGCAGATCCTGGCGTGGATTCTGCCCCGAAACCAATGGAGAAATACAAAGGAACGTCCTTAGAAGATATTAAAAATGAATTAGGTATTGAATAGAAAGAGGAAGGAGACAAAGGCACCCCGTGCCTTTGTCTCATAACTATTATTGAGTTTTCTTCGCGATTTTACTTTGCTGATTCTAACTATCCCTGAGTGATTTCCTCGTGATATTATTTTTTCAAGAAGAAAGAGCCGAAACTCCTGAAAATCGAAGGAATTTAAATTTTAACAATATTCAAAATTAACTATTTACATTCTTCTGAAAATTCGATAGTATTCAATGTATACAAAAACTAATAGTTTTATGAATTTATGAATGCGCATTCAATAACATGTTTCTTGAAATAAAGTGGGAGGTAACCATGAGTAATTATCAAGAAGAGAAAAGAGTTGTAAGACGTTACTTCGATGAGCTCGAGAAATCTACACCAGAAAACGTACATAGTGTCTTAAAGGAATTTACAGGTGAACATTATAGTTGGCAAGGAGTGTATCCCTTCCGTGAACAGGAGGGAGTTCAGGCAGTTGCGGAAACCTTTTGGGTCCCTTTATTAAGATCTCTAAAAAAACTGCAGCGTCGTCAGGACATTTTCATGGCTGGCACAAACGAAATAAGTGGTGAAACATGGGTCATGAGCATGGGGCATTTCATGGGCCTCTTTGATCAAGACTGGATGGGGATTCGACGAACAGGGAAAATGATCAACCTAAGATATGCAGAGTTCCATTGTGTAGAGGATGGTAAAATCACCAAAACGGGGTTATTCGTTGACCTGATCGGATTCATGATCCAGGCAGGAGTGAACCCGCTGCCTCCTTCAACGGGTACATACTTTGTTTATCCAGGTCCAAGAAATCACGATGGTCTGCAATTTGACGATGCTCCAGAAGAAGAAGGTGTGAAAACGCTGAATCTTGTCAATCAAATGGTCGATGATTTATCGGAATTGAATAAGAGTGGAGCTATGGGGTGTCCTCCGGAGGTCCTGGAACGTACTTGGTCGGAGGATATGATTTGGTATGGTCCTGGCGGGATCGGGGCGAGTTATACCATTCCGAGATATCAACAGCAGCACCAGCTTCCTTTTAGAAATGGTCTTAAGGATAAGGAATTCAATGGTCATGTGTGCCGGTTTGCTGAAGGACAGTTCGCGTGCTTCTTTGGATGGCCGAACCTTTCGAATACACCAATAGGTGGATTTCTGGGGCTGCCAGGCGGGAATGTTCGAGCTGACATGCAAGTGGTGGATGTGTATTACCGTCAAGGGGATAAGCTTTCTGAGAACTGGGTTCTGATCGATATCCCTTATTGGCTGAAGCAGCAGGGATTGGATATTTTTGAGCGAACCCAAGGGATTATGAATCCGTCACTTTAAGGATCAGCGTCATGGTTACGTACATGATCACTTCTCCAACAGTATAAATGGAGATAAGAAATAATGAATGCGTTTACAAAAGGAATGCTTGAAACTCTGCCTATAACCATTCCAAACATCTTCGTCTCAATCATAAGCCTCTTAATAAAGGCAGTGGGTAGATCATCTTGCTTTTTTATGAATCCGCATTCAATAAATATGGATATGGGGGGTCTTCGTTCAATATGGGTTGGATTGATATGACGATTGTCGCAGTATATATGATTGCTCTGATCATTATGGGTTATAAACTGGGGAAGGGAAATCACACACAAGATGACTACTTTGTAGGTGGGAGATCTGTTGCAACATTCCCGATTGCTCTTTCCATTGCAGCCACCACGGTCAGTGCGAATGGATTTATTGGAGGACCAGGCTGGGCGTATGGTTCGGGACTGATCGCTTTTATGTTGAATTTCAGCATACCTATCGTATTAATATTGACGTTATCGATCTTTCTCCCTTTTTTCTATAATCTAAAGGTGACGTCCATCTATGAATATATCGAAATGCGTCTGGGAGGGAAAAGCAGACTTTTAGTAGTCTTTGGATTTATTGTATCAAATGTGATTCAAGTAGGTTCGTTCTTATTTATTCCTTCACTGGTCATCCAAACCTTCACGGGATGGTCACTGACGATTGTCGTTCCCATGGTTGTGGCAGTGGCAATTCTGTACACGTTACTAGGCGGGATTAAAGCGGTTATCTGGACGGATGCGATTCAGATGTTTGTCTTGTGGGGTGGAGTCATTGCTGCATTTGTCATTATTTTGAGCAATTTAGATATTGGCTTTTTTGAGGCGATGAAGGTTGTGAAAGAAGAGGGGAAATTGGATGCACTTGATTTCTCGCTGGATGCGAAATTGGAGAATGGTGTATGGGTTGGCCTGATTGGCGGTCTGTTTATGTGGCTTAAATACTATGCCACGGATCAGACACAGACTCAAAGAATGTTCGCAGCAAAGTCGATCAATGAAGTGAAAAAGTCGATCTGTATCAGCGGATTTGTGATGAATATCATGTATTTTGTGTTTATGTTCATAGGAGTATTGCTTTTCGTCTTCTTTGACGGCAGGGAATTCGATAATTCCAACAACATTATGATTACTTTCATTGCAAATAACATCCCTGTAGGAATCTTGGGGCTGATCATGGCCGGGATTTTTGCAGCTGCCATGTCCAGCATAGACTCCGTACTAAATTCAGTGACGACCGTCTTCATTAAAGACATTTATGAAAAGTTCATCACGAAAGGAAAGCCGGCTTCTCTAAAGGTTTCGATGGTCTTCACCCTTGTGTTTGGGGTATTGCTGATCGGATTTACATTGATGGCATTCAGCGGTACGACCGCTTCGATCTTAAAGACAGTGGGCAGCTACCTCTCGTACTTCTCAGGTTCGATACTGGCGATGTTTCTTTTGGCGATGTTCACGAAGAAAGCAAATGATAATGGAGTCGCAATCGGGTTTGTATTAGGAATCGTCATCACGACCTATATTGGAAACCTTGGGCTGGTGAACTGGCTCTGGAATTATCCGATCGGATGCGTGATCACTCTTATCATTGGTTACATTTTCAGCTTACTATTTCAAAAGAATAGAAGAATCGAATTGGAAGAATTCACGTTTAATGGTCAAAGAGCAAGGTTGATAAAAGAAGGAACTGTAACAGATGAAAACGGTCATTCCATTGTTCCGGGGGGCATGGACAAATACTCATATGCACTCATCGGATTGTTTATTGCACAGGTGATCATATTGGGGCTTATCCAGTTATAGGGAATGAGGCTTTGTCATTATCTGAATTTTTAATTATAATGGAATGTGAATCCGGATTCATCATTCTCGCTAGATTATCGGAATACCATAAAAACCGGGTTTAATACACGAAGGCAACTTTTGAAAGGGTTTTGAAAAATGAAAGCCAGAATTAGCGCATATGATGTGGCGAAACAGGCAAGTGTTTCACAATCGACCGTTTCCAGGGTCCTGAACAACTATCCTCATATCAAGGAATCTACAAGAAAGAAGGTCCTTGAAGCGATAGAAGAATTAGGGTTTACAAGGGATGAGATTGCCAGAAGCCTTGCCAGTAATAAAACGAGAACCATAGGATTGATTGTCGGGGATATCACGAATCCTTTCTTTGCCGAATCAGCGAAAGTGATTACGGGAAAAGCACAGGAGATGCAGTATGATGTGATCCTTTGTAATACGAATCACAATGAAGAGAACCTGGATAAATATATTCAAACCCTTAAAGGGAAGCGAGTCGATGGGATCATCATTGCCTCTGCCGATAAGGACAATCAAAGAATCAAAGAATTATATGATCAAGGATTTCCTGTCATTCTGTTCAATAGTATCTTGGAACACGAGAAGGCGAATTATATAGCCGTCAACAACTACAAAGGGGCAAGACTTGCGGTGGAACATCTCTATCAATTGAACCATCGCCGTATTGGATATATTGCAGGTCCTTCGAAGTATGTCACCACCCATTTGAGGAACTTAGGATACAAAGAAGCACTAGAGGACTTAGGGATTGTCGGAAACAATCAGTTTGTCTACAACAAAGAGTTTTCTTACGATGAAGTTTATCAGTTTACCAAAAAGTTATTAAAACAGAGTGACCGGCCAACAAGCTTTTTCTCTGCTTCCGATCAAATGGCCCTTGCCGTGTTAGATGCTGCAGCTAGTGAAAACATCAAGGTACCGGAAGAATTATCAGTCGTAGGATTTGATGATATTGATTTGGCAAAGAATCAATATATTGGACTCACCACTATCACCCAGCCGAAAGAAAAAATGGCAACCCTCGCCTTGGAAAAACTGATCTCCCTGATTGAAGAGGGCGAAGGGAAAGACGAAGGGTTTCAGATCATATTAGAACCCGATTTAATTCAACGAAAAACAACGGGAGTATGCAGGAACGAGAAAGGAGGATAAGAATTGACGCACTTTGCTGAATTGAAAGGGAAAAGGGTCATGGTTACGGGAGGAAGTAAAGGCATTGGAAAGGATATCGCGCTCTCCTTTGCCAAACTGGGGGCCACAGTGGTGATTTCAGGGAGGAATGATGAAGCCCTGTCAGCTGCTGTCCTTGAGCTGAAACGTTACTCCCCCGATTGTTCTTATGTGAAGGCCGACATCCGGCATGTAGCGGACATTCATAAGATGGTGGATGAGGCTGCCGCTCATATGGGGGGACTCGATGTACTGGTCAATAACGCAGGAGTGAATATTCCTAAACCAGCCATAGAAGTGACGGAGGAAGATTGGGACTCAATCCTTGATACAAATCTTAAAGGAAGCTTCTTCTCCTCCCAGCGTGCAGCGAAGTATTTTCTTTCACAAAAAAGTGGGAAGATCATCAACATTGTTTCACAGATGGCATTCGTTGGCTATATCAAGCGGGCAGCCTATTGTTCCAGTAAGGGAGGGGCCGTGCAAATGACCAAAGCTCTTGCTGTTGAGTGGGCACCCTACAATATCAAGGTTAATGCAGTGGCTCCAACATTTATTGAAACCGAGCTCACATCCAATATGTTTGAAGATCAAGATTTTTATCAAGACGTGATCAATCGAATCCCATTAGGGAAACTTGCCCAACCTTCTGATGTGACAGGAGCGGTGTTATTTCTCGCTTCTGACATGGCAAACTTTGTAACGGGTGAAACCATCAAGGTTGATGGAGGTTGGACCGCAATTTAAAGAGTATCTTTTATTGCATTTTGAATGCGCATTCAAATAAAGGAGGAATCAAGATGCCGAAAGTGGATGAACGAAAAGAGGAAAAAGTAGAAATGGATCGTCCTCTTCATCAAGCACCTCAACATGACAACGTATTCTATGGCGACTCAACCGAAGTGAACCGTGTTGGCTATGCGGATTACAATGAATTTTCAAAGAATACAAAACGTAAACAAAGAATGAATGGATTCGACGAGGAGTATCTCGATTTTGTGGATTATATCATCAAGATCACCCATCGCATCTGGGAAGAGAAAGGGATCGGGATTATTTATCAAACCTATCATAATGATGTCACCATGCATACGGGAACAGCCCATATACAAGGTGTAAATGAGGTGGTGTCCGGGACCTTACAGGCTTTGCACGCCTTTCCGGATCGAAGGCTGGTTGGGGAAAATGTCATATGGTCAGGTAATGATGAGGAAGGATTTTTATCTTCTCACCGTATCGCATCGAGTGCTACCAACCTGGGGGATTCCTCATTCGGGCCTGCTACAGGTAAGAAAGTTTTCTTCCGGACCACGGTTGACTGCTTTGTCCATTCAAACCGGATCGTGGAAGAGTGGCTTGTACGAGACAACCTGTATCTAGTCAAACAGTTAGGATTCGATCCAATAGAAGTGGCAAGGAAACTGGCACAGAATTCGGAGAACAAGACCCCGGCATTGCAATCCCACTTCGGTTCCAGCGGGACAATGGAAGGGCAGCTGATGCCACAAGTATACTCTCCAAAGTCAGAAGGTTTTGAAATTGGTGATTTTATTTTAGCCATGTACAACAAAGTATGGGAATGGCGATTATTTAACCACGTGAAGGACTTCTACTCGAGTCATGCGGTGGTTCATTATATTTGCAATAAAGATTTGATTGGCACCAGCCAGATCCAGGGAATGCTCGTCAGTTTGTTTGCCTCATTCCCAAGTGCTAAATGTATGGTCGAGAGAGTGACCTGTAACGAGGGAGCCCAAAAGGGTGAATGGGATGTTGCCGTAAGGTGGAGATTGCAAGGGATTCATGAGGGTATTGGGTATTTCGGTCAGCCAAGTGGAAAAACAGTAGAGGTATTGGGGATTTCTCACCTGAAAGTGAGGAATGAGAAAATTGTAGAAGAATGGATGACATTTGACGGCTTGGATGTACTGAGGCAGATCTATCTGGGTACAGAGTCTAATGCTGACGATGCCGAAGCCGGAACATACGAATAAATCATCTTTCATTACTTAGTTTTGAATGCGCATTCAAAAAGGAGGGAATACCATGTCAGTACAAACGTCTATTAAGAAAGATCCTTCAAGTATAAATCAGGATTTTCATATGCCTGGGAATATCCGTTTCGGAGTCGACACATTTTATTCCTTGCCGGATGAGATTAAGAAATTAGAGGTTAGCAGAGTTGTCATTATTAGTGATAAAGGTCTTGAACGGGTTGGAGTCGTTGAACGTGTACTGGAATTAGTGGAATCGGCAGGAATCGAAAGTAATGTGTTTACAGATATTGAAGGAGAGCCGACCTTTACTTTGGTACAAAAATCAGTAGAGTTTGTGAAGAAATCTGGAAGCGAACTCGTAATCGGTATCGGAGGCGGAAGCGCACTAGATGTTGCCAAAGCGACGGCAGCTCTGGTGGATAAAGATGACGTGAGTCCTTATTTAAGTGGAGCCGAAACCATTGATTCCAGACAGGTCAAGTGCATTCTGCTTCCGACGACTTCAGGAACCGGATCGGAAGTGACGATGAATGCCATATTCGGGGATGAAGAAGAGGAAGTAAAACGGGGGATTGTCAGCAGGCATCTTCTGCCGGACCTCGCAATCATCGATCCCGCTCTGACACGCTCATGCCCGCCACGGGTCACCGCTGCTTCAGGTGTGGATGCTTTCACACATGCACTTGAATCGTATGTTGCCGTGAGAGCTACACCCTTAACGAAGATCTATGCTGAAAAGGCCATGAAGTTATTTAGTTCGAACATCACGAAGGCAGTTCATAACGGAAAAGACATGGAAGGACGTATCGGAATGAGTTGGGTAAGCATGTTGGCAGGAGTTTCGTTAGCCAATGCAGGTGTGGGGGCCGTCCATGCCTTAGCTTACCCCCTCGGTGGAAAGTACCACATCGAGCATGGAGTTGCCAATGCTCTCCTTATGCCGTTTGTTTTCGAAGAGACTGGGAAAACGTGCACGCAGGAAATGGTAGAGGTTGCAAACTATCTTGAATTAGGGGATTACTCAAAAAATCCACACCAAGCGCTTAAGGCAATAGTGGGGTATCTATATGAATTACTTTCGAATCTTGACCTCCCGACATCATTGGCGGAGCTTGGGATCAATGAGGAAGATTTGCCTCTACTTGCCGGGCAAGCCTCACAGATTGATCGCCTGTTGTCCAACACGCCGTACCAATTGACCGAAAAGAAGATCTTAGCCATTTACCAAAAGGCATTCACGGGATACGAGAAAGGACGTGATGAAGGTTGCTGAAAAAACAGCTCAAAAAGAAACTCTACATTGATGGCAGGTGGCAGGAAGCAAAGGACTATTATGAGTTGAAATCCCCATTCAGCGGAGACGTCATTGCCAGCGTCCCTTTGGCAGATGAACGGGAAGTGGAAGACGCCTTGGAAAGTGCACAATCAGGTTCTGAGAAAATGAAGCAGTTGACTTCCTTGGAACGTTCGGACATCCTTGAGCGTGCTTCACGTATTTTTGAAGAGAGATCTGAGGAGGCAGTAGAAATCCTTGCCATGGAATGTGCCAAGCCACTAAAGGCAGCTCGTGCTGAAATCGCGCGAACGATTGAAACGTATAAATTTGCAAGCGAAGAGGCGAAGCGGATTAATGGGGAGACCATTCCCATGGATGCCGCCAAGAGTGGAAAGGGGCGCTTTGCCTTCACGATCCGTGAGCCTTTAGGGGTCATCGCAGCGATTACCCCCTTCAACTTCCCATTTAATCTAGTCGCCCATAAGCTGGGGCCGGCCTTTGCTGCCGGGAATTCTGTGGTTCTGAAGCCCGCGAATCAGACGCCTTTAAGCGCACTCCTGACAGCGGAAATCTTTGAGCAGGCAGGCTTACCGGGAGGGGCGTTAAACGTAGTCACGGGGAGAGGCAGTGTCATTGGAGATCAGCTCGTGAAAGATTCCAGAGTGAAAATGGTCACATTTACTGGAAGTGTGGAGGTTGGGCTTGGTATTAAAGAAAAAGCAGGGCTGAAAAAAGTAACACTTGAACTGGGTTCGAACTCAGCTGTCATCGTCGATGGGGCGGAAGATATGAATGCTGTCGTTGATCGATGTGTGGAAGGTGCTTATTCCTTTGCCGGTCAAGTATGCATTTCCGTGCAGAGGATATACGTGCAGGAAATACTCTATGACTCTTTTGTACATCAATTTGTGGAAAGAACGAAACAGCTTGTGATCGGCGATCCCCTGTCAGAAGGCACAGACTTATCGGCCATGATCAACCAAGGTGAGGCAGATAGGATCGAAGAGTGGTTTAAGGAAGCAACAGAAGCAGGTGCGCACATCTTATATGGAGGAAAGCGGGAGGATGCCATTATACACCCAACTGTGATCACGGGGGGATCATCCGCTTTATCCCTGAACTGTAAGGAAGCATTTGCCCCCATTGTCACGATCACACCATACGGTTCATTGGATGAAGCGATCGGACTCGTGAACGATTCGGAATACGGATTGCAGGCGGGGATCTACACGACCTCTGTTCATAAAGCATTCGATGCCCTGCACCGACTTCAAGTCGGGGGAGTCATGATCAACGATATCCCTACTTTCAGAGTCGATCATATGCCATATGGTGGTGTAAAGAACAGCGGTACCGGCCGTGAAGGAATCAAATATTCCGTGGAAGAGATGACAGAACTGAAACTAGTGACATTTAAATTGTAAGAATAGTCAATAAATAAAATTTTGAATAATAGAAAGGAAGATTACTATGCCGACAGAACAACCGAAAGTGAAACGATATGTATCCAATGAAAAGATGGAAGAAAACTGGATTGTCCGATTTGATGATCTAAAATCAAAAGCCATTCCCCTCATGTTTATTGATAGTATCATACCTGGTCATCAACGCCTGAATTACGCCCTGATCGGGGATACGGCCAGTGAAAATGAGGCCTATTCCCCTGAAATAACAGAACCACACGGGTTTCAAATCGGTATGGTGAAAGCACCTCCAGGGAATGGACCGGCTTACCATACTCATGACTACATCGAAGCGTTTCTTCCTCTTTCCGGAAAATGGCGTTTCTATTGGGGAAATAGTGAAGATGAGATCGAGGGTGAAACCATCATTGAAGAATGGGATTTAATTTCTCTGCCTCCAGGGTTATGGAGAGGCTTTGAAAATATCAGTGAGGATGATGCTTGGATCTTTGCCGTGCTTGAACAGCATGAAGTATTCAACGGGAAAGATCCATACTGGGCTCCACAGGTCGTCAGGAAAGCTGCGGAACATGGCTTCCATGCAGATCAATCAGGAAAAATGATCAAACCTGAGAATTTTTCAGCACTTGAAAAACAAATGGCGGAGAAGCTGCGGGCGGGAGAGAAATAGTAGATGAAGAAAGAAGCGTTAGTATTATTACCGGGTACGCTTTGTGATGAGAGACTTTGGGAGCATCAGTTGGAACATTTGACTGATGTTTCCGATCCTTCCGTTTCAATGTTAACTGGAGCAGACACCATAGAGGGAATGGCTGAATCCGTCTTGAAGCATGCCCCTGAACGCTTTGCTCTAGCCGGGCTTTCACTTGGTGGGATTGTGGCAATGGAAGTCATCCGGCAAGCACCAGAAAGAGTGACCAGACTTGCCCTATTGGACTCGAATCCACATGGCCCCAAGCCAGAGCAGTTGGAAAGCTGGAAGAGCCTTATGTCAAAAGTGGAATCTGGGCAGTTTCAAAGCATAGTAGAGGAAAAGTTGTTACCGAATCTCATTCATCCCGGCAGGCAGGAAGATGACCAGTTGGTATCAACCATAAAGGATATGGCGGAGAGAGTAGGACCAGAAGGATATGTGCAGCAATTAATGGCCGTTTCTACGCGTTCTGACCTTCGGGAAGGCTTAAGGCAAATTAACGTTCCCACGCTCCTTTTAGTAGGAAGGGAGGATCAGGTTTGCCCCTTGTCCTTACATGAAGAAATGCAGGCAACTATTTCAGAGTCCCGGTTAGTTATCGTAGATGATTGTGGCCATTTAAGCAGTTTGGAGCGACCGGAAGAAGTGACGGCTGCTTTACGCAACTGGCTGATTGAGTGAAAGGGTGTAAAGTAGGGAGGTAATTTCATTGATCAATCGTGTAAAGGATAAACTCAGAAGCGGGAAAAGAGTACTTGGAAGTTTCATTGGATTCTATTCTCCCAACTTCATTGAAATGATCGGGTATGCCGGATTTGATTTCGTGGTTATAGATGATGAGCATGGGGCATTCAGTTCTTCTGAATTAGAAAACATGATCCGGACAGCCGAATCAGTGGATCTAGTACCCATTGTCCGAGTCTCATATGATCCGTCCAGTATCCAGAAGGCTTTGGATAGAGGAGCCAAAGGGGTACAAGTACCGATGGTCAATTCAAAGGAAGATGCCATAAAGGCTGTGAAAAGGGCGAAGTTCCCCCCTTTAGGAACCAGGGGTGTCGCTTATTCACACAGGGCGGCGCGCTATGGAAATCAAGGAGGGAAGGCATTCTTAGATAGCTCCGATGAAAACATCTTGGTCATTCCACATATAGAAACCCTTGAAGCGGTGGAGAATATTGGGGAGATCATGGGGGTCGAAGGTATCGATGTTCTTTTCATCGGTACAACCGACCTATCGGTTGATATGGGATTTAAAGAAGAAGGTGCCAACCATCCTGAAGTTCAAGGAGTCATACGAAACTTGTATCAAACAGCATCAGAAAATAACGTTGCGATTGGAACGGTTGCGGCTGATAGTACAGGAGCACAGCAAGCTTTTGAAAAAGGGGCAAATTATGTAGGGGTTGTAGCGAATTCAGTGATTCTTAAGGCGCTTCAGATAGTGGTAGAAGATACTAAAAGAGTTGGAAATGAAATGACCAATAGAGGTATTAGAAAGTAAAAAAAGAAATCTTCACCAAACTCGTAAAATAGATGGGGAAGAATGATGCTTTAGTGACCTTAATATGTTGGGAAAAAGGGAGGGTTCTCATGCTTACGAATAAGGAAGCATGAGAACCCTCCCTGTGGTTTTTTTCTGCGCATGTCTCCCAACCAGTGGGGCAGGCAGGGACCGAATCTCGTCCTTCGATCCAAGGCACCTTTCTCCCCGACTTACAGAAATTTCTTCAAAGCCATATGAAGACTGGATGTCACAGTGATGTCCGAAGAATTGATTCCGAGATGGGTCATGGTCTGGGCGATCTCGGGTCTTATTCCGGATAGGATGGTTTCGATTCCGATGAGGGATAAGGCATCCACTACCTTGAAGATGCGGTCTGCTACCATCGTATCAATGATCGGAACGCCGGACAGGTCAACCACCAGGTATTCTAAGGATAATTCGCTCCCTCTTGAGAGTGCTTTATCCATCAGTTCTTGGGCTCTTTCGGTGTCGATGTCACCGATCAAAGGGAGTATGCCAACTTGATTGGTTATTTTAATCACCGGGATGGATAATTCTAATGCTACAGCCTCTGCAGCGTTGATCCGTGTATAAAATCTTCTTGTATACGACATGCTCAGCCAATGTACGGCCTTGTCCACCACTGCGTCAAAATCTGAAATCAGGTTATAGAATTCATCGAATGTCAAGTTGAAAGCGGAAGCTTCCTCTTTTATGATTTGTCCGATTAAATTTCGGTAATCTCTTACTTCGTCCAGAGCAATCTCCAATGGAAGGTTGAAATTCACGAGTGTATCGACTGCCTCTGATCCCCACTCCTGTAATTGCTCGAAGGCCGTATCCAAGTCACTTTCGATCGATTTTGCATAAATGTCAATGATATTCTCACGCCAACTATGAAGCTTCGATTCTATGTTGCTGTATTGGCTTGATCTCAAATTGTCCTTTTGAACGATAAGCTCTTGCTTTTGACTCAATACTTTGTCACAGATAGCTTTCGTGTATGTTCGTTTACCTTGATCGATCATGTACTCATCGTCTCTCCTTTTGCTGTAGTTTCCAATTATATTTTAACATATTCAAGAGTGAGAGTTGGAGCATGAACGATTGAGCAGAGCCAGGGGACAGTTCTAATGGCTTAGAACCTAGTCGATAAAAAGTGAAGGAATTAGGGTGTTTGTGAGGGGGAAGCAAAGGGGATCGTGAAGTAAAGTGGCGGTTTTGCCACTTTTCTGAGTTCATAAAGGAAGCGCGAGAACCGTCTCTGGGCTTCTCGTTGACTCTAGGGATATGTCTAAAAGAGAGCTGTAGATCATCAAACCATTCTAATTAAAACCAGAACGTTGGTCTAAGAAGGATTAACGGCCATTTTTGTTGAATTTTTTATTGAATCAACCGTTAATGGAAGAAGAAATATCGACTAAGGGGTTAATAAGTAGTTAGTAACACCAAAGAGTTGCAGTCTTAGAGATATGAAAAGTGTTACCACACAATGATAAGGAGTTGAAGATATGAAGTTTCTGCTCACATCTGCAGGCGTCAATAACAAACGTATTCACGACGCGTTGGTTGACATGCTGGACAAGCCGATCGCCGAATCCACAGCCCTGTGCATCCCCACCGCGATGTACGGACACCCCTGGGTCGGCCCAGGCGTCAAAGCATGGGAGTTCATCAGTGGCAATTCCGGGAATCCAATGGTCGAGCTGGGCTGGAAATCCGTCGGAGTGCTGGAGCTCACAGCGCTGCCAAGTATCGACGAAGACCGGTGGGTGCCGCTGGTCCGGGAGACGGACGTCATGCTGGTCTCAGGCGGGGACGCCCTCTACCTGAACCATTGGATGCGGCAATCGGGGCTTGCGTACCTTCTGCCGTCCCTGCAAGCAGTCTATGTGGGAATGAGTGCCGGGAGCATGGTGATGGCACCGAACATTGGTGATTTCTTCGTTGGCTGGACTCCCCCCGGCGGTGGCGATGATGCTCTCGGATTGGTCGATTTTTCAATCTTTCCCCACCTGGATCACGAAATGCTGCCGCATAACACCATGGCTGCCGCAGAGAAATGGGCTGCTGAAATGCAGGGTCAGGCATATGCGATTGATGACCAAACGGCCATCAAGGTGATGGGCGGAGCGGTCGAAGTGATCTCTGAAGGGAATTGGAAATTGTTTTCGAAGGGATGAGGGGAGAGTGGGAACTGTCTCCACTCTAATCTAGACTGACAAATAATATACAATTAGCAGGTATGCACGTAAAAGAGTTGGACCTGCTATTTTTTATATTGGCAGGGCAATCCTCGAAGCAATCTAGATGAAATGTACCAAGTAGCCTCGATTTCGCCATATCAATAGATTAATTATGATAGTATTGAAAATAATGGATATTCCATTTGCGGAAGGGTAGGCGGGGAGAAACAAGGCATACTCTCACTATGGAATCGACTAAGGAGAAAATGTAATGAATACAAGTAAGATGTCAAAGGTAGATTTAGTCCAGTTTGACAAGAAAGATATCCCGGGTTTAATTGAACTGTCTGAATCAGTGGGGTGGGACTATGATGAACACGAGATTGGTACAGTTATGTCATCTGGTAAAGTATTCGGCCATAAGAATACTGAAGGGGAAATTGTTTCAAGTGCCGCCATCATTCCCTATGAAGCCAATTTCGCCTCCATTGGTATGGTAATAGTCAACAAAGAGTATAGAGGGATGGGATTAGGAAAAGAAGCGACACAACAATGTATGAATTCCATTTCAAGTGACATTGCGATCATGCTGATTTCGACTGAAGACGGGAAGCCTCTCTATGAAAAAATGGGGTTTAAAATCGTTGACCGAGTGCACAAGTACATATGCGACACCTATTCAAATTCTAATCTACCCAATCGAACAGTTACCATCGAACATTATAATGAGAGCGACTTACATAAAATAATTGAGTTAGATGAAGATGCTTTTGGAGATAAGAGAAGCAACTTTCTTAAACATAGAATCAATCAATCCGAGGAATGTGTAGTAGTGAAAGATTACATAGGGAACACTATAGGTTTTGGATTATCTATATTAGGACCTATTAATCTGATAATAGGACCTATTGTGGCACCGGATGCTCAAGTAGCATCAATGATTCTAGATAAGCTGACTATTGGGCATCAAGGCAAATTAAGGATCGATATACCATCAGGTAATGAAGTATTTATTGAAGCCGTTGAGAAATGCGGGTTTGTATGCGTGAGTAATCCATCAATTATGATATTTAACTCAACTGAGATGCCCCAGAGAAATGGTGAATTATTTGGAATTGCTGCTCAGGTGTTTGGTTAAAAGACTTAGATATTTATAGTTTTCTCATTTGAATGTCGGCGGTTTCTTTATTTAGTTAAAGGGCAGGAATATTGAAGAAAGCATGTAATATTAGAAGCAAAGATAAAGCATTAGAATTCTTTATAGAGGGAGTTAGAGAGAAAATTTCATGGGGGAAATAAAGGCTTGGGCGAAAAGATTAAAACAACAAATCTTTGTACTATACTTATCTTATAAAGATGAAAGAGTACCTTGGTATGCTAAATTATTTACTGCTTGTGTAGTGGCTTATGCGTTTAGTCCGATTGATTTGATACCTGATTTCATACCGATACTTGGTTATTTAGATGATGTTATTATCGTTCCAATAGGTATAATGTTTGCATTAAAGATGATACCTAAAGAAGTAATATCAGAATGTGAAGGTAAAGCAAAAGACATGATGAAAAATGGTAAACCGAAAAATTGGGTAGTAGGCTCACTCATCATTTTGTTATGGAGTATCATTATGTTGTGGGTTATTTTAATGACTTATCAGATATTCAGCTAAAGGGAGCTTTAACGGAACAAGAAGATGACATAGACATAAAAAACCAGAGCCAAATAGGTCTGGTTTTTTTGCTGTTAAATAAGTGTTATTAGCACTGCTATTTCTGCTGCTAATTCGGGTGTGAGTAAGGTTTTCTCTCCTTAAGCGGAACCTCTTAGCTAAAGACAAACACAAATTTTTTAAAAAAGCCGTCTACTTTAAAGTGAGCCTATCACGGTCCCTATGGCTCTTGGAAAGCTAGAAGAACACCTATGAAAAGGCATGTAAACTAATCATTTTCATTGATCTTACCATCGTTCCCCTTGTCACTGCCCGTAGCATTATTGATTACTTGAGAAACCAAGTTTAACCCCTGATCCATCGTATTCATTGCATCTGCTTTTTGGCCGATATCTTTTGATTTTTCTTGTTTTTTCATTATGGTCGCCTCCAATAGCTAGGATTAGTCGTAAATCAATTCACCTATATTCATTATGTTCACCGTACGATTAGGATATTCATGAATCGAGTAGGCCTATTTAACGTAAGAACAGAATCAGAATTCAAATGATCTAGAATCCGAGTCTTCGGCAACAGGGGGCGCTCAACGAAAAAAGTGTCACTCTCTTTTGGTTGAATTCTTATAATGAATGAGATCTAACCATATGTAAGGAGGATTCAAATGGAGAAAAGAGTTCAGTTTGACTTTGAAATAGATTTTACAAATGGCGGAGGGATACAAGGGCAGGAATTCCGCCTTGATATTGATGGAGATGACATCTCTGATCAAGAGCTGGCTGAATATATTGTGGAGGATATGAGGTTATTGATGGTTGGCGAAGTGAGAATATTGAACAAAAAAATCATTCATGAAAAGCATAAACGAAGGTCTGTTTAAGAGAAGAATGGGGGCGGTTCTGGTGCTTTCAGACTGAATGATCGATATATACCCCGGCTACCATAATAAAGAAAATTCGACACGGAGGATCGATTTTGTCCCGATTTGGATCAATTCCACAGCAGAAGGGATTCCCTATAAGGAATTTCACTCCAATTCCGGTCCTCTTTATCACTCAAGGAACGAATCTAGCTAAACGAATGTCCTTTTCCGTTGAAAAAAGATAAAAAGAGGACCGATGGACTTCTATTCAAACATCAATCCGGATGATCGATGGGAGCCCTCCCCGGTTCACTTTGATTTGACCTTGAAAATTACGCCTTTTCCCGATTGGGATCAGGCGTTTTTTTGTACGTTGGAAAACTTAAGGTTGCGTTAAGCTTCCGTTAAGTTTCTTGTAAATGTTTCCCACTATAATACATAGAGAAGAATTCTTCATATTAATTAGAGTCGATCGATTGATACGGCAGATTCAACATGATTTATCTGCCTTGACCAATAGAAAGGTAACGTCAAACTAAATGAAACATAAAGAGACTTATCGTGTAATAGGTATCATCGCAATGTTGTTCGGGATCGCGCTGTTGTACTTGATGAATGAGAAGCAGCCGATCAAGGTCGCTGTACTGGACAGCGGAATAAATAAAGACCATCCGGCATTGAAAGGTAAGATCCATCAATCATATAATGCCATCCAGCCGGATCAGCCGATTGAAGATCATTATGGTCACGGGACGCCCATTGCTGGCATCATAGCGGCTGAGGATACGGGAGGCGAAATGAGCGGACTCGCTCAACGGGTGTCTATATATGATGTGAAGGTTTTAGATAAGAAAGGCAACGGGAAGGTAGCCGATTTGGTGAGAGGCATCCACTGGTGCATCGAAGAGAAAGTAGACATCATCAATATCAGTTCCGGTTTTCAAGTGGATGACCCTTCTCTTAAGAAAGCCGTTGATAAGGCGCTTTCTTCCGGGATTATCATCATAGCGGCAGCAGGGAATACACTGGGGCAGGAGGCTGACTATCCGGCACGGTATGAGGGGGTATGGTCCATCACATCCGTAAACCCCAACCTCGTCCGATCTACATTGGCGGCAAGGGGAAAAGTGGATTTTGCCGCAACTGGGACAGAGGTTCTTTCAATTAATAAGGAAGGGGACTTCGAACCTTTCAGCGGTACCTCCTTCGCCGCAGCCCAAATATCTGGATATATTGCCCGTATACTGGAGCGTGAATCCCGTATGAAGGGAACCAAGGACATTTACAAAATGCTGCAAACAGAAGCGATCGATTTAGGCGAAGCAGGACCTGACCAAGACTATGGACATGGTTTGGTTAGAATAAAATAAAGAGGTGCGCTCATTGAAAAAACTACTAGTAAAAAGTTTGATTATCACATTGTTGTTCTCCATCCTCCCACAAGGCAGTTTGGCCGCAACAGAGGATAACGCTCCACCACAAGGAATCGATTTAGAACAAGCTGAAAGGTCACTTAGTGAGGAACATGATGTCGACCTCTCAGAACAGGTGAAAGTAGAGGTTAAAGAAGACAGTGACGAGAAACTTGTCTTAGATATGAAAGTGGATGAAGAAGATCTTAAAGTGGATACTGAACTGACCATGGACCTTGAGAGCCAGGATGCCGTGATCACAGGCAACATTGTGGATGAATCAGGGAAGGAATACCATGAGTCCTATCATGTTGTCTTCCACGAAGTAGACGATGAGATCCTGATCGCTACCCTGATTGATACCGAAACAGGCGAAGAGTACGAGATCAACTCTACTACTCTACAAGCTTCGGTTATTCCCATTATCGTCGGTGTTGTATTACGACTCGGTATCAAGTATGCTATTAAAAAGTTTGGAAAAACAGCCGTAAAGAATGCTTTGAAACAAAGCCTGAAGAAAAAATGGAGTGCAGACGATCTAAAATCACTTCCAAAAGCAGATCAAAATGACATCAAAAAAATGTACGGCACGGCGTCCGATGCCTGGGATTTCTTCAGTGCCCAAGTCTCCAGTCATAGGGAAGTTTCACCTGGAGTATTTGTCGGAAAAGACAAGAACGGGGTCACCTTTACATATAGGAAATCTTCTAAATCAGGGCCTCCTACCATCGATATAAACGGAATAAAAGGCGTTAGAAAAATAAAGTTTCTTTAGGGAAAGAGGGAAAAAAGTGGAGAGATTTCAAAAAGCAGAGGACATTTCCCGGTTAAAGGAAGCATTCCATAGAGTATTTAAGAAATCGGATCCATTTGGAGATCCATTTCAAGAAACCCTCAACGAAAGGGTGCTGATCTTCCCAACTAACGGATATTATCTTCAGGAAAATCAGTTCCATGCTCTGATGAAAACCTTGGAACAGGTTGGACAGGAGACCTTCTTCGTATCGGAGTCGGAAGGTGATTCTTTTAATCTTTCACAGGACTTTCACTCGGAGCTGGCACCACAACACTGGGTCGCCGGGAATACCATGGCCTACGAAGACTATCAGGCCATTCCACTTGTGGTCGAGAATTCCCTCTATTCGCCCCATGGAGAATGGGGCTTGCAAGTATCTCATGAGGATCACGCGGTCCTCGCGGGGAGTTCAACATTCATTGATGCCTTTAAAGAAGCATATCCTGAATGGAAAGAGGACACAGAAAAATTCCTTCAACATTGGGTAGGTGTAAATAAGGAATACTCTACAGATATTTCGTGGATTCACGATTTTTTAAAACCATTTTAAGCATCATTAAAACCGGCCAAGTTTGTTCTGGCCGGTTTTGCTGCTTTGTTTTCGTGAAAGCGAACGAAAACCCTTCCCGTGATTCTACGAACTATGTAGGCCTCTGTTTATTATCCACCCACGTATTACAACTTAAAGCAAGGCTTACTTTTATTACGTGTCTCCTCTTTTATAATTTATGATAAATATGGTGGACAGACTTGTAATGGTCATCAGGCCCATTTGAAAAGGGCTTGGTTTAACATTTATAAGTATGATAGTTAACGATATCACAAAGAAAGAAATACCGTAGACTAATCGTTTTCTTAAACTCATTTCCATACCTCCTGACTGATATAGAACATTGGTTTATTCATATTTTTTACCCGCAAGGTCGTGCCTGGTTTGATATTTGATAGATTTTCATCTTATCTTAACGCTTCGTAATAATTTCTTTCGCCAGTCTATTATCAGGATCTAATTCAAGCATCCTTCTCGCCGTATCATACGCTTCCTCTTCACTGACTACTTTATCGGGGATATGATGCAAGAATAACAGATTGAATAAATATCTGATATCTTGTCGGTCTGTTAATTCCACACATCGCCTTGCATGATAAAGGGCAGCGTAATAAGCACCGTCCAGGTAACTTAGTGGAATCGCCATCAATCTAAACGCCATTTCATGTAACTCAACGTTTTCCTCTTCGACTAGTAAACTCATGATGAATGCGTAATTCGTTATACTTGAATCCTTGAAGGCGTTTTCCATCAGTTCTTCATCAAGTTCTGAATAGGAAAGTTCATTCATCATTTCTTTTGCCTCTACAAAGTGTCCTTTTATGATGAACTCATTTAATTTGTTTGTCATGTTCATTACCCACCAAACTACTTTTTTTAAAATGGCCGGTCATATATTTGAAGGACCATTAACTAATTTATTGTACACAACTTCCTTAACTCCAACCTTAAAGCAACCTTAAATTAACCATAAATCTCAAAAACCCTTGTAACTTTCATGATAAAATAGGATGGAAATTTGATTTTACAAGACTGGGAGTAACGGTATGGCAGAGTTAATTTATATAGCGGAAGATGATGTGGATATTAACCGATTGATCAGCCTTCATTTGCGGAATGAGGGGTATCAGGTGGAGCAGGCGTATGATGGAGAAGCAGTGATCCGGAAATGCAGGGAGAAGCGGCCGAGCCTTCTGATCCTGGACCTGATGATGCCGAAATTGGGCGGGTTTCAGGTGATCAAGGAAGTTCGGAAGTGGTGCAAGGCTCCGATCATGCTGCTGACAGCGAGGGCGGATGATGCAGACAAAGTTCTGGGATTTGGGCTGGGGGCAGATGATTATGTCGTGAAGCCCTTCAGCATGGTTGAGCTTGTATCAAGGGTGAACGCGCAGATCCGGCGGTATACGGATTATAGTGTGGTGGAGGAAGAAGGGGTCATTCGCAACGGATCGCTCGAATATGATCCTATCAATCAAACGGTGACCAAGGATGGGGAGAGGCTTCTGTTGACCCCGAAGGAGACAATGCTCTTATCCATCTTCATGAAGAATGTGAACCGGCTGTATTCGAAGGCCCAGCTGTATGAGCTTGTATGGAACACGGACTACATCGGTGACAGCAATACGATCATGGTCCATATCAGTCGGATCAGAGAACAAATCGAAGCAGATCCTAAATCCCCGACGTACATCACGACGGTGAAAGGGCTCGGTTATCGGATGGAGAATCATGAAGACTAATCCGATCCTCCTTAAAAAATCCATTTCCATCACCAAGCAGTTTTTTATCAACTATGCTTTATTGTTCATCATTCTACTCGGAGTGGGGACGTTCACCCTGGTGGCAAACTTTGTATATGTCGAGACCGTGTATGAGGATTTGGATCAGGAATTCCTTAAAGGGACGTATGAAGATGCGAAGAAATCTGGGATGAAAGCGGCATTCAAGAAGAATGAGCTGCCGGATCATGCGTACCTTGAAATCGTCAGTACCGATTATAAAGTGACCGATCAATTCAATAGTCCTCACAAGATCGGGTTTACCTATGGATTGAATGAATTTCTGAAGAACACCGATACGTACGATACGGATTTATACATACCTGAAAACGGTGAAGAGTATCTATTGCTCTATTTCCCCGCAGATGACTATTTCCAATTGGATGATGTGTTCTTCTTCACCATCTTCTTCTTCATCGTGTGCTTGATCGTCATCCTGTACTGGTACGTGAAAAGAACATCCGTCCAGCTCATTCAGCCGATCCAAAAGCTTCTGAAGGGGATCGATTCGATTTCAGCAGGAAACTATGGAGAAAAAATCGAGTTCGAGGCGAATCAGGAATTGAACCAGTTGAAGAATAACATCAACCTAATGGCACAGACGATTGGCACGGAAATCGCCTTAAAGGAAAGGTCCGAAAGCCTGAGAAAACAGCTCATCCTGGATATCTCCCATGATCTGAAAACCCCACTTACCAATATACAGGGATACGCTGAAACGTTGACCAGCCTGACGAATATGAGTCGTTCTGATCAGAAGAGATATACCGATATCATCGTGTCCAACAGCAAGAGAGCAAATCGGCTCATCCATGACCTGTTCGACTTGTCCCATTTGGAAATAGAGTGTGATTCGGTTTCCCTTAAGGAAAAGGATATGGCCGAATGGCTCCGTACCATGCTGTCTTCTTTTGTAGTAGAGTTCGAAGAAAAAGGGATGGAGTATCACCTGGATATTACCGAGGATCCCCTGAGGGTAAGGTTCGATCGATCCAAGCTTGAGCGTGCGATTACGAACATTCTCCATAATGGGATGGCGTACAGTGATGGCTATCTGTCCATTTCACTCAAGCAGCAGGAGAACCAGGCCGTGATGACGATCGAAGACAAAGGGATAGGGATCCCCGCCGACTACCACGAAAGGATCTTCGAGCCGTTTGTGAGGATGGACGAATCCCGGAATGGCGAGACAGGGGGAACGGGACTGGGACTTTCCATTGCGAAGAAAATCATCGAGCAAAGTGGTGGGACCATTGAGTTGGATGGGACTTATGAGGACGGTTGCCGGTTTGTGGTGAGGTTTGCGGGTCTTGAGGACGGTTCTGTCGCTGCGGGCTGACTTGAAAAGGAGCATGAGGACCGTCCCCGTGCTTTCCCATGACAAGGAATAATCATTTTATTATCGTAATAAAAAAACGAATACGATTCTCACATTCGTATAATTCTAGGGACACGGGGACAGGTACCTTGTCCCACTATTGAATAAGAGCCAACGTACCTATCCCTGCGGCTCCTTTCAAAATTTTTCTAAATATTCCTTGATAGGAATATTCCTTTCGAAGTATATTAGGGATATGAAAACCATATTACATGCTCTCGCCGAGCCAAATCGCCTGCTTATAGTTGAACTTCTGCGTGATGGACCCCTTACAGTGGGGGAAATCACTGACAAACTACGAATGAACCAGCCGCAAGTTTCTAAGCATCTCAGAGTATTGAATCAGTCAGGTCTCGTCGAAGTCCAGCCAATTGCCAATCGACGTTACTACAAGCTAAGGCCTGAGCCTTTTAAAGAGTTGGATACGTGGGTGGATTCTTATCAACACCTATGGAACGAGCGATTTAATCGTTTGGATGAGTACCTGCAAGAAGTAAAACGAAAGGGAGTGGATGAAGATTAACCGGAAGTGGGTCAGTCATGTTCATAGGGCCATGTCTAGAGAAGAATGGAAACATAGTTAGAAAGGCAGAAGGAGTTAAGGATTCTCTGAAGAATACTACTATCGGTTCCTTTTTTATAGGGCTATTGAGGTTTAAGGGCAACACGTCTTCACATATGTACGTTCATTTGAAATGGAGGAGGAAACGAAATGTCCAACAGCAATCAAATGTTTTCCAGAGTGGAGGAAAACCGGGTGCTTGTACTGGAGAGGGTGTTCGATGCACCGCGTGACCTGGTGTTCAGTATGTTTAAAGAACCTGATCATCTAAAAAATTGGTGGGGACCAAGAGGCTGGGAGTTACCTGTATGCCACGTGGATTTCCGTCCAGGCGGTGTCTGGCACTACTGCATGAAGTGCGTGGATCAAAGCCAGGGTCAATTCTACGGGATGGAATCTTGGGGGAAAGGTGTTTACCAAGAAATCATCGAACCGGAAAAGATCGTCTACGTCGATGCTTTCTCGGATGCGGAAGGCCATACGAATGAAGACATGCCATCAACGGAAGTTACGCTTGAATTCATCGATATGGGCAGCAAGACGAAGCTGATCAGCCGTTCTGTTTACTCTTCAGAAGACGCCCTTAAGACCGTTATGGACATGGGAATGATACAAGGCATCACAGAAACCTGGGATCGCTTGGAAGAAGCTCTTCAGTTGCTAAATAAGTGAAAAATACAGAGTGAATGTATTCTAAAGGAGTGGAGCAATCAATGATTAATAAGGTCGGTCAAATTATGGTGTACGTTGATAACCAAGATGAGGCAGTACGTTTTTGGACAGAAAAAGTAGGATTTAGCGTAAAGGCTGAGGAAGATAATGGTCAAGGAATGAGATGGATTGAAGTGGCGCCAACAAAGGAGGCCGAAACAAGCATCATTCTGCACAATAAGGAATTCGTGGCAAAAATGTCACCTGGAATAAATCTTGGTACCCCTTCTTTAATGTTCTTCACCGATCAATTTGATGAATTATATACCGATTTATCCAACAAGGAGATCAAAGTGGGCGAAATTGTCAATATGCCTGCCGGCAGGGTATTTAACTTTGCCGATGATGAAGAAAACTACTTTGCCGTCATGGAACAAAAGTAAGCGGGAAGCATGGGGAGGGTTCTGCTGGTTCACCCTGACCGAAAAGGAAGCGCGAGAACCGTCACGGTGTTTCTTAAACTGTGGGAACAAACGTACGAACTGAATGATCAATCAATAAAAAAGAAAACAGCTGGCTTAGAGGGAAGGGCCAGCTGTCTCTTTGTATCTGATGGAAACAATGAGAACTGCGATCAAGTGATCTGATGGAGTCTCCTATTGCAAATGTCGTAGTTTATCGGGATTAGCAACCGTGTAAATCGTCTGGATTTGATTGCCGCTGAAGGCAAAGGAGTACACATATTGTAATTGGTCATCAATTGTTAAGATCAGTCCTGGTAGACGGTTGACAGATGTATAGTTGATGGTGAACTTACCTGCATACATTTTCATTAGGTTTTGGAGCAATTGAACCACTCTGAAAGCACCCAGAATTGGGACTTGTGCAGCTTTTACTTTGCCGCCGCCATCCGAGTACATTGCGACATCTTCACTGACAAGTTCCAATAATTGATTTACGTTTCCATTTAATATGGACTGTACAAACTCTTTTATGGTAGATTCGGCCATTGAAATGGAAGGTTGTTTCTTAGGAGCGTATCCCATGCTTTTCTTCGCACGGTGAAAAATCTGCCGGCAGTTTGCATTGCTTTTTCCTAGGATTTCAGCGATATCATCATACGAGTATTGAAAAACTTCTCTAAGCAAAAAGACGGCTCGTTCTATGGCATTTAGTTGTTGTAATAATAGTAGATAGGCGGTAGAGAGGGACTCTTGTTGAAGAAAGGCTTGGGAAGGATCGTTAGTTGAATTCTCAACTTCAAGCAACGGCTCGGGGAGCCACGGTCCAACGTATACCTCACGTTTCTTGGCGGATGACCGTATTAAATCCAGACAACGATTGGTGACGATCTTACATAGATACGCTTTTTTGTTTTCGATTTGATCGCGGTTGGGAAGCTGATTAAAGGTTATAAACGCTTCCTGGACAATATCCTCTGAATCCATCACGCTGCCTAACATACGGTAGGCTAATGTAAAAAGCAAAGGTTGATAGGTTTGATAAAGTTCTTCCATACTCATCTTTTGATTTCCTCTCTGGTGTTTAGTAGATGTGAAACGGCTCGTTTAGCGCTGGCTACCGATGCATCAACGAGAAGCTCCCCATGTGATGCCCAGTCCCCAGCAACATATAGTCCCTCAATTTCAGGAACAGCAGGTCCGGGATCTTCCGTTCTATTCATATGAGGAAAATCGTGGACAACCGTCATTTTCGGCAGGAACTGTCTTATTACTAATTCATTCCGCCAGCCGGGTTGAACCACATCTAACACGTGCTCCAACTCAGCCTCATCCTTCGCAGCATCTGATTGTGCCCCCTGATATTTAAAAAGCGATATCAGCTGTGTCCCATCATCACTCAAGATAGCAGGCCTTGGTTTACCCTCCCGTGAATGGTTCGAGAGGAAAATGGATCGATCCAATCCATAAGTGAATTGGTGCCTTGGCTTAGGCAGCTGGCGTAAACCAACATCCAGACAGGCAACCGTAACAGGAATCGATTGATCGTTCCACGTGTGAAGGGCAGTTTGATCTGCATGAGGAACCAGCTTGTGAGAAATAGACGGTGGAGTGGTTAGTATGACATTGGATACTTCTATTCTAGTACCATCTTGACATAAAATCGAGTGTACGTTTTGATCTTGATGTTCGATTATCCCCACCTTACGATCACTGACCAATTCCACTCCCAGTTGGACAGCAAGTTTACGCAGTTCTTCTACAAGTGTCCCCCATCCTTTATCGAGATACAGAACCCCATTAAGTGAACGCTGCAGTTGCTTTAAGGCAGGCCCTGCAGTGTGTAATTCAGGTGCAAGGACATAAGTGGATGTTCGGAGCAGTGCATAGAACACGTTCCGCAGCATGGGATCATGCAATTGAGTTTCAATCCAATCGCGTATACTGATCTCGTTCCAAACGCTTGTGTCCATTTTACCTAATTTAATGAACCACTTCGCCAATTCGAGCTTTCCTGCCCAACTTAGGAGCGGTGTTTGAAAGAAGGAGGATATGTTCGTTGGTAAGGGCACTACTTGTTCTTTCCACATCCCGTAAGCATCGATAGAAGGTGTGCTCCCCTCAAGTCGTAATCCGAGTTCCCGGAATGCTTCATACGCCTCCCCTTTATATAGTGCATGACCGCCTAAATTAAAATAGACCCCCTGTTTTTTGTTGGTGATGGCTCTGCCCCCAAATCGCTTTTGCTGTTCGAATACAAGGGTTCGTTTTCCTGCTTTTGCTGTATGGATAGCAGCCGTTAATCCAGCGATTCCTCCACCTACAATAACCACATCATATTTTCCCATCATCATCATCCTTTTGGTTTATTTACTGATATAACGGATGAGTGAATGATTCTGTGACAGAATAGAGGAAAAAGATTTTTTGGAAGAAATTGTTGGACAAAGAATGGATTGAGACATAAGTAGTGAATTTAATAGCGAAAAAAAAGTGATTTCCTGATGGGCGCATCTTCAGAATAAGAGGATCACAGCCGTTTCCTGAGGTTATATTTGGTTGTGAGAAGATGTATTTAACTCCTTGACAATTTATAAAAATTTTATTATCCTTTAAAAAATTAATATTCTTACATTCGTATAACTCCAATAATATGGTTTGGAGGTCTCTACCAGGAACCAATAAATCCTGATTACGAAGAAGATACTATTATGAGTATTTTCTTCGTAATCAGGATTTTTTTTTGAAAAAATGGAGGAGGAACAACAATGAATCATTCTACAATGCCTAAAATTGAACTGCACTGCCATCTGGATGGGAGTGTCAGACCTGAGACGATTATTGAAATGGCCAAGAGAGATGGCATAGATCTCCCTTCCTTTGAAAGGGAAGAGATGAAAGAAGAGCTCATTGCCCCATTAGACTGCGAATCATTGGATGAATACTTAGAGAAATTCTCGATCCCTAATGCCGTGATGCAGTCAAAAGAAAATTTAAAGAGAATCACCTTTGAGCTTTATGAAGATGCAGCGGAGGAAAACGTGAAATATATGGAGGTCCGGTTCGCCCCGCTGCTTCATACACAACAGGGATTATCGGTAGAAGAGATCATTGGAAGTGTCATTGAAGGCATGAAAGAAGCAGAAGAACAGTTTGATATTAAAGGAAATATCATTTTGTGTTGTATGAGAACGATGTCTCCGGAACGTGCCTTTGAGGTCGTTGAAAAGGGGAAGGGCTTCCTTGGAAAAGGAGTCGTCGCGATCGATTTATGTGCGTCCGAAGAAGAAGGGTTCTGCGGGAAGTTCATTGAACCCATCGCCCTGGCGAGGGAATATGGATACAGAGTCACGATCCACGCCGGTGAAACGGGCGTTGGAAGAAATGTGCTCGAGGCCGTTGAATGGCTCGGGGCAGAACGAATCGGGCATGGTGTGTATATTACAGACTGTCCGGAAGCGTATCAGGTTGTAAAGGATAAGGGAATTGTGCTTGAAATCTGTCCGACAAGCAATGTTCAGACGAAAGCGGTTAAAACGTTCCGTGATCACCCTCTCTACGATTTTCACAGAGCCGGAATTAAGATTACCATCAATACTGACAACAGAACCGTATCGAATATCACGATGACGAAGGAATGTGAGTTAGTCTGGGGTGAATTTGCCATGAGTGAGGAGGATTATGGGGAGATTTATATGAACAGTGTGGAAGCTGCTTTTGTGAGTGATGAGGTGAAGGAAAGGTTGAAGAAGTACTTATAGGAAAGTATGGGGATGATTCTGCTGCTTCTACTTGACTTCAAAGGAAGAATGAGAACCGTCCCCACGCTTCGCTAATTATATTGGAGAGAAGTAGAACAGGACGGTGCCCGCGCGCCGAAGATAAAAGGATGAATGAGATGGAAATGCCCCCGACCGCAGAATGGTACTGCGGTCAGGGGCATTTCTGATTTCGTCCTGTAACTCTATGAGACTAGTTATCAGACGTTACACTCTATCTTATATTTCATACTGTATACTATCACTCTAAAAAGGGGATGAAAGTATGCCAAAAAGTAGGAAACCAAGTGTATGTACGATAAGACAGACAACGGATGGTACTGATTTTTCTATTCCTGGTGACGGGAGTTCTCGAACGTTCTTTAGGAGTATAACGGATACTATTCATAATGAAGTGAGTGTGGATATTCAGAATAGGTCAGAGACTGAGGATTGTGTGATGACCTTAGTAATAGAAAGAAGAGATGGTTCTATCTTTACTAAGGTCGTCCAGCCCCCTCAACCTTCAGAGACTAGTAATGGGTATTCCATTTATGATCAAGATGTGGTCAGTATTTCCGTCAGATGCGAGGGAAACCCGGAGAAAACGTGTGATGGATTAATCTTTTTTAATAGTTTTTCTTGTTATTGTATAGAATGTGGGTTTAGAAGGTGTGAAACGAAGACGGTCCCTTCAACAGATCCAGGATGCATGACAATACCAATGAACACCTTTGCTAGATTTAATCAACCGTGTGATGGGGAACTGCGAACCATTTTAGATAATTTGTCCGATGGGAACAGTACGACGAGAGTAACGATTCAAAATTTCTCGCCCGAATGCAAGATGACAGCCATTATTGAGGCCAATGACGGAGCAAAAATAGAGAGGACCGTCATCTTCACTCTTTCATTCAATCTTTCTGTTGAAGACATCAGAAAGGTATCAATAAGGTGTGAAGGAGACCCAGGTGGTGTATGCGAAGGAACAGTGACAACTGATAAGAGATTTTGTTTTTGCTGCAATGAGAAAGTGCTGAAAGACTGAAATCAATTCATTGATAATAGGTGATAATTTGTTTCGATTAACGAATGAAGGACGAGTAAAGTGTCGTGAGAAAATTAAAGGAGTTGATTAAAGGTGAATGGTATTGATGGCAGAAATACATTATGCAATATAGAGTCTGAAACCTATTTAGATAATGATTTCTCTATACCCTGCGATGGGGAAAGGAGATATTTCCTCGAGATCATGGGAGGGGACAAATGCAGTGAAAGTATCGTGAGTATTAGAAATATCACAAGGCCGCCAGCTACCTGCACGATGACCTTGATCATAGAAAAGAATGACGGGACCATCATAAGCAGGGTTGTTCCTCCACCAATCCAAGTATTTAATAGTAATGCCATCGCTATAGCAGTAAATGGGTTAAAGAGTGTCTCAGTGAAATGCGAAGGTTTACCTGAGAATACATGCCAGGGACAAATTACAGTATCTCAACAAGTTTGTGAATGTCTGTCATGCCATACTTGTTCTATGAAAATGAAGAGAAAGTGTAAGGGCAGGAGTATCGAACAAGAGGAATGCAGTCTACAAGGACTGCAATTATCCCCTTCGTTCCCCAGTTTTTTTGAACAGAACTGTAATGGTACCACTCGAACCGTATATGAAGATCTATCGGATCGTGAGAGTGTGACCCAGATAACCGTATCCAATCTAGAAGTATCCGGTTCTGAAGAATGTATGATGACCGCTATCATTGAAACAATGGATGGCAGAATAACTACTGAAATCATAGAAGGTAGAGAAGCTTTTCTTGTTGATAATATTAGAAGTCTTTCCATTACATGTACAGGTGATCCAGACGGTATTTGTCGGGGGCAGTTTACTGGACAAAAGCAATTCTGTTTGTGTTGTTGAAGTCCTGAAGCGGAAGCCATAGGGCCAGGTTCCTTGGCACCATTTGTATGAGAGCCACGGTACCTGTCCCCGTGGTTAGTGGTTCGCCTAAGTGAAAGAAGGATCAAAGAACACCCCAACGTTCTTTGATCCTTCTTCTTTTTTTTAAAAAAATCGTTCTATTACGCACCTCTATAGTGTATGATACATAGTATAAACCATATAGTGTACGACACACAGTATAATTTAATCAAAGAGGTGAACATATGGATAAGTCACTGCTGACTTCCTTGACGACGGAACTGAGGAGGGGGACATTGACCCTGGCCGTATTGAGTCAATTGCGGTCACCCCAGTATGGATATTCACTTGTCCAATTACTGGAGAAAAGCGGAATTTCGATGGAGCAGAGTACACTTTATCCTCTGCTGCGCCGTTTGGAGAAGCAAGAACTGGTCACTAGCAGCTGGGACCGGTCGGAAAGCAGGCCGAGAAGGTATTATGTGCTGAGCGAATACGGCACTGAGATCTTGGGACAGTTACAGGCCGAATGGGAAAAGATGTCGGGGGAACTGGCCATTTTATTAAAGGGGGATGAGGAAGGATGAAGCTTGTTGAACTCTATATTCAAGAAGTGATGAGAAGGCTGCCGGAGAAGAATCGGGAGGATATTGCCCTCGAATTGACATCCACGATTGAAGACATGTTGCCGGAGGAGTATACAGAGGATGATGTGAGGGAGGTACTGACGTCACTCGGGAACCCTGCCGTGCTTGCTTCGAATTATCAAGACAGGCCGATGCACCTGATCGGGCCAAGATATTATGATCTGTATATGACGCTCTTGAAGGTCATTCTCCCGATTTCTGCCGCCATCACATTCATCGTGTTAGCCGTATCATCTGTATTGAGCTACTCAGGGGAATCAAGTCCCATTGAGATATTCCTGTCCATCGCAGGAAATGGCGTGGTCGAGGTCATCGGAACTGGAATGCAGGTCTTCTTTTGGCTGACCCTCACCTTCGCCATCATCGAGCGGACCGTTTCTTCGGACAGTCAGCTTCCGATCACCATGAAAGGAAAAGAGTGGACGCCTGATGACTTGAATGACATCCCGTATATCCCAAAAGAAAAACGAATTTCCAAGCTGGAGATTTTCGGAGGTCTGGTATGGACGGTCATCTGGTCAACCTGTTACTTTAAAGCGTCAAGTATCGTCGGATTGTATGAAAAGAGTGACAACGAAAGAATGTTTACTCCTATCTTTGATCAGGAGGTACTCATGGGGTATTGGCCGTTGGTCGTGGTCCTGATCGGCTTGGAACTTCACCTGCTTCTTCTAAAATGGAAAGCGGGGGTCTGGACCAGGAAGCTTGCGATCGTGAATGCCGTATATCAGTTCATTCCTGTTCTAGCCTTTATGTTTGTTTTCAGGAACATGGAGGTGCTGAATACCGGATTCACAGATAGGATACAGGAACTGTTCAACAGCTCCTTCAATTTCCAGTGGCTCTACCTGACGATATCGGTTGGATTATTGGTCACTACGGTGATCAACAGCTATGATGGATTGAAAAAAGCGTATAGATGAAAAAAGGTTCCGATCTCTTGATCGGAACCTTTTTTCTTTAAGTCACGGTACCTGCCTTTCGTAAAGAAAATTCGACACCAAGAATCAATTATGTAAAAAGAGGATTAATAATCTCCAGAGAGTATTAATTAATCCAGTACAGGATCAATCATCCCCATTCAGGATTGAATGTGTCCCAATCTGGATTAATTCCAAACTCAAAGGCATTCCCTTTGAGAAACTTTACTCTATAGTCGGCATCTCATCCCCTCCCAGGACCCGTCTCCAACTAAAAATGGACAATCTAACGCCTTTTCCCGTCGAAAAGCAGATCAAAAAGGACAAATGGACTCCGATTCGAACAGCAAGCCCGGAACCTCAGTCTTATAAAGTAGTACCGAGGCAAGGACCATTTATCCGGGAAACACACGAGTGAACTTGTGGTAAAATAAAGTTATAGGATTGTTCCAATAAAAGGAATTTGATTGATGAACTCTACTGAACGGACTGTACTCTAAATAGGAAATGAGGGAAACACACATGAAAAACGTGTTGGTATTGATCACAGACGGTTTCGCCGATTGGGAAGCAAGCTACGTAACGGCAGAAATCAATAAACAAGGAACGGGTTATCACGTTCAGACCATTGCGATTGATAAAGAGCCTAAGGTTTCGATGGGTGGGTTAAGGGTCGTTCCGGATCATAGTTTAGAAGATTATCCTATGTCACTTGAGATGCTGATCATTCCCGGGGGTACTGGATGGAGAGAAGAAAAAAATCAACAGACAAAGAAGCTTGTGGATCATTGTTTTGAAAACGGAGTTCCAGTGGCCGCCATTTGTGATGCCACCACGTTCTTAGGGATTCATGGATATCTGGATGACCGTAAACATACTGGGAATTCACTGGCCTATTTAAAAGAAGGGGCACCCAACTACCGAGGGGATGAGCACTATATAGAAAGGCAATCGGTCAGTGATGGTGGCCTGATCACAGCGAATGGAACCGGGGCATTGGAGTTTTCCAGGGATATCTTGCATAAGCTTGGTGTGCTGGAAGGGGAAAAACTGCAAGGTTGGTATGATATGTTTAAGAATGGTTTTTTGAAAAGTTGATAGAGTACATGAAATACTTGTATGGAGGCTCATATGAAATCACTTAATAAACAATATAATCAAATAACAGAATACATAAATGACCTGCTTCATGATCACCAGGGAGTCGGAGTAAGCGTTGCCATTGTGAAAGATTCAGCCACGATCTATTCCAAGGGGTTTGGGAACGCCAGGATCGGAAACGCAGAACGCCCGATTGACGGCGATACTAGGATGAGCATTCAAAGTATATCCAAGAACTTTATGGCGCTTTCCATCATGAAGCTTGTAGAGAAGAATTTAATTGCATTGGACGATGCGGTTGTTACCTATTTGCCATACTTCAGAACGAAGAATCAAGAACAAAGCGACAGGATCACCATCAGACATGTGTTATCCCACACGGCAGGTTTTCCTTCAGAAGTGGGGATCGCCAATATGATTGCTCCGAATGTAAAGGAAATATTCTCAGATACACCGACAGAATTTCAGGAAGCATTGGACCATTATCAGCTTACAGAAGAAGAGATTACTAGTATAAAAAATCGCGAAGATATCACGAAATGGTTCGAAAAAGTAGAATTGGAATACCCACCAGGGGAGGGATGGAATTATTGCACGGATGCGTATGTGATTCTTGCCGATCTTTTTGAAAAAGTGACAGGCCGCAAATGGGAAGCATCCCTGCACGATGACATCCTCACACCTCTTGGTATGAAGCCGACGACGAGTGACTCGCATGAGGTGGAAGAAGATCAGAACAGTGCCAGATATTATGTAGGCGAGGATAAAATAGAAACGCCTTTTCCCATCAATCCAATCTCGGCTCCAATCGGGTATTTGTATTCGACTGCCAATGATTTAGGCAACTATTTAACATTCCATTTGAATAAGGAATCGGCTATCTTACGATCAGAATTAATAGAAGAAATGCAAAAGCCCATTCATCTTGTAAGCGAAGAGTGGAGGGCGCCTGGATGTGATGTCAGGAGCTATGGACTTGCATGGTTTACAGATACGTATAGAGGATATAAAATCGTCGAACATGGGGGAGGTCAGTTAGGTGTCAGATCCCTGATGACCATGGTTCCTGAGCTCAATCTGGGAGTGGTGGTTTTATTGAATTATGATGGGACTATTCATCATGATATTTGTGATAGGATCATGGATGTTTTTATGGATTCATAACAGTTGGACGATCAAAAGGGGGGCTTCCTCCTATCGAACTTCCACCGGAATGCCGTGGGGAAAGCAAGAAAAATAAATCCCGGGATCCGGGAATGATGGGCTTCCGATCAGGGATGAGTTTGAACTGGAGAAGGGTGTGAGTTAACTGATGGAAAAACGAAATTGGCCAAAATGGGCTGTGGAATCAATAGAGATTGAATCTCCAAACCCGGACTGGATTGACGCAGGAACCGCTGAAGCGAGGGGACTCCTACGCTTGTTAGGTCCCTATGGTGTAAAGGGAGTGGAGCATATTGGAAGCACCTCGATCCGCAACCTTCCTGCCAAACCGATTCTTGACTTGATGGCGATGATTCCATCCTTTGACGACTTAGACGAGATTGCATGTAAACTTGCGGAGGGTCAATGGCATTATGTTCCGCCGGGGTTGGACAACCGACCTTGGAGGAGATTTTTCATAAAGGTGGAAAACGAAAAACGTGTCGCTCATCTACACCTAATGCCAGAAGGTGAACCAAGATGGGAGCAGCAACGTTTGTTTCGGGATCTTCTAAACGGAAACCCAACTTTAAGGGATGAATACGCTGTGTTAAAAAAACATCTGGCCAACCAATTTCCTGACGATCGGGAAGCCTATTCGGAAGGGAAAACAGCATTTATTCAAAGAGTATTCGCTCGCTTGGAAATGAGGGAGAGAAATGAAGAATAGGCACGGGTACCTTGGCCTCTTTAATGGAAAAGAGCCACGGTACCTGTCCCTGTGGTTCCTGTTCAAGTAGAAATCGTACTCGTAAATGTCATATAAGCAATGACGACCCAACAAATGGAAAATGCAATGCCGATTATACTGAAAATGACCCCTGCAATGGCCAGATTCTTGCCCTCCCGGTTATCACGTTTTACTTCTTTCAGTCCGATCATACCCAGTATGACACCGACTATGCCCAGAACAGCTCCGATAACAGGAATAATCACAATGACGATGGATAGGATACCTAATATGAATGAGGCAACCGATTTTCCATTTAACCCTTTCCTCTCAGTTTCATGAACCTGATTCATTGAACAGTCCCCCTTTTTAAAAAGTATATGACTCATGCAATAGAAAACGACCCTTCCAATTTTCCGGAGGGACGGACCTCCAGAATCTTTTCAGTTTCCCTCATAGTTGACTGATGAAAGGTTATAGAAAGGAAGTTGACACAGAAAACTCACCCTGCACTTTGGTTAATTTTATGCCATATTGGGGATTCTTCTTACTAGTGACCAAAGAGGAGTGAGCGTATGGAGTTAGAAGGCAAGAAGTTAAAAGACAGGGCATTCGCCGCTATGAGTAAGTTCAAAGATACTATGAAGGGGACGTATTATTCTATCGCAGATATTCCCACAGCTTCCGTACAGGAGCTGGCGGATTTCGTACAGCACCATCACGACACACAAGAAACCAGGAAGCATCTTTTGGGTATCACCATTACCTTTTCCAGGTTGAACATCAACCATTATCACTTCTACTTAGAAACAAAGGCTGACCGTATTTTACAACTGGATGGTTCATTACACGGGAAGAGATTCGTTTCCTATCGTTCCTATAGGGATTCTGATGAATTAGATTCGCAAGTTAAATTGAGTTAAGAGTAGGGAAAAGAGCCTGGGACAAAACTAAAATGCCACGATGTAAAGACGAACAATAGAAGTGTAGGTTCTTAATACCGCTAATGATTTCCGTGCAAGACTACGCTTTCCGCGGGTAGCCCGTGAGCCTCCTCGGCAAGCCTGCGGGTAGAAAAGCGGAAGGGCTTCGCTCAGAGGCGGTTGGCATAAGGCGGAGCGGCCTTGAAGGCGTTCTTTGCCTTCATGGACGATCAGACTTATGACATTTGCCTCTAAGCCCTATAGCTGGACAAGTCTCACATAAGCTACTTTTCCCGCAGGAGTCTTCGTCTTGCACTCCAATCAACCGCTGGAAACAGCTAAAATCAAATGTATCGAAATAAATAATAAACCCGAACAAATCTGCTTCTTAGAAGGTAGATTTGTTCGGGTTTCACTTAGACTAAAACACTTTTGTCCCAGCCTCATTTTTTCGTCTCCTCACTTCCCTGAAAAAACATCGTATAAATTGTAATGATGGTAAATCTCAAGTAAATATATCAACGAAGCAATGCAGAGAGTATAAACATGCAAGGGGGACCAGTTAAATAAGGAATGGATCTCTTCCATTCACCCTCCAGTTTATCCCGGTTTTAAAAAAGAGCCATGGGGCGATCCCAAGGCTCCTAACTTAACAAACTCCCTTGCACCCAAGCCCGCTCCCGAAAAGGTCCGATCGGTATTTGAATCAAGGTGGTTTGACCTTTTGAATCGAGTTTGTAGATTTCATCTGTCAACGTCGTATCAAACCCAAGCAGCGGGTGTCCGCCAAACCCGGCGGCCGATGAAGCCAATAGCAGGCGCTGTACTAGCATTCCGGCTTCCATTTGCATGATCCTGTAGCCTCTGTATCCCAAGGTGTCTTGATAGTGATCTTTATTCCCGATGATATGAAGGCATAGGGGCACCTGATGCAAATTGACATTATCTAGAGACAGACCTGATTGAAGCTGAAGACGATGATCCCCTGTGCTGATCTGCCGCAATGAATGGAGGACGCTGTCATATGCGTATGCCCCATTTGGTACGCCTTCCACATTATATAAACAGCCAAAAATCGAAACACCGGATTCATTGCCGTAAGGAACTTCGTCGATGTCACTTCGAAAGGAGTAGGACTGAGTCGCTTTTTTTAATAACATCGCGAGCTTCTGCTGACTGACCTTACTCATGACAAAATCCATTTCGGGGGAATGGCGGTTTTTGCATATTTCAACAAAATCATAGGTGAAGGGCTCCACCTCTGGCAGATGGATTTCGTTTTCACCGGTTCTGAAAGCCGGTTGTTTTCCGAGTTTCTGAAAATCGGCTGTCGAACCGATTTTAGAAGCTTCATTCGCTTCTAGTAACATAGGAAACTCTCTAATCCTTTCAGACCTTTCGTAGTGTTCTACAGAAAGTGGGGGAAGCTCCCTGCATACTTCTTCAGCGGTGAATGTCCGTTCCATTCCCTTCCTATTTCCAGCCCAGTTCGTTGGTGCAACCGAAAGCGGGATGACGGTATAGACACTTTCCTCTTCCTCGGTCAGTCCAAGCAGAGAGTTGACCGCTGAATCCAGAAATTGAACATATACTCCTGACTCGAAGCCAAACCGTTTGGCTGTCTCCAGCAGCTGCCCCATCAGAACACCGGCATCCAATCCCTGCAGCCGGTAGGCAAAGTTATTGTATTTAAAGAAGTTTTTCCAGAACCTTGTGGAGACAAAGGCTGTGGCAAAGCAGGATGAAATTTCACAGCGATTGCCGAGTGCCCTTTCCACGTATGAATCGACATTCCCTTCCCGGAGCAGGACGAGGCGATGGTGGGCAACATCATAATGATAGATTCCGTGGGGTAAATCATCCAATTTTAAATAGATATATAGTTCATTCGGATACAGGGCCCCTCCTGATGGAGCGAACCGCCGATAAGAGTGGATGGGGTAAGACTCCTGATGCTCGGAGTCATCAGAATCCACCGACTGGCTTACCCCGGTGATGCCATAGACATACCAGAGAAAATGCCCGATTCTTTCTAAGTCGGGTTCTGACGGTGCCTGGCTCCCGGTGAGTGACACCGGTACTTCCAGAGACAATGGCACGCCCCGCAACCCCCGGTATAGCTTATAGGGGAGAGGGGCATCGTCCCAGTCCGCTTCCCAGTTTGGCTGATTGGCCCGATTGATATCAAATTGCAGATTGTGTAAAAATTCTTCCAGACTCATCCTCCTTACCTCCTAGTACCTTAAGGAAACGGATGCGGTTTTTGATTCAGCTGCTCATAGGTCAACGGCCGGTCGGCATATCCCAGTTCTGCAGGGACTTGAAGGACTCTTTCCAATCCTGTCAGACGGGTGAGGTGATGACCGAATGTCATGGGAAGCATGCCCGGAATCAAGACTTTCACGCAGTATAGTCCGTTTTGTTCCAGTTCGGGTGCGGTTTGATCCACGACAATGACATCAAGGTTCCGGTTCCGGAAAGTTTCTAGAATATCCTTCAGGTCATCCGTAAGATCTTTGTGATCAGACCTCCAGTTGAATACTTCCTGAAAACTCCGCAAAGGCCGGCTGTCATCCTGCAAAAATGTGAAACGTTCCTCGGCCTGGGGCAGTCCATACAGCATGCCGTGATCATCCATCTGCCTGACAAGGGAATCATCGTCAAGCATTTTTTCATAATTCGACTTGTTCTTCTCCAATTTTTCATCCAGATTCAGCATCATCCCGGCGAGCTCCTGAATCGCGCTTTTTGCCGCTCTTACCGGATCCAGATGGGCACCTGCCGCGAGGATCAGATTCAATCCTTGATCCTTCCTGTTCTTGGCCATCGCAAAGACGCTTGGAATTCCGTGCTCCATGGTAGAGTCATACAAATATAGATCATACCCTGCAACTGCCCGCATCCGTTCGATCATTAACTGAAGCTCCTCGTCCTCTGCCGTAAGAGGATCGAGACGGTGCAGATTGAGTTCGGCATACCAGGTCATAAGGAACGAATCCCTTTCGACTACCTCCATGATTCCGTAAAAAATCGCTTCCTCCCGGCTTCCCCCAAGGGCACAGCCATTGGACGTTTCATAGACAAAACCGGATGAGCCGCAACCCAGACTGTAATAGGAGAGGAGCTCAGGGACGAGAATCGGCCGTTCTTCGATGAGGGAGTAACCCCAAACCCAGTCCATTGCCCGGTCAGGGTGGAACTTCTCAAATGGGAAGCCTGGCATAGCGTACTGCTCGTCGGTGTGCACGCCGACCTTCAGGGGATTCAGTGCATGTTCCGCCAATTGTCGGTAGCTGTCATGGACGACTGTCCGTTTGCCCCGGGGCTCTAGGCCGCAGTGACGTTCCAATCCTTCAAGAATGGCAGTCAGCTCGCTGTCTGAGTAGACTTGAGTCCGTCCAGCCGTTCCTTCATCCCCGGAGAACATCGGCATATTGACACTCGCATCGGCAAATGGAGTCACCAGATCGTACATCTTGCTGTTGAAAAGTCCGGTACGATTATCCAGATAGTCTTTAACAAGAACGTTTTTCAAATCATCCAGGGGAGTACAGCGGAAACTGCCGGCATGAATCTTCGGGCTGGGCTGAAGGGAAACATGGGCTATTTCCGGTGAGTCATCCGGAATCTGGCTGCAGATCCGGCATAACGAGTCGGGAACGAAGGAGTGCCAGGAGCTGTTCAATGTTTTCAAGTCGGTTACACATATCCGTCCTTCGGAATACGCCTTTTCACCCTCAAGGAGCCTGCCGGCTTCTGCTGCAATCATGTGAGTCATATGCAGTAAACCGGTATTCGAAGCCCAAGGGTCTTTCGCGATTCCACCGACTTCAGCGAGTTTTTCCTGTACCTCCCGCATTTCATTCCGTTCCTTTCCTCCAAGGAGACGCCTCACATCGGCACATTGTGAGCATCCTGGTATGTTCGGACGAACCAGGGGGCCGATGATTCCCTCTCCAAACGAAACGAAGCCTCTCAGCCATGGTACTTGAGCCTGCCTCATCACTTCTTCGGCCATGTGATGGACAGCCGGATTCCAGGTATCATCCAATGTCAGCACCAAATCTGTATGTGCCGGAAACTTTTTTTCAACGTTTTTTTGCCGGAAAACGGGATAGCGGGCTGACATTTGCGCACATACAAGGTCCGCAAGCATCCCACTTCCCACAATCACCACGAAAGAACTCATCAGGTTTCCTCCTCTCGCAGCAGCACACTGAACACGCCTGCAAGCTCCTGTTTAAAAGCGGGTTCAATATTCAGCTCATACACGACTAACTTCTTCTGATTTCTTTTCAAGGTATTGATTGCTTCTTTCAGGTTCTCATGTTGGATTCTGTCTTCATTCGCTTGAATGGATATTCTTTGGGCATTCTGTTCCTCTAGTGCAAAGACAACAGGTTTTGCGTCGATGGCCTCCGTATCATTCTGAGCTTGAAAGAGTGCATGCTGCAAAGAGTTCCTCAGTGCCATGGTGATCGTGAAATCGGTATTTCCATACCAGCCATTCTTTCCACGAACATAGACGACAGGAAATCCAGCCAAATCCTCCCCTAATCCGATTTCCGGCTTTCCTTGCATGGTGGTCAGTGCCTTTAAGTAAAAACGGCATTTTTCATCTTCCACCCCATCCAATTCAAGACGGGAAATCGTGCAGCTTTGAACAGATTCTCTTTTCCTCAGCCCCTCAGTCAAACACTTCCGAAGACCGCGACCGACACATTCTGCAAATGTCGCTCCTGCTCCGGTGGCCATATATTCACCCGTCTCATGAGGGACGATCATCCTGGTCAATCGTGAAGTGTACATCTCTATTCCTCTTAATCCGGCTTCCCGGCGTGCTTCTTCATGGGTCAAACCATTGCAGATCACTTCATCGAGCAGTTCTGCGGGACCTTTGGATAGTACATCGATCGGCTGGACACGGCATTGAGCCAATGGAAGCTGCTTTGTTTCTCCTTCCTCCCATACATGAAAAACCCCCGTCTCTTTTGACGTCAGCAGACTGAAGAAATACAGCATCTTTTCAGGGTCAGATCTATCAGAGTCCTGTTCCAACCGTGTTTCCAGACTCTGAACGGCTTCAGCTGCTACGTTCCCTGTTTCCAGGGGATGGGGTAAAAAGGAATGCCAGCTTCCTTCAAGGGTCTCTGAATCCAGCAGAAAGATTCGATTTCTCTGATTGGATTTTGAAACACCTGTCAGCTCCTTGTATAACTCAAAGACAATCATGTTCGCAAGCATCGCTCCAGGGACCGCCGATTCAGCAGGGAACTGATTTTCTTTTAGCAAGGCAGTCGTGTGGATGCGCCTCCATGCCGATTCCCAGCCAGCCTCGGAATCAGGATGGATGATGGGGCCAGCGATTCCTTTCTGCCTGTGACAAATCGCCGGAATAAACAGCTTCTTATCTGTTCGGCAGATGGCATGGAGGAGGTCCAACTCCTCAAGGTTTTCTTTATGACTTACGTATAAAATGGAATCGAAAGGCTTCAGGGTCTCCCGCCATCCGTCTTCATTGAATCTCACTTCCAGGAGCTCTACCTCCGGATCGGTTTTACGCGCATGGTCCACAAGCTCCAGCAGCCGGCCTCTATTCGTTGGAACCTCATCGGTCAAGAGCACCTGCAGCTTAGCCATCCCGGATTCAATCAGCGATGAAACGAGTGAAGTCAGTAAAGGACCAGATCCGACTGCCAGGACATTGGCCCCGCGGTAGGTTTCAAACCTTGAAGCTCCCGAACCTGCCAAACTGTCGACAAATTCGATCTGTGATGCGAATTTCTCCACTGCATGTTGGGGCAGCCGGTGTGGCTGATCCCTGCTCACGTCCCGAACAAATCCATTTTTATGCAAAACCTCTGCCATTTCCATGACCCTGTTTTGATAAGGTCCAGGCAGACCGTTCGTCAAATACTCAAGGGAGTACTCCCCATTGAACATCGGCAGCAGCTTCTCCACCCATTGATCTATTCCACTTCCTTCCATGCGGAAAGAGCATTGGTTATTCCTAAAGAAAACACCGCTGTTTGGTTCAGGGAGGTAAAACGTATCCCTCTTCACTTTTAAACGCATAGAAGGGTCCAACTTTGCCATAGCGCTCCTCCTTACATCCGCTAATGTGACTATCATTATCATCGTATGAGTCTCAATTTGTCCCTTATGTATAAAAAAGACCCCTGCACCGACTCATACAGGGATCAAGTTGAAAACGATATTCTAAATGCCGATTAACGGCCGCAGCGTCCACATCTTCCGCAACCGCCACATCTGCCACAGCCACCGCATCTGCCGCAGCCTCCGCAACGGAAACATCCACCACAACCAAAGCAGCTAAAGAAGCATGAGAAACCAAAGCCGAAACAGCCTCCAAATCCAAGGAAAAGTCTTTCGTCATTCGGATCATACATGTTTTGATCCCAGGAAACAGGTTGTGTTGCCTGGAAATCACCTACATTCAGACTTTGAAGTTCATTGTGAAAGTTATTCATTCTCTTCATTACCTCCCAAACAAATTACCCAAGGGCTCTCGAAACTAAGAAACAAAAACTTTTTTAAAGGAATTTCTGTCATTTAGGTAAATGCACTATGTGAACACTCTTCAACAATCTATGTCACCTTGCTGGGTATTGTTACTGATACATAAGCCTATTTAAAGAGGGAGGTTGGAATAGACAGTGCTTCATTAGAAAATAGTTAACTCCAACGATCGAAAAACAACTACTGGTGGAGAAAAAATCGTATATAGGTGGAAAATTTGATTTTTTTTGTATTCGTTTTTGTTACTTTTTTCGATAAGCTTCTGACTAATCGCTCCATATAAAGTGAAAAAAAGACCCGTCGAATTTGACGAGTCTTTTGACTGTGTGCTTCTTCTGTAGAAGGATATAGTGGTAAATAAACAGGTGGTTTCATACAATTCCCTCTACTTAGATTATACTACTAAAAATGATCAATTTATAGACTGCACTTTCTAGAGCTCCTGCCCTATACTGTTAAAAGCAAGCCTAAAATTCTAAGAGGTGATTCAGTATGAATGGTAAAAAAGATGTTTTAGACAATGGTCCTTTCTTTCATGGTACGAAAGCGGAATTGAACATCGGAGAGCTTCTTGAACCACAACACTTATCAAATTACCAAGACAAAAAATCAAACTATATCTATTTCACCGCAACATTAGATGCAGCTAAATGGGGTGCTGAATTAGCAGCATCTGATTCAAAAGAAAGAATTTACATGGTAGAACCATTAGGCGAATTTGAAGACGACCCGAACTTAACGAACAAAAGATTCAAAGGAAATCCAACCCGTTCTTACAGATCTAAATCGCCATTAAAAATAATAGCAGAATTAGGTTCATGGGAAAGACATTCCGATGAAGAAATCACTCATATGCTGACAAGCTTAAAAACGTTACGTGAACAAGGAAAAGCTATCATATACGATTAATTTAAAAAATCGCGGGGACAGGTTCCTTGGCTATCTTATTGTATAAGGGCCTTGGTGCCTGTCCCTGTGATTCTGAATGTCGGTTCTTAGTCTGCAGGAGAACCGCACTGCAGAACCCATTCTCGGTCAGAAAGAGAAGAGCTGTTGCCATCTGGTAGGTCAATGAATTTCCCTGGATTATGAATGAGGAGGCCTATCATATTGCTAGACCTCCATCTTGCTAATAAGGGGCGGTACTGAACCGCCGCTCCTTCAAAAATAAAGAACATTCGACACGGAGGATCAATTAGTTAAAAAGAGGATTGATAAATCGGAAGCAGGATCAATAAATTTTGAACAGGATTAATAATCGACAATCAGGATTAAATATGACCTTATATGGTTCAATTCCAAAGCTGGAAGGACTTCATATGTGAGATTTGTCTCTACACCCTTCACCTCATGCCCATCAAGGAGCAGGCTCCAGCCAAAAATGGACAATCTAAGGTCTTTCTCCTTCGAAAAGCAGATAAAAGAGGATAGATTGGCTTCAATTTAAGTAAGCTTCCGGATACATCCAGTACTTTCATTCTACTATCTTACCAGATTCTTTTTTTACAATTGAATATATGGTATCTTCCAGTAGAGTACCTCGTTATGTGTAAAATAGGGGGAGAGGGCGAAAGAACCCCGTATGAATTATAGAAATGATCCTAAGCTGTTTTCATCAGCATTAGGGTAGCCTGAAAATGGCGAATTCAAGTGCAGTCTATAATGAGCTGCTTGAGAACAACAATTTATTAGGAGGGATCCACCCATGCATGATAAAAAAGTGCGCTGGGGAATCATCGGCTGCGGCGATGTGACAGAGAAGAAAAGCGGCCCTGCCTTTCAGAAGGTGAAAAATTCAGAGCTTGTCGCGGTCATGCGGAGGACAGGCGATTTGGCCAAAGATTACGCGGAAAGACATCAGGTACCCAAGTGGTACGATGACGCCAATGCACTCATAAATGATCCTGAGGTGGATGCGGTTTATATCGCCACGCCGCCAGGCTCTCACAAGGAATATACGCTGAAGGCAGCGGCTGCGGGGAAACCTGTTTATGTTGAAAAACCGATGGCTCGTGACTTTGATGAATGCACTGAAATGGTGGCTGCTTGTAAAGAGGCTGGTGTTCCCTTGTATGTGGCATACTACCGCCGGGCACAGAAGCGCTTTTTGAAAATCAAAGAATTGCTGGATCAAGAGGCAATCGGAGACGTTCGTTTTGTCTCCTCGACTCAGTATCAAAAAGCGCGGGTCGACGTGAAGGATTCCGAACATCTTCCTTGGCGTGTCCAGCCTGCTGTTGCCGGTGGCGGATTATTCTTCGATCTGGCCAGCCATACTCTCGATATTCTAGATTTTCTGCTCGGACCCATACAAGAGGCAAAAGGGTTTGCATCGAATCAAGGTGGCTATTATGAGGCAGAAGATATTGTGACGGGTACATATCAATTTACATCCGGCGTTCAAGGAATCGGAAAGTGGTGTTTCACGGCTTTTGAAGATGTGGACATGAATGAGATTGTCGGAAGTAAAGGGAAGATCTGCTTTTCTACTTTTGGAGATGATCCCGTCACGTTGACAACAATTGAAGGAAAAGAGCAATGGAGTTTTGAACGCCCCCTCCATGTTCATCAGCCGCTTGTTGAAACGATTGTGAAAGAGCTGACCGAGGGTGGCGATTGGTGTCCAAGTACTGGAGATTCCGGTGCACGAACGAATTGGGTGATGGATGCGATCGTCGGGAAAGAAAGGCACCTGAGTGCGTTAAAAATCTAGCTGATTTTAGAACCGGAACGCTTTTGAATGCAATGGATTCACCATGGTCTTGGGAGCATGACCTCGGGCACGATAACGTTATAACGTACTCGGGGCAGGCTCCGTTTAAAAACAGTATTTTATTTATTTCATTTGACAGTAGGTAATAAATGATATATAGTTAGTTTGTCAAACTAACTTAAAGGTAGGTTGTTGCATTTATGGAAGAAATTCTTCGTGAATTTATCGTTACACTTGACACTTCTTTTAAGAAGTTGGTCCAAGAGACGATTGAAACAGCAGGTGTCTCCAATTTAAGTGTCAATCAGATTCAGTATATACAAGCGATCGGCACACTTCGGTATCCTACTATTAGTGAGATAGCCGAAGCGCTCAACATCACGAAAGCATCGGCCACGACAGGAATTAATAAATTGGTTTCACTCGGCTATGCGAAAAAAAGCCAATCAACCGAAGATAAAAGGATTTATCACGTGACACTTACTGAATCCAGCCAGACATTCATGCGTCTGCATCAAAAGGCTTTGGAGGATTATGTCGCATTCATCGAACGGCTGCTTACCCCGGATGAGGCTGAACAGTTCAAACGGACATTGGAGAAATTGATCAAGGGGTTCTACGAGAAAAGCGCCGAATAACGTTCTGGAACAGTGGGAAAGTCCCTTGTTCCCCTAAAATATAAGTTAGTCTAACTAAAAGAAAGTTCCGTGAACATCAATTAGCCTAACGAATGAAATTTCTTAAAGGTAAGTTAGTCTAACTAAATTAATTGATATGAGGTGTAAACGAATGAAAATTTCATTATTAACCACAGGTACAAGAGGAGATACCCAACCATACATTGCACTTGGGAAAGAACTAAAGAATCTTGGTCATGAAGTGAAACTTGCCGCATTTGAAAATTATGGGGAGTTGGTGGAGCAGCATGGTTTGCACTTCCATCCAATCAAAGGGGATATTGCCAAAATTTCAAGGGAAATGGCCAAAAGCTCGATTGAGTCCGACAACCCGATTAAATTTTTTTCTAGCTTTCAAAAGATGAAACCTTATATAAAAGATAAGCAGATGGGAATGCAGAGGGATCTGTTCGAGGCGTGTGAGGGAGCAGATGCCATCATCTATCATCCGGGAGCAGCCATCGGTCAGTTCGCCGGTGAACATTGGGGTGTGCCTACTATTCTTGCGTCCCCTTTTCCCATGGCGCCTACAAAAGAATACCCCGCCCTCATCTTTTATCAGCTGAGATGGGGAAAGACGGTCAATCTCCTGACACATAAATTGTTCGAGAAAGGATTCTGGCTTACGATCAAGCCTTCGATCGCTGCATTTTGGAAGGAACGTTTCGGGGGACTCCCACCCCATTTTACCAACCCATTTGGTAGAGAGTCGACATCGGATCATACCTCTGTCATGTCGATGAGTCCCTGCGTATTTCCACAACCCAAAGCCGGGATGAAGTCCTTGGGTTACTGGTTTCTGGATGAGGATCTGAGCGAGTGGACTCCACCCCGCGATCTTGTCGACTTTATGGATCAAGGGGATGCGCCCGTTTATGTGGGGTTCGGAAGCATTTATGATGAACATGCCGATACAACAACGAAACTGGTCATAGAGGCACTCCGTAAATCCGGTAAAAGGGGGATTATCGGGACGGGTTGGAATCAGGTTGGGAACAAAGAAGGATATGAAGATATGTACTTCATTGAAAGTATTCCTCATACATGGCTTTTCCCTAAGATGGCCGGGGTCATCCATCACGGAGGGGCGGGTACCACAGCAACCGCATTCCGTGCAGGTGTCCCAAGTGTCGTCATCCCCCATGGAAATGATCAGTTCGCCTGGGGAAAACGGACAGAAGAATTGGGGGTGGGACCCGCCCCCATCCCGAGAAAGGAATTGACGGTGGAAAATCTATCGCAAGCAATTACTTCCATGCAACAAGAACCGATGAAAAAGACTGCTCTCGAATTGGGAAGACAGCTGCAACAAGAAAATGGTGCCGGAGAAACGGCAGATTACATTCATCACTTTCTGAAAGGGTAGGGATCGATATGACAGACGCAAATAACCAGGACTTCCGTTTTGGCCCAATGTTTACGGTCATGCTGTTAGGGGCTTTCGTGGGCATTCTAAATGAAACTTTATTGTCTACGGCGTTGCCATCCATTATGAATGACTTCGGTTTGAATGAGAATAAGGTACAGTGGCTGACGACGGCTTTCTTACTGACCAACGGCGTCATGATTCCCATTTCGGCTTATTTGATTGAACGGTTCTCGACAAGGGCGCTTTTCCTGTCAGCGATCGGGTTGTTCGGTCTGGGGACTATGCTTGCAGCCCTCTCCCACAGCTTTTCATTGCTATTGTTGGGAAGGGTGGTACAGGCAGCGGGCTCCGGTATCATGCTTCCACTGATCATGACGATCATCCTGACCATCATACCAAAGGGGAATAGAGGTCGGATGATGGGCTGGGCTGGTATCGTCATTTCCTTTGGACCAGCGATCGGACCAACCTTGTCCGGGTTCTTACTCGAATATTTCTCTTGGAGAGCGCTATTCTTCGTTGTCCTGCCCATTGTGGCAGTGATCATGGTGCTGGCGGTTGTGTATGTGAAAAATGTGACAAAGCTGACTCGTCCCAGAATCGATTTCCTGTCGATTTTCCTCTCTTCTCTTGGATTTGGGGGGTTGCTTTATGGATTCAGTGTGGCGGGGGAAAAAGGCTGGTCCAGCCAAATCGTCCTCCTCTTCATCACAATGGGCTTCATGACGCTTGGAATCTTCATATGGAGGCAGCTAAGACTCAAACAACCATTACTTCAATTTAGAGTCTTTGGTTATAAGACTTTTACGTTATCTCTAGTGATCACGATGGTCGTCATCATTTCGATGATCGGCGCAGAAACATTGCTGCCACTGTATATGCAGAATGTAAGAGGATTCAGTCCGCTCCAGTCCGGCTTGATGCTATTGCCGGGGGCGATTGTGATGGGGGTCATGTCCCCGGTTACCGGATTTCTTTTTGACAAATGGGGGGCAAGAAAATTGGCTGTTCCTGGACTCCTGATCGTCGTCGTGACGTCTTTCTTGATGACGAATTTGTCCATGGAGACGTCGATTGTCTACCTGTCCGCCATTTATTGTCTTCGGATGTTCGGATTGTCTCTTGCGATGATGCCAGTGATGACGAATGGGCTGAATCAGATCCCCGTTGAGTGGAGTGCCCATGGATCCGCAATGGCCAATACATTCCAGCAGATTTCGGGTTCGATCGGGACCGCCATATTGATCACGATTATGACAATGTCCTCAAAAGGTTACACACCTGAAGGTCCTTCCGGAGGCGGATCACAGATGATCGGTGAGATGGCCATGGTACATGGATATAACCAGGCATTTCTATTTGCTTCATTCCTTGCCATTGGGGCGCTGGTTCTGTCCCTCTTCTTAAAAAAGGGAGCATCAGAACAAACGGAAGGCCATGAAGTAAGCAATGGATAAAAAAAGTACATTCATTATAGGAGGAATAACACATGAGTATCAAAGTCAGCAACATTAAGAAATCTTATAAGCTTGGTAAGAGTGAAAGTGTTCAAGTATTGCATGGTGTGGATGTAGAATTCAATCAGGGGGAGTTCGTATCCATCCTAGGGGAGTCCGGGAGCGGGAAGTCCACCCTGATGAACATCATCGGCGGGATGGACAGGGATTTCGAAGGAGATGTGATGGTGGACGGAACAAGCCTTCAAGGGATGAAGGAAAATGAGCTCGATGCGTATCGGAAGCTTAAAGTAGGATTTATCTTCCAGAGCTTTAATCTGATCAGTCATTTGTCCGTATTGGAAAACGTTGTCCTGACTATGCAGATGACGGACATGAGTGCGTCTGAAAGAGAACAGAAAGCTAAGAAGACTTTGACCGACCTTGGCTTGGGGAATCATATAGATAAAAAACCGAATCAACTTTCCGGAGGGCAGAAACAAAGGGTGGCCATCGCACGCGCGCTTTCCAATGATCCTGACATTATCCTTGCAGATGAACCGACAGGGGCTCTTGATAAGAAAAACAGCGAGCAGATCATGCAGCTGCTGGATGATATCGCGGCACAAGGAAAGCTTGTCATAACGGTTACTCATTCTCAAAAGGTGGCGGACTATGGAACCAGAATCATCACTATGGATGATGGGAACATCATAAAAGATGAATCGTTGAGAGAACCTTATGGCCAGAAAGAGAACGCACCGAAGGTCAAAACGAAGAACTTGAGATTCGGGGCAGCGATGAAAATGGCTTACAACAATATCCGATTGAACCTCAAACGAAATCTGCTCGTATCATTCGGTGGTGCGATCGGAATCTTGAGCGTCATCCTGATGTTGGGGTTGGGGTCAGGGGTGACCGACTATATCAATAAAGAAATCAATGCCAATCTGAATCCGAACCTCATTCAAGTGACGAAAGCGCCCGAAGGTGATGGAAGTGCAGGCTCAGGACCACTACCGAATCCAGTGCAGGAAACGGTGCCCCTTGAACAGGAGGATGTACGGCGAGTAAAGAACATCGACCATGTCAAGAAAGTCGAGAATGTCTATACGTTAACGATGGGAAGCTCCATTTTGTACAAGGATACATCAGTGAATATCGTACAATACCAAACGATGAACGATAGTGTGAATAAAGAGGATCTCATTGCAGGGGAACTCCCCGGGGTTGATGAAGTACTGCTTTCTGAAACGGCCGCAGAAAAAGTGAAAGACTCTCCTGAAGAACTTGCCGGAGAACAAGTGGAACTTTACATCAATACAACAGATGATCAAAACAGGCCGGTCATCCTAAAGAAAGAAATGACTGTGTCAGGAGTCATCAAAGGCAGCATGAATCAGGATCTTGCCTACACATCGTATCAGACATTAGATGAGATGTTTCAAAGTGAAGACATCACATTAATGGCCACTCAGCTGGATGTGACGGTGGAAGAGGATAAGTATGTCGATAGGGTACAGGCAGATCTGGAGGACGCAGGCTTCACCGGTACCGGGGTAGGGAACATCCTGAACCAGGTGACAAATTACTTGAAAATCGCCACCAATGTATTAGCCGGGATAGCCGGTATTTCCCTGCTAGTGTCCGCTATCATGATCATTGTCGTGCTGTACATCAGCGTAGTGGAACGGACAAAGGAAATCGGGATCCTGCGTGCCGTGGGGGCAAGAAGAAAAGACATCAAACGGATCTTCTTTTCAGAAGCCGCTTTACTCGGTTTTGCTAGCGGCGTGATCGGGGTCCTGATGGCAAGCATTATCGGGATATTGGGAAATAATGTGATGCAACAGGCGTTCGATGCCCAGTTGATCCAAATCAGTGCAGGGAATGTTCTGACGGGAATCCTGATCAGTGTGATCATCAGCATCCTTGCTGCCTTGTTGCCAGCTGCCAAAGCATCAAAGCTGGATCCGATGGAATCGCTGCGCTACGAATAATCAGGCTTTGGTCATTCGAGCAAAACCAACGCTAATGAATATGTTATATAGGGCCCAGGCCATCATGCTGGGCTCTTTCTGTGAAATGGAGGAGGTAACGTGATTCACGCTTATGGAATTACACATGAAAATAAGCTGGAGACGGATATTTTGATTGGAGGGGGACTCCAATCATATAAATGGATCTGGATCGATTTCGATACCCCTACGGTTGAAGAAATCAGTCATTTGTCTGATACGTTCCACTTTCATCCTTTAGCGATTGAGGACTGTCTCCAATCGATTCAAAGACCTAAATTGGACTATTACGAGGATCATACCTTCTACGTAACCCATGCGGTGAAGAAAGGACGGGAAGGACTGTCAAAGGAAGAGGTTCAATTCTTTGTCGGAAAACAGTTCATAGTAAGCTTCCACCGGTATCAATCAATAGAGATCAATCAAGTACAGAGACGGATACGGGAAGTACAAGCTGGGATTGAAAACTGGGACCCCAATTATGTGTTTTATCAAGTGGTAGATAAAATCGTGGACAACTACTTTCCCGTTATTTATGAAATAGAAGACCGCTTGGACAGAATTGAAGATAATCGGCAAAACCAATCGATGAATGTTCTAATGACCGAGCTTTTTGATACACGCTCCCAATTGCTGACACTACGTCATATCATCCATCCAATGCGCGATCTCCTTTATAGAATGCTCAATTCCCAACACTTACAAGGGATTAAAGAGAAAAGGAAGTATTTTTCGGATATTTACGACCATCTTCTAAAACTATCTGAAATGGTCATGTCGAACAGGGAAATTACGGTGGATATCCGAGATAGCTATCTATCATTGAACTCCTTGCAAACCAACAATGTCATGAAAATCCTTACGATCATTACGTCCATTTTCGCTCCTTTGACGTTTATCGCAGGAATTTATGGGATGAACTTTGTTCACATGCCGGAACTGAGGTGGACCTACGGCTACGCCATTGTACTCGGAGTCATGGGCTTGGTATGCATCTTGATGATCGGGTGGTTTTGGAAGAGGGGATGGTTTAGATGACCCATGGCGTGGCGAATCTGCCGGGGGGCTGGAACCGGGGGACTGTCCCTGTGGTTCCGCTGACCCCGCCTTCCTGGTCTCATAAGGTATGCTGAGGTAAAGAAAATTCGACACGGAGGATCAATTATTTAATAAGAGGATCAATAAAAGTCTAAACAGGATTGATAATCGAAAAACTAGGAGCAATAAACGTAGATCAAGATTGAATAGGGTCTGATTTGGATCAATTCCACATTCGGTGGCGTTTCCATGGTGGATTTCACTCCAGTACCGGGGCCTCATGCTCACCAAAGAACCCGCTCCAGATAAAAATGGACAATATAACGTTCTTTTTTGTTGAAAATCAGATAATAACGCTGGAGGGGGAACCGAGATGGGAACAGCAGCGGTCATTCCAGGAACGTTTGAACGAAAAACCCTTTTTTGAAGGAAGAATATGCAGAGCCCAAGAAGCATCTGGCGAACCGATTTCCTGATGACCCGGAATCCCATTCGGAAGCAAAGGCAGCATTTATTCAAAGAGTATTGAATATGGAGAGGTAAGGTTTGAGAAAGGCTGTGAAGGGAGCTTTTTGTTAGATGATACCTTGCTTGATAGGAATCGTAAGGTAGATCAACTGTTTTTGATTATTAGGTAGTTCACTTTTAAAACAAAAAAAGGGTGCCAGCCCCGGCACAGTGAATGTGCTGGGGGCTGGCACCCCTTTTAAACAAGGGCCCTTACTTAGTCACAGAAAAGCCTTCCTCATCTTTCACTCCATCTGCATACTCATCAAGAAGAGCGCGAACTTCGTCGGTGGTGACGGTTTCCATCAGACGATTTCTCAGCTCGCTCGCTCCACGGAAGCCGCGGACGTAAATCTTGAAGAAGCGGCGGAGCGGTTTGAACGGACGAGGCTCGAGTTCATCGTTATACTTATCATGAAGATCCAGCTGCAGCCTTAGAAGGTCAAGCAGTTCTTCACTTGTATGTTCTTTCTTCTCTTTTTCGAAGGCGAACGGATTATGGAAGATCCCTCTTCCGATCATGATGCCGTCCACGCCGTATTTCTCGGCGAGCTCAAGTCCTTTCTGGCGGTCAGGGATGTCTCCGTTGATCGTCAGTAAGGTGTGTGGGGCGATTTCGTCACGGAGTTTCTTGATCTCCGGAATCAGCTCCCAGTGGGCATCAACGTCACTCATTTCCTTTTTCGTACGGAGGTGGATGGACAGATTGACAATATCCTGTTCCAACAGGTGCTTCAGCCAGTCGTGCCATTCCTCCACCTTAGTATATCCGAGACGGGTCTTCACACTGACGGGAAGTCCACCCGCTTTGGCTGCCTGGATGAGTTCCGCTGCGACTTCCGGGCGGCGGATCAGACCTGATCCTTTTCCGTTCGCTGCGACATTGTGTACAGGACAACCCATGTTGATATCGATTCCGCGAAAGCCCATTTTCGCCACACCGATACTTGTTTGGCGGAAGTATTCAGGCTTGTCCCCCCAAATATGGGCGACGATCGGCTGTTCATCTTCCGTGAACGTCAAACGTCCGCGTACGCTGTCTTTTCCTTTCGGATGACAGTAGCTTTCTGTATTCGTAAACTCTGTGAAAAACACGTCAGGTCTCGCCGCTTCACTCACAACATGACGAAAAACGACATCGGTTACGGCTTCCATCGGTGCCAAAACAAAAAACGGTTTAGGCAACTCATGCCAAAAATTATCTTTCATATCTATTTAAACCCTTTCCTTAAGGAAAACATGTTCCCAAAATTAAAAAGTAGAATGCTTCAGTCTTATCCATTCCCAGATAGGCTGGATTCCAACCAGTATATACTTTAATAGGAATAAACGAAAAGTGCAAGGGGACGAGTCGTCTTATTTTGAGGAAAATCCTCCTTCATTCTCCTCTGGAAGGGGGAGATTGGATGATAGTGGTGTTGAAAATAGAACGATGAACCTTCTCACAAATAGAGGTACCGCCAGTAAGCTAACGTTTTGCACACCAAGGGACCGGATTTCATTCATATCTCAAAGATGAAAAAATACCCAAAAAGTACAACCAACATCTGTAAAAAATTGCTATAATGATTCTTATAGTGCAGGGCAGGCACTCACATATTGAATGACAGTAAAGGGGAGCTGCTGATGTCTGAGTTTAATGAAAACCCGTTAATGAAGAGCGATGAAACGAAACCAAAGATCAAGGTGGAAAGAAAAGAAGGGGAACCGACTGCCGCCTTTAAAGGGGCGAGCTGGGCGGCCTTTGTAGTAGGTGCTTCCGCTTATCTGATCGGCCTGTTCAATGCTTCGATGGAACTGAATGAGAAGGGGTATTACTTTGCGGTATTGATTTTCGGACTGTATGCAGCAGTATCCCTTCAAAAAGCGGTAAGGGACAAAGAAGAGGATATCCCGGTTTCCGGCATCTATTATGGGCTCAGCTGGTTTGCCGTCATTGTGGCCATTTCCTTGATGGCGATCGGACTTTATAATGCGGGGAGTATCATTTTAAGCGAAAAAGGATTTTACGGTATGTCATTTGTTCTTTGTCTGTTTGCTGCCATCACCATTCAGAAAAATATCCGGGATACGCAGTGGGCCAGAGAAAGGGAATAATTCTTAAAAAAAAAGAAGTATCCAAGAACCATTCAACGTTCTTGATACTTCTTTTTTATGACATCATTTAAGCCGATGTGGCGTGCTTCCGGTCCAAGCGATGACTCAAGAAGGTCAACAGACTCGCACCAAGTGCAACGACCCCGCCGACAAGTGTCACATTCAATAATGGGCCTTGATGGTAGACAAGCCCTCCGAGTGCCGATCCCATGGCGATGCCGACATTGCTTGCAACGGGCATCAAGGAAGCGGCGAGTCCTGTCGCTTTCGGCTGATACACACCGGCTAGGTCGATCAAGTAAAGCTGGGTCGAGGTGGTGAGCAGAATCGCCATCAGGGACATCAGTCCAATGTTGATCAATCCGACGACGAAATGGCCGGTGGTAAAGTACAATCCCATCAGGACAAAGGCCTGGATAAGGAAAACGAATCGAAGGCGTCCGATGGCATTGTGGCTGGCAATCTTTCCGGCCAGTATGTTACTGAAAATCGAGATGAAACCGTAGGCAAACAGGATCAAGCTGATGGAGCTGCCCGGTGCGCCCATCATGTTCAGAATCGGGACAAGATACGTAAAGACCGCATAGGTTGCACCGAATCCAAGAGCCGGGATGAAGAAAGCCATCAAGATCCGCGGGTGGGTCAACAACGAAAACTGATCACGCATGGAACTGCGGTATTGACTGAGCTTACTCGGCAAATTCATGAAAGAGGCCAAAAAGGCAACCACACCAAGAATCGTCGTTAACAGGAACGTGGCATGCCAGTCGTACCACTCCGCGATGACGGTACCGATGGGTACTCCGATCACGTTTGCCAGAGTAAACCCGCCGAAAACGAAGGAAATGGCCACTCCCCGTTTCGTTACTGGAATCGCTTCGCTGGCGATCGTCATGGCAAGGGAAATCGAAACGCCTGTGACGATGGCTGTCAGCATTCGAAGGACAAGCAGCATGACGTAGCTCGTCGAAATCACACACAATGCATTCAGGATGATAAACGACCCTATCAAAAACAACATCCATTTCCGCTTAGGAAAATGGCTTGTTGCAGACATGACGACCGGGGTGGCGATGGCAAAGGTAATCGCAAACGCTGACACAAGCGTACCTGCCTTTGCGTTGGTTATATGAAGGCTCGAGGAAATCTCCGTTAAGATCCCCACGATGACAAACTCGCTTGTGCCGAGAACAAAAGTTAGTAAACTAAGCGTGAAGATAAGAAACCACTGTTGTTTTGCATAAGTACCTCTTTTCTAGGATGGATAGACATCAATAGTAGTATGGGCAAACAATTTCATTATCATATCATAAAATGGGACAGTGGGGACAGGTCCCTTGTCCCAGGAAACATGGGGGGCGGTTCTGGTGCTTCCTAAACAAAAAAGAGCCTGGGACAAAACTAAAATGCCACGCTGTAAAGACGAACAATAGAAGTGTAGGTTCTTAAAACCGCTAATGATTTCCGTGCAAGACTACGCTTTCCGCGGGTAGCCCGTGAGCCTCCTCGGCAAGCCTGCGGGGTCTCACATAAGCTACTTTTCCCGCAGGAGTCTTCGTCTTGCACTCCAATCAACCGCTGGAAACAGCTAAAATCTAATGTATCGAAATAAATAATAAACCCGAACAAATCTGCTTCCAAGAAAGTAGAATTGTTCGGGTTTCACTTAGACTAAAACACTTTTGTCCCAGCCTCTTTTTGTGCTTTTACGGTTTCTATATCAAGGCATACGCGACGTCAACAGCCAGTAGCCGCGGAACCTGTCCCCACGGTTCTCAAATCTCCGGCCGCACCCACAACTTCGAAAAGTCCACATATCCAAAATGCTTGATCTCAATGTTCATAATGTCAGTCGAAAAAGGGATGTATCGTTTCTCGTAATAGAGTGGAATCATGATGGATTCTCTCATGAGCCTATTCTCCAGCTCCATATTTAAGGCGGTCCAGTCTTCGAATGATGTTTGACGATATTCCTCCAGACGGGACTTCCACGTACTGTCTTTTTCAAAAAGGGGATAAAGAGGCGAATATCCGTTTTTCAAAAAGTGATAAAACGAGAAGTTCTGGTTGGATTCAAAGATTTCTCCGTGAACGAATAGGTCCACATGGAATGTCTCGGGCTGCCTCTTCAGGGTGTCGGCAAAGGAAAACCACTTAACGTCGACTGGAATGCCTTCTTTTTCAAAAACCTCCACAAGCCACTCGGTGGTTTTCGCTGTATGATTGGCACAACGGATCACAATCGGCTCTTTAAACAAGGGACGTTCTGCCTCCGGGATAGTCATGGATTGGTCCTGTCCGATCAGGATGCTCTTGCCGTTCGGTGTCAGGCGGGGATCGAGGTCACGAAGGGTGTGGCGGTTCTTCGCAATCACCCAGTGCAGATAATCCCGTACGGCTTTTCTTTGAATCTGGGAATCTCGTCCCGGAACGGCATTCATGACGACAATCCCGAAGCCCGAGTCACTCTCGACCTCAACAGAAGAAGACTGACTCTCTTCAATGTGAGAATGATAAATTCCTTTGAAATCTTTCGGCACCTGGACAAATTCTACAGCATCGAGGAGCGGCCTCTCCTGAAAGTGCTCTTTAAAGGCAGCGAGAGTTGTCTTAGCATCTGTATTCTCCTCGATGGAAAAGCATCCAGTCCCGAAGGTCCGTCCCTTGTTTTCTTTATAAATGCTCGCACACATCATGCTGAGCATGGGGAGGATGTAGCTGCAGCCCCCGGGGTGATGGATATCGATGATGAGGGGGGCCTTTGCCTCGATCCTTTCGACTGGTTCCCATAGATCTTGATAATGAGGGCATGTCCGAAGCTGTTCGAGACAATGGACAACATCCTTTGCCGTCAGGAGGGAACCGTCGTGGAATTGGATGTCCTTTTTTACATATAGTCGCAGTTTCGCAGATGAAGCGTCCCAGCTGTGTGCAAGTTCCGGGAGGATGTCCCCTTCTTCTGTGAGGGAGACGAGGCGGTTGAATACGTTTGCCACTAGATGGGCGCTGAGGACATCGGCTGCCTCCAATGGGTGGATAGAGAAAAAGGGATATCTCTTCGGCACGATCAGCTTATCTTTGGACTCTTTCACAAATCCGAGCTTACTGTGGAATTTATTCATCAGCCTCATCTTGCTGTCGGTTGACCAGTTGTACATGAGATACTTGCTGCTAGTCTCAATTGGTTCCTCGTCCAGGAGCTTTACGACTTCCTCTTCGAACTCTTCCTCCACATCTTTCTTCCATAGAAGTGTCGATACATTTCCCCGTCCGCGTCCCGGTGTAAAGGCAATCCAGCCTTCTTTATCCCATTTTTTCAAATAACGGGTCGTCTGCTTGTGGCTCAATTGCAGGGTTTCAGAGATTTCCTCCACTCGGATGCTGCCTGATGGATAGTACCGCCAAAGGGTTAGTAATTTATTCTCCACGTTGCTTCTCCTCCTAAAAGGGGACATCGATTTGAAAAGTGTCTATTTTTATAATCTTTCGTCTAGTTTACTATACAGTAAATAGAGGAGGGGTAACAACATGAAGTGGAAGGAATTACCTCAAAACATAAAAGTACGGATGATCACGTCATTCTTTAACCGTGCCGTCTCATCCGCCGTCATGCCGTTCATGGCGCTGTTCTTTGCTCAGGAACTGAATAAGATTTGGGCAGGGATCTTCCTGATCGTCACCGTGGTGATCGGGTTTTTCATCAATCTGGTCGGGGGATACATATCAGACCGCTTTCCCCGGAAGAAAGTCCTGCTGACAACGTCCTGGCTGAACGCCATGTTCTTTTTCATCATGACTGTTAGTCTTTTTCCGAAGGATAACTTGATCCTGCTGTTTGCAGGTGCCTATATCGGGTTCATCATCACGAGCAGCCTGGGCCGTCCTGCAATGCATGCGATTATCATCGATTCGACGACGCCGGAGAACCGTAAAGCCGTCTACGCCTTGGATTACTGGCTCGTCAACCTGTCCATGGCGATCGGTGCGGCCCTAGGGGGACTACTGTATTTGGACCATCAGACAGAGCTATTTATGATGCTGACCTTTACGTCCATGACGATTCCCGTTGCGTATGGGATCTGGCTTCAGGACAACTTCAAGGATCAGCTGCAGAAAAAGCACGAGAATGTGTTCATCGATCTCGTGAACAATTACCGGATAGCCTTCAGGGATTCGGCATTCGTGAAAGTGGTGGCAGGGTCCACCTTCATCTTCGCAGCGGAATTCTCCCTGAACAGCTATATCGGGATCCGTTTAGCGGAAACCTTCAAGGCTGTGAACATCGGGGATTTTGAAATCGTCGGAGTCAGGATGCTCAGTATTTTGAACATTGAGAACATGTTGCTCGTCGTCTGCCTCACGTTCATCATCAACCGTTATACAGACCGCCTGAATAAGAAGAACGCCCTCTTGATCGGACTCATCCTGTACGGAATCGGCTATGTGGCGGTCACATCCGCCAACACGTGGTACGTCCTGATTGCATTTAATCTGATTGCGACAATGGGGGAACTGATCTACTCCCCGATCCGTAACGCAGAGCAGGCTAATATGATCCCAAGCGATAAGCGGGGCTCCTACTCCGCATTTTCTAACCTGTCCTTCAGCGGGGCGGATCTTGTCGCACGGTCCACGATCATTATCGGTGCCTTCTTGATGCCGACGATGATGAGTGTTTATATCGGTTTCATCGTTATGCTCGGTACCGTTCTTGTTTATACGGGATTGTTTGGAGGAAGCTGGGTAAAGGCGAAAGTGTTGGACAGTGGTGTTCGTGCGAGTGGAGGAAAGTAAAAGGGAAGGGGATTCCTGGAAGGAGGAATCCCCTTTTTTTGATGGTTTCTAAATCACGGGTTGTTCCGTTGATCAGAGGGAATGAAAAAGTAATTAAGGAGCAAGAGGGAGTGAGTGGTATGAGTATGAGTCCCTCTTTAGCATGATCTTCATTACCACTTTCCTTTGTGATTCTTATTCATTAAATCCCCCATTGCTTTAAGTGTAGTTCTTCACATTTTTTTATCATTCTTATCAATCATTCTAGAGATTAATTTATGACAACCTATTGTATAGAGAAACATGATTAAAAAAGGATTGATCGTTGGGAAAATTTCCACCCCATCCTCTTTTACATGTACCACGTACAAGCTTGAGATGTTGTAGTTCTCTGCAAGGGAACTCAACAGAATAAAGCTTAAGTAGAACCCAATAAATGATAGTACATATAAAATGAACATTTTGATCATAACCATCTCCCTCTTGTGTTCGGGCACCCGCTAGTTTAAATTTAAAACTCAATTCCAGACAGCTGCTTTATTTCTTCTAATCGTTTCTCATGACGTTTAACAGTCATAAGGGGTTTTTGTGGTGAATCAAATTTACTATAGAGGAAAAGCTTTCTTTCAATCCTTCGATTTTTTCCGCCTGACTATTGTTATCGTAAAACGAATAGATTCCCTCATACGCCCACGTAATGAACTCATGGACATCTTCCTCGATCCTTCTCCTAATGGTCAGTTCCATGCTTTTCATCCCCCTTAGGATTCTTTGTCCTGCTTCTCGATCCATTTTTCCACTTTTCTCTCCATCTCTTTTTGCAATTCCCCAATGTTTCCACTATCTCTCTGAGCGGTTTTAACGTATTTCGCCGGGAACGTTTTTTCCAAGGAGGACTGATACATGCTGCCGTCCTTTGGTTCTATGTATTCAATCACAGAATAGGTACCATCTTTTATGCTTAACCGAATCACGGCAGGTAATGAATGCCCGGACTGGGCTTCTAATCCGGTCGCTTTATTAAATCCACCGTAATACGACCACATATACACACTCAGGATCCCATCCTTTTCGCTCGTTCCATAGATTTTGTGGACTTCAAACTGCTTTTCTGTACCGTAGTAGGAGGTGGAGTAGTTCTGGATGATATATTGGGAGATCGCGTCATCGATTTGTTGGGTTATCTGTTTCTCTCCGTCGATCAGACTCAGTACTTTCCCGTAACCCCCGGCAAATAAGACCGCTGTTATTAGTAGAAGTAATACTCGTACCTTTTTCAAAATGTCCATTGCTCCTTGTATACATGTATTTTTGAAGGTTATAAGACATGGAGAATTTTATTCCATTTTACCATATGGTTTCTTGTATTTTCCTTTTTTTGCAATTAAATCTATGGTATCTTCCAGTAGAGCACTCACGAAACGGATAAGGGGGAGAGGACGAATGAGGGATCGTATCACTTAAAGAGATGCCGAAAGAGAACCTGGTTGAATTCTTCAATCGGCATTGGGGCAGCCCGAAGATGGTCATTTCCAGTGGGATCTATGACTGTGCTGCGTTAGACGGCTTTGCCTACCTGAATGAAGAAACCGTAATCGCAGGTTTGATTACATATGTGGTCAAAGACGAAGAATGCGAGATTATTTCCCTTGATAGTTTGGAAGAAAAGAAGGGCATCGGCACCTCCCTGATGAAAGAAGTAGAAAAGGTGGCAGTCGGGAGCCGGTGCAAGCGCATCACGCTGATCACAACCAATGACAATCTGCCGGCACTGAAATTTTACCAAAAGAGGGGCTTCATGATTTCAACTATTCACCGGTTCGCAGTGGAGAAGGCGAGAAAGGTAAAGCCTGAGATCCCTATGATCGGAATTGACGGGATTCCCATTAGAGATGAAATTGAACTGGAGAAGGGGGTGACTCTGACGGATGATTATACTTAAAATAATGAAAAGAGTAGGAGGGAAGATGTGAACAATTTTAATAAAGCGTTATCTCTTGTAAACAAATTAGTCTATGAACCTAATCAATTAACCTTAAAATCGGTTCAAGAAGAAAAACAAAATGCGAATTACGGAGCTGGTACATTTGAACTGGCTTCTCGTTCAGTTCGATTTAGGGTCGCAAAAGTAACACCTAATAAGGTGGGGCAATTTGTTGCATTTTGGGAAAAAGATGAAAATGATAACAATCAACCATATACATATGAAAAGGCACCTGACTTGTTGGTCATCAATACCTTTTTGAGTAATGAAGAATGGGGGCAATTTGTTTTCCCGAAAGACATTCTTGCCAAACAAGATATTCTTAAGACGAGTGCTGCGAAAGGGAAAATGGCCATTAGAGTTTACCCTAGTTGGGATACCCCAACCAGCAAACAAGCGATAAAAACTCAAACATGGCAGTTACCCTATTTTGTCGATTTGAGTGATACCAATAAACTGCCCATGAAAAAAATATTGGAACTGTATTCGCAGTAAATTAGTATATTCACTTAATACCACATGTCTGAACTTATATTTATCCATTAAAGAGGGCTTACCCTAGAAACGATAAGCTTTTTTATTGTGATAATTTGACTTGAGTAGGATAATGAATTTGAAATAATTGGTATTGGTTTAATGAATGTGGAGGACAGATGATGGATAATCAATATTTTGTAGGTTGGGGCACACTGGCGCTGATAAATGCCGGACTTGCACAAGGGAAAAACAGGAAGGGGTTAAACTGGTTTCTGCTTTCACTCGTATTGGGTCCTTTGGCGACGCTAATTTTGCTATTTGTTGAAAAGAGGGAATGGTAGCGTGCGTATATTGAAGGTTTAACTCTCTTTTTGCTGAATTCTTATAATAAATTAGAAGATTAACCGAATTTTATAGAGGAGGAAGTATCGTGAATCAAAACAGTGCATTGATTATAGTGGATGTTCAGAAAGCATTTGATGACCCAAAATGGGGAGAACGAAATAATGTAAATGCAGAAGAGAATATTAGTAAAATACTAAAGGTTTGGAGAGCGAAGGGAGGGCAAGTCATTCATATTCAACACACGTCAGACCATCCGGATTCTGTATTTTATCCCGGCAATAAAGGTTTTACCATAAAGGAATTGGTTAGTCCTCTTGAAGAAGAAGTGGTAATTACCAAGAAAGTGAATAGTAGTTTTATTGGCACCAATTTAGAAGAAACGTTAAATAAAAATCATATTAAAACAGTGATAATAACAGGATTGACCACTCCTCATTGCGTCTCAACAACGACGAGAATGAGCGGGAATTTAGGCTTTAACACTTACCTAATATCCGATGCCACAGCGGCATTTGGAATGAAAGATCAAGATGGCCGTTATTTTGATCCGGAAACGATACATAACGTGTCTTTAGCTACATTGAATGATGAATTTGCCACCATCCTTTCAACGGAACAATTGTTAGATATGTTGAATTAAGACACCATGGGGACAGGTACCATGGGGCCTCATTTTAGTAAAGGAGCCGAGGGGGCTGTCCCTATGGTTTCCATAACAGAAACATAGGAGGCGTGGGATATGAACACCAATAGAATCGATCATGTGAGTATAAACGTAAATGACCTTTCAGAGGCTAAGGCGTTTTTGTTGATTTAGGACTCGAAGTGCAAGCGGAATGGGAATTGGATGGAGAGCAGTTGGACAGAATCGTTGGACTTAATCACGTTAAAACGGCATGTGTAGGATTGGGGATGCCAGATGGTCAGGCATGGATAGAGATGGTCAAATTTTATACACCTTCAGATGAAAAAGGTATTCAGCAACCTTTTGCCATTACGCTGGGTATCCGACATATTTGCTTTGCTGTTGAAGATATTGAAACGATTGTGGCCAATTTGAAAAAAAGGGCACGGAAATCTTTAGTGAGATACAGCAGTACGAAGAAAGTTATAAGTTATGCTACGTTCGAGGTCCAAAAGGGATTATTTTAGAGTTCGCGGAGAAAATCAGTTAAATAGTGTATCGGATTTTAAATGATTTAGATCTCCGGCTTGGGGTACTTTAATGAAAAAAGACGCTAAAAGAGGAAAGAGCCTGGGACAAAACTAAAATGCCACGATGTAAAGACGAACAATAGAAGTGTAGGTTCTTAATACCGCTAATGATTTCCGTGCAAGACTACGCTTTCCGCGGGTAGCACGTGAGCCTCCTCGGCAAGCCTGCGGGGTCTCACATAAGCTACTTTTCCCGCAGGAGTCTTCGTCTTGCACTCCAATCAATCGCTGGAAACAGCTAAAATTAAATGTATCGAAATAAATAATAAACCCGAACAAATCTGCTTCCTAGAAGGTAGATTTGTTCGGGTTTCACTTAGACTAAAACACTTTTGTCCCAGCCTCTTTCTATGTCCCTAATAACTTTCTAAAAACCGTTAAAGGGAATTTTTCTTATTATAGGGAATCATAAAGTACCTTCTATCAAGCAACCAATTAGTTGCTTATACTTGACGAGCAACCAATAGGTTGCATATAATCAATCTATGACTTGGGACAAAGACACTATATTCAAAGCACTTGGCGACTCGACTCGGCGGCTTATCCTGGATGAGCTTTCCGATCGCAACGAGCTGACATTGTATGAACTTACGGCACGCCTCGTTATGAAGCACAACCTTTCCATTTCGCGACAGGCGATCACCAAACATCTAAATCTATTGGAAGATGCAGGACTCGTCATGTCAGAACGGAAGGGTAAATATCGAGTACTTATGTTTAACAAAGAACCACTTGCAAACTTATTGAAAGGATGGGTAGACTAACTTATCACTAATCGGCAGAAGAGCAACTGCCATCGCAACGATTAAAGGAGGCCAAATGAGGATGAAAATTATTATAACCAGTATATTCGTTCAAGATCAAGACAAAGCATTAGCGTTTTATACAGACACGCTGGACTTTGTGAAAAAACATGACGTTCCTACAGGGGCACACCGTTGGATTACGCTTGTTTCAGCTGATGAACAAGACGGGACCGAGCTTTTACTTGAACCAAATGAGCACCCGGCTGCGAAAGAGTATCAAGAGAAACTATTCGAAGACGGCATCCCTGTAACGATGTTTGGGGTTTCGGATATTCGCAAAGAGTACGAGCGATTAGTGGAAAAAGGTGTAACGTTTACGATGGAGCCTACCGTCATGGGAGATATCACGATAGCTGTCTTTGACGATACATGTGGAAACCTTATTCAGATGATACAGCAGTAATTGGTTATGACGATGTATAAAATAAATTGGAGCATTGAAAATTAGGTGGGGATAAAAATGGACAGTCAAGTAAAGTTGGAATTTGAACATTCTAAGTCAGGCGATAAAGAAGAGCGTTATGAAGCCTACCAATATATATTAAAAGTAACGGACCAAAAAGTTGATTGGGCATATGAAGTATGGGATCAACTACTAGAGGACTTAACTCATAAAGATAACCATCAACGCTCTCGTGCAGCACAATATTTAGCTAACCTAGCCATAAGTGATCCAGAGATGAGGATGATGAAAGATTTCCCAAGGTTGTGGGAGGTAACAAAAGATGAAAAGTTTGTGACGGCCAGGCATTCTCTCCAATCAATCTGGAAGGTCGGAATTGCTGGTACACCTCAAAAAGAAATGGTTATGGATTTTATGGTTGAACGTTTTAAAAAAGGAACAGATGAAAAAAACGTTACTTTAATCCGGAATGACATTCTTCAAAACATGAGGAATTTATATGACCACTTTAATGATGAGTCTATCAAACAAACCGCTTTAGATTTGATTGATACGGTTGATGACAAAAAATACAAAAAAAAGTATATGGATATTTGGAAGTAATTCAACTTTCTTAAAGAACGAAGTCTTAACCCCCGTGGCCATTCCTCTACGTGTTGTAAGCAGCACGTAGAGGAATGGTCCTTTTTCTTTAAATAGGGATAGGTCAGTTGGAAAAATATCGGTTTATTCTATGAGATGTTGGGGATTCTTCTTAATAATAAGGAACATAAAATAAATTTATTGATAAAAGGATTGCTTAGAGGAGTCATCCCATTTAGCTTCTTGATATTCTTTTAGCTGTTATGGAATCAATTTCAAGGGTCATCAGCCATTGCAAACACATTCTTTTTTTATGGTCAGTTCTCTTTTTTCATAGGGTTGGCAAGCGTCATATATGAAATTGAACAATGGCGATTCTTCAAACAAATGATGGCTCAATACTTGGTCATGCTGTTGACTGTTTTTCCAACTTTACTTCTGAACGGTTTTTACCCGCTTGTTTCTTTCAGAGATGTTGTGAACGTATTTTTCCTTTTTAATAAGGTTGGAGTTATCTTGTTTTTGATTACATATTTAATTTTTACATGGCGTAAAAGGGCTTATATGAAAGCCCGTCATCAATAACCTGACTACCGCTAACATGGATCTTTGCTTCCAAAAGCAAGAAAGAAGCATAAGAACCGTCCCCGTGTTTCCGTGCTCTCTTGATTTTTGTCGAATGTTCGCAATGAATGGAAAGGATTTCCGATAAGGATGTCGAAGAATTTAAAGAAGATTCTTTTTCTTAAAGGAGACCTGCTATGGTAGAGACTGTCCATCATTTAATTTTGCATGTGGTATTCATCCTATTTACGATTCTTGCTTTTCAGATGGTTACGAATGGATCGGACAGCAATACAGAAGGGTTTCCCTTTAAGTTCTTTCTCATGAATCTTGCTATTTTACTGTTTACAATGATCTTCCCCGTTGTATACTCCAGTGGTTATGTGTACGATTTCAAGGTCGTTCCTATTATCCTTGCCTTTCTCTATGGCGGGAAGAGAGCCGGGTTCAGTACGTTCACCGCCATGCTGTTGATCGGTTCATTGACCAACCATGTAATGGTCTTTTTGATCGTGAATTATGCGATTTATAGTGTACTCCTGATTCCTTTATCGAAATGGTATAGAAAGGGTACCTGGAAGAACAAAATGATCCTGATTTCGGTTTTTTATTTGTTCATCCCGGTTACAAAATCCCTTTATTTACTCCAGAACAATGAAGTACGGCAGCTTCCCCTTGTCGCAAGTTCCACATTGATCATTTGGATCACGCTGATCCTGACCATTTATCTGATTGAAAACCGACTGGAACAAACCAGGATTAAAACTGAACTCATGAAGGCTGAAAAGTTTAATGTAGTCAGCCAGTTAGCGGCTTCTGTTGCTCATGAAATCCGAAACCCCATGACGACCGTAAGAGGATTCATGCAGCTTCTGCAGAGAGAAACGTTAACGACTGAACAGAAGAGCTTTATCGACATATCCATACAAGAATTAGATCACGCCCAAGACGTCATTACTCAATACCTCTCCCTTGCCAAGCCGCAGACGGAGGAATACGAGGTGTTCAGTCTGACTGACACCATGAATGAATCCGTTGACGTGATGTCTACGTATGCTGTGATGAATAGCATTAAAATACATAAACATATTGAAACAGAACTGATGATCAAAGGGATAAAAATTGAGATGAAGCAAGTACTCCTCAATCTTCTGAAAAATGCCATCGAGGCGGTAAAAGAAAATGGAAAAATCACGGCGGCAGCCACTGTACATAAAGACGGCAGGATCTTGATTGTCATTCAAGATAATGGAGCGGGCATGACTCCGGAACAACTCAAGGTATTGGGCAGACCTTATTACTCGACCAAGGAAAAAGGGACGGGACTTGGTTTGACCTTCTGCTATCAAATTGTCAAAAGGTTGAAGGGTGAAATACAGGTGGAAAGCGAGCAGGGAGTGGGGACAACGTTTAGGATTTATTTGCAGGGGTGAGCCATGGGGACAGGTCCCATAGCACCACATAATAAAATATTGGTGCCTGTACCCAGCACGGTAAACCTTTAGCGTACCGGGGGGCAGGCACCGTTTTTATGTGCGTTTCATCCTATCTTAAGAAAAAATTAAGAATTCTCCCATGATTTTTTTAAGAAATTTCATTTACACTATCACACTTGAAGGTTTTTTTTATGTGTAAGTAAACAATACTTATCATCGATGATGAAATCCCTTTGGATATCTTCTCTCCAAAGGGTATGCTTATGAAAAAATAATGGAAAATAAGTGAAAGCCCTAAATGAGCCGCCGCGAAAGTTACAATCATGATGACGAAATGTCAGGTGCAGCTTTGTAAGGATTGTTGGAGATTTAGCGGATGTCACTAGAGTAGGAGTGAAAGAATGAAACCTTTATCAATTTTAGTAGCTGATGATGAGGAGGAAATTGCGGATCTGATTGCCATCCATTTAGAAAAAGAAGGATACCACGTGACGAAAGCATCGGATGGTGAGGAGGCGGTTCGTGTGGTCGAGACTCAGGTTGTTGATTTGCTGATTTTGGATATCATGATGCCGAAAATGGATGGATATGAAGTCACCCGACGCATTCGGGATCAGCATAATATGCCAATCATCTTTTTGAGTGCCAAGACATCTGATTTCGATAAAGTTCAGGGCCTGGTCATTGGGGCAGATGATTATATGACGAAACCCTTCACCCCGATCGAATTGGTTGCTCGTGTAAATGCTCAACTCCGACGTTTTTTGAAGCTCAATCAACCTAAGACGGCTACAGAAAGGAAAGCCTTCGTGGAAAGTGGTGGATTGGTCATTTCCCCCGATCTGCGTAAAGTGACTCTATATGGTGAAAGCATCGAACTAACGCCTAAAGAGTTTGATATTTTGTACTTACTGGCGAGTCACCCGGGGAAAGTTTTCGGTGTGGAACATATTTTTCAGCAGGTGTGGGGGGATGCATACTTTGAAGGTGGGAATACGGTAATGGTCCATATCCGCACATTACGAAAAAAGCTTGAAGAGGATAAACGGAAAGATAAATTCATTAAAACAGTATGGGGCGTAGGGTATACATTCAATGGGTAAAATACTACGAGGCTTCCGTTTGAAAATGATCTTATTGCTGGGTCTAAGCATGTTGTTGTCTGCTGCTATTACATACCTATTCTTTAAAGTACTCCAAATGTATTATTATTCAAATGTGAATTATGGAGATTCATTAGGTTATTTTCGCATTATCATACGAAATATTGGAGACTTCAACGTCTTTTTACTAGTATTCATCCTGCTTTCGATTTTCTTCTTCTTTTTACTTACAAAACCCTACTCTGCCTATTTCAATGAGATTTCAAAGGGAATTCATTATCTCGCCCAGGGTGACTTCAAGCATCGGGTTCAAATCGTGTCGAATGATGAGTTTAGTGACCTTGCCGAGAGCATAAATCTCGCCAGTGAAAAATTGGAACAAGCTATCGAAAGAGGGGACTTCTCGGAAAGTAGTAAAGAGCAGTTAGTCGTCAATTTAGCTCATGATCTCCGTACACCCCTCACCTCCGTTTTAGGTTATTTGGATTTGATCCTTAAGGATGAGAATTTGACGAAAGAACAAGTCAGACATTTTTTAACGATTGCCTTTACGAAATCCCAGCGTTTAGAAAGACTGATTGATGAATTATTCGAAATAACGCGAATGAACTATGGCATATTGCCCATTCAAAAAAATCATATAAATGTAAGTGATCTCCTTAATCAATTAAAGGAGGAATTGTATCCTGTCTTCGAGAAGAATGATTTGATCGCTAGAGTGAATGTGACTCCGCAACTACCTGTTTTGGGTGATGGAGAGCTGTTGGCACGCGTGTTTGAAAATCTTTTGACCAATTCGAATCGCTATGGTAACGATGGCCAGTTTGTGGATATTAATGGCTTTATTGATTCAGGGAAAGTGGTTATTCAGATTGTGAATTATGGAGATCCCATTCCTCAGAATGATCTGCCCCATCTCTTTGATATGTTCTATACCGGTGACAAAGCACGTACTCATCAAGGAGGCGGGACCGGGATTGGCCTCTTCATTGCCAAGAATATCGTGGAGCAGCATGATGGGACCATTACGGCCGAAAGCAGTATCATACGTACCATTTTTGAAGTGCGCTTGCCGCAGGATGGTGAAAGTCCGAATGAATGATTTAAGAAAAATTTAAAATTTACCCCACTCTTTATTTAAATAGTTTTCCCTACACTTATAAGCAACTAAGAGTAAGGAGGAAACAGATAAATGAAGAAGTGGGGCTTTTTATTATTATCCTGCCTAGGGTTAACGTTCGCCTATTTGGAACCTTGGTCTGAACCAGAAGTGAAAATTCAAAACCATGTTCAATCTGAAAATGGTATCGCAGAGGGTGGCATCCAAGAAATCGAAATGACAGAGGATCAAATCTATCAAGGAGATCTGCTTTTGGTCAACAGTGAATATCCTGTTCACCAGGAGAGCATTCGATCGGATATTGTCAATTTATCTGCAAACAATGAACTGGCACAAGGGTACGTGTTGTTAGGCAGTGACACTTATTTATCAGAGGAAATTGCACATGCGTTTTCAGAGATGGTTGCTGCTGCAAAAAAAGATGGGCTTCAACATTTCGCCATTACGAGCGGCTTTCGGGACTTTGATGAGCAAAGTGTGCTTTATCAAGATATGGGTTCTGACTATGCCTTGCCAGCAGGCTACAGTGAACACAACCTGGGCTTATCCCTTGATGTAGGATCTACTCAAATGAAGATGGCTAATGCACCAGAAGGAAAGTGGATAGAAAAGAACGCTTGGAAATACGGGTTCATCTTACGTTATCCAGAGAATAAAACGGACATAACAGGAATTGAATATGAACCGTGGCACATCCGCTATGTTGGTTTCCCCCATAGCGCAATTATGAAATCCAAGAATTTCGTATTAGAAGAATATCTGGAATACCTAAAAGAAGAAAAAACATTTTCTGCTAGTGTAAATGGGGAAAAATATGAGATTTCTTATTATCCTGTTACTAAAAGTATGACCATCCATGTGCCTGCCGATCTACGTTATGAGATTTCAGGTAACAATATCGATGGTGTGATTGTGACAGTGTTTCCTGATGCGGAATGAGACGAACGAACTGAATGAAAGGCATGATGGTACATGGCTAAAAAAACAGCACTCGTTTTGACAATTCTTCTTTTCCTTTCATTTTTATAGTGCCCATCTTTGGGTTAATGCGTGCTTTGGGAACTGTTGGCCTAGGTACATGAAGGATATGTTCTAAAAAGATAGAAATAGTAGTAACTTAATGAATATGCAGGGTACATTCACAAAGAATAGAGGGATAACCTATGAAAATTATTCGTGCTAGTGAATCAGAAAGTAATAGAAGAAATGAGATGAGTACAATCTTTGTAGACGGCTTCTATCAATGGCTGAATTATTTTTCAAAGGATAAGGCTAAACTTTACAAGACATTTGCCCATATGTTTAATGAAGAGGTCTTTTATACGGCAGTAGTTGACGATCGTATTGCGGCTATAGCGGCTTGCACTACAAGCAATATACCTTCTGTAAGACTGAAATATAGTGAATTTAGAAAGCACCTCGGCTTATTCATGGGGAGTATTGCTTATGTCATTCTCAAAAAAGAATTTGAGAAAGAGCAATATCCTTTTCAAATTTCTGAAAAGATGGGTGCAATAGAGTTTGTGGCAACGTCGGTAAAGTATAGAGGAAAAGGTGTGGCAATTGAACTGCTAAAATCGATCATACATTCAACTTCATACGACGAATATGTCTTAGAGGTAGCAGATACCAACATAAGTGCCATCCACCTTTATGAAAAACTGGGTTTTGCAGAGTTCATGCGTATACCTCAAAAGCACAGTGAAAAAAGTGGTGTTAATGATCTTGTCTATATGAAGCTTGTGAAAGTGAAAGAAGTGGGGGACTAAAGAGCTTATGGAATGACTGATTTTTGGAAAAACAGGTTAGTATAGTGAGCTCCAATAATCTAGAAGAAAAGATATAGCATAACGGGTCCGGCTTAACATCATACTAGTAACAAAACCTTTAAACGGAGGATCATGTTGTGGAGAAAAAAATGTTAAGCGTACTCATTTCCTTATGCCTGATTTGCTTCCCATTCTTATTCAGGGGGGCTAGTATGAAGCAAAACTTAATTGTTTTCTTTTCAAAGGGAGTTCTGTCCACTCTAGTTGATACATATGTTGTGTCGGAGAAACGTGTTGCCTATCCAATTCGTCCTTTTCCAGGAGTGTTTAAGACCAACATTGTTTTTGATATGTTGTTTTTTCCATTGTTGAGTGTGATCTGGGTTAGACAAACGTATAATGACGGGTTATGGAAGATCCTTTGGAAAAGTTTGACTTGGAGTGTTCCTATGAGTATAACTCAATGGTTTCTTGTGAAATACACAAAGTTAATCCAATGGAAAAAGTGGTCGCCATTTCATACCTTTGGTTCTGTAAGTTTCACATTATTTATCATCAGAGGGCTTGTATCCGTAGTTAAAAGATTGGATCAACCTAAGAGTACTTAATATTAAAACGTCAACTAAAGGTTTGGTCATATGAAAAAGACTCAAAAACTAGAAGTGGTGTTATGGAGCATAGCATTTCCGGGCTTTGGGCAGCTGTTGAATGGTCATGTCATAAAAGGATTCTTATTTATTTTATTAGAATTCATCATTAATAGCATGAGTACATTTAATCTGTCTATCATGTATAGCTTTCTTGGCAGAATTTCGGAAGCTGAAGAAGTGATTCACTACCAATGGATCATGTTTTATCCATGTGTTTACATGTATGCGATGTATGATGCCTACAAATTTTCAGATGGAGAAAATCCTCCGTTATCGTTTATTCCATTTGCCTTTGCTGCCTACTTTGTCACGGTTGGAATTATGTATTCCCCAAAACCCTTCTTCTCTGTTCACTTTGGTCCGATTTGGCTGCCGATGCTTGCGCTGATTCCGGGACTGGCGGCAGGGTTTATCATTCGGGCCATTTTGTTGAGGTTTACCTCATTATAAATATCCGGTGCCCAATTATGGGGTCACCGGATATCATCCTAGCAGAATAGAGATTCAAATGTACTTTTCTCAGGGGTGGGAAATCAATGCATCATCATTTCATCAGCGATTTCCTCGCCGCTTAAGTCAGAAGGATAATAGGTTGGCCAGTTAATAACTTCCTCCAGCAACGCTTCCCGGTCTTCTCCCCAATACAAGTGATAGTGATGTGAATCGGTTGGGGCAATGCTGTGATCACTAAATTGGATGTAGTTTGGCATCTTTCCTTCCTCCTCATCAGCAAGCTTGAAGATATAGCGCACTCCACGGTTTCCCTTCTCATAGGTTAGAATTTCGTACCCGTCATAGGTATAGTGTCCAGACGATTTTTTTCCATCTTCATAGAAGGTGAACGTATCCCCATCAATCATGATGCGCTCGACGCCTGTTTTGTATCCGATTGTATAGTACTTTTTATACTCTTCGGCAGTCTTATCTCCGTCTTCGGCTTTGTGAGCAAATACTTCATCGAGGGTACCATCCAGTAAATAAGGGTAAACGGACTGCCAGTCACCTTCCCAGTCAGATAGCTCACGATCTTTCACTTGTTCATCTTCAAAGTAACCATCATAAATCTTCTGCGCTTCTTCATCTAATTTATGGCTATGGTCATGGTCGTGCTCTTCCGGTTCAATAGCAGGTGCATGTTCCAATGCTGTCTGCAACTGTGTCAGGTTATGTCTCATCAGTGTAAAATAGTCTTCATCCTTTTCAATATCTTCATCTGTCAGTACAGACAGGTTATGAAGTCTGAGTGTTTCTGCACCTATTTCATCCCTTACGACTCCAGCTATTTTCGTCGTGATGTTCTGTTCAAAAAAGACATGCTTTAATCCATATTCTTTAGCTGTCTCTACAATGGTCTGGAGTTCTTTCTGAGACGGTTCCTGTGTCGGGCTCAATCCGGAAACAGCAATCTGATGTACACCATACGCTTCTTCCCAATAGCCATAGGCGGCATGAGAGACGAGAAAGTGATTGCCTGGTGTTGCTTCCAGTTCAGTGGCAAACTCCTGATCAAGAGCTTCAAGGTCAGCCTTGAGTGTTTCAAAGTTTTCATTAAATAGTTTCTCTTCTTCAGGCTTCAATTCTACTAATACATTCTTAATGTTCTCTGCTAATTCAATGGAGCGGATTGGATCCAGCCATATGTGAGGATCATGATCTCCGTGGTCATGATCCTCTTCATGATCGTGGTCATGGGCTCCTTCATTGAGCTCAATCCCTTCAGCTGCTTCAACGACCTTCACATCTTCAGCCTCTACAGCCTCAGTGATTTTTTCGGCGTACGCCTCCATCCCCGCGCCATTCATAATGAATGCATCTGCTTCAGCAATGGCCATTACGTCTTTAGAAGTGGGCTCATAGGTATGTGAGTCCGATCCGGGAGGTAAAAGTGATTCAACTTCAGCTTCTTCACCAGCAATCCGTTCTGCAAAAAACTGAAGGGGATATACCGTAGTGAAAATTTTCACCGGTTCAGTTGAAGACGCTGCCTGTTCCGCACTGTTATTCTCATTTCCTTCTCCGCAACCAGCAAGAGAAAGAACAAATAATAAACTAAATAAAGCCACCCATTTTTTCCTCATATGTATCCTCCTTATTATTTCTAAACATAATATATCGTAATCGTTACGATTTGTAAATAGTAATTGTTACGATTTATTAGTGGTAGTAGATAGTAATGATCGCTTTTTTCCGTAAGCTCAGATAATCGATTATGGGGCCATAACTTTCCACTGAATGGTCTCGAAGTTCCTAAAGATGGACAAAATGGTTGTTGAAAATTCTCCTAACTTTCAACATTTTTTTGCAGGGAGTCGTCATATTCGCCGAATGTTTTTCATTGAAAATTCAAATACTTAGGTAATGGTAGATCAATCTTTAAAGGGTGGATTAATTGAATGAACAATTGCAACGACAAGAAGATCAGTAATTGGTGCGTGGTAAGTATGGCCTCGATTCCTTTGGTGATGACCTTGGGGAATTCCATGCTGATCCCTGTACTGCCCATTTTTGAAAAAGAGGTGGGGATCACTTCTTTTCAAACGAGTATGATTATTACAAGTTACTCCATTGCTTCGATCTTTCTGATTCCGGTGGCTGGATATCTGTCGGATCGCTTCGGAAGGAAGGTGGTCATCCTCCCCAGTTTACTCATTGCGTTATTGGGGGGGTTGGTTGCTGGGTTCGCTTCATGGAAAATGGATGATCCCTTTACTTGGATCATCATCGGCCGTGTTCTGCAGGGGATTGGGGCAGCTGGTGCGGCTCCGATTATTTTACCGCTGGTGGGTGATCTGTATAAAGATGATGATAAGAAAACGAGTTCCTGTCTTGGATTGATTGAAACATCCAACACATTCGGCAAAGTGTTAAGTCCCATAATGGGGGCGATGTTTGCCGCTTATTTATGGTATCTTCCTTTTTTCTCTATTTCTGTTTTTAGTCTTATTTCAATTGTACTCGTCATCTTCTTCATTAAAGTTCCTAAGAAGAAAGAGAAGCCTGTCGCACTGAAAACATTCATCAAGAATACAAAGAAGATTTTTAAACAGGAAGGGAAATGGATCTTTACTGTTTTTCTCGTAGGGATCTATATCATGCTGGTCTTGTTTGCCGTCTTGTTTTTCCTATCTGATTCCCTGGAGAAAACACATGGACTGTATGGGGTGAAAAAAGGGTTTGTATTGGCCATTCCTTTACTGACTCTATGCATCGCTTCTTTTATTACAGGTAGAAAGATCAAAGGTGAGCTAAAGGTCATGAAGGTAATCATGGCGGTGAGCTTGATTCTGATCAGTGTCAGTGTGTCATTGATAGGATTTGTCGACGAGCGATTGATTCTTCTTTTGTCTGTCTCAAGCTTCATGGGTCTCTCGATTGGTGCGTTGCTGCCTACAATGGATGCTCTGATTACCGAAAACATCGAGAAAGAGGAGCGGGGGACGATCTCTTCTTTCTACAGCTCATCCCGGTTCATCGGAGTGGCTGCCGGTCCCCCTCTGATGGCCTTGGTGATGAATTCTCTATTGAATGAGAGTTTTATCGGCGCAGGTATCTTAGGAATCGGGATGTTTCTGAGTGTGCTGTTTTTTATTCAATCTGAAAAATCCCCCACTTCTACTACAAATCAAGGAGGGTCAACATGAAACCATTAGACAGTGATTTTTCTGACACACATCTCCCTTTCTTTAGTGTGAAAAGTGGGACTGGGAGGGAAGTAGGTAAAGATCTTTATTATTGGACCAATCAGATTGTGAATGTCTGTTTCTACGGAATTCCGGGAAGCAGGGAGTGGGTGTTGATTGATTGTGGGATGCCTCACTCTAAGCAGAAGATCATGGAAGCGGCGGAAGAGCGGTTTGGCCATAGGGGTAAACCGCAAGCCATTGTGTTGACTCATGGCCATTTTGACCATGTCGGGTCCCTGGAGCCGCTCTTAGAGGAATGGGACGTTCCAGTTTATGCCCATGAACGGGAAATCCCTTATCTTAACGGAGAACGGAACTATCCGAAAGGGGATCCTACTGTGGATGGCGGTTTGGTCAGTGAGTTGTCCCCGTTTTATCCCTATCATGGAATCGATGTGTCCGATCGTCTTCACGTTCTTCCTGAAAGTGGTGAAGTCCCCTTTATGCAAGGATGGAAATGGGTTCATACACCTGGTCATACGCCAGGGCACATTTCCCTTTATAGGGAGTTGGATGGTGTATTAATCGTCGGGGACGCCTTTGTGACAGTGAAGCAGGAATCCCTGTACCGGATTGTCCTTCAAACGAAAGAAATCAGCGGTCCGCCGAGGTATTTCACGATGGATTGGAAAGCGGCCAAAGAATCGGTCGCAACATTATCCAATTTGAATCCGAAAGTAGCTGTCACCGGACATGGAGAGGCGATGGCGGGGAAAGAGCTGGAAGCTGCTTTAAGAAAATTGGTTGAACAATTTGATGAGATCGCTTTACCGGCAAATCGGAAACGGCATTAACTTTTGGTTCGAATAATTTTATGCCTGTAGGGAAAATTAATCAGGCACAAACCTTTTTCCCTCTTCACCTGAAGAGGGTTTTTAGCGATAGAAGGGACAGATGTTAAATGGATTTGGATTGGATTTGGAAAGCCGTGCTTATCGTACTGGCAGGAACCTTATTATTAAGGGTGGCCGGCAGAAAGTCAATTTCCCAGATGACATTGGCACAGACGGTCATTATGATCGGAATCGGATCATTACTCATTCAACCGGTAGCCGGCAAGAATATCTGGACCACGATAGGTGTCGGGTTGACTCTTGTCCTTACCCTCATGGTAATGGAATATCTGCAGGTGAAATCCGATCGTGTCGAACAGTTTATCACCGGGAAATCCAAACTTCTTATGGAAAATGGCGTCATCAACGAAAAGAACTTTAAAAAGTTACGAATGACAGTCGATCAACTTGAAATGAAATTAAGACAGCAGGGAGTCAGTAAGCTTTCGGATGTGAAATGGGCGACACTTGAGCCGAATGGACAAGTCGGAGTGGAATTGATGCCCCAGGCAAAGCCGGTGACGATGAAAGATTTTGAAAAACTTCAGGCACAAGTACAGAGACTGATTAATATGCTCGATGTCCCACCTTCCACGACGAGGCCAGTCAGTCAGGAAGTGGGAGGGGAAGATATATTTAAAGAGATCAAACAGAACTCTTCCGTCAACACTCCCCCAAAACATCTTCAGTAGTAAGGAAATGGATAGAATCTCGATTGGAGGACGTTTATGAAAGCCGTCACATATCAAGGAAAGAAGTCCGTAGCCGTCAAGAAGGTAGAGGACCCGCGGATACAAGATCCACAAGACGTCATAGTCAACATCACATCAACGGCCATCTGTGGATCTGATTTACATCTGTACCAGGGGAACTTTCCACTCCCGATCGGATATGTCATTGGGCATGAGCCCATGGGAATCGTAGAGGAAGTCGGGAAAGATGTCACGAAAGTCAAAAAGGGGGATCGCGTCATCATCCCTTTCACGGTGGCTTGCGGGACTTGTGAATATTGTCATAACCATTTAGAAAGTCAATGCGATCATTCCAATCCCCATTATGACTCTGGGGGATTGTTCGGTTACTCGGAGAAATTCGGGAATTACCCCGGGGGACAAGCAGAATACTTACGAGTTCCATTCGGGAACTACACCCCTTTTTTAGTACCGGAGAATTGTGAACTGGAGGATGAACAGATCCTTTTATTATCTGATGTACTTCCCACGGCCTACTGGAGTGTGGAGAATGCCGGTGTGAAAAAAGGGGACACGGTCATTGTCCTCGGATGTGGTCCGGTCGGATTGATGGCTCAGCAGTTTGCCTGGAAAAAGGGTGCAGAGAGGGTCATCGCGGTCGATTATTTCGAGTATCGCTTACGTCACTCAAAGAAGATGAACCATACGGAAACCTTTGATTTCACCCAATACGATGATATGGGGGAAACGTTAAAAGAGTTGACAAAAGGCGGGGCGGATGTCGTGATCGATTGTGTCGGCATGGACGGGAAGAAGTCCCCACTTGAATATATGGAACAGAAATTGAAGCTTCAGGGTGGAACAATCGGTCCAATTCAAATCGCCACCAAGGCTGTCAGGAAGTGCGGGACTGTTCAATTGACCGGGGTATATGGCGGGCTTTACAACATGTTCCCCCTTGGGGCATTCTTTGCCCGTAATATTACCCTGAAGATGGGACAGGCGCCTGCGAGAGCGTATATGGCCCCCCTTTATGAACAAATCGTCAAAGGGGAAATCGACTCCACTTCCATCATCACACATATACTTAAGCTTGAGGAAGCGGCAAAAGGGTATCAACTATTTAATGAGAAAGAAGACGACTGCATCAAAGTCATCTTGAAGCCTTAACGTTAAGAAGGAGGAGGGATTCGTGTCCCTTCTTCTTTTTGTTCACGGGACACCCTGCATTTACATAAAGTGGAAGGGTGTTGTAAAAGAGAGAGATAGACAGAGGAGATGAGACTGTGTTTTATCATATTAAAGAGCTTCAGTATGAGGCTAAACCAAGCCGGCCAAACCCGGCTTATGCGAACCAGCTGCAAGAAATTCTAGGTGGACAATATGGAGAAATTTCTGTTATGATGCAATATTTATTCCAGGGATTCAACGGTCGGGCGGACAAGAAGTTCCGTGACCTGTGCCTGGATATCGGGACAGAGGAAATGGCCCATGTAGAGTTATTGGCCACTCTCATTGCCCGCCTGCTGGACGGTGCCCCCGTGTCTGAACAGGAAGCGATGTATAAGAGTAATCCGGTGCTCGGGGCAGTGATGGGTGGAATGAATCCACAGCATGTGATTGTGAGCGGGTTGGGTGCAATGCCGGTGGACAGTGTGGGAAATCGGTGGACAGCTTCTTATATCGGCGCCAGCGGGAACCTCCTGGCCGATTTCCGTGCCAACTTAACGGCAGAATCAATGGGCCGGTTACAGGCAGTGAGACTGTATGAACTGAGTGATGATCCGGGTGTCCGTGATACGCTTTCCTTCCTGATTGCCCGTGACACTGCTCATCAGAATCAATGGGCGGCAGCCATCGCAGAACTTGAAGAGCGTGAAGGGGATATTGTCGTACCGACGACGTTCCCGAGGGAGCTTGAGAAGCAGGCTGTTTCCTATGATCTTTATAATCTATCCAGAGGAGAAGCGAGTGCCGAAGGACGATGGGCGAGCGGCCCGAGCATGGATGGGAAAGCGAATTTTCAATATATCAGTGAGCCTGGTCCATTCGGATCGAAACCCAAGCTGGCTCCAGCTCCTAAATATGTACATGATACCGTTCCGATGCCTCCAATGATGAAATAACTAAAAAGATTCTCAAGATACTGGAATGTCACAGCAACATGAGAATCTTTCCAATTCAGTGATTACTCACAATGTTCATTTTTGTTTTTGTGAAGGGGTGGAGGGATCAACCATCCCTTTTCTTTGTTTAACTTAAGTACTTTAGCACCCATTAGGGCTTTTTGTATATGAAATTGGCCGAACATCATCGCCACATCTTCACGTATGCTTTGTCCCATGATTGTGCTGCATGCAACTAGGCCTGAAGCGATATTAGCTGATAACCCCGCTGCAACGGCAGGATCCGGCATGCGGGCACCAGTCGGAATATCATCCAGGCAGGCATGCGGAGGTTCTGGAGGTGTTGGAGGCAACCCAATCCCATTTTCCTTCAGAAGTTTTTCTACTTGCTTGATTTCTTCTTGCCCACCCTCGATGCTGTCCTTCAGTAATTTCTTAAGATCATCATCTCCGGCATGGTTAAGCTGCATCTGATATCCTGCCACAGTGGCTTTAGCCGTCAACAGATAGTTCCAAGTTCCAAATACTTCACCATAATGCAATGGCTCTTCTTGTGGATTTCCACTTAAAATACCCATAATCATCCTCCTTATCATAATGTGCCACCTTTCAAAGTGAATGTTTAAGCACAAAAGTATTTTTCCACTAAGCACTTGGAAGTATGTATTTGTTTTTTACATTTATTGTATATGTAAACATTTGGTGTGGGTTTGGCTTATGACCACCAAGTCTGGGTATTCGATACGAATGCTCAATTAATTGAAAAATGGACCAATAATTCAAATTCAGGTTTAATAAATTCTAAATGGGATTAATTATTTCTGATCCGGGTCGAAAGTAGGCCAATCGGGATCGATTCTTAAAGGATAATCACTTGATGGGCGAACTCTCTACTATTATTAGAGCCAATTAGTAAACTCAAGACTTGAATCAGGAAAAATATAAAGGTTGCATCTGCTTTGCTATTGCCTAAGGGTATCACGGGGACGGCTCTTACGCCTCCGAGCAAGAGAGCCGTCCCTGTGTTTTATAAGATTATTGATAGTTAATAATCGCAGGGCTGGGTTCCATCTTCAACACATCTTCCGGCTCCAAAACCGGCACATCCTTATCATAAAAGATCTTGAATGCCCCATACTGTTTCGGTTCATCACGTATGTATTTCCCGTACAGGGCCTGCTTGTCCGCGGATGCTCCCCAGCCGTCAAAGTTTATGGCGACTTCGACGTTGTCTGTCGGTTGGATCACCTCTTTATTTGTCAGTACGTCACCGGTGAATTGGTGGACGAGTACGAATTTATCCGGGAGGTCGTTCTTTTCCGTAAGTTCCGATACATACTCGACTGCCTTCTGGATTTCCTTTCCATCCACTTGCCCTAGATCCTCTCCGGGTTTCTCCCCTTCGGCTACGTGGAATTCCGTATCGATCGCCAGGTGAACATGCGGGTGCTTGAGCCACTTATCGATCATTTTCACCTGCTCCATAACGGTGTCCGTTCCGAGCTGAACATCGAGCAGTACCAGTGCGTCATGCTTCTCGGCAAGCTCCACATACCTTTCAATATTTTCTTCGGATGTCATTCGCACATAGTCTCCATCAGGACCCGGCTCACTCTGGGCCATCGTCGTAATCAGCTCAATCGTCGGGACCGCCGGACGGTCGGGATCAGCGTCGGAATAGGCCTGCGTCTGTTCCTTTAGCTTCTTCATGTACTCCTCAGGCTCCAACTCGCCCAGAATCCCCATATTTTCAGAATCTGGCGTTCCATAATAGGCAACCAATCGATGATCCTTTAATGGTCCATCGGATGGATCTTTCACCCCTTTTGCCAGCGTTTCACCCGCAGGGACCGAACGCTCGGGATTTCCACCCAGCGCCGCTTGCATATCAGGAATTTCCTGCTGTTCCATATCTGATAAGCTTTCCTTCAAAGACACAGCATTTTCAGACGGTTCCAACGGTTTGAAGGGCTGTTCGGTCTCCTTCGGTTCTTCGTTTTCCGTTTTTTCCGTGTTTGATTCGTCCCGTTCGGAAGTCGGCGCTTTCTTCTCACTTTCCTCTGTGGCCGAAGGATCGGCGCAGGCTCCCAGTATTAGTACTCCTGCTGCAACTAGCAGCAATATTTTTTTCATTGCCTCACACATCCTTTTTATATAGAAGAATATGGAGGACTTTAACACATTTTCCTCTACATGAAACCTATGTAAACAAATTGATAGAAACTCTTAATCCAAACGTTAAAGCTTATGAGGAAACGCTGAGAACAAGGCTTTTATAAAAAATATTCTGATAGTAAACAAGGGAATATTTGGTACAATTAAAGCAGAGGGGGCCAAATGGACAAACCCCATGGCTCCATTTATCGCAAGCGCTTTTGAGAGAAGAGGTCGTACCAGAACCATAGGGCTTTGAAAATGAGAAATTAAGGGGGACTATCAATGATCAATTACGATGGACGCACGTTTGTATCCATTGAAAATACGACGAACGGTGAAGTTTCTTCAAAAACAGTTTTTGAATATAAGCAAGATGGAGATATCCTTTCAGCAACATATAGTGGCGGAGACATTATGAAAGGAACCCTGATTGGCATCGTGAAAGAGGATGGTGGCTTAACGTTTAGATACAACCATGTAAACGTTCATAATGATATAAGGGGAGGTCAATGTACTTCTGTTCCTGAAATTCTACCGGATGGCCGAATAAGACTGCATGAAAGCTGGAGATGGATGGATCGTGACCAAAGTGAAGGGGAATCGATCGTTGAGGAAGTCATATAATTAGTAGTAGTTGAATTCAGCGTTTTTTCAAATCATGGGTCGAGGTGAGGGAGATGGGGACATATGAGCTAAAGCTTATTAACAATCTGTTAGATGTTGATTTAGCTCATTTAGCAGCGCATAGCAAAGAAGAGGGTTTTCGTTTTGTAGAAAGATTAGTGAATGATTATAGAAATGGAAATAACACGTTCAACCGTGCAGGAGAAGGTATATTCGGCGTGTTTAATGAAAATGGCATCCTGGTTGCTATAGGCGGATTAAACAAGGATCCTTTTTCAACTGGTGAATGCATTGGCAGGATGAGAAGATTTTATGTCAGCAAAGAGTTTAGAAGAAGTGGTGTAGGAAACATGCTGGTGCAAAGGATCATAGACGAAGCAAGAAACCATTATGATACATTGGTGCTTCATACAGACACAGAACAGGGGGATGCATTTTATCGGGCGATTGGGTTTTCAAAGGGGGAGCTTTATTCGAGGTCGAGTCATTATTTGAGCTTAGGGTAGCATGGGGACGGACCCGGAGGCAGCTTTTTGGTATAAATAATCCTTAAAAACATAAGGAACAGATTATAGGCACGATTATGGATAAGCTGAATTTTCAACTGAAAGGTGCATAAGAAAGGTCTACCACTTAAAAATCGGGAGAGTGTTCCTATGTTCAACAACTTTCATTTTGAAACGATTTATCGTGAACGGGATGATCGCACCCCTCTAGTGGTAATGATGTGTGGTGTGGCTGGCTCCGGTAAAACGACATTCTCGCAGCACTTAGAGAAGAACGGCTTTGTGCGTCTTTCAATTGATGAAGAAATATGGGCGACTCATGGTCGTTATGGGATTGATTTCCCTATGGAAAAGATGGAGGAATACAAGAAAGTGGCAGAAAGTAAATTGCGCAATGAATTAGTAAAGCTCATTCACGATAAACAACAGGTGGTCATCGACTTCAGTTTTTGGGACCGTGGAAGAAGGGATCGATACAAACAATTAATAGAAAAGTCAGGTGGGAAATGGAAACTGATTTATTTAAAGGTCCATCCTGATGATTTACTTGAAAGGCTTACAATACGGAACAAGCGCTTTGATGCGAATGCGTTCCCGATTTCGGAAGGACTGTTGACTTCCTATTTGAATGGTTTTGAAATTCCTGAGGGGGAAGGGGAGATTGTGGTTGGGAATTAGAGTTACTTTTAACTGGCCAGGGAGAGGGGACAAGGTATCAGTCCCCATGGTTCCGTGTTTCTAGTCGGTCATATACTCATTCACCAACTCATAACATCTATCCTTCGTCGACTCATATAAAGAGATGTACCACGCCACATTTTCAAACGTCCCGCCTTCATACTTCAGTCTTTCTTTCTCGGCTTTCGTTTCTTTCTGTTCGATCCATCTTAACTGTTCCGCTTGTAATTCCTTCATGACCTCTGGAGACAGCTCTTTTTTCAGCAGGGTGTATATCTCATTCAATGCATCATCAAACTTTTCGTAGGATACTCCATAATAGTTTTTCATCGCGTTTGTGACACCTTTATCTGAATCCTTCTTATCTGGCATGGCATCAAGTTCTTTTTGGATGTTGTCCAGTTTGTTCAGAAATTCTGTTCTTCCCTCTATTTTTGTTTTGGGAGTATGATCTTCCATTAATGATTCTTCCGATTGATTCTCCTCGTTGTTATCGGCTTCCATTGTGCTTTCTGAAGAAGAATCATCTGTACTTGCTGGTATCGTATCAGATCCAGACTGATTAGAAGTATCCTCTTCAGGTGAATCGCTACATGCAGACATGAAGACGAATAACATAGTTAATAAGGCTGCCACGGTAAACATTTTTGGGTTCTTCATTTTTACAGCTCCAATTCCTTATTGAAAATAGATTATTTGGTTTATTTTAACATATTTGAAATATCCTATTAACCTGTTAGGGTCCGCTTATTCGTTGCCTCCATGGTTCCTCTTTCATTAACCCCTTCTTAAAACATTTGTGATACAATTTTCGCAAGAAGGCTGTTTCAGGAACCGCGGTACCTGTCCCCATTGCCCGGAAGGAGGTAGAGTGTGATGGAACGTGTAGTTTGTGAGAAAAGGTCCTATTCAAAAGAGTTTCATTCTCATCAGCATGAGTTTGGTCAGTTTCTTTTTCCTTTACAAGGTTCCCTGGATATCCAAACGAAGTGGCAAGAACTTCATCTTGATCCGGACCATTGTTTTTATCTGCCTCCAATGTTTGATCATCAATACAGGTCGATGGACCGGAATGAGTTTTTGATTCTGGATATCCCCCTGAACTATTTACCGGGGGATACAGGAAGCATGTATATGCAGCTTGATGAGCAGTGGGTTTCTATCCGGTATTTACTGTTGGAGGAAGCGGGGAACCCGGAAAATAGGATGTCGTTGATAAGCTTGGCCAGGTATGTGACGACCAAGCTTCAACAATCTTCTTCCCCTTCAATTGACTATATTCATAGACATTTCATGGAGCCGATCAGGTTAGAGACATTGGCGGAATTGGAACATTACCATCCGTCCTATTATTCGGCGTGGTTCAAGAAAAAACATGGTAAGAGCCCGAAAGCGTATATATCGGAACTACGTTTGAAAGAAGCTGATCATCTGCTGCTATCAACAGAATGGTCAATGTCCCGGATCAGTGAGGAGTTGGGCTTTGAGAATTCTTCTTCCTTCACGAGATGGTTTGTAAGACATAGGGGGATATCCCCGCAGCAATATAGAATCCTTAAAAAGGGATAAAAGGATATCAAACTTGGTAAAGAGATTTCTTAGTGGATTCTCTATCCTAAGTTTAGATACTCCTTTTATCTTTTTTTATTGAGGTGAGCAGAATGAAGGGTCCTTTATTAATCTTAATTGCCGGCATCCTCTGGGGAACCACGGGTACAACCCAGGCATTCGCATCGGAGTCGGCACATCCGATCGCCATCGGTGCTGCCCGCTTAGCAGTCGGGGGGCTGTTTTTGATGGGAATTGTCCTTGCGACTGGCAAGTTGAACGTGACCAATTGGCCGGTAAAGCGAGTGGCGTTGGCTTCTCTGAGTATGGCATTCTATCAGCCGCTGTTTTTCACGGCCGTCACCCGGACCGGGGTGGCAATCGGAACGGTTGTAGCCATTGGGAGCACACCTATCTTATCGGGGGTCATTGAATGGCTCGTTTTAAAAAAACGTCCGGATTCCATTTGGTGGTGTTCCACATTCCTATCCATCTTAGGGTGCCTGCTGCTTTTTATCAATAACGAGTCCGTACATGTCGATTCCATGGGACTAATCATGGCTCTGGGAGCCGGGCTATCTTTTGCCATTTACACACTTGTCAGCCGGGAGCTGGTTGAAAACCGCTCGGCATTATCAGTGGTTGCCGTTGTATTTACATCGAGTGCTGTTTGTTTATCCCCTTTTTTACTCCTGTATGATATGTCTTGGATTTGGAGTATTCGAGGTGCAGGGGTAAGCCTTCATCTTGGGATCATGGCAACCGGGATCGCCTACTTATTGTTTGCCAGAGGGCTTATCCATGTTTCTTCTTCAGCCGCCGTTTCCCTTGCGTTGGCGGAGCCGCTGACGGCAGCGCTTTTGGGAGTTTTCATCGTGGGTGAATACTTGAGTGTCGTTTCTTGGATGGGGGTTATGCTGTTGATGCTGGGAATCGGAATCCTTGTATGGTCGTCTAAGGGTTCCGGTGTTGGAAAAGAAGGTGGGGGAATTAATGAAAAATGGAGACAGGTGTAGTTGCCGATTATAGAGTATGCGTTTAAATGATCGTTTACTATAGATGGATTCTTGATTGAGAGTTTTAGCGTTGATCTCTACCGGTTGATGATACTTTGAAGTGACATCTATTTTAGAAGAGTGGCTTTAATCGCATAGTGGGGCCTGACCCGCGGTACGTTGAAGGTTGAACGTGCCGGGGCAGGCCTTTTTGTTTTATTAAAGCACTCCTTGAATATAAAAAACTTCCCACGCTGTACATAGATTGTTAATAGTTTCGTAACATTTACCCTCTAAGATGAAATCAACAGCAAAGTTCAACCGAGCAAAATCAATCGAGGAGGAAATAAAATGTTAGAACATAATCAAAATGAAGAAATGAAACATATAGAATCAGACAATATGGAATCCGTGAAGAAAGAAGAAATGCAACGAAGCCCGAAGCCGAAGAAGCCTTTTAAAGGGCGGGGGTTTCTAAACACGGTAGGTGCCGGGATCATCGGTTCGGTCCTGACACTGACGGTATTACCTCAAACCGACTATTATCAGAACCTGGCTCAGCCGGGCATCGAACAATCGGCAGGGGACAACGGCAAGGTGGAGTCTTCGGGTGATTCGGAGATCAATCCTACAACGGTATCAACGGGTAGCGGCGATGTGGCGAATATTGTGGAAGATGCCTCTGAATCGATTGTCGGAATCGTCAATTATCAACAGCAGAATGGCATGGGTGCATCTCAAGAAGCTCAAGCAGGGACAGGTTCAGGCGTTCTCTTCAAGAAAGAGGGGGACAGTGCGTATATCATCACAAACAACCATGTCATTGAAGGGGCATCCAAGATTGAAGTGTCTCTCTATGATGGCCAGAAGACCGATGCGGAGCTAATTGGGGCAGATCCACTGACGGACCTTGCCGTATTGAAGATCGATGGGAAATATGCAGACAACCTGTTGGAAGTGGGAGATTCCAGTGCATTGCGCGCCGGTGAACAGGTGATCGCGATCGGGAACCCTCTCGGACTCGATTTATCAAGGACGGTGACACAAGGAATTGTCAGTGCCGTTGATCGTACGATTCCAGTACAGACATCTAAAGGTGAATCTGAATTGAATGTCATTCAAACAGACGCGGCGATCAATCCGGGTAACAGCGGAGGGGCACTTCTGAATTCAAAAGGTGAATTGATCGGGATCAACAGTGCGAAGATCTCGAACTCCGGTGTGGAAGGCCTTGGGTTTGCCATTCCAAGTAAGGATTTCCTGCCGGTCGTAAGTGAAATCATCAAAACGGGGAAAGTGGAACGCCCGTATATTGGAATTGGAATGACGAATCTTTCTGATGTTCCACGCAACTACTTGGGGAATTTGCCTAAGGAAGTGGAGTCGGGTGTGATTGTCGCCAATATTGATGACACATCAGCGGCAGCAGAAGCCGGGATCAAAGAGGGCGATGTCATTACGGAGCTGAATGGAAAAGCAGTAGCGGATGTGGCCGATTTGAGAAGGCAGTTGTACGCTGACCTGAAGGTGGGAGATCAGATTGATTTGACCATTTTCCGAGGTGGAGAAGAAATAGCGATCAGTTTAACTTTGACTAGTAATGCGATGGTTAATTAATCGATAGGGTGTGTGGTGCCTGGTACAGATGGAGTGGATGGTGCCAGGCACAGATGGAGTGATTTGTACCAGGTACAGATGGAGTAAATTGTACCAGGCACAGATGGGTTGATTTGTACCAGGCACAGATGGAGTGAATTGTACCAGGCACAGATGGAGTGAATTGTACCAGGCACAGATGGGTTGATTTGTACCAGGTACAGATGGGTTGATTTGTACCAGGCACAGATGGAGTGAATTGTACCAGGCACAAATGGGTTGATTTGTACCAGGTACAGATGGAGTGAATTGTACCAGGTACAGATCGGTTGATTTGTACCAGGCACAAATGGGTTGATTTGTACCAGGCACAGACCGGGTAATTTGTACCAGGTACAAACCGTCCAAATTGTACCAGGCACCAGAAACCGGGCACCAGAAACAACAACTGAACCAAATACAAACAATTGAAGATAAAGGAGTACGGGTGAGTGGATAAAAAAAAGCGTTCGATCACGTTATGGAGTGTCATAGGGGGCATTGTCGTCGTCGGCACGATGCTTGTTATGTTTGGCTTTTCGAAGGATGAAGTGGTGGCGAAGGTGGGAAGTAAGTCGATCAGTAAAGAAGACTTGTATACGACGCTTGTGGATCAGTATGGTGAAGCGGCCCTGGATACACTGATTGCCGAGAAGATTGTGGAGCTTGAGAGTGACAAGCAGGCAATCACAGTCAAGGACAGTGAGATCGATGAGGAACTGGAGTCAATGAAAGATTCGTATGGGGGAGAAGAGGCATTCAATGAGGCATTGGCCTCGAGCGGAGTGAGTCTTAAGAGTGTCAAAAAGAATGTCGAATCGTTTTTGTTAACGGAAAAATTGTTGAAGGACAGAATCTCAATTAAGGATGATGAGATTAAAGAATATTTTGAAGCGAATAAAGACTCGTTTGCCGAGGAAGAGCAGGTAGAGGCAAGCCATATTCTTGTAGAGGATGAGGAAACGGCCAAGGAAGTGAAGGACAAGCTTGATGACGGAGGGGATTTCGCTGAGCTTGCGAAAGAATACTCCACTGATACGTCCAACGCTGAATCAGGCGGAGAGCTAGGGTTTTTTGCAAAAGGTGAAATGGTGACGGAATTTGATGAGAAAGCGTTTGCCATGAAGAAGGGTGAAATCAGTGAGCCTGTTAGAACGGAATTTGGCTATCATATCATCAAGTTGACGGACAAAAAAGACGCGAAGGAAGCGGTTCTCGACGATCATAAAGAGGAAATAAAGGATATTCTGTTTGATCAGGCACTTCAAACGGAGTATGGCACCTGGCTTGAGGAACAAAAAGAGGAGTACCAAATCGAAAATTTATTGAAAAGTTCATGATCCGGCAACTATTTGTTCATGATTTGGTCATAACTTCTGGAGAAAATGACAGGGCAGGGGATCGAATCCCGACTTCATCGTCAGCTACATAGATGGGTTCGATACCTGTAACACATTAAAGGAGGAAATAAAAATGAATAAGAAAACCCTAACGTATGTACTGACAGGTGCCTTATCTGTCGGGATCCTGGGGGCTCTTCCAGCCTTTGCTGCCGAGGAGGACACAGCGAAGACGAATGACTCGGCTGTTGTAAGCGAAGAGACCAAGCCGGCATTTGGCGGACATCGCGGCGGTGGAAACGGGATGTTCCATCTGAATGAGGAACAGTTGAAGGAAAAAGCAGAAGAACTTGGAATCGACACCACTGATAAGGATACCCGGGAACTCGCGAAAGAGATCATGGATGCTGAACTCGAAAAAAGAGCAAAAGAATTGGGTATTGAAACAGAAGGAAAGGATCACCATGCCGTCATGGATGAAATTCGTCAGGCGGAACTAAACGAAAAAGCGAAAGAGCTGGGGATTGCAACAGACGGAAAAGACCAGGAAGAGCTCTCTCAAGAGGTAAGGGAAGCGCTGGTAAAACAGAAAGCGAAAGAACTTGGAGTGGAAACCGAGGGCAAGGACCTGGATGAGCTTTCTGATGAAGTAAGGGAAGCAGCACTTCTGAAGCAGGCAAAAGACCTTGGAATTGAGACAGAAGGAAAAGACCATCATGAATTGAAACAAGAAATTTTCGAAGCTTCCATTTTAAAAGCAGCTAAAGAACTGGGCGTTGAAACAGAAGGTAAGACGTCGAAAGAACTGATGGAAGAAATCATGACCGATCATGCCGACGAAGCGAAGAAACTGGATTTTTTCCCTTTTAATAAAGAAGAAGGCTTCTTTTTCCTAAAGGGCGGCAAGGGCCATCACGGTGGTCCGGGTCATGGAAAAGGTCCTCATGGATCGGTGCATGAGGCAGAACAGAGTGAGGAACCAGCAGCCGAATCCCAAAGTGCCACATTATAAGGATGGAAATCCCCGCCAGGTGAGCGGGGTTTTTCGTTATGAGGAAATAATTAGAACCGAGGGGTAAAAACGACTATAATTTAAATAGAAAGAAGTCGGGAAAGGAGCGATGTTGATGAACGTGCTGGTAGTAGAAGACAATAAGAGTGTCACGTCGATGCTTGAGATGTTTTTTATAAAAGAAGGCATACAAGGAGAGTTTGTCCACGACGGGGCTGAAGGGTACCGGCGTTATAAAGAAGGGATTTGGGATCTTGTCATCCTGGACTGGATGCTGCCGGGGATGGACGGGGTCACCATTTGCAGGAAAATCAGGGAGGAAGGGTCACAGGTCCCGGTCATCATGCTGACGGCGAAAGACAGTGAATCGGATCAGGTGCTCGGGCTCGAACTCGGTGCCGACGATTATGTGACCAAGCCCTTCTCACCCCTTGCTCTGATGGCAAGGATACGTGCTGTCTCGCGGCGGTATCAAGGAGAGAAAAACAACGGGACAGGAACTCAGGATGTTTCGACGGCAGACTTCCAAATCAGTAAGGAAACACGTGAAGTCCTTCTGAAAGGCGTTCCCCTTACCAATCTGACGCCAAAGGAATTTGAATTGCTCTATTACCTTTCACGGCATCCCCGTCAAGTGTTCTCGAGGGAACAGCTTCTCGAACGCGTATGGGGGTATGATTTCTACGGGGACGAACGGACGGTCGATGTACATATCAAGCGGCTTCGCAACAAAATCGGCAGCAAGGAACAGCCGTACCTGCATACGGTCTGGGGAGTAGGGTATAAATTCGATGAGACGGCGGCCGGGGATGAAATTTAGATATCTTTATCAGCTGCTTCTCAGCCATACAAGCGTACTCATAATCGCCTTCATGATCCTCGGCCTCCTGTTTTCCCAGTATGTCGAAAATCTTGTCTACGAGAATAAGGTCACGGAACTGAGGTCGTATGGGGAGAAAATTTTATCAGACCTTGAAAGACCAAGCCCGAGAAGACCTCTTTATCTGGAGGAATACAGCAACTTGCTTCATGCCCGGAACATCGATGTGATCACGTTCAATCGCCAAGGAGAGGTATCATTCTCCAGGGGAGGGGTGTACCCGCGGATCGAGCTCTCCAAAGAAGAGTGGCAAAAAATCGAACGGGGTGAAACCGTCCCGCTGAAAAAAGATTTCGGACGTTTTGACCAGGCTGTATCCCTCGTCATCATGCCAAGGATCATCAATGATCAGCTGGCTGGCGGACTGATCTTAATTTCACCGATCAGCGGCTCGAGGGAAATGCTGAGTGAAATCAATCGATATCTCCTGTATATCGTCCTCCTGTCACTGGCGATTTCTCTCTTGATCAGCTTGTTCTTATCAAAGCTCCATGTGAAAAGAATTCAGCGGATCAGGGATGCCACTTCCCGTGTGTCATCCGGTCATTACGATGTTCACGTCCCAAGCTCCAACTTCGATGAAATCGGCGATCTTGCTGAAGACTTTAATAATATGGTCACGAAACTCCGGGCATCCAAAGAGGAAATCGACAGCCTCGAGAACCGGAGAAGGCAGTTCATGGCGGATGTGTCACATGAGCTGAGAACACCGCTGACCACGATTCGCGGTGTCATTGAGGGAATCAGGAACGACATGATCCCCGAAGAACAGAAAGAGAAAAGCTTCGGTCTCGTCAGCGAGGAAACGAGGCGGTTGATCAGACTTGTGAACGAAAACCTGGACTATGAAAAAATCCGCGCAAACCAGGTAGCGATCACGAAAGTCACCTTACCATTACTGGATGTTTTCGAAGTCATCAAGGAACAGCTCGACCTGCAGGCTGAAGAAAAGGGGAACGAAATCAATATCCTTGCAGATCCTGATGCAATAATACACGCTGACTATGACCGGCTCATTCAAATATTGATCAACATTACGAAAAACAGCATCCAATTCACCTCTGGAGGAACGATCACGTTAAGCGGCTCCACTTCCGGGACAGAAACCGTCATCGAAATCGAAGACACAGGAATCGGCATGGATTCCGAAGAAATCCGATCGATTTGGCGCAGGTTTTATAAAGCGGACCTGTCCAGGACGAATAATCCATACGGTGAATTCGGTATCGGACTCTCCATCGTGAAGCAATTGGTGCTCATGCATGAGGGGACGATTGATGTTTTCAGTGAGAAAGGCAATGGTACGAAGTTTGTGATTCGGTTGCCGTTGTAGGTAGGGTATTTGTTTCAACTAACGCTTTAAATATGCCTGCCCCCAGGTAATGGAGGGCAGGCTTAATTATTATAAAAATATATTACAGATATATAATATCCACAATTGACTCAAAAAAATATCAATCTACGGTATTTTGTGACCGTTCTACTGAAAACAGCCAAATAATTTTTTTTGTCGTATACTCCTCCTTGAGTTTAGAAAATCTCTTCAAATAAAGCTGCATTGACTCCTATTGCTGTTTTGCTGCCTGCAGCGGCTGCGATAATTAATTGAGAGGGGGCAATGATGGAGGTGTCGCCACATGCAAACAACCCTTCCACATTGGTGTGGCCGGTTGCATCCGTGATGATTGCGCCTTGATCAGTGAATTCACACCCCAGTTCTTCCCCGATGGTAGATGCTTGCCCCATTTCCGGTACAACGAACCCTCCTTCTCGCCGGACTGTGATTCCATCCTCAAACGAGATCTTTTTCAAATAACCATCCTCACCAATAAGGGAAGAAATCTTCTGTTCATACACGCTTATCCCTTTGTTTTCAAGAATCGTCTTGTCATTTATGGATAGGACCTTGTTTCCATTTGTACACACAATCAGGTCGCTGGACCAGTTGTAAACAACCTTTGCCATATGAAAAGCCCTCGTATTTTCTGCAATGACAGCCAGCGGACGGTCCCTCAACTCCCATCCATCACAAAAAGGACAGCTAAAAACAGAAGTTCCATAATACTGCTTGAGGCTGTTTATTTCAGGGAACGTTTCCTTAAGTCCAGTAGCCAAGATTACTTTCTTGGCATGATAAACATCCCCGGCCTCTGTTTCAATTGTGAATCGCTGGTGATCCTTCGTGACCTTTCCTACTCGCTGTTCTATGATTGTAACGTCCGGATAGTTTCCGAGTTCTGCACGGGCAATTCGTCTTAACTCTGAGGGATTTATTCCATCCCTGGTGATAAACCCATGTGACTCCTTGGTAACGGAGTTTCTTGGTTTGTCATCATCAAATAAAACCGTTTTTCGCCGGGATCTGCCAAGGACCAAGGAAGCGTTCAGCCCGGCTGGACCTCCCCCGATTACAGCACAATCTAACATGATTTCATCAGCTCCTTAAATTGAGTTTTCTTTCCTGGATTTTTCATCGATCTCTTTGGCAATATCGATGAGAAATCTGTTCGCCAGATCGTCTTTCATGTTTTGCTCAGCCTCGATCATCACATTCTCGATCAGGCAGCCCTCACGATGATCCATGGAGCAATAAAATAAATTAGATTCTCCTTCAATAGTCTTTATGACATCGAGGAACGAAATCTCATCATTCTTCTTTGACACCTTATATCCTCCATTAACCCCCGGTGTCGATTCAACCAAACCGCCTTTTGCAAGTTTGGTCAGTATTTTCGAAAGGTAGGTCGGTGAAAGGTCTTGCATTTCTGCCAAACTTTGAACCCCGATCGTACTTCCTTTCGGTACCGTTAGTAAATGCACCATTGTGTGTAATGCGTAATTTGTGGCTTTTGAGTATTTCATAATTTCTTCCTTTCTGAGTTATTGAAGATATTAAAGACTCTTTTTATCTATGATTAAATCAAGGATATCTCACTGTTGTGGATATGTCAATGTGGGAGATTGTGAAGGTTGTATTGAGGCGGTTTTATTAAGTGGTGTGAAGAAGAACAGGTAGATGATCTGGAAGATTAGTGGAAATGGTTGTTTGAGAATTCCAGCGTGTTAAAAGGATAAGTGCAACAAGGGAAATTAAAAAACCGCATGGACTCCAACAATCCATGCGATTTTCATATATTGTAAGATTAGTTCATCTCTTCAAGGAACGCTTTATTAAACACATCCAGAAGATATTCCAGTGTGATTGGATCACTATACGTAATCGCTTTTGTATCTAATTCTATGACTCTATTGTTTTTAACAGCAGGGATATTCTTCCATGTCTGTGTTTCCATAAATGAACCGTCACCGTCCTGGTTTTTACTAAGGACGATATAATCTCCTACAAACTCTGGAAGGACTTCAGTGCTTAGGGCATAGTAGCCTGGTCCTAATGCATTTTCTTTCACTTTTTCAGGCATTTCCAGTTTCATTGTTTGATATAATAATTCGGTGCCCCGCGCCCAGTTGTTCCCGAATACATAAGCCGATTTCGTATCGTATTCAAAGACTGATACAGTGGCATCCTCACCGATCTTTTCTTTAATCTCTTTCCCTGCTTCATCTGCACGGGTAGTGAAATCTTCAACCCAATTTTTTGCTTCCTGCTCTTTATTGAGTAGCTTACCGATTTCGATTTGCTGTTCCAGGTAATCCAATTTCCCCCACGTATATGCAACTGTAGGAGCGATTTCACTCATCTTATCAATATTTTTCGAGTGTGAGCCCACGATGATAAGGTCTGGCTCCAGCTCAACGATTTTCTCGATGTTTTCCTCTGATACCACTTCAATTCCCTCCAGTTTCTCTTGAAACAGGGGATTCATATTCGTCCATTCATCGACCCCGACAATTTCACCATCCAAGGCAAGTACGTTTGGAGCGTTCGAAAGCGCCACAATACGGGTAGGATTTGCCGGTACCTCAACAGGGCCGGTTTCTGATTGATATGTAATGGTTTCTGATGCTGATTTCTGATTAGCATTCTCTTCCTTTTGTTCAGTCTTTGCCGTCTCGGTGCTGCCACAAGCATGAAGAATGAAGATTGCCATGAGCAGGAAGGGGATGAGTATTTTTTTCAATTTGTTTTCCTTCTTTCTAATTAATATTGATAATCATTCTCAATGATGTTTTAAATATACTAATGATGATTATGGTTGTCAATAAAATTTTACATTGGTTCAAAAGTTTGGATAATTGGAAATTATAGTGATTTTTTTTGTATACGAAGGGTGCTTTAAAGACAGGGGGGCGTTCTTTAAATTGAACAGTGGTGGGTCAGGTTCCCATACCTTTATGGGTCATCTACAGGTGGAAATATGGTTTGTGAAACGAGTAAACGAATAATATGATCAAAGGTATATGATGGGGACCTGCCCCCCTTGGGATAATTCTCTAACGTGCCGGGGCAGGCCCTGATTTATAACGGGGACAAGGGACCTGTCCCCGTGGCTTTCGCTCTCTGTCGAAAAACATTAAGTCGGGACTTATTAATGATGAAACAAATTCCATCCATTTCCGTTATAATAGTTATTGATGAGTGATTTTTGTTAATATTAAAAAAATAATCGAAAGTAGGGAAGCAATGGCGATGAATCATTCTGATTTGCTGACTGGTTTACTGTTGAACCTTCTTGTCATTTTGATCGTTATTCTACTTTTAAACTTTAATTATCTTTCTAGAAATAAAGTACATAAGCTTCACATTCAACCACTTTCGATCTATTTGGCCAGTTCACTTCTCTTGTTGCTTAGTCTGGCTTTGTCCGTTCAATTTGAAGATGGATTTGTCTATGATTTGCGGTTCATCCCTTTTCTATTAGGGGGGATATACGGTGGGAAGCGGGTCTTACCTTGGCTTGCTGTCACGATGATTGCGATCCGTGCTCCGATGATGGGTCCGGGATTAGTGGTTACGGTGATCATGGCGATTGTCTTCACGTTTGTGATTATGTATATGCGTCCTAATTTGGAGAACAAAGCATGGAAGACGAGGGTGTACTGGTACACGTTGATGTCGTTCGGTTACTCGGTTCTTTCATTATGGATCCCGTCCCTGATTTTTGATTTCGATTATTCCAGCTCGTTCCTGGTTTATTCAGCTGTCCTGAGCGGATCGACGTTCTTTGTTTTTTACTTGTGTGAAATCATCCGAAAGATCTACATTCTTCAGGTGGAAGCGATTAAATATGAGAAAATGCAGGTGGTCAGTCACCTGGCTGCGAGCATGAGTCACGAAGTACGGAATCCGCTGACCACTGTAAAGGGATTTCTTCAGCTGATTAATGAAGATCCATCCAATGTAAGCACCAATAGCGAACTGTCGAAGGTGGCCGTCAGTGAAATCGACCGTGCCACAGAGGTGATCAACCAATACTTGAACTTTGCCAGGCCTCACCCGGAGCTTGAGATGGAAGTGGGGATCCGGAATGAGATCAACCGTTCGAAGGAGATCATCATGCCCCTTGCTGTCAAAAAAGGGATCATCTTAAAGGCAAGCATCCTTCATCACCTTTCAATCAAAGGCGATCCCAACAAGCTGCAACAGGTTCTCATCAACGTCATGAAAAACGGCCTTGAAGCAATGGAAACGGGCGGTACGCTGCGAATCTTCAGCTACCAAGAAGGAGACAAAGTGTTCATTGTCATTAATGATACAGGAGTCGGGATGACCAAGGAACAACTCATGCGCCTAGGGGAACCCTACTTCTCCATGAAAGGCAAGAACGGGACGGGCCTCGGAATGATGACCGCCTTCCAACTCGTGGAAGGCATGAAAGGTACCATCAAAGTCCTAAGCAAACCGGGCAAAGGAACCTCCGTCATCTTATCCTTTCCAATCCATGGGGGAGAAGAAAAAGTAAAAAGCGTCAAACAAACAACAAAGGTCCGTCCCTCACTGCGTTAATGCTTTACCGGAGCGAGGGACGGACCTTGGCTTTTGAGGTGGGACAGTGGGGAAAGGCATCTTGTCCCAGGATGGAGAGATTACTAGTTTCATTTCCATTTTGGTGCTTATTTCGGATAAGTGGATGTAGCTTTATGTATTTTATATAAATAACACGGCTATTCCAATGATCAGGAAGATTAGCAGGATCGATAATATGATTACTCTTCTATTCATGTTAGCAGCCTCCTAAGTTGATGAAGTTACACTCATCTTAACATAGATTTTCTGGGTCTTGATTCGCGTTCCCTGATAACGCGTTGAAGGGCCGGTGTCATTTGGGGTACTTCGGTCCAGGTCTTGGGTTGGAGCCAAGGTGCCTGTCCCCTTGGCCTTTTTCGTTATGATCGACTAGACAAGGGAAATAAAAAAAACCGCATGGACTCCAACAATCCATGTGGTTTTCATATAGTGTAAGATCAATTCAACTCTTCAAGGAACGCTTTTTTAAATACATCCAGAAGATATTCCAGTGTGATTGGATCACTATACGTGATCGCTTTCGTATCTAATTCTATGACTCTATTGTTTTGAAAGGCAGGGATGTTCCTCCATGTCTGTGTTTCCAGGAAAGATCCGTCACCATCCTGGTTTTTGATGGCTTTAATGGGAGCGGGCTTTATTAAAAGAATCATAAACGATTTGGTTTATCGATACATCTGATTTAACGTTGCGCTCTTTGATATCATTACAAAATATGGATAGTTTTTCTATGTTAAGGCGGTGAAATAAATTGATTGATCAAATAAAAAAACTAGTGGAGCATTCAACAGAGGACGAAGTGAAATCCCTGCTATTCCACATACTGTTACGAATCAATATGGCGGAAGAAACAGAGCAAGCCCAGCTGTTAAAAGATCTGAAGAACACCTATCACAATTTTGTGGAGTATAAAAGAAGTCAGGCTGTGACGGTAAAAAACTATGAAACCGTCCATATCTTGTTTGGAGATTCTGCATCCGGGAGTTTGAAAGTGGCCTTAAAAGAAAGGGATGTAGGAGACGCTAAGGTGCTCGCTTTTTCGGATGTGTTCTCCATCGGTCCCGTATGGAAACTGCATGAAGAACGAGGGCTTCATTACCGTTATGAATGGCTCGAAAATCATATTCTTTTTGAAGGTGATGAACTAGCGGAATTCCTTGAAAGGTTCAATGAAACGATATCGGAGATTGAGGCGATTCCTGATCATATTCCCATTACGATTTGGGTCGGTGGAAATGCTCACGAACAAACGGCCATGCGATATGTTCTGTATCTATTAAAAGAAAAGCAAAACGATCTGTATATCATGAATACAACCCATTCCCATACCTTGCACACTGGAGAACTTCCCCCAGAGAAGGTAGGGCTCATATATGAAAAAGAATCTGCTCCATTGAATAAAGAACAAAGAATAGCTTACGAAGAGGAGTGGCAAGAGCTGTCTGCCACACAGGAAGTATTGAGAATCTGGGAGAATGGTGAAATAAAAAGGGTCCGGGAAGATTATTATGATGAGTACATCATCCATACAGCTGAAAAACTGCATAAAGAGTTGGAGAATCAGGGGTTCATGAAATCAGCGCGACTGATAGGTGAAGTGCTGGGCCATGTGGAACAATATATCGGAGACGGATATTTTGAGTATCGAGTAAGGCATTTAATCATGAATGGCGTATTTGAGATCGAAGGGGTCCCGAAAGCGATGAGGTTTTATAGTGTGAAACGTAAATAAAATGGGCGGTCTTTCACGCCCGCCCGTCATTTTGTCTCTAATCCTGCAACTTCTTATCCAGCTTGTCAGAAATGCTTTGCAGGATCCGGTTTTTCTCTTGTTGGATCTTCAGGAACTTCATCAAGAACCAGATGATGAATATAATGGGAGCCAGGTAAAACAAAAGGGTCAATAGCGGGAAAATGCTGAACAGGACATCATTGGACATGGATGGGTCTCCTCTCGGTTATTGGATAATTATAACATATGTGAGGGTGTATGATTCTTGTATTTAAACAAGGAGGAGAAAGGTTAAATCCAATGAGACCTCTGGATGTATCTGAACACGCTATGAAAATAGATAAAGTGAAAATGAACAATTATTCCAGCAGCTCTTCAAATTAAAAATACAATAAAAAAATGGTCAGCAGCTAAAAGCCCTGACCATTTTCCAACTAACCTTCTATACTTGCTTGAGGTTTCGCCTCTCCACCAGCACTTGGTTTTAAGGCAGTGGCCAGTATCACAAGCATGCTCCCCAATCCAATCCACACAAGCGTCGACACAGATGAACTCCACGTCAACCCTTTTCCGAAGAAGAACAATTCACGTAAACCTTCTACCATGAATCGCATTGGGAGCCATGAATAAAACCAATCGCGATAAAACGACGACATCATTTCAGGAGCCATGGCAAGCAGTGGTGCTCCGAAGAATAGCATTAAGACAAAGAGGGGCATGCCCTTAAGTCCGATCAGTGAAAGAATGCTTGAGATCATGAGATAAAAGCTGAATGACGTGAGACTCAGGAACAAGGCGGTATCGGTCATATCCGGGATAGTGAATCCGATCAGCCCTTCAGCCATCCAGGTTAAACCAAATCCGACGACAAGGGCGACTACCGCACCGATCAGGATTTGGAGGAACTTTGCTGCAAGCTTTTCTTTTCGATTGGAGGCGGATACTTTGGTGACAGCGAGATAGATGATTGCTGCACTTGCCATGCTTGCCATCCAGAGAGGCTGGAATAGTGACACAGGCGCGTTTCCATTTGCGCTATTCGTCCCGATTTCATTCACGTTGGTCACGTTTTTCGTAATCGGATTAACCAGGCTTGAGACTTGTTTTGGCGTCAGGGTGACACCTTGCTTCTCAAATCCATCAAGGAGCTGCCCGCGAACATTGTTGTTCATATTGTCGACGACTCCATTCACCATTTGTCCGGCAGCAGTGGCAGCCATTGTATTCATCCCTTGGTTAATGTAAATCTTCACTTCAGGGGAAGTTGGATCCGGTGTACGCAAAGAAGCCTGCTTCGCACTGAAATCCCCCGGAATGACGAGTGCTGCGTAATACTCTTGGTTATCTAATCCTTTTTGTACAGCTTCTGTACTTTTTACTTCAATCCATTTCACGGCAGGGTCTTCATCCGTATTTGATTTTGACATCGTTTGGATCTTTTCAAGCAGTGTTTCGCCCATATTCATCTTTGGTTGATCTGGCATCTGCACACCCTGATCTTCATTTACAATCGCAATCGGCAAATTCTTCGGTTGGGGCTGAACCGATGGGAACAGGGTCAGGGAGAAAATAAAGATAATGGCCAATGCAATGAGAGGTGAGGCCAGCACCAGTTTGTTTTTGAAGATCTTCATATGTTTGAACCTCCGTTTAAGAAAAATATAAAAGGAGTGAGTAATCACTCACGATTAATATTACTTCCTTTTTAGGGAAAGTCAATAAAAAAGTGAGTGATCACTTTTTTAATTATGGGTCAGTCTCTCTTCCAAGTCCACCCATCAATCGCCACACAATTAACATAAATCCCCTAAACAACTACCCGGACCTTCCTGTTATAGTTATAGTACAATGAAGGTTAAAATAAAGTAGATAATGAATGTCTATTAATCTAGCGATGGTAGGGGAAATCAATCATGACACTGAAAAAGATAAAGAGCATCCTGTTTATGCTGCTTGGCTCGATATCCCTGGTGTTCGGGATTGCCGGCACTGTGCTTCCGGTTCTGCCGGGTGGCCCGTTTTACTTATTTGCCGCGTTTTGCTTTGCAAAAAGCTCCAAGCGGATCGATCGTTGGTTTAAGAGCACAGTCATATATGATAAATATGTTCTCGCCCTCCTTCAAAAGAAGGGGATGACCCGGAAAGAGAAGATCAGGATCAACGTAACGGCTGATTTCTTTATTCTGCTTTCAGTAGTATTCGTGGATATCCTGTTTGTCCGGATCATCTTAATCGGTCTCGCTTTATATAAGCATTATTATTTTATAAAAAAAATCGAAACGATCTATCCGGAGTCGTATCAGGTGGAGAAGAGCCAGTAATCTATGGGGATTACTGGCTTGGAATGAGCCAAGGAGTTACGAAAGACAATGCTGAAAAGATATCAATTAAAAAGCGATTTCAGAGGGTTCAAAAAAGGGTCCCACTTCTATTTGATTGCTGAATCGGAGTATATTGGCATCAAGGAATTTGTTTTACGAACGACAGATTTATCCACGAGAATGATTATCTCTGAAAGGGAAATGGAGAAATATTTTTTTCCTTTGAAATGATGCAGCCAAAAGACCCGTCGATGCGACGAGTCTTTTTTTTATTACAAGATAAAGAACATTCGACAACGTGGCATGATTATGAACGAACGTGGCATGATTAATGGGATCCCGGCACGATTTTTCTAAAGGCGGCTTGATTACTTTAAATCCTGCATGATTGTCCTCGAAACCGGAATGATTAGTTAGCGAAGGTCATCCTCACTCCACCATTCAACTCCAAAACCTGCCTGCGCACCAATGAAATATCGATTTCCCAGCTAAAACGGACAATCTTATTTTAGGTTTTTTCATCGGGAAATTTCGATAAGATTTAGGGGAAATGCAAAGGAACAACACCTGTGCCACTTAAATGGAGCCAAGGAACCTGTCCCCTTGGTGCATCTCTGAATAGGTGTTGCCCTACACCATAATATTTGAAATAATTGACATTAACCGAACATAAAGAGTAATGAGGGGGAAACAACATGATGTATTTTTCTGTTTTTGTCGGAATTCTAGTCCTTTACTTTGGCATTAGAATTTGGATTGGTTCCAGGAAGATGGAGTTTTACGGAGATAGCATAAAGAATACGTCCCGAAATCCCAGGGATGAAGCATACGAAAAGTCCGCCCGACATTCCCAGCAAGCCATGAATCAGAATCACCATTCAGGTGGCGGACCCAATGTTTAGAGGGGAATCTCATTTTAGAAAAATAATAATGACTGTTGTAAGCTTGATCACAGTCCTTTCATTGTTAGGATGTGCGGATGACGGAACGGGAATCATTGAAAGTGAGAAAGCTGAAGCCATTGCCATGGAACAATTTGAAAAAGATGTAGTGGAACATAATGAAACAAGCTTTGAAAAAATCAGTATGGATGACGTGGAACTCATGTCTAAAGAAACCCATTTCAGTAGTGATTTAAAGGCTTGGGAAATAACGTTTAATTATAAGGATGGGCTTAACAGAGAAGGGTCAGCATCCTATTCAATTGCTAATTATAGTGTAGGCCCAGGGGGAGAAATCATTCAAAAGTCAACTTCATTTAAATGAAAGACGCAAGGACCACGTATCTTTTGAGTGGTTCTTGCGTCATTTTTTATTATACAACCTGACCAACCACGTTAAAAAAGATACCTTGGCAAGGGGACTGACCATTTTTCTAGGAGAGGCGGGCAGTATAAAGAAAATTCGACACGGCGGCTCAATTATGAGCGAAAGTGGCTTAATTATTTAGAATCTGACTTAATTAATCCGAAAGTGGCTCGATTATTTGAAATCCGGCCTGATTAATTCAGAAACCGGCTTAATTAATCCAAACCGGCAAAGTAAAAAATGAGCAGGGGTTCTTACCCCCGCTCATTTTTTATAACCCCAATCTAAAAATGACTTATGGATCAAAAAAGATTCTTTTTTGCTGGTAAATGAGGAGAGAGGTCATTGATAACCTTTTTTCTATAGGTAAGAAGAGTGGAATAAAAACCCCAATTGTTCCAAGTGTTGAACCATTATAGAATTCAACTAACATCATTAGATTGCGTACGATCACTTCTTGCTCATCTTCTACCATTCTACCTTTTACATCATCGCGAAAACCTACTGCTTTTTAATCTATCGACATCATACATACCTTCACCGAGACTAAGAAACCAGTATTTTCTTATTTTAAATGGGATGAAAAGGAAATCCAGGTAGAATCAGTTAACCTGAAGATCGAGATACCCCTGAAGTGGTGCGCTCAGACATAAAACAAAGTCAATCTAATCGAGAAAGGAAGGATGGAATTGAAACCATTCAATGCAGTAACAACAAGCTTCTTGGCAACCAGTTTACTAGTATCGGGGATTTCACCAGCGTTTGCAGAAGGAAGCTCAACGACAGAGGACAAGCTGGAACAGTATTTGCAACACGCCACCCAGGAGGATCGCGAACGTATTCATGAGGGGCAGAATCAAGCCGGGGAGAAATTCGTTTCTCCGGAGATTAATGTTCATTCAGATGAAGAGATTGCGGTCATTGTTCAGTTTTCACAAGATCCTGCAGAGGTGGAAGTGAAGAAGAAGGAGCTGAAGGGAGAAAAGGTTTCTCTTCAGGCTGCCAAAGAAAAGGTGCATAAAGTCCATCATCAATTTAAAGAAAAGGTAACGAAAAAACAGGCAAAAGCCAAAGGGAAGTCTACCATTCAAATCGGGACGGAATACCGTCAGGCCTTTAACGGGGTCGCGATGAAACTGCCGGCGAGTGAAGTGAAGGAGCTACTAACATACGATGAAGTCAAAGCGGTTTATGTAGATGCGGAGATAAAGGTTGATCCCGTTCCTTTTAGCGGGGAAATCACGGATTCTTCACCTGCGATGGATAGCCTATCTCAGATCTCTGCCCCGGCAGCCCACGCTGAAGGCTATACCGGTAAAGGAATTAAAGTCGGGGTACTGGACACGGGAATCGATTACCATCACCCGGATTTAAAAGAAGCCTACAAAGGTGGATATGATTTAATCAACAATGATGATGACCCAATGGAAACGACGTATGAAGAGTGGCTGGATTCCGGCCTATTGGAGTACCATCCACTGGGGGGGACCCCTTATTACACCTCTCATGGCACCCACGTAGCCGGCACGATTGCCGGTCGTACTGGGAATCAGGATGGGAATGGGGTCAAAGGAGTGGCCCCCGATGCAGATATTTATGCGTATAAGGTATTAGGTCCTTACGGCAGTGGGGCGATGTCAATAGTCATGGCAGGAATCGAGAAGGCCGTGGAAGATGGGATGGATGTCATCAATCTATCACTTGGCGGTTCCTCCATCAGTCCTTTGGATCCTACTTCAATAGCCATCGACAATGCCATGCTGTCAGGGACAGTCGCCATTGTGGCAGCAGGGAACACCGGGGATGACCAGTATACGTTGGGCGCACCTGGGACAGCGAGTCTCGGAATTACTGTAGGGGCAAGTGATTATTCTGTTACGACTTCCCAAGCGGAGGGAACTCTTGTAAATGGATCAGAAAGCATGGATCTTACCAATATTCGTTTACTTGGGAAAGATTTTGGTTCCCTGGATGGACTCCTGGGCACAGAAGCCTCCATCACATACGTAGGGGTAGGACGGGATGCTGATTACGAAGGAAAAGATGTAGAAGGAAAAGTGGTCTTAATCTCCAGGGGATCCAACGGTGTGAATGAAAAGATTTATATTGCCAAACAACATGGGGCGAAGGCAGCGCTTATTTTCAATACCAATCCGGATGAAGGGCATATCCCATATTATTTTGGGGAAGAAGTGGCATTCATTCCTGGATTTTCTTTAACGTATGAAGATGGACAAGCCTTACTAGGATCTTTAAAAGAAGACACTAGATTCTCGTTCAGCCATTTCGAAGAGGTTCAGTCTGAAGGTGACCACCTGGCCGGTTTCAGTTCTCGCGGTCCGTCAAGAATGACCCATGACATCAAGCCGGAAATCGTTGCGCCGGGTGTCGGTGTTTATTCCTCCGTCCCAAGCTATATGCAGGGAAGCGAGTATATTGGCAATTATGATGTTGCCTACAAACGGGCTTCAGGAACGTCGATGGCAGCGCCACACGTAGCGGGTGCAGCAGCTTTACTTCTTCAGGGAAATCCGGACTTAAAGCCGGAAGATGTAAAAACGGCCCTGATGAATACAGCGGATGAAGTGAAGGGGGATACGAGTGTGTTTGAACGGGGTGCCGGGCGGATTGATGTCTATGAAGCCATGCATGCTGATGTGGAAATCGAAGTGGAGCATGAGATCCTGACGGCATCTCCGGATTCAGAGGAAGCCCATGAAGATGAAACGCACGATCATACAAGTCATTTGGTGGATCAGATTGTCGAGCACAGCGGTGACCTGAGTTTTGGGGGGATAAGTCAAACAGGGGAAAATCTATCTGAACGTCTATCCGTAACCCTTCATAATAACAGTGATGAGCAGAAAAAGTTTGCCATCTCGTTTGAAGAAAATCAGATCGATGGTAACCAAAGCATGAAAGAAAATGGAGTCAGCCTGTCGTTTCCTAAAGCTGTAAATGTGAAAGCTGGAAAAGACAAGGATCAGAATGTGTTCTTGAACATTCCGAAAACGGCTAATCCGGGATTTTATGAAGGGATGGTGACGTTCACGAATCGAGAGAAGCCGGATGAGGTGTACCAGCTGCCGGTAGGGTTCCGTCTGTTGGATACAGGAATCAAAGAAGTGACGGCCCATTTTACTTCTTTCACGACTCGACGCGATTTCAATCATGGTTACATGGGGTACTCACCGATTACCTTCTCCCTGAACAACGGAATGGAAAAGGTGGATATTGTCCTGAAAAATGCGGATACAGGAGAAGGTCTTGGGGTGATCGATTCGTTCCCGTTTTATTTACCTGAAGACTATCTTTATGGAATTGAATTTGGATTCGTCGGCCTGTACTATCCGTTCACAGGAAATGCGGATAACCCGGTAGCCCATTCAAAAACATTGGCTCCTCCAGGAAATTATGAGGTTGAAATCGTCGGGACGGATTCAAATGGTAAGACATATCGAAAATCCGACAATCTGTTTATTGAAAACACACTGCCGAAAGTGTATACCGAACAAAAGGGCGGGGTGTACGAAGTAACGGAAGAAGGCCTTGTGTTAAAAGGGAACATCTATAATGACCATATCGATAAAATGAAAGAATACGGTGAAACCTTTGATCAATCAACGAATACAGTCAATGTAATGTCTTCGAGTCCGTACAGCATGACACCCGTAAATGTAGATGGTGAAGGAAACTTTGAAGCTGAATTCCAACTGCCTGAAGGAAAAGAGACAGGTAAATTCACCCTGCACTACTATGACCAGGCCGTTAATGGGATGCAGGATCATCCGGATCATACGTATAACCTGATTAAGGAAGGGACGGCATATGCTAAATTGACGTCTGCCAAAAGTGATGCGAAATACGGGGAATCCATGACCTTGCACCTTTCCTCTCATCACACTTCCATTCATGGGGGCACGTTTGATCTCCGTTATGATAACACGGTCTACGAAGGGTTAGACGTAACCATCAGTGAGGAGCTTCGAGCATTCTCAGATGAGCAGGGAGTAGAGATTGTAACAGAAGCAAAAGATTCCGTTGTGTCGGGAACGAGAACGACCCTCCCAGTGACTTTGACGGTAAACGGAGAACTGAATGAAGAAATACCAAACGGGATGAACCTGCTGGACATTCATGTGAACGTCAAACAAAAACAGGATTCATATAAAAAATGGATCTACCCGATTGAATTAACAAAATCCGAAGTTACCTCTTCAACTGGCGAAACCAGCGTCATTCAATCGTTTGGCAAGGGAATCAATATCCTGCCGACCCATTCTCAACTTGAAGGAGGATTTTTACCGGATGGGTTCACAAATGGAATATGGTTCCGACCTGGCTTAGATATGTCTGCGGTTGGGGCCAAGGTAAGCTTAACCGATCAATCGGGTAATGAGCGTGTCGGCACCATCAATCGAGGGGCGCGATACACGTTTAAAGATCTCCCGGTTTCGGATGAGGAATATGATATCAAGATTACTATTCCTGGGCACTTTACACGTCATGCAACCGTCAGCCACTTGGGAGACGATTTCAACGGTGAGCCGACTGGAAGAATGACCTACATCTTCTACGCGGAAATCCAAGCGGGGGATATCACCCAAGATGATGTCATCGATGTGATGGACGCCATCGAAATCCAGGAGCATTATGGAACCGATCACCGCGCGGCAGATATCAATTACGATGGCACGGTAGATAAAACAGACTTGCAATATATCATCGACAACTACCTGGTGGAGAATCCGGATGCTGCAAATCCTCCTGCAGCCAAGACAGAATATAACGGAAAAACATTAGATGATATCGTGTCAGAATTGAATTGAGATACGCTAAACGTTTCTCACATTAGCTTTCAAGAATGAAAAAGAGGCTGTCGATAAAAGATTGACAGCCTCCTTTTTCATTTTCAATCACCAAAATAGGACCGGTCCCGCTTCTTAGGCAATCATCCTGCCGGACCTATTGTATTAAGTATCATCTAACGAATATTAAGTTTAGTTAAATTTACATTAATTAATAATGAATTTATACTAGTTGTGGTCTGAAAAAAGCATTCATGCTTTTCCATTTATATACGGATTCCTTTCATTGACAAATTATTAGTTTAGTTATAAACTGATTTCAAGAGGGAATGATAATAGAATCTGGTCAATAAGATTTTAGGTGCTCATAAAAAAAGAACGGCTTGATCGCTTGAATCAATGCCGTTCTAGTTTTCTTCACTGGACTCCATATGCTTTTGGACTTTTTTCAAAAGATCGATCAGCTGCATCTGCTCCGTTGGATCGAGCCCATAGAACTGGGAAGCCTGGAAGTCCTCTTGATCTGGGACAACTTCATCGTAGAGTTGCTGCCCCTTCTCGGTCAAAGAGATGGTTTTCGTTTTCCAGTCCTGTTGGCGCTGGACCCATCCGAGTTTCTCCATTTTTCCAATGAGCTGCGTGATGTTCCCTTTGGTGACAAATAGTTTCTCGCCGAGTTCTTTCTGGGTGATTTCCTTGTGGATGCCCACTTGAATCAAGATATCAAATTGTGCGCTTGTAAGGCCCCACTCTTTCAGATGCTCGTTATTCCGGCGGATGCTATGGTTGTAGACCCGGGAAAGGCGGAACCAAATCATCAACCCCAGCCGCTTATTTTTTATAGAGTTATCGCGTTCGTTGCCCATCGTAAGATTCTCCTATAACTGTTTGTCTATCTAGTTTAGAAACAAAGGACGCCGATTGTCAAATCATACAAGTATTCAACACTTAAGGAGGTTATGTTCATGCAATTGAAAGGAATCCATCACGTATCATCCTTGACGGCGAATGCCAAGCAAAACCTGGATTTCTACACCAGGGTTCTTGGGCTTAGATTAGTGAAGAAAACCGTCAATCAGGATAATACCTCATATTATCATTTGTTTTACGGTGACGAGAAAGGAAATCCCGGAACGGAACTGAGCTTCTTCGAAATTCCGAATATGGCGAAGAAGCATCCTGGTACAAACAGTATTTCCGGCATGTCGTTACGGGTGAAAACAGACGATGCCTTGAAGTATTGGCAGAGTCGCTTTGAGGAATTCGGTGTTGGGCATGACCCGATCACCGAGCGTTTTGGACATGCCGTCCTGCCTTTCTGGGATTCAGAAGGACATGAGATGACCTTGGTCTCTGATCAGAAAGATAAAGGGGTGGAGGCCGGGAAAGCATGGACGGGTAGCGGCATCCCCGAAGAATATGGGATCACAGGGCTTGGTCCCGTGAGGCTTACGGTCCGATACTTAGAGCCGACCATTCAGGTGCTGACGGAGCTCATGGGGTACAGACGATCAGGAGAGTATAGAACCGGTGACGATCACCCCCGCCTTGTCCACGTCTTTGAAACGGGCGAAGGAGGCAATGGCTCTGAACTCCATGTGGAACAACGGAAGGACCTCCCCGACGAAAGACAGGGTCGGGGCAGCGTTCATCATGTGGCCTTCCGGGTCGAAACGGAGGACGAACTGCGGGAATGGGTTCGACATCTGGAAGCGGATGGATTTAAGACATCGGGATTCGTCGACCGTTATTATTTCCGGTCCCTTTATGTCACAGAGCCGAACGGGATACTGTTTGAGCTTGCCACCGATGGGCCGGGCTTTGATCTGGATGAAGCCATTGATGAGCTGGGGGGACGCTTATCCCTGCCGACGTTCCTTGAAGATCGACGACAAGAAATCGAATCCAACTTAAACCCTCTACCTTCCCCCTTTAAAGGAAAGGAGTGATAGACATGAAACATTTTAAACATTTTTTTCATGCTAGTGAAGAGTCCAAACAGGTATTTATCCTTTTACACGGAACGGGAGGTCGGGAAACCGATTTATTACCCATCGCCGGTCAAGTGGATCCGTCTCTTTCGGTTCTAGGAGTGAGGGGAGATGTGATGGAAAATGGGAGGTTCCGTTATTTCGCCCTTACGAAAGACGGTGGAATGGACGAAGGGTCCCTCCTTGAGAAAACAGGGGATGTTCTCCGTTTCATCGAAGAAGCCACCAAAACGTATCAAATAGATCAGCAATCCTTCCACCTCATCGGATATTCGAACGGCGCCAATATGGCGATCAGCCTGCTGCTTCATCGGCCAGATCTGTTCCGGAGTGCGATGCTGTTCCATCCGAGTCACCCCTTACAATCATTTGAAGAAAGTGATTTGGAGGGTCTGGACATCTTTATGACAGCTGGGGCAGTGGATCAGATTACCCTGCCGGGAGAGGCGTTCCAGTTAAAGGCTCATCTCAGTCGTTTAGGTGCGGACGTTTCCATGTATGTAACCGATCATGGACACGAGCTAATGAAATCGGAGTTCAGAGAAGCGTCCAAGTGGTGGAAAGAAATAAACATAGATGATAGGGAGAGAGAATCATGAAACAAAGTGTAAAGATTGCCGCCATGTGCGGAAGCCTAAGAAAGGATTCTTTCAACAAGAAGCTCCTGCAGGCGATTGTAGAGGAAGCAAGAGATCAATGGGAGATGTCTTATGTTGAGATCGGCACACTGCCTTTATTCAACGAAGACCTGGAAAAAGAAGGGGATCCTGAAGAGGTCATCCGGTTCAGGGACAAGCTGAAAGAAGCGGACGGCGTATTGATTATCACACCTGAATACAATTCCGGGATCCCAGGCGGCTTGAAGAATGCATTGGACTGGGCTTCCCGTCCACCACGAAAGGCTGTACTGAATGGACTGCCGGCAGCTGTAGCGGGGGCTACACCCGGCAGCGGCGGGACAGGATTATCCCAGATGCAGCTCCGACAGATCCTGGTGGCCATGAATGTGAATGTGATGAGTGCTCCTAAAGTATTGGTGGGAGAGGTCCACAAGAAAATCAATCAGGAAACGCTGAAGCTTGAAGATGAGAGAACACTTACCCATCTGCAAGGTTTCATTCATGGATTCACCGAATTTGTGGAATTGTATAAAGGGAAGGGATACTAGGTGCCACATAAAAAGGTCAATTGGATTGAACTATTTAATGACTTGATTTTCGTTGCGGCGATTGCCACGGTGACCCACACCCTGGTTCATGTAGAAGATGGACATATCCACCCCGACTACTTTTTGAAATTTGCCCTTATCTTTATTCCTATCTGGTGGGCATGGGTGGGACAAACCCTTTACATTAACCGTTACGGGGAAGATTCAGTCAAAGACCGGTTGTGGATGATCTTCCAGATGATGTTCGTCATTTTGATGACAGCCAGTCTATCGGTTGATTTTGATGCTTATTTTCTCCCCTTTTTAATCGGGTATCTTGGAATTCGCTTCATTGCGGCTATTCAGTATCTAATGATAGCTCGTGTGGAAACGGGGCCGCGGAAAATCGTGGCCCAGTATCTTGGATATGGGTTCCTCATCGGAGGATTGATCTCCCTCGGGTCGGTTCTATTTGATTCGTGGTTCAGATACTTTGTTCTGTATATGGGAATCGCAATTGATATTCTCATACCTTTAATCGGGCGCAAGCATTTGAAGAAGGTCCCGATCAATACGCCCCATTTGCTGGAACGATTCGGGTTACTCACGATCATCCTGTTTGGAGAATTCATTGTCAGCATAGTGGCTATCGTCAACGGAGTGGATCATTTAGGAAAAGGACTTCTTGTATTATTCATTTCCTTTACCCTCGTCATGGCCATGTGGTGGCAGTATTTCGAAAATGTGGAGAAGAAGATCGATAAAGAAAGCGAAACATCGGGACAAGTGATCATCTATGGTCATCTGGTCATCTTTATGGCGATGAGTGTCATCGCTGCCATGATTCAAGTAGGCTTTCTATATTCCCTGCACAAAGGGTTGTTTGTCTCATTGGCATTTGGCGCCACGTTCCTATACTTTATCGGAACGACGACGGTCTTTCATAAGTACAGGCATCCACACACACGGCTTGGAATGAAGCATTTCTTCATATTATTGGGCCTCATAGCGTCTTTCTGGGCAGTGAGCTTCCTGCTGCCTGTTCAGGAAACAGTGGTCTTTATCGAGCTTGCCTGCTTCTTCATCCTGTATGCTTTCATGACCGTGAAATAAAAAAATGTGAGAAGGAGAATCAGCTATGAATGAATTAAAAGGAATCCATCACGTAACCGCCATCACGAGCAGTGCGGAGAAAATTTATGACTTTTTCACCTATGTGCTCGGAATGCGCTTGGTGAAAAAAACGGTGAATCAAGATGACATCCAGACATACCATCTATTCTTTGCCGATGATAAGGGAAGTGCGGGAACGGATATTACGTTCTTCGATTTCCGCAACACCCCGAAAGGAACCCATGGGACCAATGAGATTTCGAAGGTCTCCCTCCGTGTCCCAAGTAACGAAGCACTGGATTACTGGGTGAAGAGATTCGATCGCCTGAACGTTCAACATTCAGGTATCAGTGTGCAATTCAACAAGAAAACCCTCTCATTCACAGACTTCGATGATCAGCAGTATCAGCTGATATCAGACGAAGGAAACGAAGGGGTTCCATCCGGCACTCCGTGGCAGGATGGACCGATTCCTTTGGAGTTCGCCATTACAGGTCTCGGACCAGTCTTCATTCGGATCAGAGAGTTTGATTTCTTTAAAGGGATGCTTGAAGAGGTTCTCTTGTTCAGGGAGATCGGAAGCGAGGGGGCGTTCCATTTATTCGAGGTGGGCGAAGGTGGTAATGGTGCACAGGTCATTGTCGAACACGATACGTCCATGCCTCAGTCCCAGCAAGGGTATGGAGCCGTTCACCACGTTGCCTTCCGCGTAGAGGACCGGGAAGAGCTGAATCAGTGGATCGACCGGATCGAGGGTATGGGTTTCCGGACATCAGGGTATGTAGATCGCTTCTTCTTCGAATCCCTATATGTTCGGGTCTCTCCTTATATCCTGTTTGAATTCGCGACGGATGGACCAGGATTCATGGGAGATGAACCTTATGAAACGTTGGGAGAAAAGCTGTCCCTTCCGCCTTTCTTGGAATCAAAAAGAGACGATATCGAGAGGCTTGTCCGCCCGATCGATACGATGAGAAGCAATAAGGAATTCAAGGAAGAGTTGGAGTAGTCCGCTTTAAATAGCAAACAGCTGCGGGGAGGCTTGCAGCTGTTTGTTTTTTATCTGTTAATCAGTCCTCTGACCTTGTGATGGAAATCCCTTGCCTCCATGGAAAGCGGCTGTTTGCCGGGATACATGACCCAGAAATCATACCCTGTGACATCTTTCTTCCTTAAGGGGATGATGGCGAGGTTTCCGTTTAAGACATCCGGATGATTCTTAAAGGTAAAGTCATAGATGATGCAGATTGCTTGTCCATCCAGAACGGCGGCCTTCAATACCTCGGTATTGTTCGAGGTGAAGAGAGTGGGGCTATTCCGGACATATTGTTCATTAAGGGACTTCGCACGCTTGGAATTATAGATCACCATCTTTTCATTCAGTATGTCTTCTTCACTCAGGAAGTCCTTATGGTAGAGGTGAGAGTGCTTACTCACACATGCGCATGCCTTTCCGGTATACAATCGTTCATAACGAATGGGATCATGGATGGTTTGTTTCTGTAATTCCTCCTTCGTGAAAGGGGAGAAGGCGAGATCGATTTCCTTGCAGGAAAATGCCTTCCATATTTCGTCTTGATCCATTTCAATGATTTCGATGTTCACATGGGGGTGCTCCTGGTTGAAAAATACAAAGGCATCATACACTACATAAGTCAATGAAGGACCGCATCCGATTTTCAAAGAGGTCGATGGTTGCTTCTCAGATAGTTCACTTTGAAGTTCATCGAGTTTCGTGAGGATATCGATCCCAGTATGGATAATCTTCTTTCCTTCTAGCGTTGGAACCGTCCCCTGCCTTGATCGGTTGAAAATCGTCACCCCCAGCTCCCGCTCAAGTTGAGTGATGGACTGGCTGACAGCAGACGGGGATAAGTGCAATTTCCTGGCAGCCTTCGTGATCGAACGTTCTTTCGTGACCTCCAGGAGGTATTTGATTTGGTCCATATTCATACGACTTATCGCTCCATCCTATTAAGTTTTTCTTTATTATACATTAAAAATGATTACATTTACTTAACCAAATAAATGGTTATATACTACTAGTATAGTAAGAAGGCAGAAATGACAGCAGCCTGCGATTCCCTTAATTTCATTCTCTCATCTATAGGATGGATTTCCAATGATATATGATACACCCTAAATAGAGGAGGCACTGGGGAAGAGCACGTAAAGTCTGAGCCTTGGAAGCTGGAGGAACCAAATGACCATGCAACAACCTTCCATCTATCAGCGCATAGATGAAATGAAAGAGAAGTTGAATGAATCCGTCATTCAAAACGGTTTAAATAGCCACATTACCGTTCACATCAGTCAAGAACTTGATGCCTTACTAAACTTGGCGGAAAGGATAAGGGTTGCCAGAGGGACAGGTCCCTCGGTCCCATTTCCAAAACGTTGAGGAGATGAGTCACCACCTTTAGACGATAATTTGGATGCAGCCTTTTAAAGTGATGCATCCTTTTTTTTCGCTTTCACGAACTGGCAGGAAGAGGGAACCTTAATCCACAGCCCTATTGAACAATCCAGGACCCCTGTTTTCCATAAATTTCAGCCATTATATGTTGCAGAATGGTTGACGTATATATCGGTTTAGTTATAAACTGATAATAGAACGAGAGCCATTCTTAAGGTGTACCTCCAGAATGGTTCTCGTTCCATAAAAATACATTGATAAATAGGAGGAGTTCCTTATGACTGATTTATACTCAAGAATCAACAAAGACGATGCCGCAGTACTGTTAGTAGATCATCAAACTGGTCTGATCTCAAGCCTTGTGCGTGATTACGGTGTTGATACGTTTAAAAATAACGTAGTGGCACTTGCTGATACGGCCAAGTTTTTTGATTTACCTGTCATCTTAACAACTAGCTTTGAAAATGGACCGAATGGACCATTAATGCAAGAATTAACGGAGCTTCACCCTGACGCCCCTATCATTGCCAGACCTGGACAAATCAACGCGTGGGACAACGAAGATTTCGTTAAAGCGATTGAAGCAACTGGTAAAAAACAACTAATCATCGCAGGGGTTGTGACAGATGTTTGTGTTGCGTTTCCAGCATTATCTGCTATAAATGCAGGATATGAAGTATTTGTGGTAGCCGATGCTTCCGGAACGACCAGCAAACAAGTTGCCGACGCTGCTCTTGCCAGAATGGCTCATGGAGGAGTACAACTAATGAACTGGTTTAGTGTAGCTGCTGAACTGCAACGCGACTGGAGAAATGATGTTGAAGGGTTCGGAAACTTACTTGCCAATCATTTACCAAGTTATCAAAATGTAATCGGAAGCTACCTGTCGGCTCAAAAAGACCTTAGTGAATAGTAAAAATGAAAGAGAGGCTTGGCGATACCCGAAGGGAATCGCCAAGCCTCATTAAAAAAATATGAAAATTCATTTTCAGTAGCCGTTAAAATCAAGAGTTTCAATTTCTATTGTATCACCCTGAAGCTTAAGCTTTGGGCTTTTTTAGTGCATATAACATGGGGAAACAGAAAAAAATAATATTCCCAATCTAATAATCGGAGGAAAGACCATTGAATATTAAAAACGTAACAGTTGCAGGAAGTGGCGTTTTAGGAAGTCAAATTGCATTTCAAACAGCATTTTTTGGCTTTAATGTTTCAGTTTATGACATAAACGATGAAGTACTAGAAAAAGCGAAAGAAAGATTTAAAGCGTTAAAACCGAGATACCAGCAAGATTTAGGAGCGACTCAAGAGGAAGTGGAAGCTGCTTATAATCGTCTTACTCTTTTCAGTGACTTAAGACAGGCGGTGAAAGATGCTGACTTAGTGATTGAAGCTGTGCCTGAAGTAATAAATATCAAAAACGAATTTTATGAAAACTTATCAGCAGTAGCACCCAAAAAAACAATCTTTGCTTCGAATTCGTCTACGATGATTCCCAGTCAACTTGCTCATGTAACGGATCGCCCAGAGAAGTATTTACACCTGCATTTTGCTAATGAAATTTGGCACAGAAATACTGCAGAAATCATGAAACATGAAGGTACAAATGAAGAAGTATTTAATGATGTCGTTGAGTTCTCAAAAGCAATAGGAATGGTTGCGTTGCCGATGCACAAAGAACAACACGGATATATCTTGAATTCGTTGCTTGTTCCTTATATACAAGCTGCTGAGAATTTAGTAGTTAATGGTATTGCTGACCACGAAACAGTTGATAAGACTTGGATGATTGCGACAGGAGCACCAATTGGACCATTTGCCTTTCTCGATGTTATCGGAATTAACACGCCCTATAACTTAGCTCTTGCAAAAGCGCAAGAGGGGGATGTAAATGCTGAAAAAGTTGCGGAATTTCTAAAAAAAGAATTCATTGATAAAGGTAGACTGGGGATTCAAAACGGAAAAGGTTTCTACGATTATCCGAATCCAAAGTTCTTAGAGAAAGATTTTCTTAAATAATAATTCCATCTCGTGTCTGAGGCGTGTACAGCCGGCTTTTGTGATTCGATTGATAAGTCTGAAATACCCTCACGTCGATTCCTGAATGGACAACTAACATCGCTGGATTACTAAAGTGAGAGATCCTCACATAAAAATGTAATAGGAAGCTACCAATCAGCTCAAAAAGACCTTAGTGAAAAGTATAAAATGAAAGTGAGGCTTTGCGATATCAAATGGGAATCGTCAAGCCTCTCCATTAAAATATTTGAGCTTCATTTTCTGTAGCGTTAAATCGAATAGTAGAGTTTCAAATTCTATTAAAATTAACAATCATAAATTAGTCTCTATGATCATTATCATGCAAGTGATTGCATCACTAGTTATTGAAATTTTGTTGTGTCTATTGTTATGTCACTCTTTTTAAGAACGATTCCCCAGACATTGTAGCCTCTTATCCCCGTCTTTAATACAGTTTAAATCCAGACGGAGAATAATGAATACTCACACTCATTCTCATCCACCGAATACAGTCGTTTCACAAAGAAGAACGGCTTTTTTTACCTTCTCCCTCAACTTCAACATAACTAGGACTTTTCCTATTTCCTTAAATAACGTTGAACAAGATCGAATTTGAATGGGTGATAAAAATTAGTCCAAATGGCATAAAAAATAACCCCAATTGAAATACCTTAATGAAGACAATAAGATTTAAGTTGTAATATTCAGATTTTTTAGAAAGGAGATATATACATACTAAAGGAGAACATTGATCTAATGGAAGCTCATCACCGTTAAAAAAGCTGCATTGTGTTTCTGTTTCACGCTTCGCTTTCAGCGGGGCATGGGAGTACCCCCTTTTCACATCTCTCCCAAAAGGCTACCTCCCCAAGGAGCCTTACCATGTATTCCTACCTACAGCTAAGAACAGCATTTTCAAAAATTGTCTAACATTTTTAACCTTATATCAAGGAGGAGATTTTTTGAAGTTTATAAAAATTGGAAAGTTGTTATTAATGACCATCCTTACAATATGTCTTGTCTTATCAAGTGGCCTATCATTTTTGATTGCTGAAAGTAATACCTCCTTTGCTATTGAAAATAATTCAAATCAACAGCCTCTATCGATAAGTGAAATGCAAAAACTAAATGAACAGTTAGGTTTTCCTTTTCAGGATTTACGAATTGATAATGAAATAGATATTCAAAGCGATGAAAAGAAAAGGGTTATACTTGAATTTAAAAAGGAACCCATCAACGTAGCAATTGCTGGTTTACAACCAAAAGTGAAATCGTTTTCAACTAAAATGGATGCTGCTATAACAGCAGTGGAAGAAGATCATCAAGAATTCAAGTCTCAATTTTTAGTAACAAGAGATCGATCTGTTTCTATCAAACTCTCACGGGAATATAAGTTTGCATTTAACGGGGTAGCAGTGGAAATCCCACAAAATCAGATTCCTAAGCTAATCCAATCAGGTATGGTGAAAAAAGTATATGCAGATCATGATGTGAAAATTGAGCCGCCGGTTGAGAAATTGGGTGAAGAGTCCTCCCAAGCCTCTAATGAAGGACTGAACCAAATCGGTGCGGATCGTCTACATGAACAAAATGTAACAGGTAATGGGATTAAAGTAGGGGTGTTGGATTCTGGAGTTGATTATAATCATCCTGATTTAAAAGATGCCTACAAAGGCGGATATGATTTTATTGATGATGATGACGATCCGATGGAAACTACCTATGAGGAATGGAAACAATCGGGCATGCAGGAATTCAGAGGTTCATATTCTTATTACACATCACATGGCACTCACGTTTCTGGAACCATTGCAGGACAAGAGAGCAATGGTAACCAGGGAATGAGCGTGAAAGGTGTCGCTCCGGATGTGGATTTGTATGCATACCGAGTATTAGGGCCCTATGGAACGGGACCCACTTCGGGTATTTTAGCAGGAATTGATCGTGCTGTAGAAGATGGAATGGATATAATCAACCTATCTCTTGGTTCTTCCATAAACGATCCATATAACCCTTTATCCGTTGCGTTAAATAATGCGACAATGGCAGGAACAGTCGCTGTTACCTCTGCTGGAAATGCCGGGGATAAAATGTACACGCTTGGAACACCTGCAGCGGCTCCACTACCTATTTCAGTCGGCGCAAGCTCTACGCCTGATGACAAACTTGCACCGTTTAGCAGCAGGGGACCAAGTTTAGATACTTATGATATTAAACCAGAAGTTACCGCACCTGGCGTCAAAGTATATTCAACTGTTCCTACATATGCAGTAGATACAGAGAATACCGACTATACGTATGCGTACAAAAGATATTCAGGAACTTCCATGGCGTCACCTCATGTAGCCGGAGCAGTGGCCCTATTACTAGAGAAAAATCCTCAATTAACACCGTCAGAAGTGAAAACTTTACTAATGAATACAGCAGATCCTTTAAATGGTGATTATAGTGTATATGAGATTGGTGCTGGACGAGTAAATGTATATGAGGCCGCTCAATCTGATCTTATGTTTACAGTTCATGGCACCACCAATACAGTTGAAAACGACGAACTAGTAGAAATTTCGAATGATACGGGAAGTCTAAGTTTCGGTGGCGTAATAAAAAATGGAAAAGATATAAAGAAAGAAAAAACAATATCTATTAAAAATAATGGCTCTGCCGACAAAGAATATAATGTGGATGTTATTTATCATCAGGATAGACGCAATTCCAAAGATGCAACCAAAAATGGTGTTGTATTATCGGTGAATAACAGCATTTTCATAGCCGGAAATGAGGAAGTAACTATCGATGCGTCCATCATGATTCCGGAAAGCGCAGAAAATGGTGGGTATGAAGGCTATATTCAAATATCCAATAAGCAAGATCCGACGGAAAAATATCAAATTCCTTTTGGTTTCCGATTATTAGGTGAAGGAATAACTAAACCTGTCCTTTCTTCAAACATAATGACCAATGATTCTCGTAATCATCCATTTGTAGAAAATGAAATGAAGATCACGACCCAATTTTTAGCTCCGACGATTTTTAGTATACAAGTCATCGTGAAGGATGCAGAAACAAATGAAGAGCTTGGTTTATCGGGGTGGTATCTTCCTTCAACTAAAGAAGAAGGAAAGGACTATGAGATGACTTTCAAAGGCTTCTATAATCCCTTCTCCAAAAATGAGCCAAAAACGCTTCAAGTAGGGAAAGTAAAAGCGAAAGAAGGAGATTACATTCTAGAATTCCAAGCACTTTCCATCTATGGAGAAAGATTTACAGAGAGTGCTGCATTCACGATTAAAAACGATATCCCCTCAGTTAAGATGAATAAAAATGGTGGAGTGTATGAAGTTGGCGAGAAAGGATTAAAACTGAACGGAAAAGTGGAAGGAACGGGATTATGGACTTTCGAGAATAATAGATTCGGAAGTATCACCGAAAGCACACCACATCAATCCATCGACTTAATGAAAAACAAAACTGTTAAAATGGAACTGAATCTCAACGGTTCTGAACAATTTAAAAAAGTAAACTTATTACCTGTAAACGAAACAAAGAACGGCATCATGTGGCAACCAGACTATCAATATACTATAGTGAAAAAAGGAACACCATACGCTTACATGGAGTCTGAGACACGACATGTAACACCTGGACAATCCTTTAAAGTAAATGTCAACGTGAATAATAAAAAGGAGTTAGATTCCTCTACAATTACGTTCACACATCCTCAATCCATGGAATTAGAAGAAATCACACTACATCCTAAGCTTGTTAGTAAAGCAAAAGAGCAAGGTTTGGATTTGAATCTTGAAACCATGGAAACAAAAGCTGAGGGAGACAGTAATACCGTTACAGTACAAATTACTAAAGAAAGTCTGAATACCTTAAAGTTTTCAAATGAGATGGAATTGTTACAAGTGACATTCCATCCGAAAGAGACACCATTCTTAAAAGGTCCAGTGGAAATAGAATTGAATCGTGCGATGATCCAAGAGGAACTATTGCCCATTAGTGAAACCATTAACGTCGTTCCAAATACCTCGACAATAGATGGCAAAATCATTTCTAGCTTTAGTTGGCACAATGTGAAAGCTGAAGATTTAGAGCAGTTAGCCGATCAGGTGGTGGCATACGATGAGGATGGGAACATTTATAAGGCGGAAATCATCCCGGTTGGATTTTTTGGCCAAGGGAATTACGTTATTCGTAATCTTCCCAGAAACAAAAAATCATTTACAGTTGAGATAGACATCCCAGGACATTTTAAAAGTGTTCAAGACATGGATAATATGAATGATGAAGAAGGAAAGCTTATTTATGGAGACTATTATAACGCAGGAATCAACTTGTTAATAGGTGGAGATGTAAATGGTAATAATGTCATTGATGTGATGGATGCCATCTTAATAAAAGAGCATTGGCAGAGTTCATACCGTGATGCAGATATAAATTTTGATGGTATTGTTGATGAGAGTGATGTGCGTCGACTTGTTAATCATTATGGGATGAAAAATCCTTGGATAGAAGATTCACCTGAACCTGTTCTTGAGCATGAAGGGCAAACATTGGAAACCATTTTAAAAGAATTAGGATTGAATTAATATTTAACTTACCACTTCCACTTCTTTTACAGATTTTTGATAGAAGTATGGGTTAATTTCTGGAAGCGCGGGACGATTATTTGTGTATTAGGGAACTTACTTGCCAATCAATTACCAGTTATCAAAATGTCATCGGAAGCTACCTGTCAGTTCAAAAAGACATTAGTGAAATGTGAAAATTTGAAAGAGGCTTGGCGATACCATAAGGGAATCGTCAAGCCTTTCTATTTCAATTATACGGATGCATGTTCAGTAGTGAAATGGGCAAACTCTATTCCCCCCACACCCTGCATTGGTCGATTATTCTTACCATTGAGTTCATGACCTGTCCTTATAAACGTGTTTTTTGTGTATGGTTTTAATTCAGTTTATCTTAACAATAGTTTAAAATACTTAAATTTACTTTAAGTTAAATTGGTTTTATAATCATGTTGTACCAAAACAAGACTAAAATACCATTTCGAATAACACTCTTAGACTGACATCACCTTAGTATGGATCCCCCTCATCATAAGACTAATACTCCTTAGAAAATGAAAGAAGCATGTTGACGATATATCAGGATATTCTTTCAAACTCTCGTAACCTCTTTATTTACCTAATAGAGTAACATCTATATTCCGGATAGCCAGAAAGTCGACAACAAAGAGAAAGGAACGTTCATAATGACAGAAAGACAAATAAGGCCGTGGTCAAAAGAAGAAGTGAATTTTTTAAAAGAAAAGACTGGAGCATGGACGATCTATGGCATCGCCCACAAATTGGGCAGGACTCCTGTCGCAGTAAGTGCAAAGATGAGTAAATTAAGAATAGGTAACACGAAGGTTCAAACGGGTTTGGTAACAGCAGGTGAACTTGGAAGATTGCTTAAAGTAGACCGAAATACCATAATGGGGTGGATTCGCCATCATGGGCTAACATGCATACGCAGACCACTAAGTATGAAAGATCCTATAATTTCATAGACCCCAAAAATTTTTGGGAATGGGCATGGGAGCATAGGTCTAAGATAGACTTTTCTTCTATAGAGCTGCACACACTCCATCCAGAACCTCCATGGATGGAAGAGTACCGGTCCATAAAGAGGAAGAAAGTGTATAAGAACTGGTCTGTTCTGGAAGAAGGAGAACTTGTTCATTTAGTGGATAATGGGAAGTCCATGTATGAAATCAGTTGCATGTAACAGACCCGTAACAGCAGTATATAAAAAGCACTCAAGAATTAAGAGAGAGTCTGAATACCGTACATAATCATGAATTGATGAGAGTAATCGATGAAATGAAAGGGAAGCTATATCAATCTTACATTCAAAATGGTTTAAATAGTATCGATACCATTCGGATCAGTCAGGAGCTCGATGTTTTATTATCTCATGTACAACGGGCAGCCAGATAATCCATTTATAAAGAAGAATAGACTAGTCATATACATGTATAAATCCCTTCTGAAGCTCAGAGGGGATTTTCAATTTTTCTGGATCATTGAATGCCGAATAACACTGCACTTTTTATTTTCTCTCTTATCGAGGGAATGAACAATTATAGTATATATTTACCTTGCGAGGAAACAATACGTAATTATAATGAAATTCTAACAATCCGGGGGCTAACTATGACCTTTTCACGCCTTCAAATATCCTTTCTATTTATTATCTATATATCGATATCAAACCATGTCATCATCCTGCCCCATTTACTCAAAGTGGCAAAAAGAGACTCATGGATATGTGTTTTGATTGCTTATGCATTCATGTTGATTTGGGGACTGATGATTCATATTACGTTAAAAAGAATAGGAAATAAGAAGCTTTATGTTTGGCTGAAGGAACGGGTTGGAAAGTGGCTTTCTCTAAGTATTATTCTCCTTTTTATGATGTTACTGCTAATGACAGCCCTTATTTCTTTTAATGATTTTATTTTGACTGTAAATATATACTTTCTACCACGAACACCCTTTATCATCGTGTCCTTCACCTTTATCGCATTGTGTTTATACGGAGCAAAATCAGGTTTGAAGACGATTGTGTACATGTGTGCTGTCCTGTTACCGATCATATGTTTCCTGGGTGTCTTTGTAGCATTGGCGACTTCTTCTGAGAAAACGTATTCCTACTTATTTCCCTTATTAATGAATGGATTGGAGCCGATTGTGAAAGGAACCCTGATCGTAATGGGGGGGTGCGTAGACTTTCTAGTTCTTCTATTGCTGCAACATAAACTGAAAAAGTCTTTTTCTTATAAACAATTCTTCATTATCATCACGATTGCCATTGCACTAACGATAGGGCCAACCACGGGGCTGATCACTAATTTTGGACCATACATAGCATCAAGCTTTCGTTTCCCGGCCTTTGAACAATGGAGGTTGGTTTCATTGGGTAAAACCATTACGCATGTAGACTTTCTAGCCATCTTTCAACTGATAGCGGGTGTTTCGATCAAAGTTGCACTATGTATCTTCTTGATAGGCGACTTAATGGAAACAAAATCAAACATAACAAAGAATGTTCTTTTTTTATTGACTCCTCTACTATTATTTGGATTCACTATGCTGCCCATCAGTGATATCACCATGGAAGCATTTTTAGACAATTTCCTATATGCCGGATGGTTTCCGTTTGGTTTTATCCTATCTCTTTTAGTTTTTGGTATTAGTTTCTTACGGATTCGGAGGGAGGAAGGTTGAATTCAAAAATAGCTTGTGTCCAAAAAGAACTTGAGAATTTTCTCCAAAAAGGAGAGTTATCCAAAGAACAATTAATCCATTTCTTTCAACATCATTCCGATATTCTATTGGTCGATGTAGGGGTTGATCATCTATCAGTCATTTACTGTAGAGGTATGATTGATTCCGCTCAGTACAATCAATACATTCATACAGTGATTGATGAGCTATTAAATGAAAAAAATGTGTGCCAGCGGGAGGAACCTCCTTTAAATCTCATCACTACTGCTAAAGATATGATCGAGAACGTATTTTCCGGGACTGTCATCTTTTATAAAGATGGTGACCATTCTTTCTGGGGACTCAATATTGCCAAGATCCCCCAGAGATCCCCTGAAGAATCAAGTACCGATATCGCCATAAAAGGACCAAAAGATGCATTCACAGAAGAAATTGATACGAATATTTCTCTTATCCGAAAACGCTTAAAGTCGGTTAACCTTTTCAGTGAATCCTTTTCATTAGGGAGTCTTTCACAAACAAAAGTGACCTTGTTATATCTTAGTCATAAAGCGGATAAAGAAATGATTGATGAGATTAGAAAGAGACTGACTTCCCTGGATACAGAAAGCATTGTGAGTGCCGGGCAACTGGAACAGTGGATATCGGACAGGACGTTGTCTTTATTTCCGTTATTGGATTACATTACGAGACCGGATTTTGCAATTGAGAGTATGTTAAGAGGACGTTTTGTCATTGTCGTGAACGGATCTCCTATCGTCCTTATAGGTCCGTCTAATTTACTGGAATTAATCAAATCGCCTGAAGATGCACATTTCCCTTATCATTTCGTTATATTTCAGCGGATATTAAGGATAATAGGTATTGTTACCGCTATTTATTTACCAGGGCTATGGGTGGCGATTTCGAGTGTGAATATATCCCAGCTGCCCTTCTCATTATTAGCCACTGTCGTCATTTCCAGAGAAGGAATCCCGATACCAACCGCTTTAGAGACTGTGTTGATATTAGGTCTGTTTGAACTACTGCGAGAAGCTGGTGTTAGGATGCCTACTGCGGTTGGGCAAACGGTTTCAATCGTTGGTGGTCTAATCATTGGTGATGCCGCGATCAGAGCCGGACTGACTTCACCTACGTTGATTGTTATCGTTGCATTGACCGCGGTGTGTACCTACACATTGGTGAATCAATCATTATCGGGGACCGTTAGTATATTGCGTTTATATATTATTATGATGTCTGCATTTTTGGGGGTTTATGGATTCTTCTTAGCTACGTTCAGCATCTTGATTTACCTGTGTAAGCTAGAATCCTTTAAACTTGCCTACCTGGCACCATTAACGTCGATCAATACCAAAGAAATTCTATCTGCATTATTCCAAAACCCATTAAAAACCAAAAAATTCACCTGGAAGGAACTAAGTAAAAGGAGAAATTCATGAGAGTAAAACGGCTCATTTACTTATTCATTACAACCATTATTCTTGCTGGTTGTATGGATATCAAAGAAATCCAAAATCAAAATTATGTGATGGCAATCGGTGCTGACTATCAAGATGGAAAATTCTTTGCGTATGCTCAAATGGTGGATTTTACAGCTGTAGCTAAAACGGAAGGCCGATCCGAAGAACCAACAATATACGTTGCGAAGGGGGAAGGGCCAACCTCTTTTGATGCGTTCATTGACCTTTATAATACCACTCAGGAAAGTGTGATCTGGTCACATGTAACTGCCATTGTCCTTTCTGAAGAAGCTCTGAAGAAGGGATTCGACTATGTGATGGATGGGATGGTCAGGTATCAAGAATATCGCTTGACACCATGGGTCTTTGGCACAAGGGATCCCATTGAGGACATCTTTAAAGTAGGGGGATTCTATAATCAGTCCCCATTAGATACCATTCTTCATAACCCAAATGAACTCTATGAACAAAATTCAGAGATTAAACCAATGAAATTATATAAATTTGCCAGTCAGGTATATGAACCATCCTATACAGTCAGCTTACCATCCATAACCATTAATAAAACCCAGTGGGAGACTCAAAAGAAAAAGGAACCAAAGCTAGCCTATGACGGAGCTTTCTTTATTCAAAATGAACATTACAAAGGTTTCTTCACAACTGAAGACATCAAGGGGCATAGGTGGATTACCCCACAGGCCAGACAAATTCCCATATTGGTTCCATCCGAGAAAGAGCCCCAGTTCTTAATAATGGCAGAGGATCCATCCGTCAAGATAACTCCCAATAAATCATTTGACAATAAACAGGTCACTTTGGAGTTCAAGGCAAATGCCGGAATCTTAAATAGGCCTGGAAAAGAAATCTCAAAGACAACAGGGAAGGAAATCACAAATCTCCAAGATATGCAAAAAGCTTCAGAAGAAGCGATCAAAAAAGAAATAATGAATCTCCATCAATTAGGGTCAAAAGAAGGAATCGATTTTTTTAATGTAGCACACACCTATTATAGAGATTTTCCTTCAGAGTGGAAGCAGCTAAGTAAGAGTGAAAAAGAAGCGTTAAAGAACAGATTGCAAGTGGAAAACATAAAAGTGAAAGTAGACATAAAAACATCAGGATCCTTAAGAAATAAAGGTGTAGATGTTCATAAGATCGACTAAACGGAGTGTTAGTTGTATAGGATGAAAGTAGAATAATTAACGGTCCCCCCTGGATAGTAGTCCTGGAAGTATGAAAAGTCAACTTCAACCAAATGAATGACGCAAGAACCACTCATCTCATGAGAGGTTCTTGCGTTCATTTTTTGAGGAAGGCGGACAACATTCGAGAAATTCTACAAGGCGGATCAATTATGTGTAAAAGGGGCTCAATTAATCAAAATATGGCTCAATTATCCCAAATCAGGATTGAAAGTTGTCCAAGGCGGCTTAATTAATGGACTTACCCTTGAAAGAGAGGAAGGATTTCTTGCATTTATTGGGATATCTACTTCTTTTAAAACACTAAAAATCTCTCTAAAGAAGGAATTACCCTCCAAAAACAGTATATATGCAATAAGAATAAGAAAAAAACGCATAAAAAGGATGTGAACGATATTGAAAAACTGGCTGCTCCCTACTTTAATCGGATTAATGGCCATCCTCTACATATTCGTCATTCCCCCAGAGCCATTGACATTGAAAATCGTCTTTAAGCTAATCCCGATGGCACTCATCATACTCTACGCATTCCTTCAGCTGCCCGCCAAACCAGCACCGGCCATGCGCTTCATCATCATCGGCCTGTTTTTCTGCATGTTGGGCGACGGGTTTATTGCCTTGTCATTTATTGCCGGGCTTGGGGCCTTCCTGGTGGGACACGTCTTCTATTTGATGGGTTTCATCAAAATGTCCCGTATCAACAAGACACGCCTCGCTGCCTTATTACCGATTGGGTTGTATTCTTTCATCATCGGCCGACACCTGATTATCGCACTCCAAACCGAAGGAAATGATGGACTCGTGATCCCCGTCGTAGCATATATGCTGGTCATTTCCCTAATGGCCTTTACCGCGATCCTGACCGATAACCTATGGGCAACTGCCGGTAGCCTCCTGTTTGTCATCTCCGACTCCATCCTGTCATGGAATATGTTCGTGGCAACCATCCCTTATTCGGATGTCTTGATCATGACAACCTATTACTCGGCGCAATTCCTGATTGCCAAAAGCCTTTCGTTCTTTAGAAAGACTCATATCCAGGAAAGGAAAGAAAGGATTGTATGATTTGGAATGTTTTGTGATAATGAGTGTGAGATAGGATGGTGAATGGTTATGGGCATCTTTTTTGCTTATATAGGATGGGTGTTTATGCCGATCCTTTGCATTATTTTTTGCTTGAATTTAGTCAGCATTTTGAAGAAAACAAGGAAAGATGAGATGACATCCAAAAATACATTTTGGATGACGTTCTCCTTCACACTCATTATGTGGAGCATTGCCGTGATTTCCTCTATGGGTGATGCATAACTAAAAAACAGATCGCCTGTCGAGGATCCTCGTCAGGCTTTTCCATTTCACTAGAATTAAATTGTGAAAATACCAAACTTTTTTCATTCGGGATACGTCCAATTAACAGACATACATACAAAGCAGGTGAGTGTTTGAAGCCCGGAACTTTTTCTAAATCCGAGAAGGATCGACTACTTGAGAAAGCCATGACGGAATACGGAAATGATGTGTATTACATTGTCTATTCCTATGTGAAGGAACATAGCCTGGCGGAAGATCTGACACAAGAGATCTTCATCAAGTTTTATCAAAAGATGGATACCTTTCGCGAGGATTCCACCCTTAAAACATGGATCATCAGCGTGGCCGTCAATCATTGCAAAGATTATTTAAGGCGGTGGGATACACGTATGGTCAGTATATCGAATAAAATCAATGAAATGGTCAAAGGAAAGATGGGGGCGCCGGAACAAACCGTGATCGAGAAGGAAAAGAATTCAGAGCTGATCCAACACGTTCTATCCCTGCCCATCAAATATAGAGAGGTCATCTTTCTTTATTATTTTGAAGAGATGAGGCTTTCCGAGATCGGGGCCTGTATGGATTTGAACACCAATACGGTGAAGACCAGATTGACAAGAGGGAAGGCATTGCTCGGTTCAACGATTAAACGGAATGAGGTGTATAACAATGGATGAGCTTAAACAACTCCGTGGCCTGATGAAAGAAGAAACCTTCAAAGGGCATGGTTTCACGAATAAGATGAGGGAAAACATTTTGAATGAGATTCATTCGAAGAGGTCCAAATCGTTCACTTACAATAAAAAACCAATCCTGGCTCCTTTGATGTCCTTTCTATTTGTTGCGGCATGCCTCTCTTTATTCGTTTATTTCGGTGGAACACAATTGGGACTCTTTGACGGAAATAACGCCAGTGCCCCTTTTTATCAATACGAGGCCAAAGATCGTCCTGAATCCCTTGGCGCAGAATACAAGTTTCTCACAAAGGCCCCATTTGAAGTAGCGGAGGTCACAACCAAAACAAGTGAGGATTCTTCAGGAAAGATAGAATTGGTGACCTTGACGGGAAAAGAAAAGCAAACAATTAGACTGTCGTTTCAATCCATTGATCCGAGTGAATATCTGACCTTGTCCCAGGACGAAGTGAAAGTCGGTCAATCCAAAGGAAGCTATTACGAATCTGAAGGTTCGGCGAAGGTCAGCCGCCTGATATGGATTGAAGGGGATACCATTAAATATGAAATGGAGTACATGCCAGGGGGATCTGACGTCACCTTATCCAAGAAAGACATGATTAAGATGGCGGAGTCGTTTCGTTAAAGTCTCCGGGTTGAATAATGTAAGTAGATTCTGCATCATTAGCGGGCAGACGGAGAAATTTGGAGGTGTATCACATGTACAGTTTTATCGTTTATATTGTCATCTCCTTGGCCGCGTACTTTATCGTTGAGAAGATTGTCAGGAGAAGGTGGAACATCCCAAATAACAGGAAATCCGGCTTTGAAGGACTTGGTACAACTCACACTTGGGTTATGCGAATCGGTTGGACGGTCTTTTTTATATGGGTCGTGTTTTTCAAAGCAGAACTGGTAAGTGCGATGATCATTTTCTTAATAGGGGGATTCGATGCCTTTATTCAATGGAGAATGAATAAAGCTGAAAGAGAGTACGTCATTAGACTCTTTGGCCTTGTATTCTTCATCATCTTTGTAACGGTTGGCTATACATTTGATTTCTTAGTGTAAAAAGATGGGAGATCGTAGTCCCGTCCCGGCGCATCACTCAAAGAAAAGGATGGTGGATCCAGAGTCCATCATCCTTTTTCCCTTAATATGTCCCATACACAACCTTAACGATGTATCCATACTTATTATAGGTCACTTCTTTCCACTGACTCCCGCCATTTCCACTTCTATACACGATGATGGTGTAGCTGCCTACAGTCTTTCGATACGATTCCTGCCAGGTGACTCCCCCTTGGCCGCCGCCATCTTCTATGACATTTGTACCGTCATTCTCTGCTGCGAAAGTCTGCGTTATCCCTACGGCAGCACCAGCAGAAAGAACCAGTGAACATGCAATCACACACTTTACTGAACATTGAAGGAAACCCAACACTATCGTCATCCCCCCTTTTTTTTGTTAATAAATGTAATTGTGTAGTCAATCATACTACAAATACCATAATCTAGATTAGGTCTAATTCTCTATTAATCGGGAGTAATGACCACTGAATGGGACGATAGCTTTAGGATTCTTTATGAGATATTAATATTTTAATAATAATTCTATTTCACTTAATTGTGTGAATTTAAAGTGATGAACAAGGGATTATGTGATTTTAAATATTTTAAAATAATTGGTATTAAGTTGAAAGACAGTTGTTAAGCATTCATTGAATTGAGGTGGAGTTGTGTCTAAATCCTCTTGGCTACCGTTAATTGCTGCAATTGGAACCATGGTATTGCTATATGTAATTGGCTTTATAGGAAATATAGATTTCCTTGTGTTCAACATTTCACTCTCAAACACTGAAATTGCTTTACTACCGATCGCTATTGGGGTAGTAGTGGCATTTGTTAGTGACCGGATTGTTAAATTCAGGTCTCTAGAATAGGGGGAATCATCGGGACGGTTCTACTGCTTCGAGATTTGATCGTCTACATTCTTATTTAGGAAGCAGTAGTCTTGACAAATAAAACCATTTGAGGATATTGTAGATATAATAAGTCTATAATAGAGGTGTTAACATGAAATTTTCAAAAGCGACTAATTATGCTTTACACACCATGCTTGCTCTCGTTACTGCTTCTTCAAGTGAGCCTATAGGTGTCCAAAAACTGGCAGAATCCCAAGGTGTTTCAACAACGTATCTGTCCAAAATTTTAACCAAGCTCGTAAAAGCAGGAATGGTTGAATCAATTTCCGGAGCTCATGGAGGTTATCGATTATCTCGTCTAAAAGATGATATTACATTTTTAGATATCATTCACGCCATAGAAGGTACAGCTTCCTTGTTTGAATGTGATTTTGTTCATGGAGATGAATGCTTAATTCAAGCTGAAATGAAAGAAGCAGAAGAGAAGATGAAGCAACATTTAAAAGAAATTAACTTAGTGGACATAGCTCAAAAGCAAATGGGAGTTTAACACAAGTCATTTTTTTAGTTTTTTACTTTAAAGATGAATCTTTTCATTTAATCATAGATATAATATATCTCTAATGTATTTCAGGGAGGGAGAATGATGATTTTTTCTATAATCTTGAGAGCTCCACCACCTTTTATTCTTTAAAAAAGGAAACTTATGTTTAATTACAGATATAATATATCTATATTATCTATATAGGTGGTGTAATGTATGATTTATGAATGTGCGATTATTGGTGGAGGCCCTGCAGGATTGAATGCAGCCCTTGTTCTCGGGAGAGCAAGACGAAGTGTAGCATTGATTGATCATAATCAGCCTAGAAATGCTGTGACACATGCCTCTCACGGTTTCATTACAAGAGACGGTATAACACCGTCCGAATTCCGTCGTATTGCTTATAGAGAAGTCTTGAATTACCCTTCTGTCAATCATCTACAAACTGAGATCGTTTCAGTCAACAAAACAGCTATGGGATTTGAAGTAGTGGATATTTCAGGAAATCGTATTCTCACAAAAAAACTAATTGTGGCCACAGGGGTAAAAGAGATTTTTCCTCACATCGAGGGCTTCCATTCGTTATATGGAAAAAGTTTGTTTAATTGTCCTTATTGTGATGGATGGGAACTGCAGGATCAGCCGATTTTCGTTGTTTCCGAAAATCCATCTATCTTCCATATGGCGAAACTGCTCTATAATTGGAGTGAAGATTTGGTTGTTTGTACAAATGGTCATACACTTTTATCGGAAGTGCAAAAAAAGCAACTGCAATCAAAAGAGATTACTGTGGTAGAGAAACCCATTCTAGCCTTTATCGGCCAAAACGGTAGATTGGAACATATTCGCTTTACAGATGGAACTCACACTGAGAGAACTGGAGGCTTTGTCATGCCACAATTTGTTCAAAGCGCACCGTTCAGAGACCAGTTGGGGTATGAAATGACAAAGTCGGGTGGGATCAAAACAGATGAATCAGGAAGAACCTCCATACCTGGTTTGTATGCTGCTGGAGATGCTTCCTATGTAAAACCATCTCAAGTGGTATTTGCAGCAGCTGATGGGAGCCGTATTGCTATGACCGTTAATATGGATTTAACAGAAGAAGAGTTTGAATGACATCAAAACCTTTTAAAGGTTGTTATAGACTAAAACAATCGGGCGCGTTTATCGGGCCCGATTCTTGTATAATAAAAGTAAATATTGGAATTCGGTGAAGAGGTACGGCTGTACATAATCGACGAATTCCACCACCTAAAATAATAGCAAAATCAATTAATATTTGATTATCATTATTTATAAGGTAATCAAGCCTTGCGAATTTGATCATCTGACCCATAAAGGAAATTTCGATTATTTAGCTAAAGACAAGTCTTATTTTTAATCATTCTCTACTTATCTATAACTGTTACAAATATTTTTTTCAGGAGGTTTAAAACATGCAACAGCGTACAGTTGGTATTTTACTATTTAATGATGTAGAAGTTTTGGATTTTGCAGGACCATTTGAAGTTTTTTCTGTAGCGACTTTACCTAATTCAAATGAAAAGCCGTTTATTGTTAAAACAATATCTGAAAATGGAGATTTGGTTACGGCAAGGAATGGTTTGAAAGTTGTGCCTGATTTTAGTTTAGCTAACCATCCTTCATTAGATATCGTGATTATTCCTGGAGGGTATGGTGCTGAACAGATTGAAATAAACAACCCTACTATCATTGAATGGATTAAAGCCCAGCAGTCAAGAACAGAGTTTCTGACTTCAGTCTGTACGGGTGCGCTGCTTCTTGCAAAAGCAGGAATTCTTGATGGAAGAAAAGCGACAACGCATTGGATGGATATTGATAGATTAAAACATGAATTTCCTCAAGTATCAGTCCAGGGTGATGTTAAATTTGTCGATGAAGGATCAATTCTAACATCTGGAGGAATATCAGCAGGAATTAATATGTCGTTTCACCTGATATCTCGACTGCACGGAAAAGATGTAGCTGCAGCGACAGCGAAACGAATGGAGTATGAAATTGAGTTGTAACTTTCCATTAACGAATGAAAGAAGGATGATACTTCTACGTGGTTAGGTTCTTTTGTTTAAGGATCTTCTGCAATAGGAGCGCTAATCTGGAATAAGAAAAGAAATTATTTGAGAGTGAATGGAAGCATTCCGTCATTCATTTAACGTTGAGTTAGTTGTACAAGTTCATAAGGTATTAAAATGAGGTGTGATCAATGATATTAGTGAGTTCTTGTTTAGCAGGTTTGGAAGTAAGATATAACGGTACGCATAGTTTAAATCATAAGATCAGTAAACTAATAGAAGAGAAGAAGGCGATACCAGTATGCCCGGAATTGCTTGGCGGATTTTCAACCCCCAGAGAACCTGCTGAAATAGTAGGTGGTCATGGGGAAGATGTATTGGATGGGAAAGCTAAAGTAGTGGAGAAGTCAGGAAGAGACGTTACGGAACTGTACTTAAAAGGGGCTAATGCTACTTTAGAAAAGGCCAAAGAAGTTCATGCAAATGTAGTTGTTCTGAAAGAGTACAGCCCATCGTGTGGAAGTGCAATGATTTATAATGGTGAATTTATAAGTAAGAAAATTGTTGGAAATGGAGTCACAACTGCTTTACTCAAAAGAAACGGAATACAAGTCATTTCTGAAGAACAGCTTTCCCATTACGGTCATTTATCATAAACATTGATCATAATCCTGTTGTCATTGGCAACAGGATTTTTTCTTATTCAATAAATGAGTCAAATACATATGAACAGATGACATACACGGATGAAGCTTATCCGCAATAGGATAAGTTTTTTTATGGGGATAGTTATTGAGTTTCTATCATTGATTTGAAATAATTGGAATTAATTAATAGCATCGACCACCATGGTCTTGAGGGCAAGATATTAGAAAAAGACATGGATTAACAAGGATATATTGTTTTTTTAAGTATCTTATTTAAGAGACGAACAAAAAGAAGTAGGTGAAAAATTTGAATGGAATTTCCAATAAGACGGCCTTTGAAGATATAACCAACTATACTGAAGAAACGAAAGATAAGATGCATGCTTCTGGGGCAGCGTTAGTCATAATAAAGGATAACGAGATAGTACACGAGTGGTATTCTGGTACCCATCATTTTGAAACGGGAGCTAGGAATATAGATCGCTCCTCACAATTTAACGTATATTCAACCAGGGTTACATATGTTGGTTTAGCGGCTGCATGGGCTGTGTTTGAAGGACACATTGATCTTGAGGATAAGCTCAGTGATTATTTTAAAGAATTGGATAAAGAAATCTTAGGCGAGACTACAGTTAGACATTTGGTAACCAGATCTACTGGTTTAAAGATTAAGAATGATACAGTCCAGAGGGTATTTGATTCAGGAACCAACATTGAGGGTAAACGACCAGACTTATTAGCTAAGATCGTCAGGAAAGCTACCGGCAAGACTGTTAACCAAATTCTTACTGAGAAGGTTATTAAACCTTTGGGTTGGAAAAGTACAGAATGGGCGACCGAGGGAAAAAGCTCTTTAGTATGTGACATACATTCGCCAGATAGTCAGCCTTCCATTAGGATTGGGTCAAATGTTGGGGATGAAAGAAACTTATATGTTAATAGCAGAGAGTTGGCTTTATGGGGAAGCTTACATTTGAATAAAGGATTCATGGATGGAAAACAAATCTTGCCGGAAGAAGTATTTGACCTTTCTACCACCATCCAAAGTCCAGGTGAAATGGGTGAGAATCTACCTAAGTTCGGTTTGTTCTGGTGGCTGAAAGATAACCAAGTGTCGTGGGACTACAATGAATTAGGAACAGACTTACCTGAAGGCAGTTACCAAATTCTTGGGGCGTCAGGATGTGCCTGCCTTGTCATTCCCCGATATAATGCTGTTGCCGTAAGGATGTATAACAGTCTATATACCTATCAGAATAAGAATTTTGATCATATCGAGGATATCCAAACGTTTGGGAATTTGGTTGTGAAGGAACTTCAATTATCTATTAAATAGGAGAAAAAAGATTAGTGTTAAAGGTATCTGTCATCACTAATATATACAGCAATAGGCAAAAAACATTTTTCATTAAACGAAAGGAAGTAGTTAAATGAGTGACATTAAACTGCTTATTACGTTCAAAGGTGACCTTAACCATTATTCAATAGAACAGCTAAGGTATATTTCGAAAGAAGGGGTATGGTCCATTGGACAGATGTATGACCATTTAATGGTTGTTGCCCATGAGTATCTTGATAGTATGGAAGAATGTGCTGCATCGAATGGGGAACAGCCCTTTGGGAAAACCCAGTTTGGTGAGCAATTATTTGAGAACGGAGGTTTTCCACCAATCAAAATAAGGTTACCAGATGAACTGAATTCTCCTCCAAATAATTCAGACAGCAAGGAAGAACTCATTAGCAGGATGGAACAATTAATCCAACGATTGAATCATTGGGAAACGAAAGTGGATGATATTCACCCGGAAAATAAAGTTGAACATGGAGGATTCGGCTGGCTGAATGCAAAGGAATGGTATGATTTGGTCGGAATGCATTTTCGTCATCATGTACGTCAAAAAGATGAGCTGGAGAGTTACTTAGTATATAAATGAAGGAGAGGAGAGTATGAGTAAATCATTTATTGAACAAGTACATTATATTAGAATTCCTGTAAAAGATTTAGAACGGTCTGCACAATGGTATAAAGATGTATTAGGGCTCCAGTTAGTAAACATTACGGAGGAACATGCGATTATAAAAGTAAATGAAGGACCTTTCTTACTTATCTTAGTTCCTACTGAAGATGAAACATTTGTACATTTTACAATTGATCATGAACCAGAATTTAGCATTGGCTTTACAAGTCCGGAATTATCTGAATTTCATCAACACTTAATGGATCATCAAGTAAAGGTCGAGGATATAAAAGAAGATAATGGTCATGCCTTTTTCCACTTTTATGACCCAAATGGTAATAAACTTCAAGTACACTGGTAAGATTAGACCAGCTTCATGAATTGGGCTGATGGTGGATTTCTTTTAAAAAGTAAAAGGAGTGAAAACAATGAATTTAGGAACTCCTATTGCCATCGGAAATACAGCAAATGTATTTCTTTATGAGAACAAGGTCTTCAAAGTTTATAATGACTCTTTACCAGATAAGGAATCCACTAATGAAGCTCATAAGCAAAAGTATGCGTATTCTTGTGGACTCTCTGTGCCGAAAATAGTTGATGTGACCAAAATAGATGGTAAACAGGTAATCGTCATGGAGCATATAAAAGGGAGAACTATAGGGGATCTTCTAACGGACAACATGGAAAAAGCGGAATATTATCTGAACATCTCTGTTGATATACAAATGAAAATACATAGAATCAAAGCGGATTCTATTGAACCTATGTCTGAAAAATTAAGTAGACAAATAGAAAATGCACCAGGTTTGGATATTCAACTTAAATCTACTTTAATTAAAAAACTGGATTCAATGACCTTCGACGAAAAACTTTGTCATGGGGACTTTCATTTATTCAACTTAATTATGTCAGATCATAACGTCACCATTATCGACTGGGTTGATTCCAGTGCAGGGGATATACGTGCTGACGTATATCGAACGTATCTCTTGTATTCCCGGTTTTCAGTGGAATTGGCTGATATGTATATGCGTCTTTATTGTGAGAGAAGCGGTTTGTCTAAAGATGAGGTTTTTCAATGGGCGCCCATCATAGCTGCGGCAAGATTGTCTGAGTGTGTTTCATCAGAAAAACCAGAGCGTCTTTTGGAGATTGTTAATCAATATTGTCCCATTTAACTACTTCATTTTGCATTACTTTAGGTGCGTCAGAACCATTCCGCAGCTTGCTCTGGTCCCTTTTATTGAACCATTAACCAGTCTACTTGAGGATATCCCCAATTTATAGAAGATTTAAAAGGATCGATTTTATAGATATCGGGTAGATTTATCAGATTGCCTTTATAAAAGGAGGAACCTTTATGCTGTTTATGATAATTGTCAAAGCCTCGAAGAATTCGGAAGCCGGAAATCTTCCAAGCCCTGAGCTCATGGAAGCCATGACAAAGTACAATGAGGAATTAGTGAAGGCAGGCGTGCGGGTTATGGCTAAAGGGCTTCATCCCAGTTCAAATGGGATTCGCCTTTCGTATCCAGAACCAGGAGGAAAGCCGGTTGTGACGGAAGGTCCATTTACTGAATCGAATGATCTAGTTGCCGGTTTTTTCCTCCTCGATGTGAAGTCGAGGGAAGAAGCCATCGAGTGGGCCATGCGAATGCCGGACCCGCAAGGACATGGGGAAGGTCAGATTGAATTGCGTCAGGTGTTTGAAGCACCGGAGCAGGAATGAAATGATTTCAATACATAATCAATCAGATACTCTAATGATTGTCATACACGAAATTTATGGAATTAACCAACATATGCAGGGCTTTTGTGAACGATTATCAAGACAAAGGTTTGACGTGATTTGTCCTAACTTTTTAGAACGAAATACACCTTTTCATTATTCAGAAGAAAAAGATGCTTATTATCATTTTATGGAAAACGTTGGATTCCCTGATCCTTTATACAAAATAAAAGATATTATTTCTGAGGTTAAAGATGAGTATCAACGAATATTTATCATTGGATTCAGTGTGGGGGCAACTATTGCCTGGTTGTGTAGTGAGGGAGAACACATCAATGGAATAATTGGATACTATGGTTCCCGTATTAGAAATTATGTAGAAATAACACCAAAATGTCCTACAAAGCTATTTTTTCCACAAGAAGAACAATCTTTCAATGTCGACGAGTTGATCTCAACCTTGCATATGAAAAATATCGATGTACATAAATTTAATGGAAAACACGGATTTAGTGACCCGTACTCTCCTGATTATAATGAATTATCAGCACAAAAAGCATTTAGTGAAATGATAGAGTTTATTATGAGACATTAATGGTGAAACCACGAATAGCCGAGGATAAGGCAGTTGATCTATGGTTTTTCATGACTACATATTACACAAAGGACCAAAAAGAAATAGATACACACGTTCCAATTCAAGTTGGAACATAGAGTTCTATCAAAGTGAAAATCCCACTGATCTTCGAGTAGATTAATTCGATTCCAAACTGTAATTTAAATTATAGAATAGGAATATACTATCGAGCAGTATGGAGGGAGAAAAATGAAGATAATAGAACTACCCATTGAATTTGAATTCAATGGACAAAAAAATTATATTTATCCCAGTTTAATTATATTGAATAATGAACTAACGTTGGTCGATACAGGGTACTCAAATTTCTTACCTTTAATCGAAAATGAAATTTTGAAAAATGGCTTTGAAATGAAGCGCTTAAAGAATATCATCATTACTCACTATGATGATGATCATATAGGTTCCTTATATGAATTCAAAGAAAAGTATCCTTGGATAAAGATTATAGCCAGTGAAATCGAATCAAAATACATTAGCGGTGAAATGAAGTCAGAGAGATTCCTTCAAGCCGAAGAAATGTTAGAAAATATGCCAGAAGAAGAAATGGAATTTGGTAAATGGTTTATTCAGCAATTAAAGAATTTGAAGCATGTTTCAATTGATGAAAAGGTACATGATGGTGATATGATTTTAGATAACCAATGTAGAGTAGTAGCGACACCGGGACATACCTCAGGTCATATCTCATTGTATTTTCCAAGTTTAAAAAGCGTCATTACAGGTGATGCATCTGTTACGGAGAAACATGAATTAGTTATTGCTAATCCACACTTTTGTTTAAATGTTGAGCAAGCAGAACAGTCTTTGACCAAGATTAAAAATCTCAAAGCTGAAAATTACTATTGTTATCATGGTGGGAAATTCGCTATATAATTATCTCTACATCCAAGCCAATTTTCACCTTCTTGTATACTGCATTAGATCTTCAAAAATCTTAGGCGTAAGTTATTGAATTCAATAAAGAGATGTAATCAAAATGGTACAACTCTGAATAGGGAGGAGTCGTTTAAATGGATTTACGTTATCCGATAGGAAAGTTTAATTATGAAGGTGATCCTACAACCGAAGAATTAGAGAAGTGGATAATAGAGATTGAAGAATTACCTCTTCAATTAACAGAAGCCGTGAAGGGTTTAAGAGATGAGCAGTTAGATACACCTTACCGTTCTGAAGGGTGGACCATTCGTCAAGTAATCCATCACATTGCCGACAGTCATTTAAATAGCTACACTCGTTTTAAGTTGGCCCTCACAGAGAACAATCCCACCATTAGATTGTATGAAGAAGGGAAATGGGCTGAGCTCCCTGATTCGAAGTTACCAATAGACATTTCATTAAAACTAATAGAGGCTTTACACAGTAGATGGGTTTGTCTGTTGCGTTCTATGAAATCAGATGAATTAGGGAAAACTTTCCATCATCCAGAATCAGGTATTGTCACGTTAGGTATCAATATTGGGATCTACGCTTGGCATGGGCGACATCATGTAGCGCATATTACTTCTCTTCGAAATCGATCAGGTTGGTAATTTGATATTTTTTCATTGCTCAAAATGAGCTTAACTAAATGACCCTAATTTCAAACTCTTGAGTAAGTCAGAAATGAGAAGCATGAAGTAAGGTGCAACGATAGTTTATGGTTAAGGTGGTGCAAGTAAAATGAGCGATAAATGGTTAGGATGGGCAAAAAGGATCCAAGCATTATCTCAATCAGGGCTGGCCTTTTCAAAGGATGTTTACGATATTGAGAGATATGAAGAATTACGAACGATCAGTGCGGAGATCATGCAGGAATACACGGACTTAGAGATGATGAAAATAAGGGAATTATTTACGAACGAATCAGGTTATCAGACACCGAAAGTAGATGTGCGCGGTGTCGTATTCAAGGATAACAAAATCCTAATGGTAAGAGAGAAAGTTGATGATAAATGGTCTCTCCCAGGTGGATTTTGTGATGTAGGACTGTCCCCAAGTGAAAACATCGTCAAAGAAATAAGAGAAGAATCAGGATATGATGTAACCCCTGTAAAATTACTCGCACTTCTCGATATGAACAAGCATCCCCATCCCTCGCAGCCTTACCATTACTATAAAATATTTATTCAATGTGAGGTGACGGGTGGAGAGGCAAAAAGCGGAATCGAAACAAAGGGGATCAATTTCTTTGGGGAAGAGAATTTACCGGAGCTATCGGTTGGGAGAAATACAGAATCTCAGATTAACTTGCTATTTGAATTTCTAAGAGATCCTAGTAAAGAAACTGTATATGATTAATGGTGATGAAGATAATGGAATAACCTTTATTTAGTAACTGAATAGATTAATTAATTTAGTAAGGGGAGACGAAAGGTGAGTATTATCCTTTTTGCTATCCTACATATAATTATTGGACTAGCATCAATATACTTTTACAAAAGCTTACCAAAAATTTTAACTACGTTTGTAATTGTATTTTTCACAATGAGCCTTTTGTATTGGGGAAAGGTAGTTTTAGATTCTTTTTAGTAAAGAGGGCAATGGTTAAGATTCGAAGGAAGCATATAGAGAGCGATGGGAGGATTACAAACTTGAACAAGTACGGACAAGACCTATTTAAAGGCTCTGCAGGATATTATTCGAAATACAGACCAATGTATCCTTCTTCTTTGATACGATTCCTGGTTGAAGCGTTCTCTTTAAATGGGGAGCAGAACCTTCTTGATTTAGGCTGCGGAACAGGGCAGCTCACCATGAGGTTTTCTGATTGGTGTCATAAAATAGTTGGTATAGATGTTGAACCGGAAATGATTGAAGAAGCTACGCGACTCCATCAAGAAATAAGGATGGGGGAGATTCATTGGTTCAATGGAACTTTGGAGCAGTACAGCCTTGAGAATCATGAGCATTTTTCTCTCGTGACGATTGCCAAGGCTTTTCACTGGATGGACAGGCCGAAGATATTAGAGGAATTATTTGATATGATTCCTCCTGGTGGAGGGGTAGCGATCATTGATCATTATGACCCCAATCAAACGTTGAAACCTTGGCAAGTAAGGTTTAATGAAGTGATCGAAAAATGGTATGGAAAAGATCGGAAGGCTGGAAATTCAATCTATACTCATCCCGTTACCAGTCATGAAGAAGTCATATCCCATTCTCAATTTGACCTTGAAGTTCATACTTTACCGACATACGAAATCACTTGGACGATTGAGTCACTATTAGGGAACCTATATTCCACATCCTATGGTTCTAAGCGTTTTCTTGGAAGTGACGTCTCGCTATTTGAACGTGATGTGAGAGAGGCGATGCTCGATATTTGTGAATCTGGAGAATATAAAGAAGAATCTACGCTATCAGTCAAGATCGGGAGAAAACGGTTATGAAAAATATGGGAATTTCTGCAGGGTAAACCCATGTGAAAAGAGAATGTTTACTATATCTGATTGCGGGAGGGAAGTATAAATGAGCGAAAAATTATTAAGGGTTGGCACAACCTATCTTCCAGTAACGAATGTCGATCTTTCATCAGAATGGTACATACATAAATTAGATGCAGAATTAAGCTATAAAGATGAAGATAAAGCCATCTTGAATCTTGCTAACCAAAGTATTTTCCTTGTTAAATCAAAAGAAAATCAAAGTGCGAATTTCATAGATGTTTATGGGGAAGAACGCTTTTCGTTAACATTTGAAGTGAATGGTTTAGAAGCGTTAGAAACACTGCATGGGGATTTTATAGATAATGGGATTCGGGTTGGCACGATTGAAAACAGGGGGCACTCTGGAAGGAATTTTGTTTTTTATGATTTAGATGGAAATAAGTTTGATGTGTGGAGTGAGCTTAGTCCGGTTTTTCGGGAGAAATATTTCATTTCGAAGTGATCATGTAGGAACACGATGCGAGAGCTTAGGCAGCCACGTGTAAATGAAATAGTCAAGTGTAAAACATGCTGAGGTCCTTTTGGTCCCTCGTACATTTGTTATTCATCTACAAAACCACATTTCATGTTGAGGTTTATGGCAGCAGCTCCGGAACCGCCCCGACGCTTCCGGAGAATAATTATTGAAAAACTTCGACATTTCCTGTGCTAAGTTAGCAATATTTGTTATTATCTAATGTAGAGATGTAAAGAAAGGGGAATCTATCGTACACATGTGGAATACCTCGAAATGATTCGTTAATTGGATAGAGACAGCGGCGTTCCTTGATCCTTAAGGATGCGTTTATTTGTCTATCTGAAATCATTCAAGGGATACATGGTGTGGACAATTATATTCCCATTGCCAAGCAGATACCTTTGTATATCTGCTTTTATTTATGGGCAAAAATACATCTCGATTGACACAATCACAGCGTCCCTAAATTGGGGGAATTTAAATGAAGAGTCAGAATGAAAACGAAGAAATGCTAACAGGAGGGAATGTCTCGGACGTATATCGTTCGGGAGATACGGTCAGGCGGGAATTGAAGTCTGATAGTGTTAAAATCCATAGGTTATTGCAGCATTTAGAAAGTAAAGGTTTTGATTATGCACCGAAGTTTTTAGGAATAGATGAAAAAGATAGAGAGATATTATCATTTATAGCAGGAGAAGCCGGTAATTATCCTTTAAAAGAATACATGTGGTCTAATAATGCTTTACAAGGAATAGCGAAGATGCTCCGACATTACCATGATGCTGTGAGTGACTTTCCATTTATTGATGAATGGCAACCCATGGACAATACACCGGCTAACATAGAGGTAGTGTGTCACAATGATTTTGCCATTTACAATATTATTTTTAACCAGGAAAAACCAGTAGGTATTATTGATTTTGATGTTGCGGCCCCAGGTTCGAGACTTTGGGACATCGCTTATACTCTCTACACCTGCGTTCCTTTAAGCAGGCACTATCATACCGAAGCGGGTGAAGCTGTTCACTATGACCCAACACATGATGCCGACCGTATAAAACAAAGAGTGAGATTGTTCTTTGAATCCTACGGTATGGAGGGAATGGAAGAAGGTTATTTGGAGATGGTATTGCTGCGCTTGGAAGGATTATGTGCCTACATGAAAAGGAAAGCCGGTGAAGGTGACCTTGCTTTTAAAAAAATGATCGATGAAGGGCACCATGAGCACTATCAAAAAGATATAAAGTTTATTCGTGAGCATGGGAAAGAGTGGGTTAAAAAGGCACGTCAGTAAAAAAACGTGATCATTGTATATAGTGTAAGCAGGATTCGACCCAAGTTGCACCGAATATATAGGTAAAAAGTGGAATATAGGTGAAAAACATGAGTAAGATCATTCAGTATTACAATCAATTCGATGAGTGGGGAAGACTTGAACGTGAACCAGTAGAATTCCAGGTGAATTGGCATTATATAAGAAAATATATGCCCCAAACAGGCAATGTACTTGATAATGGTGCAGGACCGGGGAAATATTCAATGGAACTTGCCAAAGCTGGTTATCAGGTAACACTGACCGATTTGACCCCAAGATTAGTTGAAATCGCAAAAGATAAAGCGAAAGAACTTGATTTAGACGAACAATTTGAAGGGTTTCATGCTGCAGATGCCAGAGACCTTTATCTGTTTAAAGATGAACAGTTCGACTCCTCATTGATGCTCGGCCCTATGTACCATCTGCAGGAAGAAAATGACCGTATTAAGGCAATGGAAGAATTAAAAAGAGTGACGAAAAAGGATGGATTGGTCTTTGTTGCCTTTATGCCTAGAATTAGACACATCCTTACATCGCTCTTATCTCCTGACAATTGGAAACCAAACAATGATATGGATACCATTTTACAATTTTCCCAATCAGGCTGCTTTAATCACGCAGATGAAGGACGTTTTACTGGCGCGTATTATTTTAATATAGAAGACATCAATCCTTTTATGGAAGCAAACGGATTTGAAACCATCGAGCTGATAGGTTCCAATGCAGGAACGGTTTTGAATCATGGCCATTGGGAGTACTGGAGAGAAAAAGGAGAAGGAGAAGTAAGGAAATTAATTGATTTAATTATCGAGAAGGCAACAGACCCTTATATCCTTGGTATTTCCTCTCACTTGCTTTATATTGGCAGGAAAAAGTAACTCTACTATACTTTCTTTATGATCGAATGAAGCCCGCTGTATTAAGGTCAATCTATAGATGGATTTGAAAGGGCCATTACCTTTTTCTTTAAGAAAAGCAGCTACATTCATCTTTTTGTAGCTGCTCTCCTTCATTATCATTCAAATGATTTCTTCAGAACATTAACCTATAATTCCTCTAATCAAAGCTACTCGAATTAATGGATAGTCATAATATATTAGCTGAGGGATTTAATCTCATCAATCAATCTCTTTATTTTACTGCTGGGACCACTGTCAGATAAAGACTTCCTAAACTCAACATAAAATGCTCCTTCAGCCAATAAGCTATCCACCAATTTTTTTTTGGGAAGACAAACTGTGATCATTTCATAAACTGTATTCCAACTTGGATCCCAATGATTCCAAGTGAATAATATAGAGTCGTTTGAATCTTCTTTCATTAATTTCATTTCCCAATCCAATGTTCGCATCGAGAAGCCGCTAATACCATGACCATATTTCAAGCAGTGTTTCAAAGATTCAAGAAGTGAAAGCCATAATTCATCAACATCATCCCATTCATTAAAGGTAGAAAGAGGTTTTTGATAGATGGAAATCGTAACAGCACCAAAGATTGAGATTCCATCTGACTTGATTAATTGATTGTTTCCATACTCTTTTGACAAAGGCTCGTCAAGAGGTGAAAAATCATGATAGATAGCACCATTTAAGGTCATCTCTTTACAGTCTTTTTTTGAAATGTATGTCTGAATTGTTAACATTCATAAATCACCTTTTATAAAGTATTTAGATTTCTAGATTATAAGGTTTTCGAGTTACTCATAAATGCCATTTTCAACTCATGTTCCTTCCGTTCTTAGAGGGCGTCTTTTTGTAAGGTCTTACTTTGGAAGATTGCAGTACCGAGTAAGGAGGTTATTAAACCTAGTTCAAAGAAATTTGTGATGGCTCCGCTCTCAATCGGTAAACTTACAGCACTTCCGATAATCATTGCAAGGCTACCGGCAAAAAACCACTTCCATTTTTGTTTACTCCAAATGATGATTGAAGACACAAGCAATACAAGAGATACGATTAGTACCATTACGGGCGGGCCATTTGAAGGTTCGTCAGAGCTATAGCTTAGGACACCATTTTCCATATTCGCCACTACATGAAGTCCTGCTACCTCAGTAAAAAGTTCAAATAATACCAATGAAAAAGTCAATGCATAAGCAGAAAATGTACTGAAAGGTTTCTGAGCCCACAATACTTCTCCTTGCTCCAATGTTTTCCAGGAAAACAACACAAGAAGAGGGGTAAAAAATGCATGTATCCAAAATCGTGCGAGGTTTAATCGTTCTAATAGTAATCCTTCCCCTATGAACTGACCTATTGCTATGATTCCGTTGTCATAGATAAGGCCGACAACAACCGGCAATAAAAAAACTATACTTTTTAATTTGTAAGTTCTTAGATAGATCACTCCAATTAACAGAATCCCGATGTAAGCAATTGAGAAAAAGCTAAATAGAAATGTATCGATTGGAATTCCCTCCATTCTTGTATTCTTTAAATAAAAGACAAATAAAACATTTATGTGAACTTGAGCGCCAGCACAATTAATCGAAACCCCAAGCCAGAACAAAACTATCGGTTGAGAAAAAATATTTCAACTGTGATAACCATTATTTGTTTGAATCACAAACGAATTCTTTTCATTTCTTGATTATTTCAAATCATTCTTTTCTAACCAATTAATAGTAGCCTTTACCATGCTATCTTGTTGTTGCTTGACAGAAATAGAAGCTTGATTGTCACCTTTTTGTTTTCCGTAAATGCCAAATTGGCTGTGGTTTCCACCTTTTATTTCATACATGGCAGCTTCTGTTGACAAGAGATGTCTTGTCTCAGTTATTTTGTCTATCGTCGATAACCCATCTTTTTCAGCGTATATTGAAAGCATAGGAATGTTTTTATTGGAGAAATCAGTTGTTTCACTAGGATAAGATCCTAACAAAATCACACCATCAATTTCACTTGGATGATCATAAGCAAATGTTGAAGCTGAGACGCCGCCTAATGAATGTCCACCCACTATCCAATTTTGGACGGATGTATGGCTGTCCATTATCTCTTGCATTTTGTTAGTATCAAACAATGAAAAATTAAGGTTCACATTAGGGATAGCAACTAAATAACCTTTCTCTGCTAATTGCTTACCATAGTAGCTGTAAGCTTCAGGTTCAACTTTTGCACCAGGATACACCACAATTCCTACATGATTATTTTCAGTTGGATTAAAAATGATCCAATCCTTCTCATAGTTGATTTCATCTTTATTTATGAGGGTGTAGAGTGTCTGAGACGGTTCATACGTCTGTTGTGACCATGTATAAAAACCAAGAAAACTTACTACAAAAAGCAAAGAGATACCGATTAAGAAATAAAATATTTTTCTTTTCATATCATTATTCATTGTCCCTTCTTCATCTAGAGGCTTATTTCCATATTTGTTTTTTTTACTAAATTTATTACAATAGATTGAGTCAGTATACTTTTATTAATTATATATACCTGAAGGTTAATTAATCAAATGTTTTATATTGTATTTTTTTTGAACATCAAGGAGGTACCTATGAATAGTGAGTTACCGAAGAAAAAACCTGGAAGACCAAAAATAAAAATTGAGAACAATCTAACGAGGGAGAAAATCTTAAAGACATCTGCTCATCTGTTTCTAACATATGGATATGAGGGTGTTTCCATGGAACAGGTGGCTGAGGCTTGTAGTGTGACCAAAGCTAGCGTTTACTATTATTTTAAAAACAAAGCAAACTTATTCTCAGTCGCTGTGTCAAGTATGTTCCAACGAATCACGATACAAACAGAGAAACTTTTACATAGTTCTAATGGCTTGAAGCAAAAATTATATGAAGTCACACTCGATCATTTAATGAGACCCCACATTGATTTTGAAACGTTATTAAAAGAAGCTGCTTTCTCACTAACAGAGAATCATATTCAGGAAATTCGAGATGCCGAGAAGGAAGTTCATAAAGCGCTGGAAGATATATTCAAGCAGGCTATGGAAAAAGGTGAAATAGTAGTAACAAACCCATTATTGCTTGCACATGCATTTTCTACAGTGGCAATGATTCGAAACAAAAAGGATTTAATAGAGGAATTAGGAGGGCCCCAAAAAACAGCACAAGCTTTAGTTGACCTTTTTTGGAAAGGTATTGGTCCAAAATAATTAATTATTAATATATAAGACTGGTGACGGGTAATCAGTGTCCAACTCAGCTGGTGTTGGCTAAAGAGGATGTATGAGTTTCTTGAAAGTAAAACAATGGCAGCAGCTTTGTTTTTGTGTGCTAACCTGAAAAAGCTCTAAGCTGAACGTGTATCTTTTCTTTCTGTATTAAACTGTATTAAATGGGATGAAGTCATGTAAATAAAATGCCCTGATTAAGATAAAAGATTCCTCGGATAAAAAGAGTTGGTATTTTTGCATTTTAAGATCGTCAGGCAGGGATGGTGTACCGATGATAGATTTATTCGCACGTATGAAAAAGGGGACGGACAGGCAACAAAAGGCATATGCAGTCATCATGGAACTGGATATTTTGAATGCCATGAATACCTACAATCCTGTTCTATGCGGTACCGTGCCAATTGGGGTAGACATTGGGAGTTCAGACCTGGACATCATTATGGAGGTACAGGAATTTGAGTCGTTTGAGGAATTGATCCTAACGTTATACAGCAAAAACAATGGATTTACAATCAAGAGGAAAACGATTAATGGTAAAGAAGTCGTGAAGGCGAATTTTATCTTTAGTGGTTTTGAGTTTGAGTTGTTTGGCCAAGCCCAACCAGTACATAAGCAACATGCGTATCTCCATATGCTGATTGAACATGAACTTTTGCAAAGATATCCTGCTCTTAAACAAAAGGTGATACATCTCAAAAACCAAGGATACAAGACAGAGCCGGCGTTTTGTAAGCTTTTTGATATTACGGGAGACCCTTATGAAGGCTTGATCCGTTTTGGGGTTGGAGAAGGGATTATCACGGGGTAGGTAGTTGAAATTCAATGAAGAGGTGAGCTTAAATGAAAAATAATCTATTAAATATATTAGATCTCATCAAACTTGGAGAAAAGTTGAAATCTGAGATGAGGCACAGCTGGCTGTCCAATGGCAGACAAGAAAGCGTCGCGGAGCATACATGGAGGGTTTCCCTAATGGCGATGTTGATCGAACCTTACTTAACTCAGAAGGTGGATTCGGCTAAGTTATTAAAAATGATCATCATACACGATCTGGTTGAGGCTGAAGCAGGTGATATTCCAGCATTCGATACAATGAACGATCGAATAGCGAAGGAACAAAAGGCAATCAATGAAAGGAAATCCATCGAGAAAATAAAGGAAATGTTAGGGAACGCTTTAGGAAATGAACTATACACCTTGTGGTTCGAATTTGAAGAGAAAACGACATACGAAGCCAAAGTAGCCAATGCGCTGGATAAATTAGAAGCCCAAATTCAGCATAACGAAGCGGATCTCTCCACATGGCTGGACATCGAGCACAAGATGAGCTTTATGATGGACAACCATGTTGGGTTTGATCAAACATTGCAGCTCTTCAAGGATATCATTGAAGGTGAGGCGGAAGTGAAATTGAAAGAGGCTGGGATCGATACGGAGAAAATGAAAGGTACTTCATCACCACTATTTACTTAGAATATCCCGTTTTTGGCTTGATTTGAATGAAAGTAGTGTGTAAACCTTTCAATCTAGGGGCTTATAGAGGTCAATGGGGTCCATCACCATCCATTGACCTCCCCTCCCTAAGCCCGAAGTGAGAATCGCATATGCGGATGATGTTGAAGGGCTTCCAAGAAAAGGGGTAATGGCCTTTAGGCGGATTGTCCCCCCGCGAAGTACGTTGGCCAGTGATGAAGATGGTAAATTCATCTTTCCACCAGGAGGGTCATTTATCCTTTTCCTGGTAGCACCAGATCATGAAATCATACAGGCGGAAGTGGCATTTGGCTGGTTTGAAAAAGCTGAGATGGATAGTTGTAAATGATTCTGCCGGACTGATGGTGGGAATGAAAAAGGACGATACTTCTGCTTTTTCCTAGTAAGCAGAAGTATCGTCCTTTCAAGGTTTATATGCAGTATGGCTTAAACCCACAGAGGGTACAGCCGCCTGATTTCAGTTACCAACTTTTCTTAAAGGATTCCTTCACATCGCCAAACTTTTCCTGAACCTTTCCTTTATCTTTGTCGCGTTCGCCTTCCGCAATTTTAGAATCATCGTTTGTAAGTTTACCCAAACCTTTCTTCAAATCTCCCTTTGTCTGCTTACGCTTTCCTTTTACTTGATCATCATTTATTCGCATGTTTCCCTACCTCTTTTCATTCATTTAATGTGTTATTATTCAATATCCAAATGGGGTTAAGAATAAACAAAAAGTTTGTCGAAAAGTAATAGTAATTTATGCTAATTCAGTAACATGAAAGAAATATCCGGCTGACCTTTCATACGAACGGAGGTTGATCAAGAATTGTTTAAGCTTCTTTTTTACGAAAATAATCATTGAGTTAAAAGGGTTAATTTGAAATAATTGGTAGAGGGGAATAGTTGAAAAACGATGATTAGGGGGCAGGTAAACATGGTTAACTTATTCCTGTCCGGCGGAGGAGATAAGGAACAGACAGAAATAATAGATAAGGAATTTGTTAAGGCATTAGATCTTGATAAGCCGTTGCTATATATTCCAATCGCGATGCAGGGGGAAATTCCTTATAAAGACTGTTCCAAATGGATACATAGTGTGTTTAAACCTCTAGGCATTACTGAAATAGAAATGTGGACTGATTTAGAGGCTGTGTCTCCAGAGGATCTAAGGAAATTCTCCTCCATTTATATCGGCGGAGGCAATACATTCTATTTGTTGAATACCATACGTGAGACAGGCTTTGATACGATTTTAAAAGAATATGTAGACAATAAGGGGATTGTATACGGAGGGAGTGCCGGGGCAATTATTTTTGGCAGAGATATTTTAACATCTTCCCATATGGACTCAAACCAGACAAATATGAAAGCCTTTGAAGGATTCAACTACATAGAAAATTATTCAGTATGGTGCCATTATGAAACTAGTAACGATGACTTAGTTAAAGAATACGTAAACAAATATGGATTTTCTGTCATTGCATTACCAGAGGAAGCGGGCATTGTTATGAGTGAGGCTACATTTAAAGTAATAGGTTCGTCTCCTGCTTATATTTTTAGAGATGGGGATAAATATGTTGTTGAACCAAATGGGGAATAAGATGTCAATTGTTCAAATAAAAGAAACGTTGCTATCCCGATATCAAAAAGAGTTCTCGGAAAACCGTCGTTTCATTGTAGGTATCGATGGCTTAGGAGGAGCAGGTAAGACCACGGTTGCAAAAGAGCTTCGACATGCATTGGAGCTTTCAAATCATGAGGCTTCCATCTTCCACCTTGATGATCATATTGTTGAAGCACATAAGCGATATGAAACCGGGAATGATGAATGGTTCGAATATTACTTTCTCCAATGGGACATTGGATTAATCGAAACAGAGCTGTTCAAAAAGCTTCATGTTAACAGCGGCTCTATTACCCTCCCGTTCTATCACTCTTCAACGGATACAGTCATTACAAAACCCATCCATCTTGCCCCTTCTGCCATCATCCTTATTGAGGGTGTCTTCTTACAAAGGAAAGAATGGAGACGATATATTGATTTTATGATCTATATTGATTGCTCTCATGAATTAAGAGTTGAAAGAGTATTGGGCCGTGACCTCTATCTCGGTGACGATCAAGCAAGGCTTGATAAGTATAAAAGAAGATACTGGTTGGCTGAAGATTACTACATGGATGAGGTGGATCCGGTAGGGAGTGCGGATTACATAATTAAATAAAAAGGGGACTACGAATATGGCGACTTGGATGGTACATTTCAGGATTGCAGAGAACCTGCTGAATAAGGGGTTACTGGTATCTGAAAAAGAGTTTGCAGTAGGGAATATTGGGCCGGATTGTGGTTTGCCTAATCAAGTGACGGGAGAATTTTTTCCTGACAAAAGAGTAACCCATTTTAAAGTCGATGGGAAGATCAATCCAGGTTTGTTTCTGGATCAGTACATAAAGAAAGATAGAGTTGATTTTACCAGTCCGAGGTTTTCATTTTATTTAGGGTATTATCTTCACCTCGTAACGGATGTGGAATGGAGTCGGATGCATAGGGAAAAAAAGAAAGAGCCTATGTATCAAGACATACTGGGAACGCCTGACTATACTAAAAAGATAAAAGGTGATTGGTATGGTTCGGATTTTGTGTATTTACATGAGAATAGGGATACGATTTTTCATCATGTATTTCAACAGATTAAGAGTTTCCCGGATTACCTGGATATTTTTCCTGAAGAACAGATTTCAAAACAGATTAGACGAATTACAGAATTTTATTTAGGTGATTCGTATGCTTTTGCATTGGATCCGGAATATAGGTTTGATTATTTAACACCCGATGAAGTGTCTCAGTTTGTTAGCACGACGACCGAGATAGTAGTGGCTCATCTACAAGCAACTTTTGATGAAGAAATGTTGTGGGACCAACGACAGAAACATGAGATTTCAATAAGTAAAGGGTGATGTCTTGTTTCATTCATGGACCAAAATAGAAGACAAAGGGGATGTTAAAATGCTGGATATTCTGAAACAAAATAAAAAAAGCTGGGATACAGTCGCCCGCCATTTTAATGGAAAGGATGCATTGCCGAGTTACGGACCGTTTACACAGACGGAAGACGAATTGAGGCTGTTTGATGAAATCACCAGCAAAAAGGTGCTTGATATTGGATGTGGCAGCGGACACTCATTACTTTATATGAAGGATATGGGTGCCCGTGAAATATGGGGCGTTGACCTGTCAGAGACTCAAATCGAGACGGCAAAAGAAACGTTAAAGGGGTTAAATGCCAATTTATCCTGTTCGCCCATGGAAGAAGACATCGGGCTGCCAAAGGATTATTTTGACATCGTCTATTCGATTTATGCGATTGGCTGGACAACAGACCTGTCATCTACTTTAAGGTTGATTCACTCCTATTTGAAAACAGGTGGTTCAATGATCTTTAGTTGGGATCATCCCTTATACCCCCATATGAAAAGTGAAGGTGGCCAAATCTATCTGGAGGGTTCTTACCAGGAAGAGGGAATCACTACGTACCCGAACTTTAAAGGCGAAGATGCACCTGTCGTCATCCCTAAACGAAAACTGAGTACATATATAAATGAAGTCATCAAAGCAGGATTTACGGTTGAATCGGTTATTGAAAGCGACGTATCAGCAGCTTTTGACTCAGTGGAAGAGGAAGTTTCTGATCGCTATTACTCATTATATAAGGCGAGGAAATTTCCTACTACGATGATGATCAAGGCAAGGAAATGATAAGACGCTCATTTATTTAAAGGGGGGCCATCATGTTCTATAGAAGAAAGTTCTATCTAGTCAAAAAAGAGTTCGTCGAAACGTTCAATGCTCATTTCAATTACACCAATCTGCCGAACCAGCTTAAACACGGATCGCGACTGGTTGGCCGCTGGATGAAGGATCATGATGAAGAGACCGTTGAGATCTTTGCGATTTGGGAATACGACAGTCGCGACGATTATATGAGGATTGAAACCAGCATCAGGAATGACGAAGAGCATCTGAAACGGATCAGGGATTGGTACGAACAGCATGGCGGAAGGGAACATGTGGCTAAGGAATATATCATCGAAATGAGGAATGAGGAGTTGGAGACGACGGTTCGATGAGTTAGGTGAGGGATGATGAAAAATTTCACGGACTGAGGATCAGACCCTGTTTTTATTGGAGTTGTTAGGGTTCCGCAATAAAGAAAATTCGACATGGAGGATCAATTAATCCAAAAAAGGATTAATTAATTGGAAATAGGATCGATAATTGTTATACAGGTTTGATTATTCTCATTCAGGATTGAAAGTGGTTCAAACAGGATCAATTATGGATGAAGGTCGGATTTCTACTGCCCATCCGATCACAGAATCCAGGGATGATCGGCATCACGTCCCCATTTATAAGTAATATGGCTCAATAGCTCATCTATATCCGATCAATTTGTAAAAATACGTAAGAAAAAAGGTCGGATTTTGTTCACACAATCTATATCAAGCTGTATTGTTACCTTCACATCAACTCAACATCTCTTTCCTACAATAAAGTAGAAATACATATTCAGGATTGGAGATGAAGAAGATGAACAAAAAATTATTAATCGGTACAGGGGTTGCATTTTCATTGTTATTCAGCCCGTTCAGCCAGGCGTTTGCAGAAGAACCGACAGCAGGGGAAAGAAAACAGGTGGATAATGTAGCACACCGCGGGGCAGCAGGTTATGCACCAGAAAATACGATCACCGGTTTTGATGTGGCAGTTGATATGAAGGCGGATTACATTGAAATCGATGTTCAACGAAGCAAAGATGGTGAATTGGTTGTCATCCATGACACAACGGTGGATCGTACCACAGATGGAACGGGAAAAGTGGCGGACTTAACCCTTGAACAGCTTCAAAGTCTTGATGCAGGTAGTTGGAAGGGAGAAGCATTTGCAGGAGAACCGATTCCGACCTTTGAAGAAATTCTTGATCGTTACCACGGTAAGGTTGGGATTTTAATCGAATTAAAGGCTCCAGAACTTTATCCTGGTATTGAAGAACAAGTGGCAGAAGCATTAATAGAACGGAATCTCGACAAGCCGCAAAACGAAAAAATCATTTTACAATCCTTTAACTTTGACACTATGAAAAAAATGGACGAGCTGCTTCCTCATGTTCCGGTCGGTGTTTTAACTTCTAACCGTGCACTTACAACAGAGGAAGCATTAAAAGAAATCTCAACCTATGCGGAGTGGTTCAACCCAAGCTATGGAATCGTGACAGAAGAAGTCGTGAAGGAAGTCCACTCCCAAGGGATGCAAATTGGATCATGGACGGTACGCAGTCAAGAAGCAGCAGACTTCCTATTCGACATGAACGTCGACGCGATCATCACGGATTATCCGGATTATGTAGATCCTAGAAACTAATATTCTTTTAAAAGGGAGTGGCTTCTGCTGCTCCTTTTTTTGTATGGTTGCCGGGGGCAGACTCCAATCTTTATGGTATGATTATCCAAAAAGAAGGTGTTATTCGTTATGAATCTCGGAGATTTACTCTATCAGTTGGTCATCTTTTCATTACTGCTGGTGGGAGGCGTATCTTTCACCCTGTTCATCAGAAGGCTTATCATCAATCGTAAGAAAGAGGTTCAGGCTTCAGATGATCTCCATAAGAAATTAGATAGAATCATTGAATTGCTGGAAAAGCAAAACCAAGGTTAAAGACCGATCTATTAAATTACGTACAAAATGAAGTGAGGTACTAGTCAATGAATGAACTCAAGATCGTTATCGGCGCAGGAGAATATGTGAATAATCCTGGCTGGATCCATACACAGGAAGAGGATTTAAACTTATTAGACGAAAGTAAATGGAAAAACAGGTTCCTTGAAAGTTCTGTAGATGTCATCTTGGCTGAACATGTCTGGGAACACCTTACATACGAAGAAGGATTAGAGGCTGCTGAACTGTGTATCAAATATCTGAAACCTTCCGGATATATTCGTTGCGCCGTCCCAGATGGCTATTTTCCCAATGAATCTTATCAGCATATTGTACAGGTTGGAGGACCAGGTCCAAAGGATCACCCGGCTGCGGGTCATAAGATCGTTTACAATTATCATACGTTGACGAAAATGTTTGAAACGGCGGGATTTAAAGTGACATTACTTGAGTATTTTGATGAAGAAGGAACGTTTCATCAAAATCATTGGGACGGGGCTGACGGGGTGATTTTTCGTTCTAAGAAGTTCGATCCTAGAAACGAGGGGGAAAAGCTGGCGTTTCCTTCTTTAATTATTGATGCTGTTAAGCTATGAGGCGAATGCCTGGTTCTTGATTAAGTAATCCGGGTATTTTCCATGAAACAACTTTAATCTGGAATTTCGGTTACAGAAAAAAAGAAAATTCGACATGAGGGATTAATTACCTTCAATCAGGATTGATTCATTGAATGAAGGATCAATAAGTTTGAAACAGGATTAATTATTCTGATTTCGGATTGAAAGTGGTTGGAACAGGATTAATTACTGAAGGTTTTCTGATCATTCAAGCGGAATCAAGAGATAATAGTTGAGGTTTTCCTCGTACTGTTAATGATAAGTTGGTTTTTATCGTAAGTTGGCTGGTTTCGATGGGAGTTTACTGGGTCAGATCCTTAAATTTAAGTGAAGAAAAAATAATAACTCTAAAAAAGAGGCTGTTCCGGTCCTTTTCCCGGGACAGCCTCTTATTAACTTTATTCCGAAAAAGCTTTCGAATAATGAACGACACCCTGTACATTTCTAAGAGAATGCTCCGTCAATTCCAGAGCCATAAATACTTCATCAGGCACTTCAAACGGAGGCTTGATCTTCCATAATGTCGCTTGTTTAAAGCCAAACTTCGGATAATAGTCTTTATGCCCTAACACAATCACGGAATGATAACCGATCTCTTTAGCCTTTTGCAGGGCTGCACGTATCAATTGGCTTCCAATACCCTTTTTTTGAAAGGAGGGTGCTACAGACACGGGAGCCAGTGCCAGAGAATCTGCCACTTTATCATGATCGACAATGGTGATTTTAGAAAGTAGGATGTGGCCGACCACTTCATGGCTTTGATGGATGGCGACCAATGAAAGCTCAGGAATAAACGCATCTGATTTTCTAATTTTATTTACAAGCAGATGCTCTTTCTTGTCGCTATACTCCTCATGTAAAAATGCTTGTTTCGTCATTTCTTCTGTCATGCTATATTCTTCAGGGCGTTCTTGTCTAATGAAGATATCCATTTATAGTCTCCTTCTCTTTCATTAAAGTTATCGGGTTTATAAATGGTACTTTCCTAATGAATAGAATCATTAAGAAAGTTTTCATCCCAGTAATAAACAGTTGTTTAGCAAACAAAAACCTCCAAATTAGTATGAATTCATTATATATAGTTAGGATTTCGAGAGCAACCGGTATAAGGATCAGAAGAAGTCAGCTTGTCCAGAACCAGAAAGAACTATATAATAAAAAAGAATCTTAAACATAAAGGAGGGAATATTCATGCATTCGTTCACTGTAGACATCAAAGCCGAGAAGAAATATCTTGTTTTCATGATGTCTATTTTTGGAATTTCAGCTGTCCTCGGGACAAGTATGTCCTTTTTTAGCTGAATTTCAATAATGCGAACGAACGTATGAATTCCTGAAAATAGCGAAAGCCACGGGGAATGATTCCCTGTGGCTTTTTTTGATCTAGCTCCGGCGGCTAGAGGCTCGAGGTCATAAGATGAACTGGCCAAAAAGGCAAAAAGCGCCTTTCCGGCATGTTCATCTTATGCTTGTCGCCTCTGAACGAGCCGCCTCCGCTTTTTTTGATCTAGCTCCGGCGGCTAGGGGCTCGAGGTCATAAGATGAACAGGCCCAAAAGGCAAAAAGCGCCTTTCAGGCATGTTCACCTTATGCTTGTCGCCTCTGAACGAGCTGCCTCCGCTTTTCTTGATCTAGCTGCGGCGGCTAGAGGCTCGAGGTCATAAGTTAAACATGCCAAAAAGGCAAAAAGCGCCTTTCCGGCATGTTCACCTTATGCTTGTCGCCTCTGAACGAGCTGCCTCCGCTTTTCTTGATCTAGCTGCGGCGGCTAGAGGCTCGAGGTCATAAATTAAACATGCCAAAAAGGCAAAAAGCGCCTTTCCGGCATGTTCATCTTATGCTTGTCGCCTCTGAACGAGCCGCCTCCGCTTTTCTATTAACCTTATGTTTATGAGAGGACGAAATGACATGATTAAAACAAAAAACAATATATATCTGCTTTATTTTTATCTCTTTTTTGCCCAGTTGTTCTTTGACCGAGCGTTGTGGGTCATCTACCTTGGCGATAAGGGGATGACCTTCGGTGAAATCGGCATATTGGAGGCGTTTCTCCACTTGGCCATTGTCCTGTTTGAGGTTCCGACCGGGATGATCGCAGATTTGTATGGGAGGAAGGTCAGCCTGGTGATCGGGAATGTGTTCAGTCTCCTTTATGCCTTGTTCATGCTGATGAGCGGGACGTTTTCGATGTTTACCCTGGCCTTTTTATCCATGGGTCTCATGGTGACCTTTCATTCCGGTGCCGAGCAGGCGTTTGCTTATGACACGTTGAAGAATGAAAAGCGTGAGAAGGATTACACGAGGATAATCGGAAGCATGACGGCCATTTCCCTTTTATCATTGAGCCTTGCCAAATTCCTAGGGGGATTCATGGCAGAGATCAGCTGGGAATGGGTATATGGTGCAACCATCGTCACCCATGTCCTTGCTGTAATTCCACTGTTTTTCATGAAGGAGCCGGAACGTGAAAAGACGGAGGATATCGGCGGAAGATGGTATAACCAGTGGGTTCATCAATTTAAATTAGGGGTTGCCGTTTGGAGAAATAACACGGTCATTCACCAGCCTGTTGTGCTATTTATCTTAGCGAGTGCAGTCATGGTGATCATGGTGTTCTACGGACAGGAATACTTCATTCAATTAGGGTATTCGCCTGTCGTGGTGGGAGCGGTGTTTACAATCGAAGGGCTCCTTGGTGTCCTGATGGCGAAGATCGCTTACAGGGTGGAGGCGCGATTTAAGTTCTTCAATATTTTATATTATGGCTTAGGTATTTTTCTCTTCTTTTTCATCCTGTTCATTTTCGCCACGGACTGGGCGATCCTGATATCGTTCCTGATCCTTGCACAGCTCTTGAGTCTGTTCGAACCGATCTTCAGCTCATTCGTGCAAAACTTTCTGCAAAGCAATATCAGGTCTACTTTCCTTTCGCTGATCGGATTAATGGAGAGCTTCGTCATCATGATCAGCTTTCCGCTATTCGGATTTGCCATTGAACGAACGGGGTTTACCGATGGGTTTGCGGGCCTGCTTCTGATTTTCTTCGTGCTGGCAGGCGGGTATTTGGTTGGTCAGAAATTTATTCAACGGATCAGGTAAAGAATGAGCTTCTCACTTTTAGGTGGGAAGCTTTTTTATCATCACGCCAGGAAAATTATGTTAAAATATTGAGGGGTAATACTATACTAGAGGGTAAACATGAAATATCTTTTTGATTTTTTTCTGGCAGTATCTTTGAATGGTCTTTCTTATTACATCGCAAGCTTCGTTCTTAGAAATGGTTTGCCTTTTTGGCAGGCATTGATTATCGGCTTTTATGTCGTATCACTCGGGGCATTGACTGAAGCTTTGGGAAGCCCGATGTGGTTGATCGTATTGGTTCCATTTCCAGTGGGGATGTTCTTGCTTTACTCATTCCTTCAAGTACCGGTTCCTCAATGGTTTTTGCCTATTTGCTCACTCTTGCCATATACACCGTCATCCATATACCGATGAGTTATTTCTTTAATTTCCATTCGTTCATTCCGGCATGGAAACTATCTTAATCAAAAGGAGAGATTGTTGTGAATGCTGAAAAGATGAAAAAGACTTTCCGAGTAGTAGGATTAAAAGGAGAAGGAGCTTTCACTGATTTTAACACGGAGGTACCGAAGCTTGCCCGGCAATTTCTAGAGAGGTTACATGAAATCGAAGCCGAGCAGGGTCCTGAAATCGCCCTTTATGAACCTAAGAGAGCTTCGGACCATCTGGAAGGCATCTATTATGTCGGAATCATGGTTGGCGAATCATTCACAAACGTTCCGGTCGGGATGGAATATATCGAATTGGAAGAAGAATATGTTACGGCGAAAGGAAAAATCCATCACATTGGCAAGCTTCATAGCGAACTTGTACAGTGGATGGATGACCGGGGATATAATAGAAAACCGGATTCCTATATTGTGGAGACCTATCATCCTTTGGAAAATGGCGAGGAAGACGTAGCAGTTTACTTACCTATTAAAATGCAAAATTCATAAAAGGTAACAGAGGCTCATAAGCCGTGAAACCGGCTCAATATATTGAAAGGGGGTTGTTCAAGATGAAATTTCTCTGGGCGGCTGCAAACATTCTGATGCCGGTTTTGGTATTATTTCTGGCTTTTGCTACCTGGATCGGGTACATTGCAGAAGATATCCCGGAGTATTATCACTTTAAATGGGCAGCCCTTCTTCTTTTCTTAGTTGGGTACGCTATACAGTTTTATAAAAAAACAATCGGTCTGCTCATCGTATTGTTAAGCCTTGTTAGTTGGTTTTTATTGTAACTGGCTCGCCATCATTGAAAACGCAGGTTAGTAGAATTATAAGTTCAAGGCATTAACAATGACTCGAATGATTTCCATAAGATTTTTGATGCTTTTCATTAAGAAACAGACTATGTAAAAGAAGGCGGTCGGTGAAACAAGGAGTTATTTAATCCCCATGAGAGAGATGGTTGAGTAAGCTGGCGGTTGGATGAATGATTCAGGGAGGAGACATGAAATGCAATTATTTCATTATCACTGTTGGACGGACAAAGTGGAGGAAATGGAAAGGTTTTATCAGGAGTCAGGATTTGAAACCACGTTAAGAGTCGGTCGATACAATGGGGAAATGCACACATTCAATCCTCCTTTAAACTGGGAGGATTTCCGGGATAAAGACATTCGATTTAGAATCATCGAGATGGTCAAAGGTCAAACCAATCTGACATTGGGACACGGAAAAAGGGATATGTTCGACCATATCGGCTTCTTGGTTAAGGATCCTGAGTATTCAAAGGTCATAGAAAGAGCGAAAGAACTAAAGTGGAAGGTAAATGAAGGCGAACGAAGAACATTCATATCCACTCCCTGGAAGTTTCGGATCGAACTTCAAAAAAGGCGGGAAGTGGTCACTGAAGAAAAACACCCATCTATCCAAGCGATGGAGATTCACATGCCCTTCTGTGAAGACCCTGCCTTAGTAAGCAGCCTATTAGACTTTGAACTGATTGAACAATCTAGTGGAAAAGTAAAAATAAGGGACGGCGAGTGCACCCTTACTTTTTGCAACAGTGAGAAAAAGGAAGCGAGTCTGCATTCCATTATGTACCTTGCCAATCAAGATTTTAACAAGGTAGATCCTGTTCATACCACATTAATAGGAAGAACACAAAAATTGAATCAGTGAAACGACACCTTTTTATAATGGGGATTTTGATCCTGTTCGTAGCATCTTGCGGCAACCAGGACGAAATCACCGACCCTCACTTTATGTGGAGAGGTAATAAGTATATCACTACCTATGAACCAATAGAGGAAGAGCGATTAGCAGAACAGGTGGGTGTGATAAAAGCAGAGGTGGAAGGCCCTGTTGATGAGAATGGGGAAGCCAGGGGTCTTCCGGAAGGCACGCTCCTTTTTAAAATTGATGATCAAAAAGAAAGTCCCGCAGACATGATGGCTTATCATATTGGGGATCGGTTTTATATAGCCAGAAAACTGGTCGTCTATCAATAAGCAAGCGTGGAAACCAACAGGATTGCATCTGTGGTCTTTCTTTAGAATAACGTAAATAATAAATGACCTATCTTATCATGTGGATCAGGAAGGGGGAATTTCGTGTTTTTATTTATCGCATTGGCGCTGCTCTTTCTTAATGTGGCGTTCCTTATATTAAAGCTAGTGGCTCCTTACTCGGAAATGATGAACTCATTTAAAACTGTGAATGGATTTTGGAAAGCTCAAGTGGCTTGTTTGGCTTTTGTCTTGCTCTTCGTATTTCTCCATTTTTCAGGGGAAGAGAGGGCGAAATGGCATACTAGCCCGGACTTTGTTTCAGATGGTCATTTGTATTTGGGTGATGAGAAGGGGAGCATCGAATACAATTCATTTGTGGTGGAGGAAGAAAACTTTGAAACGAATCTGATACTTCCTGAAAAAGCCGTAGGTGCAGATAAAGTGCGCCTTCTATTTTCTCACGATGGACACGGAAAAAAAGCACCGATAGCGTTACCGCATTCCCGGGAGAAGGAACAGCCAGTGACGCTGTGGTTTCCTGAAAGTGGGCAATGGAGAATGGATATTGAAATAAATGGTTCCGTTTACTCCTCGGTTGTGTTACCTGTCCAAGAGAAATAACTGGATCACAGGGATAGGTCCCATGGTTTATAGTGGAATAAGAGCCAAGGGGGTCTGTCCCTGGTTCATCTTCATTCCTCTCTTACTGATTTCGTATCAGGTCGGTGTAAAAGACAAATGTGGCTGCTGGCCGGTTTCAATGAGAAAATGCCCATTTGTTCGATTTTACTATTTAAATGGTTATTGGGGTTTGTCCTCCACACGTTGAGTGTAAGCGTGCAGGGTGGGCAGATCCCATTTTTTTGTCTTAGAAATTATCTGATGACCATAAAAATTATTAAAAATAAATAAATATTTATTGATAAACAATAAATTTGGTGGTAGATTTAAATTAACAATCAATAAGCGAGGTGCTTTTAATGAAACGGGAAACACTCTTTTTAAAGATCGCTCTATTTCTTATCGGGATTCCAATTGTTGCTTTGTGCGTCTTGGGATTACCTTGGTTAGCCATGGATGTGGCAGAAAGTGATTCGAGGCTTGCGTATGTGGTATATGGCATTCTAGTCGTTATGTATATTTCCGCTATACCGTTTTTCATTGCATTGTTCCAAGCCTTCAAACTTTTAAGCTTTATTGACAAGAACAACGCGTTCTCGGAATTATCCGTAAAAGCGTTAAAGAATATAAAGAAAAGTGCCATTGCCATCAGTCTTATATATGTATCAGCGATGCCGCTCTTTTATATCTTGGCGGAGGTTGATGATGCCCCTGGTATCATATTGATCGGGATGATCTTTATATTCGGTGCAGCGGTGATTGCGGTCTTTGCGGCTGTTTTACAGAAGTTACTGAAAAATGCCATCGATATCAAATCTGAAAATGATTTAACGGTCTGAGGTGAAAACAATGACAATTATCATCAATATTGATGTGATGCTGGCTAAGAGGAAAATGAGTGTAACAGAGCTCTCGGAAAAGGTTGGAATCACGATGGCAAACCTCTCCATATTAAAAAATGGAAAGGCAAAGGCGGTGCGATTCTCGACGCTGGAGGGAATTTGCAAGGCTTTAGAATGTCAGCCGGGAGATATTTTGGAATATCAAGGTGATGAAGACAATCAAGTTGAATAAAGGAGAGGCTTTAAAAACATAGGAGGAACACATGATGAGAGCACTAATACAACTCGTTCGATTTGGTAGGGAGCAGGCCCTTTCATGTTTGTTTCCCGTCGTTATTTTTGCCTCATTGGCTCTTACACAAATCATATCGCTTCCCTTTCTGTCGCGGTATGACTGGCTGCTCATCATCTGTCTGTTCATGCAGCGGGTGATGGTGCGATCAGGACTGGAAACACGGGATGAATTGAAGGTGATCACCTTATTCCACCTGATTGGTCTGGCCCTTGAACTGTTCAAGGTCCATATGGGTTCCTGGGGGTACCCTGAGGATGGGTATTCAAAAGTATTCGGAGTGCCTTTATACAGCGGTTTCATGTACGCGAGTGTGGCAAGTTACCTTTGCCAGGCGTGGAGGAGGTTGAAGGTTGAACTGGTTCAGTGGCCGCCGTTCATTGTCGTTGTCCCCCTTGCATCTGCAATTTATTTGAATTTTTTCACCCATCATTATTGGATCGATATCCGATGGTGGTTATCAGGACTTGTCATAATCGTCTTTTGGAAATCCTGGGTTAAATACCAGGTTGGTGGAACATGCTACCGTATGCCCCTTGCCCTTTCATTTGTACTCATCGGCTTTTTCATATGGATTGCCGAAAACATCGCAACCTTCTTTGGAGCCTGGGAATATCCAAACCAAACCGATGCCTGGAGTCTCGTTCATCTGGGGAAGGTAAGCTCATGGCTCTTACTGGTGATTGTGAGCTTTTTAATCGTGGCTACATTGAAGCTGGTGAAGGGGAAGAGTTCTGTCAAGGTAGGAACCAGTCACTATTCATAATGTCATAGAAAGGATCAGTCGTTCAGGGACGACTGATCCTATCTTACTATAATCAGCACTAACGAATGTATCGTTTAGTTCGGCCCGTTTATCAATAAAACCGGGGACAAATCACCATTTCCACCTCCATAGAATTCAATGGAATTTGCGTTAAAACCGGCGGCTGTTGTGGCCTTCAGTTTGAATTGAGTCCTGCCATTGCGATTGAGTTGCGATAGAGCGGACGCCGGAAGCTCTACATCGATGTAGCTGGAAACGGCAGGTGGTTGAAAGCTAACAAGGTTACTCAGACTTGCACTGGCTGAATAATCACTTTGTTCAATGGCGGCAGTTCCAAAGGTTCCGCTTTTTATGTCCATGGATATGGAGGAAATCGTACCTGTAAAGGATTTGGTGTAAAGGCGGACCTTGGCGGTGTCTATGGGCAAGTCTCCCAGTACAGTGGTGTCAAATGATAGGAGTCCTCTATAAGTGTCTGTATTGTACATTCCTTTGTCCCCGACTTTGATATCACCGGTTCCTATGCCATCGGCTGTGAAGCGGCCTGCAAACCCATCTTCCCCTGATAGGGAAGAGAGAGTTACATGTTCACTTGGGGCGCTATCATCGATGACATATTCTTCTTGCTTTATGGTTTCAACATTACCGGAGCTGTCCTGACTGAAAAATTTGAGGGTTGTATCCTCCAAGATGTCAATTGCTCCAGTATATAAGGTGGATTGGGAAGAAGGGACTGAGCCGTCTGTCGTGTAATAGGTGTCTGCTTCTTCATTTGTCAGCAACTCCACCTGAATGGGCTGACTGTATGTTCCTCCCTTGGGATTGGCTGATGTGATGGGGGCAACTTCATCATTTTCACTATTTTCCTCTGAGAATGAATGGAAGAATTCCCACATCATCCTGCTGGCATCGGGACCTTGAGGGTCTGTATAGCTTCCTTGCGAACTTCCTCCAGACCAGGCATGCCCCATGTTTTGAACATTGACCTTCTTCATCCAAACCTTCCCGTCCCCGCCTTCATACTCATTCACAGAATAATTTCTCCCCCCCGATACGGTTCCATTCACCGTTCGTTCAGGCTGGTCATCCATCCATCCGTCTTCTGAAGCGTCTTGTGCTAAGTCATTCGTGACGGACCATTGAGTGATCACTTGTTCCCCATTAACCGGGTAGACCGTATAATCAGAAGTTCCGTGAAAGACGATGACGGGTACTACGGCTGCTCTACTTCCCATTGCCTGATAGGCCGTCCTTCCTTGTCTAACAGGGTCGGGGCCTCCACCGGACATGGCTGAAAAAGCTGCGGTGGTACTGGTAGCGGCTTTATATTCGAGTCCTGCTCCCACACCGATCCCCGAGAAGAGGTCTGGATATGTAGCCCCCATGATGACACTCATGGCTGCTCCGGCAGATAGTCCGGCAACATAGACATGTTCATCCTTTATAGAATAACCATCCTTTATAGTGTTCACTATGCCGGCAATAATGGCAGGTTCCCCGCTTCCCCTCGACTGATGAGCCGTCTCAAACCAGTTCCAACACTTATTTGAATTAGAACTGCTGGTTTGTTCAGGGTATAGGACCAAAAATCCCTTTTCATCAGCAAGTGCATTCATTTTTGTTCCGGTCGCGAACTGACTTGCATCTTGTGTACATCCGTGGAGCATGACATATAAAGGGTATGACTTACTTCCGTCATACTGCTCGGGGACATACAGTTTGTAAGGCTTTCCTCCATAGGAACCATTCAAGAATTGGCCGGCAGCAAAAGATGAACTTGGAGACAGTGTGAATGCACTTAACAACACCAAAGCGATCGTCACAACCCAAACATGTTTACATATCTTCATAAAAATTCAGCCCCTTTCTAGCAAAAGTGTAAAGATTGGGAGTTACAAATAAGTTACATGGCTTTTATTCAAAATTTCTAGAGTTCGTAAAAGTAAAATCGAAAATAGCTGATAAATGCCTTTAAGTTCCTTGGTGGAGAGGATAAATTGTCCACAGAAGAAAAGAATAAAAGAAGCAAAAAAAGTGAACGAATAACACTTATGCGATTTTATACTATGGGAGTGAGATGAAATTGACGATACTCGTTACGGGCTTCAATGGAAAAGTGGGGATAGAAGTTGCCAAGAAATTGAAAGAAAGAAGCATTTCCATGAAATGTGCTGTGAGAAATGTTGAAAAAGCAGAAGAGAATTTTGGAGACGGATACCGTTTCACTAAATTGGATTTAGCCGAGCCCACTACATTTGATGGGGCACTGGAAGATGTGGATCAGGTCTTTCTCATCTATCCACCTGGAGACAAGCTTGAGTTTCAAACGTTTCTCGAGGCTATCAAACACAAGGGAATCAAGCATATCGTTTACTTATCCGTCAAGGATGTTCAATATCTGCCTTTCATCCATCACTATAAAAACGAAAAGCATATAAAAAAACTTGGCATCCCGTATACCTTTATAAGGGCAGGATATTTCATGCAGAACCTGCAAGACTTTTTGGGTGATGAAATCAAGGAAAGAAGAAGGATTTTCATACCTGCAGGGAAGGGGAAAACCAGCTTCGTCGACACCCGTGACCTTGCAGAAATCGCTATCCACGCTTTTCAAAATCCTGGGGAGCATACGAATAAGAACCACGTGATTACCGGGGATAGAGCACTTGATTTCTATGAAGTCGCTGATCGTATGACGACGATTCTTGGGGAGAAGGTTCACTATTCCAATCCGACTGTTAAGGAATTTAAATCGTATATGTTGAAAAAAGGGGAAAAAGAGGATTTCGTGAATGTAGTCATCGGCATCCATTTTCCAACCAAGTTAGGGCTGGCAAAAGGGGTGACTCATGAGTTTGAAAGAATAACCCATACAAAGCCCATCACCATTGAACGTTATATTGAAGATTATAAAGAGAATTGGGTGAAAAATTGATTTCTACGAGTCCAATCTCCCGTTTATTCAAGCACATCACCCTGCACATATTAAAGGATAAACCAACCCCCTCCTCGAATAGGAATAGAGAGAATGGAGGGATGCTCATGAATGGCAAGATCGAGGTTGAGAACTTAACCAAAACGTTTAAAAAAGGAAACGTACAAGCGGTAAAAGGCATAACATTCCAAGTCGGGGAAGGCGAGTTTTTCGCCTTTTTAGGTCCCAATGGTGCCGGGAAATCAACGACGGTCCAAATTCTGACGACGCTGATCAATGCTTCTTCAGGAAAAGTGGAAGTGGCAGGTTATGATGTGATCCGGGAGCCGGAGCATGTTCGCCGGCATATTGGCGTTGCCCTGCAGGAGACGGGGGTGGACCCCGATCTGACAGGACGGGAGATGGTAGAACTACAGGCGTACATATTCGGCTTCGGGAAGGAAGAGGGAAGAAGGCGTGCTCAGGAGCTGCTTGAGATCGTGGATCTGTCAGAAGCATCCGAGCGAAGGATCGGCGGTTATTCAGGAGGGATGAGGAGAAGACTGGACCTTGCCCTCACTCTGGTCAACGAACCGAATATCCTTTTCTTGGACGAACCGACAACGGGACTTGACCCGTCGAGCCGGGCGGCGATCTGGAAGGAACTTCGCCGGCTGAATAAGGAGAAGGGGACGACGATTTTTCTCACGACACAGTATTTAGAAGAAGCGGATTCCCTGGCGGACCGGATCGGCATCATCAATAAAGGTGAAATCGTCGCCATGGGCTCGCCGAAAGAATTAAAGGCAGAAATCGGTCAAGACTTAATTACCCTCACATTGAAAGATCCTGATGGCATCCAACGAAGCGTTGAACTGATCGGGATGCACATGGAAGGAGTCGACGTTCTCGCTCAACAAGACAAGATCCTTGTATATGTGGAAGAAGGGACAAAGCAGCTTCTCGAGGTCGTCCGTATCCTGGACACAGAAAACTTCGGGATCATCGATATTCAATTGTCTTCCCCCACCCTTGATGATATCTTCCTGAAATTGACGACTGAGGCGAAAGAGGGGGTGAAGAGCCATGGGGAATAACGTTTTCAAGGATACATGGTTGATGACGGTCCGGAATATCAAAACCACCATCCGAAACCCATTCTCATTCATTCCTAACTTGATCATATCTGCTTTCTTCCTTCTTGTTTATGAAGGTGGATTGAGCGGTATTTCTGAACTTCCAACCTTTGAAGGGGCAGACTATCTCGCCTTCATCCTGCCTGTTTCCATCGTATCTGCTGCCATTGGAGGAGCAGGGGGAGCGGGGCAGAGCATCGTGAAAGATATTGAGACCGGTTTCTTCTCAAGGTTGCTTCTCACACCGGCATCTCGCCTTGCCATCGTGTTAGGGCCGATCATCGCCGGGATGCTTCAGCTTCTGGTTCAAACCCTTCTGATCATCGGAATGGCTTTCTTACTCGGCTTGGAAGTCAAAACCGGGTTTGCCGGCGTATTGTTTGTCCTGTTAATTGCAATCGGCTGGGGCCTTGCCTTTGCCGGTTACTCCGTCGGGATTGCACTGAGGACGAGAAATGCCCAGGCAGCCCAGGCGGGGACGTTCATCTTTTTTCCACTGATTTTCTTAAGTACGACGTTCGTTCCTTATGAATTGATTGAAGCGCAGTGGTTAAAAATCGCTGCTACCATCAACCCGACTACTTATGTATTTGAAAGCATGCGCACCGCTCTCATTGATGGGTGGGTATTCTGGGAGTTGATGCAGGGAGTGATCGCTATCGTAATCGTTTGCGCCATCACGATCACCTTTGCTGCCGTTTCGGCCAAAGGAGCTGTATCACGGAAATAATGCAGCAAGAGAAATCCTTCTCTCAATGGGGAGGATTCTTTTCATAAAAATGGTTGACATCCTTAACTGTAAATATTATTATTACAGTGTACTCGGAAATAAAGATTATATTTTTTATCATAACTGTTACTTTTTTTATTACATTTTAGAAGGAGTGTGTAAACACATGGTCAATTTATTTCTGACACCAAGTTGTACGTCCTGCAGGAAAGCAAGAGCGTGGCTTGACGAACATTCAATACCTTACGTGGAACGTAACATGCTGACAGAACCGTTGACACCTGATGAGATCAAGTCGATTCTTCGCCTGACGGAAAATGGAACAGAAGACATTATCTCAACTCAATCAAAGGCTTTCAAGGAATTAAACGTAGACATCGATTCTTTGCCACTCCAAGATTTATATACAGTAATCAAGGAGAATCCGCAAATGCTGCGGAGACCCATCATGTTAGATGAAAAGAGATTGCAGGTCGGTTATAACGATGAAGAAATCCGCAGCTTCCTGCCAAGGAAAGTGCGTACCTTCTCATATAATGAATTGCAAAAGCTTGCCAATTAACGAAAGCCGGATTCTTGACAGTCTAAACTGTAAAAGTTACCATTACAGTAACATCCGTGAAGGAGGCAGGCCATGAATAGCGACTTTACATTAGCCATCCACAGTTTAACGTACCTGGCACTGCAAACGGACCGCATGTCTACAAGCGATTCCATCTCAGAAAGTGCCGGCGTCCATCCGGTCCGGATCCGCAAAGTCCTTAGTCTGTTGAAAAAGCAAGGATTCATCACGTCTAAAGAAGGAACGGGCGGTGGATTCATTTTTGCAAGGGAACTGAGCGATATCAATCTGTGGGATATTTACAAGATCACATCAGAAGGCGCCCTGCAGCCGAAATGCACAGCATCCAACGAAAAGTGTCTCGTAGGAGCGAACATGAAAAATGTCCTGTTTCAGATTTTCCTTGGCGCAGAAGAACAACTGGGTGATTACTTAAAGGACTATACCATCAAAGATATCATCGAGATGATCAATCAAGAGAAAGCATAGAAGGCTTTCTTTTTACATTAAATGTAACAAATAATATTACAGTTGAGAAGGTGAAAAAGTATATGTCTAACCAGCAATCTATTTTGAAAATTGGGGATTGGGTCAAAGGGAAATTACTTACTGGTGAATTGGTCATCGGCTATATAGAGAACCTTGATACCAAAGGGGGAGCCGTAAAAGCGAAAATCGTGACCAGTGACAATAAAACCATTGAAGGAAAAAGCATTCCCCTGTTAAACAGACAGGTGAATAAAATCCCTGATGCACACGTCACAAATAAGGAGCAGATACAGTTCCTCATTGACCTTGCCTTGGAAACAGGGGATGAAGAGTGGTTCTTAGAACTGACTGCTACGTTGAACTCCATGAGGGAGCTTGCAGAGGGTGTAAAGTGAATATCTTGAAAAAAAGCTGAAGAATAGGATTCTTCAGCTTTTTCTGTGGGTGCCTACAAAGAAGATTCGACACTAATGAAGGGCTGCTATCTCTGTTTGTTAATGACCAATCCTGATAAAACCAGCACGATCATTGTGCATCCCCCAAACACACCAGCATACAGATAAGGCATGACGATATCACCCAGATCCCTTATAGGTTCGGGTGGGACTAAACTTATTCCAAAGGAAGCAAATAATATATAGAAAAGACCGGTACCGAAAGAAATCAAAACGATATCTTTTCCACTCCATTTTTTCTTCCTTCCATAGAAAAGAAAAACAGCGGTCGTGATAAAGAGTGACCATGCAAAAGATACCCACAGCCCGGCCACCGTCCGAATGAAAATAAACGAGAGTAATAAGAGTAAACTAAACAACATTCCAGAAAGAAAATTCTTCATATTGCCCCCTTGTTTTCTTTAAAGATCTTAACCACTAAGCCTGAAAGAAAAGCTAAACAGGTATACACAAAAACCCATACCAGGAACGAATCATTGAATACAGTAAAAGTGGCAACAAGCGTCGTTAGAAAGACCACCAGTGGTGAGACCAGGATGTTTTTAAAGAGGTAATAACCAACCATACCGACGATCATCGAAAGGACCGGAAATCCTAATAAAATCATGAATACAATATCCAAGAGCTGTCACCATCCTTTTAGTGTAATTTTACACAAAAAGGATATATTTATCAATTGCATCTTTTCAATCATTTTATGTAACGAGGTCATGACTAACCAACATGAAAACAAGTTGACTTCAAAATAAATACGATATATAATTATCTCATATTCAAGATATTTTAAATTGAGATTTATTTTTTAACTGTATATCTCGAATTCGAGATAATAATCAAAGAATACGAATCTACATTATCGATAACATTAACTTTAATAGGAGAGTGAATGAAATGAACAAACAAACAATGGGGATCCATCATATCACCGCCATCGTCGGACATCCGCAAGAAAACGTAGATTTTTATTCTGGCGTCCTTGGCCTGCGCCTGGTAAAGCAAACCGTCAATTTCGATGACCCGGGTACGTATCATTTGTATTTCGGGGATGAAGGCGGGAAGCCGGGTACGATCATCACATTCTTTCCATGGGCTGGTGCCTATCAAGGCAAGATCGGGGACGGGCAGGTGGGAGTGACATCGTATGTCGTTCCAAAAGGCGCAATGGGCTTCTGGGAAGAGAGACTCGAAACGTTCAGTATTCCGTTCACGAAAATGGAACGATTCGGTGAAGAGTATTTGGAGTTCGATGATCCACATGGACTTCACCTGGAAATCGTGGAACGGGAAGAAGGAGAAGCAAATACCTGGACGCATGGAGGGGTGACACCTGAAGTTGCCATCAAAGGTTTCGGCGGTGCGACTCTCTTATCGTCTCAACCGAATCAAACGGCTGATCTATTGGAAAACGTCATGGGGCTCGAACTCGTCGGGGAAGAAGGAGATTTCAAACGCTTCCGTTCACCTGCTGATATCGGTAACATCATCGACCTGAAATTAACCCCGATCGGACGCGGTCAGGCAGGCGTCGGCACCGTTCATCACATTGCCTGGCGTGCAGTCGATGACAGAGACCAACTGGAATGGCAAAAGGTCGTGGCTGACAATGGATACCGCGTCACACCGGTACAGGACCGCCAATATTTTAACGCAATATATTTCCGGGAGCACGGTGAAATCCTGTTTGAAATCGCAACGGATCCTCCCGGGTTTGCACATGATGAATCCCAGGAAACGATGGGGAATAGCTTGATGCTTCCGGAGAGATACGAGGCTCATCGGGAGCAAATTGCACGGACATTGATTCCGATTGAGGTTCGGGAACTGGATTGAGAGAAGGACGGTTCGCATGCTGAGGGCAAGTGGACCGTCCTTTTGGTTATTATAATGAAGAAATACCACAACCTGGCATGATTACGGGAGTGGAAAATAATTTATTTGGGATAAAACATCGGCACGCCGGGGGCAGACCGCCGTATTCGGTGCAATCATAAAAAACAATGCCCCTGCCAAAATCAGCAAGAGCACTGTTCCCATTAGAAACCAACTGGCTTATTTATATCTTATGAATCGTTTATACTGTTACATCCTTTTCCTCGTGATCTTTACGGATCTGATTTAACTCCTCCGTCAGCCGCAGGAATTCCTCTTTGTTTCGATCACGTAATGATTGGTCGATTTTCTGTTCGAGTTGCTCTTTCCGGAATGTTAGCAGGGCCTTGTCCAAAATCATTTCTGCAAAAAGAGAGTCTATGCCGGGTACCTCGGACTGTGGTGAATTTAGCAAATACTTCTTCATGAAAAATCAACTCCTTGACCTTTTTTCTATTATACTAACCATTGTCTCAATATTCAAACATTTTAAACGAAAAAATTAAATTATTTCAAGGAAAGGAGGTTGCAAACCAGTTACATTAAGGTTTTGTTAAGTTTGCTAGATTTGTAGTAACGTCTAAAAAAACTCCAGATTTCAAAAGGAAAATATATCAATTAATAAAATTGTTTGTAATTTTTAGAAATATTTGATATGTTTGATTGGAAAACTGAATACGTGTAGAAGCAGGTGTAGAGGGATGTGACGATCCTCTACTTAATAGGGAAGTTCGGTTAGAGTCCGACGCTGTCCCGCAACTGTAATTGGGAGCGATTCGAAAAAGCCACTGTCTTTAGAAATTTGAAGATGGGAAGGTTCGGAGAGTGATGATCATAAGTCAGGAGACCTGCCTGTTTCAGCACACATCAATACCTACGAGGATAGGGGGTGTTAAGTGCGAACGAGTGATCAACATTTTTTGTTTTGGCTTTTTGGGGTAACAGAAAATGTTTATTTAAGCATCAGTTCGATCTTAACAACTTCTTTTTAGAAGTTGTTTTTTATTGTCGATTTTTAAACAAGACGGATTCGAGGTGAACTTCTTTGTATGGAACAGTTGAGTATTTTACCGATTACTTCAAAACGTGCATTATGAACAACTTCAGTGGAGAAAAGCCACTTATGCTTCCTTCTAATTATCAGCGATTGACAGAAGAAATCATAATGCGGATAGAAAAAAGAGAAGAAAAAGAAGTTTGTCTGAGCAATCTTGAAAGGGCTTACAACAAAATAAATGATGAGTTATTTGGAGATAGGAGGAAGAGATGATTGGAAGCTAAAGAAAAATTTTTCCCCGGACTTGATGGTGTTGTTGCAGCAGAAACAAAGATCTCGTTTTTAGATACGGTACAAAGTGAAATTGTCATCCAGGGTTATGACCTTATTAAACTATCACAATCTAAAGAGTACATGGATATTGTCCATTTACTGCTGGAAGAGAGTTTACCTGATTCTGCAGAGAAAGAAGCGGTGGAAAAGGTGTTGAAAGGTGAATATGAAATACCTGGGGAACTGATTGAAATATTCAAACAGCTTCCTGGAAATACACATCCCATGGATGGGCTTAGAACAGGAATTTCAGCTCTTGCAGGATATGACAACAAACTCGATGATCGTTCATTACCCGTGAATAAAGGGCGGGCTTATCAACTTCTTGGAATGGTGCCCAACGTTGTGGCGAATAGCTATCGAATCATTCAACAAATGGAGCCGATCCGTCCAAACGAAGATCTATCATACAGTGCAAATTTCTTTTACATGATCACTGGGCGAGTCCCTTCTCTACTGGAAGAAAAGATATTTGACCGCTCTTTAGTCCTTTATAGTGAGCATGAGATGCCGAATTCCACTTTCACGGCAAGGGTGATCGCGTCTACTCATTCTGATTTATACGGTGCCTTAACCGGTGCGGTGGCTTCCTTAAAAGGGAACCTGCACGGAGGAGCGAATGAAGCGGTTATGTACATGCTTAATGAAGCAGGCAGTGTGGAAGCATTTGAAGAGTTGCTCGAAATGAAAATGATGAAAAAAGAAAAAATCATGGGGTTTGGGCATCGCGTGTATATGAAGAAGATGGACCCGAGGGCATTAATGATGAAGGAAGCGTTAAAAGAACTATGTGATTTAAAAGGCGACCACCTTTTATATGAAATGTGTGAAGCTGGTGAGAGAGTAATGGAGAGAGAGAAAGGAATCTATCCGAATCTTGATTATTATGCAGCTCCGGTCTATTGGATGTTGGGGATACCGATTCCACTATATACTCCAATCTTCTTTAGTGCCAGAACAGTCGGACTTTGTGCGCATGTTATTGAGCAGCACGCCAATAATCGACTCTTCCGTCCGCGAGTACATTATACAGGCGAGCGACGTGTATTTAATTAAACAACTGGGGAGTTGTAACGTCGTCCGCCTGATGCAAATGGATATTTTGGCGAATACCCATTTATATCATAAATAACTTTTAACAGAAAAGGAAGGTATCTCATGTTGAAAACGAACGAAACGACGAAAACCGATGTGTTATTGGAAGAAATAGCCGATTACGTATTAGATAGAGACATCACAAGTACGGAAGCATATGAAACGGCACGCTATGTATTGTTTGATACGCTTGGATGCGGAATTCTTGCTTTGAAATACCCGGAATGTACGAAGCTTCTGGGACCTGTCGTACCCGGGACAATTGTACCGAATGGGACTCGAGTGCCAGGTACATCGTTCGTCCTTGATCCTGTGAAAGGAGCATTCAACATAGGGTGCATGATCCGCTGGCTGGATTACAATGATACGTGGCTCGCTGCGGAATGGGGACATCCATCTGACAACCTTGGAGGCATTCTTGCTGTAGCGGATTATGTAAGCCAGGTACGGATTTCGGAAGGGAAAGAACCATTACAAGTTCGGGATGTGCTCGAAATGATGATCAAGGCCCACGAGATTCAGGGAGTACTGGCCTTGGAAAATAGCTTGAATCGTGTAGGTATCGATCATGTTCTATTTGTGAAAATCGCAACGACAGCTGTTGTAACGAAGATGTTGGGTGGATCTCGTCAGGAAATCATTAATGCGTTATCGAATGCATGGATTGACAATTCAAGCTTGCGAACATACCGACATGCACCCAATACAGGCTCGCGAAAATCCTGGGCAGCAGGAGACGCAACAAGCAGGGGCGTTCACTTGGCAATGATGGCTGTCAAAGGCGAGATGGGCTATCCAACCGGACTTTCAGCACCTGGATGGGGATTCCAGGATATACTCTTCAATAAAAAAGAATTGGTACTGGGCCGTCCACTTGAATCGTATGTAATGGAAAATATACTGTTCAAAGTATCTTATCCGGCAGAATTCCATGCACAGACAGCAGCTGAGTGTGCGGTAAAGCTCCACCCATCAGTGATTAACCGACTTGACGAAATCGATGAAATCAGGATCATGACCCATGAATCAGCTATACGCATCATTGATAAAACAGGTCCTCTTCATAATCCGGCGGATCGCGATCATTGTTTGCAGTACATCACAGCCATCGGATTGCTTAAAGGCGATATCAAAGCGGAAGATTATGAAAATGAAACAGCCCTGGATCCAAGAATTGATTCCTTGCGTGAAAAGATGACCGTGGTAGAAAACAAACAATACAGTGAAGATTACCTTGATCCGAGCAAGCGCTCAATCGCAAATAGTGTGCAAATTCGTTTCACAGATGGATCCGTTACCGAAAATGTAGAATTAGAGTTTCCATTAGGACACCGATTCAGAAGAGACGAAGCGATTCCAAAGATTAAGGAAAAATTCATGAACAATATCAAGACCCACTATTCTAGCAAACAACAGAGATTGATTGAAGAAGCCTGCTATGACAGGGACACATTAGAAAACATGAGAGTGAATGAATTTGTAGATTTATTCATTTAGAAATGGAGGATGGCCAAGATGGCATGGATTGTAGACCAACCGTTAGCACAAACAGAGCTTGCCGACCAATTTCAAAAAATTATGTCCAGTGAATCCATTTTGCAAATACCTGGTGCTCATGATGCGATGGCTGCCCTCATTGCAAAGGAGGCCGGTTTCTCAGCGCTTTATTTATCGGGAGCCGCTTATACAGCAAGCAGGGGACTCCCGGATCTTGGGATGCTGACGTCAACTGAAGTTGCAGAACGCGCCAAAGACCTTGTTCGTGCTACTAATTTGCCGGTATTAGTCGATATCGATACGGGATTCGGAGGATATCTGAACGTAGCACGTACGGCTAGAGAAATGGTGGAGGCCCATGTAGCTGCGGTTCAATTGGAAGATCAGCAATTGCCTAAAAAGTGCGGACATCTAAATGGGAAACAACTCGTATCTCCGGAAGAGATGGTTCAGAAGATCAGGGTGATCAAAGAGGTGGCTCCTTCATTAATTGTCGTAGCGCGTACGGATGCTCGCAGCAGTGAAGGACTGGAAGGTGCGATTGAAAGAGCGGCTATGTATGTAGAAGCAGGTGCCGACGCAATCTTCCCTGAAGCCCTTGAATCGGAAGAAGAGTTTCGACTGTTCCGGAACCGAATCCGAGTTCCACTTCTTGCTAACATGACAGAGTTCGGGAAGACCCCTTACCATACTGCTGAAGAGTTTCAGGACATGGGTTTTCAGATGGTCATTTATCCTGTGACTTCATTGCGGGTGGCGGCGAAGGCATATGAACGGATGTTCCAGCTGATCAAAAAAGAAGGCACTCAAAGAGAAGGAATCCAGGACATGCAGACAAGAAGCGAGTTATATGACACCATTTCCTATTATGACTTTGAAAATCTGGATAAAGAAATCGCAAAGACTCTCCTAACCGATGAACATAAATCGTAAAGCACAAATGGTAAAAGGGAATCGTGATTCGCATCTATTGTAGGATGTAATCGATTCAACGCTTTTGGTAAATAAGCATAACAAGTCAAAGCGAGGAGGAAAGGGATGGGCGAAGCAGAACTTCAAGCTAGTGAACGTTTTTTTACTCATCATGGAGAGGAAGATGAAGTATTTACTCCGGAAGATTTTAATGAGGAAGGTCATCTCATATCGAAAACAACAGAACGATTCGTCAAAAACGATGTAATTCCCTTGCTTGATTCGATTGATCAGCATGATTATGCCAACGTTAAAAAATTGTTTAAAGGAGCAGGGGAGCTTGGCTTGCTCAGTATTGAGGTTCCAGAATCGTATGGTGGCCTGTCACTGAACAAAAAACTTTCAGGGCTTGTAGCAGAGAAGATGGGATTTGGAGGTTCGTTCAGCGTATCCTTTAATATTCATGCAGGCGTAGGTACACTTCCATACGTATATTATGGAACAGAGAAGCAAAAACATATGTACCTGCCTAAGCTCATATCGGGAGAATGGATTGGAGCCTATGCCTTAACGGAACCTGATGCAGGATCGGATGCACTAAATGCTAAAACGACTGCAGTGTTGAACGAAGAAGGGACATCCTGGCTGTTAAATGGTGAAAAACAGTGGATAACCAACGCACAAGTGGCGGATGTCTACGTCGTCTTTGCCAAAACCGGTGACGGCATGACTGCCTTCATTGTAGAGAGGTCTTTCAATGGGGTTTCAGTTGGCCCAGAAGAGAAGAAGATGGGGATAAAAGGATCTTCGACCGCCACTTTAATCTTGGAAGATGTCCATGTGCCGTCACAGAATGTCCTGGGAAAAGTTGGGCAGGGACATCATGTAGCGTTAAACATTTTAAACATGGCGCGGTTGAAGCTCGCCTTCTCAAACATCGGTACATCGAAGCAGGCACTGAAGCTTGCAGTGGGCTACGCGAAACAGCGTAAGCAATTTGGTAGACCAATCATCCGTTATTCCATGATACAAGAAAAGATTGCGGAAATGGCGATTTCGATTTATGGGGCAGAGAGTGCCGCATACAGGACGGCTGACAGCTTAGACCAAGTGCTGGACTCTGCCGCCCCCTTAGATGATCGATTGAGAGAACTCGCACACTACGCAACCGAATGTGCAATCAATAAAGTAAACTGCTCCGAAGTTCTTGACGGGATTGTAGATGAGGCCGTACAGATTCATGGTGGGTATGGATACATGCAGGAATATGAGGTGGAAAGACTTTATCGGGATGCACGGATAAGCCGGATTTTCGAAGGAACCAATGAAATAAACCGACTGACGATTGCTAAGCTTTTGATCAAAAAAGCATACCAATCTGCCGATTCAAGGAAGGAACACCTAATCCATAAGCATATAAACCGAAATCAGGAATACATCCACTTGTCTAAAATGCTTCTCGACAAATCTTTGAGAGCACTGACACATTTCCACATTAATATCCAGCAGGAGCAAGAATATTCCCGTTTGCTCGCCAACATGATGAAAGAAATCTATGTGATGGAATCTGCGTTCATTCGCACAGAAAAAGCCACACAAAAGAACGGGATAGACAAAGAGCTATTGAAAACGAACATGACGAACATCATCTGTGAAGAGGGTTATCGAAGAATGGAAGAGATGACAGTCTTGATCTTATCGGGAACAGAAGCAGATGAAGCCCGCAGAAAAGGGATACTGGATGAAATCAAAAGCCTTCCTGTTCCCCTTTACAGAAATCTGTTTATTCAAAAGCGGGAAATCGCAGAACGCGTGTCTGAACATGAAAAATATATCGTGTGAACGGAGTGAAGTCTTGTGAAAAAGATCGGATTTATCGGTTTGGGCAAAATGGGTCTACCTATGTCGCAAAATTTGCTTCTGTCTAACTTTACAGTGTATGGAATGGATCTGAATAAAGAAGCTGAGTTGTCCTTTCTTAAATCGGGAGGTACGGTCGGCGTATCGCTTGATGAGATGGTTGAACGATGTGATGTAATCCTGACAAGCCTTCCATCGACAAACGCAGTGGAGGAGATTTTCCTGGGGGAAAAAGGACTCGTTAACATCTCGGGTCCAAGTGTTATGCTCATCGATACGAGTACGGTAGCTCCAGAACTGAATAGCCGGATAGAAGAGGCGGCTAAGAAAAAGGGTGTGGAATTTCTGGCGGCACCAGTCAGCGGGGGTGTAGTAGGGGCAGTAAATCGAACACTCACTTTCATGGTCGGTGGTGTAAGGTCTGCCTTCGATAAGGCACTGCCTGTATTCAACGCGATGGGTGAGAATATATTTCATGTGAGTGAAAAGATCGACAGCGGTACAAATACGAAGCTCATCAATAATCTACTGATCGGATTTTATACAGCGGGTGTAAGTGAAGCCCTCCATCTTGCTAAGAATAGTGATCTTGATCTTGAAAAATTGTTCGAGATGCTCAACGTCAGTTATGGACAGAGCAGAATCTACGAGCGCAATTATAAAAGTTTCATAGCTGATGATACGTATGAGCCCGGTTTTTCTTTAAAGCTGCTGAGGAAGGATCTCGGGTTTGCTCTTGGACTTGCCGAAAAAAACAACGTGGAACTGCCGGTCAGCAAAATTCTCTTAGACCTATATGAAGAAGCTGAAAAGAACGGTTACGGGGAAAAAGACATGTCCATCCTATACAAAAAAATTAGTGAAAAGACGACAACCATTTTATAAGAAGGGGTGAGAATAGATGATTACAACAAATATTAAAAAAATGCAGAACAACATCAACGGAGAATGGGTAGATTCTACCGGAACGGATGTTGAAGAAGTAATCAATCCTGCGAATGGAAAAATCATTGCCTATGTACCTCTATCGACGAGAACGGATGTCGATCACGCCGTACAGGCCGCTCAAAAGACGTATGATACTTGGTCATTAGTCCCTGTGCCGAACCGGACAAGACTATTATACAATTACTTAAGGGTTCTTCAAGAACAGAAAGAGCAATTGGCTGAAATCATCACGATGGAAAATGGAAAAACGCTAAAGGATGCTCGTGGAGAGGTTCAGCGAGGGATAGAAGTCGTTGAGCTTGCGACTGCGACCCCTACTCTAATGATGGGAGAGTCACTACCTGGGATTGCGGATGGAATTGATGGTTCGATTTGGCGTTATCCATTAGGAGTCGTCGCAGGAATTACACCTTTTAACTTTCCGATGATGGTACCACTTTGGATGTTCCCACTTGCGATTTCCTGTGGAAATACGTTTGTTCTGAAGGCATCAGAAAAAACTCCGATCCTAGCAGGTAAACTTGTAGAGCTGTTCTATGAATCAGGTTTCCCTAAAGGTGTCCTTAACCTCGTACACGGAGCAAAAGACGTGGTGAACGGTTTACTGGAGAACGAAGACATCAAAGCCATTTCTTTCGTTGGTTCCGAGCCTGTGGCAAAGCATGTTTACCAAACGGGTACAGCTAACGGAAAGCGTGTCCAGGCACTTGCCGGGGCAAAAAACCATGCTGTAGTCCTATCGGATTGCCAGCTTGAGAAGTCGGTTCAAGGCATTATCGGTGCCGCGTTCGGCAGCAGTGGAGAACGCTGTATGGCGTGCTCAGTCGTTGCAGTCGTAGATGAGATCGCTGATGAGTTTATGGAAATGCTCGTTTCTGAAACACGCAAGCTGAAAACAGGAGACGGCAGGTCAGAAGATAACTTTGTAGGTCCCTTGATCCGGGAAGTCCACAAAAACCGTGTGCTCCATTATATTGACACCGGGGTAAGAGAAGGGGCTTCATTACGAGTGGACGGACGGGATCCTGAAGTAGGGGAAGGATACTATGTCGGGGCGACCATTTTCGACCATGTGAAACCGGATATGAAAATATGGCAGGAAGAACTCTTCGCGCCAGTATTGAGTGTCGTACGAGTAAAAGACCTTGATGAAGGAATCAAACTCACCAATCAATCCAATTTTGCCAATGGAGCTGTTATCTATACGTCGAGCGGCAAAAGTGTCCAGAAGTTTCGCGATAAAATTGACGCCGGCATGATAGGTGTGAATGTCAATGTGCCAGCTCCAATGGCATTCTTCTCATTCGCCGGAAACAAAGCATCATTTTATGGAGACCTTGGAACAAATGGAAAAGACGGTGTCCAATTTTACACAAGGAAGAAAGTAGTAACAGAACGCTGGTTCTAGACCTGACCGTAGGATCCCTCTATTTGTAGGATATAGGCATTTAGAGGGACCTATTTATCTTGAAATCTTTCAACTGGAGGGGAAAATCTTGAGTTACACATACGCAACGATTAGAAAAGAAAATGATATCACAATGGTCACATTGAACAATCCGCCGGCGAATACATTATCTTCTTCCTGTATCTCCGAATTGCGTTCCCTTTTTCAGGAACTGATCAGGGATGATGAAACAAAAGCCATCATCCTTACAGGGGAGGGCCGTTTCTTCGTTGCGGGAGCAGACATTAAAGAATTCGTATCTAAATTAGGGGATCAGGAACAGGGGGTGGAACTGGCGAAAAATGGTCAGGCTCTTTGCGATGAAATCGAAGGTCTTCAGAAACCTGTCATTGCCGCGATAAATGGGCCATCTCTTGGGGGTGGCCTGGAGTTGGCGATGAGCTGTCATTTTAGAATCATGTCAGATCATGCTACGGTTGGTCTTCCTGAATTAAAGCTTGGGCTGATTCCGACTTTCGGCGGTACACAACGGCTTCGCAAGATAACAGATACAGCAACCTCACTGGATATCATCCTTACAGGGAGGACCCTCTCTGCAAGAGAAGCCGTAGATCTTGGGATAGCTCAGTTAGCTGTAAAAGAAAGTGAATTGTTACAGACGGCAAGAGCAATTGCAACTTCGTTTGTGGAAGGGAAAAGCATGACCAGTGTGATGCGGGCAGTGGAGTGTATTGTACAGGGCAGTAACGTAAGTATGGAAAAAGGATTAGAAAAGGAACGTAGAAGATTTGCTGAGTTGTTTCTGACAGAGGATGCGAAGGAAGGGATTCACGCATTCATCGAAAAACGCAAACCAGACTTCACACATTCATAAAAGGAGGAGATAGAATGTCCGATGAAGTATTGTTTTCCGTTAACCCAAATGGTGTTGCTACGGTTTTTCTTAATCGCCCGAAAGCACTCAATTCTCTATCTCATGAGATGGTCATCACTATCGGTGAAAAATTAAGAGAATGGAAGACAGACAATAGTGTATCAATCGTCGTCATGAAAGGTGCGGGTTCAAAAGCGCTATGTGCAGGCGGTGATATTAAATCACTCTATGAAGCGCGTTTGTCTGAATCCGCACGGCGAAAAGCAGAGAATTTTTTTGCTGAAGAATATGAGGTCGATATGGCCGTGTATCAATTTCCGAAGCCGATCATTGCCTGTTTAGACGGAATCGTAATGGGTGGGGGCGTTGGTCTAACATATGGGGCTAGTCATCGCATCGTAACGGAGCGGACAAAATGGTCGATGCCCGAGGTGAATATCGGTTTCTTTCCGGATGTTGGCGCAGCTTACTTCTTAAATAAAGCTCCCGGGCACGCAGGTCGTTATCTCGCTTTAACAGGCTCGGTCATAAAGGCTCAGGATGTGCTATATATAAATGGTGCAGACATCTACATGGAAAGTGACGCATTAGAACGTTTTATTGAAAAAGTGGAAAATACGGATTGGCGTCATGAGAATATGGATGAAATTCTTGATCAACTGATTGATGAATATAAGACACATTTTTCTAATGAAAGCCATGTTGCCACTATTCAACATGAAATCGATCGGCATTTCGCTTTTGAGACGGTTGAAGAAATCCTTCAATCCCTCGATGGTCAGACCAGCGATTTTAACTTGAATGTGATGGAACTTCTCCTTTCAAAGTCCCCTTTTTCATTGAAGATCACGTTAAAACAAATGATTGACGGCAAACCAAAGACAATGAAAGAGTGCTTTGCAACCGATCTTCTTCTAGCCAAGAACTTCTTAAAACACGGAGATTTTTATGAAGGCGTTCGGTCGGTCCTCATTGATCGGGACCAGTCACCGAATTATGAGTACAAACATGTTTCAGACGTTACGAACGATGTGGTGGATTCATTTTTCAAACCGATTTCTCCTGTTTCAAAATTTGATAATTGATTTAATTCTAGTCATTGAGTAGTTAAAAGAGATGCTTAATTTACTGAGGGACTACCCCCGCTTGGAATTGAAAACGACAAAGCCTAGAGCTAAGGGGGCTGTCTGACTGCAATAAAAGTGAAAATGTAGACGGAATCTGCCTTCCCCTCACTATGTAGAGGGGAAGGTTTCTTTTTGATGCTAGCTAGAAGACCCCCTGATAGAAAACAAGATATGAGGGTAGCACCTTTTTCCTAATTATGCTTAATGGAAAAAATCCGATTGACAGAAGTAAAAAAAAACCATAGCATAATAAAGGTAAATCGTAACTATTACGTTTTAATATTAATCCATATATTTTTTGCGTAATAAATCGTAATGGTTACGAATTAATGGTTTGTCCTTTCAGTATCTTATTATCAAAAGAAGCGGAGGGATCGAAATGATGCAGGAGATCGAGTTTATTAAATTCAACCCGACGGAGAATATGACGGTACTTGTAAAGACCAAACACCTTAAGGAAGAATATCATCAGATAGCGTCAAGGCTGATGGCATATGACAGTTTATATGCTGAGCAGGTGGGGTTCATTGAAGAGTCAAAGAATGCGGGTGCAGATTCCAGCCTGCAAATGGCCGGGGGAGAATTCTGTGGGAATGCCTGTATGTCGTTGGCTGCCTTCGTTGCTTCGGGAAAGGGGCTGCCCCACGGTTATTCGACAACCATCCTGATGGAAGTCTCGGGAACCGACGAGTTGGTCCGGTGTGATGTGAAGAATGAGATGGGCTTGTACCGTTGCAGCATTACAATGCCTATACCCGCAAGGATCAAGATGCAAATGTGGGTGGTGGATGGAGAAGAACTTCCCATTACGATGATCTATTATCAGGAGGCGGTGCACGCTGTATTGGAAGCGGGACAGTTGGACTCTTCATTACGCCGATCGGCAGAAACCCTGGCACGATTGATCAACTCCTCCTATGAGGCCAATCTGGTTGGTGTTTTACTCTATGATCCTGAAACCCACGAACTTGCCCCCCTCATCCATGTACCGGATGTGAACAGCATGATGTGGGAACGGGGATGCGGATCGGGGACCGGATCATTGGGTGCTTATCTCGCATGGAAGCAAAGGCGCTGCATCTCGCTGCAGGTTAAACAGCCTGGAGGGGAAATGCATGTAACCGCAGATTGGGATGAAGGGTCCATCACAGCGGTCAGGATTGAGGGGACCGTCGGGATTGTGGCCGAAGGGAAAGCATTTATACACATGGTAGAGGAGGTTATATGATGAAGGCGGGTAAGACCTTTGAAGCGGATCTGAAGATCTATTTGGAACGATTTGATGAAGCCATTCAAGAGAGCAGCCTTATGGAAGAGGAGGCTGTGGCGTTAGAGGAATTAATCAACGAGTATTCACGATTCATTCTTAATGAAGAGTACATAAAGAGGTGGGATCAGGTAGCGGATCCATACCTGGTAGATCAGTTAAGAAATCTATCCGCCCTATCCGTTGCCAAGATGGAGAAGCACCGGGCCCGGAAGCTGTTGAGGGGTGAAGAAGAGATAGCAAACTACTTTCAAAACATTGAGTCCAGCATTGAAGAGGAGTTCGGGCAGTTTCAGGTGACAGGGGAATCGACTGTACTCCTTGTCGGCTCTGGTTCTTTTCCGATGACACCGCTCCTTATTGCGGGACGCACTGGCGCAAAGGTGATCGGAATCGACATTGACGAAGAGGCGGTCACCCTGGGAAGGCAGGTTGTGAATCGATTAGGCAGGGATTTAAATATTGCACTGGAACTTTCGTTTGTGGAACAGCTCAGAGATCTCAAGGAAGTGACCCATATCATCTTCAGTTCGACGGTTGAAGTGAAATATGACATCATGGATCAGTTATATGAGTTGACCAATGAAGAGGTCGTTGTGTCGATGAGGTACGGGGATGGACTGAAATCCCTCTTCAACTATCCTTCCCGTGAAGTAGATAAGGAGAAGTGGAGAATAGCAGAAAACAGTCTGCGTCCCCAGCAAATATTTGATATCTTACTTTATGAAAAAATTCGTCCTACTTCAAGTCAGGAGGGGAAACGATGAAAAAGGGTAAACGGGTGTTGGTCATAGGCACGGGACCCGCTTCTGTGCAGCTTTGTATGATCGTAAAGAACCACCTGGGATGCGAGGTGGGGATCGCAGGGAGGAATTCCGTCCGGTCGGAATCATTTTTCCAATCGTTAGAGATGAATGGAAATCAGATTCGGGTGTCTGTTCAAAATCAGAAGAATGAGAGATTACAAGGTGAATGCCTGATTGATCATGTGTACCGCGGTCTCGATACGATAAGGGGAGAGTGGGATGTCGTCTTATTGGCCGTCACTACAGACGCGTATCTGGACGTGCTCCACACTATTCCTAGGGAAGTATTCAAAGGCGTCCTGTCCATCGTATTGGTTTCACCGACTTTCGGATCCAATAGTCTTGTGAAGTATGATCTGGCTGACGTTCAACCCGAGGCGGAAATCATCAGCTTCTCTACTTATTTAGGAGATACGAGGTGGATGGAGAGGGACCCTTCTCACCATATCATTACGACGGCGGTGAAGAAGAAGCTCTATATCGGATCGACCCATCGTCAATCGAAGACAATTCAAAACCTGATTTCGTTAGGGCAGGAGCTTGGGGTAGAGTTAGTGCTGACTGAATCCCCATTAGAAGCAGAAACACGTAATATTTCCCTCTATGTCCATCCTCCGCTCTTTATGAATGATGTGACACTGCGGGAGATATTCGGCGAGGGACCTTCCATGAAATATGTGTATAAGCTGTATCCCGAAGGACCGATCACCCAGTATCTGATCCGGGATATCCTCGCTCAATGGCAGGAAATGATGGAAATCCTTAAAAGAGTGAATATCAAGCCACTCAACCTACTCCGATTCATGACGGACGATAACTATCCAGTAAGATTGGAAAGCTTATCAAGGAGTGACATCGAAGGGTTTGAACAGCTGGATAGAATCCACCAGGAGTATTTACTTTACATACGCTATACCTCACTGTTGGTCGATCCATTTTCGACTCCTGACGAGGCAGGAAGGTATTTCGATTTCTCGGCCGTTCCGATCAGGAAGATGTACAGGAACGTAGAGGGAGAGCTGGATATCCCGAGAATGCCTAAGGAAGATTATTACCGGATCAAGATCATCCAGGGAATTGCACGATTCCTGGATGTACCGAGCCCTACCATGGACAAGCTGATCAGGATCTATGAGGACAAGCTGACAGAAGTCGCGGAAGCCCATCATGATCAAAAACTTTCCGAAGCCTTTACCATTCGAAGCTTCGAAGAGGATCTAACGAGGATCACTAGTGAGATGGGAAAAGAGTTGGTTACAAAAATTAAATCGTAATGATTTTGCTTTAAGGAGAGTACAAAAGGAGAGAAAAATAGGATGAAGAAGAGATGGACATTAAGCGTAATGATTCTTTTGATGATGATCCTCACTGCCTGCGGAGCGAAAACAGAAGGTGAACAGGACGCAGATAAGAATGAACTGGTTTATGCGACGGCCAAGGATATCAATGATATGAACCCACATTTATACACAGGGTCTATGGCTGCCCAGGGGAAAGTGTATGAATCATTGGTTGAAAATACAGAGGATGGCATCAAGCCGCTGCTTGCTGAATCCTGGGAGATTTCAGGTGATGGCAAGGTGTATACATTCCATCTTAGGCAAGGTGTCACCTTCCATGACGGGGAGCCGTTCAATGCCGAGGCCGTGAAGAAGAACATTGAAGCGGTACAGCGGAATGCGGAGAAGCACGCGTGGATCAAGCTGTCCACTAAAATTGAGGAGGTTCGGGTCGTTGACGAGCATACGGTGGAACTTGCCCTGTCTGAACCCTATTATCCTGCCTTAACAGAGCTTTCGATGACGAGGCCTTATGTGTTCCTGTCACCCAATGACTTCAAAAATGGAGAAACGAAGGATGGAGTGAATGGTTATCACGGCACCGGACCCTATATCCTCGGGGAACATAAGGTAGACGAGTTCGCCCGCTTTGAAGCAAACGAAGACTATTGGGGAGGGGCGCCTTCCATCAAGGAAATTACAGCGAAGGTGCTTCCTGCAGGGGAGACGACATTCCTGGCTTTACAAAAAGGGGAGATCAACTTTGCCTTCACAGATGATCGCGGTGCAGACAGCCTGAATGTGGAAGCGATGAACCAGCTTGTCGATACAGGAGATCACCAAGTGGAAAGAAGTGAGGCGATGAATACGAAGATGATCGTCGCCAATAGCAGCAAAACGGATAGTCCCGTTACCGAGACGGCGGTTCGTGAAGCGATCTGGTACGCCATTGACCGGGAGACGATCTCAGAAGATATTTTGGACAGGACGGAAACAGAAGCCCATACCTTATTTTCATCCAATGTCCTTTATGCAGATATTGACCTTGAGAAGAGAGACTTCGATGTCAATAAAGCTAAAAAGTTGTTAGAAGAAAATGGCTGGATGTCCGGTGATGATAGGGTCCGTGAAAAGAATGGACGTCCTTTGGCCATGAAGCTTTATTATGACGTCAATTCGCCTTCTCAAAAAACAGAGGCTGAATTCATCCAAAGCTCATTGAAGAAAATTGGCGCAAGTCTTGAAATCGTCGGTGAGGAATCCACATCCATCGCAAATAGACGATCAACCGGTGAATATGAATTATTATTCAATCAAACATGGGGTCTCGCGTATGATCCGGTCAGTACGATCGCGGCGTTCACTTCCGATGCTTCGTACCTTCATACAACCAAAGGCATCAGGCAGGCGGATGAGCTTTATAGGAAAATAAATGAAGTGATGGTGACGACGGACGAAGGAAAGAGGAAAGCACTCTATAAGGAGATTTTGACGATTGTTCATGACGAAGCCGTATTTATTCCGATATCGAATGGCCGGATGACGGTTGTGGCACCTAAAGGTTTAAAGGGGCTGACATTCAAACAAACACAGTTTGAACTGCCATTCGAACAGATGAGACTCAAATAATGAAAAAGGGAGTCGTTACCCTGGATTCCCGAAAGGAGGATTGTCTTGATACGATACATCATTAGAAGACTATTGGTATCGATCCCGGTCCTATTGATTATTTCATTTATAACGTTCGTGTTGATGAGTTTATCCCCCATGGATCCGGCTGAGGTCGTCCTCAAGTCCCAGGGGATACCGGTCATTACGGATGAACTGATGGAAGAGACGAGGAAGGAGTTCGGGTTTGACCGGCCCTTCCTCCTTCAGTACGGGGATTGGCTGATGGACAGTCTCAGGTTGGACTTTGGAACATCTTTTGTCACGGGACAGCCGGTATGGTCGCTCCTTGGACCCGCTTTGTTCAATACAGTGAAGTTGACGCTCATTTCCTCGGTTGCGGTCATGATTCTGTCGGTTCTTCTTGGAGTGATTTGTGCATTGCATCAGGACAAAGCGGTGGATCAGTTTGTCAGGGGTATCTCGTTCTTCTTGACGGCCATGCCTTCCTACTTACTGGCATCTTTATTGATCTGGTATTTTTCTGTGAAGCTTGATCTATTTCCGACGAATGGAATGTACTCCTATACAAGTTATATCCTCCCGGTCCTGGTCATTACCATCAGTTATGCGGGGATATACTTTCGGGTCGTAAGAAGCTCGATGCTCCGTCAACTAAGTGAGGATTATGTACTTTATGCCAGGGCATGCGGCTTGAAAGAATGGCGCGTCACCGCCCGTATCATACGTAACTCTCTGCATGTCGCCATTTCGGTCTTCTGTATGGCGGTACCAATCATATTAGGGAGTACGGTTGTCGTAGAAAGTGTGTTTGCCTGGCCGGGAGTGGGAAGTTTGAGTATCAGATCCATTGTCAGCAGGGACTTTCCAGTCGTTCAGGCGTATGTACTGATCGTGGCTGTGGCATTCGTGATGTTCAATGCCATTTCTGACATCTTGAATGCCGCTGTTAATCCTAAAGTTAGGAATGATCATTAAATGAGACAATTAACGAATTTACATCATGATAAGCTGGCGATGGTATCGTTGATCGTCATTTTCTTGACCCTCCTGTGTGGTCTGTTTGCGCCATTCATTGCTCCACATGATCCTGTGGAAGTCGATATGGGCTTACGATATGCACCTCCTTCATGGGATTATCTGTTAGGGAATGATCATTTGGGGCGCTGCATCTTGTCGAGGATCCTTTTCGGCATCCGGCCGAGTGTCTTGTGGGTCTTGCTCGCACTGGCCATTTCCGTGGTGATCGGGGCGATCGTCGGTTTCCTGTCGGGATATTTCGGGGGAAGAGTGGATGCGTTTCTGATGAGAGTCTGTGATATCATGCTGTCATTTCCCGGATATGTCATGGCCCTTGCCATTATCGGTGTGCTTGGGGTCGGGCTTGAAAATATAATGATTGCCTTTATTGTCACTAAATGGGCATGGTTTGCCCGGGTCATCCGGACTTCGGTCAGACAATTTGCCGAATCTGATTATGTGAGGTATGCAAGGGTCATCGGGGTGGGTCACGGCAGGATCATGCTCAAGCATATCCTGCCTGTGACGTTTGCCGATATCACGGTCATTTCCAGCAGTTCGATTTCCTCGATGATTCTGCAGATTTCAGGCTTCTCCTTTCTCGGATTGGGGGTCCAGGCCCCTACGGCAGAGTGGGGAATGATGCTGAGCGAAGCCCGCTCGGTGATGTTTACAAGGCCGGAGCTATTATTGGCACCCGGTTTCTCCATCATCATCATTGTGATGGCCTTCAATTTTCTCTCAGACTCCCTGCAGGTTGCTTTGGATCCAAGGAGCCGGGGGTACAAGGGTTTCCAGGAGGAACACCCTGTCACTTATCAACGCGGGATCAAGAAAAGAGGTGACTGAAACAAAATGAATATTCTCGAGGTTAACGGCCTGTCCATCGTCGATGACAAGACGGACGAATGGCTTGTGAAGGATAGCTCCTTCCACGTAAAGAAGGGGAGGACACTCGCCATCGTCGGGGAAAGCGGAAGTGGTAAATCCCTGACATGCCGGTCGCTGATGAGGTTGAACCAACCATGGCTGAAAGAAACCGGTACCGTTCTTTTTAAAGGGGAAGATCTCCTAACCCTTTCGAAAAAAGGGATGAGGAAGAAACGGGGCAAACAGATGTACATGATCATGCAGAATGGGATGACCGCATTTGATCCATCACGCGTCATAGGCGTTCATCTACGTCAGGCAACAGCGGAACATTTCAACTGGTCTAAAAGGGAGACGGAACGAAAGCTTAAACTCGCCATTGAAAGCGTCATGATCAAGAATCCTGAAGAAGTGCTCAATACATATCCTCATCAATTATCGGGAGGTATGCTTCAGAGGATCATGATTGCCCTTGCCCTTATCCTCGAACCTGATCTCATCATAGCCGATGAGCCTACGACAGCACTTGATACCATTACCCAGTATGAAGTGGTGAATCAGCTGATCGGGTTACGGGAAAGGATGGGGTGCTCCATGATCTTCGTATCCCATGATTTGGGAGTGGTCCGTCACATAGCCGATGATTTATTGGTGATGAAGGACGGCAGGATCATTGAACGGGGAAAGGCTCAATCGGTTTTCACAGAGCCGGAAAAAGAGTATACGAAATACCTGGTATCCACCCGGAAATCGTTGAGTCACCATTTTAACAGTCAGATGGGGAGTCCTTAATATGCTGAATGCTAATCATGTAAACAAATCATATCAACGTGGAGACCTCTTTACGAAAAAGAGGGTGCAAGTGCTGACCGATGTCAGCTTTGAAGTGAAGCGGGGAGAATGTCTGGGCATCATCGGGGAAAGCGGAAGCGGTAAATCGACACTGGGCCGGCTCCTGATCGGGATTGAAAAGCCGGACAGGGGAACCGTTACCCTAAATGGGGTCGATGTATCGGAGAGGAACCGCCGAATCGGGAAGATCAGCGCGGTGTTCCAGGATTACAAATCCTCCATCAATCCATTTTTTACGGTAGAGCAGGCCATCCTTGAGCCACTCGAGCTGCAGAAGATATCAGCGGATCAGAAGGCCATAAAGGTCGAAGGACTGCTGAGTGAAGTAGGCTTGCCACATACATACAAGCGTAAATATCCCCATGAATTGTCCGGTGGAGAGATTCAAAGGGTGTGCATCGCAAGAGCGATCTCCACGGAGCCCGACTGCATCCTCTTTGATGAAGCCATCAGTTCCCTTGATGTGTCGGTGCAATTACAGGTGTTGAATCTATTAAGGGAACTGAAAGAAACACATAGCATGACCTATGTGTTCATCACCCATGATATTCAGGCTGCCGCCTATATCTGCGACCGCATCCTCATCTTTCGCAACGGACAGGTGGAAGAAATGGTGGAAACGGAACGATTAAAGGATGTTCAATCCGATTATGCGAAACAGCTGTTGCGGGCACTAATCACGTTTTAGTCCCGGAAATCACCAAGAAAAATAGGAGGCGATAGACAGTGAATGGAGCATTATCGTGGCCATTCTTACGACTTTATCTGGTAGTCCTTTGTTATTTCAGTTCCAATGCCATCCTGAATGTGCTCATCCCCCTTCAAGGAAAAGAGTGGGGAGCAAGCAACACGACGATCGGCCTGGTGATGGGGGCATATCTATTTACGACGATGTTCTTCCGGCCGTGGGCTGGTCAGATCATTCAAAAACACGGACCGATCCGGATCCTGCGCATCATCCTGATCCTGAACGGGCTTGCCCTTGTCCTGTATGCCATTTCAGGACTCGGCGGTTATCTCGTGGCCCGGATGCTGCAGGGGGTGGCGACGGCCTTCTTTTCCATGGCCATGCAAATCGGCATCATTGATGCACTGCCTGAGAAAGACCGGTCGCAAGGCATCTCGCTTTATTCTTTATTTTCTTACATTCCAGGAATCCTTGGTCCGCTACTGGCCATCGGAATCTGGCAGGAAGGGATGGATTCATTCGGTTATGTCATGATCGGGCTTGCAGTTGTGACGGGCTTATTTGGGTACAGCGCCAAGTTGGAGACGAAAGAAGATGAACCGGTACCGGTAATAGATGGGAAGGAGGGAAAGATGCTTGCCTCCTTCACTCAACTGGTGAAAAATCCTTTCCTGTTCCGATGCAGCGTACTAATGCTTGGTTCTTCTATCATATTCGGGGCCATCACTACCTTCATCCCTCTATTCGCATTACAAATGGAGAGTGGAAGTGCCGGAGTATTCCTCATGCTGCAGGCTGCAACCGTTGTGTTTGCACGGTTCACCTTGAGAAAACATATTCCATCTGACGGTGAATGGCATGCCCCCTTTGTCATGGGAACCATGCTTCTTCTCGCGCTGGCAGCTCTATGCATCAGCTTCTCTCAATCGTTCGGCAGCGTCTCATTCTATGTGGGGGCTGTCGGAATCGGAATGGCACAGGCGTTGATTTATCCAACTCTCACCACGTATTTATCTTTTGTCCTTCCGAAAGTGGAACGGAATGTCCTTCTAGGGCTCTTCATTGCAACGGCCGACTTAGGAGTTTCCCTAGGTGGGGTGGTGATGGGCCCACTCGCCGACTTCTCGTCCTACTCCTTTATGTATGGAATGTGTGCGATGTTGGGGGGATTAATGATCCTCTTTTCTTTCAAAAGGTCAACTGGGCCAAAGCTGGCCAGTGGGAGAGAATCATGTTAATCTTTCATCCCTGTTTACTGGAGAGGGTGTAACAAAAAACGATCAGGGGGTTCCCATACTTCTGATCGTTTTTTGTTATGATTTTCTTCAGCTATTTACGATTCAAAGAACTTCATCAATAATCTCCTCAAACGTATCACTCACACGGCTTCTGTTAATCAGGATCTCCTGATTGTCGAGGGTCACGCTTCCTCTGTGTTCATCCAAGTTGAATTTTTCTTTAAAGGCAGCCATCGATCCTTTGCTGCGCTTGTCGATTTCGAAATAGATGATGGTTTCATGATCGCCCTGAAGGATGTAGACTTCGAGTTCATCAAGCTTCCGGCTGTATTTCCCGAAAGTTGGGGTGAATTCATATTGCTGCACGAAAGGACGGTTCGTTTTCACCCATGCCGGGGTATTCTGACTCTCCATCTGCTTGAATTTAAATCCGATGACCTTGATGGCATCAATGATGTTTTCATGAACGGTTGAAGGGTCTACAGATACATAATCCCTGTCCTTGGGATCGACGGCATTTTTGATATCGATGCCAGTATCGATCCAGACCGGCGGCACATTCTTCTGCGTTTCAGGGTGTATCATCGTGATCGGCGTATCCAGAGGCACCTGGAATGAGAACGGAATGTGCTTCTTTTCTCCCTTGGATATGGTAAAGGGCTCATTCAGCTGGTGGACTTCCACGACAGCAGGTGACAGTCGGTCGCCGCCTTCATGGCCGTACAGCGTCATCAGCTTCAGGTGGATCGACTCGATTCGTTGATCCGTGCTTCCGCCCTTCACCTCCACGACTCCCTCGAGCATCTCACCCTGCTGAATATAGGCATTCTTCACCTTTGTATCAACCGTCGCGGAACCAATGCCGAAACTGGCAATCACTTTATTGAACATGGACATTTGATTTCATCCCCCTTCTTGTTATTCCCATGGTAGCATAGATTACCAGGTTAAGAGGTTAGGGTGCTTATTTTCAATAAAAAAGTGTTCATGCTTGATGAACACTTCTATCTCTGTGATTGTCACGCCGCCAGAAATGGCGTAACGCCAATCGTAAAGGGAGAATGTGATGCTTCACATTCTCCCTTTAGCCTAAAGTATGAAACGGGTTTCATAGCAAGGGGAATTTGATATTAATAATAAGCATTGCCTGTTGAGTCTTCAGTGAGCATAAAGAAAATTCGACACAGAGGATCAATTAATTGAAAATCGGATTAATAATTCAAATTTCGAATTAACCAAACCACCTTGAAAATCCACTAGCCGAATATGTGATGAAAACCTCAAGTTTGATTAATCGGTGTCATCATGGTGAATACCAAGTTCGCACACCAATCGGTCTGGTGTCTTTGTTTTTAGGGTGTAGTCATTTTTTATACTGAAAAACTGATGTTGCTTCCCATCTTTTATCCCATCCATTTAATTGATTCTTGTCCCCAGGTGGCAGGGGATGAGATGGATTGGATCATGAGACCTTATATAGGAAGGTTCTTACCCTCCTATAAATAACCAAAAAAGGAGTACTTGCAGTGCAAGTACCCAATTGGAGATGTTTGCACTTATACAAGTACATATATTATTATATGGTGCTTTAGAACTAAATGTTACATTGCCTGTAAATAAGTATCATTTATTATCTAAGGAGATAAAGAAAAGCTGCCGGGAAAATGGCAGCCTTTAAAATACTTTCATGACTTTTTACGATTTCCTCCACACCCACAACCTTTTTTATATGCTACTAATTTATTTTTTTTTGTTGTCTTTAATTCAACAACTCTAGGACCTTTAGTAGTCGTTTTTTTCTGGTACACGTTATCATCTCCTTAAGTTTGATAGAATAGTATAAGCATATTTGGAAGAATGGCATGGGCTATGAGATTGGTTCGATCGTAAATAGGTATTCATTCACGTTTCCGTTTGTTACTTTGTACCATTTGGTTTGTGGAGGACTGGTTTTGAATGAAACGATCACCATCATGACAGCCGGATCAGTATGAGATCTGATATCATAGTATGAAGGTTTAGGAGAAGTGGTGGGATGGGTATGATAAATTGCTAAAACTTCTTGATTTAACTCTTCAATTTGTATGAGCGTATTTTCAATAACCGATCTACTGATAAAAAAACGCCGATCGGACTGTAATTCATTTTGTAGCTTCCAAATGGATTTAACTACTTTTTGATTTCCCGACAGAATCCCGCACGCTTCATATGGAAGGCTTCTTTTTCCGTGATCAATCATTTCCTGGTGGACTAATCCTGGCACTATAAAGGGATCAGTCATTCTTTATTTTTAAAAATTGAAAGGATAGATGATGTAAATGATGAATCAGAGCTACTGGTTTCCTGTGTTTGAGGGAGTTTAGCCTCCTGCTTATTTTTTGCAGTTTTTCCCATTTCTCCCGGATCAGTTTGATGATTGGTTTTGTCTTTTTCTAATGAAGCTTTTGGATGATGGTTTACTTGTTGGGAGTTATTTGAGTCAGTTACTGTATCTTTCGCATGTTTCCTGGATTTTGCAGGATGCTGTGTATGTTTTGTACTATGTTGTTGAGATAACTGACTTTGTCTCTTTCGATTTAGGAACTCAGCTTTTGATTCCTGATTTATAGACTGCCAGGAATTATTTGATACTGGTGGGAGATTCATTTTTTTTAATCTATTTTGAACCTGCGACGCTGACCCCTGCATGGATTGAAGCTTTTTAAAGGTGGAAGGCTGCATTTGAGGCTGCTGATTTTGGTGCGTGTGTGAAGGTGGGTTTACTAGAGTTGAATTCTCTACATCTTGTTTTCTCTCTGTTTGTTGCTTCAAGAGTAATGCTTTTAAAGCTGCTATATCCTGCTTTAAGAGGTCAAGTTCCATTTTCTCAATATTATCGATGGGCGCACTGATATGCTCCTGACGCTCTTCACTGTTCTTATACTTATTTTTTGGAGCAACTTTTGCTTCCATCTGCAAATACTGCAATCTTTGTATTTCATCAGCTACTTCTGAAATATCCCTTTGTATCGATCTTATTTCTTCCTTGGTTTCCTTGAATCCCATATTAATCAATTTTATGCAGTAATTAATATCAAAAACTTCAGTATCATTTTTTTCATTCATTTCTCCAAACTCCTTTTCTTTTTTCTTTCTCCTTAAATAGATTTTTACATTTGAAGATACCTTGATTTAAATATCTTGTATATAAAGGCTTAAACGATGACTGTTATGTGCTTCCTGTATAAAATGCGGAAAATGAATATCTATATCTTTATTATTTATACCTTTCCATCCTTTGATATATAACACATTTTATTTCATAAACTGTAAAGGGTGACAAAAGTACAACTTTACGTTATTGAGTAATGAACCTATGCCGTAAAATGCTCATCAGCATATGATGTAAATGTAAACAAAAAATAAATTATTGGAGGTGTTTGCATTTATGCAAGCAAAAAATTTAACCGGAGGCCAAGAGCTTCTATGTATCAGGACTGAAAAGGTTTATGATTGGATCATCAATGAAGCAAATTTTGAAATTACTTCACTAGGTGTTGTAATTCCCTTTCCAGGACTAGGTGATCTTACACCAGAAGACATTCTTTCAGTTACTTGTAACGTCATTGACGTGGATATCACTGAAGTCGGTGAACGTGAGGACCGTCAATTCATCATTGATGGAGCAACAATCACTTTGCAAGAAGTGACGCTTCAAAAAATCATTACGTACACGATCACAGTAACGTTATTGGATGGAGTAAGCGTAACGCTTCCAGTACCTTTAACAGCAACCCGTTTTGAGCAAGTAGTACTGTGTGCACCAGAGGGTACTGAAATCGTAGCAGAAACAAGCGATACGGATTGCTTTGTTACAGCATTTGTAGCTGCAGCCGGGACTGATGCACTGACATTAACAACTGTTTCATTATCAATCCGTGTGTGTCAAAGCATTCTAGTAGTCTTCCCAGTTGTTTTAGAGCTAGTCGCTGACTTCTGTCAACCAAGAGACATTCTGCCTACTGTCTGCCCTACTCCACTATTACCTGAACAATGTCCTGTTCTTTTCCCGCCTATGGGAGATGGAGGTAATAACGGTTAATTGTAAGGCATAGGAATAGAGAGAGGAGATTCATCTTCTCTCTTTATTTTTTAAGGGGTGAAATCATGATGGGAAAAAAAAATATTGAAGAACTAACACACTTGATCAATCAATTAAATAATGAAAATGAGTTATATATTAGTAAGATCAAAGATTTGATTCAGCATAATAAAATGGATGCTAGCCATTCGTTGATCAGTTATTTTACATACACATTTAATATCTCTTATCATTTGGAAAAAGAACATATGATCATAGGGACCTATCATATAACGAATCAAGGAACAGAACCTATTACAAACCCACATATATGCATTAAATTTTCTCAGGAACATCCTTTTCAATTTTCAGGGAAAATATTGAGCCGGACAGCTAAAATGCCTATGAAAGTTCCTGATGCATGGGACCGAATGAACAACCCGGAGGATAAAGAAGAATATTGGCTGAAACCTTCTGAGGATATCATCATTCAACCAGGAGAAAAATTATCTTTTTCAAACTTTCAACTGAAATGGAAATCCCACCTTACTTTTACTGCAACAGTCAACGGATATGCCTATTCCGATGAAATAAATGAAGGGGTTGCTTCATTAAACCAAATTAGTATGATCACTTCTGGAAAGAAGGAGGATGAGTTAGAATGAAAAATCATGAAGAAGAACATCCCTATAAACATCTTATCCAGCATTATTTAGAAGAACAAATGAAAAAACTAAATGAAAGTGACGATAACAATAGTTTTGTATTTCTAGAAAATAAGACTTTGAATCTGATAATTTTATATTTGGTCATGAACTCTATGTCTGGAATTCCTATACGTGAAGAATTCGATTCAAAGAATTTTTCGATTCCAAATGAAATATATGTGAAACTTCAGGATTCAATAAATAAAAATAAACAAAGTTTTGAAGAAGTAATTTCCTTATTATCGGATGAAGGTTTGTAATTTTAAGTGGATTATATGTTTTCTTCCCTTGATTAGTTACTAATAATAACTAAACAGTAAATAGATTAAAAATTAGAGCTGTCAGAAATTACGAAGGAGTCCCAACAGTTCTCAAGTTCTTGATGATGATCACCTCTCATTCCAATTTTTTATAGAAGTATTGGGTTTTTAGCATCTGTGGTGCCTCATACTTCATGGCGGTGCGAGACGGTCCGGAAGTAAAGGAAATGGTACGAAAAAAGTCAGCAAAGCATCAAAAAAAGCGAACGACCCATTTAATGGATCCGTCGCTTTTTTATGTCTCGCCATCGTTAAATCCCCACTAAATTTCTAAACTAGTGGTTGAGAAGGAAAAATAGGTCGAGATAGAGAATGCCTTAAGAGCGGAATAGATTGAAAACGTAGAGCCGAAAAGGCAAGAAAGAGAGAAACCTAAGGGAAGTGTATGACATGAATACGAAGCTGATCATTGTTGAATGTATACCTGGATCTGGCAAGACTACAACAGCTACCTATATCAAACATCATTTGGAGGAGTACGGATTAAATGTAAAGCTTTATCAGGAGGGAAATACCGGGCACCCTGCAGATTACGAATTTACTGCTTGTTTAAATCAAACTCAATTAAGGGAGATCTTGACTAAATATCCGAAAGAGCAAGATCTAATCAGGAAGTATACAAAAGAAAAAGTGGACTCCTAATATTTTATTCAATATCACGAATTGGGGAAAGAGGATGGCGGTAACTCTCTTATCGCGGATGATTTAGCCTCTTATGATGTGTATGAATTGGATTTGGAATCGTATGAAAAAGTTTCTTTCAACTATTGGGAGGAATTTATCAATGATACGAACTTTGACAATGCCGTATATATATTTGAATGCTGTTTTCTACAAAATCCATTTACTAAATTCATTGCAAAACATAACGCCGGCGTACCCAGACTGGAACATCATTTATCCAAGATCGGCTCTTTGATTAATCCAGAACAGGCTTTCGGAATCAAGCTCGAAAGTAGTCCAAACGGGCTCGATTACTGTGCGAAGTCCATTTCTATTAACATGTTCATCCTTGTATCAGGTCTCGCAGCCCCTTTGATCATCCCATCTCCGGCTAAAATGGACAATCTAAGGCCATTATCAGCCAAAATTGAACGAAATCTATTAAAAGTGTCCCGTTGCATAGGATTCTGTTGTGGCTGATCTATGAGGGAACAACGGTCTCCTTACACTTGCACCATGACACCTCCCACCAAGCATCCCAAATTTATTTTCCATCTTTTTAGACCTCCTATACTATGGTAAATTAAGAAGAATAGTAGTTTGAGTTTTCAAAAAAATACACTGATAGAAACGGAAGCAGAATATAATCATTCTGCCTCGATTAATGGAGGCGCTATGTTTTTCTCACTTCGCAACCGATTATTTATGATCTTTACGTTGCTTCTGACGTTTCCTTTTCTGGTTCTATCCATCTTGATCCCCAACTGGTTTACGTCCATCATGGAGGACCGGACGAAGGATTCGACGATCGAGATGATGGAGCAATATTCATTATATATTGATTCGATCACCTCCCAGGCAGAAGATTTAGGGAAGCAGGTATTGGTGAACCCGACGACTCAGGAATGGATTAAGTCCGAGGAAAAGGATGGAGAGGCTACGAGTGCCGAACGGCTTTTGATGAAGAACCAGTTGAAGGCCGAGTTATCCTCGATGATGATTAATAATTCCAAGGCGATGTCCGTGTCTGTTTATCTGAACGACGGGACGGGCACTGCGGGAAATCTTCCTCCTCTTGAGAAGACGATTTGGTTCAACGATTTTTATGAAGAAGACCAGCGCTGGCTGCGTTCCCATAATGATTTGATGGCTGACCAAGTAAACAGTTATCTTCTTCCTCTATTTGATATCAACACCCTCGATTTATCCGGTGTGATTAAAGTCAACTTTCCATCCTCCCTTCTTGAGAAAGCGTTAAGTAAGATCAAGCTGGGGGAAAACGGGAGGGTTTACCTGCTGGATGGCCGCGGCAGAAATGTGCTGACGGGCAGCATCGATACACCAAAGAGCGTGGTAAAAGAAAGTTTGCAGTCCATGAAAACGGGGATCGGAAGCTCTGGCTTGATTGAAATCCCTTATGAGAAGGAAGAGTATATGATCTTCTATCAAAAGGTAAAGGTAGGGGACTGGGTGCTCGTCAGTGAAATTACCAAGTCTGAATTGTTCGCGAAGATCGATGAGCTTCAGAGGAACCTTCTTTTGACGAGTGGCTGGATTTTCTTATTGACGATTATGGCGTCTTATCTTCTTTCTTCTACGATTGTCAAGCCGTTAGGGAAATTGACGGGTGCCATGAAGCTGGTGGAAACAGGGGACTTTAAAAGAGCGAAGGATTTCATCCCTTCGATCAAGACGGCAAATGACGAGATTGGGTATGTGGTGGATGTGTTCGGACAGACAACGAACCGGTTGAACACTCTGATTGAAACTGAATATGAAGCGAACATCCGCAGGCGGGATGCGGAGTACAAGGCACTGCTCCTGCAAATCAATCCCCATTTCCTCAATAATACCCTGGAAATCATCGGAGGGCTGGCAGCGCAAGGGAAAAACAAAGAGGTGATTGACGTCACGATCCATTTAGGGAGAATCATGAGATATTCCCTCAATACGGAAACAGACATGGTGACACTTGGGGAGGAAATGACCTATATACGGAGGTTTACAGAAATTCTCAAGCTGCGTTATGAAGAGGCTCTGACGGTTTCCATCCAGGAGGATCCTGATGCTGCCTCACTACCAATCATTAAGTTTGTCATACAGCCACTCGTGGAGAATGCGGTGAAATATAGTTTCATAGAGAAGACGGCAGCCTCTATCCACATATCCACGAAGAAAGTGGATGACTGGGTGGAGATTGTGATTGAAGACAACGGAATCGGAATCCCTGAGGCAATCGTGGAAGAATTGAAGCATATTCTTGAACGCCATGAATCGAGGAATGTATTGGAGAGCAAAGGACGGAGCATCGGGCTGAGAAATGTCCTTGGCCGCTTGAAGTTGTATTACGGAGAAAATTTTACCTATCACATTGCATCTGAAGAGAAGCAAGGCACTACCATTGCCTTGTACATAAAGAGTGGAAGGGGGGATATTCATGCTGAAGGTGATCCTGGTCGATGATGAAATCCAGATTCGGAAAGGACTCAAGTGGAAGGTCAATTGGGAAGAGGAAGGATACGATATTGTCGGTGAGGCTTCGAATGGAAAGAAAGCGCTGCAGGTCGTAGAAGAAGAAAAGCCAGATCTCGTCCTGACCGATGTCAGAATGCCCGTCATGGATGGGATTCAACTGGTGAAGACGTTATCGGCCGAGTATCCGGATATCAAGGTCATTGTGTTGTCTGGCTATGCTGATTTCGAGTATGTCCGATCGTCGTTGGTCGAAGGCGTTAAAGATTATCTCCTAAAGCCTGTCGATCCAGAGGAATTATCCACTGCCCTCAGAAAGAGCAAGCATGAAATCGAAGCCGAGAAGAAAAAAAGGATCGAAACGGACAGAATGACCCAATTGATTCACCATCATGCAGAGGAAATGAGGGAGCAGTACCTGCTTCATCTGGTGAAGGATGAATGGGCGGAATTGAACATCACCGGGGAAAGACTGCGGCAGTTGAAGCTGGATGAACTCGCAGGAGAGGATGCGGTCGTGCAGTTTATCACCGTCGAAATTCGAAGCTTAGAAGGTGAGCAGGTAAGGGAGCTGTTTCTCCCTTTCAGAATGCTGTGCAGGGAATTATCCTATGAGCATGAGGGGGTTTTGTCCTTTTATGATACGAGCTATCCGAATATGATCCATTTCCTCTGTCATCATCATTCAGGTGAGAATCAAGCTCGGCTTTTTGTTAGTGAGCTTCAACGCAGTGTCAGCACGTATCTGAAACTTGAAACGGTCATCGGGTTAGGCAAAGAGGTGAGAGGCTTATCTCAGTTGAAGAACGGGTATATTTCATCGCTTCTTTCCTGGAGTCAAAGTTCAGCAGGCGCCAAGTCTCAGCTCATCGATGGGACAACGAATAAGCAGACCATCGAGTTTACGGAGGAAGCGGAATGGAAGCTTTCAAACAGTATGGAGCAGGGTGATTTCGGCACTTTCAAGAAACTCCTCCTCGCGAGTCTTGCAGAATGTGACCAGCAATCGATGATGTCGTATTCCTTTGTTGCGAACCGGGTGCTGTTCATGCTTGGATCCATGGCAAGGAAATACGATCTGTATTCCGATGACATGAAGAAAATGATATGGAACTGTCAATTGAGTATATGGGAACTGACCTCCAGGGACCGGGTGAAAGAAAATCTACTGGAGGCAGCAAGGTCGATTACGGAAAAAGTGAGTGAAACCCGCCGTTCCTCAAATGGCACCGCCATCGTGGAGAATGTGAGACAGTATATGGATCGGCACTACGCCAATGAAATTTCCTTAACCTCCCTTGCGGATCAATTCCATATCAATTCAGCCTATTTATCGGAGATGTTTAAAGAACAGGTGGGACAGAATTTCAGTGATTATCTCGTAAATCTTCGAATGGACAAAGCCCGGTCCCTATTAATGGATGAACAGTTAAAGATCATTGAGATTGCTCATCTTGTGGGTTACTCCAATTCAGGCTATTTCAGCACCGTTTTCAAGAAGAGATTCGGGCAGAAGCCCTTGGACTATCGAAAATCCATGATAGCGGATAGGGCGGGGGAGGCGCGATGAAATACAAATTAACTGCCATCTATCTTACAGCTTCGATTCTCATTGGTACGGCCGGGGTATACATCGTCTTCTATTTCACCTCCTTCCAAGATGGTGGAGGAGAACAAGTAGGAGAAAAAGCGGGTGACGAGTCTAAGATCCACCTGACATTCTGGAGAAACAGGGGGACGGACCTCGAAAATCAGGCATATGACGAGCTGGTGAATGAGTTCAATAAGGAGCATCCGGAAATTGAAGTAGAGATGGTCCCCATAGCATATGGTGATTATGAGTTGAAGCTTAGAACCGAAATCGCAGCGGGTGACCCTCCTGATATCATGACGATCGATACGCCGACCCTCGCCCTTTATGCCAGTGCAGGTTCTCTTCTATCTTTGGACAGCTATATGAGAAATGGTGGACACATAGAGGATCTGGCCTCTCCGACTTTAAAGGGAATCACGTATGAGGATGAAATCTACTTATCACCGATTGTAGAATCAAGTGTGGCACTTTTTTATAATATTCATTTATTCGAAAAAGCCGGGGTGCCGCTCCCATCCAAAAACCCGAATGATCCGATGACGTGGGAAGAGGTACTTGAAGCAGCAAAGAAAATATCTGCGTTATCCCCGGATGTCACGGGAATCGATCCGGCCCAGGGATTTCCTGATGGAGAGTCCCCGTCCTACTTCAAGATGCCGCTCCTCTGGCAATTCGGTGGTGACGTACTGGGTCCGGATAATCAGACGGCGAGGGGGTATTTGAACTCTCCGGAATCACTTGAAGCACTTCAGTTTTATCAGGATCTGTATCAAGTCCATAAAGTCGCCAAAGTGGAGATGCCTCCTGAGGCACTGGAAACCGAAAAGCTTGGGATGACGGTGCTCGGTTCATGGATGGTGGAGAGCCTCTCGATGATGAATCCTGACTTCCGATTGGGGGAGGACTTCGGCATTACAGCCCTTCCTAAGGGAACGTATCAGGCAGTTCCGAATGGAGGTTGGTCCCTCGGCATATCGTCTGAAACCGACTATCCTGATGAAGCGTGGGAGTTTATCCGTTACGTCACCAGCTTTGAAGGAGCAAAGAAGTATGTGGAAATCACCGGGGATGTTCCGGCCCGTTATTCTGTTGCAGAAGCCTTTCCCGAGTTCAATGAATATCCTAAGAATATTTTCGTACAGCAAGCACAGAAGTATTCAAAGAACAGACCGGTTACCCCCGCCTATCCTGTCGTCAGCGATGCAGTCAAAACCTTATTCGAAGACGTGGGGATCGGAGGGAAGGATGTAAGAACGTCTGCAGAAGAAGCCGTTCGAAAGATTAATGAAGAATTGAATGATATGGAATAGAAACCTCTGGCAGATGCCAGGGGTTTTTTATATGAAAAACTTCCAAAAAAATTAAACCTTTTTACCCGAAAATAGTAAACGTTTTCATTCTGGGATTCTAGTAAAGTGAAAGCAACAGACAGATTGGTAGTAACAAAAAATGCAGGAGGTGACATCATTCAATGCTTTTAATGAAACCGCTGTCAGACGTTTGATTGATTTTTTTCAAAGGAGGTCAAAGGATTGCAACCACTTGCCAAGGCTGAAGCCCAGCCTATTTCAAAACCAAGGACCAATAGCAAATTGAAAACCAAGCTTCATTATATGAAGAAAAACTATATTCTTTACTTATTTCTTGCACCCGCTATCATTCTTACGATCATTTTCAAGTACGTTCCCATGTACGGGGCATCGATTGCTTTTAAGGATTTCAGCCCGATCAGGGGTATCGCGGGCAGTGAATGGGTGGGATGGAAGCATTTTTCGACCTTTTTATCGTCTCCTAATTTCATGGATATCCTGGTCAATACGCTGAAACTCAGCTCCTTTGAACTTCTGATAGGGTTTCCGATCCCCGTGATCCTGGCACTCATGCTGAATCAACTCAGAAAAGCAGGAGTGAAGAAGAACATTCAGTTGATCCTGTATGCCCCTCACTTTATTTCCGTCGTCGTCATTTCGGGGATGATCTTCCTCTTCCTATCGCCGACGGGACCGATAAATGCCATGCTGTCCGTCTTTACGGATAAACCGATTTCGTTTATGTCGGACCCTGATTCATTCAGGAGCATCTATATCTGGTCAGGTGTATGGCAGGGTGCAGGGTGGGCTTCGATCATCTATGTGGCGGCACTCGCCAATGTGGATCCGCAGCTTCATGATGCAGCCACTGTAGACGGGGCTTCCCTGCTGCAACGCATTTGGCATATTGATCTTCCGACGTTGAAGCCTGTCATGGCTGTCCTGTTCATCCTGGCTGCTGGTGGGATCATGGCAATTGGGTTCGAGAAAGCTTACCTCTTGCAGACGTCTATGAATCTGCCAAGCTCGGAAATCATTTCGACCTATGTATACAAGCGGGGGCTGCAGGCGGGAGACTATTCATTTGCTACCGCAGTAGGATTATTCAATGCCGTCATCAATGTCATCTTACTAGTGTTTGTTAATCGGGTTGTAAAGAAATTAAACGAAGGCGAAGGTCTCTTATAGAAAGGGGGAAACGAGATGAACCAATACACCAGGTCCGATAAATTCATTCTTTTCATTAATAAAATCCTGCTTGGGGGAATCGTGATCGTCGTTCTGTTTCCTTTAATGTACGTGCTACTGGCGTCGGTCCTTGAACCGAATGTGCTTGTGAAAAAAGGATTGTTCATCAGCGGTTCGGATTGGACATTTGAAGGATATAAACGGATTTTCGAAGACGGGACCATCGTCAAAGGATTCATCAATTCCATTCTGTATTCCTTTGGGTTCACCCTCATCACCGTGAGCGTCTGTATCTTTGCAGGCTATTCCCTCTCGGCTGATGGGCTCGTCGGCCGCAAGTTCATCATGGTGTTCTTTCTCATCACGATGTTCTTCAACGGAGGGCTGATCCCGACTTATATGGTGGTGAAGGACTTAGGGATGTTGAACACGATCTGGGCCATCATTGTCCCGAATGCCATCAACGTCTGGTTCATCATCCTGGCAAGAACGTATTTTAAATCAATTCCGAATGAACTGAAGGAAGCGGCAAGGATCGACGGGGCATCGGAGTTCAGAATCTTCCTGAACATCGTATTTCCATTGTCTAAACCGATCATCTTTGTCATCGCCCTCTATGCTTTCATTGGACAATGGAATTCCTATTTCGATGCGATGATCTACCTTGAAGACAGGGATCTGTACCCGCTTCAGCTCGTCCTGCGTTCCATCCTTATTCAGAATGAAGTACAGCCGGGAATGATCGCTGACCAGCAGGCGGCAGCGGAACTCCAAAGGATTTCTGAGATGATCAAGTATTCATCCATCGTATTGGCCAGTTTGCCGCTGATCATTATGTATCCATTCTTCCAGAAATACTTTGAAAAAGGTGTTATGGTGGGATCTTTAAAATAATCTATATTTTATCAATGGGGGTTTAATAATGGGGAAAAAGACGAAGACAATGTCGGTACTACTGATGTCAGGGATGCTGCTGGCAGCCGGATGCAGCAACAACAGTGAAAGTGCTTCTTCAGAGAATTATGAACTGGAAAATGTGAAATTTCCTTTAGAGGAACAGGTGACATTGAAAATGATGACGTCCAGTTCACCGCTCGCTCCGGATGATCCGAATGAAAAGCTGATTTTCAAAAGGCTGGAGGAAGAAACCGGAGTGAAGGTCGACTGGACCAATTATACAGCAGGAGAAACCTTCAATGAAAAACGGAACTTGGCGATAGCAAGCGGCGAGCTTCCCGACGCGATCATGAATGCGGGGTACAGTGATTATGAGCTGTTGAAGCTTGCGAAGGATGGTGCGATTGTACCGGTTGAGGACTTAATTGATGAGCATATGCCTAACCTGAAAAAGGTACTGGACGATGCGCCCGAATATCGATCGATGATGACGGCGCCGGACGGACATATCTATTCCTTCCCTTGGATTGAAGAGCTTGGTTCAGGGAAAGAAAGCATCCACTCCGTCGATGACTTCCCTTGGATCAACGTCGAGTGGCTGAATAAACTGGGCCTTGAGATGCCGAAAACAACCGATGAGTTAAAAGAAGTCCTGAAAGCATTCAAGACGCAGGATCCAAACGGGAATGGAGAGGCAGATGAAATCCCTCTGTCATTCATCATCAATCATGGCGGTGAAGATGTGTCCTTCTTATTCGGATCGTTTGGATTAGGGGAAAACTGGGATCACACCGTCGTCACGAATGACGGAGAAGTAAAGCTGACGGCAGCGGATGAAGGGTATAAGGATGCCATCAATTATTTGAATGAGTTATATAAAGAAGACTTAATCGACGTAGAAGCCTTTGAACAGGACTGGAACACGTACCTGTCGAAAGGAAAAGAAGGTCGCTACGGAATGTACTTCACATGGGATAAGGCCAACATCACGGGGATGAATGATCAGTATGACCTCATGCCCGCCCTTGAAGGACCGGATGGAACGAAGAATGTGACAAGAACCAACGGCATGGGATTCGACCGTAACAGAATGGTGATTACAAGTGCGAACCAGAACCTTGAATTGACGGCGAAATGGATTGATCAGTTCTATAATCCGCTTCAATCGGTTCAAAATAACTGGGGAACCTACGGAGATGACAAACAGCAAAACATCTTTGAACTGGATTCTGCAACCAATTCATTGAAACATCTCCCATTGGAAGGTACTGCGCCTGTCGAGTTAAGGGAAAAAACGTCTGTTGGAGGGCCACTGGCCATTCTGGACGAATACTATGGAGCTGTTACGACGAAACCGGATGATGCGGCCTGGAGACTGGGGCTGATGAAGGATGTCATGGTACCGGATATGAAGGCAGAAAATATCTATCCTCGAGTATTCTTCTCCCTTGATGAATTAGATAAGCTTTCAAAGATCGAGACCGATTTACTTTCGTATGTGAAGCGGAAAAAGGCCGAATGGATCACGAATGGGAAGGCCGATGAAGAATGGGCAGATTACCTGAAAGAGTTGGATCGTCTCGGATTGCAAGAGTGGCTGAAAATCAAGCAGGATGGGTATGACCGAAATCAATCTTAATCAAATTGCTGGCTGCACCTTGCATGAGCAAGCGTGCAGCCTTTCGAAGGTAAAGGAGGATCCTTATGACAAATCCGTTTAGAGAAAAAACAAACCTATATTCAGAGGCACACCGGCCACAATTTCACTTTTCACCAAAGGAAAAGTGGCTGAATGATCCCAATGGGATGGTCTTTTTTGAAGGTGAATATCATCTGTTCTTTCAATATCATCCACACGGAACCACGTGGGGACCGATGCACTGGGGACATGCAGTCAGTAAAGATTTAATTCACTGGGAAGAACTGCCGATTGCTCTTTATCCTGACGGGCACGGTGCCATTTTCTCCGGAAGTGCCGTGGTGGACTGGAAGAATACGTCGGGGTTCTTCGAAGGGGAGAGTGGGGGACTTGTCGCCATTTATACAAGTGCTGATACGTATCCGGATTCCGAACGCCCGAGGCAGAGGCAAAGTCTTGCCTGTAGTCGTGACAACGGCCGGACGTGGGAGAAATACGGGGGGAATCCGGTCTTGTCTGATGAAGACATCACCGATTACCGGGATCCCAAAGTATTTTGGCATGACGACTCTGAACGTTGGGTGATGGTGCTCGCGACCGGTCAAACCATTACCCTGTATACATCCGCCAATTTGATCGACTGGGAGTTCGCAAGTGAATTTGGTCAGGACGAAGGGGCACATTTCGGAGTATGGGAATGCCCGGACCTGTTTCCCCTCATGGTGGACGGAAATCCAGATCATAAGAAATGGGTGATGCTGGTAAGTATAGGCGACAATCCCGATTACAAGGAAGGGTCAAGGACCCAGTACTTTGTAGGAGACTTTGATGGAAAGACGTTTACCAACTGCCATGATGGGGACACCATTCTCTGGCTTGATTATGGACGAGACAACTATGCAGGAGTGAGTTGGTCCGATATTCAAGAAAAGGACGGCAGGCGCATCTACCTTGGATGGATGAACAATTGGAGATACGCAAACCAGGTTCCTACTGAAACGTGGAGAGGTGCCATGACGCTTCCAAGAGAGCTGACCCTGGTTACGACTTTAAGTGGAGTCCGTCTTTTGCAAAAACCTGTCACAGAGTTTAAGCAAATTAGAAAAGAAACAAAGGTCAGCGAGCAAATAAAGCTTTCGGAAGAGGAATGCCATTCGATTGAAGTGGATCATGCATTAATGGAATTGAATCTGGTTGTAAAGCTGGATGATGCAAAGGAGATCAACCTTGATCTCCATCATTCAGCAGAAGAGAAAACGAGTATTCGGTATGAAAGGTTCACCAATACGTTATCTGTCGATCGGACGCAGTCAGGAATAGACGGCTTTTCGGATTCGTTCTCCGGCATCTCGGAGGGGCATGTGGAATTAATGGAGGATAAGCTCATTCTTCAGCTATTCCTGGATTCATCCTCTATAGAGGTATTCGCACAGGAAGGCCGTTCCGCTTTCACCAATCTTATCTTTCCGAAGGGAACGGATACGACCCTTTCATTGACGGCTATTGGAGGAAAGGCGAATGTTGAACAACTATCCCTTACTGAACTCTCTTCTATCTGGAGTAAGGAATAGGAGATTAAAGGAGCTTGGAAAAATGAATGAACCCACTATTCTGTGTATCGGAGAATTACTCATCGATTTCTTTTGTACAGACATTGATACAGACCTGACTAAAGGACAACACTTTTCTAAACAAGCAGGAGGAGCTCCCGCCAATGTGTGTGCGACCATTACCACACTTGGTGGCAAGGCCCGATTCCTAAGCAAAGTAGGAAATGACCCATTTGGCCATTTCCTGAAACAAACCATGATGGATCTTACCATGGATGATTCTTCGATTATCGTAGATGGAAATCATCCAACGACGATTGCTTTCGTCTCATTAAAAAAAGATGGAGAAAGAGATTTCGTGTTTAATAGAGGGGCAGACGCCCATCTGACAGAGGAAGAGCTGAATGAAAGCCGCTGGCGGGACTCATCCATCATTCACTTCGGCTCAGCCACCGCTTTACTGGATGATCCCTTTAAATCCGCTTACTTATCCTTTATCCAGAAAGTCAGAGAAGAAGGGAAATTCGTCTCCTTTGACCCGAACTTTCGAGCAGACTTATGGAAAGATAACGTGCGTGCCTTTATTAAGCTGGCAGAGGCATGCGTAAGAAATGCTGACTTCGTCAAAGTAAGTGAAGAGGAATGTAAACTCATTTCCGGATACTCCAATCTTTCAGACGGAGTCAAATGCCTCCATAGAGTGGGGGCTCATGCGGTAGCCGTCACCTTAGGGAAAGATGGGACCCTGATTTCAAATGGAAAACAATCAGCCGTCGTACCAAGCGTTCCCGTTCATTCCATCGACTCAACAGGGGCGGGGGATGCCTTTGTTGGGGCAACCCTACATCAATTCAATCAACACCAAAATCCCCTCGACCTTTTGGACGATATTGAACAACTAAAGAAAGTCATCAGCAATAGCAATGGCGTAGGGGCAGAAGTCTGTACAAAAATGGGAGCCATTAGCGCCATCATGGGACTGGGGGACAGGCACCGTGTCCCATCAGGATAAGCAAAGGGACGGACCTCTATCCAGAGGTCCGTCCCTACCTTATTTCTCTTCATTCAAATAGTCTTCATTCTTCCAGTCCGATACAAACATACATCCCGGAGCGTGGGTAATCATGTAGGGGATCTTTGCGTGGAGGGCTACTGCTTGAGGCGTCACACCGCAAGCCCAGAACATAGGGGTTTCCCCATCCTTGATCCCGACAAAGTCACCATAGTCTGGCTGTGTTATATCCCCAATGCCTATTTCACCAGGGTCGCCGATATGGACAGGAGCCCCATGCATCTTAGGAAATAACGAGGTAATGTCCGTTGCTTTCTGTACGAGGTGATCGGGAATCGGTCTCATTGAAACCACCGTCGGACCTTGGAATACACCCGCTTTTTCCGTCTGGATGTTTGTCGTATACATGGCGACGTTCTTATTCTCCTCGATATGACGCAAAGGAATCTCACCCTTGATCAGCTGACTTTCAAATGTAAAGCTGCAACCGATGAGAAAGGTGACGAAATCATCTCTCCAGACATCATCGACTTTCGTTTTCTTTTCAACCAACCGGCCATCCTCATACACATGATACATGGGTATATCCGTTCGAATATCTGAACCCTTCGCGTATCTGGATTCGAATTGACCCGCTTCCAGCACTTCGACGATGGGGCAGGCTTTAGAATTTCGGGTGGTGAACAGTAAAAAATCAAAAGCATATTCTTTAGGGAGAACGACGAGATTGGTTTGGACATAATCCTGGCAAAAACCGGATGTATGGGTTTGGTGCTTTCCGTTCCTGATGTTGGTTCTTAGCTCAGATGGCAGCATGGAATCAAACTTCCTTTCTCTTACTTAATGTGTTACGAATAGTAAGAATATTATAACATAGTGATGGGGCAGGCTTTGGCCACGAAAAATGCTAACGAGAAGTAAGGCCGTGATGAACCCTTTTCTGTAGCTTACGATTGAACGGCTACTTGTTTTCTCTTCTCCTATTCATTAAGTACATAATAAAAAATCCAATAAATACTCCAAAACTATATAAAAGAATAAAGGACAGCTCCTGTTTTCCTATGAAATACAATCCCAGGAAGACGACAATTCCAACAAGGAAAGAAAAATACCAATGATTCATGATTGTCACCTCATTTTAAATTTTTTAAAATACTAATTTTTCCAAACTAGGTTATAGTACTATACCCGATCGATGGATTACTAACCTGGAATGTAGGCATGGGTAGAAGCACATCTCTTACTGCACCGCATATGATAACGTGGTAAAAACCTGAAAGGAATGAACAGTATGTACAATGTTCCGATGTCTTATCCAAATCATACCTATGCGAATCCAACGTTTCATAATAACGACTCCATGCTGAGAAACGGACAGGAGAATCACCAGCAGCTAGTGGATGTCCTCCTTAATGGAATCCAAGGAAAAGCTTCATCTGCGGAGTTTTATGGCCGGTTAGCGAGTGTTGCACCGAACCAGGATCACCAGCACAACCTCCTTCAAATGATGGAAGACGAACAGCGACACTGGTGGCAGTTGACCAATCTGTATACCTCCATTACTGGAAGTCAGCCTGTTTACCAGGTCGAGAGTATTCCATTTTGTTCCTACCGGGAGGGACTGCAGAGAGGATACCAAACAGCATTAGAGGACTATGAACAGTTTCGGATCGGCTGCCTGCAGGCGCAGCATTCACCTGCGTATGAAGTTCTCCTGAATACGTGTAAAGATGAATGGGAGCATGCGAAGCGATTGAGTCATCTCGGAGCAGATGCGGACCAGCGATTCACATTGAAGGATTATGGTCCTGCGCCGTTTGTGGTGAACATCGACGAGGCCACCGTCCAGAATGATACGTTCCGAACGGCCTTATGGACGGGAAAACATCTTCAGCTCACCTTGATGAGCATCAATCCGGGCGAAGATATTGGTCTCGAAATCCATCCTCATCTTGATCAGTTCCTGCGCCTTGAACAAGGGCAGGGGATCGTTCGAATGGGAGATCGGCAGGATAATTTATATTTTGAGAGAGAAGTAGAAGAGGACTTTGCCATCGTCATTCCTGCAGGTACGTGGCATAATCTGATCAATACGGGTGATACCCCGATTAAGCTGTATTCGATTTATGCGCCACCGCAGCATCCATTCGGGACGGTTCATGTGACGAAGGCGGATGCGGAGGCTGCTGAGGAAGCGGCACATGGGCGTTATTACTCAGGGTATTGATGGACATAAGGGACGGTTCTACTTTCAAAAAGAACGATACTTTGTCTTAAAAAAACCTGAGCCCTTGATTTTGGGCTCAGGTTTCAAAACTTTCGTTATTATCTCTTCTTTTCATTCGTGCTGTAGTAGAATTTAGCAGTAATGGACCCATCTTCATTCTCTACGATATCTGTTACATGAATGCCTGAATCAGCTGGCGTTGAGCCATTGCCCTTCCAGAAATAATACGACCCCGTGTGAACATTTCCGGAAACTGGTGTCAGTTTATCCCCGGTTTTGAAGAAGTCACCGGAATCTCCACGATTCACGTTTTTCTCGAGATCATAGTTTCCATCCGATTGAAGAACAGATAGACCATAATGAGTGACAACTGTTCCGTCACTTGCTGTTTGAGTTTGATTATACTGGAATCGCTTATTCATCCAGTTCTCCACATTGTTTGGACGGAAGCCCGCTGTTTGATAAAGATTGATGATGTTCTCATCCACATGCCATGCTACCAAACCGTGTGAGTCTTCACCTTGACGGACTAGACCTTTGTTGAATCCGTCTTGCTGAACGTTTTCGAACAAGAAATACTCAGTACCGTTTGATCCCGGTACTTCCATTTTAACGATTCCATTATCGGCAGAAGCTTTGTTGATTGGTGGTAAGGTGATTTTCTGAATACCATCTTCAGGTGCTACATTTTTCGGTTCTGCCCATCCTAAGAAAATCTTGGAGAACGGATCAAAGTGTGTCGGTGAGTTTCCAGAGTAGGCTGGAGCGTTTGGAAAACGCATCCACGAGCCGCCTGCCATCATGGAGTAGTTTCCAACACCTTCGGATGTATAAAGAGTGTCATAGAAATCCGGTAAGCCAAGGGCATGTCCGAATTCATGGGCGTATACCCCGGTTTGGGCAGGATAAGGTCCTTGTTTCAATTCATCTTTATAACCGTCCGTGGCCATATCATATCCTGCAACATTTCCGCCGATTCCTGGCTGGATGTTATAGTTATTAACCACAACTCCATCGTACGTCATATCTTCTACAACCGTTTTATTTATCCATTCTCCTTGACTCATACCTGCATAGACATCTGCAGTTTTACCCGTTTCATAGTACTTCCCATAATAAAGGGCACTTAATAGAGACCATTTATGAGACCAGAACTGTGCCGGGTCACGGCTGAATTCAGCCCCTGTTCCTTCATGGACAACGAAGATATTTGGAACTTCTCCATTTTCGGCATACTTTGAGAAATCAATCTGATCGTCTGCAGCCTTTAGAAGATCCCGGATGAATTCACCTGTGTGGGCGTCGCCATTAGCATTTCCATTTACGTATTCATCGTTTTCAGCATATGTACCTTCCTGGTCCAAATAGTAGGAAGCACCTTTTGGCAGCTCAACCCATGCAAAATCAGTATTTTCTTTACGTACCAGGTTAACTTTCCCATAACTGGATTCTTTGTAAGCATTTTGCATGGTACGGTCTTTCGGTACGTCTTGGCTATCATATTGCTTAAATACATCGAGTTCATATGGATTATATTCATCTCCAAAAATTAAATCCTCATAGTATTTCGCTGGAACTTGACCCTTCATGTCACCGATTGGCTCATCACCATCTTTGTACTTGGCTAATAAAACAAGTACTGGCACATCACCAGTAGCCTCTTTATAAGCGACATGATGATCCCCAGCTTGTTGGAACTTTGCACCATGACCAGCGATTTTTTCAGCGGGATCCGCTTTTGATACATCAATCCCTAACTCTTTCGCCTTTGCGGCCAGTTCAGGAGACGCACCCACATAATGGGCAAGACTTAAATCATATTTGCTGGATTCCTTTGCAGGGCTATCACCTGCTTGGAAGCCTGCCACAGCAACACCCCCGGCTATAACAAGAGATAAACCAGCTTTAGATAGAACTTTTAACAAGAGCACCACTCCTTTATATTTGATACAAATTAAATATATCAGAATAGTCTGTCAACAAATAGTTGAATTATCCTACAAGTTTCTACAACTATTGCATGTAAAGTTGAGAACAATAAATATTCTACAAAGAAAGACACAAGTATTAACACATGCTTCCATTTCTGTCTGCTTTTATTGATGGTTTTTGTCTAATATTGTAAAAAAATTTTGAGGGAAAAAGGATGAAATAGGGGAGACGTGTAGGATTCCCGAAAATTAAGAGTCATTTTAAGAGGGACATGGGGACAGGTTCGTTGTCCCAGGCAGTAGGTTCTGTGAAACAGACAATTGGGACACGGAACCTGTCCCCTTGTCCCGAGGTGACAAAAAAACGCATTGAACTCATGATGAGTCCAATGCGTTTTTGTTTGGCTAGATATTTTCCCCATCGGGATAATCACAGTACTCAATGATCGTGCCTTCCGTATCAGCAGGGTTCAAGTAGATCAATCTCCTGCCATGCTTGTTGATGCGAAGACTATCCTCCAATGTGCGGATCCCCAGATGCTTCAGTTCTTCGAGAGTGACATCGAGGTCATCCACACGATAGGCGATGTGATGGACGCCCTTGCCTTTTTGCTTGATGAACCGTGCGATGGGTGATGTATCATTATTTGTCGGCGCAAGTAATTCGGTTCTCGCACCGTCCACCTCCAGGATGGCAATTTCGCTTTCGACACCCTTGGCTTCGCTTCGATAGTGGTCGATCAGCTTGGCTCCTAGAACATTCTCGTAAAAGTGGATGGTATCTTCTATGTTTCTTACAGCTACTCCAATATGGTCGATCGTCTTTTTCATGCTCATTCTCCTAAAGTCTGAATCAGTGTAGGTGCTATCTTACCATATCTTTTTGGTGGCGTGAAAGAATCGGTTCGACTCTGCTTTTTAGTAAGTTTCGATCCTGAAAAAATTTTCACCGTTTAATCCTGTCATTCGACTCGTTTCTCCGCTTCACCAAAAAGTAAGCAGTGATCCAGGAAGTGACCGGAATCGCGAGGGCGACACCGATCCCCGCTGAACCGATGAAGATCATTTCGGAACTGAATACTTTGGAATTCACGATTTCCCCGATCGAGTAGGATAGGTCCTTGAACCAGATCAGCAGTCCCATATAGCCTCCGAAGAAAGCAAAGAATAGCGTATTCGTGCTGGTTCCAAGGATATCCCTGCCAATGCTAAGCCCCGAGGAGAACAGATTTTTTCTGCTGATGGTGGGGTTGTGATAGGCGATTTCACGCATGGGCGAGGAAATCGAGATGGATAAATCAATGATGGCACCGATCGTACTCATGATGATCATGGATGCCCCGATTTTCACAAAGTCCACTCCGACAAATAAGGAAAACGCCCCGATTTCCTCGGTTTCCTCTTCACTGAATCCCTGGATCATCGCCTGATCGGTCAACATCAGGATGAAGAAGAGCAGTAAGCCGGTGGTGATGATCGTCGAAAGAAAGGCTGTCCCCGTCTTGATGTTGATCTCGCTGATGAAAAACAGGGATATGCAGCTGATCAGGGTGCAGGCGATCAGCGTGAGGATGATTGGATTCATATTTGGATCATTCATCAAAATGATGGTGAAAAGAAGCACGCCGAAGTTCAGGAATAGAGCTACAAAGGAGCGTGCACCTTTTTTTCCACCAATCGTGATCATTAAGATGAAAAGGATGGCTGCGAGATACAGTTGTACAGTCATGCTCTAGCCTTCTTTCTGTTAACAAAAAAGATGGATGTATAGATGGCGATCGGGATTGCTAGTACAATGCCGATTCCCCCGGTCAGTGCCCTCGCCATTTCCAGTGAAAGATTCATGGAAAGGGTGAAACCGAGTGGAGAAGCATTTTTGAAAAAAAGAATGAGCATGGGAATCGCCCCGCTGATATAGACGAAGAACAAAATATTCGTCATCGTTCCCATGATGTCCTGGCCGATATCGAATCCCGACTTCCTCAACGCTTTGATGGAGATGTCGGGATTCTTCTCGTACAGTCCGAAGATGGACGACGATAGGGTGATGGCGACATCCATCACCGCTCCCAAGCACCCCACGAGTATCCCTGCCATGAACACCATTTCATATGGACGGGTAAGGAATTGCATCTCCTCGTAACGGAGACCGTTTCCGGAGGTGAATCCGACCACAACATAAGCAATCAAGAGTGTCATGAACGTTCCAATCAAGGTCGCAACAACTGCTGCATACGTTTTTTCATTAAAGCCATTGACGAATAAAAGGGATATACCGGTAAATAAAATCACCCCGATGCTGCATACTGCCAACAGGCTTATATCCTCTGAGTTCAGGTAAATATCGAGGGCATAGGACAGGATGACGGCATTGACTCCAAGGGTGATCAGGGAGAACAGCCCCTGCTTCTTCCCGACCACTAATAAGAGCAGGATAAAAACCCAACCGATGATCATCATGTATGTATCCCGCTTGACGTCTTCTATGTTCCCGGCCAGCTCCGTCGTTCCTGCTGAAGATGAATCGATACTTACGAATAATTCGTTCCCGGGGTGATATTCCTGATCAGTGGCCCCTGAGGAAGAATATTCATTGGTTAAAGTGATCATCTCTCCCTTTTGAACCCCGTTCTTCAATTCAGCTATGACCTGCTGGGAGTAGAGCTTATCCTTATTTCCATTCATATCCTCCATTTCCGTCGTTTCCACAATCTTCGTACTGATCACTTCGGCAATCGGTCGATCATACCATTCATGATTGTGGTAGACGAAATAGAGGGAAGCGGCCACGCATAGTGTGAGGGTGATGTATATAAAAAGATGTTTGGAACTCAAGTTTTTGCGTTCAGTGATTTGTGCAAACAACCATCCATACCTCCATGATTTAAATCAAAACTAGTATATGTATGGGATGAACTAAACAAGCTCATCCACCTGGTCTTCCATTGGTTACTTGCATTAATGGAACGAGCATTTATTCATTATTCCATAAAAAAGACGGTTAATCAAAAGAAGGGACGGACCTTGTGCGTTCATAAGAAAGCATGAGGTCCGTCCCTGTTTATTAAGTATGTTCCTTACCTAACACAAGGTGCGTTCTTCCAAGATGCCCCTGTTTACCCCCTATTTTTGCAGAAGTTATGCAAATAAAAATAAACCTCTTTGTTTATAAAAAAATGTACCTTATCCGTTTATTGCAAAATGAACGGGATATAGTAAACGTGTAGGAAATACTTAATCTTAAAGGAGGAATTCAAATTGTCACACGAACAATACCAATCGGCCATCAACGCACTCCATGAATGTATGGTGGCGTGTAATCATTGTTACGATTCTTGTCTAAAGGAAGAAGATCTCAACATGATGAAAGAATGTATCCGGTACGATAGGGAATGTGCGGATATGTGTGCATACTTAGAACAATCCTTAGTAAGAGGGACTCCATTTGCGTCTGAGCTTGCCAGAGTGTGTGCTGCGATTTGTGAAGCATGTGGGGAAGAATGCAAGAAGCATGATCATGATCATTGTCAGGCATGTGCCGATGCTTGCTTCAAATGTGCAGAAGAATGTAAGAAAATCGCCTAAAGGAAATGAACATAAGAAAAGATCAAAGGACAGGGAGCCTTTGATCTTTTTTTATGTTTTCCACTGGTAGCCGATGCCCCATATTGTTTTCAAATGATGTTCAATGGGGAAGCCTGCTTTTGTCAGCTTTTCCCTTAAATTCCTGATATGGGAATCAACGGTTCGGATATCGGTCGTGGAATGGATATCCCATACCATGAGAAGGAGCTGTTCCCGGGTGTATACCCGTTCAGTGTTCTTCATCAAGGAGTGCAGGATTTTATATTCTTTTAACGTCAGAGGGCTGATTTCATTTTCATATTTTAACGTGTAGGAGTCTTCATCCAACGTAAAAGCCCCTCTGGTCAAGTGATGATCCTCTACTTGGTCATACTGTTTGATCCTTCTGAATTGAGCGTTCACACGTGCGACCAGTTCCCCTTCGTCAAAGGGTTTTGTGATATAGTCATCAGCCCCGGCGTTTAAGCCTTTAATGACGTCATCCTTATCACCCCTGGCCGTTAACATGATGATGGGGACGTTTGAAAACTCCCTGATTTTTTCACAGGTTTGAAAGCCACTGAGCTCAGGCATCATGATATCCAATATGACCAGGTCTACGGAATGTTTTTTAACAGACTGAATTGCGTCATAGCCGTTATTTTTCTTTTTGCATACATACCCGTGAGGCTTCAGATAAAGCTCCAGCAGGTTCAGCATCCTTCTTTCATCATCGATTAATAAAATGGTATTCACCAGACTGACCTCCAAGCATCACAGAATAATGTTGATCGATGTTCCTTTATTTCGTTGACTTTGTATTGAAATTTGACCGCCGTGTGCTTCCACCAGTTCTTTGACAATGGATAGCCCGAGACCGGATCCGCCAAATTCCCTGGAACGTGATTTCTCCACCCGGTACATCCTGTTGAATACCTGTGGAAGTTCATCCGGTGGGATGCCCATTCCCTGGTCGTTAATCAGGAGGTTCATATTCCCTGATTCGTTTCGCTCAACCGTCACTTCAGTCGTTGAATGCGGGGGCGAATGTTTTAGGGCGTTATCCAATAAGTTCATGACGATTTGTTCAAGTCGAATGGGATCGGCATGGAACGGGAAATCCTCCTTCACAGTCAAAATGAGATCGATTCCCTTTCTTTTAAAAACAGGAGCAACCTTGTTGATGACTTTTTGATAAAAAGAGCCCGAATCGATGGTTTCAGTTTGAATGGAAAAATTGTTTTCATCAATCTTTGCCAGCTCAAATAAATTTTCGATCAACGTCAGGATGGTTTTGGATTCTTCTTGGATGATGTTCAGATATTCTTTTCGTTCAGATTCCGGGATGTCCTCTCGAAGAGCCACATTGGCATATCCTTGAACATATGTCAGGGGGGTTCTGAGCTCATGAGAAATATTCGCTAGGAATTCAGTACGCTCCTGTTGAATGGTCTCTAGATCTGTCGCCAGCCTCTGAATGGAATCCGATAGATCCCCAAGTTCATCCTGACCGAGTTCCGGAAGTTTCACCTCAAAATTCCCTTTGCTCAATTTTTCCGTCGCCTGCTTCATTTTTAACAAGGGACGCGTCAGAAGTTTCGATAGGAGAAAATGGATCCCCGTTAAGATGATGAGACTAAGTATTCCTGCGAGAAGGAAATGGCTGTTCAATTGGCTGATCAGGTTCCGCAACGGTGTGGCGCTTTTGAACATATAGACATATCCTTCGTTCCGTTCACTTTCGAAGGATGTAACGGTAGATAAATAATTCATATCCTTCCAATTTGATTCGATGACCCTTCCTTCACGGGTCAACGATTCAGGGGTGACTTGGATTAGTTCACGCATCCCATCCGTTAATACACGTGAACCAATGATGACGTTATGGTTTTGATCTGTGATCACAACTTCCGTTTCCGTTTTGGATTCCATGAGGGCTATGTGGTGGAGCGTCGTTTCCGAATAACGATCCTCTAACACATCACGATGACTGTTCCCCCGTGATAGAATCGATTGAAATTCTTCCTCGATCCGTGTATCGATGATATTGTCATGTAGATAGAGCATCAATAACCCTTCCATCACGAGAACCGCAATCGTGAAGTAGAGGGCTAACTTTGTTGAAATTTTCTTCATAGTAAAACCTCATTTTGTCATTTCCTTTATTTTACCGAAAAAATATGAAAAAACTATGCACAATGCTTCAAGCCTGAAGGCATTTGTCATAAATCTTTCATGATTTTCTCGCATTTCTCCATATAATTTGCAATTTTGCGGGATAAACTTTAATTCATAAATGAGAGGAGGACTACCATGACTCAAAATAGTAAAAAAACGATCCTATTACTTTTTACAGCACTGTTTCTCCTGTTGGGTGCCTGCTCCAACAATGAAGAGGATATGGGACATGAAGACGGAAATGACCAGGAGATGAAGGAAGAAATGGACGGGATGGACCATGATGACATGGATCACTCAAGTTCAGGAGAAGTACCTGAAGGCTTGAAGGAAGCGGCGAATCCCACCTATGCAGCAGGAAGTAAAGCCATCATCCAAGATGACCATATGGAAGGGATGAAGGGAGCCGAAGCCACAATCACAGGTGCTTACGAGACCTTTGTCTATACCGTTTCCTATACACCAACCACTGGCGGAGAAAAAGTGGAAGATCATAAATGGATCATTCATGAAGAAATTGCCGATCATGGTGAGGAACGTTATTCATCTGGGGATGAAGTCGTCCTAAACGCCGATCACATGAAAGGGATGGAAGGCGCGACCGCGACAATTGATTCCGTTGAAGAGACGACGGTGTATATGGTGGATTTCACACCAGTAACAGGTGGGGAAGAGGTAAAGAATCATAAATGGGTGACAGAGAGCGAGTTGTCACCGGCTGAATAAAGGTTGTTTAGTAAATCTTAATGCATGAGCTTATTCTAAAAAAGGATAAGCTCTTTTTTGTGCAATAAAGAATTGAAGGAATCTTGAATATTTGAAATAATTAGGAGGGAAGGGGGAATACCCATGAGCCTTACAAAACGGGTGTTGGTCCTATTAGGGTTAGTTGATGCAGTACTGATCATCATGTATCCTATGGATTACTACATCCTTTTCTTGAGACCACGGGATACGTATTTCCGATAATTTTAATATGGGGAGGTATGAGATATTTCACTTGAAGCTGTTGGAAGAAAAGAGGCTCCATCGTTCTTCTTTGTTACTGGAAAGCCGGACGATGGAACCCTATTTTTAATGCACTCAGATTTCAAAATAACCTTCAATCGATTTCGTCACTTCAAACGGGCCAGATTCTCTATTAGATGGAATTGCCAGCTTCAAGTCAAGTGCAGGGTAAAATGAGGCGCGGAAACTGACTCCGGGATCATAGCCCATCACATGAAACTTGTAGATCTCCTCATTCCTTTGATTCATCCATATTCCATACCCGTAGTGCACTTCTCCATTCACATGGACATGAGGGGTCAGCAGCTTCCCGGTCGTTTCTTCATTTACCAGTTTATAAGAAAATAAAGCTTCCCAAAGGCTCATCATGTCTGATGCTGTAATAAACGCACCGCCGTCAGCCCCGCCTTTTACAGGAATTGAATAGAGGTTGGTTCTCCATGTATTCTCTTCCTCTATATATCCGACTGCCGTGTTGGAAGGAAGGCAGTCCAATGAAAAATAGCCAGAGTGGTCCATGCCTGCTTTATGGAAAATCTCAGATTCTATATATTCTGTAAAAGACTGCCCTGTTTTCTGTTCAATGATCAATCCCAATAGGATGAAACCTGCATTGTTATAATGAAATCGATCACCGGGAGTGAATTTCATCTGACCGGATTGAAAGAATGGCAGGAAATCCCGTAGCGATCTCATGTGATAAACTGGTGTTTCTTTCCATAGCTCTTCAAAATCAGACATCACTTCTTCATCAAAATAATCCGGAATGCCTGATGTATGTGTCAAAAGATGATGGACGGTCACACGGTCATCAAAATGAGGAAAGTCGATATCCAAACAATCCTTTAGACGAGTGTCAAAAGAGAGTGCCCCTTTTTCAACCAATTGGGCTATTCCTATGCTCGTAAATAACTTACTCCCGGAGGCAATTCCGAATCGTGTAGTCGGTTTGTTCGGAAGGCGATCAGATCGGTTCGCATAGTCACGGGCGCTTTCGGATACAACTTCTGTCCCTTGTTTAACTAGGACGACACCAGAGAAGTCGAGTTCTTGACAGCTTTGATCAATTAGATTACGCAGCTCGGTATGTTTGCTCATTGATTTAACCTCCGTTATAGTCTATGACTCTACAAATCATTTTTTATTACATATTAACATAAATTTCCTTTGAGGGACATCGGGGACAGGCACCATGTCCCACTACTCAAGCTAACGCCTGTAGTGTTTAGGAAATAACCCTATCCCTGAAATTTCTGCTATACTACATACAATGACAATTTTTCCCTAACAAAAAACGAATTGGAGGAACCGATCATGGACAGCATCATCTTCGACCTGGACGGCACACTTTGGGACCCAATAGAATCCGTACTGGAAGCATGGAACAACGTCATCAACGAACATAACCAGTTAAAAGAAGGCATAACAAGGGAGCATCTTGAGGGAACCATGGGGCTTCAAATGAAGGAAATCGGGAAGAAATTGTTCCCTGAATTGAACGAAGAGGAGCGGGAACAGCTACTGAAAGATCTGTCCAGTCATGAAATCCCGCACTTAAGTAAGCATGGAGGGAGTCTCTATAACCATGTGGAAAAGGTGCTTGTAGAGCTGTCGAAGAAGTACAAGCTGTTTATCGTGAGCAACTGTCAGGACGGATACATCGAGGCCTTTTATGACTATCATGGACTGGATAAGCATTTCATCGATTATGAGAACCCCGGCAGAACAGGTCTTTCAAAAGGTGAGAATATTAAGCTGATCATCGAACGCAACCATTTAATTGACCCAGTATACGTAGGTGATACAGAAGGGGACCAAAGGGCGGCAAAAGAAGCAGGGATTCCATTTATCTATGCCCGCTATGGATTTGGGGAGGCGAAAGAATACACCCAAGCCATTGATTCATTTGATGAGCTGCTGAATATTTTCTGATCATGTTGAGAAGGGACGGACCTTGTGAAGGTCCGTCCCTCCCATTTTAATTGATTTCCATTATTGACTATTCCCGATTTTTGTAAGATAGTTACTATGTCCTGTCATAGAATGACAGAAATAGAGTTTTCTAGTGGGAGCATTTCTAATGAAAGAATTTAATGGCCGATTACATAAGAAATACTATTATATGATTGTTTCGTTGATCATCGTCCTGATGATAGCGGGTTTACTGGTGGATAATCCGGTCAATTCACGATTCGCGGTGCATGGAGTGATGATCGTGATCATCTCTGGCTGTCTATTGATTTATCCTTGGTATGAGAATGCGTGGATGAGATATATGACGGTCATTTCGTCGACCGGTTATTTTTACACCCTGTTTTACTTGTATCCGGAAACCTGGTCGGGGTTTATTTTACTTTGTTTTATTCCTGCTTTTTCGATTCTCTTTTTTGACAAGAGGCTTTTTTATTTTTCGCTTGTGATCAATTTTGCTTTCATTGCCTTTACATTCGGTTATATCGGGTTCGTGGATAAGGGGCAGGATTATCCTTACATATACACAGATTTAGTAGGGAATGTGGTGAACTTCCTGGCAAGTCAGGTCCTGCTGTATTTTATCTTTCATTTAACGAATCTGCGGATTCAGAAGCAGCGGGTTTACTATGAACAGGTGCAGCAGGCGGAGCGGATGAGGACGACTGGTCAGTTGGCGGCGGCTGTCGCCCATGAAATCCGGAATCCCTTGACCGTGGTGAATGGATTTCTTCAATTTTATGTGGAAAATCCCGCATTAAGTCAAAGCCAGAAGCAGAATTTTTCCCTTATGATCAATGAACTCGATACGGCGGAGCATGTCATTTCACAGTTCCTCTCCGTTTCAAAGCCCGATCAAGGGGAGAAGGTGGACAACGTTGATATTGAACTGGTTCTGCAAGATGTAACGGAACTCCTTAACATGTACGGTTTGTTGAATGATAATGGCATTGATCTCAACGTGGAAAAGGATTGTCATGTGGCGGTCAATTCTATTGAATTTAAGCAGCTTTTCATCAATCTAATAAAAAATGCCATCGAAGCTTCCCCGCATAGCGGGTCCGTTAAGGTGACGGCTACCAAAGTAAAAGGCCATGTCTGCATTCGAATTATTGACAACGGACGTGGAATGAGTCAGGAGGAAGTGAAAAACCTCGGTACTCCTTTCTATTCCTTGAAGAGTAAAGGAACCGGCCTGGGTCTTATGATTTGCTTCAACATTGTGGAGAAATATAAGGGGACCATACACTTTGACAGTGAGCGGGGAAAAGGTACGACGGTTACACTTCGGTTTCCGCTTGTTGACGTGTAAGTTTAAATGATAACAATAGCAAAACGACCTGTTCCAATAAAGGCAGGACGTTTTGCTATTTTAGTTAGCTGAATTCGACGGTATAAATTAATTTACAAAAATGTTAAAATCTCCAAAAAATCGTTTAGGAAGATCCTTTCGAGGTATATAACGAGTGTACAAACGTACACACCACTTTTACTAAACTTAAGGAGGATTTTCATTATGGCAAACAGTAACAGCAACAACAGCAACAAAAACAGTAGCAACAACAATGACAACAACAGCAAAATGAGTTACGAAGAAGCAGGCCGTAAAGGCGGAGAGAAAACAGCCAGAACCCATGATAAAGAATTCTACCAAGAGATTGGTGAAAAGGGCGGAGAAGCAACCTCAGAAAACCATGACAAAAAATTCTATCAGGAAATTGGAGCAAAAGGCGGTAGTAATTCCAGCAACTCCAATGGTTCAAGCAACTCAAGCAGCTCAAACAGCTCAAACAACAATAATAACTAGATAATAGTTAGGGAGAGGGATCTTACGCTAAATAGATCCCTCTTTTTTCTTTCTATCCCAGTTTGGCTTTAGAATTAGGGAAATGTAAAAGACCTGTTAGACGAACAGGTCTTTAACACCTGAATTCAGATCATCAATCACAATGTTCTTGTTTGTTTTTATGAAGGGGCGGCGGGATTAACCAGCCTTTTTCTTTGTTTAATTTGAGTACTTTAGCCCCTAATTGAGCTTTTTGCATATGGAATTGTCCAAACATCATGGCCACATCTTCACGAATACATTGACCGATGGCCGTACTGCAAGCAACTAATCCAGCAGCAATATTGGTTGATAGTGCTCCTGAGATAGCAGGGTCCGGCATACGGGCACCTGTTGGAATGTCATCGAGACATGCCTGTGGCGGTTCTGGAGGGGTAGGCGGTAAGCCGATTCCATTTTCTTTAAGCAGGGTTTCGATTTGTTTTGCCTCTTCCTGCCCGGCTTCAATACCTTCTTTAAGTAACTTCTTAAGATCTTCATCCCCGGCGTGGTTTAGTTGAAGCTGATAACCAGCAACCGCATTTTTAGCTGAGAATAAATAGTTCCATGTGCTGAATACTTCACCATAATGCATTGGTTCATCTTTTGGATTTCCACTTAAAATACCCATAAACATCCTCCTGAAATTCATTTTGTGTGCCTCCTTCCTGCTTTGAACGCACCATTTATATATTCTCCCAAAATGATAAATGAATTCATCCGAGTCAGGTTAAATCAACAGTGTGAGTTAAAAAGTATCGGATCAACTAAGAGAAGAGATGTCGGAGAGAATGACACTTATGTTGACGGTTACTTAAAAGGCTCCTTTCTAATTTGAACAAGAAAAAAACAGCAAATAAATTTGCTGTCGTGTATCAAAAATGGCTTTGAACTAACTTTTCGATAGCTGTTACCAATTCGTCTGTATCCCCTTGGAACATATGGAAATTAAGTGAGGATTGAAGTTTTGTACTTTGAATTCTGATGTCATCCTTTTGATTGAATTCTGCAGACCAATGGATTGCTGGTATCGATACGATAAATCGTTTGTCGGGAGTTTTATGGAGATAAACTTCAGCCAGTTTGTTTCCGGACAGATTGATTTTCTCATATGAGGTAATCATGCCATCACTCATTTCAGGTTTATAGTAAGTATCGTAAGTATAACAGGATTATCCAGAGAAGGCGAAGCATGCGCAGAAGATGTCTGAATCGGTTCATTAATCGGTAAGCTTCTTTTTCATTGAGGTCATACTATAAAACATGTCCTTAAAGTGGTAAGCTAATAATTTAGTGATAGGAAATTTTTCAGGAGGTCGACACATGAACCTAAATAATAACGATCTATTGATTCGATTACGATATGCATTGGATCTTAAAAATACAGAAATGGTTGAGATCTTTGAGCTGGGAGGCATTGAGCTTTCAAAGGAAGAAGTGCTGAAGGTTCTAACAAAAACACAGCATAGTGATGATTTCGAGGACGATATCCTGGAGGATGAAGACCATATCCCATGTGATGATGAAATGTTCGAGTCATTCTTGAACGGCTTCATTACGTTTAAAAGAGGGCCAAAACCGGGACAGACGGGACGACCGGAATTGACGTATGAACATGTGAATAATCTTCTATTAAAAAAGGTGAAGATCGCCCTCTCATTAACAAGTGAGGATATGATCGACATCCTGGATCTGGCTGGAGTGGTAATTACAAAAGGTGAATTGGGAGCGATTATGCGAAGAGAAGGCCATAACAATTACAGAGTGTGCGGTGACCGGTATGCACGGAATTTCTTAAAAGGGTTGGCCATCCGATACAGGGGATAAAAGATGAATCATACTTATTCTGGTGAGACCATACAGTTTGAGATTAAATATAAGAATCGGACATCCATCGGCATCTACTTGGACAGCTTCGGAAACATTGAAGTCCATGCACCTAAAGGGACCCCGGACGAATCGGTGATCCGGCTGCTGGAGGATAAATGGGATGTGATCCTGGAGAGATCGAAGGAGATGAAGGATCGTCTGAATGGACCACAGGAGAAGACCTATCAACATGGGGAACCCTTTTTGTTTCTTGGGAACTCATTTCCCATACAGGTTCAACACGATCCATCGATCATACAGGATCATGTCACATTTGACGGAAAAACACTGCATATCCAAGTAAAAGAGCTTGAGGATGAACGGATCCAACAGGCGTTAAAACGTTTTTACTACAAGCAGTGCAAAGCGATCGTAGAGAAAAGCATTGCGGTCCATCAACGTCACTTTAAAACCAAGCCCCGTTCCATCCGTATCTCAGACAGTCAAACGACCTGGGGTACCTGTGATGGGAGAAGACAATTGACCTTCAACTGGAAGCTTGCCATGGCCCCCCAGGATGTCATCGACTACGTCGTCGTCCATGAAATGTGCCACATGGTCCACCTCAATCACGACCGGTCCTTCTGGCGTCTTGTCGGGAGAATCGTGCCCGACTATAAAGAGAAAGAACACTGGCTGGCAATGTCCAGTTGGAAGATGACGGTGTAAGTGGGACGAGGGGACAGGCACCTTGTTCCCATTAATTAAATAGTTGAAAAGAAAGAAGTGAAGGTCTTGATAAAGTACAAATATCTCCATCACGTAAGTCTTACGGTTACAGATTTGGAAAAAGCAAAAGATTTCTATGGGAAAACGTTATGTTTAAACGAAATTCCGCGTCCCGATTTTGGTTTTCCGGGTGCCTGGTATGATATTGAGGGTCAGCAGCTCCACTTGATCGTCGATCCTTCTTCGCAAACCATACGCAAGGATAAACGTCTATCCAGCAGGGAAGGCCATTTTGCCCTTAGAGTGGAGAGCTATTATGATACTCTCCAATGGTTAAAAGAAAACGAAGTGGAAATTCTCGAAAAACCACAATCGAAAAGTGGATTCGCCCAAATTTTCTGCGCCGATCCAGATGGTAATTTGATTGAACTTAATGTGGAACAAAAAGATCTATAATTTTCTATGAAACCAACAGGCGCGATGAACTCAGGGAATGAGTCATGCTCCTGTTGGTTTTGTTTTTAGGGGAAGCTGTATGTTCTATATCTCAGTGGATAGAATAAGGGTGTACAGTATTTTATGATAATACTTATTAATTGATAATTATTATAAATAAGGATATAATACATTTATAACAAAGACAAAAGGAGAGAACATACATGAATCAACAATTAGTCGTGGCCCTTAACAAACAACTTGCAAACTGGAACGTCCTTTATACAAAACTACACAATTATCATTGGTATGTAACGGGTCCGGAATTCTTCACCCTGCATGAGAAATTTGAAGAATACTACAACGAAGCGGGAAATTATATTGATGAAGTAGCAGAAAGAATTCTTACAATCAAAGGGAAGCCGATTGCTACCCTAAAAGAGTACCTTGAAACGGCTACCATTGAAGAATCCAATGGAAAAGAAACCGCCACAGAAATGGTAGACGCATTAATAAACGATTTTAAACAAATCGTGAATGATTCCAAGAAAATCATCGAAGCAGCAGAGGATTCTCAGGATCAGCCTACAGCTGACTTATTCATCGGAATTAAAACATCACTCGAACAACATATTTGGATGTTGAATGCATTTAATACACGATAAGACAAAAAAAGCATTGACCTGCATGGGCCAATGCTTTTTTACATCATGGACATTCATTCGCCTATTCGTTCCATATCCTATAAAATGAAAGTATCTCGGTTGAAATGAAAGGATGATTAAAATGAATGGTTCACTCACCATTAAAGAAAGAGCAGTCTCATTTCTGGAACTTGTCGCATCAGGAGACGTCCGTGAAGCATACGAGAGTCACGTAAGTCCTGACTTTCGCCACCACAATCCGCATTTTCCAGGAGATGCCAATTCACTTATGTCTGCTATGGAAGAGAATGCAGCCGGAAACCCTGAGAAGATGCTCGAAGTCAAACGTGCCATCCAGGAAGGTGACACGGTTGCGGTTCATTCACACGTGAGACAGAATCCAGAGGACCTGGGAGGGGCTGTCGTTCATATCTTCCGTTTCCAGGATGAGCGGATCGTTGAATTGTGGGATGTTGGACAAGCCATTCCGGAGGATTCACCCAATGAAAATGGGGTTTTTTAATTTCTTTCATTCACTATAATAAGTCGATTCCTATGGGAGTCGACTTTTTTATGTTCAACACATAGGCCAGTGGAAATTTCGAATGGCTTCATATTTATTGCCATCCTTGTGCACTATATAAATAAAACAAAAAGGGTGGTGAAAGTATGTCTAAACAGAAGAACAAGGACCTTAAGAATAATAAAGCAATGCCGAAGTCAGATGTGGAATTTGCACAAGATGGACTTGAAAAAGTGGCCATTAAAGCGCAGGAACGAAAGAATAAGTAAATAGAAATAAGAAATGAGAAGTTAGGCAACTTCTCATTTTTGGTTTTACTGAATCGTTTAGTTAAGAGATATTATTGAATGCTAACATCATTGATTTCCAAATAACCGGCAGGACTGATAGAAAAATCTTTTACGTTGTTTCGAATCGCCGCCATATTTTCAATCACTCGAACCGGGATATAGACCGCGTCTTCCATTTCCAGCTCCTGAGATTTTGCATAAAGCTCCAATCGTTTCTCTTGAACCATTTCAGAACGTGCCTGTTCGATCAATCGATCTACCTCTTCATTACTATAGAAAAATGTATTTCCGGCAGGTCCATGGGAGTTGCTGTGGAAAAGATTGTATTGATTATAGTCTGCATCACCTGTAGCATTTCTCCAACTGATGATGAACATTTCCGAATTTCCACTTGTGGCTTGCTCTACAAAGGTTCCATACTCCTGGATCTGGATTTCCAGGTCGATTCCAATTCCTTTGAGCTGGGATTGCATGACTTCAGCCAGGCTGATCCTTTCCTTACTGTCCATTGTAAGCAATGTTGTTTTGAATCCATCAGGATACCCAGCTTCGGACAGTAACCGCTTGGCTTCATTTACATTATACTCATATGCCTTCATATCCTGATGATAGCCAAACACTTTAGACCCTAATAAGGAGTTTGCCTTTTTTCCTATATTATTAAATACACCTTTCATGATGGAATCCATTTCAACTGCATGGGATATGGCTTTCCGGACACGGACATCATTGAAAGGTTCCTTTTGTACATTGAATCCTACATACTCGGTACCAAAGCCTTCACTTCGGTATACTTCAACATTATCGGAAGCCTTCACTGAATCCATCATCGTGACAGAAAGAGGTTCCGCAATATGGGCTTCGCCTGTTTCAAGCATAGAAATCCTCGTTGTCTCTTCTGGTACGACTTTGAATACGACTTCGCTTATAGTTGGTTGATCTCCCCAGTACTCGTCGTTTCTATTAAACACAATCTCTTTTCCTGTTTCCCAGGACTTGAACTCAAATGGACCTGTGCCGACCGGCTCTTGGATAATGTCCTTTCCATATTTATCGATCGTCTTGGGACTGATGATTCCGCCTTCATGACTCGCCAGGATGGATAATAAGGGTGAAAAAGGTTCAGATAAAAGAAATTGAACGGTATGATTATCGACTACTTTTACTTCCTTGACCATTTTGAATACAACTGCTCGAGGCGAAGCCACCTTTGGGTCTGTTAAACGACCAAACGTTTTCTTCACAGCCTCGGCATTAAATGGTGTCCCATCATGAAACGAGACATCATCTCTTAGTTTGAATTCCCACGTTGTATCATCCAACTGCTCCCATTCCTCAGCAAGTAATGGCTTGATTTTGGCATTTTTGTCTCTGCCGACAAGCCCCTCGTAAATTTTACCGTGTGTCACACTTGCTGCATTGATGGTGGACATAAAATGATGATCAAGATTCTCCACATCGGATAGACGGGCAATGACCAACTTATTTTCTTTGTTGGAAGCCTGTCCATCAGCCTGGTCACCCGAATTTGCCCCCATATTGGTAGAGCAACCGCTAATCGCTAACATCAGTACCATTATTCCAATCATGACAACCCTGCTCCTGAAACTATTTACCTTCGTCTTCATCTATTCATCCTCCCCTCCGTATTTATTTAATTATAAGAATTTTCAGACATATAAAATTAAGATATCTTTACTGTTTTTTTTGTTTTGTTGACCTTTTTATTAGGCAGGATGAGTTTGTTCTAAGGTTCATAGCAAATCAAATGTAGTCCCAAGTATCCGGCCCACTTTTCTTACAGGTGTCGATAGGTGATTAAAATGAATGGGTAAATTGATTAATGATTTTCTGCCCAACAAACCTGACGATTAAATTGGTGTGAAATGTTAAATAAATATTTGAAATACTTGTTTTAGAAGGATTTTTATTCAAAGCAACGAATAGGGAATATATCAGGATAAAAAGGAGCGTGTTATGATGAATGGATTATTCCATAATAAGGAAGAGGTAACGGATTTTCTTACGGCTAACAGAGAGAAATTCCAGCAAATGCTCTTATCTGAAGCTGTAAATGTTGGGAGCAAAATCAATGATATTCTAGAAAAAGGAAACATCGATCTATTAAAGAATGCAGAAATGTTAGCTCACTATATCGTTGAAAACAGAGAAGAAGAGCTGGTTGAATTTGCAAAGATAGAGGGTATTGCATGGGCGCAACATTCTCTCACACTTGCATTCAAACTGGAATGGGTACATGCAATTAGAAGAACTTTATGGTATTTCCTTTATCAATTTGATGATCAGAATGAGGATAATGAATCTCCACGAAAGAAATTCTTTGATTTGGAAAAACGAATCAATGACAGTGTTGATCAGTTCCTGAACAATTTCTTTATCAGTTATTCTGATTACAAAGATGAACTGCTATTGTCGCAAAAAAAGCTGGTGGAAAATCTATCGGTACCTATCATTCCGATAGCCAGCTCGGTTGCGGTACTTCCTTTAATTGGAATGATAGATACCTATCGTATCAATACATTGGAAGAGAAAGTGTTGATGGGAATCAGTTCTATGCAAATTCAAACCCTTATTATAGATTTATCGGGTATTGCCGAAATGGAATTGGATGTCATTTTTCAATTTGAGAAGATCTTAAACGGAATTAATATGATGGGATGCAAGGCAATCCTTACAGGGCTACGGGTAGAGCTTGTCAGAAAAATAGTTGATACAGGAGTGTCATTCGACAGTCAAGTAGAGACAAAGGGTACATTACAGCAAACACTCAAAGAACATCTGGTGTTGGAATCAGGAGTGCAATTTTAATTTAATAATTATATTTAAAGGGGAAAAAGCTGAAGATCAACCATCTGATCTCCAGCTTTTTCATTGTTCAATCATCATGCAGGGTTACTTTCTAACGCGACTATCCGACATTTGATCCAGATCCAGTGGCAAAAAAGCATAATCTCCGTCTTTCATAATCTCACGTTTTAAAACGGGAACAGGTTGTTTGAAAATCGGTCCATCCACTACTGTGGTATGGAATTCTCCACCTTCTCCGCAAGGATCGATTCCACGGGCTTCAAGTTCCTTTATGTATTCATGGGTCAACGTTCGCCCTAAATCTTCAAGGCGCATGCCCAGGGATAAATTAACCGTAACAACGATAGATACAAATCCCAGATTGATAAACTCTTCGACAGCTTCACGATGGTTCATTCCCCATAAAGGCATCCCGAGCTTAAGCCTTGCGTTCTTCGCCACTTTTTCATGCCAGCAGCCGTGTTCAGGCATATCCAGGTCTCCCGTCACTAACACTTCTGCCCCATGATTCTTTGCTTTATCTAAAAGGGTCATGAAGACTTCTTCATAATCTGTCCAACTGGCAGCTGCTGTGAATACGGGCAAGCCGATCGATTCCGCTTGTGCTCGGATAAGCTCCGGAGGCATCCCGTGTGATCTGGAACGTTTTCCTTCTTCCTCCAGCATCACTATCAGGCCGATCGCCTCTCCATCCTTCGATGCTTTGTATAGAGCTAAGACACTATCCTTTCCTCCGCTAAACGAAGTGATGAATGAATGTCCGCGAGCACCATGTTTCCATTCCTTTGATTCTGTCATTCTTATCTTTCCTCCTTATTTGTAATAGTTTCATCGTTTCTTTCATTCTATCACGATAAGGCTTTATAGATAACATCATACAATCCTATGATTAGTAGATGTCTTAGACCATTAAGTCAAAAGAGTCGCCTACTTGACGACTCTCTTACTCAGACCATTACGAGTGTGGTCTCATTTTCTATGAATCCGAATCTCATTAACCACCAGGGATATCACCACTAACCCACTCGACACGAAAAAGCTGATCCAGGTCGATTGAATTGAGTTATAGTTTAGGAGAGACAGCAGCCCCACTCCTAAACCAATCAACGAACAATAAGGGAGGAGCACCGGAATCGTTCTTTTATAAAAGATGACCACCAGCATCGTCGGAATGATGGCTGCATACACCTGGGCGAAAAAGAAGATAAGCTCCATCAGACTGGGTGACAGGATCGAGCTGATGAGTAAGAGTGAAAGGGAAAGCACACCAGAGACCAAATAGGTCTTTTTCAATTGCTGGTCTTCACTCCAATCGAACTTGTGGCTTAGCATATTCCGGATGACCATGATCGATGTGGCATGGAGCTCTGCCCCCACGGTGGAAGCGATGGCACTGAAGCAGCAGCCGATAAATAATAGAAGCAGAAACAATGAGTCGATTTTCTCCACCAGCTGACTCAATATGGAGTAAATGTTTTCAAAGCCCTGCCCATAAACCGCAATCAATACAATCGCGGTGAAGGCGAGGGGGATGGTCGCCCAAATGATCCCGGCCATCATAAAGGATGTTCGGACCTTGGATTTTTCAATGATATAGATCCGCTGCCAGGTCGCCCGGTCGATCAATACTTGTCCGAATCCAATCAGAAATGCGGTAAGAATGAACAAGGTGATTTCATTATGTTTCAGAAATAATAAGTAGGGATGATAAAGCAGCAATCCATCGTAAACGGGAAAAATACCTTTTTGGATAAAAAAATAAACGGGAATCAGAATGATGGCTGCGAAAATAAACGAGATATGAATCCCTTCAAAGCGATGGATTTGCTTCATGCCCCCTATGGACAACAGGAAGCAGTATAGAAAGAATACGAGTAACCCTACATAGATCGGTGTTTTTAATAGAAAATGAAATAACACACCTGCCCCCAGTGCTTGTATAAGCAGTGAGTCCAGGCTTGTCAGGAGCAATACCCACATGACGAACCAGTATGACCTCCCACGGAGCCTTTCTTTCAAAACATCCCCTAGAGTCATGTAGTTTGGGAATCGTTCCCTGATATAGGGGGTGATCCACCCGAATAGAAAGAGAGCGGTGGCTCCCATCATGGCATAGCCGATTCCACCAAGCAGTCCATATTTCACAAGTGTTTCAGGAGAGGACAAAATCGTATTGCCGGTCACCCATCTTGCCAGGAGCGAAACGACTCCATACGCCACTCCAAACGTGATGGTTCCTTGTATATACTCACGATACGTTCGTGGCTTCATTGATTTATACCTTCTCTCTTATCCGATATTCCCTTGGAGTGTATCCTGTTTGCTTCTTGAATAATGAACTGAAATAGTGCTGGCTGCTGAATCCGCACGCTTCAGAAATAGAAGAGATGGACTTTTCGGTATCCTGCCGCAGTAATCGCTGTGCGGCCTGGACTCTGAAATCATTCAGGTATTCTGAGAAGCTGATCCCCATCTCTTCATGAAATTTTCTGCTCAGGTACGTACCGTTGATATGGATCTGGCTCGCCAATGAAGAAAGGGAAAGCTTATCGCTGTATTGTTCATGGATGATCGTTAACGCTTCCTGCACGATATGGGATTGGATTGATGCGTATTTATAGTGATCGAGAACTTGGAATAATTCTTCTTCAATAATCGGTTTTGTCAAATAATCCTTTGCCCCGAGTCGCAGGGAGGCCTGTGCATAATCGAATGATTGGTAGGCCGTGACCATAATGATGTCGATATGGTCATATTTCTTCATTTCAATCCCGAGTTCAATCCCTGATTTACCAGGCAGTTGAATGTCGAGGAGCGTAAGGCGAATCGGATGTTCCGTCAGAATCTTTAACGCCTGTGACGCATCCGCGGCTGTATGAATCGTCCAGTAAGGATATTTTTCGTGAATCATGTAGTTGAGCTGCTCCAGTTCCAGGGGCTCATCGTCAACGAGCAAAATATGCATGGCGCTTCCTCCTTCATCAAGTAATGGTGTCTTCTCTGGTCATATGAGGCCAGAAGATCTGGACACTCGTTCCTTTGGCTTCTTCATTCAGCTGAATGAGGATTTCTTCCTTAGGAAAGAGCATCTGCAATCGCTTCTGAATATTGTGTAATCCAATTCCACGGTCTTCCTTTTGAACATCTAGCGCTTCCAAAGCAGTTGATGAGCTGTTCCATACTTCTAAGTACACTTTGTTCCTTTGCTCATTCAGGATGATGATCAGCTTGCCTTGTCCGGGATTCTTTTCAAGTCCATGCTTAAAGGCGTTTTCTACAAGGGTCTGCAGGAGGTAAGGAGGGACTAGGGAAAGCTTGCAGCTTTCTTCAACGCTCCACACTACATCGAGCCGATCTCTGAATCTCAACCTTTGAATGTCGAGATAATATCGGGTGTATTGGATTTCCTCCTCCATGGTGATCAATGGGTCAGTCTGTTTGTATTTGAACTTAAAGTATTTGGAAAGCACCTCGATGGCAGAAATCAGTTCTTCCTTGCGATTCAAACGTGCCAGGCTCAGGATGACATTAAGTGTATTGAAAAAAAAGTGGGGCTGGATCTGTTGGTTCAGTTGGTTGTATCTAGCTTCTTGAAGTTCCTGTTTCAGAAGCAGTTCGTTCTTTTCTTTCTCCAGTTGATCCAGACGTTTTTCAAATAGAAAGAGAAATAATAAGCTAAAAGCCCCAATGATTGGGGCTAATACGGACAGCATGATATAAAATGAAAAGGATTCTTGTGTAATCATGTGAAGAACTCCTAAAGTGATGAGTCATACTTTCTATTTTATAAGAAAACTAAGATTCTGAAAATATGTTTAGACATAATGGCACCTTGTGAAATGTTCTCCATGACCGGTCATAGGAGGCAGTTCTGCTTTACACAAATCCGTTGCCAGAGGGCAGCGGGTATGAAACTTACATCCGGATGGCGGATTCAATGGGGAAGGTACATCCCCTTTTAAAAGGATTCTTTCTCTTTTCTTAGAAAAATCAGGTACGGGGATGGCTGAAAGTAAGGCTTTGGTATAAGGGTGAGTAGGGTTGTCAAACAGCTCATGCTTTCTCCCAATCTCGACAACCTTTCCCAGATACATCACAATCACCCGATCTGAAATATGACGTACAACACTTAAATCATGGGAAATGAAGAGGTACGTTAATTTCAATTCCTTCTGAAGTTTCTTTAACAGGTTCAAGATTTGTGCCTGAATGGATACATCCAGTGCCGATACGGCTTCATCACAGATGATCACTTTCGGATTGACCGCCAATGCCCGTGCGATTCCGATCCTTTGTCGCTGACCGCCGCTGAATTCGTGGGGGAGACGGTCGAGTGATGTAATCGGGAGACCCACATAGTCCAATAATTCCTTCATACGAGCTTCATGCTTGGAAGGGGGCAATACTTTTTGTATGGTCATGGCTTCTTTCAGGATCTTTCTGACGGTTTGTCTCGGATTCAAGGAGGCAAACGGATCCTGGAAAATGACCTGGATATCGCCCCTCATATTTCTTAATCCCTTTTTGGATAGACTGTTCAATTCGATTCCTTTGTATTGGATACTGCCTTCCGTCGGCTTATCCAGCTGAAGGATGGCACGGCCGGTTGTCGATTTACCGCAGCCGGACTCACCTACGATACTGAGGGTTTCCCCTTCATAGAGCGTGAAGGTGATATCGTCCACGGCTTTCACCACTTGTTTAGGTTGGAACAACGACTCCCTTTTGATAGGGAAGTACTGTTTCAGGCCATTCACTTCTAAAATAGGTTTTTTCTCTGTCATCATAGCGGTCATGTCATCTGCACCTCTTTCTCGGCATTATATAGAAAACATCTGATTTGACTGCCATCCTTCGAGGAATTGAGCTGTGGCTCTTCCTCGTGACATCGTGCGGTCGCCAATGCGCAACGGGGAGAAAAACGGCAGCCTTTTGGCATGTCATAAGGGGAAGGGACGCTTCCCGGCATCGTTTCCAGTTCTGCCTGGTCTTCATGCAATTTCGGTAATGAAGACATCAGTCCATTTGTGTATGGATGCTTCGGATTGGAGAATAATTGTTCCGTCGAACTATATTCCACAACCTGTCCGGCATACATAACCGCTACTTTGTCACATAGCTCGGCTACCACGCCTAAATCATGTGTGATGAAGATGATTCCCATATTCAGCTTTTTCTGAAGGTCCTTCATCAGCTCAAGGATTTGTGCCTGGATCGTCACATCAAGTGCCGTAGTCGGCTCATCCGCAATCAGGACTTCGGGATTGCAGGCAAGTGCCATGGCGATCATGACACGTTGCCTCATTCCGCCGCTCAGCTGGAAAGGCTCTTGTTTCGCCCTTTGTTCAGGAGAAGGGATGCCTACTAATTCGAGCATTTCGACCGCTTTCTTCCATGCTTCCTTTTTCCCGAGCTTTTGGTGGATGCGAACAGCTTCTGCAATCTGCTCCCCGACCGGTATGACAGGATTCAATGACGTCATTGGCTCTTGGAATATCATGGAAATTTGGTTTCCGCGCACTTTTCTAAGTTCGGGTTCGGACATTTTAAGGATGTCCTTTCCTTTCAATTCAATGGTTCCGTCCACTATCTTTCCGGGAGGGGAGGGGACAAGACGAAGAATCGAAAGGGAGGTCATGCTTTTTCCACAGCCCGATTCTCCGACGATTCCCAGCGTCTCACCTTCGTGAAGAACAAAATCGATTCCATCAACGGCTTTCGTCACTCCTTTTTTCGAAGTGAAATGGGTTTTTAAGTTTTTTACTTCCAAGACCACATTTTTACTCATTACAACCACTCCTAGTTAAGTTCAATTCGTTTGTTAAAGAATCGGTATAAAACGTCTACGAATAGATTGACGATCACGAAGACCAGGGATGCGACCAGTACTCCGCCCTGAACCATTGGAAGGTCACGTGTACGGATCGAGTCAACGATCATACGGCCGAGACCATTGATGGCAAAGACCGATTCAATTAATACCGTCCCTCCGAGAAGTGCCCCAAACTGAAGGCCGACCACCGTGATGACGGGAATCAAGGCATTGCGCAGGGCATGCTTATAGATAATGGCAAAGCTTTTTAAACCTTTTGCCTGAGCAGTACGGATATAGTCCTGCCTCACGACCTCAAGCATGCTGGATCGGGTCATTCTGGCTACGATGGCAGCTCCTCCGACCCCGAGCGTAAAGGCAGGTAAAATGATGTGCAGCATGCTGTCCCATCCCGCAACAGGTAAAAGCTGAAGTTTTACAGAGAATAAATAAATGGATAGAAGACCTAGAAAGAAGCTTGGAAGGGAAATCCCTAATAAAGCGACGATCATCACGGAAATATCGGTAGCAGAGTATGGTCTGACTGCCGAAATGATCCCTGCTGTCATTCCAAGGACTATCGTAATGAGAATACTGTAGAAGGCCAGTTCAATCGTGATCGGTAAGCGGGTCATGATTTCCTGGATGACAGGCTGCTGGCTCTTCAAAGATTGTCCAAGGTCACCCTGGAAGACATTCATGATGTATTCTCCATATTGAACATACAGTGGTCGGTTCAAGCCGAGCTCTGTCCGTAGTTGGTTGATCGCTTCTTTCGAGGCACCTTCTCCTGCAAGTATGATAGCCGGGTCTCCGGGAACCATCTGCATGATGAGAAAGACAACCAGGGTCACACCGAATATGACGGGGATGATTTCTATTAATCTTCTGAAAATGTACAATATCATTTCCTATTCCTCCTTATTATGATTTCAGTCTCGGATCAAGCGCGTCCCGAAGTCCGTCCCCGAAAAGATTAAAGCCGAGTACGAGAATGGAAATCGCCAACCCCGGGAAGAGGGCGATGTAGGGAGCCGTGAATAAAAAGTCCCTTCCGCTGGACAGCATCGTACCCCATTCAGGTGAAGGAGGCTGTGCCCCTAATCCAAGGAAGGATAATCCCGCTGCTGAAAGGATGGCGGTGGCGAGACGCAAGGATCCTTGAATGATGATGGGAGATAAAATGTTCGGCAGGATGTGCCTGAAGATGATGATGAAATCATTGGCTCCAAGCGAACGAATGGCATCGATATATTCAAGCTTCTTCGTTTCAAGCGTCGATCCCCGGACAACCCTTGCAAATAAAGGGATGGAGAACACCCCGACGGCAATCATGACATTCACAAGGCTCGGTCCCAGGGCAGAGATGATGGCAAGAGCCAATAGGATCCCAGGGAAAGCAAGCATGACATCCAGGATTCTGCTGATGAAGGTATCGATCCATCCTCCATAAAACCCTGAAATCAACCCCATGATGATGCCAAAAAAAGCACCGAAGCCGACTGCGGCAAAACCGACCCCCATTGAAAGACGGGAGCCGTAGAGGATCCTAGCTAGGATATCCCGTCCTTTATCATCCGTCCCCATCCAATGTTCTGTACTCGGGGGCTGGAGTTTATTGTCCAGTTGAATGTCATAAGGATCATGTACAGCGAGTAAAGGAGCAAACAGAGCAATGAGAATATAGAAGAGAATGATCCCTCCACCGACTACTGCTGCCTTGTTCCTTGAAAAGGTTTCCCAAAATGGTTTGATTCTTGTTTCAAACAGGCTGGGCTTTGACTCAAGTATGGGTGATTGAATTTCTTGAACTTTAAGTTCTGTCGACATGACGTTTCCTCCTCATTGAAATGGTTTGTGTAATTCAAAGATAGAGGAAGAGGGGTGGAAAGGGAAGGTGATAAGTTTGAATTGTCAAAATAATTAAAAAGTTGGTAAAGATATTGAAAATCAATCGCTGTTTTCTTTTTTATAATGCAGATAGGCACCAACAATACGGAAAAGGGAGAGTGGAGGAATTGAAAGAAAAGAAGAAGTATTTCAGGGGGATCGCAGGATTATTGATCGTGATGGTCATGCTCATCACCCAGGCGTGTTCAACAAGTAATGTAGAAAGTGAAACCGCAAGCAAACAAGGCGGTGAATCAGAAGGCGGGATACTGAAGGTCGTCCGATTATCCGATGCAACCAATTTGGACCCCCACTTTATCACAGATATTCCGTCCGCCAATGTACTTTATCAAAAGGTGTACGAGAGCCTTGTAACGTTTGATAAAGAAATGAACATTGTTCCGTCACTGGCGAAAAGCTGGGAGCAGCCGGACGATACGACGTGGGAATTCACATTAAATGAGGGAATCATGTTCCACGACGGTTCTGAATTTAACGCAGAGGCTGTCAAAGTGACGTTCGACCGCTTATTGGATCCAAACACCGGGTCTCCTCAAAAGGATAAACTGGGGATGATCAAAGAAATCAACGTACTGGATGAATATAAAGTGCAGTTCAAGCTCGATGCTCCTTATGCACCTCTCTTATCGATCCTTGCAAGTAACGAAGGAAGCATCATGAGCCAGAAAGCAGTGAAAGAAAATCCTGATAGTCTTGCTAAGCACCCGATCGGAACCGGGCCATTTGCCTTCAAGACATGGAAGTCAGGTCAGTCCATCACCCTCGAGAAAAATGAAGAGTATTGGGGAGAACAGCCGAATATTGATGGAATCGAGTTTCAGGTAGTACCAGAGGACGCTACCCGCTTAGCGATGATTGAAACAGGTGAAGCTCATATCAGTGATCAAGTGCCCGTAACTGAAATCGAGCGCATCGAAAGCTCCGACACTTTGAATCTGTATCGAACAGAAGGGTTAGCCGTCGAGTATGTCGGATTCAATACGCAAAAAGAGCCCTTTGATAATGTAAAGGTAAGACAGGCCATTTCCATGGCCATTGAAAGAGAAGCGATTATAAAAGGTGTCTATAACGGAGTGGGTACTTTAGCGAATGCTGCCATGAGTCCGCAAGTATTCGGTCATAGTGAAAACGTGAAACCGTATGAGTATGACCCGAATTCTGCCAAGGAGCTTTTGAAAGAAGCAGGATTTGAAAAAGGTCTTGAGCTGACACTGATTACAAGTGACCGTAAAGAACGGATCAATATGGCAGAAGTCATTCAGTCCCAGCTGAAGGGAATCGGGATCAAAGTGAATATTCAAGTGCTTGAATATGGTGCGTATATTGAAGCCGTAGACACAGGAGAACAAGATATGTTCATTGGCGGTTGGGGGAATGCAACAGGCGATGGAGACTACAACCAATACAACTTGTTCCACTCTTCTTCCCACGGTTCACCAGGAAACCATTTCTATTACACCAATGAAAAAGTCGATGATCTCATCGAGCAGGCAAGGAAAGAAGTGGACCCTGAAGTCAGAAAGACATTATATGAAGAAGCGATGACCATTGAAATGGAAGAAGCGGTATACATTCCAATTCGAAACTACGAGCATTTAGCAGTGTACAACAATGAAGTGAAGGATTTTTGGTTGAGTGCCGCCAACTACTTAATGGTGAAAGATGCAACGATCGAATAGGAGAGATTACGAATGGTGGATGAGCACCATCCGTACCCTTGTAAACACTAAATATTGGAGGCTGATTGGATGAAAACAGTATGGATGAAAAATGTGAGAATGGAAACGGGTTTTGAGAAAGAGAATGGAGTCGTGACAGGAACCCTTACGGAATATTCCCATGTCAAAATAGAAGGTGGAAAGATTACGGCCATCTCACGGGACGAGTCAGAGATTGAAGCTGGAGCGGCCGTGTTGGATGCAAAAGGAAAGCTGATCCTGCCTTCCTTACGTGAAATGCACATCCATATCGATAAAACCTACTACAGTGGTCCATGGAAGGCGTGCCGCCCGATCACAAAAGGAATTTTTACAAGAATAGAAGAAGAACAGGAGCTGCTTCCTAAGCAATTGCCATACGCACAGGAGAGAGCTGAAAAGATGATTGAGCTGCTGCTTCAAAATGGCCACACTCACATCCGGACGCACTGCAACATCGAACCGACTTCCGGCTTAAAGCACCTGGAAGTCACCGTTAAAGCACTAGAGAAATATAAACACCACCTCACTTATGACATTGTGGCGTTTCCTCAGCACGGGCTCCTGCGCAGCAATTCAGTGGAACTGATGCGGGAAGCGATGAAAAATGGTGCCACCCTTGTCGGGGGAGTCGATCCGGCGACAGTGGACCGTCATATCGATCAATCGCTCTATACGACGTTTGACATTGCTACAGAGCATAATGCCGGTGTTGACATTCACCTTCATGACCCGGACACACTTGGCGCTTTCACCTTTGAACGTCTTGCTGATTTTACAAGAGAGGCGAACTTGAAGGGGCGGGTCACGATCAGTCATGCCATTGCACTTGGTGATCTTGAGGGGCAATCTCTTACCGACATGATGTCCACTCTGAAAGATCAAGAGATTGATATTACCACTACTATCCCGATTAACCGTCCAACCATTCCTGTTTCGACTCTGGATCAGTACGGTTTACAGGTATCCGTCGGTCATGACAGCTTAACCGATCACTGGTCACCTTTTGGAACCGGGGATACGATCGAGAAGCTGAATATCCTTGCTGAACGATTCCGACTGATTGACGAGTACTCCATCAACCGTACATGGAAATATGCATCCGGAGGGATCACGCCGTTGGATGATGCAGGGAAACAGGTGTGGCCTCAAGTAGGGGACGCAGCAGACTTCCTCCTGGTGGAAGCAAGCTGCTCAGCGGAAGCAGTGGCAAGGAGAGCAAAAATTGATTCTGTTTATAAGAACGGGGAAAAGGTGTTGCTGCCTCACTCTGAATCTGTACTGATCAATAAATAATAGAAGGGAGACGTTTTGATGATCTGGCTGAAAAATGTGAAGCTTGAAGTAGGAAACATAGAAAATGGAGGCATGACAGAAACGAAAACAGAGCTTTTTCACCTCGGGGTCAAGGAAGGGAAAATCGTTCAACAGCTGCCTCATACACAGTCCATACCCGAGACTGCTGATGTGATCTATGATATAAAAGGTCACTTGGCCATTCCGACCTTTAACGAAATGCATAACCATTTGGACAAAACGTATCTAACGCTTGGATGGAAAGCGACGAAGCCCGTTAAAAACCTGAAAGAAAGATTGCAGTTTGAAGCAGAGGAGCTGACAGAACTCGCACCAACGACTAAACAAAGAGCGAAACGGATGATTGACGAAATCCTTTCAAACGGTTCAACGCATATCCGCACTCACGTAAACATTGATCCATACATTGGATTGAAGAACCTCGAGGGTGTCATCGAGGCATTGGAAGAGTATAAGCATGCGGTGACTGCGGATATCATTGCCTTCCCGCAGCACGGATTATTAAGAGGTTCCGTGCCGACATTGATGAGGGAAGCGATGAGAAATGGAGCCACCATGGTTGGCGGCCTCGACCCTGCAGGAATCGATCGCTCAATTGAAAAATCACTCTATGAAACGATGAATATTGCAACGGAGTTCAATGCGGATGTAGACATCCATCTGCACGACAGCGGGCATGTGGGGACCTACACGATCGATAAGTGGATCGATATGGTGGAAGAGTCGAATTGGCAGAACCGGACAGCCATCAGTCATGCCTTCTGTATCGGGGAGGTGCCGGAAGTGAAACAGGTTGAACTGGCAGAGAGGTTAAGAGATAACGGAGTGGCAATCATGTCGACCATTCCTTTGACAAAGTCCCTTCCGCCAATCAAGCTCCTGGATGATCATGGAGTGAAGGTCCATCTTGGGTGTGATGGATTCTATGACTCCTGGAGTCCGCTTGGTCACGGGGACGTGTTAGAGAAAGTGTATAAATACGGCCAGGTGACAAGAAAAAGCGATGAAGTATCCTTAAGGGACAGTCTGAAGTGGATAACTGGCGGAACAACGGCATTGACGAAAACAGGTGAATACAAGTGGCCGAAAGTGGAAGATGATGCAAGCTTTATTTTCGTTGACGCCGCTTCATCAGCGGAAGTCGTTGCCAGAAGACCGAAACGACTGGCCGTGATGAACAAAGGGAAAGTGGTATATGGGTCTCTCTGGAGTACCCATGAGCTGGTGAAATGAAAGAAAAGGTAAATGGAAAGCCCGTGTATCTCTACATGGGCCTCCTTTTTTGTGTCATTTGCTGGGGAAGTAATTTTATTTTCGGTGCGATTTTAGTGCACTATTTCAAGCCGATGGAAATCGCTTTTTTACGGCTTATTTTTATTACTCTGTTCCTGCTTATAGTATTCTACAAGCCAATTAGACAATTTTCTTCGTTGAAATCCATGGTCATCCCGCTGCTCTTCATCGGTTTCATTGGCGTGACCTTGAATCACTGGAGCTTCTATGCCAGCTTGACCACGGCATCACCCGTAACGGCTGCCTTGATCCTGGCTACGGCACCCATTTGTACATCCCTTATCAATTCGGTTGTATTTAAGGAACGCAAAAGTCCGTTTTTCTGGATGTGGAGCCTTTTCAGCTTTTTCGGCGTGCTCCTGGTCATCATGAAGAAAGGGGCCATAGTGATGGGTATGGGAGAAGGGTATATCTTCCTCACGATGCTTACATTTTCCGTGTTCATGATTCTTGTGGAACGATATGCAAGGCACCTTTCTTCTATTCTATTGACCTTTTATTCGACCATGGTGGGGTTGATCTTGATGACCGTGTTTTTGCCATTCTCCGACGTTACTTTTCTGAGGTCCGTCCCCTTCAGCATTTGGATGCTGCTTTTTTTTACAGCGATCATCATGCATGGGATATGCCCGCTTATTTGGAACCATTGCATTTCAGAAATCGGCTCTACAAATACATCCCTGCTCCTGAACATTGAACCGTTTGTGGCAATGGTGGTCGGATACATTGTGTTGAAAGAGTCGGTAAGCACTATGCAAATGATCGGGGCAATCACTATACTAATAAGCGTCACAATGGCTCTCCATTCCAATCGAATGGGACAGAGGGACAGTCACCTTGTCCCGACAAACTCAAATACACTATGATGATTGTTACGGGACGAGGGAGCGGTCGCCTTGTCCTCCAAATTTCTACAACTATTTCCCCGGAAATTGATAAAAAATCATAGTATTCTACAAAGAGTGTCATACTGATCCATTCATTTTTTTACCTTCAATAAATAGTCAACATTAAACTTCTAAAGGCTTCGAAACTTCTGTAAAATGATACGTAAATTGAGGGGGGAATAAATGATGGAACAAACATACGGGCTAAGACCGGCTTTACTTTCCGATCTAAAAGTAATGAAAGAGACCTTTTGGTCAAACTCTTCACTAAAATCCTGCTTCAATTCTGAAACAAATTCTGTAGACGGAAATGATATCTATGAAGCTGAAAAGAGGCTTCTGCGATTTGCTCCATACATACAACATGTATTTCCTGAAACAGAAGAGAAGAATGGAATCATTGAATCACCTATTAAATCACTGCCGCATATGCAGCAAGCGTTACAAGAGTATTATCAAACCACCATACCTGGAAAGTTACTGTTAAAATGCGACAATGAGCTGCCCATTGCGGGTTCCATTAAAGCCAGGGGAGGCATCTACGAAGTTCTGAAACTTGCAGAAACACTCTTGGTAAAACACGATATGATTCAATTGACCGATGACTATTCCATGTTAGCCCATCCCTCGTTCAAGGAGTTCTTTTCACAATACTCCGTTGCGGTAGGGTCGACGGGAAACTTAGCCTTAAGTATCGGGACCATTGGTGCAGCTCTTGGTTTCAATGTGACGGTCCATATGTCGCGTGAAGCGAAAGAATGGAAAAAGGTACTTCTCAGAGAAAAAGGAGTAACGGTGATCGAGCATCGGAACGATTTCTCCTATGCCGTTGAAGAGGGGCGAAAGCAATGTGTGAAGGACTCGAATTGTTTCTTCATAGATGATGAAAATTCGAAGGATCTTTTCATGGGCTATGCAGTCGCTGCTCTGCGGTTACGAAAGCAGTTTAAAGAAGAGGGGATAAAGGTTGACAGGGACCATCCATTGGTCGTGTATTTGCCATGCGGTGTTGGAGGCGGCCCTGGAGGAGTGACGTACGGATTAAAGCATGTATTTGGTGATCATGTTCATTGTTACTTTGCCGAACCAACCAATTCTCCCTGTATGCTTCTTGGGCTATCGACTGGAAAACACGAAAATATTTCTGTCCAGGATATAGGATTAAGCAATCAGACAGAAGCCGATGGCCTGGCGGTTGGACGCCCCTCAGCATTAGCAGGAAGGATGGTGCAGGAACTGGTGAACGGAGTGTATACAGTGAAGGATGAAAACTTATTTAAAATGCTGGCTCTTTTACATAAATCAGAGTCCATTTCTTTGGAGCCTTCCGCACTTGCGGGGATGCCGGGCCCAACCTCCGAGCAAATACGGAAGCATCTTGAATTGCTTTCATTAACTAATAATCAATTGAATCATGCGACTCATCTAGTGTGGGCGACTGGTGGGAACTTGGTGCCTGCACCAATTATGGAAAGCTATGTTGCAAAGGGGAGTGGTTTACTATAATGCAGAGGGACGGACCTTGTGCTTTCAAATAAAGGCATGAGGTCCGTCCCTCTTTTTCCAGACGAAAAAATGCCAAACGATCATTAATCGTTTGGCAGTCATCATATTTATATTGATTAGAGTGGATATTTGTGATAAATTAGAACAGAAACGCTTATGATGAGTAAATTAAAACACATTACCTCAATAATAATTATATAACATAATTTACTCTTTCGTCAACCCTCAATTTTTTTTAGAAAAAGGAGTGCTTGGATGAATCTTGAAATTCGGCAGGAGCAGGAACGTGTGGACCGTGTCATTGAGACAATTGTGGAGCAAATCGGTCGTCTGGAGGATGAAACCGGACGACGACAAGAGGAAGTGGTGGAGATCCGTAAACACTTCTGGGATGAGGTCAAGGTGAATACGGATACGTTCGATGATTTTCTGGAAACCGTCCTCAGTTTGAGGCAGCAGGCACAAGTGTTGACCGTCAGTCAAAGCACTCACAGGCAGGCAGTAAAAAAATTATCCGCTCTACAACGCATGAAGGGTAAGCCTTATTTCGGACGGATTGATTTTACCGAAGAAGGAGAATCGGAGTCGGAAAAGGTCTATATCGGCATTGCCACTCTCACAGATCAAAGTGGCGAGGACTTCCTGGTCTATGATTGGCGCGCTCCGATCTCGAGCGTTTACTATGATTATCCGCCAGGTCCCGCTGAATACATCACACCCGGTGGGATAATCGAAGGGACACTGGAGAAAAAATGGCAGTATCTCATCCGGGATGGCGTCATCGAATCCATGTTTGATACCAGCCTGACGATTGGGGATGAAATTTTGCAGGAGGTATTGGGGAAGCGGACCGATACCCATATGAACAGCATCGTGGCGACCATCCAGAAGAAGCAGAATCAAATCATCAGGCACGATTACGGCCGGCTGCTCATTGTTCAAGGTGCAGCGGGCAGCGGGAAAACATCGGCCGCCCTTCAGCGGATTGCTTATTTACTTTATAAGTATCGGGGCAGTCTCAAGGCTGATCAAATCATTCTGTTCTCCCCGAACGCCATGTTCAACAGCTACGTATCGAACGTACTGCCAGAGCTTGGTGAAGAGAATATGGAGCAGGTGACCTTTCAGGAATATCTGGACCATCGGTTGAGTGCGGAGTTCGAATTGGAGGGACCATACAGTCAATTGGAATACGTCCTGACTGAAACGGGTGCCCCCTCGTACCGGACCAGGACGGCGAGTATTTCCTTCAAGGCATCGACGGATTTCTTTGATGTCATTAAATTATACAGAACGTCACTGGAGGAATCCGGGATGCGATTCAAAGGAATCAAGTTCCGGGGACAGCCGATCGTCACAGCAAATCAAATTAAGGAACGATTTTATACCAGTGATACGTCATTGCGTTTCCATAACAGGCTGGAGAAATTGACCGAGTGGATCAACCAACAGATCGATGAAGCAGAGAAGCTTGAACGGAGCAAGCCTTGGGTCGAAGAAGAAATCGAGCTGATGAGCAATGAGGACTATCACAAAGCGCATCAGCACCTGCAGAAGAAAAATCCGTCTAATGATTATGAGATCGAGTATGATGCGCTGGCCAGATTGACCGTTCGCAGGAGATTCAAGGGACTGCGCAAGCGAATCAATAGGTTTCAATATGTGGACGTGAGAGGAATGTATCTTCAGCTTTTTGCTGATCCTACGAACATCTCCACCTTATGGAAGGGTGAGATCCCGGAAGAGTGGGAGGATATTTGCCGTTCGACAGTGAACATGCTCGAGGAAGGGGAACTGTCCTACGAGGATGCGACTCCTTTTTTACTGTTGAAAGAGCTGATTCTTGGCTTTCAGACCAATACGTCGATTAAGCATGTGCTCATCGACGAAGCTCAGGACTACTCACCTTTTCAATTCGAATTCATCAAGCGTCTGTTTCCTTCAGCTAAGATGACCGTGCTTGGCGACTTTAATCAGGCCATCTTTGCCCATGCACGTGAGCACGTGGATTTCAGCACATTGACCGGACTCTATGGACAGGGTGAGACCACAATGATCAACCTGACTCAAAGCTACAGGTCCACCAAGCCGATCATCGAGTTCACACGCCGGCTTGTGCCTGGCGGCGACCAAATCTCCCCATTTGACCGGGAAGGGGATAAACCGGTGCTCACCCGGGTCACTGATCACGATGAACTTCACAGCCGAATTGCAGCGAAAATAGAAGAATGGAAGGACCGGGACTATCACTCCATTGCCGTCATATGTAAATCTGCGAGAGAAAGTGAAGCCGCATACGCCTCCTTAAGGGGTGTGGAAGGCATCAAGCTCATGAAAAGCGCTTCTCTTGAATACGAACAGGGCGTGATCGTCATCCCGGCATACCTAGCAAAAGGAATCGAATTTGACGCCGTCATCCTTTATGACGCATCTGCCAGCTCGTATGGTGACGATAGCCTCAGCCGCTTATTCTACACGGCCTGCACAAGAGCCATGCACGAGCTGCAGCTATTCAGCGTAGGTGAACCGAGTCCATTCTTTGAGCATATAAAAGCGGACCTTTATAGTAGCGAATCGTTTTAATTACTCCCTGGAAAGGGACGGACCTCTCATTAACAAGTATCCTTATGAAAGGGAATTAGAGGTCCGTCCCTCTTTTTTGATCAAGACCACAAACAAACTGGCCAGTACGCAGAATATTCCTGCGAGGAAGAATGCCCAAGTATAGGAGTTGAACAGGTTGAAAATGATCCCGCCGCCAAACGCCGCAACGGCAGCACCAGCCTGATGAGCGGCAAATATCCACCCATAAATGACCCCGCTTTTTGCAACCCCGAAGATCTGCCTTGAAATATTAATGGTAGGCGGTACGGTCGCAATCCAATCCAGTCCGTAAAATACGGAGAAGATGATGAGCAAAGTAACAGACCCTTCAGACAAAGCAAAGGGAAGTAAGACCAAAGAACCTCCTCTTAAGGCATAATACCAAAACAGCAGCCAGCGGTTATCGAAGCGGTCCGAAAGCCAGCCGGATAATGTGGTACCGAAAAGGTCGAATATCCCCATGAAAGATAGTAGTGAGGCAGCCGTCACCAAAGAGATCCCATAGCTTAAACAGTAGGAAACAAAATGAGTCCCAATTAATCCACTGGTGGAAAGACCACATATAAAGAAGCTCCCTGCCAGTAACCAGAATTCCTTTGCTTTTACCGCGAGAAATAACCCGTTGAACGCGATCAGAATTGGATTCTTCCTGGAGTCGCCCTCCTTTTCTTGAAGCCCGTCTTCATCGCCATAGGGCTCGATGCCGATATCTTTGGGTGAGCTTTTCATAAAGAAAGCAATGATGAGAAACATGGTGACGCTAAGAATGATGATGAGGCTGATGGCCCCTCGCCATGTATAGTTTTCTATAATGATTGCTAAGATCGGAAGTAAGATCAACTGCCCCGTGGCGGTACTTGCCGTTAGTATTCCAACTGCAAGGCCCCTGCGTTTTACAAACCAGCGATTTGCGATATAAGGGCTTAAAACTGTTAGGAAAAGAGAAGAACCTAACCCGATAATTATCCCCCAAATCAAAATGAGCTGCCATGGTTGATTCATCACCAAAGTAAGCAACGTTCCCGACAATAATGTTCCCATGGAGATAATCATGATCTTCTTTAAACCGAGCACTTCAATTAACGCTGCCATAAACGGACCGGAAATCCCATATAAAAAGAGACCCACAGCAAACGCAAGAGAAATGACAGATCGGTCCCATCCGAACTCGCTCTCGAAAGGTTCGATGAAGACTCCTGAAGAAGAGCGGACAATTCCGGCTACGATAATCGAGAAGAAGGAAATGGTTAATATTATCCAGCTGTAATGAATTCGTTTCATATTGATCACCTATCCTCATTATATAGTGAGGAGTGAAGGTAAGCTCAACATTTTTAATAAATTAATGATTGAGTTAGGTGAATTTTTTTGAAATAATTGGTAATAAAAGATAAGAGATTAATAGAATCATTTAGTGGCGTCATTTTAAGAATAGGAGGGTTGCAAATGAAACAAAATTTAACCTTGGCCTGGATTGCTTCATGGTTCGCCCTTGTGGGACAGCTGATGTTTTTCATCGGAGTGTCGCTTTTTACAGGAGACTGGCGTTATGTTATGTGGAGTTTCATGGTGAGTATGGCGGTGGGGGTTCCGAGTATGATTCGTACAAGGCACGAACAGAAAAAAAGTAAACCAAGTAAGCTTGGATCATAATACGTATTCCTCTGACCAAGATAGACAATAAAATCAAGAGGTGCAGTAATGAACAATCGTTGGAATGAACGGATGTATAAATATTGGTCTCCAGTATACGATAGGTTTTTTAATTCGGGTGAATTTCTTAAAGCACGGAAAAAGATTTTTTGAAGAAGTGCAGTTTAACGAATATCAAAAGATATTATTTGTGGGTGTAGGTACAGGGGCCGATTTGGAGCTGATTAACCATAAGGTACTAAACATTACAGCAGTTGATTATTCTAATGAAATGCTTGAAAAAGCCAGAAAAAAGTTCCCGGATTCCTCGATTCAATTCTTAAAAATGGATGCACAGAATATGAGTTTTGAAGATCATCCATTCGACGTAGTGATTGGAAGCCTTGTTCTATCTGTCGTACCTGATGCAGATCAGTGTCTCAAGGAAATGATCAGGGTTTTGAAGCAGGATGGTGAGATCATCATCTTCGATAAGTTTTCACCCCAAAGGAAGAGCACTTCCGATTTATCAAAAGGTGATCAGGCCGATTATAAGATTATTAGGCACGGATATCGGGTTGAACTTTGAGTTCCTGTATGAAAAATATAAAGGGACATTATCTGTGAAAGAGGACATACCACTAATGTTTAATGGTATGTATAGAAAGATTGTGCTGAAAAAAACGCTTGAAGGCATATCTAGATAAAAACTATTAAAAAGGGTCTCCTTAAAGTCAGCTTTTACTGATTATTTGGAGACCTTTTTATTTAGTAATTTATTCTTTGGGAGCTCCTTCAAAAACGGAAAAGTTCATTTTGCCAGACCTCTTTAATTTAAAAATCTTTATCTTTTCTTGATTTTCTTCTAAAGAAAAGAATAGTGGCTACAATAAGAATCAAAATGATGGTCATAGGTATAATGACAAATAACGCAGTACCGGTATCACCGATTATTGGAATCACTCCTCTCAAGTGTTTAAACATACTTCTCTATTCCCGATTACTATTTTGATAAAACTTTATGGAACACATTACAAAGAGCCCGAGAAGATTAGGGGAATCATCTTTTTTAACGGCTCTTTTCGTAAAGTGTGTTGCTATTGTAGAGAAGAGTGTACTAGTTGATTTCCGCTCCAGGATGCTCGCTTTCCGCGGGGCTGGCGGTGAGCCTCCGGGGTCTCACCTGTCCAGCTTCGGCGGCTAGCCCCTCGAGGTCATAAGCTAAATGGTCCATGAAGGCAAAGTACGCCTTCCCGGCCCATTCATCTTATGCTTGTCGGGGCTGAGCAAGCCGCCTCCGCTTTTCGGACTGTCCAGCTATTCCCGCAGGAGTCGAGCATCCTGCAGCGAGAATCAACTTTCTAAGCATGTATCCTTAATCGAAAACAATTAAAACAAGCTTTTTAGCAAACAACCTTATTCAAGGGTAGAGATTGATTTGCCTTTTTTGAAAAAGAATTTTTTTCTAGTTACATGGTATTATTGAGTATGTTGAAGCACTGTCACAGAAATTCTGTTAAAGATGGTGAGGGGAACTGCGTAGACTCCTGCGGAAGTACGGGCGTGCCGAGACCCCGTTCGGCTAAGCTGAGGAGGCTCGGCCGAACGCTAGCTGCAAGCGGAGCAGTTCCCCTCACCATCCAGCACACACTAATTGACAGAGCCTTAACAGAGACTATGTTAAAAAGCAACAATCTTTGCGAAAAGAGCGTTTTTAATAGAAGATTGATCTTTAGAATATTATGGTAAAATCAAGTTATGAATATAAGAAAGGAGACCGACATGAAGTTTTATGTTGCATCAAGCTTTCAAAATATCGATCAAGTACGAGACGTCTGTGAACGTTTGAAAAGAATAGGGTATACCCATACATATGATTGGACTCAAAATAGCAGGACTTCCACAGTTGAAGAGTTAAGAAGGATCGGTGAAAAAGAAAAGCAGGCCATCATCGAATCCGATGTGATCCTTGTGTTGTTGCCTGGGGGAAAAGGGAGTCATGTTGAACTGGGAATAGCTCTTGGGCTGAATAAAAGAGTAATTTTATATTCTCCTAACAATGAAATAAGTGACTTTGCACAGACAACGACTTTTTATCATTTGTCAGAGGTTGAAGTATGTACGGGAAGCGTGGATGAACTATTAGAGTATGCAACTACAGCGAAAAGTCATTTTAAAGGGTGAGAATATTGGAAAACCACGATGATTTAAGGGGAATCATTTCGGCCATTCCATCTCAGGGCAGAACCATTTTAGGAATAGACGGCCTAAGCCGATCTGGAAAAACAACTTTCGTGGAACAACTTAATGAAATCCTGAAAAAAGAAGGGATTGCCTATCATATCTTCCATATTGATGACCACATCGTCGAACGCAATCAACGGTATCATACTGGATCGGAAGAATGGTATGAATATTTCCATTTACAATGGGACGTTCAGTGGTTAAAAGAAAACTTCTTTGAAAAACTGACGCATGACAAGCAACTCAACCTTCCATTTTACGAACCTCATATGGATAACCACGATTGGAAAACGGTTACGCTTCCTAAAACAGGACTCATCATTGTGGAGGGTGTTTTCCTCCAGAGGAAGGAATGGAAAGGCTTTTATCACCACATCATTTTCCTGGATTGCCCCCGGGAAAAGAGATTTATGCGGGAAGCTGAAACGACTAAACAGAATCCGGAAAAATTTGAAAAGAGATATTGGAAGGCGGAGGACTATTATATGGATACCTTTTGTCCGTTGGATAGTGCTGATATTGTTTTGAAGACTTGATTAGTAATGTAAATGGACTCCATCCAGGGTCCAGTTTTTTTATTTTAAGAAAACCTTTCCGGCCCTTTCTCCGTCTATTAAAGTGGGAGGGAAGACAGTGGAGGAACTATCAGAAACGAGGATACATTCAATGGAAAGTGTGACGATTGAGGAAGTCGTGGACCAGTATGGGGAGGACGTATGGAAGCTCGTATTCTCTTACGTCCGACATGAACAGGCGGCTGATGATCTCACCCAGGAGATATTTATAAAAATATATAAGAAGATGGATACATTTTCTGGCCATTCAACCTTGCGCACGTGGATATGGAGGGTGGCTATCAATCACTGTAAAGATTTCTTGAATAGCTGGTATAAGCGGAAGGTGTTCCCGGAAGAAGATCACCATTTTCAAATGATGAGCTCCGGAAGTACGGTTGAAGGGGATGTCATTCAGAGGAATGAAGACCGGGAACTTGGAAAGGCAGTTTTCGGACTGCCACTGAAATATAGAGAAATCATTTACCTTCATTACTATGCAGATCGCTCGTTAAAAGAAGTCTCGATCCTTCTGAATGTCAAGGAGAATACGGTGAAAACAAGATTGAGGAGAGCGAAGCAATTATTAAAGGAAGGGCTGGTGAATGGGTGATGGAGGACCGATTAAAAAGACTTCGGGAATCGATGGATCGCGGTACATTTAAACATATGCCTTTTACAGAAGAGAAAAAGCAGATGATCAAAAGAGGAATCGAGAACTCCAAGGGAAATGAACAGGATATCCTGTTGCACATTCTGCAACTATTATTAATCGAGAAGACTGGTCATGAACTCCTCAAACATCTTCGTGGCAGAGGGATCAATCAATATGAGGAGCGCCATGGGTTTCTGTACACCGCCCTTCACAAAATGGAACGGGACAGGCTTCTGATATCCTTCTGGGAAGAAGAGGGGAAGAAGTATAGAGTATCTAACCGTGGAAGGAAGGTCCTTCAACGGATGGAAGAAGGGAAAAGCGTAAAGAACCTCTCCTTCAACCCATTACTGGAGGGGGAGTGAGGATGAGTGAGAAGAAAGTCGATTATCTAAATCGCGTCATTCGGCACGTGAGGTCTAAAGAAGCGAAACGGTTCGTGGCGGAGGAACTTCATCATCATTTGGAAGAGGAAATGAGAAGTTTGAAAATAGCCGGCATGGACGGACGGGACGCGGAAGAGAAAGCGATCAAACAAATGGGTAGTGCAGAACGGCTTGGCATGGAAATGAACAGACTTCACCGTCCGAAAGTGGATTGGCTCATGATCGGGTTGGTTCTGTTGATTTCGTTGATAGGGATTCTTCCCAGTCTGCATGTCAGCGAAGAATTGTATAATGACACCGGCTATTTATTCAAGAAAATCATCTATCTCATATTCGGGGCAGTCATCAGCCTTGGCCTGATGTTTTTTGATTATAGAAAGCTTCGTACGCTGAAATGGGGGATCTATGGTACCACTGCCATGATTCTGATTTCTTTAACGGTCATGCCGAATTTTTACATTAATGGTGAAGCACATTTCAGGTTGGCAAGCTTCACCATTGACAGTACTACAGCGGTGACGGCTTTGGTTCTGAGTTGGATCATTTTCTTAGGAAGTTCGAAAAAAGCTTTATGGTGGGTGCTCCCTTTCCTTGCTGTCAGCCTTTCTTCTTTAATGATGCTCCCCAGTATACCTGCTGCATTTGTATTCACTTTGACGGTAACAGTCTTGTTATGGATACGTTTTAAAGATAAACGAAAATATATGGTGTGGGGTTATGCAGTAATTGGAGTTTTCATCGGAACCATGATATCAAATGCAGAACCGTATCAGCTGGAAAGGGTGAATGCCTTTATTCATCCAGAGGACTATGGAAGTCACCTTGGCTACATGTACCTGCGCAATCATGAACTGTTGGCAAGAGGAGGGTGGTTCGGGGAGCCGGGTGGCAGGGAGGTCATTTCAGACCCGCATACCAGCTTTGCCCTTACAACGGTTACCTATCATTATGGCTGGATAGCTAGTGGTGTACTGATTCTGACGGGACTCTTTATTATGTTCCGGATGCTCCGTCACATCCAAATGATCAAGGATCTCCTGGGTCAAATGATCATCCTTGGCGGGGTCACGTTATTTTCAACCCAGTTCCTTTACAATATTGGAATGACCTTGGGCTTACTGCCACACACCGGGATGTCCCTCCCATTCGTAAGCTACGGCTTGAACCCCACAATACAGACGTTCATGGTGGTGGGACTGTTTTTAAGTGTCTACAGAAGGAAAAACCTCATATCCTATCGGGAAACAGAAAAAGGATAATAGGTCTGATTTTTTAAACCTGACATTTGACTAACAAAGCAAATACCCCGTACATGAATGCGGGGTATTTTCATTTGAAGTCAAAGGAACAGACCTTGATCCAACACAACGATTATTCTAATATGACTGATTGGAGGAATGATTACTCCGGTGTTAAAGTCAACCCACCATCTTCGCTTCAATATTATATATTTGACCGTGCCACTCATCCTAACCGGATCACTACACTAAATAAACCTTTTTTCCATCACAAAACTCCTTTATACTGACAGTTGTAATAAACCAAATCTATTAAGTTATTAAACAATTGGAGGCATAAGGATTGAAATCATCATTCATGACATACACAACATTATTCCTGGCCGTATTTGCTCTATCCACTTCAGCCATCTTTGTCAAATTGGCAGATGCTCCTGCCACGATCACTGCATTCTACCGCATGCTTTTTGCAGCACTCCTTCTGCTGCCATTCTTAGTATCAAGTAAATCGAACCGGAAAGAATTATCTACCCTTACCAAGAAACAGTGGGGACTCGGGTTATTGTCAGGAGTCTTTCTGGCGACGCATTATGTCTTATGGTTCGAATCCTTACACTATACCTCAGTGGCAAGTTCGACGGTAATCGTCACATTGCAGCCGCTCTTTGCCATGGTGGGAGGCTATTTTCTATTTAAAGAGCGATACCGCTTGGGAGCCCTGATCGGCTGTCTGGTTGCGATCGTCGGAAGCTTCGTGATTGCGTGGCAGGATTTTCAAATCAGTGGAGAAGCATTATTCGGCGACATCCTTGCCTTTATTGCAGCGGGGGTCATCACAGCCTATTTCTTTGTCGGCCAGCATATCCGTAAAAAGCTGTCCCTCATTCCGTATACGATCATCGGGTATGCCAGCAGTTCACTGTTCTTATGGATCTTTGCATTGACACAGGACGTTTCTTTCAAGGATTATTCCTCACAGACATGGTGGTACTTCCTTCTATTAGCCTTGGTTTCAACGATCTTTGGACAAACAGTGTTTAATTGGCTGTTGAAATGGCTGAGCACAACCGTGATTTCTATGGGGATCCTCGGGGAAACGATTGGAACCTGCTTACTCGCTTATTTCATTTTGGGAGAAGTGATCTCACTGCAACAAGGTATCGGAATCGCTCTGATCCTGATCGGCCTGGCCTTGTTTTTGCTGCTTCAGCGACAAAACGTTAAGATTGCAGATGATAAACGAAAGCAACTGGATTGATTGGCGAAAGCTGATACCCTTTATCCCAACACGTTCTATAACATCATGTTTGTCCTACTCCAGGGCATGATTGTGATTAAGAGCTCATATGGTTTAGAAGGGGGTATGTATAATGTGGTGGTTTGTGATCATGATTTTGGGTGTTTTATTATTCGCTTTACTAATCGATCTCAAGCGAAAGAAAAGAAGAAACGACCGGCATGTACAGGGGATTCATCCTTCTACCAAACCTGGTGAAGACCAGAATTACACCATGGGAGGCGGTCATGACTCGGGGAACGGCACAGGACAGTGATGATGGGCAAGGGACCTGTCCCTCCGTCCCGATAACCATAGATTGTCTATTGAAAAAAATCCATTATACTTCTGATTGAGAGATGTAGACGAAAGGGGATTTGAATCGGACATGTGGACAATCCTGTAATGATGAACGAGATCAATAGACTATGAACCTATCATTTTGACGGGAGAAGTGTGTCTGTTTGACCATCATATACAAGGAGCGCCTGGTGTGATTGAATACCCGACACCTAGAGTGGATACCTTTGTATCTGCTTTTTTTTGTGCCGGGATATATACATCTCTTAGTGACACCTTATAGCTTCCTTTAAAAATAGGAGGAATATGAAATGACCAATCTAAAAGGAAAAGTAGCGATCGTGACAGGAGCAAGTCGTTCAAAAGGAATAGGGGCAGCGACTTGCCGAACACTTGCCAGCGCCGGGGCTGATATCTTTTTTACCCATTGGAGCGCGTTTGATGAGGCTAGTGGAAATGGAGTAGAGAATGAGTTTCCGGAAACCTTTTGTGAAGAATTAAAGCAAATGGGCGTACGTGCCTTTCATATGGAAGTTGACCTGATTGATAAAGCATCACCGCTTCGAATAATGGATCGAGTGGAAGAGACATTGGGAACACCATGTATTCTAGTAAACAATGCGACATTCGAATCACCTGCCGATTTTCGGACGTTGAATAGAGACATTCTGGATAAGCATTACCATGTGAACAACAGCGGGACGCTCATGCTGACCATGGAGTTTGCGAGGCGATATGAAATAGCCTTTCCTGAAAGAAAAGACGGGCGGATCATCCATATGGTGTCTAAGGGTCCGGATCCCAACAACCTGGCCTATATCGCATCAAAAGGTATGTTGATTGCCATCACTGAGCCATTATCCGTTGGCCTCGCGCCAATCGGTATCACCGTTAATTCGATTGATCCAGGTCCGACTGATTCAGGGTGGATCAATGAAGAGTTAAGGGAACACTTACTACCAATGTTTCCAATGGGACGATTAGGTGAACCTGAGGATGCAGCGAAGTTGATACGATTTCTAGCCAGTGATGATTCCGGATGGATCACCGGGCAGCTGATAAAATCAGAGGGTGGATTTTTGGGTAAGTAGATAAGAGGGACGGACCTCCAGCTTAGAGGAGGTTTGCCCCTCTTTTTTTTTGGTAAAAAATCCCTTGACATTACCATCGTAAGCGAAGTACTATTTAATTAAACACTGGTCAATAAAAAGGATGAGAAATGTATGTCACCCAGAAAAGCAGTAGCACAGGAGCTCACGAAGGAAATGGTAATGGCAGCGGCACGGGAGCTTTTTCGGAAGAAGGGTTATCAGCAGGTGTCCATGAGGCAGATTGCGTCCCAGCTTGGATACAGTCACGGCTCCCTCTACTACCATTTCAAGAATAAAGCAGAATTGTTCTATGCCATGATCGAAACCGATTTTAAACTGTTGGATCAATGGCTGGGTGATGTGATGGGTCAAGAAATGGATAACGAAGGGAAATTGAGGGGGATTCTTCTCGCATTCATTCGATTCGGCCTGAGTCATAAAAGCCAGTATGAAATGATGTTCCTGCTTGCGGATGAGGAAGTCAAAAGCTGCGTGAACAAAGGACCGAACGAATCATATGAAAAATTCGCTAAAGCCCTTATTCATCTAAGCGACCAAGAGATCACCATCCAACAGACGTGGTCAATTTTCCTGGCACTACACGGGTTTGTCAGTCATTACTGCCGTTGTGATGAAACCTATGAAGAAGTTGAGAACCTGGCACACTTGCACGTGAATTTTATCCTGAAATCAATAGGATAAAATTTTTTGGATGTATTTGACCAGCGGTTAATTAAAAGGGGGACTTTTTATGAAAAAGGCAACGGTGGTAGGTGCTTCTGGAGGGATGGGGTATGCACTTGTGCTGGAATTGGTCAGCAGGGGTTTAGAAGTCGTAGCATTTGCAAGAGGGAAAGAAAAGTTGTCCAGATTATTTGGAGGTTTGAAGGCTGTGACCATCGAGACTGGGGATGCGGAAAATAAAGACCAGCTTATTCATGCTGCAAAGGACAGTGACATCATCTTTCATGCCATAAACCTCCCTTATGATGAATGGAAACATAAATTAAGTACGATTACGGGAAACATCATTTTTGCAGCGGAACAAAACAGCGCCAGGTTGGCAGTTGTAGACAATATCTACGCCTACGGAAGAAGTGGCGGTACAATGCTGACCGAAGATAGAGAAAAACACCCTCATACACGAAAAGGCAAACTGCGCTTAGAATTGAATCATATGATCAAGCAATCTTCTGTTCCGTCGCTCATCTGCCATTTTCCGGACTTTTATGGACCGAATGCCACCAACACATACATCCATTTCACATTAGAACAGATTTTGAAAAAGAAAAAAGCGGGGTTTGTCGGTCCGAAGGATGTTGTGCGTGAATTCATATTTACTAAGGATGGGGCTAAAGCGATGGTCGACTTGTCCAGTCAGGACGAAGCATACGGACACAATTGGAATATACCTTCCACCGCACCGATAACCGGGAACGAAGTAGAGCAGATTCTAAAAAAGCAGCTCGGTGAAGAGAAGGGGCTTTACTACATCTCAAAATCGATGTTTGCCGTATACTCCCTTTTTGCAGGGAAGGGAATGCGTGAGGCGTTGGAGATGCAGTATATTAACTCGGAACCTACTATTCTATCTGGAGAAAAGATCGATGGATTTATGGGTAAGCGGCAGCACACATCCTATGAACAGGGGATAGCTGAAACCATTGCATTTATGAGGGGTTAATGGGACAAGGGACATGTCCCTCCGTCCCGCCTATTTACAAAATTATGAAAAAGTGAGATAATAAAGAAAGTTCCGGGGGAGGGAAAGTAAGTTTATGGAACCAACTAATTGCTAATTAATTAATTTATTTTTAAATTAATACGGATTTTGAAATGAGCGTGAAAGTGCCTATGGAGATAGGTTTATTTGTTATGCTCTTTATGGAGTCAGGGCAATTGGAAGGTAACTTACTTTACTGATATCGGGATGATGATTGATCATAAAGCGTCCAGCAGCGTCTGGATTGTATTAGGCATTGGAATGCGCTTTTTTAGTATGCGCATGATGCTTATACTGCTTTGCGAAAAATCATATACATTGATGATACTGGACCGTAAGAAGAGACCCTCTTCTTACGGTCTTTTTTATTTCACAATTGAATAGGAGTAAAGGTCTTCTTGACCCGTCCATAAACAGCGTAACTTCAATTATGGATGAAAGAAGGAACGCGTATGTTGGAACTGAAATTAAATGGGATAAAAAAATATATGGAAGCGACGCTGGTCGTGGAAGATGTATCGCTGGAAGTATATGAAGGGGATAAGGTCGGAATCGTCGGGGCAAATGGAAGCGGTAAGAGCACAATCTTGAAGCTGATTGCAGGCATCGAGCCGATGAATTACTATCCTGGTTACCCCCAGACATCGAGTCATGGGTATGACGAAGGCCTCATTCATATGTCGAGGGGAGCGACCACTGCCTATCTTGAACAATCGCCTGTGTACCCAACAGGGGTGAAAGTCAGTGATGTCCTTAATCTGGCCTTTGAAGAGATTGACAGAGTCGAGAAACAGATGCGTGAACTGGAAGAGCAGATGACCTTATTACAGGAGGATGAGCTCCAGCGGACACTTACTAAATACAGTGAGCTCACTCAGCTGTTTGAAGTAAAGGGGGGGTATGAACGAGAGGAAAAAATGAGCAGGGTTTGTACAGGGCTGCAGCTTACGGAGAGCTTCTTGGAAAGGGAATTCGACTTATTGAGCGGAGGGGAGAAGACAACGGTCATTCTTGGAAAGCTCCTGATTCACGAGCCGGATATCCTGCTTCTAGATGAGCCGACCAATCATCTTGATATGGAATCCATCGAATGGCTGGAGAGCTATTTGAAGAGCTACAAAGGGATGGTCATCATCGTGTCCCATGACCGCTACTTCCTGGATAACGTGGTCACAAAGATTGTGGAAATAGAGGATATGAGATCGACTTCTTATAAAGGCAATTATTCTTCTTTCATTGATCAAAAGGAAGAGAATATGCGCATTCAATACGAGCATTTCAGAGAACAGCAAAAGAAGATCCATCGCATGGAAAAGACCGTGTTGAGTCTGCGTGACTGGGCCATGAGGGCTGATAATACCAAGTTCTTTAAGAGGGCTTCAAGCGTCCAAAAGAAGCTGGATAAGATGGATCGCATCGATAAGCCAGTATTTGAACGAAGGAATATGAAGCTTGATGTGAGAGCTGCAGAACGATCAGGAAAAGAAACCATCAAGGCAGTGGGGCTTTCTAAACGCTTTGGGGATAAGATCATCTTTAACAACACAGATGTCATGATTCACTTTGGTGAACGAGTAGGCATGCTGGGTCCGAATGGAAGCGGGAAAACCACATTCTTAAAAATGCTTGTAGGGGAAGTGCGGCCGGATGAAGGCGTGTTAGAGTTTGGTGCAAATGTAAAGGCAGCCTATTTACCACAAAACATTGCTTTTAATAATGAGGAAGTCACGGTGCTCGACTGCTTCAGGGAGGATATCTCCATACTTGAAGGAAAAGCTCGGGAATTCCTGGCGAAGTTCATGTTTTACAAAGGCAGTGTCTTCAAGAAAGTAAAGCATCTCTCAGGTGGGGAAAGAATCAGGTTAAAGCTTGCCATGCTGTTATTCCAGGATATCAATTTACTGATACTCGATGAACCGACCAATCATCTGGATATTGATACAATCGAAACCCTTGAGGAAGCTCTCGAAGACTTCAGTGGTACGATTTTCTTCATTTCCCACGATCGCTATTTTATCAATCGGATGGCGGAGAGAATCATTGCTGTGGAGGATTATTCTTTGAAGAGCTATCATGGGAATTATGATGAGTATAAACGTGAAAAAGAGAAGGAGGAGAGGAAAGAGTCGATTGATGTAAGGGTTGAGAAACCAGTACAAAAACCTGAAAGAATAAATGAGGAAATAATACAGGCAAAAGTTTTAAAGAGAATTGAAAGACTGGAAAACATGATAAGAGAAATTGATCTAGCCATGGAGACAGGTCATATTGAATACAATGAACTGAATCAACTGTATGGAAGAAAGCTGGACGCCGTTAAAGAATTGGATGCTGAGATGGAACTGTGGCTGCGATCTAGCGATTGATATTTTAGAGGGACGGACCTTTGCTTCGTGTGGAAGCTGAGGTCCGTCCCTATCTGCTTATGAAGAACTTCCGAGCAACTCTACCAACTCTCTCACAATTGATCCCGCTTCTCCATCTTCAGGGTACACTGAATAAAATGGTCGGTTGATGACGTAAGGGTCAAGGGATACGAGCATTCCTTGGAGCACCTCTTCTTTTACCAAGGAGCTTGATAGAAATGCAATGCCGAGACCCCTTACTGCGAGTTGCTTGATTAAGTAATGACTACTGGCTTCAAGAATTTCTGTCGGTACGATTCGTTCGGATCTCAGAAAATCATCCGCATACTCTCTCGTCCCTGATCCGATTTCCCTGAGGATGAGGGGGGAAGAATGTAAATTCATGCGGCTGCTGGCGAAGAAACGCAGTTCGTCATGGCTGATGACTTCCAGGTGAAAAGGCTCGAGTCCCCGTGTTCCTTCCACAAGGGCGAGGTCGAGTTCTTTGTGATTCAGTGCCTCCACAATGGTTTCGTGATTGTGGGTCATCAGTTGAAGCCGGATGTGTGGATAGAGGATCTTGATCTTTTTGACAAAATCGGGAAGAAGAACGTCACTGACGGTGTGAGTGGCCCCGATCCTTAATTGGATTTCCTCAGTCTTTTGTGTGACCTGTTCCATCGTCCTCCAAAGCTCCAACATCTTCTTTCCTTTTTCAAACACGTGAAGTCCCTCAGGTGTTAATTGAAAAGCCTGATTGGCAGAAGAACGGTAGATGAGTTCAATTCCTAAGGATTGTTCCAATTTCTTGATGTGAACACTGACGGTCGGTTGAGATAAGTTCAGGAATTCACTTGTTTTGGTGAAATGTTGAAGCTGAGCGAGAGTGACGAAGGTTCGAATCCATTCCAGTTGCATAGAACCCCTCCATTACAAAACGTAATCGTCTACATTATTATTATTCATTTCTATTATATCTTAAGGAAAGGTATAATGTGAGACGAAGGAAGTGAACAACAAGATGGAATGGTTATTATTTATCATAGGCGGAGCAGTCATCGGCATCATTTCTGGTTTTTTTGGTATAGGCGGCGGGATAGTTCTCACACCAACCTTACTTGTACTTGGCTATGAACCAAGCCAGGCGATCGTTCTCTCCTTAATGCTGACATTGGGATCGACTGTGACGGGGACAGTGTCACACATTCAATTAAAAAATGTAAATGTGAAATTAGCGGTTGTCCTCGGGGGATTCGGAGTGATCGGATCAGTCATCACCGTACCATTTGTGAAGTGGCTCGATTCGATGAATGGAGCTTCCACGGTTATCTCCATTGTCTATATTGGGATATTAAGCTGGTTTTCTTACCAGTTTTTAACTAAACGAAGAAAGGAAGCGCAAGCGAAAGGAGTATCTGCAACTCCCTTTATCGGTATCTTCACCGGTATCATCTCTTCACTTATGGGGGTCAGCGGTGGATTTGTCATGACTCCGCTCCTCTCGAAATGGCTGAAGCTTGATCTCACCAAATCGATTGGAACCAGCATATCGGCAGCCTCGATCATCGTATTATCAGGGATCGGCTCGTACATGTATGCGGGGGAAGCACTCGATTACCGTCATGGAATCATGCTGATCATCGGAACCTTGATCGGAACCCCGATCGGCTCCATCCAGCTGAAACGATTCTCAGACGTTACCGTCAAAAAGATGCTTGCAGTTTTGTACATGGTGGTCGCAGTAAGCGTCATTTTTAAGATGTTATCAATTTCCTCTATCTCACTCGGACTGATCCTGGCATCCGTGCTCGTATTCTTTGGGATGCTGATTTATTCGCAGCAACGAACAAAGAGAGCAGAAAATTATTGATGGTTAAAAACAGAAAGTCGGTTGAGCACGCCAAGCGGTTAACCACGTTTGTAGGTCTGACGATGATATGCATATCGAAGTAGAGAGGTCATTCGCATAGCGAGTGGCCTCTCTATTTTTTTTGCTGCGCTTAATGAAGTTTTTTTGCAATTTATGTAAATCAGCTGGATTTTTTTCGAAAACGGCCGGATTATCAACAGAAACGGCCGGATTTATACTCATTTCGGCCGGATTATCTTCATCATGGCAAGTAATTGGCAAGCAGGACAGGGAACTTGTCCTAATAAATGTATCTGTTCTTGCGAAAACGCCTATGTAAATCTCTTCATTTTCAAAAGTCAGGCAGGATTAAGTGAAAATGTTCTAGAAACTAGTCTAAATAAGGGAGTGGAAGTCGAAGGGGGTTGGTGTCCGATATTCATTGAATAGAAGACTCTACTAATTTTCCTGAAATTTCATTCTATTTGTCATTCTGTACGGATCACAGGATCTTTTATAGACAAAGTGTCTAATGATAAACAGGCTTTTTCAAAATAAACTAAAGTTAAGGCTATAAAATATGTAAGCAAAGGATGATTCTATGTCAATCAATCGAGAAAGATTAAAGCGTCATCTAGAGGAGTTAGCTGAAATCGGGAAGATCGGGGAGACAGGCGTTTGCCGTTTGGCCCATTCCAAGGAGGATCGCCAGGCAGTGGAAGTGGTGAAAGGCTGGATGGAGGAGGCGGGTTTGACGGCCAGGATTGACGGCTTCGGAAATTTGATTGGAAGGATAGAAGGTGCCGACAAGGATAAGCCGATCCTTATGCTGGGCTCACACATTGATTCTCAGCCATATGGCGGGAGGTTCGACGGGACTGCAGGTGCACTGGGAGCGATCGAAGTCATTCATAGTATGAAGGACAATGGAATCGTCCCGGACCGGAACATTGAAGTGGTTTGTTTTTCCGATGAAGAGGGCTGCCGGTTTAACAAAGGAGTATTTGGAGTCCGGGCTATAGCCGGGATGCTTGAGGAAGGCGAACTGGACCGTAAAGACAAGCAGGGTGTGACGAGAAGAGAGGCGTTGAAGGAATTCGGGGTCGAGCCGGATGTAACCGCAAGTCCTGTTTACCAAAAAGGTGATATCGCAGCGTTTCTGGAGTTACATATTGAACAGGGGCCGGTCCTTGAGGAAAAGGGAAAACCAGTCGGAATTGTTTCAGGCATCTCCGGACCGATCTGGCTGACCGTTACACTAGAAGGATTCGCGGGCCATGCGGGTTCGGTGCCGATGACGATGAGGCAGGATGCCCTTGTCGGTGCGTCGGAAATCATCCGGAAATTCGATGAGCTGGTTAAAAGAGAAGGAACCGGAACCACAGTAGGAACGGTAGGCAGTATGCAGGTGTTCCCGAACTCAAGAAACATCATTGCCGAAAAGGTGGAGTTTACCGTGGACCTTCGTGATATAGATGTTGAAGCACGTACGAAACTGGAGGAAAAACTCTATCAAATCATCGAGGAGACGGCAATCAGTTACAATCTTAAATACGAGATTAAAGAAGATACCCGGAGTGAACCGAGATATTGTGCAGACTGGATCAAGGACATTATGAAGGAGGAGGATGAAAAGCTTGGACTGGATTCACCGACCTTAATGAGCGGCCCTTTCCATGATGCCTTATTCATGTCCTATATCAGTGATTACGGGATGATCTTCATACGCTGTGAAAAAGGCATCAGCCACAATCCAATGGAGTATGCCGAGATGGATGATGTGGAAAAAGGAGTTCAGCTCCTATACGCGACAGCATTGCGTGTTTGTAAGGGACATGGGGACAGGCACCTTGTCCCAAAAGACGGCTCTGCTGCTGTTCATGATAAGTAAGAGAAGGCTGGGACGAGGGACCTGTCCCTCTGTCCCATTTGGGAGGTGATCGTTTGAGAGCGACGATGCTCTTCGTAAACGGAGAAGTGGTTACTGTGAATTCTGAATTTTCCGTGAAAGAGGCGGTTGCCATTCAGGATAATAAAATAATCGCGGTCGGCACGGATGAAGAAATTCTATCATTTGCAGGTGAAGGAACGAAGATTGTGAATTTGGAGGGAAGAAGTCTCTTGCCCGGCTTTATTGATGCTCATGCCCACCTCGAACTTTATGGAACCAATAGGCTCGGGGTGAACGGCAAGGAGGCAGGAAGTATAAAAGAGCTCCTCGGGAAGTTGAAGGAGAGAGTACGATTAACTCCAAAGGGGGAATGGATCCGGGGCTGGGGTTATAACCAGAATACCCTTAAAGAGGGAAGGCACATAACTCGGTGGGATCTTGATCAGGTTTCCACCGAACACCCGATCATTGTGGTCCGGACATGCGGGCACATATCGTGCGTGAATACGAAAGCGCTGGAGCTTGCGGGTATTCATCCTGAAACAGAAGATCCGAATGGAGGGAAATATGTACGGGAAAACGGCGAATTAACCGGATTGCTGCTGGAAGCTGCCCATATGAACATGTTTCTTACAGCCAATTATTCTGAGGATGAGGTGCAGCAGGGATTGTCCCTCGCTTCCCAGGATTATTTAACAAAAGGAATTACGAGTGTCCATGATGCCGGGGGATATGGACCTGAACATATTCGGTTCCTTCAAAAAGCAGTAAGAGCAAAGAGAGTTAAGCAGAGGGTATACGCACTTTACGGTTCGCTGCATGATTCTGTAGAAATGGTGGAGAAAGGCCTGGTAAGCGGAATAGGGACAGGCCTTGGGGATGAATGGATGAAAATCGGGCCTGCCAAAGTGTTTATCGACGGAAGCAGCAGTGGCCCTACAGCCAAGACGAGGGAGGCCTACACGAGCAATCCAAATGACTCAGGCATTTTATATTTGAACCAGCATGAATTAAACGGGTCCCTCGGAAAAGCGCATGAAGCGGGGTGGCAAATCACCGCACATGCCATCGGGGACAAAGCGGTTGAAATGATGATTGAAGCCATTCGCCATGCTCTTGACCTACACCCCCGTGAAAACCATCGTCACCGCATTGAACATTCCGGCATGACACCAGCAGACCTCATTTACCGGATAAAAGAGTTTGATATTGTTCCGATACCAAACCCAGCCTTCATTTATGAATTCGGCGACGGCTACGTGAAAGATTATGGAGAACGGGTCGACGTCATGTTCCCCTTAAAGAGCTTTTCAGAAGCGCAGATTCCTTTTGCAATCGGATCTGACAGCCCGATCACCGCCGTGGATCCGCTCCAAGGGATTTATTCAGCTGTCACTCGCATGAGTAAATCCGGTGAAGTGATAGGGACCGGACAACGAATCACCCTAGAGGAAGCGATTAAGGCCTATACATGGAACGGTGCATATGCGAGCTTTGAAGAACCCATAAAAGGCAGCATCGAAGCAGGGAAGCTCGCCGATCTGGTTGTGTTGAATGAGTCGATTTTACACTGTGAACCTGAAAGATTACGAGAGTTAAAAGTAGAGTTAACGATCCTTGATGGGAAAGTGGAATATGCAGCAAAAAAGGAGGGTGTTTTATGAGTAAAAGCGCGTTTACGAAAATCTATTGCTTGTCTCTGATTTTACCGTTTCTTCTATTGATCTTCCCCTTGTTTTCAATTGGAAACAGGGCAACCCCGATCATCATGGGGCTGCCGTTTTCGATATTCTGGGTGATTTTATGGATTATCATTACCTTTCTAATCGTTCTTATACTCTATCGGATCGATCCAGACAAAGATGAAGAGGAGGTCCATTAATGGCAGATTGGCAGATTGCAATGATCATGATGATCGGCTATCTTGTGATTGCATTAGTAGTTGGTGTGATGGCAGGAAGAGGTCATGATAAACATTCATTAGATGAGTTTACCGTTGCTGGCGGAGGTCTCGGCTTGGTTGTGATGTGGTTCCTGATGGGAGGGGCTGTGTTCAGTGCCTTTTCATTTCTCGGCGCTCCAGGGTGGGCATATTCCAAAGGAGCACCCGCACTTTATATTTTAACTTATACCGCTTTTGCGATTCTCCCATGGTACATCATCGGTCCGAAAATCGGGAAAATCGGTCGTAAATTCAATATATACACGGTTTCCGGCTTTATGAAAAAACGTTACGGAGGTAAGACGCTTCCTATCTTAATTGGGGTCATTGCGTTACTCGCCTCCATTCAATACCTAGCCACGCAGATGAAAGGGATGGCCTACATCTTCAATATCATGACTGAAGGACGTATTCCTCTTTGGCTTGGAGCCCTGCTCGCGTATGGAATCGTAGTCGTCTATGTTGCAACAGGTGGATTGCGGGCAGCGGCATGGTCTGACGTGTTCCAGGGGATCTTAATGATTGTCATCTCGTGGGTAGTCGGCCTTGCGATTGTGAATAAGCTCCACGACAGCGTGGGTGGGATGTTTACCAACCTCGTTCAGGACAACCCTGCCTTTTTTGAAATCGGGAATGAAGGGTCTACCATGTCAGGGACAGCTTATACGACCACGATTCTTGTATCTCTCATAGGGTTCTTAATGTGGCCACACCTATTTTCAAAGTCATACGCCTCCAATGCACGAACGATTAAGAAAACCGTATTGGTGTATCCGATCTTTGCCCTGTTCCTTATCCCACTATTATTTGTTGGCTTTTCGGCAGTGAATGTCGTCAATCCAGCTGACATTGGAGCACCGGATGAAATTCTTCCTTACCTGATCACCACCGTCCTTAGCCTTCCCGGCTGGGTTTACGGGCTTGTAGGTGCAGGAGCGTTAGCAGCAGCCATGTCTACGGCAGATGCCATCACCCACAGTGCTTCGCTGGAATTTACGGACGGGGTCATTAAGAATGTAAAATCGGACCTTTCTGATAAAACCACATTGCTTCTGATGAGAATCGGTGTGTTTGTTGTCGGAGGGCTTGCTTACTTTATCACCGTATTCGGGGGGCAGGGGCTCATCGCCCTATTGCTGGGAGCCTATGGTTCCATCGTTCAATTCGCACCCGGTGTATACGGAGCCCTCTATTCGAAAAGGGTGACCGGCCCGGCTGTGATCACGGGACTCGTCGTAGGTACATTTGTAAACTACTATTACCAGTTAGTCGCAGAAACCACGCCTTTCGAAATACATGCAGGTATCCTTGGATTGATCTGCAACATCGTCATTGTCATAGCTGTCAGTGCTTTCACCCAGCAAAAGAGTATCAGGATTGCTGAGGAGTATCGCAATATCGGATCCTAACAGGAACCTTGTTATTCCGGGAAAGCTGACGTGTGTTTTCTTTCCGAAAAAACTCCAACACAAAATCTTAAAAAAAGCCAAGAATGCTATTGGATCAGCATTCTTGGCTTTTTGACTTTGATTATTTTTCTGATTATACCTTATTAGACAACCATTTTTTTATCGCTGGATTCTCTTTTTAATGGACTCAATCGAATGATTAAGCTTCGTTAAGTCAACCTCTCCTGTTTGAATAACCTCCAGTTTGCCGGAAGCTCCAGGTGTGAATCTACGGAAGTATCCCCGTGGCCAGGGAAGTGCTTGATGGTTGAAAGGGTTTTCTCGGATTGACCTTTCATTGTTTGGATCCCTAGTTCCATATACATATTCACCTTAAATTTGGGGACAGTAATCAAGAGATATGTATAGAAGGAGTCTATTATAATGGATTCATATTTATTGGAGATGAAGGCATCAATAGGGGACAATGATGATTTCTTTCAGGTGCATCAAGATTTTGGTGAATCTCGCTATTTATTGTCAGGGCTTAAAAGTCTTATAGATGTACAGAAAACAATCCAGGTAATCGAAGATCGAGTCATATCAGGGACGATGGGTGAATTGCTTCATGATGGAGAGGAAGTCATCGAAGCGATTTTGGAAGGGAAGCTGATCATCTCAAGAGTTGAGGAAAATGGGCCTTTCTTCAGGATGGACCCGGTTGCAAAGGCGCTGAATCGTTCAATCGAGCCTCCTATCAATGAAAATACCCTACAAGGGCCATTGAGTTCTTTCAATGAAGACATCGATACAAATATTGGGATTATCCGCAAACAGGTCGTTTCAAAAGACTTGCAGATAAGATCCTTCTCAGGAGGGGGTGTAGAGAAAAGAACGCTTTCGGTAGTGTATCGTAAGGATAGCGCAGATGTGGATTATGTGAGCAGGGTCGTCCACCAGATCACATCAAATATGGATCAATCCCTTCATACCATACAAGATGTGACGAAGATGTTAGGATTGTCGACCCGAACCCTGATTTCTCCCTTCAACACAACAGAGGCGCCCCAAGAAGTATACAGGAGCCTGCAAAAAGGAAAACTTGTATTATTTCTGGATCGAATACCTTTTGCTCTTATTCTTCCAAGCGATTTCTGGGATATGTTCTTCCTTGAGAATGATCGGAATTTCTCTTTCCCTATCATGGTTTCAGTGAGGTTGCTCAGGATTATCGGTACATTGCTTGCCCTTGTTTTACCAGGGCTGTATGTAGCATTGGTCGCTGTCAATCCTGAGATGCTCCGTATTGAATTAGCATTATCCGTTGCTCAGACTCGTGAAGGTGTCCCTTATCCGGCATTTGTTGAGACCATTTTCATGCTTCTTATTCTTGAATTAATATTGGAGGCGAGTATTAGGCTTCCGAAAAGCATCGGTCCTACCATTACAATGGTAGGAGGGATCATTCTGGGTCAGGCCGTAGTCGAGGCGAGATTAGTAAGCAACTTACTGATTATCATCTTAGCCGCCACTACGATTGCCAACTCTACCATCATTGGATTTCAAAATTCCATCTCCATCCGAATCTTTAAATATCTTATCTTGATTCTTTCTTCGATTTTTGGGGTATTCGGCATATTGGCAGGAATATTCTTAGTTTGTGCATACTTAGCGGGGATAAGCACTTTTGGGGTGCCTTACCTCAAGATTAAAGGAGTTAGTAATAGTGGATAGAAGCTTGTATGTTGTCATTATGTACATTTTAACCCACATAGGCCTTATTCTGTTTTTGTATCCTAGTAATATCATTGAAAGCTCATCTCAAGGACATTGGATTCCGATCATTATCGGAGTCATCGTACATTTCATTATTTTATTCTTGCTTTTGACGGGGCTTGATCGTTTTCCGCAACAAGATATCATCACCATTTATCTGCGTGAGGGAAAGTTGATGACATTCATTTTTCTGTTCCCCGCTCTCCTCTATTTTTTAATGGCTAACATCATAACAGTCCGGGCGTATTCAGAAGTCGTTACCATTGTGTTTCTATCAAACACTCCCATCTGGGCGATCATGGCATTGCTGCTTATCTTATCATGTTATTTAGCTATTAAGGGAGTAGAAGCCATCTTTCGTACAGCTATACTTCTCTTCTTATTATTATTCCCGTTGGTTTGCTTCATATTGGTGGTTGCGTTTCAGAACGTGGATTGGCACTATGTATATCCCTTATGGAATGAGGATTTTTCTTTTTTGACTGACTCCTCTTACCATAGAAGCTTCTTTGCCATCGGTGGTGTATTTCTGTTTATTGGGTTTGTAAGGCCGGTCCTTCCCTATAAGAGCAAAAAAGTTTTGCTTGCTGCGGTTGCACTTATTCCCATCTTTATCATATCTGTATATATACCCGTCCTTACATTTGGCCAGGCAACAGCATCTACATTTATGTTCCCTTTCATCATGACAGTGGATGCCATCAATTTGACATGGCTTATGTTTGATCGACTCACCATGTTTTTCTTACTAAGTATAGTGATTTATATATTGTTGTTTATATCACTCGTATTATGGATGAGTGTAAAAATAATAAATAAATGTGTGCTTCCAACCATGAAATCATCTTATTTAGTAATATCGGTTTCACTCATCATTTACATCATTTGTTTGTGGATTCCAAATTGGAGTGACGTTGAACAGCTCTTTAAATGGAATACTCCCCTAAGATTTTATGTCATCTTTGGAGTTCCAATTTCAATTTGGTTTCTTGGTGTAAGAACAAGGAAGGAGAATGCAAGTTGAGGTGTAAAAAAGCGGTGATCTGGCTTTCTCTCTTATTCTTGGTTTTCATGATGAGTGGCTGTTGGGATACCAGAGATATTAATCATCGGGTGATGCCCGTTGTCTTGGGGATATCCAAGGATAGTGACCAATATAAAGTCTTTCTGCAGATTCCCCACCCTCAGCAGGATATGATACAAACGAAAGTGGTTGTTGGTGTAGGTGAAACGATTAATGAAATTGTAGATGATATCAGTGCTGACATGGAAAGCAGTGTCGATTTGCTTCACGTAAAGGTAATTGTCATCGATCGACTTCTTGCAGAAGAAGGTGTGAAGGACCTTATTTCAGGTATTATGAGGTCGAGGGATGTATCTTCAAAAGCATTGGTTGCCATTTGTAACGACGATATTGACCGATTTTTCGAAAGTATGGAGAAAAACACCTCTCCGCGCGGGACGACTCTGTTGGATTTCTTTGAAAAGAATGCCGGTTGGGACCCTCAGGTTGCTTTAACCAGAGTTTGGGAAGTTTATAGAAGTATTCACTCTTATACCCGGGACGTGGCCATCCCGATGCTCTGTCTTGGAGAGACGACGTTAGTGGACCATGTGGGGTCAGCGGTGATAAAGAACGGAAAAATGGTAGAAGAAATCAACCCTAATGAAACCCTTCTTTATAATGCATTTAAGGGAGAAAGCACTGAAGGGAAAATAGAGGTGCTCAATGAAGGAAGTGTCTTGATCTTAGGAAATACGATTGAACATACAAGTGAGGTGCGGAAAGAACCGTTCTTATATTCCAAAATAAAGTTAGATGTCATGATACTGGAAACAAAAGGAGATCCTACAGAGAAAATGATTGAAAAGGGATTGGAAAAGCTTCTGACAGATCGTTTGAATAAGATGTTCTCGAAGCTACAGAATAGTGAGGCGGATATTCTAGGACTTGGCCAATTATTCAGAAAAGAAATACCGAGGATGGACTTAAAGGAGTGGAGATCGAAGTATTATCAAAACTTGTCCACAGACTTTGTAGTTGATGTCGATATCCGGAATTCCGGGAATTTAAAGAACCCCGGTTAAGTACATAATTTTCTTGTGTTTCAGCAAAATAAGGAGAAGTATTCTTTTTAACCGACAAAGGGGTTGTTTCAGCTTGATATTAGTATGGGGACTTATTCTTTTTTTAGTCATTGCACTGATGTTCGTGCCAAAGAGGTTAACACTTAGGGAAAATCTCATCATGTTTCCGTTCGTTGGTTATTTTGGTGCGTTGGCACATGTTCTGGTAGGGCTTATGTTGGATTATGTAGATTTTGGACCAACCAAAGGTGTGGAAGTTTCCGATTTTGCACTGGTGGCCTTTGCTCCCTCGTTTATTGCGCTTTTATACTTGAATATTATCAAACCGGATAAGCCATTGTTTTATGTGCTCATTTGGACAGTACTCTCGTTCTTTATAGAACTGTTGCTGAGTTTTAACGGTTATATGAAACATCTAGAGTGGAAAATATGGTACTCGCTCCCCGTTTATTTAGTGGCATTCCTTACGCTGCATTGGTTCTTTCAACATGTAGTCCGAAATGGTTCTAAGAGTTCGTAGATATTGAGGAAATGGTAAAGTAATTTACTAATTAATAAAGAGGAAAGATGGGGAAGTCTTTCTTATTGCACACATTCTTTTCTGTTTTTATTTATCCCCTACTAATCTTTTTCTGACAATGCGATTTCCGACCAGCTTTTTCATCAGGGCACATCCCTTATTTTCCCAAAGGGATAGTGTACTTTTTTATGAAAATATGCAACCTTTCAAGGTCAAATCAATCATAATTTTGGAAAAAAATAGAAAATAAAATGGTCCTTGTACACCATTTGTTCAACTTTTTCTTCCCTTTCGTTCAAGGAAATAGTACATTACTCTTATAGGCATATGAATAAGTCATTTAGGGTATAGGCAACTAAGATAGTCTTATACATTCCTGCCCGTCAGGATCATGGCTTATGAACTGATCACAATATCTTGTCTTATAGAAAGTAGGTCGAATATGCAGGTAGAGGAAAAATTTTATGAATTTATGAAAGAACGTACGTGGAAACTGACGGAGAATTGGTATGAATCACTTGATAAAAGTAATGTCTCAGGCGTTTATTCTTCAACTGATCCACAGGTCATCCTAACGTTGAAGCGCCAAAATCACGAATTTCACGAACGTTTTTGTCTCCTTTTTAAAGATATAGGGCAGGACGCACTATGTAATTTCGCTGAATGGATCGAAGAAATTGCAAAAGATGAAGAGCACTTACAAACCCCAACTCACTATATACTGAGGGAATTCTTCAGAACCCAGGATCAATATTTGGAGATTTTGAAGGAATTTGAACGCCTGTATGGCACTGATTATCCAGCGGAGAGAATCGATTCATTCAGAGAGTTGATCATTAAAACCTTTGGTCTTGTCATTTCCAAGTTTGCAGAAGAAAATTACGAGTATGCCCAAAGGCGTTTGAAGGCACAGCAGGAAATGATCAAAGAATTGAGTTCACCTGTCATCTTAATCGATAAAAAGACAGGGGTGCTGCCTCTTGTCGGTGATATCGATACAGGAAGGGCGAAGTATATCCTCGAGAATACACTGGCCGAATGCGTCGATAAAAATGTTGAGCACTTGTTTATTGATTTATCAGGTGTCATCATGGTGGACACGATGGTTGCTCATCAATTATTCCAGATAATGGAGAGTTTGAACTTGATTGGTGTGAAAAGTTCAATCTCCGGCATTCGCCCGGAAATTGCCCAAACCGCTATTCAACTTGGTATATCATTTGAAAATATTTCTGTCACTTCGACTCTTGAGCGAGCATTGAATGAGCAACGGTAGAAGCGATTTAATGAGCGGTTACGCTGTAATCGCTCGTTTCTTTTTATTCTATAAAACAACTTGTTTAAAACCATTCTATTAAGGTAATTACCACCATTATAGAGTGAATTTGGAAAAAATGCCCTTGGGGAATTCACCTAAAAGGAGGGGCAGCAATATGCAATTTGTCAAAATGATTCGATTTTCCCAAAATGGATTTACCTGTGGTACGCCTCAGTCCGACTCTAATTATAATCGGAGAGAGCCCATTTTTATCAATCGGGAGATCGACAATCTGTTTCATAAAGGTCAATCGATTTATATGTCGGAAATGATCCGACCGCGAAGTACTGATCGGCAATGGTCAGGATGTTTCTGTTATTTAGAAGAGTTCACACAGGTGGCTTCTGAAAATCGTCATATAGGCTTCCTCCCCAGGGAAAGCTTGATATGGGCTAGAAATAAGAGCCATCTTGGGGGGGGTTCCGTACTTTAGCCTCTCAGGTGAATCATGGTTGAAGAGAGTGACGGAGGATGACAACACATGGGTGAAAATGAGGGTAGAGGATGCTCTGGAACGAACCCATCTTTGGAAGAAAGAGCATGGTTCGGTTCCTGGGTGGATTACGGAATGCTTCCTGGTGGAGGAACAGGTGAAACGTCTTGTCTATCCTTCTGCTAAAGAGAGAAAGATGGAATTCTGGTTAATAAAAAATTAAGCATACAGGAAGTCATGAATGTCCCATTTTTCTGTTATACTACATAGTAGTTGATCTTAATCTAAAAAAGGTTGAAGTGTCGCGTTTTTCGTTCACTTTCTATGTAAAAGGGGAATTCACTTTGAAATTCGAAGATATTAATCCAGAATTAGTGGAATTATGCCGGACATCAGATCCGTTTCATATGGCAGAATCGGTGATCGGAGACCGATTAAGAGGATTGGATACCCTGTCGTTAAAGTCTATCGAGCGTAAAAAGGCCCTTCCTAAAGACGTGGTCAACCTCTTGATCATCTATTTCTTCTCAGAGGTCAAAGGCACGGTCTACCACAGGAATGCCCTTTCTAAGTTATATAATCATTGGGTCTCTAACGAAGTGTTTACTTTCTCTAAGGCCAAAAAGATGATCGAGCTGGACATGCATGAGCAGCTTGGTGAAATCGACCGTTCATAGATATGCATAAGGTCTGGACCATTGGGATCCAGACCTTTTCTATATATTATGTTCTTGGGTTGATGCTGTATCCCAGGCTCTTCAAAGCATGGAGTAACGTAGAGTGAATATGCAAAGATCCAAGGGGGATGCCGAGTTGAACGGCAGTTTGTGCGATGGCTGGCCTGATTCCCGTGATGACAGGATCGACCCCCACCAAAGTCAGGGTGTTCATAAGTTCAAAGATTTTCTGGGCGACCATGGTGTCGATGACAGGCACGGCTGAAAGGTCCACCACCAAATGCTGGATTTCCTTTTCCACACACTTCTCTAGGGCATGCTCCATGATATACTTTGCCCTCGTTGTATCAATATCCCCGACCAGTGGGAGTATCGCGATCGTATTGGATAATGGAATAATGAGTGAGCTCAATTCATTAATGAGTCCCATTTGATCCTTGAGTCTGCTTTCATAATGAGTCTTGTAGGATATAACAAAGGTTTTTATCACTTCATCAAAGATGGAATGGTAGTTTTCAATCATGGCATAGCGGGCTTCCAGCAGAAGATCTTCATTTTCCATCAGCCAAGCTTTCATAAATTGAAAATAAACTTTCCTGAAACGGTGAAATTGTTCAAGCACCTTATCGATACTTGTCCCGTCATTCACACGCTCTTTGGCAATGAGATTCGACCACTTTAAAAGCTCGTTCGAAAGTTTCTGTTCTTCATCGACCAACGCCTCGGTTATATAGAGTATAAAGCTTCCTGACTCCTGCCTAAGTTTTTCTTCAATTTCTTTCGGTGCGTTCACATTAAAGATGGAAAATTGATCGACTTCCCGCAACTGTAACCATTCACCGATGATCTCATCCGACTGCAAGTGAAAAAAATCCATCAACTTGTCCTTTGTTTTCATCTACATCCTCCAGACTCTTTCATAGACTAATAAATGACTCTTCAGTAAAAAAAATATATTGAAATGGAATAAGTTAGTCAATTGTATTTGATCGTGTTTGCCAGAATTTTGTCTGGGAATTCGTCTTCCGTTTTTTTTAACCCAAACACACACCCTTTATATGGTAAAATGGAATTACATGTTTTATTTTGGAATATTTCGTTTTTTTTAGGAGGGGAATACATATATGGTCACAACGCAAACAGCTCCCTTTTTGATCAGCAGGATGAGGGAAAAGGACTTGGAGTCGGTCATGGATTGGTTTGTACAGCGTAACCAGTCATTCTATGCCCTTGGACGGATATATGTAAATAAGCAAGAGGACCTGGAAGAGATATTTTATCGTTCAATCAACATGATACATAATGAATTACACCGTTTGAAAAAAGAACCTTCATTTGACTCGTGGGCTGTTTCTCATTTTATACATAATGGTCGGGATCTTTCTAAAGATAAGAGTTTCCGGGTTTCAGAAGGACAGAATCATGATGATGCGCTCTTTCAGGCCATACATCAATTGGAGTGGGATGAAAGGGAAGCGATTGCTTTATTCTATTTCAAGGAATGCTCTTATGAGGAAGTTGGGCGTATTCTTGATATTTCAGAAGAGAAGGTAAAATCTGTTTTATTTTCAGCTATACGAAAGCTTCGGAAAGAATTGGGCCACGGTTCTTTCGAGGGCTGCCCGGAATACCATAAGCATTATCTTGATTACTTAGGTAGAACGATGGATCGGCCTGGAAAAGTAGAGTTTGAGATGCATATTTACCATTGTCAGGGCTGTCAGGAGGATTTGGCCACCTTTCAGGAAGTGGCACTGACTCTGACAGGAATGACAGATGCCATGGAGATCCCTGTTGGATTCATGGAGAAGGTCAAGAATAAGGTGGAAGAAAGAGAAGCGCGCAGGCAGCGGAAGATAAAGAAACGGAAGTCGATTTGGCTTGCCTTCGCAGGTATTTTCGCAATGATCGTTTCGATTGGATTCGTGACAGGTGGATTCTCCAGCCTCTACTATGCATGGACGGAAGAGGATGAACAATTGCGTGCCATTCTCCAGCATGATCTGGGGGAAAGGTTGAATCTCGAGTCGGAAAGCAATGGGGTGAAGATCACCATCAAGAGTGTCGTCGCCGATGATGTACAGACCCTTGTCTTTTATGAAATAGAGGATACCGAGGAAGACAATCGCTATATGATGAATGCTCATGAAGGAGTCCATATCGAGAATGAATACGACGTCATGAGGCGTGATGTGCAAAACATGTTCTATTCTCCTCCTGTCGATCAGGATGAAATACAAAATGAAGAGAAAAATGTGTATAAAGGTACCATGAGTCTCCTGCCGGTTTCGATGGACAGCGGAACCATTAAATTGAATGTGGCAAGACTGATGCAAGTAGATCCGGACACTCGAAAAGGTGAGTATTTCAGTAGGGAGATGACATTTGCGGAAGGGGACTGGAGCTTTGACATTCCGTTTACAAAGCAGTCATCCCGGGTGCATAAGCTGGATAAGGAAATCGACATTGACGGAATTCCAGTCCGCCTGGATAAGCTTACGATCGCGCCGACTACGACGCTCCTCCAGTACAGCTTTCAGAATCAAGGCGGGGACAGAAGGATTGATGTCATTACCTTTGATTCCATTGAATCGGATAAGGAGAGAGTGAAGGCAGACCTCTTTGGAGGGAATATGTACGTTGAATCCTTTGACCAGGAGGGATGGAGTGCCTTTACATCAAGCTTTGACACCTTATATTTTGAAAATCCAAAAGAAGTTGACATACTGTTTGATTCCATTCATTTATCTGTAGACGATCGGAAAACCATCCCACTTGATAATCTCAAGGACCTGCCCGAGGCATTCGAGTATCAAGGGAATACCATTACCATTGATGAAATTCAGGCAGGAAATCCGGCGAAGGTGATTCTTACGCATGATGTATCGAAGGATCGTGCCTATGAAAGAGTGCACTATGGGTTCTCCAGCGATTATTTGATGAATGAAAATACTTCAATTGGAGTTAGTGATGGCGATGGGGTATTGATGGACAAAAACGGCAAGATCCATGAAATCGATGTATATGAGTATGATAAATTGGATCAACCCCGCTACTTCGAGAAGGAACAAACCATTGAATTTTATAACGATTCGTCCAGGGAAGATGTAAACTTGACCAAGCTTGAAATAGGGGGCTACAGCACAACGAAATATGTGGATGACCAGGTGAAGGTGAAGTTGGATTAAGAAGATAGAAGATAAAATGAGGGACGGACCTCCTGCTTTTAGAGCAGGAGGTCCGTCCCTCTTAAGTGAGAATAACTTCCGCGGCCAGAGAAACAATAGGTTTGTCGTGACAAGGGTGACAAAGTTAGTTTTCATCTTTCTTGAAACCGTCACCATCCGGAGCCTATGATGAATATAAGAAAAATGATTATTCAAACATGAAAGGATGAGAGAAGTGGCTCAATCGAATATGAAAGTCGCGGTACAAAAGTTTGGTAACTTCCTCAGTTCAATGGTTCTGCCTAATATTGGCGCTTTTATCGCTTGGGGTTTAATTACAGCGTTGTTCATACCAACTGGGTTCTTTCCAAATGAAAGCCTTGCCAAACTGGTAGGGCCGATGGTTACGTACCTGTTACCGCTCTTAATCGGGTATACAGGAGGTAAGCTCGTACACGACCAGCGCGGTGGGGTCGTGGGTGCGATTGCGACAATGGGTGTCATTGTCGGTGCACCGGATACACCGATGTTCTTAGGTGCCATGGTCATGGGTCCTCTTGCGGCTTACGTGATCAAAAAGTTCGACGGGGCAATCGAAGGGAAAATCAGAGCAGGATTTGAAATGCTCGTCAATAACTTCTCAGCAGGTATTCTTGGAGGAATCCTTGCGATCCTGGCATTCCTTGGTGTAGGACCTGCCGTGGACGCATTTACGAATCTACTAGTCTCAGGTGTAGACTGGCTTGTGGCAGCTGGACTGCTTCCTTTAACAAGTATCCTGATCGAACCTGCAAAGATTTTATTCTTAAATAATGCCATCAACCACGGTGTACTATCACCGATCGGATTGGAGCAAGTTCAACAGGGTGGAAAATCGATTCTTTTCCTATTAGAAGCCAACCCGGGACCAGGTCTTGGAATTCTACTGGCGTTCATGTTCTTTGGAAAAGGAACAGCAAAGCAATCTGCATCTGGAGCAGGAATCATTCACTTTTTCGGTGGGATTCATGAAATTTACTTCCCGTACGTATTAATGAAGCCGATGCTGTTTGTTTCCGTCATCCTTGGTGGAATGAGTGGAGTGTTCACCCTTGTTTTATTAGGTGGAGGATTGGTATCACCGGCATCACCAGGTAGTATCCTTGCGATTACCGCGGTTACCCCTCCAGAAGGAATGGCGTATCTGGCAAACTTTGCAGCCGTCTTTGTGGCAGCAGCCGTTTCCTTCATCGTGTCTGCCATCGTGTTGAAATCAAGCAAAACGACAGATGAAGACATCGAAGGCGCAACGAAGAAAATGCAGGAAATGAAGGGCAAGAAAAGTTCTGTAGCCGGACAAGTAAGCCAAGGAACAATGCCTGAAGAAGTAAACAAAATCGTCTTTGCCTGTGATGCAGGGATGGGCTCTAGTGCTATGGGGGCTTCACTCCTCCGTAAGAAAGTGAAGGCGGCAAAACTCGACGTCAGCGTAACGAATACATCCATCAGTAACCTTCCATCTGACGCTCAAGTGGTCATCACACAGGAAGAACTGACGCCGCGGGCGAAAAATAAGCTTCCGAATGCTTATCACATTTCCGTGGATAATTTCCTATCCAGTCCGGAGTACGACAAGCTGATTGCGAGTCTTCAGGACGGAATCACGGGTGAGCAGGCAGAGGTTGTGGAGGATGCAGAGGAAGAAACGGTGAACGCTGAACCGAATGCTGATCATGATGATGATCTACTGCTTGAAGAGAACATCTTCATGAATCAGTCTTTTGCCACAAAAGAAGAGGCGATCCGGTTCGCAGGAGAAGCTCTGGTCAAAGCAGGATACGTGGAAGACAGCTATGTAGATGCTATGATTGACAGAGAAGGAATCACATCTACTTATATGGGTAATAATGTAGCCATTCCACACGGTACGGAAGACGCGAAGAAAGCCGTCATCAAGTCCGGATTCACGGTCGTTCAAGTTCCGGACGGCGTGGACTTCAACGGTGAGAAGGCGAAGATGATCTTCGGTATCGCCGGCAAGGACGGCACACATCTGGAAATCCTTTCAGGGATCGCCGTTGTCTGCTCCGAGCAGGAAAACGTCGACAGAATGGTTCTGGCCAAGTCAGCCAAAGAACTGAAGGACATCATTAATAGCAACTAGAACAATCATTCAGAAAGGTAGGATCCCTGCCTTTCTGTTCTCATTTGTATTGATAAAAGCTAATTCAGGGAAAAGAGTGGAAAGAATGTTTATTACATCAAGGGAAAAATCCATCATTGAATTGATCGTAAAAACATCGGGAAAACATACCGTGTACTCTCTTTCTGCATTCTTGAATGTGAGCGGGAGAACCGTTCAGCGCAACCTGAAATCCATCGAAAGCATTTTAAAACAGTATCATTTAGAACTGAAGCGGACGGGCAATGAAGGACTGTTCATCGACGGGAAGAATGAACACATCTATCGCTTGATCCAGAATCTTGCGGAAGTGAATCCGACCGATGAAACACCTGAAGAGCGAAAACTGGGTTTATTGATCATCCTTCTCCATGAAGGATCTTCCTTCAAAAAACAGGTCCTTGCACAGCAGTTGGGGATCAGCGTCACGACTCTCACTTCTTATCTCGATGAAATCGCAGATTGGCTGCAAAAATACGGCATCACCCTGACAAGGAAACGAGGGGTGGGGGTGGAGCTTACCGCAGATGAAGCCGACAAACGTCATGCACTGGCAAGCTTCTTCCTCGTCTATTTTTATGAAGACATCATCGAGACCCTGTATGGGATGCAAAAGGGGAATCACCTAGATGAGCCGGTGCTGGGGTATTTCAAACCGGACTATTTACTCGCTGTCGACCGGGTGGTGAACCAACACTTGGCAGAGGGGCAAATCACCTTGACGGACAGTGATTATATCGGTCTTGTTGTGTATACCTGCCTGACGATACAACGAACCGAAAAGGGCTTCGAATTACAGAAATATGAGCAAGCGGAGGATCATGATTCTACTGAAAATCAGCTGATGGACATGATTTACAGGGAACTGAAAGATAAGCTTTCCATTCCCATGACCAATCGGGATGTCCAATTTTTGACCGTTATTTTAAAAGGATCCAAAGTTCAGGATCCCGACGTTGTTTACTATGACAGTATCCTCCTTGGCCATCTCATCAAGAATGTCATCAAGGATGTATCGGAAGACCTCCATGTGGATCTGTCCGATGACTTTTCCCTTTTCCAGGGCCTGCTTGCCCATATGGGACCGTCCATCTTCCGCCTGCAGCAGCAGCTGGATCTTTTCAATCCATTGACGGATGAAATCAAGAAGAAGTATCCCGTGTTATTTTTAGCAGTGAAAAAGAGTCTTGAAACGGAATTCAAGGATATTTCTTTTCCCGATGATGAGGTCGCCTTCATCGTCCTTCATTTCGGATCGGCCATGCTGATGAATGAAGAGAAGGTGAACATCCAAGCGGTGGTCGTCTGTCCGACAGGGATCGGGACGTCCAAGATGCTCGCCAGCCGCATCCAGCGGGAACTGACGATGATCAACAAGGTGGAAATCCTGTCGATCAAGGATTTTCAGAGTGCAAACCTTGATGACTACGATATTGTCATTTCCACGGTCAGGCTCCCCTTTACGGAAGTGGAGTATATTCTGGTAAGCCCGTTATTGAGCGAGAAGGACATCGGATTCATCCAAAGCTATCTGCAGAATAATGTTGAAAAGCTGACGAGGAAGAAATACTTGAAGCCAGCGCCGCGATCGGTTGAGAAAACCGAGGTCAGGATGCTCCTTCAGGAAATCAAGGATGTCCACTCCAGCATGGAAGCCATCCTCACCAATTTCCGGGTGTACCGGAAGCAGTCGACGGGAAGTCACTTCAGGATCCTGAATGAAATGGTGGAACAAGCGGAACAGGACGAACTTCTTCAACACACGCATGTGGTCATGCATCAGCTGATCGAAAGGGAGAAAAAAGGCGGACTCGGGATTCCGAAGACGAATATGGGCCTCTTCCATTGCCGTGACCACAACGTGAAGAAGCTGATCTTCCAGGTGGCCCATCTGGATGAACCTTGTAAGATCAAAGGGATGGACGGTGGGGAAATGGAGATGAAAAGCCTTCTCCTCATGCTTGCCCCTGAAGAATTGAGCAGGAGGGAACAGGAAATTCTCAGCCTGATCTCTACAAGCTTAATCGAAGATCACCGGTCGATGATGATCTATTCGTCCACGAACGAAGCGGTCATTTTAAAGAAATTAGAAGAAATCTTTTTGGACTACTTACAAACTAATTTGATAAAGGAATGATGATGTTGAAACAAACGGTACATTTTGGAGCAGGAAACATAGGCAGAGGGTTTATCGGAGCATTATTCACACAATCAGGTTACCACGTGACCTTCGTAGACATCGCCGAGCAGGTGATCAACAAGCTGAATGAAGAAGGACGCTACGAAGTGAAACTCGCCACGGAAACGAAGGAAACCGAAACAATCGAGAATGTATCCGGACTGAACAACCTTCATCAAGAAGGGGAAGTCATTGAGACGATCGGACAATCCACCTATCTGACGACGGCGATCGGACCGAATATCCTTCCACGGATCGCTCCCCTGATCGCCAAAGGGATCGAAAAACGCATCGCCTCATCAGATGAGCCGTTATACGTGATTGCATGTGAAAATCAGATCGGTGCCACTGATATATTAAAGAATCATATTATAGAAAATCTTGATGAGAAAACGATTGCGATGCTTGAAGGAAAAGTCTACTTCTTCAATTCAGCCGTCGACCGCATTGTACCGATTCAAGATCAGAGCTCACTAGATGTACTCGTTGAACCGTATTACGAATGGGTGGTTGAAACAAAAGAAACAATCCCGCCTGTTGAAGGCATGACGATTGTAGACGACCTTGCTCCATTCATCGAGCGTAAGCTGTTCACGGTGAATACAGGCCATGCGGTCATTGCGTACCTTGGTTACCTGCAAGGCAAGTCAACGATCGATCAGACATTGGCCGATGAAGCCATTGCCGAGCAGGTCAAGGAGACACTGAAAGAAACAGGTGCCTACCTTGTGAAGCAATACGGACTTAATGAAAACGAGCATCTTGCTTATATTGATAAGAACATCGTACGCTTCAAAAATGCTTACCTGAATGATGATGTCAGTCGTGTGGGACGGGCGCCGATCCGCAAGCTGGGTCCTGATGACCGCTTGATCCGACCGACGACAGAGGCTCAAAAAGCGGGGCTCTCTTATGCCTACCTTGCCAAAGCGATTGCTGCAGCGCTATTGTTTGACAATCCTGAGGATGAACAAGCGGTTGAAATCCAGGGCATGATCAAGGAACACGGACCTGCCCATGTATTGAAAGAAGTGAGCGGACTGGATCCGGATAGCGAGATTGTGAAGGAAGTATTGGTTCAGTATGAAGGTTTGAAGGAATAAAATGGGATCGGCTGTCGAACTTGATTCGGCAGTCTATTTTTTTGGAAGGAAGACGCAGAGGAATCGACGCATAAATTTTAAAAAGACGCATACTTTCGAAATTTGATGTATAAGAGGAAACCGGCGCATAAAACCCATCCGTGTCTTTTCTGTGACGTCCCCGCAACCGCGCCAATCCTACAATCCCCTTCATTCCCATCAGACCCCTAATTTTTCATCAAAAAAAAGATAGAATTCCCCTCATCACGGGTGTAAAATATATAAAAATACACACGCAGGAGGAAACCGCCAGCCAAAATAAAGACTACAGTTATGCCTATTGTTGCTATCGTTTTTTTCTAGATTGGAAGAATCAAAGGGTGCTTCCACCAATATAAAAATTCAGAATGTTAAAAATACGATAAGAGGTTGATGAAAGTTGGCAATGGATAATACTGAAATAGCTGTAAAGGAACAAACGATTTTCCACCATACGGGGAATAAGATCAAGACGGACGACCGGGAGATTCAGATCATCGCGAAAATGGAAGAGCCGTTGATCGTCGTTCTTGGAAATGTGTTGAGCCATGAAGAATGTGATGAACTCATTCAGCTTTCCAAGGATCGGGTCGAGCGCTCGAAAATCGGTAACACACGCACAGTGGACGAGCTTAGAACGAGCAGTTCAGTGTTCCTAGAGGAGAATGAACACGACGTCGTGTCTTGTATCGAAAAACGGGTCTCTCAGATTATGAATATACCCGTGGAGCACGGGGAAGGTCTTCAAATCCTTAACTATAAACCGGGTCAGGAATACAAGGCTCACTTTGACTTCTTCTCGGCCTCATCAAGACCGGTGAAGAATCCGAGAATCAGCACCCTCGTGATGTACTTGAATGACGTAGAGGAAGGCGGGGAAACGTACTTCCCTAAATTGAATTTCTCTGTTTCTCCGCAAAAGGGGATGGCGGTCTACTTCGAATATTTCTATGATAACCAGGAGCTGAACGACTTGACGCTTCATGGCGGCGCACCGGTTGTCATCGGGGATAAATGGGCTGCTACCCAGTGGATGAGAAGAAAGGTATTTAAATAAAGTGAAGGAGGAGCATCCAGGATGCCCCTCCTTTTTTTAGCTGACGGATTTAACGGCTTTGACCATTCCGGTATTCATTCTTTTCACGTTTATGGTGTGGATGATCATTCCCGTGATGATCAGGAGGATGCCGATCAGGGCTATTCCTGATGGAAGTGGAACGGACAGGATCGCCGCTTCTCCTATGATGACAAACAGGATCTGTGTCGATTGGGTCGCTTCCACTGCGGCAAGTTTCCCGGGAGTGTGCCTTGCCTGATTCGTGGCGATGAAGAACAGGGACGTCGCAATCACACCTGAGCATATGGCGACAATAAAGGATTGTATCACTTGCTGCTCGCTTGGTGCCCCAACCTCGAAGAACGCATAGCATCCTAAGATCAGCCAGAAAGGAGTGCTTGCGATCGTCATCCCGAGCACACGTTGGAAGGTATCAAGCTTGCCACCGCACACCTCCATCATTTTCCGGTTTCCAAGAGGATAAGCAAAGGCTGCGATGATCACAGGGAAGATCCCAACGGCCATTTCAGAAAAGGACAATCCACTGGCATTTTCCTGTTGAATGAAGAGAACCCCAACTAAAATGATGGAGGATATGGCCAAAGCTCTTTTTTGAATGGTATGCCTGCGCCTGGCCGGCCCGGAAGTATAAAATAAAGGAGCGAGTAAGATGCCTGCGACGATGGTAAACTGCCACGTGCCCGCTACAAGCCAACCCGGTCCGTACGCAGCCGCATAGGTGATAGGACCATAAAAGAGGACAAACCCGACAAAGCTCCACGTCAGCCATTCGAATGGTTTCTTCTTCATTTCAATCCAGACTTGATTTATATTCTTCCGTAAACCTACAATAAGGAATAGGAAGGGTAGCATGAACAGGAATCGCAGGGATGAACTCCACATCCAGCTTCCACCAGCGAGCTCCATGGACCGGTTCAGAATAAAGGTGACGGCAAAGAACATAGATGAAATGACACCGAGAGCAAGCTCTTTGATGATGAACACTCCTTTCCAATACATATACTATAGTTTATTTTTTATATATTATAATATACTTACATACGTTGTCTATAGAAAGAGGTAGGATTATGAGTAATGACGGTTTGACTTGGCAGGACCCGGAAAAATTGGCTAGGCACGTCGGGATGACACTGAGACATATACGACATGAGCGTGGGCTAAACCTCCAGGAACTCGCAGCTATGACCGATGTCAGTACTTTGACTTTGGGCAAGATCGAAAGGGGAGAGGCGAATCCATCTTTGACGATCATATGGAAAATTGCGAACGGACTCGCGATCCCCATTTCGGCCCTTCTCGTGGAAAAACAAGAAGTCCAGATTTCCCGGAAAAATGAAGGGAGCAAAGTGATCAGTGCCAATGAGTCCTTGACCCTGGAACCGATGTTTACTTCCTCTGGCTACAGCTCATTGGAAACCCACAGGGCCTTCCTGAAACCGGACAGTGAGTACCGTGCGGATGCCCACCAGCCCGGGGTGATTGAATTTGTAACCGTTATGGAAGGAAAAGTACGTGTGAAGGTGCAGGATGAAGTATTCGAGCTCAGTCAGTATGACTCGATCAAATTCCATGCGGATAAAGGCCATAGTTACATGAATATGGAATCAATAGAAGCGGTCCTCCACTTTGTGATGATCTATACGGGACGGGCGGATTGAAGCTTATCGAGACGGATAAGCTTTTTTTAGTGAAAAGCATTACGATGGAAGATAAAAAAGGATTTTTCAACCTTTCTTTGGCTTTTGAATCATTTTCATTCAATCTTGGTGGAGGATGACCCCATCCTACTTAATTGCGTCGAAATCGTCCATGATTGCGTCATTTTCAAGGTGAATTGCGTCATGATCGAAGTAATTGCGTCGATTTCAAATTTATTGCGTCGTTTTTCATAGTTTATGCGTCTTTTTGAAATAAATGGTAACTACCCTCAGTCTACATCGCATGACACCCCATAAAAAATTCCTTGAAACTTTTCCCGCCTCACCCGACTCTAATGAATGACAGGAGGTTAATCAATGGATGTGAAACTCGTAAAAAGAGCAATCAAAGGGAATGAACAGGCATTTGAAAGGCTGATCCACTCAGAAAGCGAGAAGCTGTACAGGACGGCATTTCTATATGTAAGAAATAAAGAGGATGCTCTCGACGTGGTGCAGGAAACGGTTTGTAAAGCATTCACCTCGATAGCCCGTTTGAAGAACCCAGAGTATTTCAGCACCTGGCTGATCAAGATCCTGATACATACGGCATACAGCATGTTGAAGAAACAAAACCGACTGGTCCTGACGGGGGATGAGTTTCTAGACAACACTCTCGTCTCAGAAGAAACGGATATAGAAGGGCGGATCGACTTGATTACGGCCATGGCGTCTTTGAATCAGCACTATCAAACCGTCATTATCTTATTCTACTTCCAGGGTCAGTCGATCAAGATGATATCCGATACGATGGGTACGCCTGAAGGGACGGTCAAGACGTATCTTCACCGGGCGAAGCTGGAATTGAGAATGCTGCTGGAAGGAGTGAATCAGTATGGACAAAAAATGGTTTGAGGAAGAAATGAACAGCATCGAGGTACCAAAAGAAAAGGTTTTTGAGGCAATTTCAACAGGAATCCAAGAAGGCAGAAAACAAAAGGTCCGGAAAAAAACGGTCAAGATAAGTGCCGCATTTACCACCGCTGCTGCCTCCATGGTACTCGTATCGGGCTTCCTGTTCTCACCTGTGAACAATGCACTGGCCAAACTGCCTGTACTGGGTGCCATTTATGAAAAAGTCGGTTCGGATGTCGGAAAAGAACTCTATTTCAGCGATAAAGTGACGGAAGTTAATCAGGCCGCCACTTCCAACGGCGTCGATGTGACAATCACAAGCACATATTATGACGGGAACGTCATCGGAGTCACCTTCAAGGCGAAGGGTGATGACCTTTCCATCGAACATATGGACGAAGGGAATCGTCCGGTGAGCGGCTACAGCTATCATCTCTTCGACGGTAAGGATCAGAATCAATGGGGATCGGGAAGTTCGGGTCTTAAAAAAGACGGGGATGAGTTCATAGGCTCGATCGAATTTTACCGGGATGGGAAAGAACCGCCGGAAAACTTCACGCTTCCGTTAACGTTCACCCATATGGCAGATGTGAACGGTACCTGGACCTTTGATGTACCGGTCAAGAGGATTCCATCTGAAAAGATCAAAACAGATGTAAGGACAGAATCGCCCAATGGGGAATTTGAGCTGCAAGTAACATCTGTCACTAAAGGAAAAGCTACGACTACGCTGGAGTATACCTATTCGGTGGAGTCCGAGAAGGATACGTTAAATCTGATTGTGTTTGATGACTTAGGGAACCGGTTATCAAAGTCCAGTGCAGAGACACTAAATATCAAAGAAATTGACGGTTATTATCAAAAGACTTTCAGGGAGCTGTTCACGAGTAAACTCAGTGATAAAGCACAGTCGCTGAAAGTCCAGGCTGATATGGAGCGAGTAGATGAAGACGGCATCAACTCACTGAAGGATTCACCTCCATTCCAGGTGAAGAGCCCTCGTTTTGGTTATCAGGTCACGGTACAAGATATCCAAAACGCAAAAGGGAAGGTGACAGTCGATTTCACCATTGATCATATCAAAGAAAAACAATTCCAATATGACATATTAAAGAGCTTTGCTCAATTCGTTCAGGTGATCCCATCAAAAGATATTAAAAGAAATGCGAAGGATGAACTGGATTATAATGAGATGCTGAATCATATGATCAGAAGTGCTAAAACGAAAACAGTGGATAAGGATACTCTCCGTTATCAATCCACGTTTACATTGCCTCAGGATTCCAACCTTGAGGACTACTCACTGATTGTCCCATTCGAGACATTGAGCAGAAATGATAAGCCGGTCAAAATGAAACCGTTCGAAATCAATCTGAAATAAAATGATCCACGAAATCCCTGGGCTACTTCCGGGGGTTTTGCCTATTTCTCTTTCAAAAACCAATTGACAACTATTTTAAGAGAGTGGTATAGTAATTCAAACAAAATAATACGTCACTCTCTGATAATAGAGGCGCGAGTATGATGAGTATCTTCTTTGAGAATAATGGATTCCGGGATAAGAAGGGAAAGGCAGATCGCCGAAGCAGAAAATAGCCAATTCTATTTTTTGTTGGGCCAGCATTGAAGAAATGTTGGACTGTCACAATGAAAAAGTTGTGGAGAACTATTGAAGAGATGTTAATACATAGTCTTCATTATGTTTCCAAAACTTTTGATGATAAACCGTATGAGCATCGCTTCATACGGTTTTTTTGTGTTTTTTTAGAGAGAGTCAAAAGGAGTATAGGATATGAGTACAGTTGATGTGAATGTTCGTGGAGATCTTGAAATCGGAGGAATGAGCACGGGTGAGTTGGTGGAGACCTATGGCACGCCTTTAATGGTTTACGATGAAGGAATGATTCGTGAAAATGCCCGACTTTTCCGTAATGCCTTCAACGAAAGCGGATTGCAGTTCCAGGTGGCATATGCGAGTAAAGCGTTCCTATGTAAAGAGATGGTGCGCCTGGCAGAGCAGGAGGAGTTATCACTGGATGTTGTATCCGGCGGGGAATTGTATACGGCCCTTGAGGCAGGTTTTCCAGCGGAGCGTATTCATTTTCATGGGAACAACAAGTCAGAAGAGGAGTTACTCATGGCACTTGAGGCTAAAATCGGCTGCTTTGTTGTCGATAGTTTCCTAGAGCTTGAACTGCTGCATGATCTGGCCAAGGAGCGTGAGCAGCAGGTTCAGATCCTGATCAGGGTCACGCCAGGTGTAGAAGCCCACACCCATGAGTACATCACGACGGGACAGGAGGATTCGAAATTCGGATTCAGCATTTCCAACGGACAGGCGAATACGGCGATTCAGTTAGCTCTCCACAAGCCGTACTTCTCATTACTCGGTCTGCATTCACATATTGGATCTCAGATTTTCGAACGGGAAGGGTTTGATCAGGCGATTCAAGTACTGGCAGATTTCCTGCAGCGGATCCGGATCGAATTTGATGTGACTATGCCGGTGCTGAATATCGGCGGAGGATTCGGTGTCCGGTACACGGAAGAAGACCAGCCCCTGCCGATTCCAACGTATGTGAAGGGCATTACCGATAGTGTGAAGACCTATTTCACCAAGAATGAATATCCGCTCCCTGAAGTATGGGTGGAGCCGGGACGAAGCATGGTGGCTGAAGCTGGGACGACCTTGTATAAAGTGGGGTCGAAGAAAATCATTCCCGATGTGCGCACGTACGTCGCGATCGACGGGGGGATGACGGACAATATTCGCCCGGCCCTCTATCAGGCGAAATACCATGCGGTGCTTGCCAATCGTCCCCATGAGGAATGCACGGAGCTTGTGAGTATTGCCGGGAAATGCTGCGAATCCGGTGACATGCTGATCTGGGACCTGATGCTGCCACCGACGAATTACGGTGATATTCTGGCCGTGTTCAGTACAGGAGCCTACGGGTATTCCATGGCGAGTAATTATAATCGGATTCCAAGACCGGCTGTTGTGTTTGTAAAGGATGGGGAATCACGGGTCGTGATCGAGCGTGAATCGTATGCTGATTTAGTTCGGAATGACCGGTAAAGAATAATCCACCTTACAATCATAATGAAGAGGAGAACATAGAATGAAAAACATATTTAAAACGTACGGATTAGCCATCACACTACTCGCATCCATTATCATAGGATCCATTATCGGACTGACCATGGGAGAGAAAGCAGAAATGTTAAAACCCTTGGGAGATATCTTCCTGAATCTCCTCTTTACGATCGTGGTACCCCTGGTTTTCTTTTCGATCTCATCGGCGATCGCCAATTTGGAATCGAAAGGTCAATTTAAGAAAATCATGCGCAGTATGCTGGTGATATTCCTGATCACCACGATCATCTCGTCTGTGTTGATGATTGTGGGAGTGAAGGTTTTTTCCCCGACGGAAGGTATTACCATCAGTCTGGACCAGTCCGTTGAAACAGAAGACATCCAATTGGGGGACCAAATCGTCCAAACCTTTACTGTGGATAATTTCATTGAATTATTTACACGGGAGCATATGCTGCCCCTTATCTTGTTTTCAGTGGCACTCGGATTTGCCACGAATCGACTGGGGGAAAAAGCAGAGCCATTGAAAAAAATCCTACAGGCAGGGGCCGATGTGAGCATGAAGTTGGTATCGTATATCATGTATTATGCCCCAATCGGTCTGGCTGCCTATTTTGCTACATTAGTAGGAACGTTCGGGGCAAGCTTACTATCTTCTTATTTGCGTTCTTTCCTATTGTATTTAGTGATAGCGGTGATTTACTTTGTAGTGGTTTTCTCCTTCTATGCCTTTGTGGCAGGAGGGAAAAGAGGGGTGAGAGGCTTTTGGAAGCATAACCTTTTACCTGCGGCAACCGCAATCGGAACACAAAGCTCAGTGGCAACCATTCCTGCCAATCTGGATGCAACGAAAAAGATGGGGGTATCCAATGCCGTTCGAGAAACGGTCATTCCTATTGGAGCGTCGATTCATAAAGACGGCTCGGCCATGGGGGCCATCTTGAAAATCGTCTTTGCATTTGGCGTTCTGGGCATTCCTTTTGAAGGGCTTGATACGTACCTTATAGCGGTATTGGTCGCGATTATCACCGCAATCGTCATGGGGGGGATCCCTGGAGGAGGACTGATTGGTGAAATGTTCATCATCGCCGCCTACGGGCTGACGCCGGAAGTGCTTCCGTTATTAGCGGTGATCTCAACTATAATCGATATTCCGGCTACGTTACTGAACGCAACAGGAGACAACGCAGTAGCCGTGCTGGTCGAACGATTTACAAAGAAAAAAACCATTGCCGGCAGGAAAGACATAGAATCGGTAGCGTAGATAGGACAAGGGGACAGGTGAACTGATAACTAGTCATTCATCATTCAAGTGACCTCTACGCATTCATTTTTCAACTAGCTATTTCACACGAGTTGGGACATAATGATGGATCTAATATCCCGTTCGGAAAGTCTCTATTAATGCAAAATAGGAGCAGGTTGAACCCTTTGTGGTTCCGCCTGCTCTTTTTCTATTTATCCTTTTTTTCACAGAGCTGCATGAAAAGATGATGAACTTCACTCGGCGACATCATGCCCCGAGTGATTAATATTAAGATGTTCGACTTTATGAACGAGTAAAGCCTCATGTATTGCTGATTCTATTTATCCTCCCTTGATCTCTTCTATTATATATTTTTAGGGGACTTAAGACGGATGGAGAGATGCTGATGCGTTTGTACTAATGAAGGACCTTTCATTTCTCTCACAGAATGTGTTCTTTGTTCCGTCCTCTCAATTTACTCGATTTCACCACTTTCTATTTAGATTTAATGCTCAAAAAAATGTGTCAATATTCACAAAAAAGTTGAATGTAATCCACCATTCTCTTTGTGGCTAGTTCCCTACTCCCGAAAAATAACCCCAATTGAGAAAGGGACGGACTTAGACTTACAATTCAATTAACCACATAGCGTCTACACGACTTCAAGATACCTTACCTATCACATCCTCAGAACTTCAAAAAACGATCTTTATTTGGAGGTGATGATTGATTTGCATTCTAGTAGTCTTTCATTCTTTAAATCATTTTAGTAGGACTACATACCTTCTTCATTTTTTTCCCCAACAAGAGTCAACTTTTAAGAATCCATCAACATTTAATAGAATAGGAGAATGTTCATGAAAAAGCTTAACTTGAAACCACTTCTCGTTGGATCGATTGCCGCTACGATGATTTCAGGCACTATGTTTCAAGTGGATGCCCAAAGTGTCTCTTCCAAAGATGCTGATCCCACACAGTCAACAGTCGATGTGAATACGGCCATCAAGGGGGAGCACACCGTCACCCTTATCACAGGTGATGTGGTCAAGGTATCCACTCTGGAAAACGGCAAACAAATCATCAACGTGGAGGCTGCTGACAAGAATGGCGAAGGTGTCAGGGTCATGACCATCAAAGACGACACTTTCGTATTCCCGAACTCTGCCATGCCTTATATGGCTGCAGGTAAAATGGATGAAGACTTATTTAATATTACGAAATTGATTGAGTACGGGTATGATGATAAGAATCAAGCGTCTGTACCTGTCATCGTAGAATACAAGGAAACCAAGGCGAAGACTTTCTCAGCAGCTCCGGCGCCAAAAGGATCGAAGAAAGTGAGAGACTTGGAAAGCATTAATGGAGCGGCTCTTTCTGCCGAGAAAAAGCAGGCAGTAACATTCTGGAAAGACGTCACTGCTCAAAGTGAAAAGAAAGAAACGGAGAAAGCACCCTTATTTGAATACGGCGTTGATAAAATCTGGCTGGATGGCCGTGTAGAAGCAGCCCTTGATCAAAGTGTACCGCAAATCGAAGCCGATTCGGCTTGGGAACAAGGCTTTACAGGAGAGGGAGTCAAGGTTGCCGTACTTGATACTGGAATCGACTCGGAGCATCCGGATATAGCAGGTCAGATTGATGATGCTGTAAGCTTCGTACCTGGTGAAGAAGTGAAGGACGTCAATGGTCACGGAACCCATGTTGCCTCTACCGTTCTTGGAACAGGCGCAGGCGATGGAAAACATAAAGGTGTTGCTCCCGATGCCCGATTACTAGTTGGAAAGGTATTGAGTGATCAAGGATACGGGCAGGATTCCTGGATCATCGACGGAATGGAGTGGGCCTCAGAAAATGCCAAAATCGTCAATATGAGTCTTGGAAGCGATATGCCAAGTGATGGGACAGACCCAATGGCAGAAGCGGTGAATCGATTGACAAATGAAAATGGAACCTTATTCGTCATTGCTGCCGGCAACAGAGGCGGGGAAGGTACAATCGGATCGCCTGGTGCAGCTGATGCAGCCTTGACGGTTGGAGCAGTGGATAAAGAGGATGAACTGGCGTATTTCTCTTCCAAAGGTCCACGCTATGGGGACATGGGACTCAAACCGGATCTTTCAGCTCCTGGTGTGGGAATCGTCGCGGCTCGTTCTCAATATTCCAGTGGAACTGGAGATTATAAAAGTTTAAATGGTACATCAATGGCGACTCCTCATGTGGCGGGTGCAGCTGCCATTTTAGCTGAAAAGCACCCTGATTGGGACGGCACTACATTAAAACAGGCTCTGATGAATACGACAAAGAAGCTTGATGGTTACCAGCCTTATCATGTCGGTACAGGCCGGGTGGACATAGCAGCTGCCCTGGATACACAGGTAAGAGCAACAGGCTCGGTCTCATTCGGATTCTTTAAATGGCCTCATGATCAAGCAGCTCCAGTAGAAAAGGTAGTGACCTATACAAATGATAGTGAGGAAGAAATCACTCTTGAACTTGAATCAGCCTTTACAAATGCGGAGGGAGAAGAGGCACCAAACGGCATGCTCACAGTCTCTGATCAAACCGTTACGGTTCCTGCAGGAGGAACGGTGGACGTGAATGTAACACTCGATTCAACGCTTGGTGAAACTGGATCCCGATACCAAGGGTTCCTGACAGCCAAAAAAGACGGAACAGAACTCGTACGCACAGCGATGGCGATGGTCAAGGAAGAAGAGCGTTATCCACTCACCTTGAACGCAACAGATCGTGACGGATCGAAAGGACAAGCTTATGTCGTACTGTTCAGTGAAAAAATGGAGCCTGAAGTAGTGGGCGTAGATGGAACCCTCGAGCTTCGACTGCCACCTGGCACTTATTCCGCTATGTCTCTCATGGATGTCGACATGGATACGGATCACGCAGGAGTAGCCCTTGTCGGAAATCCGGAAGTGAAGCTTGACGGACCTAAAACAGTCGAGTTGGATGCACGAAAAGCGAAGGAAATCAAAGTAGAGGTACCGAAGAAAACAGAAGCGAATTACCAACGTATGGAGTACCATCAAACCATCGGTGATATGCCAATGACAAGTTTATACTTAATGCCGGTGTGGATCGATAAACTATATGCCGTACCGACCAAGGAAGTGCAAAGTGGATACTTCGAGCAGCTGACACGCTGGCGCCTGACCAAGCCACTATTGACGATCAATTTTAACGGAAAAGAATTGGATGATATCCCGTTGGCAGGAAGTACATTATTGGATGGAAAGTACAATCTGACTACGGTGTATGCCGGAAAAGGAAGCGCTGCTGACTTTGATCGATTAAAGGCAAAAGGAAAGGCAGTCGTAGTGGACCGGAATGCAGAAGTGAGCGTTTCACAGCAAGCAACAAATGCCGCGGCTGCAGGAGCGAAGCTGGTTATCGTTGTGAATAATGAAGATAAAGAATTCAGCGTTTATGCAGGAACTCCTGAATACACAGACAATCCATTAGCTGTTGCTGCTATCAGCAAAAAAGAAGGGGATAAGCTTGTAAAGGCGGTCCGTTCAGGGAATATTAAGCTTAAGGTGGAAGGGAACACTGATTCTCCATACGTGTATGACCTGATGGATGTCCATGAAGGATCCATCCCGAAGGACTTGACTTATGCACCAAAAGGCAAGGATTTAGCGAAAATAGATACGCGCTACAATTCACATCTTGAAACTGATGGAGGGGAATTCCGCTTTGACCTCCGTCCACATACAAGAGGAGCGGTAGGTTTCCTTCAAAAGGTTTCACTCCCTAGTGCCCGTACAGAATATGTTTCCGCAACAGAAGACACAGGATGGTATCATCAGGCCAACGTACTGGATGAGGGGTGGCAGGTCCGTCAACCGCTGAAGTCGTATGATGGAGGGGAGAAAATGACAGAGAACTGGTTCTCACCTGTAGTCCGTCCAAGTCTCGGAGATGGTTACTGGCCGCCGAGAAGACAGGGTGATTCCCTCCAAATCAATGTCCCTGCATGGGCTGATGCCGGAACAGGGAACACAGGCGGGACAGAATGGGATGTATCTTTCCAAAACCAGACCTCTCAGTTATACAAAGGGGATACGTTACTGAAAGAAGGAAAGGGACAGGCGTTGAATGTTTGGGACGTCTTACCACAAGAACGTACCCAATACCGATTCATCACAGATGCCAAACGTGATGAAAACCGCTGGAATACATCCACCCGCACACATACGGAATGGACCTTCTGGACGGAAAAAACAGAGAACTGGATGGAAGACCTCCCGTTCCTGACCCTTGATTACCAAGTGGATACAGATGTCAAAGGGGATGCCTTATCCAATCGTCCGACAAGTCTTGAGCTAACTGTAGGTAAAGTGAAAGAGGCTGTAGGCTACGGAAATGTAGAAGGTGCAACCCTGGAGGTATCGTTCAATGAAGGGAAGACCTGGAAGAAAGTAAAACTTAACCAAGAGGGGGATACGTTCAGCGTAACCATTCAAAACCCCAAAAACGCAACATCTGTTTCATTGAAGGCAAGTGCTTGGGATGATGAAGGAAATAAGATCACTCAGGAAATCATCAAGGCGTATGGATTAAGGTAGTTTTAGTAAAGAAGATGCCTATTTTTAGGGGCATCTTCTTCTACTTTAGTAAGACGGAAACATCTTTTAGAATGTTATTTTAGCAGAGGTGCAGAATGACAGATAGAGAAATAAGAAAGGGGACTACCTGAAATAAAGGAAGTCCCCATAAAGATTATTAAAATGTACATTATGGTTTCAATCACCTAAAAATCAGTTGACTGTCGGGAAACCAAATCCTGAAGCATAGTCATCACCTGTTGCAGCACCGGAGCCGCCCAAAATATCATTGCTCTTAGCACGATTTTGGATTTCGGCACGAAGCTGGGATGCAGATAGGCTAGGGTTTGCGGCCCAAATTTTTGCAGCTAACCCTGAGACATGTGGGGTAGCCATGGAAGTTCCACTGATTGTATGGTATGTTCCATCAAACCATGTAGATTCGATTGCTCGCCCTGGAGCAGAAACCTCTATATCACGCACCCCGATGACATAGTCCCCATCCGTATTTGGGTTTCCACGAGAAGAAAAGTCAGCTACACGATACGTTCCATTTTCCTGAACATCTTCAAGTGCAGCTACTGCTACAGCATTTACCAGGGCTCCAGGATAACCTATGGTGTTTGCACTTGGACCTGAGTTACCTGCTGCCGCTACGACTAATACGCCTTTGTTATAAGCGTAATTAACTGCATCCGTTATAAGTGGGCTTTCGGAACTGGAGCCCAGTGACATGGAAATTACCGTTTTTACGTTTAAGCGATCTGCTTCGTCTGCGGCATAACGAATCGCTGCTGCGATGTCATCCGAATAGCCTGAACCACGATCATTCAATACCTTATATGCCCAAAGCTTTGCATCAGGAGCTACACCGTAAATCCCATCGCCGGCTCCGCCATCAGCAAGGACCGTTCCGGCTACGTGAGTACCATGCCCGTTTTTATCTTCACAAAAGTTTGTAACAAGATTGGATTTTCTCTGTGAGAAGTCATTACATTGTTCAACGTTATTCGTAAGGTCAGAGTGATTTGTATTGGCACCGGTATCAAGTACGGCAACTTTAATTCCACTGCCTCCGGATGTTGTATTAATTGTCGGGTCCTCATACATAGCTTCAATTCCCCATGGTGTTTGGTCGATCGGTGCAGCAGTTGCTGTTCCGCCAGGCTTGGCAGCCAGTGAAACTTCCTCCACAAGCTTTACTGACAGGTTTTTATTCTTTTGAAGTGCATTGAACTGTCCTTCAGTCACTTCAGTGGAGAAACCACTTTGGTCGAAACTCCAGCGAACGCCGTAATTCTGCTTAGCATTATTTACTGCTTTTTCATTTGTTGAAGAAATGAGTACACGAACCTTTTCAGAGTTTTCAACCGCATCAACCGGACTTGTGTAGGCCGGTGCAACCAATAAAGCACTTAAGACGACGCTCCCTAAAATCTTTCCTACTTTCATTTCCAACATCCTCTCCTTTTATTTGTTACAATACTTACCCCACTTAAACGAATTGCGAAGAACGCGCTCCTCCCCACTAAAACGTTATTACAAGAATCATAGTGATGGGCGACTAAACCAATATGTAATGAATCTTGCAGATTAATCGTAACAAAATCTTATTATTAACTGAATAAGTCGAATTTTCTGTAAAAGTAAAATATTAGGATGCTGAAAAAATGAATGTTGAATTAATGCGTTATTTATGAAAATTTTCATTATAACCAGAAGGAATTGGTGTTTCTTTATAGGGATTAAGTCATGTGTTTTTTCAACCCATTATTGAAACTTTTTTAAGAATGGTTGTTTAGAAGTGGAATCGACAAATTCATGGAGTGTTTTTATCCCATTTGATTATGGAGGAAGGAGGAGAAGGGTTATTATCATCACTTGATCTGATGCGGAAAGTATTGAAAATTAACCGGCACTCTATTGTTCGGAATGCCTGAAGGATAATAAAAAAATCAACAAATGCCTGACCCCAGAGATGGTCAGGCACTTGTTAATTGATTCCCTGCAAAGTTAAGGCAGCCTTCACATACTTCTTCGTAGCAGCCTGGTAAAAAGCCGACTGTACAGTAAACACAGAAACGATCAACACATTCAGGACAATGTTGAGGTTCTCTTCTTTAACCCCTTCAAATGAAGGGAACAGCCGCTTACATTCTTCCTTAATAAATTGATCGATCAACTCATTGACTGAACCAGTAGCGGAACCTTTCATTGTTGGCAACGAACGATGATGAATTTTATCAAAGACGGAAGAGTAGGCAGCGTATAAATCGGTTGGGTTTACAATGTCATCTGTACGGTCTTCTATGTTGTTGAACACAAGGGTTAAAACCTTTCGAATGGATTCAAAATCCAGCGTTGCTTTTAGATCTTCAACGATGAATAGCATGGCAGCTTGTTCGATGGTATATTTCTTTCCGAATTGCGGAGATCCAATCAGCTCTTTCACATCACGCTTCACCCAGTTTTGGACGGTACTTTGGGGGAAGTTGGTGAATTCGATTTGATTTCCAAGAGAGACGATTTCATTTAGAGAGAAGCCGATTTCACGTTTAGTCGGTTTGATGATTTTTTGAACGATAGGAGGCATATCGCTTGAGATGAAGGACTCGACTGATTTTTCATCATTATGACTAATGTTCCACGCATCTTGTAGTACCATGAGCGGGGTACGGTAGGTTGTCCCGTTTAGGGATAATAGCAAGTCGGCCATATTTTTACGTGTCAGGTTAAACGTTTTCATCATGAACACCCTGTCTTTTTCCAATTATCTTCTTTAATACTACTGGTTCCCTTGGGTCTCGTCAATTCACCTGGTGAGAGAGAATTATTCTTGTATTTTACCTAAAAAAAATATATAATGATTTCAGATACAGGTTCAAATGAACTTGAAATGAGAGTGAGGAGACAAGATGGGGAAGCGAATATTTTATTTCCTTTTAACGAACGTTCTAGTACTACTGACGATTAGTATTATTTTTTCACTAACTGGAGCAGGTAACTACATTAATGCTTCAGGCGGAATTGATTTCGGAGCGTTACTGGTTTTTAGTGCGATTATTGGTTTTTCCGGGTCGTTCATTTCACTGGCCATGTCTCGTTGGATGGCAAAGAAAATGATGGGCGTCCGTGTATTAGATCCGAATGGAGCATTGTCTTCTGAGGAACAGATTGTTGTTGAAAAAGTCCACCGTTTATCAAGAGCGGCTGGTTTAGTGCATATGCCAGAGGTAGGAATTTACAACTCTCCTGAAGTAAATGCCTTTGCGACGGGTCCTTCGAAGAAACGCTCATTGGTTGCCGTTTCGACTGGATTGCTTCGCGAAATGGATGATGATGCAGTTGAAGGCGTCATCGCTCATGAGGTGGCCCACGTGGCCAACGGAGATATGGTGACCATGACGTTGCTTCAAGGTGTGGTCAACACCTTTGTCGTTTTTCTGGCAAGAATCGCTGCATGGATTGCGTCACGATTTGTAAGAGAAGAAATGGCACCAATCGTTCATTTTGTTGCTGTGATTCTATTCCAAATCGTATTCTCGATCTTGGGAAGTTTAGTTGTCTTCGCTTATTCCCGTCACCGTGAGTATCACGCTGACCGTGGAGGAGCTGACCTTGCCGGTAAGGATAAAATGGTCCACGCTCTGCAAATGTTAAAAGCATACTCAAGTCGTATGAAGGGTGATGATGACACAGCCATCTCCACATTAAAAATCAACGGAAGACGAAAATCAGCCATCTTCTCGACTCACCCTGATCTGGATGATCGGATCAGTCGATTGGAAGCGAAATAATAAATTTATGAGGTGCCTGACTCCGTTTGGGGGTTGGGCACTTTTTTTATCCTTGTAAGGGACGGAGGGACAGGTCCCTTGTCCCCATATCCACAAACTACTGAACTCAAGGAAGTGAATTGCATTGCATGGGACAAGGTGCCTGTCCCCATGTCCCTGTTGCATTCATCCTGCTTTTTTAATAAAGTATAGAGTTAGAGAGCATTTTGAAGGAGGACTCAGGAATTGACGAATATCAAACCAGAAACAATGGTTGCTACTATAGAAGAGTTGGATCAAAAAGGGTCGGGACAGGCTGTTATTTGGCGGGAGAATGAGCTTGGAAATCCGAAGAAGTTAAGGCTTACGATTCCGCAGACGCTTCCGGGAGAGAAGGTTCGTGTAACGGTTGATCAGCCTGATCGCAGAAGAAGGAAGGCCATGCCGGATGAAGTCCTTGAAGCCCATCCTGAAAGAACGGAAGCTCCATGTCCGCATTTTGAGCGGTGTGGCGGATGTGTGTGGCAGCATTGGGAATACGAGGGTCAGTTAAAACAGAAGACGGATCATGTGAAGCATGCTTTGGAAGTCCAAGGCTTTGACCCGAATTTAGTGAGAGACACCATGGGGATGGATAATCCTTGGCGTTACCGCAATAAGATGGAATTTACGTTTTCTCCTGAAGGTGCCCTTGGATTGCATGAGCAGGGGAATTTCAGAAAGATTATTTCGCTTGAAACCTGTTTGATTGCAAGTGTTGAAATGGTGGAAGCGACGATGGAAGTCGCTGATTGGGTGAAGGACCACGGATTAAAAGGATATGATAAAGATAAGCATGAAGGCTTACTGCGTCACTTAATGGTGAGACAATCCTTTGTAACGGGCGAGCTAATGCTTGCGCTTTTTGCCACAGAGGCACCCGGCGCTCATCAAACAGCGGTGGACGATCTTGTAAAGCGTGTCGGCGAGAAGTTCCCGCATGTGAAAAGCTTGCTATGGCTTGAGAACACAGCATGGGCAGACCGTACACAGGCGGAGGAAATCCATCTCCTGTCCGGTCGTGACTTTATTTATGATGAAATGGATGGATACCGTTTCCGTCTTTGGTTCGATACGTTCTTCCAGACGAATCCGACACAAGCTCAAAAGCTTGTTGACTTAGCGATCGAAATGGGACAGCCGAAGAAATCAGAAAAAATGATCGACCTTTTCTGTGGAGTGGGAACATTTTCTCTACCATTTGCCAGCAGGGTAGGAGAGCTTGCCGGCATTGAAATCGTTGAAAGTTCGATTGAATCTGCGAAACGTAATGCTGAAGATAATGGCATCTCGAACACGACATTCCTGGCGAAGGATGCTCGTAAAGGAATTGACCAAATGCTGGAGAGCTTTGGACATCCGGAATTATTAATGCTTGACCCGCCACGATCTGGTGCAGGCGGAAAAGTCATGAGACGAATCGGACGCGCCAAACCGGAACGCATCGTGTATGTTTCCTGTAACCCTGATACGTTCGCAACGGATATTAAGGAGCTTGAACCATTCGGATACACCCTGGATGCTGTGCAACCTGTTGACTTATTCCCTCAAACGGTGCACGTGGAATGTGTAGCAACACTGACACTGAATTCATGAGTACACGGAGAGATTCTTCTCGCATGAAAGGAAATACCTGACCCTGATTGGGGGCAGGTATTTTTTTGTTTATGATTAAGAGGGACGGACCTCTCCTCTGCCTCACAAGGCAAAATTCAATTGCAGAATAGAGGTCCGTCCCTCATTTCACTGGCCTGGATTTTTTCGGAATGTTCGTCAGGTTCCATTTAGCGGCATCACCGTTTGGGTCAGAGATGCTCACGATCGGGGCTACTTTGATCATCCCGGAGATGGGGTTTTCGTTGTACTCGAAATCGAAGTAGCCGATGTTCGGGGCGATGTCCTCCCCCCGGAGCCCATAGATTTCCTGAACCTTGGATTTTTGGATGGCGGGGTTAAAGATGACCTCCAGCTTGTAGCGCGATTCCGGATTGACCCGTTGCACCTTGATCTGGAAATTCCCGTCTTCGTCCACCACCCCGGTACTTTCCGTGACGTATTCCTCACTTTCTTCTCCCTGCCAGTTGATGACCCTTGCGTAGGATTCGAACTCACCATAATCCTTTAGCCCGGCAGACATGGTGCTATCCTCTGGAAGGTTGGATTGGCCTTCTACAATGAGTTCTTTTCCTTGAAGCAGGACCGTTCCGGTTATATCAACCCTGACTCCGGAAGGCGCATCCTGCTTTTGAGGAAGTTCGGTTGCCATTTCAACCCGGCATCCTGTCAGTAAAAACAGACTGACCGCCAGAATATACTTCAGCCTATTCCTCAATGGAATTCCTCCTTTGAGCGGTTTGTGAACGTAAAGGGATCTTCCAGTCGAGAAGAAGGTCCCCTCTTGTTGGAAGGAGTCTCGCCTTTCCCGACAGGAAGCGTATCCTCAAGAAGAACCTTTTTTAAAAACCTGCTTATCTCATTGATGCAAAAGATTGAAACGGCAAAAAAAGCAAGTGGTGTCAGCACCAGCCACGTATGCAGAAAGACCATTTGAATGTTGATACTCATCGTGGCCGCCCACTCATTTGTATAGGAAAAGTATTCCGGTATGTGCTCCATGATCCCGAACTCCTCCGTTTTCAGACCACCCAAACAGATATGGAGAACTCCAAGTTGAATGAGGAGGTACAGGGTCTGGGAGATTTGCTCGGAAAACATGACAAGGGCATGGCGGCTGAACTGGGGCCGTAAATGGCGCTTGATGATATAGAATCTGCTTGCTCCGATTTGTTTGGATACGGTAACGAAATCATTTTTTAGATACTCCTTCATTTCTTCCCCGATATACATCCCGAGTGAAGGAATCACGATGATCGCAATCACCACTATTTCAATGATCAGAAATTGAAACGAATACATCGCCCCTGACTCGAAGGCAAGCTGGAGTGGGGTGAGAAGAACAAAGGCAATGATTGCAAGTGGGATGAAGTTAAATGTATCCCCGATCCCTTTGATCATCTGTTTCGCCCAATCAGGAAGAAAAGCATACACAATACCGAACGCGAACCCGCCGACCATGCGGAGCAGTGCAATGACCATTGCCGATAACAGCGTATATTTCGCACCGGCAAGGAGCAAATAGAATAAATTCCGTCCGAGTTTATCACTGCCCAAAGGGGGCATTTCCTCCATTGTATATGGAGGATCCGCGATTATTCGTCCAGAATCATCCTTTAAATACGGCGGCCCAGGTTCGAGCAGTTCTGGATATATGGCCGGTATGATGAAGCTCGCTGAAAGCATGACAAAGAGAAAACCAACGGGCAGCCAGAACCGGAATGATTTAAGAATCCTCATGAACTGACCTCCTCTCCAGACAGCCATTTTTTCAGTAAAATAGCACCTAATGTAAACACAATGAAGAATGGTATATAAATCATCAGCATCCCGATGAAAAAGGCACTTGGCGTATTGATGGAAACATCGAGGAGCACATTCATGAATCCGTTGATATTAAAAAGTATCTCAATGATCAACAGGTTTGAAAGCATAAGCAGAAAAATCGGTTTGATGTGATAATAAAAGTGAATCCACACATTTCGGAATAGGTGAACCCATACTGTATAGGCTTTTGAGAAACCCTTCGAATAGGAATATTCGACATATGGTTTTTCCTCTTCTTCCTGAAGCTGGAATAAGAAATGCTTCGTTAAAAAAGCAATTGGCATGATCGCAAGACAAATGATCGGGAGCAGATAGATTTTTTCATCCCCAAGGGTGTAGATGTCAAACAGCAAAATATCCGTCTTTTTGAAAAACCAGACAATGAAAAGTTGGATAAATACGATAATCAGAACATCCGGGAGGGAATCCAGTGAATCCAGCAAACGGAAGCAGATCTGATAAATTTTCTTAGGCAGAAACATAAACAAGTAGCTAACAAGGGAAGACGTGACGGCAGCAAGAAAAAAGGCCAGGAGCAAGAGCGAGAACGAGTAACCGAACAGCTGAAAAAACAACGGATAAATCGGGTAGCTTTTGAAGTCCATTGGATCCCCGATTTTGATGATAATGGAGCCTGGTCGGAGCATTTCGGGTCCCATCTCCTGCAAGGTTTGAAGATATTTCCCCAGCATGATGACCAATTCCGTATCATACGCAAGCAGAGAACCGGCACCGCTGAAAAGGAATAATCCGATGCATGTGAGCAAGAATTGAATGGGAAGACCGATGACATTGAACTTTCTCAGTAAAAACACCCCCAAAGTCTTTTAGAAGTATTATATCTTTGCATTACAAAAATTTCAAAATAATTTTAATTTTTACAATAGTGTTAATTTGCTGGATGTTATTCTTGGTATAGGAATTCATGCCAATGAAAATCCTATCAGTAGTGATACATACGCAGGTGCCATATAGGACATTAGCCGAGAAGAACGTTATAATGATGGTGACATAAAAGGGAACTACACAAAAATCATAGACGGTCTATGGTTTTTTGTTTTATTTATGAAAAGAAGGAGATGACGATAATGGGAAATCAAGCAGGTTGGAATCTCGAGAACAGCTATACCACACTTCCAAGTTCTTTTTTTACTAGACAGGATCCGACTCCTGTTCAAGCTCCAAAGCTGATCGTACTGAATGAACGAGTGGCTGAGTCGCTGGGGCTGGACGCGGGGAAACTTGGAGAAGAGGTAGAGGTATTTGCTGGTAACCGAATTCCGGAAGGTGCCGAACCCCTTGCTCAAAGCTATGCCGGGCATCAGTTTGGCCATTTTACTATGCTGGGAGACGGTCGTGCAGTCCTGATCGGTGAACAGATCACCCCATCAGGTGAGCGTTTTGATATCCAGCTCAAAGGGGGAGGGAGAACCCCTTATTCCCGAGGTGGGGACGGTCGCGCGGGACTTGGACCGATGCTCAGGGAGCATATCATCAGTGAAGCCATGCACGGACTTGGGGTTCCGACTACCCGGAGCTTGGCGGTGGTGACTACGGGTGAACCGATTTATCGGGAAACGGAACAGCAGGGTGCGATCCTGATCCGCGTAGCGGCTAGTCATCTTCGTGTCGGTACTTTTCAGTTTGCTTCTAAATTTGGAACGGTAGATGATCTCCGCGCACTGGCTGATTATGCAGTTGAGCGTCATTACCCGGAAGGTATGAATGCACCGAACCGTTATCTTTACCTGTTAAAAGAAGTCATCAAGCGCCAGGCTGCACTCATTGCCAAGTGGCAAATGGCCGGGTTCATTCATGGTGTGATGAACACAGATAACATGACGATCAGCGGAGAGACCATTGATTATGGACCATGCGCTTTTATGGATACGTATGACCCGGCAACAGTATTCAGCTCCATTGATACCGGGGGACGTTATGCCTATGGCAATCAGCCTCAAATTGCCGGTTGGAACCTTGCCCGATTTGCCGAAAGTTTGTTGCCGATTCTTCATGATGAACAAGAAGAGTCGCTGAAACTTGCTCAAGATGCTGTGCTGGAATTCCCTAAGCTGTATGAAGCTCGCTGGCTCGACGGAATGAGAGGGAAACTCGGTATTTTCAACAAAGAAGAAGGGGACGAATCCCTTGCAAAAGATCTTCTGGGATTAATGAAAGAGAATCGTGCCGACTATACGAATACATTCCGTTCATTAACAAATGAGGAAGAAATCGATCTGTTTAAAAATACTGAATTTATTCAATGGAAAGAACGCTGGGAAGAAAGACTAAACAGGCAAAAAGAATCGAAAGAAGCAACTCATCAGTTAATGCGAAAAAGCAATCCGTCGGTGATTCCCCGGAATCATCGTGTGGAGGAAGCGTTGGAAGCTGCTGTGAAAAGCAATGATTACAGCGTAATGGAGCGTTTGCTTGAGGTCCTTAAGAATCCTTACCAGTACACGACAGAACAGTGCGAGTACACCAAACTCCCGGAACCATCTGTTCGTCCTTACCGAACGTATTGCGGTACATGAAGAATGAACCTGTAACAGGAAGCCCAAAAGGTTTCCTGTTTTTTTTGTGTGTAAGAGGACTTTCTCATTGATAAGTCGAAACTATTCAAAGATAGTTGAGGAGAAAATGGAGATAAAGGAGTTTTTCTATTGAACCAAGCATTGCTCGTGATTGATGCCCAGCAGGAATTAATTGAAGGAAATGAAGGGGAACAAGCTGTATTCCAAAAAGAGAGGCTGATTGAAACCATCAATCGGGTCATCCAAATGGCAGCCGAAGCGGGTGCTCATCCCGTCTTTATACGGGATAAGGATGTCGGAGGCGGGGAAGGTGACGGATTCCAGGTTCACAGGGAGATCCATGTTCCGGACAACGCTGTTGTGTATGATAAATTAGCGACAAATTCGTTTTATGGTACGCCTTTATTAAGCTTTTTAAAAGACAATAAGGTTGAACATGTCGTCATCATGGGCTGCCAAACAGAATATTGTATCGACACCGCTGTTCGGTATGCAACGGTTAATGGATTGGATGTAACCCTGGTATCGGATGGTCACTCAACGAAGGATTCATCCGTGTTGAAGGCTGAACAAATCATCCAGCACCATAACAAGGCTTTGTATGGTCATTATAATGTAGATCATTTCTCCGACGTCAGACAATCCGATGAAGAGTTGTTTCAGCCGAAGCATGATTATTATCGGGAGAAATACGGAATGTAGAATAGAAGAGCTCATTTTGTCAGATCTGATGAGATGAGCTTTTTACTGTAACACAGTTATCTTTGTTCATGGGAGGCGAGGGGGTGCAGGGAACCTATCTCCCAACCTGACATACCGGACAAAAATACAACCGCCTCGAAGCTGCGACCGTCTTCTCAATTTCACTCCCACAAATAAAGCATGATGCTCCTTCCCGATTGAATACCCAATGTCGATATTTTGAGCGCTTCTCTCCTTGAGCTTTTAACTTATCAACAAGTTCAAGATCGTTTGTAATTCCCCCAGTCTTATAGGATTGCATCATTAAATGAATGATTGCCTCTGATGTTTTCATCAATTGATCTTTCGTACAGTCAATCGGACGGAGAGAAGGGTGGATGCCTGCTGCAAACATGATCTCAGATCTCAAATAATTCCCGATTCCTGCTACAAACCCTTGATCTAATAAAAGAATCGACCACTTTCTTTTGTAGAATCGTTTGTCTTTCATTCTTTGGAGCAACTCGTCCGCTGTTACTTCTTCACTCAAAATATCGGGTCCCACTTTTGCAACGAAAGGATGCTCAGGTACCTCTTCATCACGGAGGACTTCAATATCAGATGCACTGTAAAGAAGTGCCGACTTTTTCTCATTATGTAGAGCCAATCTGAGCTGGCGGTTTGTCTTCGGATAATTGTAAAGGTTCCTGATGTACCACTTTCCATAGAGTTGATTGTGTGAATAAATGGTGTAGCCATTGTCAAAGCGGATAAGCATGGCTTTTCCTTTCGTATCCACTCTGGTCACGATCGATCCTTTTAAAAGGTCTTCGTACTCTTCTAAATGAGGGAAGGCAAAGTACACATCTTGTACGTTTTTATTTTTAAGAGCGCGCTCTACTCCATCTGCAGCTCTTCTGATTTCCGGACCTTCTGGCATGGCAGTTTCTCCTTTTTTAGTATAGTTGTTCCCTTTTTTCTTTCCGAAGTAACATTCGGATAGGCTGGGCTGCTCATCTGTTTCATGTTCTTGACATTATTCCAATATATTGATAAAGTTTTAAAAAATCTACATATTTTCTTATCCAGAGAGGTGGAGGGACTGGCCCTTTGAAGCCTCAGCAACAGGTCTGTGAAGATACTGTGCTAATTCCAGCGGGTGATTCAAACCTGATAGATAGGAGCAATCTTTTATTTGTCGGTGACGCACTCGTTCAGGGTGCGTTTTTTGTTTGTCCACTTATTCCACAATATATTCAGGAGGAAGGGTGTTTTTTTATGGAACACGCAGGTCAGAGTTTTAAAAGGAAGATGAAGACACGGCATTTGGTGATGCTGTCTCTTGGAGGGGTGATCGGAACCGGGCTATTCTTGAGTTCGGGTTATACGATTCATCAGGCTGGACCGTTTGGGACGATCCTTGCTTATTTGATTGGGGCGCTGGTTGTTTATCTTGTGATGCTTTGCTTAGGCGAGCTTTCTGTCCATATGCCGGAGACGGGATCCTTTCATAGTTATGCTGCAAAGTTCATTGGTCCAGGCACCGGTTACACGGTGGGCTGGTTATATTGGCTGACATGGACAGTGGCATTGGGGTCGGAGTTTACGGCGGCTGGCTTGATGATGCAGCGCTGGTTTCCTTCGATTAGTGTATGGATATGGAGCGCGGTCTTTGCTGCGTTGATTTTTGGACTTAATGCATTGTCAGTGCGGTTTTTTGCTGAATCTGAATTTTGGTTTTCTTTAGTAAAAGTGATTTCGATTGTTGCGTTTATTGTGATCGGGGCAGGGGCGATTGTCGGGTTCATCCCTCTCGGTCAATCAGAGCCCGCTCCGTTTTTCTCGAATATCACAAGTTCAGGGTTGTTTCCGAATGGGGCATTTGCCATCTTGATGACCATGCTTGCCGTGAACTTTGCCTTTTCAGGAACAGAATTGATCGGGGTTGCGGCGGGAGAAACGGAGAATCCATCAAAATCGATTCCTAAAGCTATCCGCACCACGCTTGTGAGATTGATCATCTTTTATGTAGGGACGATTGTCGTATTATCTGCTTTATTACCGAGCCAGTCAGCCGGTATATTGGAAAGTCCTTTCGTAGCGGTGCTAGGACGGATTGGAATCCCATATGCCGCCGATATCATGAATTTTGTTATTATAACGGCCATTTTATCAGCCGCAAACTCAGGTTTGTATGCTTCTTCCAGAATGCTATGGTCGCTGGCAGATAAGCAAACCATCTCACCGATCTTTGCCAAATTGACTGATAGGGGAGTCCCTCTCAATGCGATTGTATGCAGCATGCTGGGAGGGGGACTGGCCTTGCTTTCAAGCATCATTGCACCGGGAACGGTCTACATCGTATTGGTTTCGGTCTCAGGCCTTGCGGTAGTGATCGTGTGGATGAGCATTAGTGCTGCCCAATTTCTATTTCGAAGACAGTATATAAAGGAAGGAAACGATGTGAAAGATCTGGCTTATCGGACGCCGCTCTACCCACTCGTTCCCATTGCGTCATTTCTGCTTTGTCTAGCTTCTTGTATCGGCATTGCCTTTGATCCCACTCAGAGGATAGCCCTTTATTGCGGAATCCCGTTTATCGTCCTTTGCTATGGAAGCTATTATCTAACACAATACGTAAAGAAAAGAGGAAAAGGTTATGTCGAATCAACTGAAGCTAAATCCCATTGATAGTATTTTACAAAAACATTCCCCACTGATTTTAGATGGAGCATTAGCCACAGAGCTGGAATCCCATGGCTTTGATTTAAACGATTCCCTTTGGTCTGCCCGTATACTTCTTGAAAAACCGGAAGCGATTGAGAAGGTTCATGCTGATTATTTCCGTGCAGGAGCCGATTGTGCGATTACAGCCAGCTACCAGGCAACGGTGGATGGTTTTAAAAAGCGAGGAATAGAGAAACCTGAAGCGCTGGAATTAATCAAGAGAACGGTTACTCTTGCCAAACAGGCCCGGGATGAATTCTGGAAGGAAGAGAAGGGCAATGCGAATCGGCCGAAACCAATCGTTGCAGGTTCTGTAGGACCTTACGGGGCATACCTTGCTGACGGCTCTGAATACGTTGGGAACTATGGAGTAAGTGATCAACATTTAGCAGATTTCCATTTTCCAAGAATCCAGGCATTAGTGGAGGCGGGTGCTGATTTGTTGGCATTCGAAACCATCCCGTCCTTGCAGGAAGCAAAGGTACTAGCTTCACTTCTGAAAGAATTTCCAGATACCTGCGCCTGGCTGTCTTTTTCATTAAAGGATGGAGAGACGATAAGTGATGGAACGGGGATTGAAGAGTGCGCGTGTGTGTTCAATGACGATGAACAAATCGCTGCAATTGGTGTGAATTGTGCACCAATTCCTGCGGCCAAGAAGGCGATAAGCGTATTAAGCAGAAACACTGACAAACCACTCATCGTGTACCCGAACTCAGGTGAGTCTTACAATGCTGAGACCAAAACGTGGCATGGGGAGGAAGGGTGCTCGGCGTTTGATGAGCAATCAGTAGTTTGGTACGAGGCAGGTGCCCGTATCATTGGTGGTTGCTGCCGGACGGATCCGGGTCAAATTGAGGCGTTGGCGAAGAGATGGAGGTAGGCAGTAACACTTAAAATACAAAAAGCCCAAGTAATACATCCACTTGGGCTTTTACATTATCTTCGCTACATTATTTAATAGAGAACGTCTCTTTTATCAGCAGGTCCTCAGGTGATTTCCCGATTTGATCTTGATGGAAGTAATCTCTGATGACTCCATCTTTTAAATAATTGACGATTGAGACCATTGTCATACCTTGATCTAAGGCGAGGTAGGCTTGTGTCACTTCACCTGTTTCCACATTGACTGAATCAAGGAAGCCGTATTTCCCGTACATATCGAAACGTTTCAACGCTTGGATGTTTTTGAACGCTTCCATCGGTGCGTATTCAAGTGCAAGGAAAGTGGCGTGTGGAGTGACAGTGCCATCTGACTTATAGCCGTCCATGCCTAATGGAGTAGCGGCAAATTCTGAATAGTTATCCGGTGTGGCTGCTGGTGACATGCCCCAGGCTGCATACCCTTGCTCTTTAGCATATTGAATCTGGATGTCTACATGACGCTTATTGTTCAAGCCAAGTGCGTTCTTCCCGAGTTCTTTCTCCTTCAGTACAAGCTGTGGCATCAATGCTTCAAACATGCTTCCTCCCCAGCTTGGTACATATTTAGTGCCCTTGTAGCTGTAATGTCCTTCGAAGACATCTACGCCGTCATATGTTTCTGTATATCCTTCAGGAATTTGAGCCTGCCAATCCCAGCTTTCAGGCATGGTGCGGAACATTCTCCACCAATGTTCTTCCGGTACGTCCTCTTTCCCGATGGCGATGTAGCTTGCTACGCGTGGTTCAGTATAGAAGGCACCATAATGATGAGAAGTATAGCTCTCGGTTGCTACATCATATCCGCCCCGCATTTGTCCTACTTCCGGTGTGTAAAGAGTGGAATAATCCATGTCCTCTACTAATGCGTGGGTCTCTTCATAGAGTTCCGGATACGCTTGTCCCACTACAACGAGTCCTGCAGATAGCCATCCATTATCAACAGTTGAAATGAATTGCCCCCAATCTGTCATGAGCGTTGCATCTTCTGTATAGTACCAGTTGTAAAATAATCCGTTCCATTTTTCCATAGCTTTTAATGAATTCAACGTCTTTTCGATGTTTGTCACGGCATCTTCACGTGAGATCAGGCCGACTTCCTCAGCTGAAATCGTACTCATCATATACATGGCGATGTTCGTTGGTGACGTGAATTTCTGGGCATTGATCTCCCCATTATCCATTCGTACGGCATCATAAGTGAGACCGGTTTTCTTATCTGTAAAATCCTCGAAGTATCGATAGGTATTTTTTGAAATCGCTTTCAATTGTTTGGACAAAGCGATCTCTTTTCCTTTGGTTGTGTGCTCTGCAGAAGCCGCAGCAGGGGTTGTGGCGCTGACGATTAGCAATAAAGCTAACAGCAAAGAAAAATATTTCTTCAAATTTGACACTTCCTTTCAATTTGGTGAAACGTTTCGATTAAAGTATACAAGAGTGATCAAGAGACGTATATCACTCAATAGTAACAATTATCTGAAAATAAGAAGTAGGTATATTACATCTCTTGTGAGTCTTTTATACTAGTGGAATCGGCAAGTAAACTCTATAGCCAGATCCGTCTCTCAATGCATAGAGTGCTAACATATTGAAACGCTACTATCTTTTTCTTTCTGGATAAAGTGTTATTGGTTTTTATTAAAGAGGGACGTGGGGACAGGTTCCTTGTCCCGACACCCTTTTCATGAATGGGACAAGGAACCTGTCCCTAGTCCCATGCCCTACTCAATCATCCCGACAATCCTCTCACAAATTTCATGGGTTACGAGTGAATCCTCAATCGATGGGTCAGGCGTTGTACCATTTTGCACACAAGCTATGAAATGATCCACTAAATCATAAAACCCACGCTTATACAAAGTAGGCTCCCAATCACCAAATGAAGAAGAGCTGACTTCTTTATTATGATAGTGAGTCGTTTCCACGAGACTGTCGACGACATATTTATGATGTCCTGCAGAGTACTCGATGATTTCTTCCGTCACACCGCCATCACGGTTCATGATGCCCACAGCGGTACAGCCGTCACCGATCAACTGGATGACTAAATGATGAAGCTTGTCTTCTTTTTTTAGATGCTGAACCCTTACATCCTGAACCTCTGTATCCATTAAGAATCGCAGAGTATCTACAACATGGATGAAATCTTCTACGACGAACCTTCTGGCGTAATCAGGTAAAGCGTATCTGTTTTTTTGCATAAGAAGGAAGCTCGGTTTTCCGTGTTCTTTAAGCTCTTTCACTTTTGGTATGAAACGCCTGTTGAAACCAACCATAGCGATTTTGCCACTCTCTTTTGCAAGCTGGACGATTCTTTCGGTTTCGTGAAAGTTCAAGGAAATCGGCTTATCTATGTAAACGTTGATGCCATTCTCGAGTAGTTTTTCCGTTATTTCAAAGTGTGCTTCGGTAGCCGTACTCACAAATGCTGCGTCTATATTGGTTGCTATCAGTTCTTCTACAGTCTGTACCTTTTCCTGGATCCGATATTTGTTTGCCAGAGCATTCAGGGTTTCAGCATTCCTCGTGCAAAGCACCAGCTCGACTCCTTCTTTTTCAGAGAGAACTGGCAGGTAGGCTTTCTTGGCGATATCTCCTAATCCGATAAGTCCGATTTTCATGATTTTCACCCCGTTGTTTATTTTGTAGCTTCCTTTCATTATATTAATCTTGATTGATATATCAAATGTAAGGCTTTTCTGCATGAAGATCCCTTTTAATCGTGACTAATGTGCATCTACTGAAACACGAACAATTAACACATTAATAAAAATAATATTCGTATTTCGGTTGAATAATTAATTTGGGTCTGGTATAGTAGCACAGTACTGATTTTACATATCGTTACTCGTATATCCTCGGTAATATGGTCTGAGTGTTTCTACCTGGTTCCCATTATAAGAACTAGACTACGAGTTGAAGTATTCGGTTTTACGCCTTTTTTGACGTAGCCACTTTGTGATGCACATCCCTGTTCATCACCTATACTTTGACTTCGAAGGTCTGGAAAGTAGAAACCACTCTACATGTTCTGGATCTTTTTCTTTTGGTCAAAACAACGAGATATCAACATCAGGAAAAAACGAAAAAGGAGAGATTTAATGAAAAAGAAACTGGCTTTATTCGCATCATTATCCTTACTCGCATTGTCCTTATTTACTGGATGCAGTTCCACTTCACAGACTGCAGCTAAGGAAGAAAAGGCAGAGAGGCCCATTATGATTCAAGGTCCAATGCCGATTGAAGCTGAAAAGTTTGCAGGGAAATTAGAAAATGTGAAAGAAGAAAAATCGGGATCATTTGTTTTTTATATAGGAACGCTTGATGATTATCCTGTCATCGTTGCCAAAACCGGTAAAGGGATGGAAAACACGGCAGCAGCTACTGCGGTAGCCATTGAGAAATACGATCCAATCGCCATCATCAACCAAGGAACATCAGGTGGACATGACCCTGAACTACATGTATTTGATATCGTATTAGGAGAAAGAACCGTGAACCTGGGTTCATTGAAAACTGCTGACAAAGCTGATAACGAAGGAATTGATCCAACCGTCTGGAAGCCGATGGACTTAATGGCTTCTGAAGGCAGTGCAGGTGAAGACCCAAATGCTGAAAAGATCCGTTATTACGATGGAGACGAGGACTTACTTGAAGCTGCCAAAGCAGTGAAGGATACATACACTGATGGTAAGATCGTCGAGGGCACAATCGGATCTGCCGACGTGTGGAATAATGAAGTGGACCGCATCCAATGGTTCCATGAGAAATACGGTACTTCTGTAGAGGAGATGGAAGGTGCCGCAGCAGCACAGATTGCCGGTGCATATGATGTAGCGTTCCTGGGAATCCGTGTACTGTCCAATAACAAGACAAACGGTGGAGCATACAACCCGGAAACCGCATCATCGAATCAGGAATATGTCTATGAAGTGGTGAAAGAATATATTTCCACTATGGAAAATAAATAATGTTGTGGGGCCAGCCCCCTGGTAAACTAATGCGTTAGTGAGCCGGGGGCTGGCCTCTTTTTTATATAAAAAGTTTTACACATTTTGTTAAAGGGAAGAAAGAAGGAAGACACGTTTTTAATAGGAGGAATACAGAATGGCTAAAACAATTTTCATTACAGGAGCAGGAAGTGGTCTGGCAAGAGGAGCATCACTCGGTCTTGCAAAAAAGGGCCACCGTGTGATTGCGACGACAGAGCTTACTTCCCAGAAAACCGATCTTATGAGGGAAGCGGAAGAGCAAAATCTGGATATGGAAGTATTCAAGCTCGATATTACAAACTCCAGAGATCGGGAACAGATTACCAATTATGATTTCGACGTATTTGTAGCAAACGCAGCGATCAATGAAGGCGGACCACTCGGAGAAGTTCCTATGGACCGTTTCCGTGCACTATTTGAAGTGAACGTCTTCGCAACCCTTGAAACCGTTCAACTGGCCGCAAGGAATCTTGTGAAAAAAGGAAGCGGAAAGATCGTGTTCATGAGTTCTATGGCAGGGATATCAGCGACACCATATGTGGGTCCTTACACAGCAACGAAGCACGCCATTGAAGGAATTGCTCAAACCTTGAAATCGGAGCTTGAAGAGTTCGGAGTGAAGGTTGCAACCATCAACCCGGGTGCGTTCGAGACCGGCTTCAATAAAAGAAGCGCAGAGGAAATCTGGAAATGGTTCGATGATGAAAAGAACTTTACCCGTAAAGAAGATATGCTAAAACAGCAGGAAGGGTTAAAAGACCAGTTCGATCCGGAAGACATGATTCAAAAGATGATTGAAATCATCCCCGCCGAAAACCATAAATTCCGTACGGTTTATCCGGAAGAAACGGAGAAGCAGCTGAAGGAAACCCAGCAGGAACGTTGGGAAATGAAAATTTGATAATGGATCATTTTTAGTAACGGCCCATTCAATTATGGATGGGCTTTTTTAATGAAGGTCCGTCCCTCACCACGTTAAAGCGTTGAGGGACGGACCTTATCGGGTAAGAACCCTCTCCGTATGTTACAATGTTCTAATGCAACACAACATTTTTAACATCACACGGAGATGATCACTATAGAAGCGAAAAACTATTTATATACGTATTCATGGGAAGCGAACGAAGGATCCTTATGCGCATTGGAAAGAAGAGCGTTATTTGGAAAAAACTCTGAATCTGGTATTCTGGAAAGTTCAGTGAAAATAGATCCTAGTAGAAGTCCTTTTATTAGAGAACGGCTTGACATGATATGCGAGGGAAAAAGTTTTGAAGATTTACTAGAAGAAATAGAAAAATTAGAAGCACTGGATGGATTCAAAGTAGTATATGTACAAAATCCAGATTCCGAAAGAGTGGGCTTTAAGAAGCTGCGTAGGATTGAGAAGGAAGTGGGCTTGCATCTGAAAGGGGAAGCCGAGTTGGTCGATCCGGACATTTGGTTCGGGGTCATACAGACGAACGATCGTTGGGTATTCGGAAAATATATGAAAAATGAAGCCGTTTGGTTACACCATGTGAAGAAGCCGCACAGCTATTCGACTGCACTTAGCACTCGTGTAGCAAGAGCGGTCGTAAACATAGCGTCCCCAAATCCGGATGGGATCAAGATGATTGATCCTTGTTGCGGAATTGGGACCGTCCTTGTCGAGGCGTTGTCCATGGGAATCGATATTGTCGGTAGTGACCGCAATCCTTTGATCCTGGATGGAGTAAAGGAGAATATCGCTCATTTTGGTTTCGAAGGGGCAGTCTCTTTAAAGGATATTAACGACGTCAAGGGTAGCTATGATGTGGCCGTGATTGACCTTCCCTACAATCTTTGTTCAGTGATTACGGATGATGAGCAGCTTGAAATGCTTCGCAGTGCGAGACGATTTGCAACGAAGGTCGTGATCGTGACATTGGAAGATGCCGATGCAAACGTTAAAAAAGCAGGATTCCAGATTGTAGACCGCTGTGAAGTGAGCAAGGGGAGATTTGTACGGCAGATATTGGTATGTGAGTGATGAGGACAGATCCCCGCTGCATTCCTTTACATGATATCCACTCCAATGCCAGATTCTCGTTAAGAAAGCATTTCAGTACAGGGCGGGGTACGGGTTATTAAGATTACTTATCTAGCTGAGAAGGGGAACATGTCCCAATCAAAAAGAGACCCGGATCAACCCGGGTCTCTTTTCGATTAACATTTTCTGTGAAGTTTTGCCTGTACAACCTTAAAGATGATGCATAGTGCAAAAATCACAATAGCGATCACTGCAATTGTACTGGTAATCGGAGTGACCACTGCTAAAATACCAGTAATCGTTGCCGGTAAACCACTAAACAGAGTTACCCCCAATAGTGCAAATCCTGCCAGGATACCTGCCAGTAATAAAAGAATAAAACGATCTAACATTTTGTTCCCCCCTTTCAGCACATTATATGTACAAGCTGAAACAACAGTGAGGGTTTATGGAAAATGTGTTTATGACATGGTAGATCCAACTACTTTCATAATGGAATGAACAAACCATACAAGGATGTACTAATAAAGCCACTCTTTTCAGGCACTTCCAAGTACCTATCCCACAAAAAAGTACCTACTTTTCAAGCTTTATTTCATGGTCCATACTATATTCATGTTCTCCTCGAGAACATTCTATTTTATATAAAGTTAAAGGAGAGTGTAGGTATGAACGTCAAATCTATCACTTTTAATAATCATATAAAAATGCCAGAAGTAGGGTACGGAGTTTTCCGGGTAGAGGATGGTCCAGAATTAGAACGGGCGGTGCAAACTGCTATCAAGTTGGGGTACCGTAGTATCGATACAGCCGCCATCTATGGAAATGAAGAGAGTGTCGGGAAAGGCATCAATAAAGCGATTGAAGCTGGAATTGTGTCCCGGGAGGAATTGTTTGTCACTTCGAAGGTTTGGAATAATGGCCTTTCCTATGATGAAACGATCGCGGCTTACGAAGAAAGCTTAGAGAAAATGGGACTTGACTATCTCGATCTTTATTTGATTCACTGGCCTGGAAAAGAGAAGTACATGGAGTCTTGGAAAGCTCTTGAAGCCCTTTATAAAGAGGGCAGGATCAAAGCGATCGGTGTAAGTAACTTCCAGGTACATCACTTGGAGCATTTACTCGAGGAAGCTGAAATCACTCCTGTTGTTAACCAGATCGAATTCCATCCCAAGCTGATTCAAACGGAAGTGAGAGATTTTTGCCAGAAGCACAATATCCAAGTTGAAGCCTGGTCTCCCCTTATGAATGCAGAGCTATTAAGCAATGAAACCATTAAAGGGATTGCTCAGTCACATGGTAAATCACCCGCTCAAGTGATACTGCGCTGGGATCTCCAACAAGGAGTCATCACAATTCCAAAGTCCATGACGGAGTCCAGAATTCAAGAAAACATTTCTATATATGATTTTGAATTAACTTCTGAACAAATGGATCAATTAGATGCATTAAATGAAGGTCTCCGCAGTGGTCCGGATCCGGATGAGTTCGATTTTTAATGAGTGAATAGTACAAAAGAGGATGACCTAAAGAAAATCTTTGGGCCATCCTCTTTATTTGTAGGCTATACAAGAGACTTTTTGTTATATTGAAGAACTTTTTTATAAAACCTCTCTAAAAAATCCCTCAAACAAGAATATTTTTCTAATCTGAAAAAATAATATAACCAATTGGAAACGTGAAGCAATCATTGTGAATCCAGCAATATCAAGGGTTTGTGCGTTAGTGGGTTCATGACAAATTCTCCCTTATGACATTTGTCATACCCAGCATATGACACCTACTACTAACACGATGATTTCGCTTATCCTATAATGAGTTCAACGCCTTAAATGAAGGGAATTATGACATGACAAATATAAAAACGTTGAAAAAAGAAGTTGCTCCTTATGAAAAGTCAACAACAAAGGAAAGTGTATGGCAGATCATCAACACGCTGGGGCCATTCTTTCTATTATGGTTTCTTGCGTATCAAAGTCTTTCGGTATCGTACTGGCTGGCGCTCGTTCCAATCGTGATCGCTGCAGGGTTCCTGACACGAATCTTCATTATCTTTCATGATTGTACCCATTTCTCTTTCTTTAAAAGCCGCCGTGTAAACCGAATCGTCGGAACAGCTATGGGTGTGTTAACGCTATTCCCGTTCGACCAGTGGGGGCATGATCATGCCGTCCATCACGCGACAAGCGGGAACCTGGATAAGCGTGGAACAGGTGACATCTGGACGCTGACGATTGATGAATATTTAGCAGCACCTCTTAAGATTCGTTTAGCGTATCGCTTTTACCGCAATCCGTTCGTTATGTTTGTATTAGGACCGATTTATGTATTCCTTCTGAAAAATAGATTTAACCGTAAAAATGCACGTAAGAAAGAACGTAATAACACGTATTTAGTGAACGTGATCATCGTGGCCCTTATCGCACTTCTATGTGTGACACTGGGATGGCAGGAATTCCTGCTGGTACAGGGATCCATCTTCATGGTTTCAGGATCGATCGGAATTTGGTTGTTCTATGTTCAGCATACGTTTGAAGACTCGTATTTCGAAGAAGACAAAGAATGGCAATATGTGTTGGCGGCTGTTGAAGGAAGCTCCTTCTATAAGCTTCCAAAAATCATGCAGTTCCTTACAGGTAACATCGGTTATCACCATATTCACCATCTAAGTCCGAGAGTGCCGAACTACAGACTGGAAGAAGCTCATAAAAACTCAGAGCCATTACAAAAAGTACCAACCATCTCACTTTTAACAAGCTTAAAATCATTACGTTTCAAGCTTTGGGATGAAGAAAACAAAACGTTTGTAAGCTTTAGAGGCATCAAGTCTCTGGATAAGTCAAAATCAAGAATCTCGACTGAAGCCAAACCTGAACTATAAACCTGACCGACTCTCCTTATGAACGTTTCATATAAGGGGAGTCTTTACTTGATAAGGCCTATAAAAGGAGAGAACCTACATGATTCGAATCGTCATACAAGAAGACCAACAGTTGCTCCGTGAAACCATGAGCTCCCTCCTTAACCTGGAGGACGATATGGAAGTCGTCGGTCAGGCATCGGGCATACAGGACTCCCAAACACTTATCCAAAAACTAAAACCAGATCTCTTCATCATGGATATTGAAATGCTGGAGAGGGACGGACCTCTAGAGGCAGGATGTCCACTGCTTGTTCTTACTACATTTGCAAAAAAGGGGTATCGAGATAAAGTGGAACAAGCGGGTGCACGCGGGTATCTGTTGAAGGACAGTCCAAGTGATGAATTGACATCGTCGATTCGTAACATAATGGGAGGAATGAAGGTCTATTCCTCTAAGCTCAATATAGCTGAGGAAGAGTCCCGGGAATGTACTTCCTATGAAATTCCTCGTACGCCAAAACCAGTGAAGAAGAATTATATAACAATGGTCATAAATAAGATGAAGCTTCCGACAGGATCATAGCCTTCCCTCCTCAATCAGGGGAGGTTTTTTTGTGAATATGAAATAACTTTAATAACATATAAAAGAATATAGATGGTAAAATAGTGGGAAATACCCAAGGGGGGAGTTACATGGCACCAGGAGGAGATATGATGTTTCAAATTGTCCCTATTTTTATAGGGATCGTCTTTGTCATCGTGATTTCGTTCATTCTGTTCTCCATTATAAAAGGAGTGGGCGAGTGGAGTAAGAATAACCAGTCACCCGTTATAAATGTCCGGGCAAAAGTCCTTGCCAAAAGGACGGCAGTAAGAGGTGGTGGGGAAACAAGAGCCTATAGCCAATACTTTGTCACCTTCGAAGTGGACAGTGGGGACAGGATGGAGTTAAAGGCCAAAGATACTGAGTATGGGATGCTTGTGGAAGGAGATCAGGGGGAATTGAACTTCCAGGGCTCCCGTTATCTTGGGTTCGTCCGTCACTCTCGGGAAGTCCATATGTAAAAAACGGACCCGCCATAGACAACGTATGGCGGGTCCGGCTGGATGATTACCATTCCTTCGGTTCATAATCCAAATCCTGAAACAGTCGCGTCTTCTCTTTCTTAGAAAGGTCACGCCATTGTCCTACAGGCAGGTTCCCTAAATGAATATTCATGATCCTCGTACGCTGCAGTCTATATACCTCGTATCCAAGGGCTTCGCACATACGACGTATTTGGCGGTTCAATCCTTGAGTCAATGTGATTTGGAAGACATACTTAGAAATCTGTTCAACCTTACATGGCAGTGTCTTCGTTCCCAGGATCTTAACACCCTCCGACATCTGCTTTAGAAAATCCTCTGAAATCGGGCGGTCAACCGTCACGATGTATTCCTTCTCATGCTGATTCTCGGCACGAAGGATTTCATTGACGATATCCCCATCGTTCGTAAGAAGAATCAAGCCATCTGAATCCTTGTCCAATCGTCCGATATTGAAAATTCGCAGGGGATGATTGACGAGATCCACAATATTCCCTTTCACGCCTTTTTCTGTGGTACTCGTAATCCCAACAGGTTTATTTAAAGCGATATATACATTGTTTCGTGCCACCCTTACAGGTGCCCCGCTCACCTTCACATCATCCCCGGGATTCACTTGATCTCCAATCTTCGCGATCTTCCCGTTAATGGTCACTCTTCCTTCTGTAATCAATTTATCTGCACCGCGTCTGGATGCCTTCCCAGCTTCGCTGATATATTTATTAATACGCATGTTCAACACAACCTTAAACTGATAATTAATAATCTAAGAATATCGGACTGCTGCTTTATTTTCAAGGGATTCCCCAAATAGATCCCTTCCAGGTGGGCTATCCTATCAAATAAAAAACTTTTTTCAAAAACCCCCTTTACATTCACGCAGCGTCAACCTGTAAAGTAAGAATTGTCAGGAGGTGAAATCATGGAATATACCGTTAAGAAGCTTGGGGAGCTCGCTGGTGTGAGCACACGAACTCTGCGCTATTATGATGAAATTGAGATTCTGAAGCCGGCAAGGACCAATTCGTCAGGATATAGGATATACGGGCAGAGGGAAGTCGACCGACTGCAGCAGATCCTCTTTTATAAAGAATTAGGTGTAGGACTGGATGAAATCAAGGATATTCTGGATGATCCTGCCTTTGACGCAACTCATGCCTTGAAGGAACACCGCGAAAAATTGTTAGCCAGACGAGAGCAGCTTGATCAATTGATTGCAAATGTAGATAAAACAATACATGTAAAGGAAGGGAGAATGACCATGTCAGATAAAGAAAAGTTTGAAGGATTCAAGCAAAAGATGATTGAGGATAACGAGAAAAGGTATGGAAAAGAAGTACGGGAGAAGTATGGTGACAAGGCAGTGGACGAATCTAACGCCAAAGTGATGAACATGTCCCAGGAAGACCATGAAAAAGTCACAGGGCTTGAAAAAGAGATAAAAGTAACGTTAGCCGAAGCGTTCGAAACAGGTGATCCAGCAAGCGACATCGCCCAGAAAGCTGCTGACTTGCATAAAGAGTGGATCACATTCTACTGGGGACAGTACACCAAGGAGGGTCATGCCGGTCTTGCTCAGATGTATGTCGATGATGAGCGGTTTAAGGCATACTATGATGCAGAGCAGGAGGGTGTGGCTGAGTTCTTGAGGGACGCGATCCACATCTACACAGGGCAGAAAAACTGAGTGGAATAAACAAGGAGTTCATTCCTCCACTAATAAGTGTTATGATATGAGGACGAACTTGAAAGAACGTACCTTATCATAACGGAGTGAAAAAATGAGTAAACCAAAGAAAAAGAGCGGCACAGGCCAAGGCACAGGAAAAAAAGGCTGGAATCGCTGGCAGGCCGGAGCAAATAAGAAGAAGAGCAACAAGCCCTATACTAGTAAAGGCGTAAAACATGGGAGTAAGCAGGAAGATAAATAGTCATATGTAAGTCCATTTCCTTCCGGGGGAGTGGACTTTTATATAGGAAGATAGAGTGGGTCTTCAACAATTTTGTAAAAGTATTTGCTATTTTTACGATTTCCTGTTATTCTAAGAAAGAATTATTTTTGTTCGGTCTGTAAGGAATGAAAGTATTTAAACTTTTCGCCTTTGATATCTAATTGAGCAACGATAGTAATAAATCGTGGATTCAAGTCCACACAGGAGGAAACAATTATGCAACAAGGTACAGTAAAATGGTTTAACGCAGAAAAAGGTTTCGGTTTCATCGAAATCGAAGGTGGAGAAGATGTATTCGTACATTTCTCAGCTATCCAAGGCGAAGGATTTAAATCTTTAGACGAAGGTCAAAAAGTTACATTTGACACTGAGCAAGGTCAACGTGGACTTCAAGCGACTAACGTAAACAAAGCGTAATAGCTTTATGATGAAGGACTCTCTCTGAGAGTCCTTTTTTATTTGCGAAAAAAAAGAGGTCCCTGCAGTTCGATCACAGGCACCTTTTCAAAATTACGTTAACGCATACTTAATGATTCCTTGAATGTAAACGGAGGATTCATTCTGATTACATTCCCTGATTTTGATTTTTCCTTCTTTTTCTAACTCAGTTGCCAGATTTTTGATTGTTTGTGCTTCTTCTTTTGAAGTCATAGGGATTTCAATTGAAAAGAAGTTTCCGCGACTGGCTTGATTTAAACTTTTTAATAATCCAATTTTATTCATTTGGGTCATCCCCTTTATCTCTTACTTTCGACATAAGGACGGATTTATCCTTTACTAATGGAGAGTTTAAAGAATAAAGAGGGATTGAGGGTGATTATTGTATTCGATTTGCTTTTTCTCAGGTTATCTGTTATTCTAAGAAAGAATTATTTTTGTTCGGTCTGTAAGGAAAGAATAAGTATTTAAACTTTTCGCCTTTGATATCTAATTGAGCAACGATAGTAATAAATCGTGGATTCAAGTCCACACAGGAGGAAACAATTATGCAACAAGGTACAGTAAAGTGGTTTAACGCAGAAAAAGGTTTCGGTTTCATCGAAATCGAAGGTGGAGAAGATGTATTCGTACATTTCTCAGCTATCCAAGGCGAAGGATTTAAATCTTTAGACGAAGGTCAAAAAGTTACATTTGACACTGAGCAAGGTCAACGTGGACTTCAAGCGACTAACGTAAACAAAGCGTAATAGCTTTTGATGAAGGGACTCTCTCGGAGGGTCCTTTTTTTATTTTTTATTGTTGTCGGGGCTGAACGAGCCGCCTGCGCTTTAGGTTTCATCCAGCTCCGGCGGCTAGAGGCTCGAGGTCATAAGTCAAACATGCCAAAAAGGCAAAGAATGCCTTTCCGGCATGTTCGTCTTATGCTTGTCGCCTCTGGGCGAGCCGCCTGCGCATTTGGTGTCATCCAGCTCCGGCGGCTAGAGGCTCGAGGTCATAAGTCAAACATGCCAAAAAGGAAAAGAACGCCTTTCCGGCATGTTCGTCTTATGCTTGTCGCCTCTGGGCGAGCCGCCTGCGCTTTAGATATAAAAAGGGACCGACAGCGTTCGTCGGTCCCGGAGACAACATGTTACAAGTTAAAAATGGTTAGGTAAAGCATAACACACTATCGGTGGAATACCTAAAGATATTTGAAAAGAATTTGCTGAGGGTATAATTCCATTGAATAGAATCGACACTTTCCTATGAGAATAAAACTAAAGAAGGAATAAATGAGGTAGTGAAATGAGTATAAAACAATTTACGGATTATAAGCTTAGTAATGAAATTGTAAGGGCTCTATCCGGTTTAGGGTATCAAGCTCCAACCGAGGTTCAATCCAAGGTGCTTCCATTGGCTCTGGAGAAGAAGGATCTTGTTGTGCGTTCCCAAACAGGAAGCGGTAAGACAGCCTCTTTCGGGATTCCGATTTGCGAGATGGTACAGTGGGAAGAGAATAAGCCTCAAGCCCTTGTGCTGACGCCAACACGTGAACTCGCGGTTCAAGTAAAAGAAGACATCACAAACATCGGTAGATATAAGCGTATCAAAGCGGCTGCCGTGTACGGGAAATCTCCTTTTCAACGACAAAAACTTGAGCTTAAGCAGAAAAATCATGTCGTAGTAGGCACTCCCGGTCGTGTTCTCGATCATATTGAAAAAGGAACATTCCCACTGGATAAGCTTTCGTACCTTGTAATCGACGAAGCCGATGAGATGCTTAACATGGGGTTTATCGAACAGGTGGAAGCGATTATTCAGGAGCTGCCGACTGAGCGGGTAACGCTGACATTCTCAGCTACATTACCAGAGGATGTGGAAACACTTTGCCATAAATATATGAAGAAACCAGTTCACATTGAAATCAAAGCAACGGGTATTACGACAGATAAAATCGATCACTCTTTGATCGAAGTGAGAGAGGAGAATAAGCTGACTCTGCTGAAAAACGTCACAACTGTTGAAAATCCCGATAGCTGCATCATCTTTTGCCGAACAAAAGAAAATGTTGATACATTATGTGATGAGTTGGATCGATCAGGGTATCCCGTTGATAAAATTCATGGCGGTATGATTCAGGAAGCGCGCTTTGAAGTGATGGACGATTTTAAAAGAGGGGAATTCCGGTACCTGGTGGCAACGGATGTGGCAGCCCGTGGAATCGATATTGAAAACATTACACATGTCATCAATTATGATATCCCCATGGAAAAAGAAAGTTATGTTCACCGCACGGGAAGAACGGGCCGCGCAGGTTCTGAAGGGAAGGCGATCACCTTCTGCACACCGTATGAAGATAAATTCCTTGCCGAGATTGAAGACTATATCGGATTTACGATTCCAAAGCTGCAGTCGCCGTCGGAAGAAGCAGTGTCAAAAGCCAAAGCGGATTTTGATCTGAAATTAGACACGGAACCTGATTTTAAATCAGACAAGAGTGAGCAATTGAACAGAGGTATCATGAAGCTCTACTTCAATGGCGGGAAGAAAAAGAAAATCAGGGCAGTCGATTTCGTCGGAACAATTGCGAAACTTGATGGCGTGACTGCTGACGACATCGGGATCATCACGATCCAGGAAAACCTTTCGTATGTGGAGATATTGAATGGCAAAGGGCCGTTGGTCTTACAAGCGATGAAGAAAACCACAGTCAAGGGTAAGATGCTGAAGGTTCATGAAGCGAGGAAATAAATAATCTATAAAAGAGATCATATCATGCAGCGAATTTATCAAAATTCGCTGTTTTTTTATGTTTTGGGACATAAATGATGAGTGAATTAGAGAAAAAAGGTGAGGTGATAGTCCTTTGGGTGATAAAAGAGGGGGACATTCTTTAAGGGTTCTTGATATATCAGCGAAATCATGATTTTATCAGCGATATTTTCAATATATCAGCGAAATCCGGATTATATCAGCGAAATCTCAAATTTATCAGCGAACTCAGACATTCAAAGCATTAAAAGATAGGCCCAACCAGCGTCCAGTTATCTATCGCTGCGTCCCGATATAATCTGAGATCCATTTAACGGCGGAATTCTGATTTTAACGGCGAAATTTCAAAAATAGCGGCGAAACTGCCACAACGGTATAAGTGGGACACGGTGCCTGTCCCCCTGTCCCAACAAAAAAACGTTATTGAAAAATAATGTTGTAATCGTTTTCAATCTGTTGTATTATTCAGTTAAAGGAAATCCGAAACGTTTTGGGAGATGTGTAAGTGACTACGATTAAAGATATTGCCAGAGTAGCCGGGGTATCCGTTACGACGGTGTCAAGGGCGTTAAATGGATATTCAGATGTCAATGAAGACACGAGAAAGAAGATTGCAGAAGTTGCCAAAGAGTTAAATTATAGTCCAAATTCGATTGCCCGAAGTTTAGTTATGAAAAAGTCGAAAACGATTGGATTACTCGTTTCCGGATTTACAAAGGAAAGTGTGAAGGATAATTTCATCGTGGAAGTGCTGGCGGGCATTAATGAATTTGTTTCCGGTTCTGACTACGATCTTGTCCTATTCAACACCAATTCTTCGAAGCAGCGTGAAAAGACGTATACTCAACTTTGCAGGGAAAGAAGAGTGGACGGGGTCATAATCCAGGGGATTCGCACCGATGATCCTTATTTACATGAAGTCGTCGAAAGTGATATTCCTTGCGTATTAATTGATATTCCCCTTGAGTCCGGGAATGTGAGTCATGTGACAACGGATAATGTATTAGGAGCTGAGAAAGCCGTTCAACATTTACTCGAAAATGGTCACAAGAACATCGGGATGATTAATGGACATGAGTTTGCGTTTGTTAGTCAGCAGCGATTGGAAGGGTATAAAAACGCTTTGCAAAAAGCAAGGGTAGAACTCAATACCAACTACATCGTGAATGGTAAGTTCACAGAAGAAAGCGGAAAGAAAGCAGCTAACACATTATTGACCTCACATCCTGAAATAACAGCTATATTTTGCGCAAGCGATTTAATGGCCATTGGAGCGATGAGTGCAGCGAAAGAGTTGAAGTTACAGGTGCCAGAAAAACTTTCCATTGTCGGGTATGATGATATACTGCTTGCTTCCTATGTTAGTCCCAAGCTGACAACCATCCAACAAAATAAGTTTCAGCTGGGGTATGAAGGGGCAAGATTATTGCTCGACTTATTATCAAATCAATCCAAGACCCATCGAATGGTGTTGGAGACAAAGTTAATCAAAAGAGAAAGTACGAATCATAGAAATGAATAAACGTTGGTGAAAGTCTTCAAAATGAAGAGGAGTAAAAGCCAACTTTTATTTAGGGGGTAATCCGAAACGTTTTGGAAATGGATATATTTTTTTTGCCGGATTTCCAAAACGTTTCGGAAAATAGGAAAACACCGATATGACTCACTAACAAAAACGAAGCGTTATGAAAGTAGGAGGAACCAATATGAACTACAGAGTGATTAAAGAAAACAACTTATTTCTTCTTACAGATGAGCAGGGAGATATCGTTTCAGATCACAGTTATGGACTTGGTTTATACAAGAATGACACGAGGTACCTTAGCAAGTTGAATGTAAAAATAAATAATGAAAAACCGATTCTATTACATTCGGATGGATCCGAAAACTATATGTCTACGATTCTATCGACGAACCCCCACCAAGAGGAGGAGGGAAATCTTATTCTCTGGAGGGAATCAGTAGAAATTGAACGTAAGCGCTTTATTTATGATGATGTGTTATATGAAACGATTACGACGAAAAACTATTACCCAAAGCCGGTCTCGTTTGAGTTGAATATAGAAGTCGATGTGGACTTTAACGATATGTTCATCGTACGCGGGTTCCAAACTGGGAACGTAGGAAAGAGAACAGGTCAGAACGTTGAGGATCAATCCCTCACCTTCCAATATGAAGGAGCAGACGATATCAATCGTGCGACAAAGATTCAGTGGGATGCCAAAGCGAAAAACGTGAAGGAAAATGGAGAGATTACTTTCCAGGTTGATCTTCAGCATGAGGAAGAACAGTCCATTACGTTTATGATTGTGCCACTGGAAAATGTAGAAACCAGAGATGACATTTTACCTGTCGAAGAGGCTCTTCAAAAATTAAAAGTCTCTTATAAAGAATGGTCCGCTCAGTTAACGAAAGTAGAAACGGATTACCAGCCACTTCAACGCCTGGTGGACAGAGGATTGTCAGATCTCAGAGTGTTACTGACCGACACTGGATACGGAAAGTTTCCTGTAGCTGGTCTGCCTTGGTTCGGGGTTCCATTCGGAAGAGACAGTCTGATTGCGGCCCTGCAAATGATTGCCTTCGAACCACAGGTTGCAAGAGGCACCCTGTTCACCATGGCCAGTGAGCAAGGGACGAAGGTGGATCCTTGGAGAGACGAACAGCCGGGCAAGATCATGCATGAAATACGCTACGGGGAGCTTGCCAATACGAACCAGATTCCGTTCACGCCTTATTACGGAACGATTGATGCAACACCGTTATTCCTTGTTCTTTTAACAGAGTATGTGAAATGGACCGGTGATATGGATACGTTCCATAAGCTTGAAGATAATGTGAAGAGAGCTCTTGAATGGATTGACCAGTACGGAGATCGTGACGGAGATCTATTCGTTGAGTACCATCAGGAATCATCCAAGGGAATTGCCAACCAGGGCTGGAAGGATTCCGGGGACTCCATCGTTCATCGAAACGGGGACTACGCTGATACGCCGATTGCCTTAGTAGAGGTCCAAGGATATGTGTATCAGGCGAAACGTGGATTGGCTGCTGTTTATGAAGCACTTGAGAATAATGAAACGGCTTCTAGATTAAAAGCAGAAGCGAAAAACCTGCAAGAACGATTTGAACAGGAGTTTTGGATGGACGACCAGGAATTCTACGCCATCGCCCTTGATCAAAACAAAGAAAAGGTAGGTACGATCACTTCCAATCCAGGGCATGTTTTATATTCGGAAATGATGTCAGGGAACCGTGCTGAAAAAGTAAGTCAAACGTTAACGAATGACAAAATGTTTTCAGGATACGGAATTCGTACCATGGGGAAAGGCGAAGCAGGCTATAACCCGATGAGCTATCACGATGGAAGCATTTGGCCACATGATAACAGCATGACTCTGCTGGGATTAAGTAAACTAGGATTTACCGAGGAATCAAAGAAGGTGATGAGCGGACTGATTGATGCCTCCCGCCACTTCGAATATGATCGACTGCCGGAATTGTTCTGCGGGTATGAGTCTGCAATTGGGAAGGCTGTAAAGTATCCGGTCGCATGTTCACCACAAGCGTGGGCAGCGGGGACACCACTTGTGTTTATACAATCACTGCTAGGGTTATTCCCGAACAATCTTACAAAAGAAATCCATCTCAATCCGATTTTACTCGATGAAATGAATATGTTGACGGTTCACGATATAACGATTGGTGATGGAGTGCTATCTCTTTCCTTAATGCGAAAAGGAGACAAAGTAGAAACCACCATTATAGAAAACACAACAGGCTACGACATTGTGAAAGAAAAACAGACAGTGTAATCACATCCAGGAATAACAATCCTATTTTAAATAAATCAATAAAGGGGTTATGAAAATGGCGAAGAAGAAGTGGATCGCGAGTCTAGGAATTACGACGATGTTAGTGGGATCGGTATTGGCAGGATGCAGTGGATCAGATGAGAAGACGAGTTCAAATGGAGCAAGCGAAAAGGTCGAAATCACTCTTGCAGGCTGGGGAGGAAATCCTTCTGAACAGAAGCTTTTAACTCAAACGATTTCTGATTTTGAAGAAAAACATCCGAATATTGACGTAAAACACGAAGTCATTTCTGAGCAGTATATGGATGTATTGAAAACACGTTTGATTGGTGGAGAAGGTCCCGACGTTTTCTATTTGGATGCTCTGGAAGCTCCTGCCCTGATTGAAACAGGGGTTGTTGAGCCGCTGGATGATTACGTAACAGAAGATTTCGATGTGAAAGATTTCGAGAAACCGATGCTTGAAGCGTTCCAGGTGGATGGAAAGACATATGGTTTCCCGAAAGACTATTCGACTCTAGCTCTCTTTTACAATAAAAAGATGTTTGAAGAAGCAGGTGTGGAAGTTCCGAAAACATGGGATGAGCTTCGTGAAGTTTCAAAGGCTCTGACGAAAGATGGCGTTTATGGATTTGGAGTAGCTCCGGAACTAGCCCGCCTTTATCACATTGCTCAGGCAACCGGTGGGGAAGTCGTGAAGGATGATCAAGCGAACTTTGCTTCAGATAAAGTGGTCAATGCCCTTCAGCCGATCATCGACCAGCATAACGAAGACAAAACCTCTGCACAGGCTTCAGAAGTAGGAGCGAACTGGGGAGGAGAAATGTTCGGTCAAGGGAAAGCAGCCATGGTCATCGAAGGAAACTGGGCGATTCCATTCCTAGCGGATACGTTCCCGGATGTTGAATACGGAACGGCTGAATTACCGACAATCAATGGAGAAAAAGGAACAATGGCCTACACGGTTGGATATGTGATGAATGCGGCATCGGAAAAGAAGGAAGCTTCATGGAAGCTGATTTCGTATCTAACTGGTAAAGAAGGAATGGAAACGTGGACTTCTAAAGGGTTTGCCCTTCCGACACGTAAGTCAGTAGCTGAAAAATTAGGGTATGACAAGGATGAATTACGCGGAGCACTTGTAGCCGGAGCACCATATGCAACGGTTTGGGCAGAAGGAAAGAACCTGCCGATCATCATGAACAACTTTAACAACCAATTTATCGCTGCCTTCCTGGGAGACAGACCTCTGGATGAAGCACTGAAAGAAGCAGAAGAACAAGCGAATAGCGAAATTCAATAATCTTTTTAAAGGTACCTGGCACTGATGATGGTGTCAGGTACAGCTTTACCATTGACTGTATTCTTTCTTTTTAGGTCTTGGCTAGACAGACCTGGGCGGAAAGAATACAGGGAATAGGGCAGATTTTAGACAGATAGAAGGTAGGGATAAGAATGAACAAACAATCTTCTAAGAAGAGATTACAGGATGCAGGACAAGGATACTTATTTATGTCTCCCACGCTATTTGTATTAGCGGTGTTTATTATTGGACCGATTCTTTATGCCATCTTTTTATCCTTTCATAAGGTTCAACTCCTGGGGGATATGAGTTTTGAATTTGTTGCATTTGAGAATTTTGCGAGGATCATGGAAGACAATCGGGCCATTATCGCTTTGAAAAACACGGCGAAGTACGTACTGATTGTGGTGCCAACACAAACCTTTCTGGCTTTGGTGCTGGCAGCGACGTTAAATGCGGGGTTAAAAGGTGAGAAGCTTTTCAGGATTGTCTATTTCTTACCGACCTTAACGTCTTCAGCCGTGCTGACGCTGATCTTTATGTGGATGTATAACAAAGAAGGGCTGATCAATAATCTTTTAGAAAAAGTAGGCTTGCCGACGTATAATTTCTTAGGTGATCCTGACATCGCCTTGAATGCGATTATGTTCATGAACATCTGGGCAACGGCACCATTTTTCATGGTCATCTATCTTGCAGCGCTTCAGGATATTCCAGACTCGTTATATGAAGCGGCTGAACTGGACGGAGCGAATGCGATTCAGAAGTTCTTCTATGTGACCGTACCGTTTCTCAGGCCGGTTACATCCTTCGTCGTGATCATGGGGGTTATCGGAACGTTCCAGCTGTTTGATCAATCGTATATTTTCTCAGGTGGATCCGGTGGACCGAATAACTCGACGTTAACGGTTGTCCTCCTAATCTATCAATATGCCTTTAAATCATTGGGCACCATGGGGTATGCAGCCGCACTTGCCTTCGCGCTCGCCATAATCATCCTGGTGGCGACACTGATTCAACGTAAATTCTCTAAAGAAGAATCACTCTATTAAGGAGGATGGAAGCATGAATTCGAAGAAAAAGACGTTCAGTAAGCGTCTTCTATACATTGTCCTGATAGGCTATGCGATCACAACTCTGATTCCATTCTTATGGGCACTCTCCTCTTCTTTTAAAACATTAGAAGAAATCATTAGCGGAACGATGAATTTCATACCGAAGAATTTCACTTTGGATAATTACAAACAGATCTTTATCGAGCAGGAGCTATTTCCTAGATGGTTATTCAATAGTTTATTCATCGCAGTAATCGGGACAGCATTGAATATCATCTTTAATTCCATGTCTGGATACGCCTTGGCGCGCTTAAGCTTTCCAGGGAAGAAGGCATTATTCATCATGATTCTCGCAGTCCTGATGATACCGGCACAAGTCACGATGATCCCAAACTATTTAATTTTAAAGGAAATCGGCTGGCTTAACTCGTATCAAGGGATGATCGTACCGGCCATGATCAATGCAACCTTCATCTTCATGATGAGACAGTTCTTCATCAACTTCCCGAAGGAACTGGAAGAGGCTGCTCAAATCGATGGTCTAAGCCGTTTCGGAATCTTCTTCAAGGTGGTATTGCCGTTAGCCAAACCGGCCTTGGCGGCACAAGCAATCTTTGTGTTCATGGGATTCTGGAACAACTTCATGACCCCATTGATTGTCATGACCGATACAGAAATGTACACACTGCCATTAGGATTGAACACCTTTAAAGGCCAATACGTCAGCTACTGGAACTATATCATGGCTGCATCCATGGTCTTTACTCTGCCGATACTCCTTCTGTATGCATTCTTTAATCGCTACTTTATTAAAGGTATTTCATTCACAGGCGGGAAATAGTAATTGGAGGGCTTCTCATTTTGGGGGCTCTCTTTTTTTGGATCAAAGTAGTGAAGGATATGTAAAAATAGAGGGGGGAAGCAGAAATCTTTATCGGTTTGCTGCTTTTTTTGCCGCTTTGGTTATAGTTTACGGTGTTGGGAGTCAATTTGGTGGGGTGTGGGGGTTCATTTTGACCACAGAGATGGATTTATCAGCGATATTTTCAATATATCAGCGAAATTCGGATTTTATCAGCGGAATCTCAAACTTATCAGCGAATGATGGCAGGCAAGCGTGGGCTCTACTATATGTGGGACACGGTGCCTGTCCCCGTGTCCCGCTCAATCGTATAGTTTTTGTAAAGATATTGCTATTTCATTGAATTTTGCAGTTGGTTTAGATATAGTGAGATAGATTGAAATTTTTGGGGGGAGATACAATGAAATCCATACATGATATTGCCATCATCATTCCTGCCTATAACCCAGATGAAAAGTTGACAACTTTAGTGAATGAAATCATTTCAGCTCAATTTTCACGAGTTATTATTGTAAATGATGGAAGTAAAAAAGAGTGTTCCGGTATATTTGAAGATTTAGAAGAAACAAAGGAATGTGTGGTGCTGCACCATAGTGTGAATCAAGGGAAAGGTCGGGCACTGAAAACGGCTTTTACATATTTTAATGAGAATTATAACGACTCAATGGGCCTCATTACGATTGATTCCGATGGTCAACATACATTGGAAGATATGAAAAAAGTAGCAGCTAAGTTATTGGAAAGTCCGACTAGTCTAGTACTGGGCTCAAGGAATTTTTCAGAAGAAAATATTCCGTTTAGAAGCAGATTCGGGAATAACCTTACAAAGGTAGTTGTGAAATTTGCCAGCGGTATCAACGTATCGGATACACAAACTGGATTGCGGGCAGTTCCTGCAATGTTTGTAGATGATTTGCTAGAGGTGAAGGGTGATCGTTATGAATACGAGATGAACATGTTGCTGGAATGTAAGAAAAAGAATATTAAAATAGAAGAAGTTAAGATCAAAACGATTTATATAGAAGAAAATAAATCATCTCACTTCAATCCCATTAAAGATTCTATCAAAATCTATTCGGTGTTCCTCAGGTTTATTGCATCCTCTTTTGCATCATTTGGGATAGACATCGTTTTATTCATGATTTTCTCATTGATGTTAAAAGAAGTGTTACCCGATTCATTTATCATCGTCTCGACAGTGCTTTCAAGGGTTTTATCTTCGTTCATTAATTTTATGATTAATAGAAACGTAGTATTTAAGTCCAGTTCATCGAATACGATGGTAAAATATTATGCCCTGAGCATCGTGCAGATGGGGGTTTCAGCGTTGGGGGTACACTATATTTATTCGGCTGTAAGTTCTGGAGAGGTAGTCATTAAGATAATCGTAGATTCTTTGTTGTTCCTGGTGAGTTTTGTGATTCAAAGAGAATGGGTTTTTAAAAATGAAGTTGGTCGTCGCGAGTTGTTGAATAATGAGTAACAGCGTTGTTTCATTTTTATTATTATTCGCTTCCTTAAGCGGATGGGGACTTCTCTCTTTCAATAGAATAAAAGTGCATATCGCTTTTATTCCTATCTTTATCTTTTCATCCATTACTACAGTTGTGTTTTGTGCAGGTTTAATTAATATTATGCCTCTAGCAGTAAATCTCATTTACTACTTGGGGCTTATTCTTTTTGTTATTTACCTTTTTCTTTATTTTAGAAGGAAACAAGCATTAATGCCGATGCTTCATCCAAGTATCATTGTATTTGCCCTGTCAATACTTGGTATGATGATTTATTTGAAGGGGCTGATCTTGACACACTATGATAATTTCAGCCACTGGGGATTAATTGTCAGGGAAATGTCACTGATCAATGGTTTACCTGACAGTTCGACGATTGTGACATTTCAAAACTATCCTCCCGGCAGTGCAGTGTTTATTTATTTCATATTGGAAGTATTAGGGAAACATGAAAGTTATGCCTTAATGGCGCAGGCGTTTTTAGCTATCTCTTGTGTCGTGACAATGTACTTCTTTAGTGAATGGAAAAGACCTGGAGTTATTCTTTTAACTATGGCGGCTGGTATTTCTCTATTGCTTGTCAATTGGGGAAGCTTTTATAACCTTTTAGTGGACATCTTATTAGGATTGGTTGCTTTCGCCTCGGTTATTGTAGCGTATTATTATAGAGGTGATTGGAAGAAGCAGCTGATCGTGAATACACCCATCCTGATCTTTCTTATGCTGCTAAAAGATAGCGGGAAAATCTTTCTGGCATTCAATGTCATTCTTATCCTGAGCTTTATTTATTTCTATTACGTACATAAGAAACCTTTGACGAAAGATGTAAGAAAGATTGTCTATAATGCTTTATTGTGGTTGATCGGGATTCCTATGTTCTTGAATTACTTATGGATAAAATATACCATCAAGGCTTACCAAACGGGTTACGGTGCAAACAAGTTCGCTGTTACACCGGATAAAGTCGCGAATAATGAAAAGTCCTCAGAGTTCATGGATCATATCGGCCCACAGTTATGGAGGGCCTCGACTAATTTAGAATCAAATAACTTTAAAGCTGTCGCTATTGTAAATATAATGGCTGTTGTCCTTCTGGTATTGATGTATGTAGTCCAAAGAAAGCTATCCAAGCTTTTGATTTTCTCCATTTTTATTTCGAATGGTTTTTACGTTCTATACATGTTCTCTCTCTATTTCATGTATGTGTATTTAATGCCGGAATTTGAGGCAGCAAGAATTGCAGGTTTCGGCAGGTATCAATCAACGATTATTATCTATGTGATTGGTATATTAATGAGTGCTGTCATCTATGAGTGGAGCCATTATTTAAACAATAAGCCTATTTCGAAAATGATTACTCTGATTCTCCTAGGGAGTCTATTCATATATCCATTTAGTGGGAATGTTAAAGTGATTGCGGAAAAACCGGAAACGATTTCCTCAATCAGATGGGAAGTGAAAAACAAATTTAGCAAGATTGCCTCAACGGGAGCCATTGATCCAGAGGTGACTTACTATAGCCCCAAGAGTAAAGATGATAGAGGATATTTGAAATATATCGTTTCATATGAACAGCTGTCCATGAACTATTCGATCACGAACGGGTTAAGTTCTGAGGAAGAAAAAGAAAAGTTCTTTACAAGCCTCAAGAATTCAGACTTTCTAGTCGTATTGGACTCTGATAAAGCGATTAATGAATGGCTATTTAAATATATAGATGTGGATAACCCTGAAGGAGTTTACAAAGTTCTGTACGAAGATGACGAGTGGACACTTGCTCCTATTTGATAAAGAAGACTATGATCCTTTTATAGGTTCATAGTCTTCTTTTTTTGTTTAAAATTTATTAAATTATGTAAAAAAATGATAGTAAATGACAATTTTCGAAGTATAATTGTCTTAGATGATTCAGATTAGAATAAAAAATGAGTCAATTCGACTGTTTAATAGATCTGGGTTGTTCCTTACATATTAATTTTGAGAGGGTTGAATGGTTTGAACAATGGAGTAAAAAAGAAGTTAAGTAGTATCGCTCTGTCAACTTTAGCTTTAGGTATGATTGCTTCTCCGGTAGGGGGTACCGTTTCGGCAGAAAAAGCCCCTACAAATGTTTTATCGAATGATGCTTATGTAAAATTAAAAATAATGGAAACGACCGATGTGCATGGAAGTTTAATGGATCATGACTATTATTCTGATAAACCTGTTGAAAATGGACTTGTTCGCCTTTCAACTCTGATCAAAAAAGAACGTGAAGAAAACCCGAATAATTTACTGCTGGATAATGGTGACCTGCTTCAAGGGAATCCATTTACTGATTTTATCGCTAAGGTTGATCCCTTAACATTTGTGAATCGTTTATCAGGTGATGATCGATATGAAACGGCAGTAGAGGTATCAAAAAAAGGCTGGGCGAAATCTGATACAGTAGTCATCGCACGTTCTGATAATTTTGCCGATGCGTTAACGGGAGCGCCATTAGCTTATCACTTGGATGCGCCGATCCTATTGACGGGCACGAAGAGCTTAAATGCAAAGACGAAGGAAGAAATCAAACGTCTTGGTGCGAAAAAAGTGATTATTTTAGGCGGGGTAAATGCCGTTTCTGCAGATGTACAAAGTGAATTAAGCAAGATGAAATTATATATTAAGAGAATCCAAGGTTCTGATCGCTATGAGACGGCCACCATGATTGCTGAGGAAGTTGGCGGAAACACAGACACTGCCATCCTTGCAGACGGATCCAACTATCCAGATGCCATTGCGATTGCACCATATGCTGCAAAGAATGGGTATCCGATTCTTCTGACAAAGAAGGATAGTGTACCAGGTACGACAACTGAATCTCTTAAAGGGAAAGATAAAACCATCATTGTAGGTGGACCTGGCGTCATCAGTGAAAAAGTTGAAAAACAACTGAAAAACCCATCACGGATTTTCGGTCAAAATCGATTTGAAACGTCACTCAAAATTGCTACTGAGTTGGATAAAGTAACGGATAAAGTGTTTGTCACAACAGGAAGAAATTTTGTGGATGGATTAACGGGATCAGTTCTCGCAGCCAAGCACGATGCTCCTGTCCTTTTAGTTGAGAAAAATGCCATGACTGATGCTGCCAAGCAATTGGTGGACAGCAAGTACGTATCCATTCTAGGTGGAGAAAATGCCGTATCTGAAGGATTAATCGAAAATGAAACACATCCGATCTATGAAGCGATGAACTTATTGAATTATGATGCCGCAACTCTTGGGAACCATGAATTCAACTATGGGTTGGAATTCCTGGAAAATAGTATCAAAGGTGCTAACTTCCCATATGTGTCTGGTAACGTGTATAAAGATGACCATGATCAGGATCCGTCAAACGATGAAAACCTTGTAAAGCCATATAAAATTGTGGATAAAGAAGTAGTCGATGAAAAAGGGAACAAGCAAACAGTCAAGGTCGGTGTCATTGGCTTCGTAGCTCCTCAAATCATGCAATGGGATAAAGCGAACCTGGAAGGCAAAGTAGTAACGGAGGACGTAGTAGCGTCAGCTGAAAAATGGGTTCCGAAAATGAAGAAGGATGGAGCAGAAGTGGTTGTTGTTCTCTCTCATTCAGGTTTTGACAAAGATAAATCCAATAAAGAAAATACCGTTTATCCACTAAGTGAGGTAGATGGAATCGATGCAATTTTATTCGGACACACTCACCTGTCCTTTCCGGGAGATGCTTCCTACAACTCACTTGAAGGTGTGGATAATAAAAAAGGAACAATCAATGGTGTGGCTGCCGTTCAAGCGAATGTTGACGGAAAAACACTTGGTGTCATTGACTTAACTCTGGAACAGGTTAATGGTAAATGGAAAGTGAAAGATTCTCAATCGGAAGTTATTTCTTCAAACGGAGCAGCAGCGGATAAAGAAATGGTTGATGTTTTAAAAGATTCCCATGACAGCACCATTCAATACATCAATGGTGAAGTAGGTCAAACGGAAGCACCTATTCACAGCTTCTTTGCACGGGTACAGGATGATCCATCCGTACAAATTGTCAGCAACGCTCAAAAAGAGTATGTAGAGAATGCGTTAAAAGGAACTGAATACGAAGATCTTCCTGTCCTTTCATCTGCAGCTCCTTTTAAAGCTGGAAGAAATGGGGCCAGTGAGTACACAAACATTCCTAAAGGAACAGTGACGATTAAAAACGTTTCTGACCTTTACAAGTATCCAAATACGGTTCAAGCATTACTTTTAACAGGTGCCGAAGTAAAAGAATATATCGAATGGACAACAGGGAACTTCAATCAAATCGATCCGACGATAACAGAGGAACAATCTTTGATTAATAAGGATTTCCAAGCTTACAACTTTGATACGATCGATGGTGTGACGTATGAAGTGGATGTAACGAAGCCTGCCAAATATGATCAGTCCGGGAACGTGATTAATGCAGGAGCAAGTCGTGTGAAAAACTTAATGTTTAATGGTAAGCCGGTAGAGGAAAATCAGAAGTTTGTCGTGGCTACGAATAACTATCGTGCTTCATTTACTAAGCTTGCGAATCCTGATGGGAAACGAGTCATCTATGTTTCACCAGACGAGAATCGTCAAGTAGTCATGAACTACATTATTAAAAACAAAACGATTAATCCAACTGCAGATAAGAACTGGACGTTTGCACCGGTTTCGGGAAAGGTTGATGTCACCTTTGAGTCTTCTCCAGAAGCAAAAACGTTTGCTCAGCAAACATCGAACATCCATCATGTCGGAGAAAGTACAAATGGATTCCATAAATACAAGATTGATTTTCCAGCAGAAGAGCCCTTTGAAGTTCAATTATTAGGCATCAATGATCTTCACGGTCAATTGGACACATATAACAAAGGATTGAACGCTGGGGGGATTGAATACTTGGCTGCCCATTTAAAAGAACGTGAAGCAACGAATCCTAACACACTTATGGTGCATGCAGGAGATATCGCAGGGGCGAGTTCTCCGGTATCTGCGTTATTACAAGATGAACCAACGATCAAAATGCTAAATGAAATCGGTTTTGATGTAGGAACTGTAGGAAACCATGAGTTTGACGAAGGTGTAGATGAAATGATGCGCCTGATCGACGGTGGAAGACATTCAAAAACCTACTCTAAATATGGGGTATTTGAAGGGGCGAATTTCCCTTATGTAGCGGCAAACGTAGTGGATAGCAATACGAAAGAACCGATTCTTTCTCCATATGTGGTAAAAGAGGTTAACGGGGTTCCTATTGGGTTTATCGGAATTGCTTTCTCTGATACACCGGGAATTGTCACACCGAGTGGAACAGAGGGAGTCACATTTACAGATGAAGTCGAAGCGATTAACAAATATACAGAAGAACTTAAGGAGAAGGGTGTAGAGGCGATTGTCGTCCTTTCCCATAACCCTGTGAAATCAAACACTGATGGATCCAACCCTTCAGAAGAACTGGCTGATATGGCAACAAAAGTAGACGATGAAGTGGATATTATGTTTGGTGGACACAATCATCAGTATGCAAATACGATTGTGGATGGAAAGCTTCTTGTTCAATCGTATTCTTATGGTACAGCGTTTTCGGATGTGGATTTCGTGATTGATCCGGACACCAAGGATATCACGTCGAAAAAAGCGGAAATCGTTTCTGCCGTTAGAACCATCACGCCAGATGCCCGGATTAAAGACATGCTGGATGAATATCTTGCAGATGTCGCACCTATCCTGAATGTGAAAATTGGGAACACAACAAACGGAATCAGCAGGGTTCAAAATGCCGATGGTGAGTCTGCCATGGGTAATCTGATCGCAGACGCTATGAGAAGTCATACGGGAACAGACTTTGCCTTTATGAACCCAGGCGGCATCCGTGCAGAAATCGATGCAGGAGAAATCACATGGAAAGAAGCCTTCACTGTTCAGCCGTTCGGTAATGACCTTGTAACGATGGATCTGACTGGACAGCAGGTCTATGAACTTTTCGAATCCCAATGGGCGAAAGATCCTAATGCACCAAGAATCTTACAGATTTCCGGATTGAAGGTTTCGTATGATAGCAGTAAACCTGAAGGAAGCAGAATTAAATCCGTTACAACCGGGGACGATCAACCACTTGATCTGGCAAAAACATACTCCATTACGGTAAACAACTTTATGGCAGGCGGCGGGGACGGATACTCGGTTCTATTAGAAGGTAAGAACCAAGTCATTGATATCGTAGATTTAGAAGCTTTTGTAAACTATATCAAAGCACAAGGGACAGTAGATCCTGTTGAAGAAGGACGTATTTTGAAGGTTAATAAGTAAGGATTTGTTGGAAAGCACCGGAATAATCCGGTGCTTTTTTTGTATTATTTTTTGGGGATAAGTAGCATGATTGGTTGATATGGATGGGGATAGGGTAAATGCCAGGCACCTGAATAGTCAATTATCCCTTTAAATGATTCCGAGTTTTCCTGCAGCCACTCCCATTCATCACAAAAAAACAGCGAACCCAACAAAGGTTCGCTGCTCTCCTTTTCATTACGCTCCTGCCCAAACATCCTTGGCGTATCGACCATCTTCTTCAAGTGATCCCAGCCATGCGGCAGCTTCTTCTCTCGTTGTTTGATAGAAATGCATATAGCTTTCCACTAATGTGTGCTCCACATCAGGTGCCATTTTACCACCGTCTCCACAGATGTATAAGCGGCCGCCATCTTTCAGCAAAGGAAGAATGTCTTCAGCGCTTTCCGCCAAACGGTGCTGGACGTATGTCTTTTCTTTACCAGGGCATCTTGAGAAAGCCGTGTGAAGAGTGACGATTCCATCTTGTTCGGCCTTCTCCAATTCCTCTTGATATAAGAAATCATGTTGTGGATTGCGGCAGCCGAAGTAAAGATGGGCTGCACCAAGAGTTTCTCCTTTTTCTTTAAGAATCCGGCGAGCCTGAATAAATCCTCTAAATGGTGCAATTCCTGTCCCGGGTCCGATCATGACGATTGGTGTTTCGGTTTCGTCCGGAAGCTGGAAGTTCGACTGAGGTGTAGATATAAAGCACGCTACTTTATCTCCTTCGGAACGTTCCGCCAGATAGTTTGATGCAATTCCTTTGTATTCTCCATTTCCGCTCCATGCAGCTCCGCGAACCACGCTGACCGTGATGCTCGCTTCTCCTTCTTTATTAAGGGGAGAGCTTGAAATAGAGTAGTATCTTGCTTTTAGTGCCGGGAGTAAAAGCAGGAAAGCTTCAAACGGGATTTCACATGCAAGATACTTTTCCACCAGGTCCAGCATTGTGATCCGTTTACCGAGAATTTCCCTTTTATATGTTTCATCCCCCAATAGTGCTTCAAGCTCCATTACATGGGGAGGACATACCGTGTGAGCCGCAAGTGCCCGGATTTGCGAACGGGTAGCGGGTTCTTGGAATTCCACATAATTAGAGAGTAATTCCTTAAGGTTCACTGGCTTCTCTGTTGGAAGGTGGACTGCTTTTCCCGGATCCCCAGTAAGTTGGACATAGTCTTCGCCGTTTAGGTTGAATCGACTGAGCACTCGCTCGACAAGAACGCCAGGATTACGCGGAAGCACTCCGATATGGTCACCTTCCTGATAATCTACACCCTCTGGAAGAGTCAACTCAATATGTCTTGTATTCCTTCCACTTTCCTCATGCTGCAATTCAATATTTCTACTTACCACAGATGTAAAAGCATGATGAGTGCGGGCGATTGGTGTGTCACTGACATCACTGACAACATTCATCGTGATCGAGCTGCTGTCTTCGCCGTTTTGATGAAGTTCAATGTTCAATTCTTTTGCCAGGTTCGGCCAAAGTTCATCCGACCATTTCTCGTAATCTCCTTCAAAATCGTCGCTTGCATCACCATGCCCTGTGTTTGCCAGGCGATGAGCTCCTTTTTGTTCCATCTGCTCATCAATGAAGGTAGGGATGCGTTGGTACGTAGTCGCCCAGTTGTGATCGCCACATCCGAATACCGCATAGCGAACATTGTTCAGCGTCCCTTCCTCCGTTTCTTTTAGCCAAGAAACGAATGCGTCCGCATTGTCCGGCGGATTTCCGTTATAAGAAGCAGAGACAATGAGAACCGCTCCTTCTGCCGGAAGCCCACCCGTATAATCATTTAAAGGAGCAACCTCGGCTTTAAAGCCTTGTTGACGACCTGTTTCAGCAAGATCGCGGGCGATTCCTTCGGCTGTTCCCATGTTTGATCCGAACAGAATATAGAGTGGTGTACCATGAGAAGACTCTATAGAAGCTTGTGCTGCTTTTGTTTCAGATTTCACTTCTTCAGGAGAAGCATTGGTAAAGGACATGCCCGGTTTCCGCGGTGAAACGCGCATCGTGAAACCATCTGGCTTGAGGGTCAAGGTTTCTTTTACTTCCAATTGATATTCTTTATGATCAATCAGATCAAAGTGTTGCAAAACCATTCCGAGAACAAGGGTCGCTTCGTGAAGGGCAAACTGCTGTCCGATGCAGGCACGCTGCCCGTTTCCGAAAGGTTTGTAAGCATGGTATGGAATAGCAGACGGATCCTCAAAGCGCTCTGGTCTAAACGATTCCACGTCATCTCCCCAAACGGATGGATCACGGTGAAGCTCAGGAATAATAAGGGTGAATACATCATCTTTCTTAACTTTGTATTGTCCGTTTAGCGTCGTGTCGTCCTTTGCATGTACGGAAAATGCCGGTGCAGTCGGCCATAGACGAAGAGCTTCATTAAGCACCATGCGAACATATTTCAATTTTTTCACCTGTTTATAATCTGGAATGTCACCCCCCAGCACTTCATCCACTTCTTGTTGTGCTTTCTTCAATTTATCCGGATTATTCATGAGATAGTAAATGGCAAACGATAGTAGACCACTCGTTGTTTCGTGTCCGGCAATTAAAAACGTAATGATTTGAAAACGGATGTTTTCATCATCCAACGCTTCACCCGTTTCCGGATCAGTTCCCTTTAACATATGGGAGAGCAGGTCATCCTCGCCCTGATCACCATTTTGTTTACGTTCGGCAATTAATTCATCAACGACAGAGAACAGGTATTGAATGTCCTCTTTGAATTGTTTTCTTGATTTAACCATCAATTTATCTTGAACACCAAGCCGCTGTGTTTGACTCATGGCTTCGTCCATTGCCCGAACCATACTGTCGACAAATGGGTGGGCGTTTTCCCGGTAAAAGCTGTTAAAGCGGTAATTAAATCCGCAAAGGCCGATCGTATCCAACGTTAAGCGAGTCATATCTTCAGGAACATCGATTTCATCAGCCGGATTTAAACGGGCCCACTTCTGAATAAGTTGGGTGGCGAGATCGACCATTTTCGCGTGATAGCCTTTCATTGCCTGCTGGCTGAAGCTTGGAAGCAGGATATTATGGGCCTTTTTCCAATTATGTTCCGTCGTTTCGCTTGTGAAAAGGCCGTCGCCGCCAAATGCTCTTACTTTTTGCAGGGCCGGGCCGACTTTCTTATCAAAGCGTGTTTCGTCGCATATTTCTTCAGCAAGGGAGGCACTCGATACAAACGTACTGATGCGCCCTGGAAATTGAAACTGAAAGATCGGGCCAAGTTCTCTTGCAAGCTTCATATAGGATTGAAGAGGTTTGTCTTTATCGATGACCGGCAAACTGCCGAGGGGTCCATACGTCTTTGGCTGTGGAAGTTGGTTTGACTTTGTCATTTAATAGCACCTCTTTTTAAAGATTGATAACGGAATGAACGTTCATTCCGTTTGGTGTATGAGAAACAAATCATTTCTCATTCGTGTAAGCGTACGGCGTCCCACATACTTTTTTCAACATGTTCCAATAGTTGTGCTTCCGGTTCCAGCTCCCCGATACGCACCAATCGCTGAAGCTCAAGAAACGCTCCGTAAACAATGGCAATCAACGCGGAGGAAGGAAGCTCCTTAATTTCTTTTTTTTCTTTTCCTGAATCGAAGAAATTCTTTAGGATATCGAGCAGTCCTTGAAAGCTATCATGACTAACTTTGTCTAAAAAGTGGGCACTGCTATGTGTTTTAATAAAATAAAGTGCATGGCTCTGCTTTGTTGTAAATAGAATCATGGCTTTAAATATATGATGAAATTGATCGCGAATGGTTTCATCATAGGGGAAATCTTTTTCAAGAGTTTCCGTAAATATCCCTACATACTCTTGAAAGAGCTTGTTGCCAAGCACTTCTTTATTTTCAAAGTAACGATAGATGGTACCGGCTCCGACTCCTGCCGATGTCGCAATCATTGGAATCGTAGTCGCGTCGTATCCACGCTCAGCGAAAAGGACCAACGCGCTTGATATAATGCTGTCTCGTTTATTTATTGCAGTTGCCATAGGATTCAGCCTTTCATGGGTTAAATACGGAATGAATATTCATTCCTACTCATTGTATACCCAGTAAAATACCATCTCAATCACACAATGTACCCAATATTTGTGAAGGTTTTGTTAACGGATGGTTTTAGTAAGAGTCACTTTTAGGAAAGGAGTTGGTCGTCCTATATGTGGTTTTTGTACAGGTGACATTAGAAGTACTGTTTGCAATATGAAGGGTGTTTCACGACAAAAAAGCAAATCCGCTTTTACGGATTTGCTTCACATTCTAACGATTCTCTTTCACTGAACGCCTTACTATTAATTCAGTCGTCAACTTATAATAAGGATCGACTTCCTCTTTAGCCAGCTTCTGAAAGATAAGATGAACAGCGAGTGCGCCGGCTTCGTATTTCGGCTGCCTCATTGTGGTCAAAGGGGGGGATACGTACTCTGCCAGTTGAATATCATCGAATCCGATAATCGAAATATCTTCTGGAACGCTGAATTTCTTTTCAGATAGAGCTTGTAATCCTCCAATGGCCATTTCATCATTGGCGTAAAAGATCGCTTGGGGAATATCTTGTTGTGCAATGAGCATTTTCGTTGCTTTGTATCCGCCTTCACGTGTAAATCCGCCTGATGTCTTCCATTTAGAACGATAGGTGATGCCGTGTTTTTCCAGGGCTTGTTTAAATCCTTGGAAACGAAGTTCATTATCGTGGGAGTTATATGGACCGCTGATATAGGCAATGTCACGGTGACCATTCTCTATCAGATGTTCCGTTGCTTGAAAAGCCCCCTCGACATTGTCCACTTCCACCTGGAGAACATGGTCATGTTTAATATCCCGGTCCAACACGACGATAGGGAATCCTTCGCGGGTGGATTCCAATATTGTTTCGTCTGTTATGTTGTGAGCTAGAATGATGACCCCATCGACTCGTTTTTCTCTCAAAAATTTAATAGCCGTAGATTGGGCACCGCCAATTGAACTGCAGGCTATGAGATCATACCCATTAGTAGAGGTCACATCCTGGACGCCTTTAATTAATTCAGAATAATAAGGGCCTGATAAATCACTTAAAATCAGGGCGATGGTATTCGTGTTGGTTCGTTTTAAATCGGATGCGAGTCCGTTCTTTTGATAGTTCAATTGCTTTGCTGCATCCAATACTTTCTTTCGTGTTTCTTCGCTTACTTTGTTGCTGTTATTTAAAGCGTAGGAGGCCGTTGAAACGGCTACTCCTGAAAGCTTTGCTACATCTTTGATTGTTGCCATTTATTCACATCCTATGATTGCTATATGAATAGCGGTTGTTCATCTCTGTATTTAAAATCCATTATACATTTATAGTATGGGTATTCACACTCTCGACTAATAGAGATTGATATTTTTCCCCGTCACTATTTAATCCCCGACATCGTAAAGCCCTCGACGATATATTTTTGAAAGAAAGAGAAGATGATGATAATCGGTACGACCATGAATGCTGCTCCAGCCATTTGAAGACCGAAGTTATTCGCATACTGCCCTTGAAGCAGGGATAGTCCTACTGACAGGGTGTAGAGACTTTCATCATTGGCGATGATCAACGGCCATAGGAAGCTGTTCCAAGCTCCGATAAACGTCAGGATTCCCTGTACAGCAAAGATAGGCTTCGCGATCGGAACGATTAATTTAAAGAAGATATAAAATTCTCCTGCCCCATCAAGTCGGGCTGCTTCAAGCAAATCAGTTGGAATCGTGGTCATAAACTGTCTAAATAGGAAGATACTGAATGCTGCTGCAAGCCCGGGCAGGATGATTCCGGCCATCGTATTGGTCAAGCCCATCTCATTTAAAATCAGGTAAACGGGAATCATCGTGACTTGTGCAGGAATCATCATGGTTGCAAGCACAATATAGAAGATTTTTTCTTTCCCTTTAAAATGAAACTTAGCAAATCCATAGCCAGCCATGGCATTAAAGAATAATCCTAAAAAGGAAAATAAGACGATGACAAGGGTATTTCTCAAATACACACCAAAGTTCATGCTTTCAAATAAGTTAAGATAGTTTTCCAATGTAGGATTCTCTGGGAACAAGGTAGGTGGTATTTGCAATACTTCACTTTCAGGTTTAAATGAGCTTGAAATCATCCAAATGAAAGGGATGGAAACAAGGATTCCACCAAGAATCATGAGTAAGGCAACCAGCGTTTTTTCGGTTTTTCGTTTCATTGTATTTACTTTCATTGTTTCAGCCCCGATACTAATAAATTTTCAGACTTAATATTCTGTATCAGATTTTCTAAGCTTGAATTGGAATAGCGTAATCAAAATGATAAAGATAAATAGAATAAAGGAACCTGCTGCGGCATAACCAAATTCACTGAATTGGAAGCCTTTTTTGTAGATGAATAGCGCCATGGAAATCGTGCCATCCAGTGGACCGCCATTAGTCATGACAAATGGTTCTTCGAAGAATTGCAACCAGCCGATCAGGGTGGTGATCGTCACAAAGAAAGTAGCATACCTCAATAATGGAATCGTGACATTGAAAAGGACCTGCAATCGATTGGCACCATCCATCTCAGCAGCCTCGTAATAGGATTTCGGTATCCCTTGCAAGGCAGCAAGGAAGATGATCATATTGATTCCGATTCCCTTCCATACGGCTAAAACAATCAACGATAGTTTCGCAATCGTTGGCTCTCCTAACCAAGGAATTTTATCCACATCCAATAGTGATAATAGGTAGTTAAACAAACCGTACTCAGTGTTGTATAGAAATCCCCAAATCACTGCGACGGCAATGATATTTGTGATGGATGGCATGTAGTACACGCCACGAAACACTTTGAATAACGTGCTTGTTCCGTAGTTCAGCAGCAAAGCAATTCCCAACGAAAAAATAATGACAAGGGGAACGCCGATGACAACATAAAACAACGTATTAATGATCGACTTATGAAATAAATCATCCGTTATCAACTTGGTATAATTCTCAAGCCCGATGAAACTGATGTTGGACCAATCGGCTAAGCCCTTTAAGTCAAGATCTGTAAAGCTTATAAAGAACGCTACAATGATCGGAATGATACTAAAGACAGTCAATATGATAACCGCAGGAGCTATAAACACATATGGATGTTTATTGTTTTTACTGAATTTGAATCCATTGCCCATGATATCCCACCTAACTAAAACTACGCTTCGTAAAGGCCAGCTTGCTAAAAATGGAGCTCAGGCAAAGGTGTGATCCATATGCCTGCAACTCCAAATATACCTTACTATAACTTCATAATAGAAGCGTTTGTTTCATTTATTTTCGTCTAAAATGATTCGTTTACTCTTCTACCATTTCTTGTGCTTTTTTATTAAACTGTTCTAATTCTTTATCTAAGTCAGCGTCGCCAACGGTAACTCTCTCAATAGTTGAAAGGAATTCCTGTGCGATCTTTTCAAACTCTTTGATTTGTGGAGAAGCTTTAGTAGATTTCAGCTGTTCCCCGAACACGGATAATAGTGGGTCGTCTTTTAATTTTGGCTCTTCCCATGCTTCTTTTCTTGATGGAAGCGTATTGGACATTTCCAGCCATTCCATTTGTGTATCGACTTCATTCACATAGGAGATGAATTTAAGGGACTCGTCTACATTCTCTGAATTATGGAAGATAGAGAAGTTCGCTCCACCCATGCTTGATGTATTCTTTTCTTTCTTCGGCATAACGGCCACTGACCATTTATCCTTAAGATCCGGAGCCTGGTCATTAATGATATTGATCATCCATGGACCACTGAAGAACATCGGTTTCACACCGTCTTTGAACGCTTGGACAATATCCATTCCTTCAGTAGTAGGGCTGATTCCTTCTTTAAAGTAGCTTGTATAGTATTCTATCGCTTCTTTAAATTCAGGACTATCGAAATTCATCTTATCTTTACCTTCAAATTCATACCCATTTTGCCAAGCAAAGATAAACGGTGTGATTTGGTCGTTGCGGTCGATATCAAGGCCGTAAACGTCATCGCCTCTATCGTTTAACTTCTTAGCGGCATCTTTCATTTCATCCCAAGTAGCAGGAGCTTGATCGTATCCTGCTTCTTTTAAGAGGTCAGTTCGGTAGTATAAAACACGAGTATCGATATACCAAGGAATCCCGACCACTTGATCATCATAGGTCATAGAGTCCGCAGAACCCGCGAAATAATTCTCAGGTTTGAAATCCGGGTAATCTTCTAAATATGGAGTTAAATCAAGCAACGCTCCTGCGTCTGCAAACTCCGGAACCCAGGTTGTTCCCAGTTGAAGAACATCTGGTCCATTTTTTGAAGCAACAGCTGTTAGTAGTTTGTCATGAGCCGTTTCCCAAGGAATCGCTTGTACCTTTACTTTGATATCTGTGTTTTCTTTTTCAAATTCTTTAGCAAGTTTATTAAGCTTCTTACCTTCTTCACCCATTGCCCAGACAGTGATGGTTTTCTTCCCATCTTCAGACTCGCTTCCACCGCCGCATCCCGCTAATACAGTAGATAACGCCAGTACACAAATCATAAAGAAAGACCACGTTTTCTTTTTCATACCTTCATCTCCATTTCTATTAGTTTGAAACCCTATTAAAAAAATTGAATCAGAGGTGGTAAGAGTTAATTTCTTGTTATGGAAAATATCTTACCTGGTGTTATTGAAACGTTTCGATGACTATATTATAATCAAAGGTGTATCCGCTTTCAATACTTTTCTGAAAAATACTAGAATTTTAAGATTCATTCCATATTATACCTATATATATCTTATATAACTTGTTGTTATAACAAGGTTTTTAGAAGGGTAGTAGTGCTAGATTCTATAGTTGACTGACCAAACATTTACCTTTATACTTTTCTTCAATTGTTAATCGAAACGTTTCAATAATTTGAAAGAACCAAAATGAATAACCCAATTGGAGGTTCTACTTATGAAAGAAAATAAACTGACTGCATTACTTAACCAAATGACGTTGGATGAAAAAATTGCTCAGCTTACCCAACTTGCTACTCCTTTTTTTAAAGGGGCAAGCGATCAAGGGGAAATTACCGGCCCGATGGTCGACATGGGGATTGACGAGGAAGTTGTCCGAAATAGTGGATCCGTATTGGGGGCTTCTGGTGCAAGAAACGTCATAAACATTCAACGTACACATATGGAAGAAAACAGACTGGGCATTCCTTTATTAGTCATGTCCGATATTGTACATGGTTTCAAAACGATCTTTCCGGTACCACTTGGGATCGGATGCTCATGGGACCTGGAGCTTGCGGAAAAGAGTGCGGAAATTGCTGCAAAAGAAGCAGCAGTATCAGGAGTCCATGTAACGTTTGCCCCGATGGTTGATCTCGTTCGCGATCCTCGCTGGGGAAGAGTGATGGAGTCTACAGGTGAAGACTCCTTTTTAAACAGTCAATTTGGCAGAGCAGTTGTGAGAGGGTTTCAAGGGAAGGATCTGACTCACGATCATAACCGTGTGGCAGCTTGTGTCAAACACTTTGCCGCCTATGGTGCAGCTGAAGGCGGACGTGATTATAACACAGTTGATATGTCGGAGCGGGAACTCAGGGAAACCTATTTACCTGCATACAAAGCGGCTCTTGATGAAGGCTGTGAAATGGTCATGACCGCTTTTAATACGGTGTTCGGAATACCGGCTACAGGAAATAAGAAGCTTATGCGATCCATACTTCGAGAAGAAATGGGATTCAAGGGAGTTCTTATATCGGATTGGGGAGCAGTGAAAGAAATGATCCCCCATGGTGTGGCAGAGGATGAGAAGGAAGCTGCCCTTAAAGCGATCACAGCCGGCGTTGATATCGAAATGATGACTTCGACATATGTGAAATACTTAAAAACGCTGGTGGAAGAAAAAGCAGTAGATGAATCCATCATTGACGAAGGCGTTTTACGAATTTTAGAGCTTAAACAAAAGTTAGGATTATTCGAGAATCCTTACCGCGGTGCAAATGAATTGCTTGAACAAGAAGTGGTGTTGAGCTCCGAACACCGTGTGGCAGCTCGTAAACTAGCAGCAAAGTCTTGCGTTCTATTAAAAAATGAGAGTGTTTTACCTTTAAAACGGAGCCAGAATATTTCACTTATTGGACCTTTTGCTCAAAATAATGACATCCTTGGGCCTTGGTCATGGTTAGGATCGAAAGAAGATGCCGTGACATTAATGGATGGAATGAAGATGAAAGTGGAGTCTTCTCACCTTACGATTGCTAAAGGATCTGAAATTGAAACGGTTTCTGAAGAGCAATTGCTTGAGGCTGAGAGAGTGGCGGAGGAAGCAGATATCATCGTTCTGGCACTTGGTGAGGATTCTGAAATGAGCGGGGAGGCAGGGTGTAGGGCGAATATTAAACTACCTGATGCCCAGCTGGAACTTGTTTCGCGATTGAAGAAATTAAATAAACCGATGGTGGCCATTCTATTTAATGGCAGACCACTGGATTTACATGGGGTCATCGACCAGGTAGACGCGGTCCTCGAAGCCTGGTACCCCGGAACGGAAGGCGGGGCAGCGGTTGCCGACCTATTATACGGGGATGAAAATCCATCCGGACGCCTGACCATGTCCTTCCCATATAGTGTAGGACAGGTGCCGGTTTATTATAATCACTTCAATACGGGGAGACCAAAGGGAGCACCGGATGCCCAGGTCCGTTATGTCTCTCAATACCTGGATATTCCGAATGATCCTCTTTTACCGTTTGGTTTCGGTTTAAGTTATACCTCATTTTCGTATACCGACATGACGATTGCTGAATCTGTTATGACACCCAATCAGCCGATTACCGTTTCTGTTACCGTAACAAACAGCGGATCTAAGAGAGGCGAGGAAGTCGTTCAGCTATATGTGCGGGATGTGAGTGGGGAAGTGATCCGCCCATTAAAGGAACTGAAGGATTTCCGGAAAATTGCCCTGGAACCGGGAGAGTCGAAGCTGGTTACCTTTACCCTATCAGAATCACAGCTACGTTATCATCATTCAGATTTACAATTTGACAGTGACCCGGGGACATTTATTGCCTATGCAGGTCCAAATAGCAAAGAAGGAATGGAGCAATCTTTTACATTAGTAAAATAGACGAAACGAGGGGAACAGAATGAATTCTACGCATAAGCTTACATCCGGTGATCTTCAATTCACCTTTTTAAATAGTGGCGATCTTTTTGAAATAAACCATGCATCTACCATGATCAATCAATTATTGACGAATCCCATCGACGGCTCGTTAAATAATCTTTACTTACGAATCTATCACTCATCTGAAATCGAGATTGTTCCATTAATAGGTGTTCAATCAACAAGTGAAGTCTCGTTTTCAGAATCACAGGTGAAATGGTCAGGGAACCATAAGGCTCTTCAATATGAAGTAACGTTTACATTGTCACAAACTGGGGTTTGGTTCTGGGATGTGATGGTGGATGGACAGGACGCAGAGATCGATGTCATTTATGGACAGGATTTGGGATTGGCAGATAAAGGCGGCGTCCGCTCGAATGAAGCCTATATGTCCCAATATGTTGATCACAAAGTATTTGAAGACAGTCAAAAAGGATTTGTCGTCTGTTCCCGTCAAAACCAGCCACAATCGAATGGTTTTCCGTATATTCAGCAAGGGTCCATTGGAAAAACGGTTGGCTATTCGACGGACGGATTCCAATTTTTCGGCTTATCCTACAAGGAAACAAACCAACCTGAAATCTTGACGAAGCCTACATTGGCAAACGAAGTCTATCAATATGAATTTGCTTATACGGCCCTGCAATCAGAGAAGGTCCGATTATCAGGACAAGAACATTTTGTCTTCTACGGTCTGTTTAGAGAAAACCATTCTGAAGCGATCACGACGTTAGAATATCAACAAGAAGTAGAACATGCATGGATTGAAGTGCAGCAGCTTAAGGAAAATTTCAGTGCTCCAATTGAAAAAGTGATTCTATCACCTGAAATTGGCGAACCTCTTCAAACGGAAGAGATGTCCAAAGAAGAAATTGATGGTCTATTTACTGAGCGTCATACGGAAGAATGGGATGGCGACCGTTTGCTTTCCTTCTTCACAGACACGCACGAACATGTCGTGTTAAAAGAAAAAGAATGGGTTGTTGAACGCCCTCATGGACACATCCTCATGTCTGGGGGAAATCATGAGCTGAAGGAAGGGACCATTACAACCACTTCCTTCATGTATGGAGTATTCAACTCCCAACTGGTGATTGGAAATACATCGTTCAACAAGATGTTAACGAATACCCGGAATCATTTAAACGTCATGAAAACGTCCGGTCAACGCATTTATGTTGAGATTGAAGGAGTGTATCGTTTACTAACCATGCCTTCCTTATATGAATTAGGCTTCAACTATGCGCGCTGGTATTACAAGACACAGGATGACACAATCATCATCACAAATTATACGACGGTTGATACACCTGAAGTCCGGCTGCACGTACGATCTAAAAACGGAAAACAGAACCGTTATCTTGTTTCGAATCAGGTTACAATGAACAACAATGAATATGAAGTCCCTTATAAGCTTGAAAAAAATGGGGATATCCTCTCCATTTCAGCTGATTCTCAATCTGAAAGCAGCGAAGCGTACCCTCATCTTTGTTATAGAATAAAGGTCGATGGGGCTGACATGAGCGTGGAGAACGAGGAAAGATTGGGTCGGAATGTAGAAGTGGGAAGTGCATCACTTTGTGTACTCGACCTAACCGCGACATCAGAATGGACCATAACCATTCAAGGTCTTCTTCACGGGGAAGATAGAGAATTCGAAGAGCCTGATATGAACAGTGAAATTGAGCGCTATCGAGAGTACTATCATCTAGTTATGAGTGGATTCAAGCTTTCTCAACATGGGGAGATTCCAAGTGAACTGGCCAAAGTCAATTCCTTAGCATGGTGGTACACCCACAACATGCTTGTACATTTTTCCGTACCACATGGACTGGAGCAATACGGCGGAGCGGCTTGGGGAACCCGGGATGTGTGCCAGGGCCCGACGGAATACTTCATGGCGACTCACAACTACCAAAGTGTGAAAGATATCATCAAAACCGTCTATTCCCATCAATATGAAGACAACGGCAATTGGCCGCAATGGTTCATGTTTGACCGTTACTTCAAGATTCAGCAGGATGATAGCCACGGAGATATCATTGTTTGGCCATTAAAGGTTGTCGGTGACTATATCGCAGCGACCAATGATTACAACATTCTGGAAGAAGAAATCCCTTATACGACCCGGGACGGCTTTGGTTTTTCAGAGGAAAAAGCGACGCTATTACATCATATTCATAAAGAAATCGACTATATTAAAGAACATTTCTTATATGACACATATCTTTCGTCATACGGTGATGGAGATTGGGATGATACACTTCAACCGGCAAACCCCCAGCTGAAAAAATTCATGGCGAGCAGCTGGACAGTAGCCCTTACCTATCAGGTATTGAATCGATTGTCTAATGTACTTGAGGGAGTCCGGAATGAAGAAGCTTCGGAATTCAAGGCACTTGCATCAGGAATTCAGAATGATTATAATCGCTATATTTTACAAAATGATGTGATACCAGGCTTTGTATACATGGAAGATCCGGCACATGCAGAATTAATGCTTCACCCGACGGACACGAAAACGGGCATAGAGTATCGACTTCTGCCGATGAACCGCAGTATCATTTCTGAATTATTCACTCCGGAACAAGCAGAAGCCCATTACAAATTGGTGAAGGAACACCTCTATTGTCCAGACGGGGTCCGATTGATGAACCGCCCTGCAAACTACAAAGGTGGAGTAAGCACACACTTCAAACGAGCAGAACAAGCAGCCAATTTCGGCCGGGAAATCGGTCTGCAATATGTTCACGCCCATATTCGCTTTGTAGAAGCCATGGCGAAGCTCGGAAATACGGAGGAAGTGTGGAAAGGACTTGAAATCATCAATCCGGTCGGGTTGACAGAAGTCGTTCCAAACGCTGAAAGAAGACAAAGTAACGCATACTTCAGCAGCTCCGACGGTAAATTCAATACAAGATACGAGGCGCAAGAACGGTTCAACGAGCTGCGCGCAGGGACCGTACCGGTAAAAGGCGGCTGGAGAATCTATTCAAGCGGACCTGGAATCTACATGAACCAATTAATATCCAACTGCCTGGGCATCCGTCAAGAAGCGGAAGATTTGATCATTGATCCCGTTTTACCAGAGAAATTTGACGGATTGACCTTTGATTTCAAATTTATGAATCGTCCAGTTACATTCACTTATCACATGGGAGAAAAGAGCGGCCACATTGTGGTTAATGGTGAAAAAGTGGATACTGAAGAGGTATCTAATCGATATCGTTCGGGTGGTATGAGGATTAAACGAGAGGTACTTGAGGGTCTATTGAGTGAGGAAAGTAATCGAATTGAAGTGTTTATGTAAGATGAAATAATAGAGGAGCAAGCGCATATGGCGTTTGCTCCTTTTTTTCTGTATACAGGTTTGTAGCGGAGTCCTCTCTCTTTTTTGATAGGAAAGGGAAACTTTATCATGAGGAAACAACATATTTGTATTATCTGGTGAAAACAAGATCCTAATCGCTTCCCAGGGTCTCTTCTTTATTCCGGGAAAGCTTTTGATAGAAAAACTTAATTAGTAGAATGATGGCTGCGAATCCAATGTACATGAGGAAAAAAACAATATATCCCCATAAACCAATAATGGCATCAATGAATTCCATCTGCCCGCGGTTGGTGATTGCTTGCTGAATTTCAATTGCAAAGACCAATACAAACATGAAGGTCAATGTATAGAAGAAAGCAAGTGCGGTGATTCCGAATTTAAGCTTCGATAGAATCTTAGACACAATGTATACAAAAAAGAACACGGAGATCCCGATGATCCCCATAATCCAAAAATGCAGATCTTTATCAGTAAGAGTGAAACCGAGATCACTCGTTATCCCTATTAACATGTCGTGGAGGTTGTTAATGATCTCCACAATAAACGTAATGCCTTCTTTCATAGTATCCACTCACTTCTTTATGGAATTCAGTACTTTACGAGTATAACAGGAATGTAGATTTCGTGTTAGATGGTAAATAAGGGTGGTTTTCTGGAGGGATGAGGCTTGGGGATGCTCGAAATTGATAATAATTGAGATTCTTCTCAATTTTAATCGCGATTCAACGAATAACCGACAAAATTCGTATTGTTTCGATTAGGGAGAGGGAGCGAAATACTGGACTTGTCATTATATCAGCGAAATCGCCTAGTTTATCAGCGGAATTATCAATATATCAGCGAAATTTCAAATATATCAGCGAACGTACATTCAAGAGGGGGTATCGACCAACTCCCCGGTACTTGTAATCTCCTGTTGAATCGATGAGCGATACATTTAACGGCAAAATTCTCAATATAACGGCGAAATCCTGATTTTAACGGCGATATTTTCAATATAACGGCGAAATCCAAAATTTAACGGCGAAATCACAAATCGTGAAATTATGAGCGATGATCAGCTGTGAATCCAATGAAATGTAACATGCACCACCAACATCAAAAAAATATTTTTAAAAAACTGTAGGGATTCACCATTTTCTTTCGTCTATTAGTATGAGACCACAAGAAAGGGGGAGAGAGGTTGGTGGATCCGCTAATTGAAAAGGCGAAGAATGGCAGTGAGCATGCGTTTCGGATGTTGATCGAAATGCATAAGCAGTATGTTTTTAAATGCATCTTCGGGGTTCTGAGAAATCAGAAAGATGCTGAAGATGCATCACAGGAAGTATGGATGAAGATTTACACCTCTCTCCCTCAGTACGGGCATCAAGGGTTTAAGACATGGATGACGAGAATTGCGGTGAACCATGCCATTGATTGTAAGCGAAGGCAGGCAAGACAGGAGGAAGAGCTGGTCGACGAGCTCCCTGTAAAAGAGTCAGAGGACGCTATAGAAAGACGATTACTAAGAAAAGAACAAAAGCAGCTCGTGTTGAGGCATTTAGAAGAAGTTCCCGAATCGTACAGAGAAGTGATTGAAGGGTTCTACATAAAAGAAAAGTCCTATCAGGAGCTTGCAAATGAACAGCATGTGCAGGTGAAAACGATTGAAACAAAGCTGTACCGGGCAAGGCTATGGATGAGGAAGCATTGGAAGGAGGAGGATTTCATATGAGCCATATTGCGTTGGAAGAATGGAAGAATTACGCCAGAGAAGAAATGGATGATAATAAGCGAACCGAATACGAGGAGCATCTATACAGTTGCGATCAATGCATGAGTCTTTATATGGAAGCAATCGAGGCGGTTCAGGATGAGCTTCCTTCCATTGAAGGTCCGTCCCTCTATACAGAACAGGTGATGGAGCGAATTCCGGTTGAAAGGGATCCCGTGATGAGGCCGGTCAAAAAACAGTGGTATGAGGAAAAGGTGTTTCATTATGTGCTGGCTACGGCGATGACGCTGATTTTGATGGCATCTGGTATTTTTGGTGAACTAACGAAAATCACGACTGATTTTGAAAAAAATCAACAGCCTTCGTTTACAGAAAATATTTTAAATAAAACAACGGCTTTACTGGATAGTGTTGAAGAAATTGAAGAACAGGAGGCAGAGTAAGATGGATAAAAAGAAGAATCCGATCATTGCGTTTTTGTTGGCTTTTATACCCGGTGTGGGATTAATGTATTTAGGGAAGGTTTTTAGAGGGGTCCTGTTTATACTCGTATTGATGGCGTCATTTCCTGTTGCATTCGTGGGAGCGGAAGTGTTGAACTGGGATGGTTTTGCTTTTATCACCATTGGATTTGCGTTCCTATTATATCTCATCAGTATCGTTAATACGGCACTTGTCGCATCCAGAATGTTGAAAGCGAATGAAGCATCACGAGAACCGGTGGTAGAAAGTGATTCAGGGGAGCTGAGTACCGAACGCTTCTATACCATCATCCTTTCCATGATCCCAGGTCTCGGTCATTTCCAACTGGGACTGATGAACCGGGGTGTCACATTTTTGGCAACGTTCCTCGGAGTGGCTGCGATGATCCTGTTTGTAACAGCGATGACGGGGAGAGGGGAGTTTATGGTATTCCTGATCGTTCTACCTGTCGTATGGGTATACAACTTCTTCGATACCATGCAATTATTGAATAAAAAACAGGCTGGTGAAGTGCTGACGGATCGGTCTGTGTTGGAAGACCTGGAAGCCCAGCATGAAGGCGGGAGGAAGAGTAAGGCATTCGCCACATTTTTATCGATGTTTCCTGGAGCGGGACATCTGTACCTTGGATATCAACGACGGGGCATTCAGCTAATGGCGGTGTTCTTGTTCTCCATCTATATATTGGACGTCCTTCGGTTGGGGATTTTTCTATTCTTAGTTCCGATCATCTGGTTCTACAGCTTCTTTGATGGATTGCAACGGGCTTCTAAGCACGGAAAGGAACCTCTAGAAGATACGCCGATCGTGTCTTACTTAATCAATCAGCAGAAGTGGGTGGGAATCGGATTGATGCTGCTTGGGGTCTACTACTTGGCAACGAACATCCTTATGCCCCTATCACTACCGTTTTTAGAGACGTATGGAATTGATCTTTATCATGTGATGTATAACTATATCCAGCCGGGGATTGTTTGCCTTCTTCTTATAGGGGGAGGAATTAAATTGGTGGCGGGAAGTAAAAAAGCCCATTCAAAAGAGGAGGTATCAGAATGAGAACTTGGAGAGTCGGATCTATATCAATGGGGGCATCCCTTTTGTTCCTGGGAATTTTCCTGCTGTTTTCACAGTTGTTAAAATGGGATTCAGCCTATGTATTGGCAGGTTGGTGGCCGGTGCTGTTGATCGTATTAGGGGCAGAAATCTTAGTATACTTGTATCTATCCAGGCAGGAAAAACCGATATTACAATATGATTTTTTAAGTATTATCTTTGTGGCTGTCATTGGGACGCTGGGAATCGGATTTACCGTTCTGCAGGCAACAGGATTGATGGAACAGATGCAAGCGTTCTTTGATTCTGAAGTGAAAACAGCGGACCTTCCATCTTATAACCATCAGGTTGGTGATGATGTGAAGCGGATTGTCGTTGATTCCAGTTACTATCCGATAACGATTGAAACCGTTACAGATAAAGAAGTGAGTGTGTTTGGTACGTATCGAGGAACCTTCTCGGGAGATCGGCCATTCTTTTCGAAGCCTGAAGATTATTTACTGACAACACAAAAAGGAGACACATTATTTATCACCCTAAAGGGTCTTCCTGAGTCCAATGGATGGAGACAATCTGGTCAGGAAATGCAGGCTACACTCGTCGTTCCGGCATCAAAGTCCTTGGAAATCTCCAGTAACTATAACGACGTCACATTAAAGCCGCGAACCCTTTCAAGCTCATGGGAAGTATCAAGCTCAGGAATGGTCAACCTGGTTCTTCCTTCATCCGAAGATTTGACCATCAATGCCGAAAATGTAGGGGACATACAGGGGGAGGACGCCGAGTGGCAATTTCTAGAACAAGCAAATGTACCTGAATCAGAAGAAGAAGGAATAGAAGACGAAGGCATCCCAAACAAATCCGCCACCCTCAAACTGGGAACCGGACAACACCCCATCACCATCTCCCATTCCGATCAAGTAAATGTATCGATCCAGAACTGAGGGACGGACCTCCAAATCTTCCATCATTCCACTTGAAAATCAATTGGAATAGAGCTGATTTGGAGGTTTTTCTTTAGTGATCTAACGTGATGAGGGACGGACCTCATCACTTATCCTCCGCCAACTTTTTTCGATCAGCAGACTGAGGTGGTTCTTCCAGCCAACCGTTATCGATCATGATGTCCGCGCCACTTTTACCTAATTCAGCGACCTCGAGTATGAGTCTGAAATAATTCGATACCAGGTCAGCTCTCATACTTGCTGCTGCAGCTGTACCATAGTTCCCCATCCCGGCATTGCTTATCAGGGTGGTGTGGAACATCATCAATTTATCTGAAAAAGCAGCGGTGGTTGAAGCTTTGACATTGGTATCCCAAGACATGGGAGCCTGCATATCGTTATTGATCAGTGCATCACTGAAGATATTGAGGTGCTTTTGAGCAATTTCCTGTGTCCTGGTCATGAATTTTCTTACTTCCTTTGATTGCGCCATTTGAGCGAAGCTTGTAGCAATCATGCTCCCGAGTAAATTGGTTTCCGTGTTAAGGAAGAGATGGGAGATTTCAATGGCATTCAGCGGCCGTCTATTGACAAATGGATTCAGGCTGGAGCTCATATATGATTTTTCCTTGATAAACTCAACCTTTTCAGGATAATCAATATATGGAGGTCTGACTAATATTCCTTTTTCTTTTCCAGTTTCCGTCGTTTTTTTGTAGAGGTCACCAGAAAACTGAAGGGCTTGTTGAAAGAACTCAAGAATGTCTTCTCTCACGGTCAGGGCAAGGGCTCCACTATAGGTAATCATTCCAACCTTGGCCATTTGCCGTAGATACATCAAGAAAAAGGTGTCGCCATAAATGGACGGGGCATCAGGGAATACGTCCTTTTCCTTTGAAAATCCAACAGGGATAGGGATTTGTTCTTCTTTGAAAATGCTTGAGATGAATTCAATGTGCAGTTCAGATTTTTCTTGTGCTAAGCGAAGAATGGATGCTGTATCGGGATCCTGATTTTTTGCAATAAAATATTCAAATACACAAAGGGCCAAAGTGTCGCTTTGATAGGTGGACCAAAGAGTGGCCATTTCAGCTGAGGTTAAATTTGTTTTGGGATGAAGTGACATGTATACGCCTCCTACTGTTCAGTGAATGTATACATTAGTATGGATTTGTCTTTAAAGAATTATTTATGGTGGTGGTATTGGTGGTTTTTAGAATACATTCCCATGAGATATGTCAATAATGAAGACATTATAAGAATGTCTGGGATGATGTTTATGCTATTGATGTGGATAACAATCTTTGCCCTGAATGGTTTAGTTTATATGGTAAGAAAAAGGCTTTCAATCATCGCGATGTACGTCACCTCTTTGTTTTCGGTTTATTTAGCTTTATTTGCAGATTCCATTTTGGGTGGAATGTTCAAGTTATATTCCTATTTCGAAGCAGGGGTGGACTGGATTGATTTTGTAGGTGCAATTGGCATTTACCCAGCGATTAATATCCTGTTTCTAGCTTTATTTCCTGCAAAGAAGAATGTGATCGTCAAGGGGATGTACATACTGGGCTGGTCACTATTTGCGTTAAGTTATGAGTTTTTTGCCGCCCACTATTCTTCCTTCTTTCAATACAGTGGCTGGAGATTGATATACTCGGTTCCGATTTATCCTATTTTGTTTCTGATCTTGTTATTTAATTTTCGATTCGTTGATAAATTGCGCGATGTAAAGACAACGTACTTTCATTTGTCCCCACTGGAGTGGTACGGAAGCTTATTCTTCATTCTATATATGAATTTGTTTATAGATGCCGTATTGAAGGGGAAATATGAGCTATATTATTATGTTGTGAAAGATGTACATCCGGTTGATTTCTTTTATCGGTGGATAGTGGTATGTGTTCCACTTTTGATTTTTCTGAGCAGGCAATCGAAACATCCCACTCTATGGAGATACCTTGTTTGGATTGCAGTCCTAAGTGTGATTCAACAATGCACGGCAGCACTCAACCTCTTTCACACCAACAATTGGAACCTGTCTCTCTCCATCATCCAATTTGCGATTATCCTCCTCCTATCTTGGCTGAACCTGCGTATCCTCCGGTATATGAAGCGAGGGACGGACCTCTAAGCCAGGTGTTAGCTTGGATTATACTTGTTGGAGGTCCGTCCCTCAAACCATATCTTCCCATCCTCAGTTGTTTGTGGTAAGATGGTAATAATTTATGAGAAATGGGGGTTTTCCTTTTGATTTTAATCAGACTACGCATCCGCAATTTGAACGCTTAATTGAATATGTTCAAAGGCTCTGCCTGTGTGCAGGGTAAATGGGATCGGTCTGACTATTTTTAAAGGAATTCTTCATTGGACGTTGAATGAAGGAAAGGGAGGCTAATTGGCTCCTCTTTCTTGTTTTCTTAAAGAATAGAATTGAATATTTGCCGAGTGGTGCCATATTGTGTGTTTTCTTGGGAAAACGCCAGGGGAAAATGCGGTCTTCTTCATGCGCCAGCGGTTTATTCAAATCCATTTACAAAAAGCACAGGCAGGGGCCTGTGCTTTTTTCTGTACCTACTAAAAGATAGGAAGTGACGAAGTAATGGAAGAACGTTTAAAAGCAATCGCCATAGGCGTTAATACAAAGGATAAGAATAATGACTTCGAATATTCGATGCTTGAGTTGAATGGATTGGCAGAAGCTAGGCATATTGATGTAGTCGGTGAACTGACTCAAAACCTGCCCCGACCGAATCATGTTCATTATATTGGTAAGGGGAAAATTGAAGAGCTCCTGCCACTCATTGAAGAATGGGGAGCGGAGGTGCTTATTTCCAATGATGAGCTGTCTCCTTCGCAAATTCGTGTCCTTGAGGAGAAACTCGATATTCGGGTCATGGACCGGACGATGTTGATTCTCGATATCTTCGCAGAACGTGCGAAAACCCGGGAAGCGCAACTTCAAGTGGAGGTAGCTCAGCTGCAATATATGCTGCCGCGTTTGATTGGACGCCGTGAGTCATTAGGCCGTCAAGGAGGAGGATCTGGACTCGCAAATCGTGGTGCGGGTGAAACGAAGCTCGAGCTAGATCGACGCCGAATTGAAGAGAAAATCACAACGTTGAATAAAGAGCTTGATTCGCTTGTTGATTTGCGTAGCACACAACGTAAGCAGCGTAGAAAGAGTGAAATTCCCGTCGTATCCCTCGTCGGATACACAAATGCAGGGAAATCGACGACTATGAACGCTTTCGTAGAAAAGTTCCATCCAAACGAGAACAAGCAAGTGTTTGAAAAGGATATGCTATTCGCGACCCTTGAAACCTCGGTGAGGAATATCACCTTACCGGACAAAAAGGCATTTCTCCTGACAGATACGGTTGGGTTCGTTAACAAACTGCCCCATCAGCTGGTCAAGGCGTTCCGTTCTACTCTTGAAGAAGTCGTGGAGGCCGATCTCATCATTCATGTTGTCGATTATTCCGATCCTCACTACGAGAAATTGATGAAGGTGACTGATCGAACCCTTGAAGAACTGGGGATAGGTGATATACCCGTCATCTACGCGTTTAACAAAGCCGAACTGATGGGAGAAGAGATACCCAGAGTGGAAAAGGACCGCATTTATTTTTCCGCAAAAAATAGACTCGGGATCGACGAGCTGCTTCAAGTGGTGAGAAGTTATATTTTTAAGGACTATAAACGCTGTCAAATGCTGATCCCATTTGATAAAGGACATTTGATTTCTTATTTTAATGAGAATGCGAATGTGTTAGAAACCGAGTATGAAGAAAATGGAACGATAATGACCCTTGAGTGCAAGGTAAGTGACTTTGAAAAATATCAACAGTTTGTCATTCAAGAATAACCAGGAAAAACAGGACCTTTTCTAATCACAAGGTCCTGTTTTATTTTATTTCATATAAAGCTACCAGATTTAAGATGAGACCGGAATTCTGGTGCACCTACTCATCCCTTTTAGACCTATTTATGAAAAGTTTACCACTACAAAAGGAAACAACGGCTTTCTGTTACCAGTTGTATAAGGCAGCCCTGCCGAGAGCCGATGCTTGAGAGAATATGGGCAGTGAAAATGTCTTGGAGACGCTGGACTTCGAGCAATAAAGAGGTTTACGTACATTTCAGTAATATTCTACATGTTTATTTATTTGTGGAGGGAGGTAGAAGTATAGAACTAGTCGAGAAAGGAGCATGCAGATGCCAACATTAACAGTAGGATTTCAAACTATGCCAAACGGAAAAGACGTGGATACAAATGGAATTATCCCCAAAATGATCGAAGTGGTAAAAGAATCGGGTTTAACATACGAAGTAGGGCCGATGGAAACGGTGGTCGAAGGTGAATATGATAAAATTATGAGCGTTATTAAAGAAAGCCAGGAAGTAGGGATACAACACGGAGCAACTGAGGTTTTCACCAATATCAAAATGCATTATAAATCAGACGGAGTATCTATCGCAGATAAAAAGAAGGATGTGTGAAGACCACTTTCAATTAAATATAGAGTATGATGATAAGCACCTATGTTTTGGTGCTTCTTTTTTTATAGTAAAGATTGTATACCTCTTTCATTATCTTTGGTTCAAGCGAGCAAGTTCTATTTTATACAAAGTGTATAAGTGGAGGTTATTCAATGTAAATAATTGTACCTGCTCCTCGACCTGGGCTCCTGCATAAAGTAATGCTGAGGAGGGATGCAGTATGTTTTTTCCACGACGATATCCTGTGATACCGTATGATGTTCAACAAGAATGCTATCCGTATTGGCCAGAAGTCAGAAACCATTATGAAGATGGTCTGTTGCCACATACTTATCAACAGTTCTATCCACCATACGAACAACCACGTGAGTTCACGTATTATCCACAACAGCTTAACTATTATGATCCTTATCAGGGATTCTATGACCAACCTGTCTACGAAGATCCATTTGATTGGCGGGCAAGCTGGAGAGAATGGGAGGACCTTGGTGCACCGCCGCGGGGGATGAAGGGGTCACCGGCCGTTTCTTCCTGGCAGGCGAACCGCTTGGATACGTTTGTTCGAGGTGAGAACGATAGAATGTATCACAAATGGTGGAACGGTTCCCGCTGGAGTAATTGGGAAGATCTTGGAGCTCCGCGAAGAGGTTTAAGGAGTTCGCCTGCGGCCGTGTCTTGGGGGCCGAATCGTATTGATACGTTTGTCAGAGGGAATCGGGATACACTTTGGCATAAGTGGTGGGATGGCTCGAGATGGAATGAATGGGAAGACCTTGGGGGACCACCACGTGGGTTTAAGGGAGATCCGACGGTTGCGTCATGGCAAGCAAATCGTCTCGATGTTTTCGTGCAAGGGAATGACAACAATCTCTGGCATAAATGGTGGGACGGAAGCCGATGGAGCCAATGGGAAAACCTTGGTGCTCCAAGAGGCGGCTTGAGGGATTCACCAGGTGCTGTATCCTGGGGGCCGAATCGAATCGATTGCTTTGTAAGAGGAAACAATGACCGGATGTGGCATAAGTGGTGGAATGGTTCCCGCTGGAGTAACTGGGAGGACCTGGGCTCACCGCCTAGAGGATTCGAAGGCGCTCCCGCAGCATCATCATGGGCCCCGAACCGGATCGATACCTTTGTCCGTGGTGACAACAACAATATGTGGCACAAATGGTGGAATGGTTCCCGCTGGAGTAATTGGGAAGACCTTGGAGCACCAAGAGGAGGCGTTCGTTCTTCACCGGGAGCAGTGTCCTGGGGCCGTAACCGAGTGGATGCCTTTGTAAGAGGCAGAAATGATCATATGTGGCATAAGTGGTATGCTTGATGGATGGTACCGTCCCTGTGTGTAAATAATCCGTTCTTTTTTGGAGTGCATAACCTATAAACGCCATTAAAAACGTCCTGTGAATTGTCACAGGACGTTTATTTCTATCTCATGGGTCATTCCACTTATTATTAGTGAAGGCAGAACGATTGACCGTTACTTTTAATTTTATGAACCGTTTTTCACTGGAAAAATTTCGTTCCACAAAAATAAATGAGTTCAAATTAATTCGGTTAGAGGTGGTCCACTTTCTCAGTCGGACTGCTTCACGCTAAGTACGGTGATCGTAACCAGTATAACCACCATGCCAACAATTTGAATGCCCGTCAATTGATCCCCGATAACCAGAACGCCAAATAATGAGGCTGTCACCGGCTCTACCATAGCGACCATCGAAGCATTTGCCGGAGTGGTCCATCGAATTCCAGTCACATACAATATAAAGGACAGTCCAGCCCCGAGGATCCCTAAAAGTAAAAACCATCCTATATCCCTTGACGCCAACACAGCAGCTGCTTCACCCTTATCCGTAAAGAGAAAAAGGATGAGACAAAATGAAAAAAAAGCAATGGTTAGCGTGGTGTGTGGGTTTCCGATAGAAGACGCATTTTTAAACCCGAATATAAACAAAGCATAGGAAAGGCCAGCAGCAAGTCCCGCCGCCATACCTAAAAAACTCACTGAAATCGATTCAGTATTGTAGGCACCTGTAAGCAGGATGATCCCCAAAAGAACCCCGGTAATACAGCCCCATTTAAACCAAGTAGAATCTTCTATTCGTAATAAGAAGGAGATTAATAGGACGAACACAGGTGCGGTGTACATTAAAGTAGCGGCAACCGCAACGCTTGAGGCTTCGATACTTAGAAAATAAAAAGTGAAATTTCCAGCAAAACCAACACCTGCAATTAGAGACCATATATATAAACGGGTAGAGATGCCCCGATTTTGTCTAAAGCGAAGGAGAAACCACACAAAAAAACATATAAATCCAACAACCCCCCTGTAAAGTGAGATCACAATGGGATCCCATCCCTTGTTCATTAAAACATCGGCAATCCCCCCACTAATGCCCCAGCATATAGCGGCCAGCATAACTAAACCTATACCTGCAAATTTCATCGTGTGCCTCCTAAAGATAAATTATGCTTCGAATTTTAGAGCTAACCCAGCTTGACCTTAATAACGGAAATGTAAAGACCAAGAAATCCTCTATTCGCACCTGCTTAAACATATGTAGATTAATAGAGGTGTTAATGGTGATTCCTTTTATTTTCCTTACTTAAACCTAATTTAGCTCTCATGCAATAGGAAGGGATGATTCATCTAAGGTTCCAGCACCTCAAAACGGGACGGTTTAGAGTGTAAATAGGGTTGGTTTTTTTTATATAATGAAGGAATTGGCAAAGTATATGTCCAAATGATGGGTAAGTGGGTACTCTACCAAATTGGGAAAGGAGAAATGACCATGCGTTTTAAACTCGATGAAGAAGTTTATGAAATCACGCAGGCAAAAAATGAGGATCTAAACAAGGTTTTGGAGCGGTTAGTGATGCAGCATCGAGGATACAGACAAAAAGGACGAAGCAATTACCAAAAACGATATCCCTTAAAAGAAGTTACCCATATTCACGGGAGTCACAGTAAATATGAAATCATACTACAAATATAAAACCCGGCATGATTCACACATCACGCCGGGTTTCTTTTTAACTGGCTTTCTTCCTTGGTTGAGCTTGCATCATAGGCATGTATTCATTGAAGTAATGATTCGTTTCACGAACGATGACCTTATAAAGTAAAATAAGGGCGATCAGGTTCGGAATCATCATCAAGGCGTTAGACATATCAGCGAATGCCCATACGAGTTCCAGGTTTGCAACGGCACCAAGTCCGGTTGCTAAAATGTAAATGAGTCTGTAGGAGTTTGCAAAACGATAATTTGTCAAATACTCGAAGCATTTCTCGCCGTACATATACCAGCCAACGATCGTCGAGAATCCGAAGAAGATGACGGAGAACGATACGATGTATTCCCCGACAGTACCGAGGGCGTGTCCAAATGCCGCACTCGTCAGTGCTCCGCCGTCAAGACTTGGTGCATGCTCGACACCCGATATCGCTCCTCCTGTCGGATCCCAGAAGCCTGTGATCAAGAGGACCAGCCCCGTCATCGTACAGACGACGATTGTCACAATGAACGTACCCGTCATGGCGACAAGTGCCTGTTTAACCGGATGATCGGTTTTCGCATTACCTGCAATCAATGCAGCCGTACCAAGTCCTGCCTCATTGGAGAAAATCCCACGTGAAACCCCGCTGCGGATCGCTTCACTGATAATGATCCCGGTGAAACCACCAGCTGCAGCTACAGGATTAAACGCATAATAGAAAATCATTTCAAATGCCGGAATGATCATGTCATAATTCAGTACGATGATGATCAATGAACCGCCAATGTACAGGAATGCCATGATCGGTACAAAGAAGGACGCGACGGTACTGATCCGTTGAATCCCTCCAAAGATGATCAAACCTGTCAGGACGGCTAAAACGATTCCTGTTACGAGATTGCTAATTTGAAAGCTTGATGTCATGACGTCTGCAATCGTATTGGACTGTACGCTGTTTCCGATTCCCAGGGCAGCAAATGCACCGAATAAAGCAAACGCAACAGCAAGCCACTTCCACTTGCTTCCGAGACCTTTTTCAACGTAATACATCGGTCCTCCGGAGTATTCACCGTTTTTATTTTTCACACGGTACTTCATCGCAAGCAGCGCTTCTGCGTATTTCGTCGCCATACCGAGTAGGCCGACAACCCACATCCAGAAAATGGCCCCGGGTCCGCCAATCGTCAATGCCGTCGCAACACCGGCAATGTTTCCGTTACCGATTGTCGCTGACAGAGCTGTCATCAACGTTTTGAAGTTACTGATATCTCCTTCCGATTTGTCAGCAGAAGAAGAGGGTTCTTCTTTTGTAAAAGCAAGTTTAAATGCATACAATAGCTTTCTGAACTGCAGCCCTTTAAGCATAAAAGTCAAGAAAAGGCCTGTCCCAAATAACAGTACTAAACTTGGTGTCCCCCATAAGAATGAATTAATCTTGTCTAGCACATCTAACATAGAATCCTCCTTGTCGTCTCAAGTTGTAAACGTTTTCTTTGTGAGTTTCCATCTACTATTTATATAGTATTCCGAACAATCTGTCCATAACAAAAGTCGAATTTCCAGAGATTGAGCCTTTTTTAGTAGTAGGAGGGACGGACCTCTAATCGCGAAGAACGTTAATACTACGCCATCGCTATCTGTTAGGAGGTCCGTCCCTCAAAACTACTAAATTAGTGTAATAATCAGTATGACCAGCAGAGGTCCGACTAAGATGATGTAGCCCAGAGGCCGGGCGAAGTTCAGGGTCCAGCCGACTCCGAAGCGTTTTTCTACGAAAATGGAGGGGTCGTTCGGGTTGAAGTAGATGAGTCCGCCCTTCCAGTATTGGTCTTCATCAGCGTTAATCATTTCACCGGAATTTTCATCGATCACTTCTATGTCAAAATCCGAATCTTTTTTGCCTACTTTGACAGCCAGAAGGACCGTCCCTATCAAAACAAGGGCTGAGAAGGCAAGCGGCATGATGATGATTAATAAATCGCTGACGCTGTTTTCGTAGAGAGTGGTAAATTGTAAGAATGTAAACAGCATGGAAATAAGAATGGAGATGAAGAACAAGAGCCAGCTTGTGTATTTCCGCAAACGCAATTGCCGAACTCGGGATGCCTTCACATTTCCTGCACTCAACTTAATACCGGAGTTTCTTGTTAATTCATTGATCCCCAGAAACATGAAACTCATCGTTAACAGTACAAAAGGCAATGTCAGGACAGATAAGTAGCTTTTTGGTGTGAATGAATCCGGTTGTCCATCGGGTCCCCAGTGTACAGGGATCTGATCAGGGAAAGAACTGTAGTTCACTGATGTAAACACGATCAATCCTACTGTAATGATTATTGGAATCGTAAATACAATCCAAGGAAGCATTTCATCTTTCGTACGAATGTTCAATTCTGAAACCTTTACCTGCTTGCGATCTTTGAACCACTGTTCCTGTTCTTTAAGCCCTGTTACTTTCACATGAAAATAAAAGTACAGTGATAAGGATATGAACAGGATCACGAATGGAAGGAATAGCCCTGCAAAGATAAGGTGATTTTCTGTAGGTGTAATGCCCGTCGACCATATAAAATATAGGGCTAACACCAGAATTGAAATGAAAAATATTGATACAGCATAGATTTTTTTGTATCGAAGTAATTGCTCATTCCTTATTTCGTCAACAGGGATCGTTACACCAAACACCACCGTCCGTTTAACAATAAAAGGAATGGCGATTTGCATCACCATTAGAAACCCGACCGTAACAATTAAAAGTGTCATTTCCATAAAATTATTCCCCCTTAACTTTTGAAATAATGGATGTGACTAAATCCTTAATATCATCTTCTTTCATTCCAAGCACAAGGGATTCCACCAAAATCGGTCGCAATTCACCTGAAATCTGATCTATTCTTAATGATGCAATCCCATCTACTGAAGGTGGACAAATAACAGCCCCTGACTTGGGAACTATCTGAATCACTCCCTTGCTCTCCAATTCATGATAGCTTTTATTCACCGTATGCATGTTCACACCGAGGTCAGCAGCAAGGGCACGGACGGATGGAAGCACGTCGCCAGGTACTAACTCACCACGTACAATCCCTTCCATAATGCCATTTCTCACCTGAGCATAGATCGGTACAACTGATTGAGATTCAATTTGGATAAACAAGGTTTTACCTCCTAATTGTTATACGTTTAGTATAACAGAATTGTTCTATATATAATATAACAAAAGCACATATTTTCCAAAAAAAGTTAGATACAGGAGGGAATTCTCGTTATAATTTGAGTATATTATCTGAAGGTTATACTGAGGAAAGTTTGTCACATAATCTGACAATCCGGTTGCCGTAGTAGGATTTCTGTAATGAAATATAGAAGTGTAACTATGTAAATTCGTGAGGTGATGATGTTGGCTATGAATCAAACAATTGAAGAACTGACAATGATAGAAAGTCATTTACGTGAACTATCCGAGCTTTTAATAAGCGTAGTGAATGATGGGGCGTCGATTGGTTTCTTATCACCGCTTGCCCATTCTGCAGCGATGAATTATTGGCAAAATGCACTCGATCAAAATATCATTCTATTAGTATCAAAGATGGATAATCGAATTGTGGGAACGGTACAAATCCATTTATGTACGAAGCAGAACGGGAAAAATAGAGCGGAAATCGCTAAAATGATGGTACATCCTCAATTCCGTCAAAAGGGAATTGGCCGCAGGCTTATGCAAAAGGCGGAAGAGAGAGCGAAAGAGGAGGGACGGACCTTGCTTGTACTTGATACGGTAGAGGGAGCCCCTTCAAATCACTTATATACTTCCCTCGGATTTGTTCAGGGTGGAAGGATTCCTGACTACGCAGCGTCACCTTTCGGGGAATTAGAGGCAACGATCATTTACTATAAACAGATTTAGGAGACTAAGATAAAATGCTGTGAGGGACGGACCTCTAAACGATTAAATATCCATTTATTATGGTGTTTTTAACGATTAGAGGTCCGTCCCGGTGTGTCTTATTAGAGAATAGAAAAGTGTCAGTTTAGCAGGTTGATGTCTGCCGGGCTGACATTTTCACTTGTGTAGTGTATTCGTCTTCAAGCGCTGTACTATAAAATCAATAGGATATACATAACAAACACGCCCTACATTAGGTATAATGATACGCGTAGTCTTTCAAAAATAGCATAATCATCAACAGGGGGAAATAAAACAATGTCAGAGTGGCCTAATTGCCCAAAATGTAATTCAGAATATACATACGAAGATGGAAGTCTGTTCGTTTGTCCGGAATGCGCTCATGAATGGACGGCAGAAGCAGCACCAGAGACGAATGAAGACGAAAAGGTTGTCAAAGACTCAAACGGAAACGTCCTAACCGATGGTGACTCCGTTTCAGTCATTAAAGACCTGAAAGTAAAAGGAAGCTCATCCGTCCTAAAGATGGGAACCAAAGTGAAAAACATCCGCCTGGTGGGAGGCGATCACGACATCGACTGCAAAATAGACGGCTTCGGAGCCATGAAACTAAAATCTGAATTTGTTAAAAAGATATAAGAATGAGTAAAGAGAGAGGGACGGACCTTCAAAAAGTTATAAGCCTTGTTTTAATGGGGATTATGCTGATTGAAGGTCCGTCCCTCTCTTTAGGTGATACAATTATCGTGATGTGGCAGTTTGGTATATTATCTCGAAGGAGTGATGTTTGGTGAGTGGGTATCCAATGGGAGGAGCCATCCAGGTTGGTGATTCTATTATTGAAAGAAAGATCCGCTATGACTCAGAAGTGGTGGAACATCATTGTCGGCTGTTGCATGTAGGAAGTGAAGACATTGTTCTTTTTCATAAAATAGTAGAAAACTTTACGATGACAGCGAATCGGTCAAGCTTAACCATTTCTAAAGGCAGCTATACCCTGGCTTATTACTGGAAAGATCGACCTTATAATCTGTATATCTGGAGAGATCAAAAGGGGAAATATTTAGGTTCCTATTTTAATATTGTTAAAAATTCATACATAACTGATGGGATAGTATCGTTTGAGGATTTGATTATCGATGTGCTGGTTTTGCCCAATGGAGAAGCTTACGTGTTGGACGAAGATGAGTTACCCTTACCATTGGAAGAATTTGAGGCTGGTTCTGTTAAGGAATCTTTACAGGGATTATTAAATGATCTTGATACCCTTCTTCCTCAAATCATATCCGAGACAACAATTAATTTTCCTCATGAAGATCTTCATTCTTGGATCTGATGATACAGTGAAAAGTATGCCGGATTTTATACCAATAATAAAAAAGAAGAAAATCCTTGAACATTCCCATCGTGTTAATGTTTCTAATCGTTGAGATTGGTTTATGGGTGGAGTCGAAAAGGAATCTATTTTAAAGAAAGGAGAATGTAGTAAAATTAACCCGAAAATGTTACATATATTTACATGCGTACTCCTGCTATATACGGGGATCTATCTATTGATTGAGAGTATTTGATTAAAGAGGGACGGACCTCCAAAAAGTATAATCCTTGTCTTAATTAAGGTTTATGCTGATTGGAGGTCCGTCCCTCATCTATCATCCATTTTCTACCATTTTTTTAGAATAACGGCATGATTATGACGCTCATCTTTTGCACCGTATAGAAGAACTAAGCGTTCGTTTGTCGCCATTTCTTTTAGTTCTTGCAACTTACTTTGTTTTTCCTTATCTTGATTGATTTCATCTTTGTAGGCTTGTTTAAACTCCTCAAATTTTTGCGGATCATGATTGAACCATTTTCTTAGAGATGGACTGGGCGTAATCTCTTTCATCCAAGCATCAAGATTGGCATCCTCTTTTGAAATGCCACGTGGCCAAACCCGGTCGATTAATATCCGGTGGCCCCCTAGACGAGGAGGTTCATCATAGATTCTCTTTAGAACAATAGACATTTCTCGTCCTCCATTCGCAGTCGGTATACTTAAAGGATAAATTGAATCTCAGTGTGATGCAAAGATTTCTGAACCAAGTCTCGCACTGATTAGTATTCGGGTATCATGATGCAGCCACTTGACTCATATCGATTCTTCTTATTCCCTACATAAATAAACAAAATGGCCACCAATCGACCATTGACTGCAAAAGTATGGCATCCCATTTGAGGGACGGACCTCGAAAATTAGCTTAACCCCGATTCAATAAAGCTTTCGCTAATTAAAGGTCCGTCCCTCTCCTAAAACTCCCCATGCTCTTTTCCCCATGTATGCATCTGCTTGAGGATCGGCATAAGGGTCATGCCTAAATCAGTCATGGAGTATTCGACTTTGGGTGGGATGGTATCGTATTGGGTACGTTTGATGAAGCCATCTTCTTCGAGTTCTTTTAATTGTTGGCTCAATACTTTATGGGCCACGCCAGGTAGTAACCTGCGCAATTCATTATACCGAAGGGTCCCGTCCGTACCCAGATGCCACAGAATGACCGTCTTCCATTTGCCTCCGATTTTCTTCAGGGTATATTCAATGGAGCACTTCAGTTTCCCTTGTTGATCGATGGGTGTATCCATATCTGATCCAGTCCTTTCTTACCTTAAGGTTAGTTTCTCACAAAAAAGTGCATTCTTACATTAAGAAGTCCTGTTTCGTATAATGAGGACATGTTAGATGAAACGAATCAAAAAGAGGAGGAATATTGACGATGTTACCATATCCAAGATCGTTTTCACATATTGGACTATCCGTCCCAAATCTCGAAGAGGCCATTACATTTTACACTGAGGTATTCGGTTGGTACACCATCATGGAACCATCTGATGTCGAAAATGATGACACGGCAATCGGGCAGATGTGCCGTGATGTATTCGGCAATGATTGGGAGAAATTCAGAATTGCCCATCTGGCAACGGGTGATAAAATCGGAGTGGAGCTGTTTGAGTTCCCTCAAAACGAAAAGCCGGAAAATAACTTCGAGTATTGGAAAACAGGTCTCTTCCATTTCTGTATCCAGGACCCTGATGTAGAAGGCATGGTAGAAAAAATCAAACAGCATGGCGGTAAACAGCGGATGCCGATCCGTGAATATTATCCCGGTGAAAAGCCTTATCGCATGGTATATGTTGAAGATCCATTCGGTAATATTTTTGAGATTTACTCACATAGCTATGAATTAACTTATTCTGATGGGGCTTATTAATTTGATGCAAAAAAGCACGTTCAGTGTAGAGCGTGCTTTTTTCTCTTTGAAAAAAGGTTTTCCCTCACTGATGAAGAATTCATTATAGATACGTCTATTCATTAGGAGAGGAAAGGAAAGCTGAAATGAAGATAATGGAGTTACATAAAGTTTCAACCATGTTTTTAGACGCAGTGAAAGTGTTCTGGGGACAATGGGGAAGTGAAGATAATTATAGGTTTTATCACGATTGTATGTTTCATTCCTGTCGAACAGAAGAAGATCTGCCCCGATTTTATATCGCTTTACATGAAGAAAAAATCATCGGTACTTACGCTTTACTTAGAAATGATCTCAACAGCCGCCAAGATCTGTATCCATGGTTTGCATGCCTGTATGTAGACCCGGAACATAGAGGGCGCGGACTTGGTTCCAACCTTCTTGCCCATGCTCTGCAACAGGCCAATGAAAAAGGGTACAAACACCTCTACCTCACAACAGACTTGGAAGACTATTATGAAAAATACGGCTGGACTCATTCCACGGAAGCAATCGGATTGAGCGGAGATTCTATGAAAGTCTACCAAAAAAGAACAAGTGAACAACCATAAAGCAGAAAAAAGCAGCAATGAGAATGTGAATGAACACGTTCTCTTGCTGCTTTTTTTAGAGGTCCGTCCCTCAAAAGATGATTTTCTTCTGCATTCGGTCCAGGAAGTATCCAATTACGACAGCTACCAGGGTAGGGAATGTCCAACCCAGGCCATTTTCACTCAGGGGAAGGAAGCCCAGGGTCGCTTGAATTCCATCCATTTGAATATTTAGTGTCATTAGCATTTCGTAAAAGGCAAATAATGTAGCGACACCAACCCCGTACACATACATTCTCTTACTTTCTCCAAAGAAATGCTGGAAGAGAGAGAGGACTACAAGCACAATAGCTACAGGATAAATAAAAACCAGTAACGGTGTAGCCACTTTTAAAATCAAATTCAGTCCAAGATTTGTAACGATCATACCAATCAGGATGAAAATCAATACATAAGTCTTATATGAATATTTCGGAAAAATTTCGTTGAAAAAACGTCCGCATGCATTAATGAGACCAATACAGGTCGTTAAGCAAGCGATCATCACAATCAAGCCAAACAATACGTTGCCACTGTATCCAAATAATTGCTGTGACGCCAGAACCAATATTTCTGCTCCATTTCGAAGTGGCTCGTCATGAGGAACCACTCGTCCGATCCATCCAAGTGAGAGATACACCATGATTAAGCCGACTGCTGCAATCACCCCTGCACTGACTGTTCCACGTATCAGATCCCTTTTATGAGTGGCTCCTTTGTCTTTTAACCCATTGATAATCACAATCCCAAAAGCAAGGGCCGCTACAGCATCCATAGTGAAGTACCCTTCCAGAAACCCTTTCAGAAACGGATCGGACTGGAACTTTTCAGTCGCTTGAGCTTCCATGTAATCAAAGGTAATAAAGGCCCGTACACATAATATTGCTAATACAATGAGCAAAACTGGCGTCAAAAACTGACCGACAAGATCAATTACTTTCTTCGGATTGATGCTGAGTAAGTAGGTCAATCCGAAAAAGACGAGTGAGAATAAGAATAAAGGTAAACGTCCTTCCACACTGATCATTTGCATAAACCCGAGTTCATACGCAACATTCGACGCCCTTGGAATACCGTAAAGTGCTCCAATCGACATATAAATCACGATGGCAAACACAAGTCCGAAAACGGGGTGGACCCGTTGGCCAATCGATAATAATCCATTAGTAGAAAGTGATACTGAAATGATCGTCAAAAAAGGTAAAAACACCGCCGTTAGAATAAACCCGGCAATAGCTGCAACAAAGTAACTGCCTGATTCCATTCCTAGATAAGGCGGAAATATTAAATTTCCAGCACCGAAAAACAGTGAGAAAAGCATAAATCCTGAAACCAGCACATCTTTTTTTCTCAACGAAACCCCTCCTAATCCCTACCCAAACCATGATAGCTTCTATTGATTATTCTGATTATTTCACATAAAAAAACCCGTCCCTGACCAGGGACGAGTCATATTTTCTCGTCATGGAATTTTATTAATAAACACAATCTAGCACAGGAAGAAAGCGCAGTCAATGAATTTTCCTAATATAATATCAATTTCTATTTTTCTAGACTTGTATGACTATTTCAATGGATAAAACTTGTATAAGTTGGAACTTTTATCAAGTTCACCCGTATGTAAAGTATAGATTTCATAGAAAAGGGGAGTTGTAAAATGGATATTAGTTTTTTCTGGATAGCAGCGGGGCTCGCGGCCTTAGGATATTTTATAGGAGATGGGTTAAAGAACTTTGGTAACCCCAAAGCAAGCTTCTCAGAGTATCCCACGTTGATAAAAGAGAAAGATTTGCATCTTCATGTAGGTCTAACGAAAGAAGAAGTAACCGAATTGCTACATAAATTTCCCGAGGCTCCAAAAGTTGAGTTGAATGGAACGACCTATTATCCCTATCAGAGATTCATGGAGTGGATGGCATCTGGTGAGATATACAAAAAGTAATATTAGTCAGCCAGGCCCTCGGTACGCTGCTTAATACGTCCGGTGTGGGGCTTGGAACTTAATTCTATCAACTCTTAAATAATCTCCATAACTAGTAAATAAAAGAATGGCTAGTCAAAGTGCCGTTCACTTATGCACCTCTCTACCATATTTTATATGGAAAGGAGGTGTTAAGATGCCGATTATTACAACAAGAGGGATCATCTATTCTATTAAACAAGGAGATACACTTTATTCGATTGCAAACCAATTTGGCAGTACCATTGCCGCAATTGAAAGAGCGAATTATTTGTTTCCCCCTGTTACAGATCGAGGCTTGATTTTTCCAGGCGATGTGTTGGTTATTCCGACTTCAACCAATTCTCCGATTATGAGGTATATCGTTGCGAGTGGAGATACGCTTACAGGAATTGCAAATGCCTATAATAGTTTCGTGGACCTTATCGCGGGAGTGAACAATATCGATGATCCTGACTTTATTTATGTTGGCCAGCCGTTAATGATCCCTGCCCTGGCTTACAGGATTGTAAGTGGGGATACTTTATTTGCTATTTCCAGAAGGTTTGGTGTCTCCGTTTCAGCTATTGAAGAAGCAAATGCAGGTAGACCAGGTTTCCAACGGGATGTCATCTGGCCCGATTACCACTTGATCATTCCTATCCCTACTTCAAGGAATATCTTCGTGACAAAACCACTTCCAAGTTCATTGATAAGCAGCGGCCAAAGAGTTGAGGGATATGCAAGGGTTTTTGAAGCGGTCGTAAACTACCAGTTAAGAGACAATAACGGTGTGATCGTGACGAATGAGCGATTCGCCATGACAAATGAAGGAGCCCCGGAATATGGTTTTTTCAGTACGGCCATTCCTTTTGACCGTCCACCGACTGCGAGCTCCGGTGAACTCTGGGTATACAGCCGAAGTGCAAAAGATGGGAGCATTCAGGATCTCGTGAGAATAAAAGTGAACTTCTAGTGATGAAAGGAAGTTCAAATAAAAGAAGGTCGTGGGCACACGACCTTCTTTCTCCTATAACCCGACCGAAATATACTTAATTTCGAGATACTCTTCAATGCCATGATGTCCGCCCTCACGTCCAAGGCCACTTTGCTTGAATCCGCCAAATGGAGCCTGTGGAGTGGAAGGTAATCCATCATTCAGCCCTACAATTCCATACTCTAATTGCTCACTGATTCGAATACCCTTCGTAATATTCTCTGTGAATACATACGCAGCAAGTCCATAGATGGAATCATTTGCCCGCCCGATCGCTTCTTCTTCCGATTTAAACGTAGTGATGGGAGCGACTGGACCGAATGTTTCGTCTTTCATGCAAAGCATGTCATCAGTTACGTTAGTAAGAACAGTGGGTTCAAAATATAACCCGCTTTTTCCTTTGCCTCCATAAGCAATGGAAGCGCCTTTGTTTACAGCGTCTTCCACGTGTTTCTGGACTTTCTCGATCGCATTTTCATCAATTAAAGGTCCGATATCGACACCATCTTCGAGACCGTTCCCAACTTTCAAATCCTTTACTTTTTCCACGAGTTTTTCCGTGAACGAATCTACGACGGATTCATGAACATAGACACGGTTGGAGCAGACGCAGGTTTGACCGGCATTTCTGAATTTGGAGGCGATGACCCCATCGACGGCTTTTTCTAAATCAGAGTCGGCCATCACGATCACAGGTGCATGACCTCCGAGTTCCAACGATATTTTTTTGACGGTGTCAGCCGATCCTTTCATCAGTACCTTCCCGACTTCCGTTGATCCCGTGAATGTCAGTTTTCGTACACGTGTGTCTTCCATCCACGCCTCCCCAATGGATTTCGAATCACCTGTCACCACGTTGATGACTCCTTTAGGAATACCGGCTTCTTCTGCCAGTGCCGCCATTTTCAGAGCAGTCAAAGGGGTTTGGTTTGCCGGTTTTATCACGACCGTACAGCCCGTGGCTAGTGCCGGTGCAACCTTACGTGTGATCATCGCGGCAGGGAAGTTCCATGGTGTGATGACGGCTACCACCCCAACAGGTTGCTTATGGACAAATAATCGCTTGTTTCGCTGAGTCGCCGGAATTTGTTCGCCATATACACGCTTTCCTTCTTCTGCATACCAGGAGATGAAGCCGTTGGCATATTGGATTTCACCGAGTGCTTCTTTTAGTGGTTTCCCTTGCTCCATGGTCATGGTCCGGGCAAGGTCCTCTTTATTCTCATCAATTAAATCATACCATTTTCGAATAAGTTCACTTCGTTCGTATGCAGAGTATTGGGACCACTCCTTGAATGCATCATAAGCCGCGTCAACAGCGCTGGCTGCTTCTTTTTTGCCTCCATCAGGGATCGTTGCAATCACTTCTGAAGTGGCGGGGTTGGTCACATCCCGTTTAGAAAGATCCGATCCTAATTGTTCTCCGTTGATGATCATATTGTAGTGTTGCATAGTGTTCCTCCTTTTAATGTTTTATGAGATTTTCTTGGCATCCTTATTTTCCAGATCTTTTGTGAAAATTTCGTCGTTTTCACCGATGAAGAATTTTTTACCGTAAATCAATAAGCATAATAAAATTCCAACTGCGAATGCCCAAGTAGCACCTTTGGTGGCGAGTACTGCCCCTATAACTCCGGCAATGCCAAGGTCACGGTGACTTCGGGATTCCAATATCCCTACGCGAACGCTTACATAACCTTGGATCAGCAAAGTTAAGGCGAGGGCGATGCCTAGAATTGGTTGTACTAAACTTACAATAGGGAGAAGTAAGAGTCCAGTATTTGTACCCCATCTGAAGGACCCAGAACCCCCAAATATTGAATGCATTGCTTTTTTACCTTCTTTAAACCGTTCAATTACGACAACCTGCATGGCTGCCCATAGTGGACCTGCCATTGTGACATCAGGACCAAGTATACTCATAATGGTGTTGCGTCCACCGAAGACCATATGGGCACGATTCGGATTGTAATCGATCTTTTCATCACGGCGCACATCGTCCGCTTCATCAATTAGCGCCTTACTTTGTAAAACGTCTCCGAATAAGACGATATAAGCGGCTAATACAGTAGGCAAGGCTGTTACAAATAACATTGCCGGAGGGAAACCGAGCCCAAAGATGGTGTATTCACTCCAAAGTGTACCGAAGTCAGGATTAATGAGCCCCCACTCAATCGTTGGCCACGGTGCTTCTCCAAAGAGAGGTGCGATGATGACAGCGAGAATAATAATCGGAAAGATTCCCAGTTTTCCAATAAGTCCCCATAGTGCACTTTTGGCTTTCAGTTGATTGAAATGTTGAGAGAATATAATATAAAAGGCAATCCCTACTGCGATGGAAATGGTCCATGGAAAGCTTTCGAAACGCCCGCCAACCTGGAAGACAGAAATGATTGCTGCAAATCCTGCTCCTAAGATTACCCCCGATTTAATCGCCGGGGGAACGAATGTAACGACTTTTTTCGCTAATCCTGTCACCCCTAACAGGATGGAAAGTAAGCCGAGTGTAAGCTGGAAGGCGACCAGTGCGTGCACACGTTCCGATCCTTCTGGAAATGCTGATACATAAGCCATGATTAATGGAATCGCTGGAGTGATCCATCCGGGAACGACGGGGTCGCCGAGTAAGTGATGAGTTAAATAAAGAATTCCATTCAACAGTACAACGGCTAATGCAACTTCAAAAGGCATGCCTAGAAGTTCAATCATTAATGGAATCGCAGCTAAATCAACAGCACACATTAGCAAACCTTGGACATAATCCGGCCATTCAAATTTGTAGTGAATAAACGGGAGTCTTAATTTAAAAGGTCCCATTGGAATATATGGTGATTCCTCACCATCTTTTCGATTTCTCCACATCCTATATACCCCTTTTCTTAATTTGATAACAATGAACTGAAATCCTTTTTATTAATAGGCAGATTGATAGATTTGTTCAATTTCACTTTTGTTTAATTGACGTGGGTTATTGTTTAATAGTCTTTCAATCTTGCTTGCATCTTCAGCCATGTCAGAAAGTGCCGTTTCCGGAATGTCAAAGGAACGTAATCCAGTCGGAATATTGACTGCGGTGCATAATCGCTTCATGGAAATCACGGCTTTATCTGCTGCTTCTGCGTCCGATAAGGAGCGTACGTTTTCGCCCAGTGCTGCGGCAATGTCCCGGAAGCGCTCCATACAGGCAATTTTATTCCATTCCATGACATATGGAAGCAGGAGAGCATTACTGACCCCATGAGGAATATGATAGCGGCCGCCTAAAGGATAGGCGAGTGCGTGAACGGCACCGACGCCGGCATTACCAAAAGCCATACCGGCCATTAAGCTTGCAGTCGCCATTTTTTCACGGGCTTCCAAATGGTTAGGATTGGCGTACGCTTTTGGCAGATTCTCCGAAATCATTCGTATCGCATAAATGGCCAAGGCATCTGTTATGGGTGAAGCGTGAACCGAGATATATGCTTCAATGGCATGAACCAATGCGTCCACTCCGCTTGCTGCAGTGACTGAAGGCGGCATGGTCAGCGTCATTTCCGGTGCTACAATCGCCACATCAGGAAGCAAGTAGTCACTCACGATTCCTTTTTTGAGCTGAGCTTCTGTGTCAGAAAGGATCGATATATTCGTTACTTCTGAACCTGTTCCGGCAGTGGTCGGTAGAGTGATGATAGGTGCGCCTTTTTGTGGAACAAGGTCTGTACCGATCAGTTCTGACAGGCTGCCATCAAAACCTGCGTAAACAGAAACACTTTTTGCGATATCGATCGCACTTCCGCCCCCGATAGCAATCAAGCCATCATGATTCCCTTCTATAAAAACTTTCGTGCAATCTTCCACAATAGAGAGCTCAGGGTCAGGTTTAACGCCTGTGAATATTCCGTAAGTAAGCCCTTTCAAAAATGGGGTGATTTGATCAACCACCCCGACTTTTTGGAGGACTTCATCTGTGACGATTAGTGGGTTTTGAATTTGGAGGCGCTTGATTTCATCCGGTAAAACTTCTGTTGCTCCTTTTCCTGTCACCAATTTGTTAGCAATTTTAAAAGTTGAGATTGTCATGAAAAGTATCTCCTTTCGATTCTTCTATAAACAGTAATGCAAGTTCTGTGCCAACTTTCTGAAAAGTATGAACAGAAGGATGGAGGTTTGTAAGGCTGTCGAAAAATAGTCAAATCCGATTATAAAAATAATCAAAAAAGAGAGCCTTGATTCTAAAAGTAATCAAAGCTCCCATTTTTTCATTTTTTGGACGATCGTGGATTGACTGACTTCGAGGACTTCTGCTGCTTTTCTCGTTGTTTTATATTTTCGTATTGCATTAGTGATCAATTGTTTCTCTACTCGATCCACGGCCTCTTTTAAAGGAAGAATTTCTCCTTCATAAAATGCGTCTGGTTTCTTGATGGATTCACTTAATTCAGGTGGGAGATCTTCACGTCCGATTGTTTCTAAAGGAGTGATAACGACTAAGCGCTCAATCAAATTTTTTAATTCTCGAATATTACCAGGCCAATCGTATTCATGTAAACAATCCAATGCCTCAATGCTCATCACTTTGCTTGATCCATATTCATCATTGAAGCTTTGTAAAAAGTGTTGAGAAAGGGGAATGATTTCTTCGCGACGCTGACGCAGGGAAGGGATTTGAACTGGAACGACGTTTAAACGGTAATATAAGTCTTCGCGAAATTCCCCTATTTCCACTAAGTTCTTAATGTTTTTATGAGAAGCAGCGATGATTCGAACATTAATTTGTTTGAGTTTTGAAGAACCAATGGGAATGAATGCTTGATCTTCAATGACCTTTAATAGTTTTACTTGAAGCTCCAAAGGAAGATCACCGATTTCATCAAGGAATAACGTGCCATTATCCGCCACTTCCAGCAATCCTTTTTTTCCTTTAGATAAAGCACCGGTGAAAGCACCTGATTCATACCCGAATAATTCTGCCTCTATTAAACTTGGAGGGAAGGCTCCGCAGTTAAGCTCTAGAAAACTGCTGGTCGAACGATTCGAATGCTCGTGTATGTATTTTGCAATCATCGTTTTCCCAACACCGGTTTCCCCCTGCAAGAGGACTTTTACATCCGTTTTGGCTACTCGATTAATGGTGGTGAAAACCTTCTTCATCCTTTCACTGGAATAGATGGATGACTTCTCTGCTTCATTAGAAAACGTAGCATTCGAACTTTGGCGGAGGTTCTTTAGTTCTTGCAGCTCATCAATTTGCAGTTTTAATTTTAACAGTTCGGTGATATCACGAACACTGTTTACAACGTATAAGATTTCATCGTCATCATTGAAAATCGGTGTACCGGACACGATGATTTTTCTTCCATTGTGAATGGACTGCATCAATGTAATCGGTCTTTTTTCTTTCAAGACCTGGATGGAGGCAGACTTGGATATATATCCAGCCTTAATGAGCTCTTCCATATGATAACCGATAAGTTGCTCGGATTTGAGGTCCGCTATTCTTTCATAGGATTTGTTTACCTTGACCGTAATACCATGTCCATCTGTAATGAAGACCCCATCATAAAGGGAATTGATTATATCATTGAAAACAGGACTTTCAAGTAGCTCACTATATTGATTTTTTTTCAACCTTATCTTTGGAGGAGAATGATGGAACATTATTTTCTTGAGAATTTCACCAATCGATTCCCCGAGATGACCATCATGAAAAATCGTATTCATATCATCAAGCGTAAGAATTCCGACAATCTCATTCTCATGATTCACAACCTCCAGAGCATCCACCCCAGATTCTGAAAATAATTCAATCGCACGATCCACCTCATCTGAAACTAGCAGCTTCATACAAAATCCTCTCCCATTCAACATGCTACTTCGTTAACTCTATTCTACACTAAAGTGATGAGGGACGGACCTTCACTTCCCATGAGCCTGACTAGAAAGGGTGTTTAAATCGTATCTCTCTGAGGGAACATAAACCATATGAAGATTTCAGGGAGGTATGCATATGAAAGCCATCATCATTGATCAATACGGAGACAAAGACGTATTACAAGAAAAAGAACTCGACCAACCAAGAATCGGAGACAATCAAATCTTATTGGAAAATCATGCAACATCCATTAATCCAATTGATTGGAAGGTACGGGCAGGATACTTGAAAGACATGCTCGACTTTGAATTTCCAATCATCCTTGGATGGGATGCAGCAGGTGTGATTGCAGAAAAAGGCAAGAATGTGAAGGGGTTTGAAGTCGGTGACAGAGTATTCGCCAGACCGGCAACGACAAGGCTGGGTACATATGCTGAGTATGTGGCAGTAGATGATAAACTCCTCGCCCAAATGCCTGACAGCATGAGCTTTGAAGAGGCTGCTGCCATTCCCCTTGCCGGATTAACGGCTTGGCAATGCTTAGTAGATTTTGGACAAATCAAAGAAGGGGATAAGGTGCTCATCCATGCGGGATCCGGTGGAGTAGGTAATTTCGCGATTCAGATTGCGAAAAGCTTCGGAGCACACGTCGCGACTACGGCAAGTAGCAAAAATGAAGAGTTCGTCAAATCATTGGGTGCTGATCAGTTCATCAATTATAAAGAAGAAGATTTCAGTGAGGTGCTGCAAGAGTTTGACTTAGTACTGGATTCCATGGGTGGGGAAGTCCAATCAAACAGCTATAAGGTGCTTAAGAAAAACGGAAAGCTCGTATCCATTGCACAGCCTCCATCTGAGGAAGAAGCGGCAAAGTACGGTGTGAAAGCCGAATTCTTGTGGCTCGATCCTAAGGGAGAGCAACTGGCCAAGCTTGCCGACCTGTACGAGTCCGGTCAATTGAAGCCTGTAATCGGAGAGACATTTGAGCTGAGTGAGCAAGGATTAAAGGACGCCCACGCATTAAGCGAAACACATCACGCTCAAGGGAAAATCGTGATTAAAGTGAAATGAAAATGGGAGGGACGGACCTTGATGGAAGATCCGTCCCTCTTTGCTACTTCTTCCCCTCACCATCATCTTCATCCTCCACGATTGTTTCCTGCTCCTCGTGAAATTCCACTCCCGTCTGTCCAGTCACTTGATCAAACGGTGTGTAAAAGAGGGTAACGCTTTTCTTTTTTACAAACACCTTATATAAGCCGATCAGCACCAATATGGTTAAGGCAGTTGGGAAACCTACAACCAAAAGATTGATCGGATCCATATCAGGAATCTCCGCCAGCGGTTGTCACGGATACAGCCGAAATGGTTGCAATCATCGTTGCTTGCTGCGCTTGTATGAGTGTTTCAATGGCAGTCGATAAACTCGCCTGCATCACTGTAGAGTTCGTAATCTTATCGCTGATCAAAAGGTTCACGGCCATCATTAAATTGATATCCTTGTGCCACTTGAAGTACTTATCAGAGTTAAGTTCTTCCCAGACATCCTTTACTTGATTCACTAAGCTAGAGTCGGCATTTACAAAAGATAGTAGAGCGATTTGAGGATAGAACATCGCCTTCGTCTTGATTTCTGCTTGCTTCATGGTATCAAACAAATGAATGCAGCGGCTGACAAGCTCATCTTGAGACGCTTCCTCGTGCAGGGAAAGAATGTGACTCATGCTTTGCAGATCATTCCCTTTTCTGAATCCTGCATCGTTCAATTTCGTATAGAAGCCTTCAATCGTATGGACCATCTCACTCTGATCACCTTCTCTTTGAGCAAGCAGAGTAGCGAAGGGATAATCACTATGTCCTGTTAAAAAGAAATGCTGGGCTCTCATTTCTTTATAAACCTTCATTGCACGATAGGACAAATCTGTACTGTAATCATCATTTGAAAGCAGGGTCATGGCAGCTATATAGGTGAACGTTCCTCTAGAAAATCCAGCTTCCACTAAAGAATCATATAAGGCAAGAAATTCATGGAACTTTACTTCTGGCGTTTCAAAACGTGTATCAAGCATCCCCGCAAAAGTAAATCGAATTTCATGCTTTAACGTCGAAAATGCACCGACTTCATTTTTAAGATAATCACTGACTTCTACAAAACGGTCCAGGTCAAATGCGCGTTCATTCGTTACGTACAATGAAGCGACCATCATTAAGGAACGGGAGTCCGATACCTTCCAGCGCAATTTCTTCTTTAATTGTGAATAGATATCCTTGTATTTCTTCACTTTACTCATTACATCTTCCATTCATTGCACATCCCTTATTTTGTTAGTTAGTAAGATATACGAGTGTATGGAAAAAAAGTTTCATGCAAACTGTGTAAAGGAAACTTGACGTTAAGTTTCCTTTACACTATGATATGGAAATATAAGGAGGTATCCCTCTTTGAAAAATAAACTAGTAGAATACCGGAAGACGTTTGGATACTCACAGGAAAGATTGGCGGCTAAATTAGGGGTATCAAGGCAAACCATCATCTCGATTGAAAAAGGGAAGTATGACCCTTCTTTGAATCTGGCTTTTCAGCTGGCAAATGTATTCGAAGTGTCAATTGAAGAGATTTTTATTTATGAAGAGAAAGGGGGAAAGAAATAGTGCAAACAAAGGCATACCTGGTTTTAGGATGGGTTCTGGTCATACAGACTGCTTTCTTGTTCTTTGTCGGCATAACGGCAAAGGAATTTCCATATTTTGCTCTTACTCCCATGTCATTGACTGTTTTAAGTTTTTGTATGTATTATCTCTATCCACAGTTTAAACAAAAGGATGAGCGGATGAAGATGATCCGGGAAAAGGGGATCTATTATTCGTATTTTGCCATCTTGGTGTTTCACATCATTTTCATGACCATTCTGCAGTTTGACGTGATCCACCTAACAGCAATGAACCTATTAAATGTCCTGACCAGCCTCACCATCATGACCGTATTTATCTCCATGGTGATTGTGGCGAGAATCTACTAAAGTAAAGAGGGACCTACCTTGATTCCTAAGGTCCGTCCCTCATCATTTTCATCATCAATCTTTTTCCTGATCCACTATTTTCAATGGAGATGCATCGTCACTCTCTTCCACTATATGTTTCAGCTTGGACAGCTTATTGGTCCAGAACTGCTCGTAATATGAGAGCCAGTCTTTTAACTCAGCTAGAGGCTCAGGTTGTAATCGATAGATTTTTTCCCTGCCCACTTTTTCACCATAGACCAATTCAGCTTCAGAAAGAATGGTGAGATGCTTGGCGATGGCTGTTCGACTGATTGGAAAATGAGAGGTCAGTGCTGAGATGGGCATCTCTTTTTCGGAAAGTAACCTTAGGACCTCCCTGCGAGTCGGGTCTGCGATCGCCTGGAATACATCATGTTTAGCTGCAGACACTTATCCTTCCACAACCTTCCTAAGCCTCTGATCCACAATGCCGACCCAGCCGTTGGCCATTCTGTCACGAATAACAGAGCTTTTTTCATGCGCTTTGGATACAACCGCATCATCATGCTTCCAGCCGCCATGGATAAGCGTAAATTCTGTTTGATCTCCTACCTCTTTTAAGAGAAAAGTAACCACCCACCCATCTGTATCCCATGAGAAGGACAACTTGTAAGGGGGATCTAGCTCCAATACCTTACAAGGAGAAGGTCCAAAAGGGGATTGAATATGAAATTCGTGACCGACTTCCGGTTTGAAATCATTGGGCATGAACCAAGAGGAAATACTGTCTGATGTGGAAACCGTGTCCCATACTTTTTGGATGGGAGCGTTGAATAAAACGGTTTGTTTAATATCTTCTAATTGATTTGATTTCATGAATGTCGCCTGCTTTCTTTGGTTGAAATAACACCAATTGGTTTTGTATTTATAATATAACACCTTTTGGTTTCGTGTCAATGGTGGTGTGATGAAAGAAGGAGAAAGGTGGGAGATTGTAGAAGTAGAGTTCTTGGCGTAATTGATTACGTCTTTGATTGGTAGTATTGGTGTAATAGGTGAATTTTATTTGATTTTCATCCGTTGATTTAGGTGGTGCATTTAACAGGCAAATAAACGACGATATTCACCTGTTGAAATTTGCAGGAAATTTAACAGGCAAATCATTTTGTGGCAAAGTACCGGTCACACAATAGCACAGAATGACAGGAGGACTTACCATCCGAATGGTACATTTAGATAGCAGGGAGGAGATAAGCAATGGAAATGCTTAATAGGATGAATGATTGCATCCAGTATATCGAGGACAATCTTGATGGAGAAATCGAGACGGATGAATTGGCCCGGTTGTCACTCAGTTCAAAATTTCACTTTCAGAGGCTGTTTTCACTTGTGACAGGTTTTACCGTAGCCGATTACATCAGGAAGAGGAGACTCACATTAGCGGCTCAGGAACTGACTAATACGAATGCCAAAGTCATCGATGTTGCTCTTAAGTACGGATATGAGACACCAGAATCCTTCTCGAAAGCCTTTCGAAGGGCTCACGGAGTATCCCCATCCCAAGTGAGGGAATCAGGCACTCCCTTAAAAGCATTTCCACGCATCTCATTCCAAATCCAACTTAAAGGGGAAGTCGAAATGGATTACAAGATTGAGGAAAAAGAAGCATTTCAAGTGATTGGAAAAGGTAAAAGAGTTTCAACGTGTAACGGTGAGAATTTGAAAGACATTCCTGCATTTTGGAATGAAGTGAACACGACTGATTTAGATAGGAAGATTTGTGAAGCAGCTGGAAATAACGAGATGCTCGGGATTTGTATGGAGTTTGATCATCCAAATGAAGAGTTCACGTATTTTATCGGGGCTTGGAAGAAGACTGATAATAATCATACATTAGAGGTAAAAGAGATTCCCGCTGCCACATGGGCTGTCTTCGAATCAGTCGGGCCGATGCCACACGCGATCCAAAGCGTCTGGAAGCGAATCTTCTCTGAATGGTTCCCTTCCACAGGGTATGAACATGCAGGCGGTCCCGAGTTTGAATTATACCCGCCGGGAAATCCAAATGACGAAAACTATCGTTGTGAGGTGTGGGTTCCGATTATGAAGAAGTAATGGCAGATGGCCTCCAGTTCATGAATGGGGGCTTTTTTGTCATTCATCTGGACTTTTGATTGGGATACTCATCAATTCAGTTATGAAAAGTCCATTTTGATAGTGAAAATCATATGATTTAAATCGCGGGGGAAGGTAAGTAGGGTTATATTATCGACTTTAACGTGTTTATTATCGACTCTTGAGATATATTATCGACTTTCGTCCATATATTATCGAGTTCGATTCTATTCAATTTGCCCATTACTGAAATATTTCCTCATCCCTCAACATTGGCTTCCTACTATTATTAACTCAGTAAAGTAAACCAGCTTACTCTCAACCAATAACTGCATTCCTTCAATATTGTCCCCCCACGCATAATACTATAGAATCATATATACATACATATTGGGGTGAAAACGATTGAATTATAAACGAATTAAACCGCGAAAAATATATGAAGAAGTGGCTGAGGTTTTGATCGATATGATTAAATCGGGTCAGTTGAAGTCAGGCGACAAGCTGGATTCCGTTCAGCAGTTGGCTGAGAATTTTCAAGTGGGCCGCTCGGCTGTCCGTGAAGCATTGAGCGCGTTAAGGGCGATGGGATTAGTTGAAATGCATCAGGGTGAAGGTACATATGTAAGAGAATTCGATTCAAGCATGCTTTCTCTTCCCATATATATTGCAGCCTTAATGAAAAAAGATGACGTAAAACAATTGCTGGAAGTGCGGAGGATATTAGAGGTAGGTGCTGTTGAAGCGGCTGCTTCGAGAAGAACCGACGAGCAGCTTAAAGAAATTAAAACGGCTTTAGATCAGATGCATTCAGCCAGTGATGAAGAACTGGGGGAAGAAGCAGACTTCCGTTTCCACATGGCGATTGCCAAGGCTTCACAAAATGAACTGTTGACGGGCCTCATGAACAATGTGTCGGAAATGATGGTCACCACCATGAGAGAAACGCGACGTCTCTGGCTATATTCAAAAAAGTCGACCTTGGATCGCTTATACCAGGAACACCAAAACATCTACGAAGCCATCGAAGCAAAAGACGGACAAAAAGCACAGCAACTCATGCTCCACCATCTACATAGCGTCGAAGAAGTCCTCATGAAATACTTCGAGGACATCCAAGAATAAGAGGGACGGACCTCCAAAAAAGACCAAACCTTGATTTAACAAGGATTGAGCTTTGATGAAGGTCCGTCCCTCTTGATTTTTTATAAAATTACAAAAATAAGGTTGTGGTATGTAAGCGTTTTATTTATACTGTTACATATATTAGTCATCTGATGACCTGTTAACATGATTTGTTGGGGAGTTTGTGGGAGAAAATGAAATTCACTTTTAGAGGGGGAAGTTAGGATGAGTGTTGGTATGTTAGCTTTATTGGCGGCCATGCCTATTTTTTCGGTTTTCTTGTTTTTAGTTGTATTGAGATGGCCGGCAAAGAGAGCGATGCCTGTTTCGTTGATTGTGACCGTGCTGATGGCCATGTTTGTGTGGGAGGTGCCGGGGAATCAGATTGCAGCCGCAAGTGTGAAAGGGGTTGTAACCGCACTGGAAGTGGCAGTCATCGTATTCGGAGCGATTCTATTATTAAATACGTTAAAGGAAAGTGGAGCTGTTTTCACGATCCGCAAAGGATTCACGAGTATCTCACCTGACCGGCGCGTACAGACGATCATCGTTTGTTGGTTGTTCGGAGCTTTCCTGGAAGGAGCTGCAGGATGGGGAGCACCAGCGACGATCGTTGGTCCACTCCTCGTTGCGATCGGTTTTCCGGCCATGGGAGCCGTCATGGTCGCCTTAATCCTGCAATCGACTCCCGTTTCCTTTGGGGCAGTTGGAACTCCCATTCTGATCGGAGTGAATACAGGGTTAAAGGATTCACCATTGGTTCAGCGATACGTGGCAGAACAAGGAACGACCATGGATACCTACATAAATGGAATCGGCGGTCAGGTCGCCATCATTCATGGAATCATCGGAATCTTCATTCCCCTCTTTATGGTCACCATGCTTACGTACTTCTTCGGAAGAAATAAATCCATCAAAGAAGGATTGGCCGTTTGGAAGTTTGCTATATTTGCAGGATTGGCGTTTACGATTCCTTATGCGCTTGTAGCGAACCTTCTTGGACCGGAATTTCCTTCCTTGATCGGTGGTCTAGTCGGCTTGGCCATCGTGGTGCCGGCGGCTAAAAAAGGATTATTTGTTCCAAAACGAACATGGGATTTTGACAAACCATCAAATTGGGACCCGGCGTGGAATGGTTCGCTGAAAATTGACGAAACAGAAAAACCCAAGAAAAACATTTCATTCCTTGCAGCTTGGATGCCATATCTCTTAGTAGCGGTCCTATTAGTTCTTACGAGGTTAAAATCGCTGCCTTTCACAGACTGGATACAGGCCTGGGTTTTATCAGCAGACAATGTATTTGGTACGACGATCTCGGTTGCATCAAAACCATTGAACATACCGGGAACGATTTTTATCTTCGTTTCACTGATCAGCATTTTTATCTATAAAATGAATATGAAAGATTACGGACGCGCCGTAAAAGATTCCTATAAAACCATCGTCAGTGCAATGGCAGCTTTAATTTTCGCTGTACCAATGGTCCAGGTATTCATCAATTCAGGTGTCAATGCTGCAGAGTATACAAGTATGCCACTGGTGTTAGCTGAAGGGATTTCCAATGTATTCGGAAGTTATTGGCCACTGGCAGCTCCTACGATCGGGGCCATAGGTGCCTTTGCTGCCGGAAGTAACACCGTGAGCAATATGATGTTTTCCCTTTTCCAGTTTGGAGTAGCGGATAATATCCTGGCAACGCCTGCCGTGATTGTTGCACTGCAAGCAGTGGGAGGGGCCGCAGGGAACATGATTTGCGTTCATAATGTCGTTGCTGCTTCATCTGCTGCAGGGTTAATCGGAAAAGAAGGAAATCTCATTAGAAAGACGCTCATTCCAATGGGTTTTTACGTCCTATTTGCCGGGGGGATTGGGTACGTCTTGATTAATGGAATCGGCTTTAACATTGGCACGTTCATCCTGGTTGGAATTGTAGTGATGATTGCCGGCCTTATCATAAATGGGCAAAAACAAAGCAAGAAAGACTTGAAACAAACAGCATAAGGAATGGTCATATAGCAAGCTCCCATTAATAGTGAGCTTGCTTTGTTTTTAGCTTTTGAAATGGGTGTATGTCCATATGCTGAAAAAATGGGAATAATCAGCAGGTGAATTCAACACAAAAATCAACAGTTAACATTCAATCAAATTTCAACAGTTGAACACAAATACCATTATCATTTAAAAGAGGAATGACAAACGTATGCATCGAACTTACTAAAAGATAATCCAAACCAAGTCATCTGATGACCTGTTGACTTAAAGTGATCTACGTTTTACACTAGTACTATTAGTGAACTAGCAGAGAATTCCAATGAATTTTTCCGGAAAGTAAAGGTGAGGTCTATGAAAGTATCATTATTTGTGACTTGTTTAATAGACATATTTCAGACCGATGTGGGAATGGATACGGTTGAATTACTTGAAAGGCTTGGGTGTGAGGTTGATTTTCCAGAAAAGCAGACCTGCTGCGGTCAGCCTGCTTATAACAGTGGATATGTAGCGAAGGCGAAGGAATCAATGAAGCATATGATTTCGGTTTTTGAGAACTCGGACTATGTGATTACTCCGTCCGGATCGTGCGGAACCATGTTTAAGGAGTATCCTCATCTTTTTAAAGGGGACCTTGAATGGGAGGGGCGTGCTCAAGAATTAGCGGATAAAACGTATGAGCTTACTCAATTTATCGTCGATGTGCTGGGAGTCGAGGATGTAGGTGCGAAGCTCGATGGGGTAGCCACCTATCATACTTCCTGTCATATGACGCGTCTGCTGGGGGTGAAGGAAGCCCCTATGAAACTCCTAAGTCATGTGGAAGGGTTAGAAATGAAACCGCTGCCACATCGTCATGATTGCTGTGGATTTGGTGGGACATTCTCGGTGAAAATGTCCCCGATTTCAGAGCAAATGGTAGATGAAAAGGTGCAGCATGTGGAAGAAACAAAAGCTGATATTTTAATAGGTGCGGATTGCGGATGCCTGATGAATATTGGTGGGCGCATTGAGAGGCAGGGCAAGCCGGTAAAGGTCATGCATATTGCTTCTGTATTGAATAGTCGATAAGAAAGGAGGAAGGCAAATGGCAATGAAAATAGGAAATCAATCCTTTAACGATCGCGTTTCAAGCGGGCTAGCCGACACGTTTATGAGGGGAGCCGTTTCCTCTGCTCAAGGGCGTTTCCGGGATGGCCGGTTAAACGCGGCCGAAGAATTGGGGAATTGGGAAGATTGGCGTAAGCTTGGGGAAGAAATTCGTTCCCATACCATTGAAAACCTTGATTACTATCTTGAGCAATTGAGTGAAAATGTAGCGGGACGCGGCGGCCATGTATTTTTTGCGGAAACTGCAGAAGAGGCCAACGAATATATTACAAATGTTGTGAAAAAAAAGGACGGTAAAAAAGTCGTTAAATCGAAGTCCATGGTGACAGAAGAAATCAATATGAATGAAGCCTTGGAAAAAGCGGGCTGCGAGGTTGTTGAGAGTGATCTGGGAGAATGGATACTTCAAGTCGATGATCACGATCCACCTTCTCATATCGTGACTCCTGCCCTTCATAAAAATAAGGAACAAATCCAGGAAGTATTTCGAAACAAACTCGGCTATGACAAGACAGAAAAACCGGAAGAACTGGCTTTATTTGCACGGGAAAAGTTAAGGGAAGAATTTCTTCAGGCTGATATCGGAATCACAGGATGTAATTTTGCCATTGCCGAATCAGGCACAATCTCTCTTGTGACCAATGAAGGGAATGCCCGTATGGTCACGACGGTGCCGAAAACGCAGATCACCGTAATGGGAATGGAGCGGATTGTCCCGACATGGGAAGAGATGGAGGTCCTCGTTAGCCTGCTGACCCGTGCCGCAGTCGGACAAAAGCTGACAAGCTATATCACCGCTCTGACGGGTCCTAAACAAGAAGGAGAAGTGGATGGTCCAGAAGAATTTCACCTTGTAATCGTCGACAATGGCCGTTCGAAAATCTTGGGTACCGCCTTCCAATCGATTCTACATTGTATTCGTTGTGCAGCCTGCATCAATGTGTGCCCTGTCTATCGACATGTTGGCGGCCACTCGTATGGATCGATTTATCCCGGGCCTGTGGGAGCTGTCTTGTCTCCGCTACTTGGTGGATATGAAGATTATAAAGAGCTGCCGTATGCATCCACATTATGCGGAGCTTGTACGGAAGCATGCCCGGTTAAAATTCCGCTTCACGAACATTTACTCCGTCATCGTCAGGAAATCGTTGAGAAGGAAGGAAAGGCCCCTATTTTTGAAAATCTATCCATGAAGGCCTTCAGTCTCGGAACGGCTTCACCAGCCATGTACAATATCGGGTCCAGATTCGCACCAACGACTTTTGCTGCTTTTACAAGAGACGGGAAGATTTCAAACGGACCGGGACCATTGAAAAACTGGACCGAATCCCGTGACTTTCCTGCACCGAAGAAAGATCGATTCAGAGATTGGTATAAAAAAAGACAGAAGGAGGGAAAAGCGGATGAGCATCGGTAATATTAAGAATCGTGATTCGTTTTTGAATAACCTGGCATCTCATCTGGGAAGAGAGCGCAAATCGCATGTTGACAAGCCTCAATGGAATCACAACCCCCAATGGGAAGTGTACAAAGATTACTCTCAGGATCAGCTCGTTGACGTATTAAAGAAGCAGTGCCAGATCATTCATACCGACGTACATGAAACCGTTGCATCTGAGTTATCCACGCTGATCCCCCACCTTATAAGGGATTACGGTGGGAAAACAGTTGTGACCTGGGATGACCCGCGATTTGCCGAGTTTGGTCTATCTGATTTTGGAGATGATGGGATGGATGTACGTGTATGGGATCGAAATGGCGGAGAAGAGAATCTTGCTTATTCAGCGACTGCTGATATCGGTATTACCTTTAGCGATGCCACACTTGCCGAGTCGGGGACGGTTGTCTTATATAGTGATGATGGTAAGGGACGTGCAGTCAGCTTGCTCCCTGCTGTCTACATCGCCATCATCCCCAAAAGTACGATCGTCCCAAGGATGACCCAAGTGGCCAGAGACATTCACAATAAAATCGAAAGCGGTGAACGTGTCGCATCCTGCGTGAACTTTATATCAGGTCCAAGCAACAGCGCGGATATTGAAATGAATTTGATTGTGGGTGTGCATGGTCCTGTTAAGGCTACGTATATAATTGTGGATGATCGATGAAAAATCCTGGACCTGATTACTGGTTTATGTACCAGTGATCAGGTTTTTTTATTAGAAAAGGGGAGGGGAACTTCTCCATCATTCACTCAATTTAGGCCAACCCACACCATACCAATATCTCCTCTTCAACACGTGATTGACTCATTATATTCATCATGTTACTATAAAGTCACATATTATAGGTGACCAATCATTCACATGTAAAACACAATGAAAGGATCGTTAATATGAAGGACGAACTTTCCACATTATTTAAGGCGCTGGGGCACCCGATAAGAAGGGAAATCCTGGACCTGTTGAAGCAGTCGGCAAGAACAACCGGTGAACTGAATGAGCATTTTCCCGAGGTGACAAGATATGCGATCATGAAACATTTGACGATCTTGGAGGAAGGGAATTTGGTGGTGGTGAAGCGGGAAGGGAAGTACCGACGAAATTACCTTAACGCGGTTCCGCTTCAGGAAATGCACAATCGGTGGGTAGGAAAGTATATGGAGTCTACCGCCAATTCGCTGTTAAAGTTACAGGCATTGGCAGAAAACAAAGGGGGAGAAGAAGGAATGGAAAGAAGTAAAGTATTTCGTATTGAGCAAGAAGTGATGATAGATGCACCAAGGGAACAGGTATTTAAAGCGTTAACCGAGCAAGCGGGGGATTGGTGGGAGTTTAAATTGGCTCCTGAGGGAGTAAGTTCACAATTCACATTTGATCCTGTACCTGGTGGGCAATTTATTGAGAAGTGGCGTGAAAACGAGGGGGCGCTTTGGGGAACGGTGTATTACGTTAATGCTCCTGAGGAAATCCGTCTCCATGGCCACCTTGGTATGCAAGGTGCCGTAAACAGTGCATACACATACCGCTTGATTGAAAAAGGCGATTCCACGCTTCTTCAGCTATCCCATACTGCATCAGGAGTCATTGAAGACGATTGGCAGGAAAAGCATTCAGAAGGGTGGAGTTACCTACTGGGTACCCTGCTGAAAAAATATGTGGAAGAGAAATAAAAATACGAAAAAGTTCATAAAAGGTGATAAAAATGGTAGATGTACTGACAGAAATAACCATTCGCTGCCCGCTTCATAAGGTTTCGGAGTATGCTGCCGATCCAGATAATGCACCAGAATGGTACGTAAATATTGATTCGGCAGAATGGTTGACGGAAAAGCCTTTATCCATTGACTCTCAAGTTGCATTTAAAGCAAAATTCTTAGGGAAGGAACTCTCTTACGTTTATGAAATTACGGAGTTTATCCCGGGTGAGAAGCTTGTAATGAAAACCGCAAACGGACCGTTTCCAATGGAAACCACCTATACATGGGAGGCACTTGATGAACAAGTGACAAGGATGACTCTCCGAAATCAAGGAAAGCCCACCGGTTTTTCTAAATGGGTGGCGCCTTTTATGTCTACCATGATGAAAAAAGCGAACAAAAAGGATTTAAAAAGAATCAAAGACATTTTGGAGAGCTAAAAGGAAGAAGGCTGTTTTCTTTTGAAACTAAAGAATTCAGCCTTCCTTTTTCTTGTGGAATGGTGAGCAAGAAAAATCTGGTGTGTGTCCCCTGTCTGCCTAAAAAGAGAAGTATGCTCCTGAAAAGGGGCGGACTGTATTCATGTTCATTTGATCACCACATAAGGCCTCATCATTTCATAATCCTCATGCTCTAAAATATGACAATGCCAGACATATAACCCTGTATAAGGACCGAATGGCACAATAATCCGTGTCATTTCCCCTGGGTTTGCACAAACCGTATCTTTCAAGCCCTGCTCATTGGTCTCGGGTTTGATACGAGGTCCAATGGGTACAACACTCCCTCCCGTTTGATAGATCTCCTTATCGAATTTCTGTCGGTCGAGGACTTGAAACCTGACCAAATGCAAGTGGATGGGGTGGGATTCTTCTGTTACGTTGATGAAATTCCATATCTCAATACTCCAAAGATGGGGCATTTCTGTAATTGGATCCGACCATAATTGATTATTTAAAAGGTGAATTTCCCGCTTGTATTGATCATTACTCATGTTCAACAGAAGATTTCTGGTTTGATAAGCATTGCTCTCTTTCAACCTTGGTACAGCATTTAATGTTGATGGAATCTTGCTCGTATCTGTCCCTACGAGTGGTTTGTTCACACGGAACTGCATCAGGACTCCCGTCGTATCAGGATCAGGAAGATCACCCGTTGGAAAAGGTGCCGGCGCATCGTTTTGGATGGTTATGACTTGCCCTCTCATGGAAGAAAAGTCCAGGATGACATCCGCTCGCTCAGCTGGAGCGAGTAAAATCTTCCGGACGTTAACAGGTGCAGGGAGGAGACCTTGATCGGAACCGATTTGGATAAACGGATGATCGTTAGAGAGTGAGAGTTGATACGTCCGGGAATTAGAAGCATTGATTATCCGAAAGCGATAGCGGCGTGGTTGGACTTCTAAGTATGGCCATACCATCCCGTTAATCAGGATCGTGTCTCCAAAGAAATTAGAGCGGATGGAGGGATTGACGTAAGTATTGGGAGGATCAGGCTGTGAAGGATAGTAGAGTGATCCATCTTTATTGAAGGAACGATCCATGATCACCAAGGGAATATCGTATGGAACTTGGGGTAAGGACAAAGACCTTTCCTTTTCGTCATGGATGATATAAGCACCTGCGAGTCCGGCATATATATTCAGGCGGGTGATCCCTACTGCATGGTCATGGTACCAAAGAGTAGTGGCTGGCTGTTGATTGGGGTACGTGTAGACTTTCACTGCAAAGAAAGGACCGACCTCTTTAAAGTCCTTTGTAAACCAGGCATCTGGGTAACCGTCGCTCGTATCAGGGGTAGCGCCACCATGAAGATGAACCACGGTACGGACCTCCGGGTTATCCTTTTCCGCCCCGTGAACAGTTGTATCGATGGGGAGGAAATGCTCCTCTGGAAGTTCATTTTTCCATAGTACCCGCACAGTTTGATTGCGTTTCGCTCTAAAGGTAGGACCTGGGAATTGTCCGTTGTAACCCCATATTTTAGTAGGAGGGAGATCCCGGTGAAGCTTTTGCATTCCCTCCTTCATGGTCACTTCGTAATAAAAGGAATCCTTGTGCGAAGAGGTGGGATGGATCGTTCCCATGACAGGCAGCTGGTCGACGAATTTCTCAAGCATCATAATCCTCCTTTATATGGAACCATTTATTGATATGTATTTCGGTCGTTTTTGAAATATCCTCTTTCCCTATAAAAAAGGTAGAATACACTATTCCCATTGGAGGGTAGCGTTTTTTGTCGGGCTCTTTAACTTCAGTTTAAATTCTCCATAAATCATCATAAATTTGTTACACTATCTAAGTTGCTAAATCGTTCAATCATTGGAGGAAGTCATGTCAAATCGAAATAAAGGAATACTCCTATTACTTCTATCAGCGTTTGGTTTCTCCCTGATGGCTGCATTCGTGAAGCTGTCAGGAGATGTGCCGACGATCCAAAAAACTTTTTTTAGGAACATCGTTTCTGCATTCATCGCATTCGGTTTTGTCCGCTATCATAAGGAGCGATTATTCGGAAAGAAAGAAAATCAGAAGCTGCTGTTGCTGCGCTCCAGTTTAGGGGCTGTCGGGATCGTCCTGTTCTTCTATGCGATTGATCATCTGGTGTTATCCGATGCCGATATGTTGAATAAGCTCAGTCCGTTCCTGACCATCATTTTCTCGGCTATTTTCTTGAGGGAAAGGACACGTGTTTTCCAGGTAGTGGCGATCATCATTGCTTTTATCGGTACCTTGTTTATCATCAAACCTGCGTTCTCCTTTGATGTTATTCCATATTTGGCTGGAGTGTTTTCTGCTATTTTCGCAGCAGGGGCATACACGGTCCTTCGTGTGTTGGGAAGCAGAGAGAAATTTTATACGGTAGTCTTTTACTTTTCATTTTTTACGACTGTCGTACTTATTCCGTTCGTGATCGCTTTTTATGAACCGATGAGCGCTCAGCAATGGATTTATCTATTATCCGCCGGCGTTTTCGCGACAGTGGGTCAGTTCGGAATCACGATGGCTTACAAGTTTGCACCTGCAAGGGAAATATCAATCTTTTTCTATTCAACCGTCGTGTATTCCGCCATGATCAGCATCTTCTTATTCGGGCAGATTCCTGACGTATTAAGCATCATCGGATACGTCATCATCTTTGCTGCTTCGTTATATATGTTTTTGAAAAATAATCAAGCAGGTAACAAATCAGAAGCATGATTCCTTTCCTCATCCCTTAACCGGATGGGGATTTTTTTGTTAAGGAAAGAGAAAATGACAGCTTTTTGAAAATCAGTATTTCCAAAAAAGCTGAAAGAGCTATAATGTAAGTATATGGAATTAATTGCGGAGAGGGGAGTTTTCATGGTCCTGCGCGAAACAAAATCAGCCAAGTGGGCAATCGCCCTGTTAGGTGTCGTTCTCCTTAGTAATCTTTTATTGTATCAATCAGTGGTTCAACGATTTCTATCGATAGAATTGGAGAGGGGAGTAGTCATAGGATCTCTACTGGATTTGATGATTATTTCCCCGGCCCTGGCCTATGCCGCATTCAAACTGTCGAAGAAACAAGTCGTTGGATTGATGGTATTCGGCCTTGTGTTAGCCAGATTCATCATTCCTGAAGAATTATTTGAACCGTTCACTATCCTTCTCTATTCCGGGATCGGTTTAGAAGTATTATTCCTGGCAGCAGAGGTTGGGCTTATCTTCCTTGCTGTACGAAAATTCCCGGAAATTCGATCTGCCATGAGATCATCTGGAGTAGGGCCGATCTTTTCTTTGCTGCCGGCAGTAGAGAAAAAAGTGACCGGTCACATTCTGATCCGGATCCTTTCCTCAGAGGTGTTAATGGTTTACTATGCTCTATTGTGCTGGCGCCGCAAACCTCCTGTCCATGCCGGTGCAGTAACGATGCATCATAAGACCAGTGCCGTTGCCATGAACATCATGCTCATCCATGCCGTCGTGATCGAGACGATCGGTATCCACTGGTGGCTTCATTCCAAGCTTCCGATTCTGTCTTTCATTCTCTTGATTCTGAACGTTTATACCGTTCTATTGTTTATAGCTGAAATTCAGATTACCAGGCTGCATCCACTGGAAGTGAAAAATGGTCATCTTTATGTGACGCAAGGGTTGATGCAACGAATAGGCTTACCTCTTAATCAAATTGAACAAATCGAATGGGGGAGGAAACCTGGCAAAGAAGCACTCGTTTTCATGCATAAAGACTTTGAAGAGATTCATCCACAAGTCGTTCTATCTTTGAAAGAACCAGTGGAAGCAACGATGTTTATGGGGAGAAAGCAAAGAGTCTCTGAAATTGCTCTAAGGGTGGATGAGCCGGAGAGGTTGAAGGAATTGTTGGAGGTAAGGAATTCATGAAAAAAGTGCCTGACTTTTAATAAAGTCAGGCACTCAGCATCGATCACTTCATCCGATACACCCAATCACAATGCCCGATCATCGTTTCATCATGTGTCACCATGATGGTGGCGATATTTCTTTCCTTTGTTTCCTTGGCGAGAAGCTCCACGACGGACTTGCCGCGAGCTTGATCCAGGCTTGCAGTAGGTTCATCTGCGAGGATCAATCTTGGTTCGTTCATGAGGGCACGGGCGATGGCAACCCGCTGCTGCTCCCCGCCTGACAGCTGTTCAGGATAATGGGACCTGCGATCAGCCAATCCGAGGTGGGATAATAATTCCCCTGCCCGTTTCCGGAGTCTGTCCCCCAGTTTATTCAGCTTTCCTACAAACACTAATTGCTCTTCCACCGTTAAAAAAGGAACCAGGTTTGATTGTTGAAAGATAAAGCCGATCTCTTTGAGGCGAAGGGATGTTTGTTCTTTCTCGTTTAGATTGTGGACGTTTCGCCCGTTCATTTTCACTTCACCACTCGACGGACTGGTTAAGGCTCCTATGATGGAGAGAAGCGTACTCTTTCCCGATCCGGAAGGTCCTAATATGGCACCGAACTCACCTGGATTTACCCTCATGGATACATGGTCCAATACCTTCAGCTTCTCATTTCCCTGTTCATATGTTTTGCTCACATCATGTAACTCTAAAATGGCTGTCATCTTATTTCACACTCCCGATTGCTTGTAATGGATCCACAGTCACAATGCTTCTAAAGGATAAAAGGGAACCGATCCACGCCATCAATAGAATTAATGCACTGTTGAATAGGATCATGGTGACCGATAATTCAAAAGGTACGTCTGCCGGAATCACTAATGTAAGTCCGAAGGTAACGACATTCCCTGCAACGATGCCTGCGATGGTAAGGGTGGAAATTTGCGCGAATAGTGCACCGAGAAGAATGCCCGCTTTCGTCCCGATCGCTTTTAAAACACCGTATTGGTGAAGTTTTTGCAGGGTCATGACATAGAAGAAGGTGGCTAATACAATCGCTGATATGATGAGCAGAAAGATCACCATCATATTCAGTGAGCCTTGCTCTGCAGAATAGCCAGGCACATTAGATAGAATCTCTTCTTTAGACACGGTATCCATTTTTGAAGGCGTGTCTATCATTCCTTCATTCGTAAATAGAATCGCTTGGTATGTGAGCGAATCGCCATAAAGATCCTCCCATGTTTCTAAAGATGTAAAAACGGCCGGCGTGTGGCCGTAGCTGAATCGTTTTTTAGTAAATCCCTTGATCACCCACTTTTTGTCGTCGTAGGTGAAGGAATCCCCAATCTCCAACCCTTCTTTCTTCAGGCCAGGATCAGCAAGAACTTCATAGGGAGCAAGCTTCGGGTGATCTGCCGTCGTTGGCATAAAAGTACTGTCGGGGTCAGCGGCAAATAGGCTTACATTTACCGTCTTGCCCCCCTGATCGATCTCTACCATTTTCAAACCAAGAGGAGATCCTCCTTTTATAGAAGCAATCTCTTGTTCTGTTATCTGTGATCGTTCAAGCTGATGCTTGTCACCAGCTTCCACCACATACGTGTCAGCAGGCATATTCTTTATAGCCGAAGCGTTATCCACCGATAATCCATTGGCAAGTCCTGATATCGATAGTACCAGGCTCGTGATTAATGTGATAATGCCTATAATTAATAAAAACTTTACCTTCCCATAGCGCATTTCTTTCCATGCTAGAAACAAAAAAATCACCTTCCCTTTCATTACTTCTCACTAATGATAAAAGAGAAGTATGAACGGAAGATGAACAACGGATTAAGGATGAGTCACCGTAAAGGTGGTTCCTTTATTGGTCCTGCTCTCAACATGGATTTCACCATGGTGCAGGGTGATGATCTTTTTGACAATGGAAAGGCCAAGGCCGCTGCTATCCTTTTCTTTACTTCGTGAGTAATCTGCTTTGTAAAAACGTTCAAATATCTTTCCCTGGTGTTCAGGAGGAATGCCGATTCCGCTGTCTTCAATAATAAACCTGAACCCCTGGTGATGTTTGTGAAGGAACAGGTTGATTTCGCCCCCTGGGGGTGTGTATTTGATGCTATTTGCCAACAGGTTCTCAAATACCTGATAGAGCAGCTCTCCGTGACCGTTATAAGTCACATCATCGGCTTGGATGGACACAGCGAGGTCTTTTCTTTCCCACAGCCATCGTGTTTGTTTCATGAGATCATGGAGCAATTGAGTCATGTTAGTGGGTTCATGTTGAATCGATCCATTATCCTTATCGAGAGAAGCGAGGGTCAGCAGCTGCTTACTCAGCTTCGACAGCCTGGTGCTTTCTGATTCAATCACTTTTAAGTAATGGTCCCGATCCTCTTCTGACAAGGAAGGGGAGAGAAGCAGATTGGCATAGCCCTTCATGGAGGACAGGGGCGTCTGGATTTCATGCGAAACATTTGAAACGAACTCCTGTCGCATATTCTCCACCTGCATCAGCTGCCGGCTCATGGTTGTAAAGGAGCGGGCTAAGGTACCGATTTCGTCCTTGCGGCTTTCATTCAATCGAATCGAATACTCACCGCCGGCAATTTTCTTCGTGGCATTCGTCAATTCACGAATCGGTTTCACAAGATAGCGGGTACTGAAGAACACGATCAGCATGCTGAGAAGTATCGTAAAAAGAAGCAGGACAGATAAAAGAATATGAATTTCATTAAACTGTTGTTTCACATTGGGTCTCATGAACAGGGCACGGGGTTTTCCATCAATTTCAATGGGAACACCAATGCTGTTGGTTAATTCATTTGAGAAAAATCCGGTCACAAATGTGGTAGATGGATAATTCGCAATTCCATGGTAAGTGGATCCGTTCACAACACTTTCTACAATTTCCTGAGAAAGGCTTTGATCACGGAAGTCCTCTCCGTAGAATGTTCCGGGAACTTTCCCATCTGTTACATAAAATTGATAGCTGAGCTTCGCCGTTTTTTGAAAAAAACCAGGAGCATCCATTGAAGCTGCATTAAATAGATCAACGATGTCTTTCGCGATTTCAGTGTTTTTTTCATCATTGGCTGGCTTTAAAATATGTTGATAGTAAAGATTCGAACCGATGAAAGCAATGACACTGCTCGTCAACATGATAAGAAGGGTGACGACAACAATCCGGACATACAGCGAGCGCATTTTAGGTCACCTCCAATTTATAGCCAATTCCACGGACAGTAGTGATCAAGAAATCATCGGAATGACGGAAACGTTCACGAAGCCTTTTAATATGGACATCAATCGTTCGGTCATCCCCTTCAAAGTCCATTCCCCATACATGTTGAATGATTTCTTCCCGTGAAAAGGTTCTGTTAGGGAAGCTCGCTAAATAATATAATAATTCAAATTCTTTAAGTGGAAGAATGATTGTTTTTGCTCCGTCCTTCACTTCGTACGATCGTTTATCAAGAATCATTTCATTGAGACGAATTTTCTGGGGAGCGGCACGGTGAAATCTCCTCAGGATCGCTTGTACTCGAAAGAGAAGCTCTTCCTTTTCAAAGGGCTTTACCATATAATCATCGGTTCCGGCTTCATAGCCTTTCGCTTTATCGGTAAGACTGTTCTTAGCGGTTAAAATAATAATCGGAATATCGTAGGTTTCCCTGATTTCCTTCGCCAATTGAAACCCATCCTTATTTGGCATCATCAAATCGACAATCGCCAAATCGATCGACTGTGCTTCAAGAATGACACAAGCTGCGTCCCCGTCTTGTGCTTCAGTAACCAAATAGCCATTCTGCTCTAAATGAACACGTATAAGCTTACGTAAATGGGGATCGTCATCTACGACAAGTATTGAAATCATCACTAATCCTCTTTTCCGTCACCTGTTTTTATGAATCAACTTTAGCATAACTCACGCTGCTTACACCAATTAATGACCCATTCCAGTACTGTTGGATATAATATAAATAAAAATATCTTTCACCCATATCTTTTTAACCAATTCATCCGTTATAAGTATGAGAGGATTCAAAGGAGTGAGGACGATGCAAACGAGATCTGGCTTAAAAAAGAATGAAGGACAGCCAAATGATGAAGTCATGGAAGAGCTTGTTCCCAAGCTCTATCGATACTGCTATTTTCTGACGAAGAGCAAATGGGACGGTGAGGACTTGGCTCAAGAGTCCATATGTAAGGCACTGAGTCATTATCCTGCTCAACAGTGGAAATCATCTTTACTTAATAAAATCGCTTATCATCTATGGGTGGATAAAGTTCGGAAACAGAGTAAGGAAGCGATTGGCGGAGTCCCGGAAGTGAAGGCTGAAGACATTCCAAATGAGGGGATCAGTCTTGCAACCCTGGGGAAGCTTTCAAGAAAGATGACACCCAAACAGTTAGTCACTTTTGTTTTGAAAGAGGCGTTTCAATTCAAGATTTCTGAAGTGGCAGAAGTTCTGGGGATGACGGAAACCGCTGTGAAAGCCTTGCTGAATCGATCGAGGGAAAAGCTGAAAAAATTCTCCGATGATGGAGACGGGTGCGGCGTTCAAACCTACTGGAATGAAGCGCTTCAGAAGGAGTTGAACGCGATTTTATACCGCAGCCTAATGGCCCAGGATCCCAGTCTTCTTTTGGCATACATTCCAATCCTCCTTGCACATGCTCCCGCCCAAGGCCGATTTGTACGAACGTCTGGCTCTCCTTCAAGCGTCCTCTCACTAGCTGCATAACGAATGAAGGAGGAAGTAAGGATGAATACCATACCTTATGTCATTGAACAGTCAAGCAAAGGGGAACGATCCTACGATATTTATTCACGATTGTTAAAAGACCGGATCATCATGGTGAGTGATGAAGTGAATGACCAGATGGCCAACAGCATTGTCGCCCAATTGTTATTCCTTGCTGCAGACGATCCGGAGAAAGACATTTCCTTATATATCAATAGCCCTGGTGGCTCCACTTCAGCGGGGTTCGCCATCTTTGATACGATGAACTATATAAGTCCTGATGTTCGAACGATCTGCACCGGAATGGCGGCTTCTTTTGGCGCGATGCTGCTGCTTGCAGGGACAAAGGGAAAAAGGTTTGCCTTACCAAACAGTGAAATCATGATTCATCAGCCATTAGGTGGTGCCCGTGGGCAGGCTACAGACCTGGAGATTTCAGCGAAGCGGATTCTGAAGCTAAGACAGCACATCAACGAAATCATTTCTGAAAAAACAGGCCAGCCCGTTGAAAAGGTTGCCCTTGATACCGACCGTGATTATTTCATGAGTGCATATGAGGCGAAGGAATATGGGATTATCGATGAAATTATAGAGAAGAAATGATGGAAAGGAAGGGACGGTCGTTGGGGCCGTTCCTTTTTTATGTCATTCATTTGCTGATAATGGAGAGGAATTCAGCAGCTGAACGAAGGGGAAGGGTGTACCAGGCACAGAACGTGGGATTTGTACCTGGTACATTTCTCACGATACGCCATAACTCAAGAAGGGTATGGTAAAATAAACCATGATATTTTATGTGTATGAGGGAGGAATCGCAGGTGACATTGGTTATACTTTTGGGGCTTATCGGGGTTTTTATTTTCATGAGAACGCCAAGTGAGAAAGCCTATTCATTTAAGTGGATTGATTCCTTGAATACGTATGAGTGGTTTCAAAATCCTTGGGCAGTCGGATGTTTTTTATTTGGGATGAATCTGGTTTTATTTGGTACAACAGGACTGATATTGTATGGTCTTACCTTGATGATGATTCCATACCTTCACCTTGTTATCATGTTGGCTGCTGTTGTGGTGAGTATCCTGGTGTGGAGTTCAATTGGAAGTGCGAAAGAGTGGGAGAAAGGTGAGAGACTGAAGGCAGGTATGGTGGGAAGCAGTTTCTATTTGCTTCTCTTTTTGTTCATCCTGTATCAATGGGTCACTTATGTACCTCAGTATCCAGGTGAGGACGGGGTTATGACCTCTGTAGGATTCTTTCTTGGGCTATTGGTATCGGGGGTGGCGTTTGTCATATGCTTTGTGATAATGGTTTTTCTTCCCGTTGATAGGCGTGTGTAGCAGGATTCCTTTCTTTTTCTCATCCATTCTATTATCCTTATAGAATACATTCTGACAAAAAGAGGTTTTAGCATGAAAACAATACATAGCGATGTGATTCAATTTCGTGGATCTCATTACGATTTTGGTTATATGCAAGGGTCTAGGATAAAGGATTCGGTCACGGTGAGAAATCGCGAGAATCAATGGAAGGTACGAAAACAGCGCTTTTCCATCGGCATCCGGGAAACAAAGGGAGCGATCAAAAGATTTGCCCCTGGCATCTGGGATGAACTTCTTGGATTACAAGAGGCGCTCGAGTGGCCGTTGGAAAGAGTACTGAAGGAGTTTGGCGGATATCGTGTTGAGTATGTGAAGTCCGGCTGCTCGATTATGACGGGCAAAAATTATTTGATCCGAAATTATGATTATCATCCGAAGACGTATGAGGGAAGGTATACCTTTTACAAGCCGACGGATGGAGGGTATAGTATCATCGGACCGAGTCAGCGGGTGACGGGACGGATGGACGGTATGAATGAGAAAGGATTGGCCATTGGATATAACTTCATGCATCGGAAAAACCCGGGGGATGGCTTCATTTGCTGTATGATTGGACGTTTGATTCTGGAATCATGCGGAGATGTATCGGAAGCTGTTGAGATGCTGAAAGAAATTCCTCACCGGCACTCTTTTAGTTATGTGGTGTATGACAGAAGCGGTGAAACCTTTATCATTGAGACTTCCCCTCGTGGCGTGGAGATTCGGCAGTCGAATGCGTGTACGAATCATTTTGAAGTGATGACTCATGAAAATCGAAATCATCTGGTCGATTCGAAACGCCGATTGAGTATCATTCAAAATAAGCAGGCAACAGATGCCCATGAAGCATTCCGCTTAATGAATGATACTGATAAAGGCGTTTTCTCCGATTTATACGGAAGCTGGGCTGGCACCATCCATACATCTGCTTATTTTCCTAGTGAGATGAAGGCTTGGTTTGCCCTGGGTGGGGACCGGGAACCAGTTGTCTTTGATTTTGCCAAGTGGCTTGAAGGGGAAGATGTTGTCCTTGAAAAGATCATGGGTGAGGTGGATACGGATATTCCCTTTGTGCACATGGATGAAGGAGCCGATTGGTTTAAACAGTAGAATTTCATAAAAAATGCCCCCGGTCCTGTAACCGGGGGCATATTAAGATTAAACGAACTTCACGACATCTTCATATGGTCGACGCGTTTTCGGTACTGGATCCTTTACCCGGTATCCGAATGCCACCATGACGGAAATGCTGAAACGACCATCTTCCAATAACCCTTCTTCATCTAAAAGCGTATTCAACTTTTCAATGTCAAAGCCTTCGATCGGACACGAGTCGACCCCGATTTGAGCGGCTGCCGTCATCATATTTCCAAGGGCTAAATAGGTTTGCTTTCCGGCCCAGTCGTATAGGGGACGATCGCCTTCAAGTAAATCGAAATCAACCTTCTGGAATTGCTCGATCTTTTCTAAGTATTTTGCCATATGATCTTCAGGCAAGTGTTTCACGTTTTTAAAATGATCTTGTAAGTATTGTGAATCGTATTTCGTATCTTTTTTCGTTCTGGCCAGGATCACGACGAAATGACTGGCTTCAGGCAGCTTTCCGTACGCTCCCCAAGCCGTATTCTTGATCTTTTCTCTCAGTTCAGGATTTTGAATCACGACGAATCTCCAAGGTTCGAATCCAAACGAGCTTGGTGACAGACGGCCGGTTTCCATGATGAACCTGAAATCGTCATCGGACACTTTCTTGTTTGGGTCGAATTCCTTTGTTGCATGTCTAAAATGGTAGGCATCTAAAATGTCTTGCTTTACTTGTTCTTTATTATCAGCCATTAAACATTCACTCCTTATCCATTGATTCAATCATGTTTAATTTACCATAAGTGAGAAGGTGAATCATGTGATGTGCCTGAACAATTCTTAATCGTTTGGTGTAGTTTCTTAATACCGCTAATGATTTCCGTGCAAGACTTCGCTTTCCGCGGGTAGCCGGTGAGCCTCCTCGGCAAGCCTGCGGGGTCTCACATAAGCTACTTTTCCCGCAGGAGTCTTCGTCTTGCACTCCAATCAACCGCTGGAAACAGCTAAAATCAAATGTATGGAAATAAATATAAACCCGAACCAATCCACCTTCTAGGAAGCAGGTTTGTTCGGGTTTTACTTAGACTAAAACACTTTTGTCCTGCCCTCTTTGATATTTAAAACAATACATAAGATACGACAATATACAAAACGGTTATAATAAAAGATGGAGCCATATATCTCCACTTGTTCATCACGTTTGTCGGGCGAAGAAGCAAGTAGACGATGACGAGTGTCATCAATAATCCCAATCCCGCGATAAAGATATGGGAACTGTCGACTGCTTCAAGGATGGCGCCTTTTCGGTAAAGGACATCGGTCAGGACGAGCAGTTGTATGTTAAAGAGGTTGCTTCCGAGAATAGAGCCGATCGCCATATTATAGTTTGCCAGTTTAAAAGCAGCAAGGACTGTAACAAGCTCAGGCAGGGAAGTGGAAGCAGCGATGAGAAAGCTGCCTACAAAGCTTGCGTTCATACCTGTTGCCTTTGCCAATTGGTCACCTGCAATCGATAACACACTTCCTGACGCAAATACGACCAGTGCAGCAATGATAAAACCTATAACGGCCGCTTTTAGGGAATAATCCTTCGCAGGTACAGATTCTCCTTCTGCATCATCGCTGGAAACGAATTTCATCGCAACGAAGTATAGAATGATAATAAAGAACATCTCAATCCCAACGCCAAAAACTTCAATGGAGCCCGGCATAAAAAGGGCGAAAATGATGATCGTGAGAAACAGGAATCCAAATAGGGCAGAAGGAATATTTGCCTTCCTGTTCACCTTTTGGAACAATCTTCTTTTACGATAAATCAGATCCACCACTGCCAGAATAAAAAGATTGAACACATTACTGCCGAGCATGTTTCCTACGGCAATATCAGGGTTATCGATATAAACCGCCGTTAAGCTCGTTGTTAATTCCGGAAGTGACGTTGCCCCTGCAATGAGGAATGTTCCAACGACAGCCCCACTTAATGAAGACTTCTTACTGATGACATCTCCGAACTGATTCAGGTAAATAGCAGCCGCAACCACGATGGCTGCAGCAAGTAGAAAAACAATGTAAACCATATAATCTCCTCCAAGCCAGCGCATACAAAAAAGACCCCGGCACAAATTTTGTACCAAGGTCTTGCGTGCTGAAGAATGAGCTAAAGCCTGATGAACCAGGTATTTTCATACCGTGATGACGATTCACCAGCCGTTTACCGGTCGCTACTCCCCTTGTTACTATTAATGTATTAGGATTTTGAAGGTTTGTCAATGAAAGTGCTTATATTATTTTATGAGGAGGCGAACGTGTGAAAGTGGAAAGGGAATATCAAGTGAAACAAATAGTTGATTATGATATCAAAGGAAAAATGAAAGCTGAAATACAAGAATTATTAAATGAATGTTTTGGAGATGGCTATCCTGATGATAGAATTTACTTTAAACAGATTCCTCATTTCAGGTATCTCGTCCATAACGAAGATCAACGTTTAGTGGGGCATGTTGGGGTGGATTACCGAGTCATGAAATTGGAAGGTGAGCCTATAAATGTATTGGGGGTAATCGATTTGTGCGTTTCAAAGGGTAGTCGCTCCCTGGGAATCGGATCACAACTTCTCTTCGAATTAGAAAGGTTCTGTAATGGGCGAAATATCGATTTCCTTCTCTTATTTGCCGATGATCCTTCCTTATATAAAAAAAATGGCTTCCAATCGGTGTCCAACCAATGCAGGTGGATGAAAATCAACGACCAAAACCAGACCACCAGGGGCATTGGGACCGAAACCATAAACCAACTCATGATCAAACCAATAGGTACCAAAAAATGGTCAAGCGGCCAACTGGACATGCTTGGTTACCTCTACTAAACTTTGAGGCCCGAGAGGGACGGACCTTCAAAAAGGAGTATGTATGAAGGAAGAGTATTATGATGAATTATTAGGTGTTCGTACGAGTGAGTTGCAGATGGGGTTTCACCGGTCTTTTCATTATCATCGGTACGAGCCGACTCCGTATCAGGCATTGGATGAATTATTCCGACATTATAGATTGAATAGCAGCGATCGTGTGGTCGATTTCGGTTGTGGGAAAGGACGATTGAATTTCTTAATTCACCACCTATTTCAATCTACCGTTGTTGGCATTGAAATGAATGAAGAGTTTTATGAAGAAGCCGTGGCGAACCGGAAAAGCTATTTAAAAAAAGCAAAAGCCAAACGTGAAAATCTCTACTTTTATCACTGCCTGGCAGAAGAGTATAGGATCCATCCAAAGGATAACCGATTTTACTTTTTCAATCCGTTCTCTGTTCAAATTTTCATGAGGATCATCAATAACATCCTCTTTTCAGTGGAACAATCACCACGTGATATCGAGATCGTGTTGTATTATAGCTCGGATGATTATGTGCATTATTTAGAAGATCACCCCCTTTTTGTCTTGCGGAAAGAAGTGAACTTGTCAGGGGATTATGAAAAGAATGAGTATGAGCGATTTTTGGTGTACGGTTTGATGTATTGAATGGGGTGTCTCCTGACTAGCTTTGGGAGGGCACCTTTTTTTTAGGGCAAAGCCAATATTTTTGATTTATCCGCTTTCATATCGGAGAATAGTACATGGCATGTGAAAAGGAAAAGGAGGCGGTTGGAGAATGAGAATACTAGTTGTTGGTGCAGGTGCCGTTGGTGGCTACTTCGGAGGTAGATTGGTAGAAAAGGGTGAGGATGTTACGTTTCTCGTCCGTGAGCGAAGAGAGCAGCAGCTGAAAGAGCATGGATTGCTTATTGAAAGTGTACATGGTGATTTTCACTGCGAGCCGAAAACGCTGAGATCAGAAGAAAAAGCAGAGCCCTTTGACGCCATTATCCTTTCAACCAAGGCTTATCATCTCAAGGGAGCTATCGAGAGTATTCACTCCTTTGTAGGTGAAAATACGATGATCCTTCCACTTTTAAACGGGATGTCACACGTAGGCGACCTTATAGAAGCATTCGGGGAAGAAAGAGTGATTGGCGGTTTATGCTTTGTGGAGTCGACGCTTGATGAAACAGGGAAGGTCATTCAATCGAGTCCCATTCATGATCTCGTTTTTGGAGAAAGAAGTGGTGAGCGAACGGATAGAATTGTGAAGCTAGATGAGGCCTTTTCAGGAACGAAGGCAAACTTTCGATTATCCGACACCATCGAACAGGATATGTGGCATAAGTATTTATTTATCACCACTCTTTCAGGTGTAACATCCTTATTCCGGGCACCGATTGGACCGATTCGGGAAATAGGTGAGGGTGCAGATAGGATCAAAGGAGTCCTTTATGAAGCCGCAGCGGTTATGAAAAGCTTGAAAGCACCACTTGCTGAGAAAATAGAAGAAGCTCAATACGATAAAATCAATCAAATGGGCTACAGTATGAAATCATCCTTACAGCGGGATATGGAAAAAAATCTCTCCGTAGAAGCGGATCATTTATACGGATATTTATTGAAGGCTGCTGAAGCACAGGGGATTGAAGCAAAAGAGTTGCGTTTGATTTATGGGAATTTGAAGATTTATGAGACAGCGAGTAAATAAAGATGATAGACATCTGATGCCTGTTATAAGGTGTTGGATGTTTTTTTTTGTGAAATGGAGTTGGTTTTATGGAAGGCAGTTGTGAAATAAATGCTGAAAATCAGCAGCTGAATCCAATCCCTCAGCTGCCAATCTATACAAGCTCATTGCACCATCCCCTTATTTATGAAAAGAAGGACTCATATTCCTCGACGGGACCACCTTATATAATCGCTGAAGAACCACCATGGAAACAACCGTGACTACTACGTCCAGCGGGAGATACGCAACCATCCATCCCCAGGCAACCGTGTAACTGAATCCGTCCGGTGCTTCTGCCCAAAATGTTAGGGCAAGGTACATGAAATTCGTTCCGATTATGTAATTTAACAATAGGGCGAGGATTCCTGCAATGAGATATCCTCCAAATGTACGCTTCCTTTCCAAAACGATTCCCACGGCGAACGCAACCACGATAAAGGATAGAATAAATCCAAAGGTAGGACTGAATAAACTTGAAGGTCCTCCTTTAAATTGTGCAAACACCGGTGCCCCTACTAATCCCAGAGCTAAATAAACCGTCATCGCCTTCGCGCCCACGCGGCTTCCAAGCACTCCTCCGGCAATGATGGCAAACACCAATTGAAGGGTGACCGGAACTCCTCCGATCATTAAAAACGGAGACACATTCGCTCCTACTGCCATTAATGCCGCAAAAAGACCACATAAGACCATCTCTCTAGTTTTTCCCATTTCCATTTTCTCCTCCTTAAAACTGTGGTATGATTGTTATTATCTTAAATGTTAACCTATTTGTAAATAAGGTTGACATAAAAGGAGGGAAATGATGAAAGGGTTTTTCATCACCGGCACAGATACGGATATCGGAAAAACGATAACAACTGGATTGTTAACAAAGTACTTCTTGGAAAAGGGCATTGATGCGTTCCCCTATAAGCCCGTACAAAGTGGAGCTGTCTTGAAAAAAGGTAGACTAGTAGCCCCTGATACTGAATTTTATGAAGAGGTCACCAATCGTTCTTTTGGAAAAGATGCGAATACATATGTATTAAAAACGCCAAGCTCTCCTCATCTGGCAGCTGTAATAGACGGTGTTTCGATTGAATTGAAGCCAATTTTAGAACAAGTGGAGAAGTTACAAGGCATTCACGAACTTTTACTGATTGAAGGAGCGGGAGGACTGATTGTCCCGTTAAACGAAGAAGCAACCATTCTTGATTTAATCGAACGAGTGTCACTGCCTGTCATTCTTGTCGCGCGGGCTGGACTTGGCACAATTAATCATACGGTACTATCTGTGATGGCATTGAAACAGCGGAGTATTAAAATTGCAGGCATCATCCTGAATCAGACATCCATAGATGAAATGGAGGAGATCGAGCGGGACAACAAACGAATGATTGAAACATTAACCGGTGTAAAGGTAATCGGTGTACTGCCAAACATATCACAGGATTCTTTTGAAACTGTCGATGTAGCGGAATTATTCAAGAATTGGAAACTAGAAGAGTCAGAGGAGGATATACAGAGTGAATCAATTACAGCTTATTGAAAAAAGCAGTCAATATATGTGGCTTCCGTTTACACAGATGAAAGATTATGATGAGAACCCGTTGGTGATTGAAAGCGGGGAAGGGGTTTATCTTCGGGACATCTGCGGGAACGAATATCTTGATGGTTATTCTTCCCTTTGGCTAAATGTCCATGGCCATCGCAATGAGGAAATCAATCAAGCGATTAAGGATCAGCTCGATAAAATCGCTCACTCTACTCTTCTCGGTGCCACCAATGTTCCATCAATTTTGTTAGCCGAGAAGCTGGTCCAACTTTCCCCGGAGAGATTAGCGAGAGTCTTCTACTCAGACAGCGGTGCAACCTCTGTTGAGATTGCCATTAAAATGGCTTATCAATACTGGCAAAATAAAGGGAAACCGGAAAAGCAGAAGTTTATCACTCTCCAAAATGCGTACCATGGAGATACTGTCGGTGCGATCAGCGTCGGGAAGGTGGACATTTTTCACAGAGTCTACAAATCCCTTATGTTTGAATCACTCGTTGCTCCGTTCCCGGACGTCGTTCATCATCCAGATTTAGTAGATGAGGAAGAGATTCGAGATCGTGCACTCGAAGAGCTGGAAGGTATTTTGAAAGAGAACCACCATGAGATTGCCGGGATGACAGTGGAGTCGTTGATACAGGGTGCTGGTGGTATGAATATTATGCCGAAGGGCTACTTTAAAGGCGTCGAAAAGCTTTGCCGGAAATATGAGGTGCTTCTCATTGTCGATGAAGTGGCAACAGGCTTCGGCCGTACAGGAAAAATGTTCGCTGTCGAGCATGAACAGGTCCAGCCGGACATCATGACTGTGGCAAAAGGGATCACCGGAGGATACCTCCCGATTGCAGCAACCCTTACCACAGAAGCAATCTATGAAGCTTTCTATGATGATTACACGTCATTGAAAACCTTCTTCCACGGCCATTCCTATACAGGGAATCAGCTCGGCTGTGCTGCGGCATTGGCGAATCTGGAGATCTATGAAAGAGAAAATCTGATTGAAAAAGTTCAAGAGAAAGCGGGAATCATTGAAACCTTATTAGTTCCATTAAAGGACCATCCCCATGTAAGCAGCATTAGACAGCTAGGGATGATCTGCGGCATTGAGTTGGTACAGGATAAAGCCAGTAAAGAGCCGTTCCTATGGGAAGACAGAGTCGGCTACCGTACCACCATAAAGATGCGTGAACTGGGCATGCTGACCCGGCCGATCGGAGACACCATCGTCTTCATGCCACCACTCGCCACAACCGAAGGAGAGCTCGAGAAAATGGTACGAATTATGGAAGAAGCAATATGCATCACAACGAAAAAAGCAGTTGGGGTTTAGGGACGGACCTTCAACCACCCAGCACTGCTAATCAAAACGGTAGAGAAAGTAGAGAGAGGGACGGACCTTGGATGGGGTTCGTCCCTTTATTGTTTGATAGGGTGGTAGTTTAGCAGGTGAAAAAACGCTGGAAATTAACAGGAGGAATATAGATAGAATCCAACAGTCAAAATAATGTGATTTGTAAGGGGGGGCAAAAAAGCGAGAATGTACAGGGTACAAAACCCCTGAATTGTACCGGGTACACACCAAAATATCCACCTCTCAACAACAAAAAAGGAAACCATTCTCCCACCAAAACGTATATATCAATATCCATCACTTAGTTTCAAAGGAGGTCTCAAAATGAGCAAAACAATCTGGATGAGCGCACCAATAGTCCTCATCGCTGCCATATCTATCTGGCTTACATCAAACGCCACTAATGCCCTTACCCTATTAGCTGCCTATGGTATCATCCTATCCTTTCTCGTCTACTTTTCATTCTTCAAAATCAAAAAGTGAAAAAAGGAGGGACGGACCTCCAATCACCCCACCCAAAACCAAAACATTGATTTAACGGGATTTGAGTAAATGAGGAGGTCCGTCCCTCTCACTGAATTGCTTCCAATAAAAAGTCTACGATGTGGATTGCTCGCATTTTATTGGATAGGCCTTCTCGTTCGATGCCTAGTTTCATTTGGAGGAGGCAGCCCGGGTTTGATGTGATGATGGTGGTTGCCTGGGTTTGTTCGACGTTGTCCATTTTGTGATCGAGGATCTTCATGGACATTTCGGATTCGACGATGTTGTAGATCCCGGCTGAACCACAACAGTGATCGGCTTGTTTCATCTCAACGTAATCAGCACCTTCCACTGATTGCAGGAGAAGTCTTGGTTCCACAAATGTCCGCTGAACGTTTCGCAAGTGACATGAATCCTGATACGTGATTCGTTGAGGGGAAACGTTCAATTTCTTTTTATGAAACTCTAATTCTACAAGAATGGAGGAGATGTCTTTGATTTTATTTTTAAATTGAACCGCACGATCTTTCCAATCGGGATCATCCTTCAGTAAGTGATCATAGTCGACGAGAAAGGCTCCGCATCCTCCGGCATTGGTGATAATGTAATCGACTCCTGATTCTTCAAATGCCGCAATGTTTCGCTTTGCCAAATCCTTTGCCGAGTCCTTTTCACCGCTATGGCCATGCAAGGCTCCGCAGCAGGTTTGCGTTTTTGGAATCACGATGTCACAGCCTGCCAGCTGCAATAGTTTCGTAGTGGCATTATTTGTTTCCAGAAACATCGTATCCATTAAACAGCCAGAGAAGAAAGCGACTTTTTTACGAACGTCCCCAATCGAGGAAAGAGACGTTGGGCGCTCCTTCATGTCTTTCAGCTTTGGAACTTGAGGAAGTACGCGCTCCATTGTCGCCATGCTTTCCGGAAATAGTTTCATAACACCCGTAGTGTGTACCGCCTTCTGCAGTCCTGAGCGTTGGTAGATTCCGAGAAGGTTCGTGACCATTCTCATTCTGTCCGGGTGTGGGAATAATCCTTCAAAAACGGTTCTTCTAAGAACCCGTACAGGAAGGGAGTGCTTTTTATTTTGATTGATGATATCGCGTGCTTCTTCTAAAAGGTGACCGTAGTTCACTCCGGAAGGACAAACGGGTTCACAGGCTCTGCAGCCTAAGCATAGATCCAATGTTCGTTCAACTTCTTCATCCGGTTCGATGACGCCATCCACCACTGCCTTCATTAAGGCGATTCGACCGCGCGGTGAATGGGATTCTTTAAATCCTGATTCTATATACGTAGGACAGGAAGGGAGACAGAATCCGCATCTCATGCAATTCAATAATTCATCTTCATCCATTCGGTCTTTAAATTCCTGCTGTATCTTTTGTTTTTCTAAAAGGGTTGTCATCTTGAAATCACCACACGTTTTCTTGATTCTTTAGCGAATACTTTATTCGGATTCATTATGTTAGTTGGATCGAATGATTGCTTGATCATTTTCATGGCTGCAATGCCTTCAGGTCCAAGTTTCCATTCGAGATAAGGGGCTTTCATCATGCCGACTCCGTGTTCTCCGGTAATGGTTCCACCCAATTCAATGGCATGAGCAAAGATTTCTTCAAAGGCCGCTTCGACGCGCTCCATTTCATCATGGTCCCGGGCATCAGTCGCAACCGTCGGGTGAAGATTTCCGTCCCCGGCATGGCCAAAGGTACAAATCTTCAACTCATAGCGATCGGAAATATCATTGATCGCTTTCACCATCTTGGCGATTTCCGAGCGGGGAACCGTCGCGTCCTCTAATATCGTCGTCGGTTTAAGACGTGCCAGTGCCGATAGGGCAGAACGGCGGGCGGTACGAAGGGCATCTGCTTCTATCTCCGTTTTGGCTAATTGAACAGATACAGCGTTGTTCTGCAAACAAACTTCCTCCATTCGGTTCATATCACGTGCAACCACTTCCGGAGGACCGTCCTGTTCGATCAAGAGCACCGCTTTTACATCGGTTGGCAAGCCGATTTTGGCGAAATCCTCGACCACCTCAAGTGTAGGCTGATCTAAAAATTCAAGGGTAGTCGGAATGATACGATTGGCGATAATGCTGGAAACGCTTTGGGCAGCTGCTTCGATATCCTGATAAAGGGCCAGCATCGTCTGCTTCGTTTCAGGCATGGGAACCAACTTTAATGTCGCTTCTGTGATGACGCAAAGTGTTCCTTCAGATCCGACAAAAAGGCGGGTCAAATCATAGCCGGCTACGTCTTTCGCAAGTTTCCCCCCGGTACGGATGATGTCTCCATTGGGGAGGACGGCTTCCAATGCCAGCACATAATCGCGGGTTACGCCATATTTCAGCCCTCTCAAACCACCGGAGTTCTCATTGATGTTCCCACCGATCGTTGAGATTTTCATGGAGCTTGGGTCAGGAGGATAGAAAAGACCCTTTGCTTCTACTGTATGAATGAGATCCAGGGTCACAACACCCGGCTGGACCGTCACTGTTAAATTCTCTTCATCGACTTCCAGGATCTTGTTCATATGGGTGAATAAGAGTACAAGTCCGCCTTCTGTAGGGCAGGTACCTGCGCAGAGATTCGTTCCGGACCCTCTAGGGACGATGGGAATACGGTGCTCATTGCAGACTTTTACGACTTCTGATACTTCCCCTGTCGAACGGGGGACGATGACCGCGTCAGGCATGGATTGGTAATTAGGAGTTGCATCATAGGAATAGACAAGCTTTTCTGCGGGTGTATCCCGGTAATTTTCTTCGCCGACGATTTCGATGAAACGTTTTTTAATTTCTGGAGTGATCATACTAAATTCCACCTTTATTAACATGTTTTTCATATCTTGTATAAAAAGAGTAAAGAGACGATACCTGACGATGGGTCAAGGTCCGTCCCTCATAATAGCTTATTTAATTGCGGCTTTCATGGCTGATCGCAGGTGGCCGTTGTGAAGTGTGAGAAGGTCGTAGACTTCTTTTTCTTCGAGGCCTGTCAGAAGCGATAGGATGGCAGGTTTGACGCTGCCGAATGTTTCAAGGGCTTCGGTTGCTTCCTGTTCAGAGACGTCCGCTGCTTCCATGATGATGTTTCGCGCTCTGACTTTCAGTTTTGCGTTTGAAGGCATCACGTCGACCATTAAGTTGCTGTATACCTTGCCCAGTTTGATCATGGATGCGGTAGTGAGCATATTCAAAATCAATTTTTGGGCTGTTCCGGCTTTCATGCGCGTCGATCCTGTGACGACTTCCGGACCGACTTCTGCGACGATCGAGTGGTCGGCTACATCACACATCGGGGATTGAGGTGAGCACACAACAGACGCGGTTACAGCCCCTCTTGATTTTGCTTCCTTTAAAGCTCCGATCGTATAAGGCGTCCGTCCGCTTGCGGCGATACCAACCACGACATCATTTGCGCCAACTTCACGAATCGCGATTTCGTTGCGGCCGCCCTCTTCATCATCCTCGGCGCCTTCTAAGGGAAACTGGATGGCTCTTTCACCACCCGCGATGATTCCGATCACCTGGCCGGGATTTGTGCTAAAGGTAGGCGGGCATTCCGATGCGTCTAGGATGCCCAGGCGTCCGCTTGTGCCTGCACCTACATAAAGAAGACGGCCGCCATTTTTCAACCTCGCTACGATGGAATCGACCACACGTGATACTACTGGGATGGTTTTTTCCACGGCGTATGCAACGGTTTGATCTTCTTCGTTGATTCTTTCTAAAATCTTCTCCGTGCTCAATGTATCTATGTTTAATGTTTGAGGATTTCTCGTTTCAGTCAGGATCTTATGAAGGTCCATATTCTATAGTACCTGCCTTTCAATTTGTGAATACGGGACGGGGAGTGATGGACCCCAGTATGACGGGTTTACCTGCTCCGGTTGCTCCTGGGACGTTGCCCGGATTTCCGTGAAGCGTTTCGTTCGCCAGGAGGGCAAAGGCGATTGCTTCCTTGGCATCGGAAGAATAGCCGATATCTTCCTGGATCTGAATGTCTAACTGGGGAAGAAGCTCCCTCATCATACAGAGAAGTGTCACATTGTAGCTTCCGCCGCCGCCAATGATGACTTCGTTAATAGGGTGTTTTGGAAGAACGAATTTTTCATAGGCATCCGAAATCGTCAGAGCTGTGAAGTAGGTTGCTGTCGCAATTAAGTCTTCTTTCGAAAGATCACCAAACTCTTCGAGGATGCGATTCACGAATACATCTCCAAACAGCTCGCGACCCGTTGACTTTGGAGGGTCTTTAAGGAAGAAATCCTTCTCCCATTCCATCCATTTCTGTGCGACGTCTTTCTGGACCGTCCCTTTCGCAGCAATCGCTCCATCCTCATCAAAAGAGAGGCCGAATAGTCGCTCGCATAATCCATCTATGACCATATTTCCAGGACCGGTATCAAATGCGAATACTTCTTGAAGAGTGCAATCTTTAGGAAGTACAGTCACATTTCCGATGCCGCCGATATTCTGAAGCAGTCTTCCTTTGTCTATTTTCCGGTAAAGAAGGTATTCAGTATAAGGTACAAGTGGGGCCCCTTCACCGCCGGCCGCCATATCCATGGAGCGGAAATTGGAGACGACTCTAGTATTTGTACGATACGCAATCACGCTCGGCTCCCCGATTTGAAGAGTGGAAGGAACCGAATTTTCGGTATGAAAGGGCTGGTGATAGACCGTTTGCCCATGTGATCCGATAAAGTCTAAAGCCTCTACTGAAACGCCAGCCTCTGAACACACCTTCAACACAGCATCGGCATAAACGTCTCCAAGCTCAAAATGCAAGCTGGAAAGGAGGGGAGTGGACGATTCTGTGACACTCATCACGTCGAAGATTTTCTTTTTTACGTGTGGAGGGAAGGGAGCCGTCGAATAATGAACGAGCTCCACCTTTGTATCCGTGCCGCTGCCTTCAATTGAAACAAGGGCAGCATCCACCCCATCCACAGAAGTACCGGACATTAACCCGACAGCTAAACGCTTACTCATATGACAACCTTCCTTCCCTGATGGCTTCTGTCACATCGACTGCCCCGGTGGCAGGGGAGGTTGAATCGACGATATAGGAAGCGTCTGGAAAACGCTCTGAAATACTTTCTTTAAAAATGGATTGCACCACCACATTATGTTCAAGGACACTTCCTTTTAAGGCGATAACCGGTTTCGAAGAGATCTGCAGTTTCTCCAATAAGGCAATCGTCTGTCGAGCAAGCTGCCCCCCGGCTATTTTAAGTAAAAGAAAGGCCTCTTCATTACCAGCCTCAGCTTGCTTGTGAACCGCCTTCGCCAGCTTGGCAATTTCACCTTTGGCAGAAGAATAGATAACCCCTTTTAACCCTTTCCCATCACTCGCTCCGATTTCGTTTAAAATGGCACGGGAGAAAGGGGAAAGTGGTTTACCGGAATCCATCTCCATGGAAATCTGTTTACAGGCTTCCATGGCTATATGATACGCACTGCCTTCGTCACCAAGAAGATGTCCCCATCCGCCGGTGGTTCCTTCCTGTTTCCCTTTTCGTCCATAACAAATCGAACCGGTTCCCGCAATGGTCATCACCCCGTTCTGATTTCCGATTAAACTGAAATAGGCGAGGGTGGCATCATTCAATACGATAATAGGCAGGGAAGTCATCCTTTGTAACTCCTTCTTGATTCGATGAGCCAGATTACCGGACTCGGCACCTGCCATTCCGATTACAATATGGGACACCTCTTCAGAAGAAGTGTGGTCCAAGCATTGTTGAATCACGGATGAGAGGTTGGTCAGTGCCTCTTCAAAGGAAACCGTTGGATTGCCGTGTCCGGATAAACTTTGAAACAGGATGTTCTTTTCTGAATCAAGAACGAGTCCTTGTATTTTCGTCCCGCCTGCATCGATTCCTATCACTCTAGTCATCTAAAGAAACCTCCACATTACTTGGTTTGAAAAGCAAATTTACCCCAAGGCTTCAGGTAATCCAATAAGAAGATCTCTTCTTCGCGGATACGCCCCACCACATTGGTTTTGCCTGAATTCCCCATATCTTGAAGCGCGATTTGAAGTTCTCCTGCATACTGGGCATATAGGTCGTTTTCAATAACAATGTCTCCGCGTTTGATGTCTACCGTATTATGGGGAGCGAATTCTCTTCCACGATATTTCACGCGGCTTTGAGTCGAGCGGATCAAGTAGTCAGATACGTCACCACGATAGAAATGCGGTTCTTCAAAGATAATCGTCTTTTCTAAGTCAGTGGTCGTCTCATGGGTTTCGACTGTAAAGGTCAGCTTCGATGTGTTCAGTTCACTAAGCAGCTGCATTTCACGTTCTGATGCATAAGCGTTACTGATAATGACGTCATCAATTAACCCTGTTGCAAAAAGATGCTTCGCCTGGACATCGATCGGAAGGTTCCTGTGCATTTCTAATGTAGGCAATCCTTCCGTGACCGGCCAAGGACCGAATGTTGCATCGGAAGAAGAGACAAACGCAGCCGTTCTCATCCCGAAGTCTTTAAACTTTTTACTGCATTCAATAAAGAATGGATAGGATAAACCGGAGTAGCGGTGCGGATAGAAGTTATGACATCCAAGCAATTGATCCTTATTCGGTTGATACGTCATGATGTTATCGATGTATTTCGTTGCATTACTCATGTTGAGTTCAATTTTCAAATCATAAGGGTTGTACGACATCATCGATTCTTCATGCCCTGTATACCCGAGATCTAGGCGGATACCGTGAGCCCCGAGATCGGCAAAAAAGGATAAATCATCATACGAGATGTTCAGTTCTTTGAAAATACGGGGACTGATGTCAGCGATGACTTCCATATTTTTTTCACGTGCAAACTTAATCGTTTCTTTAAAGTTCGAGATGATTCCATCTTTGTCACCTTCTACTGATAGTAAGCAGGTGAACACTCGCTTAAAACCGTAAGACGCAGCCAGAGCCAGATATTCTTTATCCTTTTCAGTAGTTGAATGGTTTGGGTAAATTGAAACTCCGAGTCTTTTACTCATTGGTAAGCCTCCTTAAAATTAATTGTTTTCAAGTTTATCTATTCTTTTTAATAAGGGTATCATTTGTTCAATTAACGAGATCTCACTGATAGAGGTCATCAAATGGTCCTGGGCATGAATCATCAGAAGTGATTTTTCAAAATCTTCTCCATTGATTTCTGCCTGAATGAGACTCGTTTGCGTTTTGTGAGCTTTGTTCAGCTCTTCATGGGCTGTTTTCAACATCTCTTCAGCTTCCGCAAACTTACCTTCATGTGCCTTTGCCAGTGCTTCATATGCGGTGCTTTTTGCATTCCCGCCGTTTGATATAATTTCAAATATCTCCATTTCTACGTTGCGTACCTCTGCCATTGTGTACTCCTCCTCATTCCTGTTTAGAACTAGTTTCTACTAGAGTAGTAAAATAAAAGTTTAAATATTTTAAAATAATATTGAAATTTAATTTCATTATCGCATATAATCATATTAAACTGAAAGCCTTTTCAAGACAATCATTTTTTTTGGAGGTGACTATGACAGAATTTCAAGTACTAAAACACATCAAAAGTCAGATGGAGAACTACACCCCGTCTGAGATTGCGGTTGCTCAATATGTGATCGAGTTTCCTGACAAAGTAATGGAAATGACGACAAAGCAACTCTCACAATCATGCGGGAGCAGTGAAGCAGCCATCATCCGATTCTGCAAACGAATCGGAATCAATAGTTTCAGCGGATTGAAGATCGAACTGGCCAAAAGCACAAATATTGAAGAAACAATGGGTCATGACATCAATACACTCCTCCATTTTGAAGACAATCTTGAAACCGTCTTCAGCAAAGTACTGGTGAACACCTATCAAGCGATCAAGAACACGGAAAAGCTTTTTTCCATAGATGATCTGGATCGGGCTGTGAACGCGTTCCATAAAGCTGAACGGGTATACCTGTATGGAGTAGGAGGTTCAGCTGTAGTAGCGGAAGACTTTACGCAAAAGCTATTACGACTGAACTATCTGGCATTTCAAGCTAGTGATATTCACGTGCAGATGATGATGGCTGCCAATTTAACGGAAAGAGATGTCCTATTCGTCGTTTCGACTTCAGGGCAGACGAAGGAAATATTAAAGCTGATGAACGTCGCTCAAGAAAAAGGGGCTACAATCGTTCTATTGACACAGCATGGGAAATCACCGGCGAGGAAGCTCGCTGATATCGTCTTAACGATTTCCGAGGAAGAACACAACATCCGAATCGGGACCATGACGGCAAGAATTGCTCAACTCGTCGTGATTGATGCTTTATTCGTCGCTTTATGCATGAAAAAAGGACATGGCGTCTATGAGCAAATTATTCATACACATGAAGTAGTACAAAGAATGAAAGAGGAGGAAGAGTAGAAATGAGAGTATTATTCGTATGTTCCGGTGGAATGTCCAGCGCAATTGTAGTGAATGCACTGAAAAAAGAAGGGGACAAGGCAGGTATTGAGATGGAAGTCCATGCAATCGGAACCGGTGAGGTATCTGAGGAGATCTCCAAGGGGTGGGATGTTTGTATGGTGGCACCACAGATCAGACACCGTTTTGATCAAGTGAAGAAAGCCGCTGATGAAGCGAATGTTCCTTGTGGTCCGATTCCTCCACAAGCGTACACGCCACTTGGCGGCCCGACTTTACTGAAAACAGTAAAAGAATTAACCAACTAATTTAATAGGAAACAAGGGGGTAAAAACATGCAAAAGTTTGTGAATTTTTTAGAGAATAACTTGTCAGGTCCAATGGCCCGACTCTCTGAACAAAGGCATTTGCAAGCAATTCGGGATGGGGTTATTTCAGCACTGCCATTTATTATCGTAGGTTCATTTTTCCTGATCTTAGCTTTTCCACCGCTTCCTGATGGCGGAATATTCGGAGACATCAAGCAGTGGGCTGCAGACAACATCGTCGAAATCCTGATTCCATACCGACTGACCATGTTTATCATGTCACTCTATATAGCCTTCGGGATAGGGTACAACCTCTCGAAAAGCTATAATCTGGATCCATTATCCGGTGCCCAAATTTCAGTAGCAGCACTTCTATTAACAATTACACCGAAAGTAATGGACGGGGAAGGATGGGTTCTGCCGATGACCAACCTTGGTGGTCATGGATTATTCGTCGCCATGGTCGTCTCGATCTTTGCAGTTGAAATTTTGAGGTTCTGTAAAACGAAGAACATTACGATTAAAATGCCTGAGCAAGTACCGGCATCTGTATCACGAAGCTTCGAAGCACTTATTCCTGTAGCGATTGTCATTCTACTGGTTTCTGCCGTAACCGTATTAGCCGGAATAGATTTACATCATTTGATCGGTGTAGCTGTTGCTCCATTAGTTACAGCCGGTGACAGTATATTCGGTGTATTGATTCCGGTATTCTTAATTACATTCTTCTGGTCATTCGGTATCCACGGGGTGTCTGTAGTAGGAACGGTGGCCCGTCCATTATGGGAAGTGTTCCTTGTAAACAACGCAGATGCGGTTGCAAACGGAGAAGCAATCCCGCACATCGCACCAGAAACATTCTACCAATGGTTCATCTGGATCGGTGGTTCAGGAGCAACTCTCGGACTAGTTCTGGCCATGGTCTTCTTCTCGCGCTCGAAATACCTGAAAGCGTTAGGAAGAACAAGTATTGTACCAGGCATTTTCAATATCAATGAGCCTATCATCTTCGGTGCTCCAATCGTATTGAATCCGATTCTGATCATTCCATTTATTACGATCCCTCTGATCACTGGTACTTTGTCATATGTGGCAACGTCTATTGGCCTGGTATCGCCAACTTATATCATGCCACCTTGGACACTGCCGGCACCAATCGGAGCGTACCTCGCAACGGGTGGTGACTGGAGAGCCATCGTCATGGTTCTTATCAATATCGCAATCTCGTTCGCTATCTATTTCCCATTCTTCAAGATGTATGACAAGAAGATGGCGAAGATGGAAGAAAGCGATCAACAAGCGGCGTAATAGAAAAGCGGAGGCGGCTCGATCAGCCCCGACAAGCATAAGGCAAGTCCACCGGAAAGGCGTTCTTTGCCTTTTTGGAGGGCTGGACTTATGACCTCGAGGGGCTAGCCGCCGGAGCTGGACAAGAGAAAAGCGGAGGGACTTTGCCTAGAGGCGACAAGCATAAGCTAAGCCGTCAAGAAGGTTGCACTTCACCCTTCTTGGCGGAATAGCTTATGACCTCGAGCCTCTAAGCCCCGTAGCTGGACAGGTAGAAAAGCGGAGGGAACAGCCGCTGTAGCTGGACAAATACAAAAGCGGAGGCGGCTTTTCCCTCTCCACATAAGCATTCATATCAAAAAACAGAAGTGGGGGTCCTAGGATTCCCACTTCTTCATTAGCATTAGGAGTGATTCAAATGACAGAAACGGTTGTCCCAAAGCGAATCGGTTTTAGAAGTGTGTTTGTTCTTCTAATCTCCGTATCTATTGGACTATTACTTCTTTCCAAGCCTTTGATGAGTGCGGGACTCGCAAAGGATTGGAGCGTATTTTTAGCAACGGGGATGTCGGCATCGGTTGGACTCTCATTTGTTCTCTTGAAAATTGAAGGTCCTGTTGAAAATGCCTCCGTTAAAAAGAAGCGCGTTTTATTAGCAGTGGTTGTCAGTTTCTTAATAAGCTTTATTTTGGCGTTTGTTGCCAAGTAATCTCGAGGAGGCATTCACAATGAAAAACGGAATCAAGATCGTTACGATCGGCGGGGGCTCAAGCTATACTCCCGAGTTTGTGGAAGGATTGATCAAGCGTTATGATGAGCTTCCAGTGAGTGAGCTGTGGCTTGTAGATATTGAAGCTGGGAAAAATAAGCTCGACATCGTCGGGAATTTGGCGAAGAGAATGGTAGAAAAAGCTGGGGTGCCCATGGAGATTCATCTTACGCTGGACCGGAAAGAGGCATTGGTAGATGCTGATTTTGTCACGACTCAAATGCGAGTCGGACAACTAAAGGCGAGAATCCGCGATGAGAGGCTTCCGATCAAGTACGGGATGATCGGCCAGGAAACGAATGGTGCCGGGGGATTGTTCAAGGGAATGAGGACGATCCCGGTTCTATTGGAAATCGCAGATGAAATGCAGCAGCTCTGCCCTGACGCCTGGTTGATCAACTTCACCAATCCTGCAGGCATGGTGACAGAGGCTTTGCTGCGCTACGGGTCACATCCTAAAGTCGTTGGCGTATGTAATCTTCCCATTAATACGAGAATGACATTGGCCAAGCTTCTTGACGTGGAGGTAGAACGACTGCATATCTACTTCGCCGGATTGAATCATATGGTGTACGGATTGGACGTTTTGGTGGACGGTGAGTCAGTTTTAGAGGATGTACTGGAAATCATGAGCAATCCTGACAAGCAGGTCAGCATGAGGAATATTGCGCCGCTCCCATGGGAACCGGAGTTCATCAAGAGTCTGGGAATCATTCCATGTCCTTATCACCGATATTTTTATAAAACGAGTGATATTTTAGAAAAGCAGTTAGAGGAATTCAAGACGGGGACCACCAGGGCAGAAGTGGTTCAGCAATTAGAAAATGAGCTTTTCGAACTTTACAAGGATGAAAACCTTGATATCAAGCCTCCACAGCTTGAACAAAGGGGAGGCGCTTATTACAGCGATGCGGCATGTAATCTCATCTCATCGATTTATAATGATCGCGGTGACATTCAAACGCTGAATGTCCAGAACGACGGAGCGATCAGCGATTTACCACGGGAATCTGCTGTGGAAGTGAATTGCGTCGTTACGAAGTCTGGTCCTAAGCCGATTGCGGTTGGTGAGCTGCCGGTGGCTGTGAGTGGACTTGTTCATCAAATTAAATCCTTTGAACGGGTTGCTGCGGAAGCATCGGTTACAGGGTCCTATGAAAAAGCATTGCTTGCCATGACGATCAATCCGTTGGTGACGAGTGATGTGAAGGCTAAGCAGCTGCTGGATGAAATGCTTGAGGTGCATAAAGAGTATTTACCGCAGTTTCGTGAGAGATTTACACATAGTTAAGGTTGGGAAGTGTCTCAAATATTGATTTGGGGCACTTTTTGCGTGGATTGGCGAGGAGAATGGGGGTAGGAAGTGGTTTTGGTTAAGATATTATCGAGTTTGAGCTGTTTATTATCGACTTTTCGGATATATTATTGAATTTGAGCTGTTTATTATCGACTTTTCGGATATATTATTGAATTTGAGCTGTTTATTATCGACTTTTCGGATATATTATTGAATTTGAGCTGTTTATTATCGACTTTTCGGATATATTATCGAGTTTGGCATGTTGATTATCGACTTTTCAAATATATCATCGACTTTACCCATTATATTATCGATATTCGATAAATAAGCGATGCCCAAGCGGGTCCGATTCCAGTTTATTTTCAAAAACACCCAGTTTATTTTCAAATTCTCAGATTTATTTTCAAAAACACCCAACTTATTTTCAAATTTCCAGATTTATTTTCAAAACGCCTAAACCCAACCCACCCCCTCACCAAGTTCGACCACAATCCCCACATCTTTCTTCCGGACGAGCATACCATGATAGAAAGAACGCTTATCCGAAAGGAAACGTCCGCCTATGATTCCAGTTAAAACAAAAGTAGCAGCCTCCTTATATGCCACGATGTCAATCAGCTTTTGGGGCATATCATTTGTATCAACGAAAGCAGTGTTGGACACCCTTGATCCTTATACGCTGCTCGTTCTTCGGTTTGCGATTGGAGCGCTGTTTCTTCTCATGATTTTACTCTTAAAAAGATATCGACTCACCATTCCGCTAAAGTTTATTCCTCATCTGATTGTGCTGGGGGTACTTGGCGTCTTCATTCATCAAGTGATCCAGGCGACGGCCCTCCTTACAATCGATGCATCATCAGCAGGCTGGATGATTTCTTTTTCTCCCGTGTTCACCGTAATCCTCTCCATGATTTTTTTACATGAAAAAATGACGGTTCCTAAAGCACTGGGCATGATTATAGCGATTACAGGTGTGCTGATGGTAACGACAGCGAGGAGCGGGTAGTCCATCGGATTTGCTGTCAATATCGGTTATATCCTGATGATTCTCAGTACATTAAACTGGGCCATCTATTCTGTGTTGCTGAAAAAACTTCGTATCGAGCTGCCATCCCTCGTCATCACCTTTTATATGAGTCTACTTGGTTTCAGCTTAACCATCCCTTTTCTCATCCGAAACCGGGGCTGGGAAGGCATTTCTCTTTTGTCAAATGTGGAATGGGCCCACTTAATGTTCCTCGGTATGTTTGTGTCGGGAATCGCTTATTGGTACTGGGCGAAAGCATTGGAGGTATTGGATGCGTCAAAGGTTTCGATGTTTCTGTATTTAGAGCCCGTCACCACACTCATTGCGGCGATCCTTCTCCTGCATGAGAAGATTTTCTTCATAAGCATCATGGGTGGAGTCATAATTATAATAGGAGTTGTGATTGTAAACGGCCAGATGATTTCTGTTTTCCAGCGGTTGCTTGGGAGGAAACGATAACACAGGGAGGAATCGCGGTGACCTTAAGGGAACGCATAAAGAATAGATTAGATGAATTGACAACCCCTTCCACGAAAGAACTTAAAGAAGTCTTGCAGTCTCTAAACGTAAGTCTCGATGATTTACAGCCATACTTACAGTCTGCGGATGGAAAACCCTATTATCGAAAGCTCCTTTATCAAAATGAAGTAGCAGAGCTTCTCGTGATGAATTGGTCCGACATGGAATGTGCTCCACATGATCACGGGGACTCAAAGGGATGGATTCAAGTCATGAACGGGACTTCAGTCAATACAATCTTTGAAGTAAAAGAAAACCAGCTTCCACAGGAGATATTTGATCGCGAATATAGGAAAGGTTCTTTCTTTTTTGCACCCAAAAAGGGTGTTCATAAAATGAAGAAGGGGAGTGGGGAAGAGCTGGTGACCCTCCATCTCTATTCGCCGCCTATTCAGGGTATGATGGTGTACGACCTGGGAAAATGTGCTGCCTGTGTTGTTTCTGAAGAATGCGGGGCATGGTGGCCGGATCATATAAAGCAGAAAGTGAAGGAAATTCAATTAAAATGAAAAAAGCGTTCCTCCATTATGGGGGAACGCTTCTTTCAATGATTATTGTACTCTCACTGTTTTCGCATCCTTACTTTCTACCCCTGTCGGAGAAACAGACGTAACTCCATAAGTGTACATTCCACCTTCTTGAGCTGAAGTATCTTCATACGTTGTTAGCTTTCCTTGAGAATAAACGACATCTACAATATTAGCCGGATTCTCGTAATCTCCTTCTTTCACGCCATCAAAGCGATAGATGACATATTTTCTGGCATCGGAGTGATGTTTATCATCGATGGTCAAAGTTACATGATCTTCATGTTTGTCTGCTTTCACCGTGTTCGGTTTCTTTGGAAGCGTTTCATTGTTCCAAGGAGTGGCAGGGGTTAAAGCAGGCTCTGTGTAAACCTCGTTACGTAAAATATCTGCGTAACCAAGTGGGTTTTCAAAGATTTGTCTTAGAGAGAAATGCATTTGTCCAAGGGCGGTTCCGTTATCACGGTTGTCCATGATTTGCTCTGGCAGCTCATAAGGATTGAACCATTCCTGGTCAAAATTGTCTCCCACTTTATAGTCGGCCGTCCCTATATAAAGATTAACAGGATGGTTGTACGCATACTCATTCACTTCCTGACTCCACCAATCCAATAGAACGGAGTAGTTAGCAACAGCCAGTTTTCTAGACCAATAGATTTGAGGGGTAATATAATCGATGCTTCCATCCTTGATCCATTGACGGGTGTCTGCATACAAGTCGTCATAATTCGTTTGTCCTGCCTGTGTGTCGCTTCCTGTAGGATCATCAGCAATATTTCTCCATACACCAAATGGGGAGATACCAAACTGGACCCATTCTTTAATGTCTTTGATGGATGAATTGATGTCAGCTACAAGAACATCTACGTTATTTCGTCTCCAGTCTTCAATATCGTCAAACGAACTTCCATATTTCTCGTATGTATCTTGATCTGGGAAGATTTCTCCTGCAATGCGGTAAGGATAGAAATAATCGTCCATGTGAACGGCTTCAATGTTGTAATTGCTCACTAATTCTTCAACCGTATCAATCAGGTATTCCTGTACTTCAGGTATACCCGGGTCCAAATAATACTGCTTGCCATATTTCACTACCCATTCTGGATGCAGCTTAGCTACATTGTCATCAGCAAGTGACTCGATCGTTTGATTTGGCATCGTAATTCGATAAGGGTTCACCCATGCATGAACCTCGATTCCGCGCTTATGAGATTCATCGATCATGATCTGTAGTGGATCATATCCCGGATCGGTTCCTTGTTTGTCACCTGTAATGTACTGGGACCAAGGAGCCAGTTCAGAAGGATAGAAGGCATCTACAGTAGGTTTCACCTGATAGATGATGGTATTAAATTTCAACTCTTTTAGCTCGTCAAGGGTCTCTGTCACCCAATCCGTATACTCCTCTTGATCCATTCCAGCTTTCACATCAATGTTTTGAACCGTGGCAATCCATGCTGCGCGCATTTCATGTTTAGGCGCATGAGTTTCCGAAGCTTTTGCTTTTCCTGTAGAAAAAGGAAGGGCTAGCGAGAACAACAAGGCGGCCATGATCATGTACTTCACTGCTTTCATCAACAAATTCCCCGCTTTCATTAACAGGTTTCCCATTAAAAGAAACCGTTTTCATTTTATTGAAATAATACTTCACAAAATAAAATAAAAACATGAAATATTATTTCTATTTTCATTATAAGGTGTTGGTTTCTTATGGTATATAGTACCAACGAGGTAAAAAAACTGAATATTCTATCGGTAATCAGTAAGATTTGACTAGTTAAATAGTTCTAAAAACGAAAGAAAGGGAAAGAATGGATACAGAATGTTTCGAACGATCGGGTTGATGTGGTGGTAATATAAGAGTTTGAAGGGCTTCGATTCATTAAGCACTCCATTCACAAAGCAGGGTTGAGAGATCTTTTGATAGAAAGGGATTGACCATGTGGTGCACCACATAGTTTATGATTTAGGTGTGAGGTGGAAAGAATGTACAAGGTGAGCGAGTTTTCCAAGATGACAGGACTGAGTAAGGAAACACTGCGTTACTACGCAGAGATAAAATTGCTCGAACCTGTGTATATCGATCCTGCAAACAACTATCGCTATTATGATAATGGATCCTATCTAGTGGGACGATTATTGGTCTACTTAAGGAGATTTAACTTTTCCATACAAGAAATGTTAACCGTCGTAAATGATGAATCCTTTGAGAATTTGGAACAATTGATACGTGCGAAGAAACGGGATTTAGAAGCGGAGATAGAGCGCATACAAACAGTGATTGCAGAAATGGATGATTTCTTCGAGATGGGAATAGGAGAGGATATGAATGATTAAATGGCATGAAGAACGGATCATTCCAGTCAATATTGCAACGATATGGCATTTGTTTGAGATTGAGAACATTCAACGAATCATGCCGAACGTCGTTGAAAACAAGGTACTGGAGCAAAAGGAAGGCGTGGTAGGGTCCACCTACCAACAGAAATACAAAGAGGGGAAAAGAATCGAGACGTATATTGTAGAAGACCTCGAGTACGAGAACACCCCCGAGAAAAAACACAATAAAATTGGCTTCACACTTGCAAAAGCCTTTGAAATCGAAGCTGAATTCACCCTCCACAAAATAGACGACAAACAAACCAGATTCATCTATAAAGGCGAAAACAGAGGACTGAACTTCCTCGGAAAAGTCTTATTAAAACTTGGCGGAGAAAAAAACAACAACAAAGTCGTCACCGATTTCATGGACCGTGTTGAAAGTGAAGCATTGAAAGAAGCGAATAAGTAGTGAAGAAGAAGGACGGACCTCCACGATTCGTGGAGGTCCGTCCCTCTATACGTTCACAAGCAGGAACTATCCCTTCTTTAATCGAATGTAGCATGGTAAGTGTTATTTAGAAGGGGATGTAGAAAATGGATAATAAAGAAAAAATCATAACACATCACATAAAGGTAATGGAATGGGTGACATCACTTGAGTCCTTATCGGAGGTACAATGGAGAAGGCCGATTGATGAAGGGAAATGGAGTGTTGCGGAAATCATCGGACACTTCATTCCGTGGGATCAATTTGTTCTGGAAAGCCGGATTCCCTATTTTAAATTAGGAAAAGAAATGCCTCCTGGGCCTGACCCGGATGAATTGAATCATCAAGCTGCAAAGGAAAGCAGAGAGCGTTCCAAACACGAAACCATTGAAGCATTCATTCTTACGAGACAAAAGCTGCATAAAGCGATCCTTACAATGAATGATCAGGAATGGCACAGAGAGATAACCATCGGCAAAAGCACAATAACAATCCCTGACTATTTTAATAACTTAGCCAAACATGATGAACACCATATGAATCAGATAAATGAGCTTATTTGAGAGGGACGGACCCACGGAATTTTCGGAGGTCCGTCCCTCTTCATATGGTTTGAATTTTGTTAATAGAGGGAAAAGAAGAGGAGTTTCAGGAGCTGAATTTCAGGGTGCGAAAAAAATTTTTCAGTTAAGATTTTGCATGAAAATTCATGTTGGATTTTGATGAAATATGTTCCGATGAGCGATTTTTTGAAAGCGATTTCTTTATGATTGCATCAAGCTTTTAAAGATTCTGAATATTAAGTGAAAACAAACATTTATATATCAACCTTCATCCCTCCAATTACATATATATTTGGAAAAACCACTCTCTATCCATTAACTTAATTTTTCGTTTTTTCTAATTTTCATGATATACTAACGAAAATTAAGAAAATTTAATTAACCGGTTAATTATTCAAAAAATATACAAGTTTAGTAGAGGAGGACATTGGATGAAAACGAATCTTCCTGTAGCGCAAGGCATGTATGATCCTGCGCAAGAACATGAAGCATGTGGAATTGGAATGATTGCAAATATTGATGGGACGAAAAGTCACAGCATCGTTCAAAATGCAATTAACATTCTATGTAACTTAGAGCACCGTGGAGGACAATCAGCTGATACAAGCACTGGTGACGGTGCAGGTATCCTTACCCAAATCCCTCATCATTTCTTCAAAAAGCAATGTGAGAAAGAAGACATTATCCTTCCTAGAAAAGGTGAATATGGGATCGGAATGGTATTCCTTCCTGAAAATTATGAGAAGCGCATGAAGAGCAAAGAAATCTTTGAGCGCATCATTGAAGAAGAAGGTCAGAAGACACTTGGCTGGAGACCTGTTCCACTCAATGATTCCTTTGTAGGAAAAGTGGCTTCCAAGTCTAAACCGTTCATTCGTCAAGTATTCATAGGCGTATCGGATGACATACAGTCCCGGATGGATTTCGAGCGTAAGCTATATGTGATCCGTAAACGAATTGAAAAAGAAGTGGCAAATGTTGAAGGACAAGAGGATGTATATCTTTGTAGTTTGTCTTCTACAACCATCGTTTACAAAGGGATGCTCATTCCCGAGCAGCTGGATTCCTTTTATATTGACCTCAACCATCCTGAGTTCCGGTCAGCTTTAGCCCTTGTACATTCCCGCTTTAGTACAAACACTTTCCCAAGCTGGCAGCGATCTCATCCAAACCGATATACGATCCATAATGGAGAATTCAATACATTACGAGGGAATGTGAACTGGATGCGCGCACGTGAGAAGCTGTGCCATTCAAGTGCATTTAAAGAAGAAGATCTGGAAAAGATCCTTCCTGTTATTGACGAGACAGGCAGTGATTCCTCTATGTTTGATAACTGCTTTGAATTCCTTCATTTATCAGGAAGATCCCTTGCTCACACCGCCATGATGATGGTACCGGAGCCTTGGGAAAACGATGACACGATTCATCCGAAGAAAAAGGACTTCTACGAGTATCATAGCTGTTTGATGGAGCCATGGGATGGACCGGCAGCCCTTGTGTTTACGGATGGAAAACAGATTGGTGCCTGCCTTGACCGAAATGGACTTCGGCCTGCACGTTACTATGTGACTAAAAGCGGTATGATTGTTCTTGGTTCTGAAGTAGGGGCCCTGGATATTTTTGCCGATGACATTGTGTACAAAGATCGATTACAGCCAGGAAAAATGCTGCTTGTAGATCTGGAAAAAGGAAGAATCATTCCGGATGAAGAGATCAAGCTGCGTGTTGCCTCTGAGCATCCGTACAGACATTGGCTGGACAACAATAAATTTGAACTTGAGGATTTACCTGAAACGACACATGAACCAGTTCAACTGGATTCAGAAGATGTGCTCTTGCAACAGCAGGCTTTTGGCTACACAAATGAGGAATTGAACAAAATCATTAAGCCGATGGTGACGGATGGGAAAGATCCGGTTGGTTCCATGGGATATGATTCACCTCTTGCCGTATTATCGAAAAAGCCACAGCTTCTTTATAACTACTTCAAACAACTATTTGCTCAAGTAACAAACCCACCGATCGATGCGATTCGAGAACAGATCATTACATCTGTAGGAACAACGATTGGAGCAGAAGGAAACCTGGTTAATCCGGGTCCTGAAAGCTGCAGGCATATCCATTTAAAGTCACCGATTTTAACCGGTGAAGAGCTTGAAAAGATTCGTCATCAAAACGAAAAGGGCTTCAAAGCCGTTACTTTATCGATTTTATTTGATGTAACAAATGAGGAAAATCAGCTTGAAAGCACGCTGGATGCTCTGTATGAAAAAGCTGACCAGGCCGTTGAAGATGGTGCGACACTCCTTATTTTATCTGACCGTGGAGTTGTGAAGGACAAAGCTGCCATTCCAGCACTCCTAGCCGTTTCAGGACTGCATCATCACTTAATTCGCCAAGGAACGCGTACGACTGTCAGCATCCTTTTGGAATCAGGGGAACCAAGAGAGGTTCACCATTTCGCAACCCTGCTCGGATATGGTGCGGAAGCAATCAATCCTTATTTAGCCTATGAAACGCTGCGTGATCTCATCGATAAGGGCGAGCTGCAGGACACTACTTACGAACAAGCGGTTCAAAGCTTTGTGAAATCAGGGACAGACGGTGTCATCAAAGTTTTATCTAAAATGGGAATTTCGACGATCCAGAGTTACCGTGGAGCACAAATATTTGAAGCGGTAGGGATCCATAAAGATGTGATTGATAAATATTTCACCCGTACAGCGTCAAGACTCGGCGGAATCGGGATGGATATCATCGAAAAAGAAGTGCTGTTAAGGCATCGAAAAGCGTTCAATGACCGAAAAGATAATCAACGCACATTGGATTCGGGAGATGAATTCCAGTACAGAAAAAATGGAGAAGATCATGCGTACAATCCAAGTACGATTCACACCCTTCAACATGCATGTCGTACGAATAATTACGAGTTATTCAAAAAATATTCCACCATGCTCACAGACGAGAAGCAGAATCTGCAGTCTCTGCGTGGACTACTTTCGTTTAAAGAAACGAAGCCTATCCCGATTGAAGAGGTTGAATCAGTGGAAGAAATCTGTCGCCGATTCAAGACTGGTGCCATGTCATTCGGATCCATCAGTCAGGAAGCCCATGAAGCATTAGCGATAGCCATGAATAAAATTGGAGGTCGGAGCAACTCAGGTGAAGGTGGGGAACATCCGAGCCGCTTCACACCGGATGAAAATGGGGATTCAAGGCGCAGCTCGATCAAACAAGTAGCGTCAGGACGCTTCGGTGTAACAAGCCATTACCTGGTTAATGCGGACGAAATTCAAATCAAAGTTGCACAAGGAGCCAAACCTGGAGAAGGAGGACATCTCCCTGGAAAGAAAGTATATCCTTGGGTTGCTGAAGTGCGGGGATCTACTCCTGGCGTGGAGTTGATTTCACCACCGCCTCATCATGATATCTATTCGATTGAAGACCTTGCCGAGCTGATTTATAACCTGAAGAATGCAAACCCGCAAGCACGCATCAGCGTAAAGCTGGTATCTGCTGTAGGTGTTGGCACGATCGCTGCAGGTGTGGCAAAAGGCCGGGCGGATGTTGTCTTAATCAGTGGATATGACGGGGGAACGGGTGCTGCACCGAGAACCAGTCTGAAACATACAGGATTGCCATGGGAGATCGGTCTTGCCGAAGCTCATCAGACCCTGTTACTGAATCGTCTTCGCGACCGGATTGTCGTCGAGACTGATGGGAAAATGATGACGGGCCGGGATGTTGTTGTTGCATCGCTTCTAGGAGCGGAAGAGTATGGATTCTCCACTGCACCGCTTGTTGTTCTTGGCTGTGTCATGATGCGTGTTTGTCATTTGAATACATGTCCGGTCGGTATTGCGACACAAGACCCTGAGTTACGAAAAAAATACACAGGTGATCCTGAACATGTAGCGAACTTCATGCGATTTGTTGCCCAGGAAACAAGAGAGCTTATGGCTCAACTTGGTTTCCGAACGATCAATGAAATGATTGGCAGAACCGATATCCTGGAAGCAAACGAAGCGATTGATCATTGGAAAGGGAAAGGAATCGACCTCTCTGCTCTTCTGTATCAACCAGATGTACCTGAAAAGGTGGGCCGCTATGCGACAAGAAAGCAGGATCACGAGCTTGAGAAAACACTCGATTATCAAGAGCTGATTCCCCGCTGCCGCCAAGCGATTGAAACGGGAGAACCGGTTGAATGGACGACAGCGATTCGAAACATTCACCGCGTAACCGGCACGATGCTTGGAAGCGAAATTACAAAACGTTATGGGGCAGAAGGCTTACCGGAAGATACAATCCGTTTGACGTTTAAAGGATCTGCAGGGCAAAGCTTTGGAGCCTTTATTCCAAAAGGTCTGACCCTTAGACTTGTCGGGGATTCAAATGACTTCGTAGGAAAAGGTTTATCAGGCGGGAAAATCATCGTTCATCCTGATCCGACCGCTACGTTCATCCCAGAACGAAACACGATCATCGGTAACGTTTCCTTCTACGGGGCGTCTGGTGGAGAAGCATATATTTATGGAGTGGCCGGCGAGCGATTCTGTGTCCGTAACAGTGGAGCGCAGGTAGTCGTTGAAAGCGTCGGGGATCACGGATGTGAATATATGACAGGTGGAAAAGTGGTTGTACTCGGACTTACAGGACGGAATTTTGCCGCAGGTATGTCAGGCGGAGTCGCCTATGTACTGGATGAAGATGAAAACTTCAGATCGAGATGTAACCAGGAGCTTGTCCTCGTTCAGCCATTATTTGATCCGGACGAAATGAAAGATGTATACGACATGATCGAGAAATACGTTCATTATACAAACAGCAACAACGGTAAGAAGATTTTAGCGAACTGGGATTCCTACGTGTCCAAATTTGTGCGCGTGATTCCGAAATCATACCTCAAGATGAGAGAGCGGATCAGTGAGCTTGAAAATAGTGGATTAGAGAAATTCGATGCCGAAATGGCAGCATTTGAAGAAGGCACAAAAGAAGAGAAAAAAGTGTTAGAACCAGCGAAATAAAGAGGGAGGGGGATATTATGGGAAAGCCAACTGGATTCATGGAATATAAAAGACAAACATTAGATGAAAGAAATCCAGCTGAACGAACGAAGGATTGGAACGACTACACCTCTCCTCTTTCGGAAGAAGAAGTCAAGAAACAGGGGGCGCGCTGTATGGATTGCGGCGTTCCTACCTGTCAGTCTGGAATGGAAATCAACGGAGCGACAACTGGTTGCCCCGTTTATCACTTAATACCGGAATGGAACGACCTTGTGTACCAGGGACAATGGAAAGAAGCCCTAAAGCGTGAACATCAGATGAACAACTTCCCGGAATTCACCGGTTTTGCTTGTCCGGCACCATGTGAAGGAGCATGCGTACTCGGGATCAATGAGCCGCCTGTGGCGATCAGAACAGTGGAACGTTCGATTATTGAAAAAGGGTTTGAAGAAGGCTGGGTCATTCCTGAACCACCTGAACACCGCACAGGTAAACGAGTGGCGGTCGTGGGTTCAGGTCCTGCAGGATTAGCCTCTGCTGCTCAATTGAATAAAGCAGGCCACCTTGTGACTGTTTTTGAAAAAAATGATCGTGTAGGCGGACTATTAACATATGGCATTCCGGAAATGAAATTGCCTTATTCAGTTGTTAAGCGTCGCGTTGATATTTTAGAGGAAGAGGGCATTGAATTCGTTACGAATACGGAGGTCGGGAAAGACTACACAGTGGAAAATCTGCGTGAAAACTTTGACGCAGTCATACTTTGCGGAGGTGCAGCCGTCCATCGTAACATCCAAGTAGAAGGACGTGATTTAAAAGGCGTTCATTACGCAATGGAATTCCTTCATTCGAATACAAAAAGCCTGTTGGATTCCAACCTGGAAGACGGAAATTATATTTCTGCTGAAGGGAAAGACGTCATCGTCATCGGTGGTGGGGATACAGGCACAGACTGTTTAGCCACTTCTGTAAGACATAACTGTAAAAGCCTCACTCAGTTTGATATCTACGATAAAAAGGGTGCCATGCGGGATGAAGTCGGCAACCCATGGCCGCAATACCCGGTCATTCACCGGGTTGAGTACGGTCAAAAAGAAGCAGCTGAAGTACTTGGAGAAGATCCACGTGCATACGCTGTCATGACCAAGAAGTTTGTCGGTGACGAACATGGTCATATCAAAGAAGTTCATACGATCAATGTAAAGCTTCGTTATGATGAAGATGGAAACAAAATCCGAGATGAAATTCCTGGAACTGAAAAAGTATGGCCGGCAGATCTTGTCCTTCTGGCAATCGGATTCAGTGGTCCGGAACAAGACCTGATCAAGGAACTTGAAGTCGAAACAAACAGCAATTCCACCGTTAAAGCAGAGTACGGCAAATACCTGACCAACGTCGATGGAGTCTTCGCTGCAGGAGACATGCGCCGAGGCCAAAGCCTCATCGTCTGGGCCATCAACGAAGGCCGTGAAGCAGCACGCGAATGCGACCGCTACCTCATGGGTGGAACTGAATTACCTTAATAGAGGGACGGACCTCCGTTGGGCTTGATGCCTGACGGGGTTTTTTTTGCGTGTTTAAAGAGGGACGGGCCTCTCTCACGTCCCATCCACCACCTCCAATCCTCATAACCACACCATTTCTTCTATCTAACTTCAAGGTCCGTCCCTTAAGATCCTGTAAGTAGAGAATTACGGGAGCAGTTGGTTGTTTCTTTTGCTGGGATGTGGGTTGTACGATCGTTGAAAAGTGAGGGAAGTGGCCATATTAAGGGAAATATGGTGAAACTTCATTCGTATAGGCTCTAAATACGTATTTTAAATCTAAAAAAAGGGTCTGATAGGTCCTTTAGAAGGTCTAGGTAAGGGCTTTATCTAGTGTGCTTGGAGATAATTGCGTCGCTTTGGTAAAGAATTGCGTCATTTTTTAGTTTATTGCGTTTTTATCATAGGTAATTGCGTCATTTTCATTAGTAATTGCGTCTTTTTCTATTTTATGGAAAAATGATAGCGGACCACATCAAAAAAATTCCCTTCCAAGGTCCGTCCCTCAATATTCATAAAAAGTCCTAAGTATAAAGGCTCTATTGACTATAGAACAAGTCAGTGAAAATAAGTATGAAAGGGTAGCATATTCACTTCTAAACAATCTAGAATAGGAATATTGTCTACTGTAAGAGTTTTGTCCAAAGACAGGATGGGAGGGACGCACTTATATTTTATTAAAATTGAAGACTGATAGGGGGAAAACAAAATGATGAAATATCTTCAGCGTATTGGTCGTTCGTTAATGCTTCCGGTTGCCGTTTTGCCGGCTGCAGCGATTTTGATGGGGATTGGGTATTGGATCGATCCAACCGGCTGGGGGGCGGATAGTCCGATTGCCGCTTTTTTAATTAAGGCTGGCGCTTCGATCATAGATAATATGTCGATTCTATTTGCAGTCGGTGTAGCATTGGGTATGGCCAAAACAAAGGATGGATCTGCAGCACTGAGCGGGTTGGTCGCTTATCTCGTGATTACGACACTCCTTTCAACGGACTCAGTTGCACTGCTTCAAGGTGTGGATGCCGCAGCAGTCAATCCTGCATTTGAGAAAATCGGTAATCAGTTTGTCGGGATTCTGTCAGGGATCGTTGCGGCAGCTATGTACAATCGCTTCAGTCACGTGAAGCTTCCGGATGCCCTTGCCTTTTTTAGCGGAAAACGATTGGTTCCGATCATGTCGGCGATTGCCATGCTGGTTGTATCAGGCGTGATGCTGTTTGTTTGGCCGGTCATCTACACTGCCCTGGTTTCATTCGGGAAGGAAATCAGTGGGCTCGGCTTCACGGGTGCTGGTCTATATGGATTCTTTAATCGATTATTAATTCCTACTGGATTGCATCATGCCTTGAATTCCGTGTTTTGGTTCGACGTTGCCGGTATTAATGATATCGGGAACTTCTGGTCAGGTAACGGTGAAAAAGGTGTGACGGGTATGTATCAGGCTGGGTTCTTCCCGGTTATGATGTTTGGTCTTCCTGCAGCGGGACTTGCCATCTATCATGCTGCAAAACCAAATAAGAAGAAGCAGGTGGCGTCACTTATGCTGGCAGCTGGTTTTGCTTCCTTTTTCACAGGGGTGACTGAGCCTCTTGAGTTTGCCTTTATGTTCGTGGCACCTGCCCTTTATGTAACACATGCTGTGTTGACAGGGTTATCCTTGGCGATTGCCTCCTTCTTTCAATGGACGGCCGGGTTCGGGTTCAGCGCAGGGTTCGTCGATTTTGTCCTGAGCTCAAGACTTCCGTTAGCGAATCTTCCTTACATGCTGCTCATACAAGGTGTCGTATTTGCCCTTCTCTACTATTTCTTGTTCCGTTTCATGATCGCGAAATTCAATCTTATGACTCCAGGGCGTGAAGAGGATAATGAAGAAGTAGTAGTGGAGAATGCAACAGTGCATACTCAAAGCGAAAAGTTTGCCGTGATGGCAGAGGAAATCTATGCAGGACTCGGCGGAGATGAAAATGTAACATCTGTAGATAACTGTATAACAAGATTGAGAGTGGAAGTAAAGGACATGGATGCCGTGGATCAGGGGCGGATCAAAGCGACAGGGGTTCCGGGCCTCCATGTGGTTGGGGAAAATAGCATTCAAGTGATTGTCGGGACGTCGGTGCAATTTGTGGCTGATGAGATTGAGAAGATTCGAGGGTAGGAGTGTCGGCCGATTGTGTGATGGGTTTAATGGAGGGGAGTTTATCGTTTTTTTGCAGAATGGCAGATATATGGTAAATATGGCAGATAAAATAAAAAAAGGCAGATATACTTCCTAAATGGCAGATGAATCCCCAACATGGCAGATAAGCGAAACCGAGAGCCTTCCACCCCAACTCCCGCACAAGGAGTTGGGGTCTCTTTTTCTCCCAAACTGCAAAAATCTCAAGAATAGTCTATACTTTATCCTATAGAATTCTTTCCCAGGAAGGTTTTTACCATGAAGAAACTTAAAGAATCGGATCTCTATCAACCGATCCAAAAACATTTTCATAAACAGGGATACCAGGTGAACGGCGAAGTGAACGATTGTGATGTGACTGCTTTTAAAGAAGAAGAACTTGTGATTGTGGAATTGAAGCTTTCATTGAATGTCGAGCTTCTTATTCAAGCGACAAAGCGGCAGAGACTCACAGACCTGGTGTACATTGCGATCCCGAAACCAAAGCGTCCCCGGTCAAAGCGGTGGAATGATGTCTGCCACTTGGTTCGCAGATTGGAGCTCGGTCTGATCACCGTTTCATTTACGACGAAAACGCCAAAACTTGATTTTGTCATTCATCCAGAAGCCTTTGACCGGAAAAAGAGTATGAAGAACAGTAAGCGGAAACGGGCGGCGCTTGTAAAAGAAATCGAAGGGCGCAGTGCAGATTACAATGTAGGCGGCAGCAATAAGACGAAAATCATGACGGCTTACAAGGAAAACTGCATTCAGATCGCCTGTTACTTGGAAAAACACGGGCCCATGTCACCGAGGAACTTAGCCAAGCTGGGCACGGGTACGAAAACCCCATCCATTCTTCAGAAGAATTATTACCGCTGGTTTGAGCGGGTGAAAAGGGGAGTTTACCAGATAACGGAGCAAGGAAAAAAAGAGCTTGAAAAGTATCCCGAACTCGTAAGCTATTACTCAAAGAAATTAGAAGAACAATAGAAAGAGCCTGCTTTCCGTAACCGGAGAGCGGGCTCTTCTTTGCATCTCACTACTAGTACCCGCATTCTTCACATATACATTACATCAGAGAAGATATCGGGAGGATAAATGTATGAAAAAGAAGATTGAGAGTACGATTCATAAAATGGTGAGTGATCTTCAGCATAAACAAAATGCAGACGGAAGCTGGTCCTTCTGCTTTGAAAATAGCTTGATGACCGATGCGTATATGATCATTCTCCTGCGTTCCCTTGAGATGGATGATGAAGAGCTTGTGGGACGGTTGGTGAACCGCCTTTGGAAAGTGCAAACAAGGGAAGGGACATGGAAGCTTTTTGAGGATGAGAAGGAAGGAAATCTGTCTTCAACGATTGAGGCATACTTTGCTCTCTTATTTAGTGGGTTGGTGGAGAAGGATGACAAGAGACTGGAGAAAGCCCAGCGTTTCATAGAGAAAAAGGGTGGTATTCACGGGGCGCACTCGATTACGAAATTTATGCTTGCCATTCATGGACAATATGATTGGAGGCATTTGCTTCCGATTCCCATCGGGTTTTTAATGATTCCGAAGCAATTCCCCTTGAATTTCTGGGATTTCAGCAGCTATGCACGAGCTCATTTGGCACCGCTGCTGTTGCTGAAGGATCAAGGATTCTCATTAAAATCAAACAGCATTCCACAAATGCAGCATCTGTCCCGATCACCACATGAAGTAAGATACAGTGAAAGGGAGCTGAAATTATTTTCGAAAATCAACGAGGGCTTACAGTCCTTAATAAGTATTCCATCTCATTTGCATCAACAGGCCACACAATTTGCCCAGCAGTATATGCTGCAAAGAATTGAATCCGATGGGACGTATCTTAGTTATTTCAGCACAACGTTTTATATGATTTATGCACTGCTTGCTTTGGGATACAAAAAGAGTGACCCTATAATCGTAAAGGCAATGAGTGGATTAAAAGAGATGGCCTGCGAAACGAAGAAAGGCATTCATATTCAAAATTCACCCTCAACCGTGTGGGACACAGCCTTGATCGGCTATGCCCTTCAGGAGGCGGGGGTGGATGCACGGGACCGCTCCATAGACAAAGCGGTGGAGTACCTTCTCAAGAAACAACATTTCCGCTATGGGGATTGGGCGATGGAGAGCGTTGTGAAGCCTGGGGGCTGGGGCTTTTCAAAGAGCAACAGCATTCACCCTGATGTGGATGACACGACGGCGGCACTCAGGGCCATTACCTATTGGGCTGCTGAAAAACCACTTGTGCGGCAATCGTGGGACCGGGGGCTTGAATGGACACTTGGTATGCAGAACCGTGATGGAGGCTGGCCGGCTTTTGAAAAAAACAAGACGAAAGGAATCCTTACTTCATTTCCTATGGACGGGGCAGAGGCAGCGGCAATCGATCCATCAACCCCTGATCTAACAGGAAGAGCCCTGGAATTCCTGGGCAGCCGGGCAGGGTTGACAAAGGACCATCCTCAGGTGAAAAGAGGGATACAATGGCTGAAGCTGATGCAAAAGGAAGATGGGTCCTGGTACGGGCGCTGGGGTGTCTGCTATATCTATGGAACATGGGCGGCCATCACGGGTATGAAAGCAACGGGTGTGCCGTCTTCTGATAAACATATCCAAAGAGCAAAAGCTTGGCTGGAAAGCATTCAACACAAAGACGGGGGCTGGGGAGAATCCTGTTACAGTGATCAGGAGAAGACATACGTACCTCTTTCCTTTTCTACCCCTTCACAAACAGCATGGGCACTGGAATCTCTCATCTGTATCGAAGACAAACCAACCCCGGCGATCGACTTGGGCATCATGGCTCTTCTCGAATTAATAAAAGGAGCATCAGATGACTCTTCCAAAACGTATCCAACGGGAGTCGGTCTTCCAGGACACTTCTATATACACTACCATAGCTACCGGTGGATATGGCCCCTGATTACACTCAGCCGGTACAATGAGAAATACGGGTGAGGGACGGACCTCTTGAGGTCCGTCCCTCTATACGATAAAATAAAAGTAAGAATTTTCAGATAAAAGGGTGGTTGTATGGTGAAAGTGGATTCGTTTCCTTATCCCTTTAAGGGGGATGTGTATCGGTATTCGAATAATTCGGTTCCTTTGGAGGAGCAGAGGAGTGTTGAGATTACCTCTTCTTATGAAGAAGAAATCAAGCTTAAACGGAAACTGCTTACGCATCATCCCGAACGGTGCTTTCAGTCCCGGCCGCATACCTTGAAAGCTCAATGGGAAATAGCAGAGCTGGTCATTCAACATCTTACTACGTGTTATCCTCAGCAGTTTTCCCTTGAAAAAAATGATGGAAAATGGACGTTCCACAACCACATTCTAAATGAACAAAAAACCTTTAAACTTGGGGATGAATCCACTTTATCATTGGAACCACTCGATTTTATCGGTCGACATGTACAAGAGGACCTGATTTTCATGATGCAGCGGGATGGGGATTTATATTTGGATGCGGGACAGCTTTGTTTTCCTGCTAATTGGTCCCTGGCTTTTAATTCAGGAATGAGTTTTAAAGAGATCCATAAGCCGATACCCGGTTTTAAAGAAGTAGGATTGGATCAACGAATTCTGAGGTTTTTAATGCATATGGAAGCAGGTGATCCTTGGGTCAGGCGGAATTGGTCGTTAATGGCGGGGGATCGGTTGGATACTTCTCTTGAGACCTTTGATCAGTGGGGGAAGGATAGAAGGGTAGTTACTGGAGAAAATGTCGGGGCATTCGTTCATTTGCGGGTAGAAGTGCAGAAACTGTTCCGTTTGCCTGGGTCAAACGGTTTACTGTTCACGATTCATACCCACCTCCTCTCACTGGATAAGTTCACTCGAAATCCGGAGTGGACCGAGGAATTTCACCGGATCCTGCAGGAGCTTCCACCACCTATCTCAGATTACAAAGGGATTTCCCTTTTTAAAGAAGAGGTTATTGAATACTTGAATGAAAAGCGGGTGATAAAGTGAAGACCGAGACACAGCCAGCGTTCGTACCAAGTAAACGAAAGTATTTATTTTGCGGTGATCATAAAGGGATGAAACGACTGACTCCTATCATAAAAAAAGTGATGAAGGAGAATGTCTCCTTTGAAGTGGTGTATCTTGGTGAAAAGGAAGAAACCAATATCTCACGGTGGTTGCGAAATCAGAGGATGGGCAGTTTTCTATATATAGCAATGGAGTGGGGGAAGCTGGAAGGTCTCAAGCACCTGGCTGTGGAATGTGGTTTTTCTGAAGAGGAAGTGCAGTTAATTGGTCACGGTATCAGAATGATCGAAGTTTTCTGTTGCAAATGTCATCAGAAAACAAAGATTGAGGGTTTGGGTAAACTCGAGACGATCTGTTCCCATTGTCACTTAAAGTTGTCCATTTCCGATCACTACTCTCCATTACGAGGGTCATTCCTCGGTTACGCTACCTTAGAAATGGGGAGTGGTCAAAGGTGAATCTACTCAAAACCATCCCCGTAAAAGTCAGGTCCATTCATCAGGAAACCCCTCATATCAAGAGGTTTACTCTTGTTCATGAACATAACGAATCCCTTCCTTATTTTAGCGGGGGATCCCATATCACTACATATGTTGAGCTGGATGGACAAACCATTGCCAGGTCGTATTCCTTAACGAACCCACCTGGTCAAACAGCCGCCTATCAAATCGCCATCCGTCTAAAAGAAACGTCCCAGGGGGGATCTATGTATTGGCATGAACGGATGAAAGTGGGGGATACCTTACGAGTGGGATTTCCACAAAATCATTTCCCACTGAGTTTTAAAGCAAAACACCATGTATTCTATGCCGCGGGAATCGGTATCACCCCTTACATGTCCATGATGGCAGAGCTTAAGGAGGAGGGACGGACCTTCGAACTCCATTATGCAGTGAAATCGAAAGAGGCTTGCCCTTTCTACTCCTTTCTAACGGAAACCTTTCCTGAGCAGGCTCACTTTTATTTTTCAAAAGAAAAGAGGTTGACAGATACAACACTTTGGAAGCACAGAATAGGAACCCACGTTTACTTCTGTGGTCCACCTTCATTCATCGAAGAATTTACTAGAAGTGCCCTTGAAATCGGATATCCTCCGCGGAGTATTCATTGCGAGAGATTCACTCCTCCACAGACACTAACACGTCGAAGATTTGAAGTGGAGTTAACGAGTGGTCAAACCATTTCTGTGTCGGAAGAAGAAACTTTGTTAGAGGCACTGCTCGAGTTAGGGATCAAAGCTCCCTATTCCTGCCGGGCTGGGCGATGCGGAACATGTGAATTAAACGTGATAGAGGGAAAAGTCGATCATGGTGATTCTTTTTTGAGTGAGGAAGAACGGAATGGACACCGGTCGATTCTGACATGTGTATCGCGTGCCCAGTCTGGAAAGTTGCGAATTCAGTTGTGATAGGGCGTTTGGCATATAAGGTGTTTTTCTTGAAATTCGACATTGTAAAAGTAAATAATAAACAGATACAACATAATGTAGAATGACGCTTAAGAAATGGAGGGCTCACCATTACCGATCTAAATACATTATTTCGCAAAAGAATACATTATCCACCCACAGGGAAAATAACCTTTCAACAATTAGATACCATTTTAGAAGAAACAGCTAAAAGCATCCCATTCGAAAATCTATGTGTTATTGGAAATACGTTCACTGATCTTACCAAAGAAAATCTAATGAATAAAGTGCTCGTGAAGAACGAAGGTGGTCTATGTTATGAATTGAATTCATTGTTTTATTTATTTTTGGTCGAAAATCAATTTGATGCATCTCTCGTTCGGGGAGTCGTTTACGATCATGATAAAGAGCAGTACCAGACGTTAGGAAGGACCCATGTGGTGATTTTAGTCACACACAACGATTCATCATATGTGATTGATACGGGATTTGGAGGAAATCTCCCGTTGAAAACAGTGCCATTATCGGGAGAAGAGGTCGTTTCTTCAAATGGTCAGTTTAGAGTTAAAAAGGCCGACAGTCCCCATGGAGATTATATTTTTGAAATGAAATTAAAGCATAAGCATTCGGAATGGAGAACCGGATATGCTTTCGATTCGCGTGATCACATAAAGGATGTCACTCAATTGAATGACATTCAAACGATTATTGCCAAACATTCAGCTTCCCCTTTCAACAAGCATCCATTGTTGACAAAAAGGACTGATAACGGGAATGTAACATTAACCGATACGTCCTTTACACAGTGGAAGGATGGAGAGATGACGAAAGAGGAAATTGATCATGAGGAATATAAAAAACTGCTGAACATCTGGTTTGAATAATAAGCATAAAAAAAGACTCAGAAAAATATCTGAGTCCATATTTTTACTTGCCGAGTATTTCCATAACGCCTTTATATATAAGGAAAAGAGAGAATATGAGAATTGCTAATATGCCAATGACGTTTGTTACCGGGGCTATGCTTGCTAAAAACGTCCCTGCTAAAGGAGCTTTCAACAATGCAAATCCGGATAAGATACCCGCTACTAACAAAAGAATAAAACGATCCATTCTGTCATGCCTCCTCTCAGGGTAGTATATGTCGGAGGGAAGGGGAAGTTGAACCCAAGATTCGTGATGTTGCCTAATTGCAAATTGACTATTTAAACAGGCATAATGGAGACGATTTGTTGAATTCTCACGAAAAATACAGAGTCACCAGCTTTAAGTGCGATATGATCTGGTTGAACCTCAATCAAGTCGCCTCGAATCGTGTCTTTCGTAGTCTCCACAATGAGCATTTTCCCCATGACGGACTGCAGTCTGCTGACGACGAATGGATCAATCAAAGTGGTATAGGAAGTATTTACATTCATGCCCTGGTTACGATCATAAGGCTGATAATAGCTATACATGAAGCACCATCCTTCAAGATGAATTTTTTAGACTATCTCTTCATTTGTATGTAAGAAGGGTGGTTTGTATTATGGCTCAAAGCAGAAAGGAATGAACCCTGATGTAACGAGGGCCCATTCCTTTAAATTCTGGCATGATGTTTAGTTCAGTCCTAATTCCTCTAAAATCGAATCCAACGTTTTTCCGTCGGCTGATTCAACTGGAGCAGGGGCATTCTTAACATGCTCATTCTGTAATAGATAGTTCTTTTGAACAAAATTCATATCGTTCGCATCCACCACTTCATCGAAATTGATGTCGGCAGCACGATTATTAGTATTCCAGGCATCCTGAATGGCAATGGCATCATGAATGTCGATGACATGATCCTGGTTGACATCTCCTCCGACAAGTTTCATATTGTTCACTCTATGATATTTTCCGTAAAGCATTCCGTTGTACTCATAACCGATTTGCTCATTATTCTTCTTAGTTAAGAAGTGGCCTGGAAGTGTTACGGTTATATCATAAGGGTCTTTGCTTAATGGGAGTTTCTCAATGGAGTACTCACCATTATCTGTGATGGATGATGGTGTAAAGACGTCTCCTGTTGAATTTTTGAATTCTACAGTTGCATCTGCTTTTGACCAATCCTTCTTGGCATTGTAGCCACTTCCACTATCAAATCCTTCAGGACTTATATATCCCCTTATTGAGTTAAAGTCAGGATTTACAGTGAATCCTGCACCAGCATGTAATAAATTCATTGTTTCATTGTTGGAATCTGTAACGGTTACCGTCGGGTCCAATCCATCCTCTTTCGTGAAGATTTCATCTTGAAGTTTTACGTGCACCTCAACGATCGCACTATGATCGAATGTTTCAACAGGTTCATTGAAGGTGACTTTAATTTGATTTCCTTCAAGTGTCAGGGAAGCTTTTTCTAGAAACTCCCCGGATAGCTTGGCATCAATCACTTCTGGTTTTTTTCCGTAGTGATCTTCAAATGTCCAGGTGGCTTCCTTTGCATCTTGAACATTATCCAGTAATAGGGTTGCCTTTACGGTTTCACCTGTTGTAACGGTATCGACATCGGTTTTCAGATACGCGTTCGGAGTACCTTCTTTAATAAAGAAATAGTTTTTCATCGTACTATTATTCCCAGCCATATCATAGCCATTCATTCTAAAGTTAAGGGCTTTCACATTCTCATTCATCGCAATTTCTTCGACAAACTTACCGTTTTCATCCATGTAAAGAGGTGACGAAGGGAAAGGTGAATTCCAATAATAAATCATAAAGTTTTTGGATTGATCTGTGTCGATTCCTGCTGCTTGCATTTTTTCAATAAGTGGATCTGTAATTTCAATCTCAAAAGGGTACGTTTCCTGACCCCGCTTATATTCAAGGAACGGTGACTCACCATCCAGGGAACTCTTGAATGTAGGACCTTCAATGTCGATATAGAAATGCTCTGATTTTGTTTTTACTTTGCCTTTAGGATCTGTCATCGCATACTTGATCTTATAGTGCCCAGGTTTTGCGATGGTCATTTCTTCTGAAACGGGATTTTTCTTATCACCGGTAAATGCGAAATAGCCACCCTGGAATGCTCTTAGTAAGTAGTTGTTATCCAGCAGGGCACCCTGCAGATCGAGTGTACCGATTAATCCTAAATCTTCACCTGTTTCCCCGTCCTGAAGGATGATATCCATGCTTTCCATCGGTGAACTCAGGTTGAATTCAACCAGTGCCCATGGATAGCGGAATGGATCATATCCGTGAGTATAGTGAGAAGGTGCAAAGGTGGGGGATAACAATTCAAGTGTATTAAAGCCTTCCTCCGATCTCTTTACGCTAAATGGCACGCGGTAGCTTTCTGTTTGATCATTACGGTTCGTAACGACCAGGTATCCCTCGTAAATCCCTTTCGCAGCTGTTTTAGGCATTGTCAGGAAGAAATTTGAAGTCTTTTTGTTGCCACCATTCACTTTAATAGACTTGTCTGAAGTCACTTCAACTCCATTTTCCTTGAGACTAAGGGTGCCTTCCTGTACATTTTCTTCAAACGTAATGTCAAAGGTTTTCTTTTGATCGCTTTTATTTGTGATTTCAAAGCTTTTTTGTACGCGGAGGTGATCTCCTTCGGCCACTACCTGATTTCCAAAGCTCAATCCCCCAGTTGGATGATCGATTGCAATCAGTTCTTCGCCATTAGGAAGCAACGTTTCATCGTTTATTTGAATCGTTGTTTGGCTATGGAGGGCTTGATACGGATCCACTCTTCCTGCACCAACCTCAAATACGCTGTAATCTCCCTTCAAAGGATCAGATGAGTTCATGAGTATCGTTTTAATATCAGCTGGCTCGAGATCCGGATTCTCTCCCAAAAGTAAAGCTGCCAGCCCCGCTGTGAATGGAGAAGCCATCGAGGTTCCTGAAAGTCTTGAGTAAGCATACTGATAGTCATCCGTGTTCTCAGGATCGATCATAAAAGAAGGGAAAGTCGATAGAACGCTGACCCCGGGAGCGACCACTTCAGGTTTCATATCCAAGCTTTTGTTGACTGGACCCCTTGAACTGAAATCGGCTAACTGGTCACCCTCTGTAAAGCTTTCTTCTAAGTTCGTAAACGTGAAGCTTGATGTGCCACTTTCGATTGCTGCTTTTAATTCTTCCCCGGCAGCCTTTGTCATCGAGAAGGCCGGGACATAATGGGCTGATTCTCCGAGGTTATATCCTACATGACCTTCTGCATTGTTGTACATGATCACGGCTTTAGCACCATGTTCTTTGGCAAATTTCACCTTGTCATTCAGAGCAAAATTTCCTCGCTGAACAAAAGCGATCTTACCATCTACATTTTTATTCGCATAGTCTGCTTCATACCCTAGGCCAACATCTACTAATTCTAGTGATTGATCTTCCAGACTATCGAATGTGTGAGCGAATCCCCTAGCCATACTCACAATACCGGTCGACCAGCCAGCTGTCGTTTGACCGGTAAAAGTGGTTTGGGAAACAGGGACATCACTCGCCCCGACAGTCAAAGCTAAAGCTGCTGTTCCAGGAGAGCCAAGGGTAAAGTCATTTGGTCCTGAATTCCCGGCTGAAACAACGGCCGTCACACCATTTAACACAGCATAGTTAAGGGCGGTACTTGTAGGGTAATAAGGGTCATTGACACTTGCTCCCAATGAGAGGTTGATGACATCCATACCATCTTGAACCGATTTCTCAATTCCTGCAAGGACGTCTTCGGTGTAACCACTTCCGTAAGGACCAAGGACACGATACACATATAAGTCAGCATCTGGAGCAACTCCCTCTACAGATACTTCACTATCATTCTCGTTTTGTCCTACAATGGTTCCGGATACATGAGTACCATGAGAGGTATAATAGGGATTTCCCGTATAACTGAACTCTGGTTCACTCGTACTCTTCCAATCTTCATACGTTGCTTCCATTGGATCCGCATCGTCGTCAACAAAATCATATCCGCCTTTGTAGGCATCCTTTAAATCAGGGTGGTTGTAGTCAACACCTGTGTCGATCACGCCGACTTTGATTCCGTCTCCTGTGATTCCTTCCTTATGTAATTCATCCACTTTTAAATAAGGAATGCTTTCAACAGATGTTGTGATTTCACGGTCTACATCATTAGGAAGATCTTGTTGAACCGGATCGACAGTATAGGTCTGGTTTTTAAATACCGCCTTGACGGCTTTGGAGTTTAGCAGGCGTTCTACTTGATTGGCCGGAAGGGTCATCGCCACACCGTTATATGCTTCTTTATAGGTTTGGGTGATTTTCGGCTCTATCTTTTTTCCTTTTACAAGACTAGTAGATAGATGTTTTGCAACATCTTCTTTGAACATCTTATGTTCTTTCTCCACTTGGGCTTTGGCGTCTTCTTTCTTTACTGTTTTTCCTTTTACTGCAGCTTCTAGTACGGCTACATGCCCAGGTTTGGATTGGAATTCGACGATAACGGAGATTTCTTCACCGGATGCCAATTCATTCGGTTGAAATCCTTGGAGACCTTCTGCGTTATTTAATTTCAGTTGATGCAATGCTTGTCTTTGCTCTTCTGTCAAAGAAGATAAAATCGTTTCTGCTTTCCAATCCGCAGCTGTAGCTGTTGGAGAGGAGTAGCCCGATACAGGGGATAAAAGTAATCCAGTGGATAATGCAATCACAGCTGATTTCTTTGCGATGGAAGATCCATTCATCATCTCTACCTCTTTTCTTTAGTTGTTAGTTCGATAATTCTAAAAATTATTACAATTAATAGTGTAAATTTAAATCTGTCATGTTTGTATGGGGGTTTGTTTAGGGACTATTTAACTACTGATTGGAGTTTAACAATCATTTATCTTCTGATTTTTTAGGAGGGGGTAGGAGGAAAGTTGCGAAATAATGGCGGTGAGTTGGGGTTGTTCAGAAAACAAAACAAATATAGTGGCTAACAATCAACGAGAAATCAGCCGAATAAAAAAATGATAAAAGAAAACCTCCTTTTATCATTAAAAGTGTCATTATTCTAATTCATAATAGCTTATTTCATTGGACATTTTATTGGATGCAAGTTTGAATCCTTTCTCTGTTTGCCCGGTTTTTACATAATATAAAAATAGTTGTCTTTCATAATGCTGATACATCAACTTGCTCCCCGTTTTGTTGAAATGGGGGAGAGCTGTATATTCAATATACTCATATAGTTCTTGTTCATTTCCTTTTATGGTAAGTAAGTATATTTCAAAGAAAACGTAGGTGGGGTCCTGATGCTGAGTAGCCCTTTTTAGTCCTTTTGTCGCTAATTGATTGAGTTCTTCGGAAGAAAGCAGATTCCCTTTCAGACAAGCTAGTATATATCCGCTGAGTGTGACTAAATAATGTGACGCTGGCGTGTCTTCATTAATAAGTTTTAATGCTTTTTCATAGGAATCTTTTGATTCAGAATATCGTTTTCTCCTAAAATATTCGAATCCCAGATTGTTATGGATTTTATGTGCCCTTTCCTTGGAATTAACGGATTCACAGACTCTGAGGAGCTTATCATACTGTTGTTTGGTTTCTTCCATATCAAAGGGTTCTTTGGCATTCAATTGAATTAAAATTAACGTTTCAGAATCGATGACCCTAAGGATATTCAATGTTTTTTGGAAAAAATGCAAGGCTCTTTGCCCATAATAATAGGCAAAGGTGTTTGAATGAATGGAATGATAGGCTAATGCCAAATGAAAATAATATTCGGAGTTCGGATATTCATCGTCAATCTGTTTCAATACATTTATGCAAGTGTTAAATTGTCTTGTTGAATGATAGTAGATCCCTTTGACATGAAGTAATAAATTTTGTTCGAAAGGGGATAGAGGATAGTTTTTGTTTTCGAACATGCCCAGGATTTCCTTGGCTTTTCCATGCTTGTTCAAAAATAAATAATATCTTGCCAGGAAAAGGTTGTATTGAATGATGAAGTCAGATAGAAACCTTAAAGGTTCCTTTTCGATTTCACCTTTAAGTTGATGGATGTCATTGGTTCGAATCATAATAATTGCATCATTCCATTCAGATAATTTAGCCTGTAACGAATGATACCGAGAACGTTCGACTTCCATATTGATTCCAAGCTTCCTTGCCAGTAAATCAGTAATTTCACTGGAATACTCTGTGATCCCTCTTTCGATTTTACTTAGATGTGTGGTAGAGCAGATCCCCTGTGCAAGCTGCTCTTGAGTCAAACCCGAATCTTCACGATGAAATTTAATTAATTTACCTTCGATCATACTACACCCCAAATGAACTATTTTATTATCCATTATAGGAAATATTTTCTCGGTATTCTATAGGTTTAGAACAAGACGGAGGTCTGAAGGCAATAACATCCAAATCGCATCTCTATACTGTTTTTCTCTTTTCTTCCTAGAGTTGATCCTGTACTTCTTTCACCAGAAGAAGGAATCCTGGATGACTTCCCGCTCTAAAACCAACCCCGTTTTCATTCCAATTTGGATCAATAGACTAGCCCTTATAAACACTCAAAGCCTAGAGAAGCTCTGAGTGTTCTTGTTTATTAGGAGAGTTAGCAATCAGGGACTTTTCACAAAATAAGCGCACGATTTTTTCTATGCTCTTTTCGCAAAGGAGCCGTATTGAAAAGCCTCGATTCTTCTTCCGTCTTTGGTATGACTTTTGGTACCGGCTTGGGCTTACCATTTTCATCAACGGCGACCATCGTCAGGAATGATTCAGTCGTCAGGGTTTTGACACTCGTTACAAGATTCGTAGAGTAGACCTTTACATATACTTCCATGGATGTTCGACCTGTAGACGTAACGTAGGCTTCCAGACTTAACGCATCACCGACCGTTGCAGACGACAAAAAGTCGACGGAGTCAATCGATGCCGTGACGACGACTGAGCTGGAGTGCTTCATTGCTGATAGTGCCGCAATTTCATCAATATAGGAAAGGACTTTCCCTCCAAAAATCGTTTGCATATGATTGGTGTCCGGTGGCAGTACCAATTTTGTTTGTATGGTTCGTGAACGTTCTACCGAATAAGCTTGTTCCATTTTCTCATCTCCCAGTTTAATTTCTGAAATAAAAAAAAGCATCTCCCTTTGAAAAGAAGATGCGGCTACTTCAAGCGGACGTCCAGAATCCTGTGATTCCTCATTTGGCTCATATAGCGCAACACCCTCCTATCTCCCGTAGGAACTCTGTGTTCTTCTCAATTGGCAGGTCTCCTGGCTCAGCGTCAACAATTTCATATTCCTTCCCATTTCGATTCGAAACAGTGGATCCATACGAAATCTCAGCTTTACAGTGGCGGGACCGCGTTGGACTTTCACCAACTTCCCTTTTAAGAAGATGACCTGATCATCTTCACCAATGAGCAATGTTTAAATTGTGAACGCTTTTATTTTATCACAGGAATGAGAAGTAAGGTCTTTATTTGGTAGGAATTATTGTATTAAAATTAGAAAATTTACCTAAATATTGAAACTTTTCTACAACCCTTCCGTAGATAATATTGTAGCTAGAAGTTTTATAAAATAGTGAATCAGTTGCTCGACTGATTTATAGAAAAGTTTGAGAGGGGTTGTCAGAATGCTAGGATCATTAAGTATTATCGGATTTTTCATGTTCTTGATTCCTGTTCTGGTTATTGCAGCTATTGCAGGAATCGCGTATTATTTCTGGATGAGGTTCCGCTATCGTACAGCGAGATCCAACCAGGCACTGATCATTACCGGACCGAAACTGGGGGATCCTGAAAAGGAAACGAATATTTTCACCGACCAGGAAGGGCGTTCCATGAAAATCATCAGGGGTGGAGGGTACAGATTAAGACGTTTCCAAACATCTACACCTGTTAATCTTACATCCTTCCAATTAAAATTATCGACACCGAGAGTTTACACAAATGGCGGAGTACCAATCGTTGCAGACGCAGTGGCCATGGTGAAGGTGGCAGACACATTAAACGGAATTGCGAACTATGCCGAGCAGTTCCTAGGTAAGGACCAAAAAGAGATTGAAGATGAAATCATTGAGGTACTGGGAAGTAATCTTCGTGCGATTCTTTCTAAAATGACGGTTGAAGATATCAACAGCAACCGTGAAAAGTTTAACGCTGACGTATCTGAAATTGCTCAGAAGCAGCTGGATCTTATGGGCTTCAAAATTACGTCACTCGGGCTAACGGACATAAGAGATGCTGACGAAGAAAATGGATACTTAAAAAATCTTGGTCGTCCACGTATCGCCGAGGTTCGCAAGCAAGCTGAAATTGCAGAAGCAAACACCGAGCGTGAAACCCGTATTCACCGTGCCCAAACCGATCAGGAAGCGAAAGAGGAAGAATACAAGCGTCAAATTACCATTGCCCAATCGAAAAAAGAGAAGGACATCAAAGACGCAGCCTTCAAAGAAGAAACAGAGCGGGCAAGAGCGAAATCCGAACAGTCCTATGAGTTGGAAAAAGCCAAACTTACAAAGGAAGTGAAAGAGGAAGAGTTAACCCTTCAATTCCTTGAACGTGAACGTGCCGTTAAACTTGAAGCAGAAGAATCAAAAGTTCGTAAAACGAAAGCCGACGCCGAATACTACGAAACCACTCGTAAAGCGGAAGCGGAAGCTCGCAAGGCTGAAATTGACGGGGAAGCGAAAGCCAAGATACGCAGAGAAGAAGGTTCTGCTGAAGCCGATGTTATCAGAGAGCGAGGTAAAGCGGAAGCCGAATCCCGTAAACTGCTGGCAGAAGCAATGGAGAAACATGGTGATGTCATCATTACCGAGAAACTAATCGAAATGCTGCCTGTTTTCGCAGAGAAAATTGCTCAGCCTCTTAACAATATTGACTCTGTTAAAATCATTGATTCCGGTAATGGCCAGGGAGTTCCTTCCTTTGGGAAAAGCATCACCAGAACGATGCTTGATATGCAGGAACCGTTACGCGAAATGACTGGCATCGATGTAGGTGAATTACTGAAGTCATATGCAAATAGATCCCATGAAAGACCTTATCAGCCAGCGATCTCTGAAACAGCTGACAAGGAAGTCGCTGTGACGAACGAAAAGGAAGAAACAGAGGTAAAGGAAGACAGCCAAAGTAAATAATGAGAGGGAGATGTCTCGGGTATATGGGGGCATCTCTTTTTTTGAGTGGGATAAAAAGAGTGCCAGGCACGGGATGTTGATTCTGTACCTGGCACCTGTTGTTATGACCACTGTACCAGGTACAAATCGGATAAATTGTACCTGGTACAGCAGATCTATTTTAGAGTGAGGACAATTCAAATGTTAAAAAATTCAAATATTCAACAGTCAAATTCTCCCGGATATTCAACCGGTGAATACACCTCAAAATTCAACTGTCAAAAAAGAGCAAATTTCAACAGTCAAACACCCATTCATACCCTAAACCCCAACCTTAATATGCTTGGAGCCCTCAACATCAAATAGCCCCAAGTCCGTCAGCTTCAACTGAGGAATCACAGGTAACGTTAGAAATGATAAGGTAAGAAACGGATTGAAGTCCCGGGAGAAACCTAATTCAATAAAGGCGCTCTTCAACAGGTCGAGCCCTGATACCACTTCTTCAAATCCCTGATCGGACATCAACCCTGCTATCGGTAAAGGAAGAGAAGCGATGACATTTCCGTCTCTCACCATCACCAGGCCGCCATGCATTTCGTTAAGCGCCTCGATGGCTTGCAGGATATCACGATCATTTGTACCTGTTGCGACAATATTGTGTGAATCATGGGCAATGGTGGTAGCGATGGCTCCCTCTTTCAATCCGAATCCTTTTACAATGCCCAAGCCGATATTTCCTGTCCCGTTATGTCTTTCAACGACAGCCATTTTAAGTTGGTCCTGTTGAATGGAAGGGATAAAGAATCCATTTTCTACTTGAACCTTTTCAATCCGTTTATTGGTTCTAAGGTGATTAGGGATGATTTCGATAATATGGGCTTCCTTTGTTCCGCCTATCTCGATTTGCAGATCCTTTTCAGTGAGATTCGGAATATGCACAGTTGAAGTCAGAGGTGGTTTTGGCGCAGGTTTTACGATTGGGTCGCCGACATACTGACTATGCGCAGCTACCAGTTTCCCTTCTTTGTACACCTCTGAGATAGAGAGCGTTTTAAGTTCATCCAGTAAGACAAAATCCGCATCGTATCCAGGTGCAATTGCGCCTTTCGTGTGTAACCCATAACATTCAGCAGCATTCAAAGAGGCGATGCTAATCGCCAATAGAGGGTCGAGCCCTTCCTTAATTGCTAAGCGGATATTGTGATCGATGCTGCCTTCCTCGATTAAGTCATCCAAGTGCTTATCATCTGTACAGAATAGACAGCGCCGGGCATTTCTATCGTTAACAACTCCAATAAGTGATTTCAAATCCTTGGCCACGGATCCTTCGCGAATGAGAAGGTACATCCCTCGTCGTATTCGTTCCAATGCTTCAGGGACGGTGGTGCATTCATGATCGGTTCGAATGCCGGCCGATTTATAAACATTGACCGCGTTTGTGGAAAGTCCCGCTAAATGTCCGTCCATATTATGACTATTTTCCGAGGTGACAGTGATTTTATCGACAATGGAATCATCGCCTTTTTGAAGGGAAGGATAGTCCATTACCTCTGCCAATCCAATGACACGCTCATGTGTAAAGAAAGGTTCCAGCTCTTTGGCTGTCAGCGTTGCTCCTGCATTTTCAAATGGAGTTGCCGGCACGCAGGATGGAAGCATGGTAAACACATCTAATGGGATGTTCCCTGAATCATCGAGCATGAATCCGATTCCTTCTTCTCCGGATACATTCCCGATTTCATGGGGGTCTGTAATAACGGTCGTGACCCCATGCGGGAGGACGACTTTAGCAAATTCGGATGGTGTGACCATGGAGGATTCTATATGAACATGTGCATCGATAAAGGAAGGACTTATATATCTCCCCTTGGCGTCGATTACCTGTTTCCCTTCAAATTCTCCAATTCCAGCGAACATTCCATCTGAAATCGCCACATCCTCTTCGATGATTTCAAGGTTGAAAACATCGATTATTTTTCCATTTTTAATAACAAGGTCTGCAGGGATATCTTTATTCGCAGATGCAATTCGTTTTTTAAGTCTTTCTTTATTGGTACTCATAGGATCCTCTCCTTATCTAAATAAAAAAACCCCGGGATGCACCCGAGGTTTGACATAGTGAGAGAAGGGTAGAGACTTTTGGCTCTAACCCTCTCGTAGTCAAACCATTTACGGTAGTTTGGTAGAAACTTTTGGACCATATTTCCAATATTATACGAGTGTTTATATGATTTTATATGTTGAAAATGATTATTTCACATTTTATATGCATGAAATGGAAGGTGTCAATGGTAATCGGTTTTTAAGTATAATGAAGAAAATAGTTATTAGGAGAATGAGAATGAACTTTTACTGTAAAAGTGTGCTGCATCAAATCGAAGTGGCGGTTACCTCTATTATCAACATAATGGATCGTCTTTCGGATGAAGACTTAGATAAGAGACCGACTTCAACTAAGCATTCAGTTGGGGAGTTGCTTTCACATTTAGCCCTCATTTGCAGGGCGGATTACATCATAGCTACAGGAGCTGCCCAAGAAGAATTGGAATCGTACTACTCAAGTAAAACCCTACATACCCTCACCGAGATGAAAGAAGAACTGATCAATAATGTTAACGATTTAAAAGAACGGGTCTCATGTTTAAGTGACGAAATGCTCAAAGAAGAAACCTCGTCCTATTGGGGTGTAACTTACACCAAGTTCGAATGGCTCGTTGAAATCACAGCTCATCTTTATCATCATAGAGGCCAGCTTCATGCGGTTCTTGTTCACTGTTGTGATCGGGATCCCGGGGTTTCGCTGTTTGAATAGGCAATACTTATGCCCCCTTTTTGTGGGTAAAAATGGTTCAGAGAGTTGAATGTGCTAACCGGGCAGTTTATTAGTTGATATATCCCTCTAATAGTTATACATTATATGTACAAGTAAAATACAAAACTTGTACAACACACAAAAGGAGTGGAAGAAATGAAAAAGATTTTCTCGATTTTGGCAACGGTCATGTTAATGTTATCACTGGCTGGAGGTGCGTTTGCGGCTGAGAATGATGCGATGGTGCGTATTGTTCATGCTTCTCCCGATGCTCCGGCTGTCGATGTGTATGTGGATGGGAATGCAGTGGTTGAAGGTGCAGAATTTAAAGCAGCAACAGATTATATGAATCTTCCTGCAGGGGATCATAAAGTTGAAATTTATGCTGCAGGAACAATGGGAAGCGAAGATCCTGTCATTTCTCAAGATTTAACGGTTGAAGCAGGGATGGCTTACACAGTAGCGGCTGCTAATACAGTTGAAAACCTGGAATTAGTAGTAGCGCAGGATTCAATGGATGTAACAGAAGGAATGACGAAGGTACGTGTCGGACATCTTTCCCCGGATGCACCAACGGTTGATGTTGGTCTTGTAGGTGGAGACTCATTATTCAGTGGAGCTGAGTTCAAAGCAATCACGGATTATCAGGAGCTAGATCCAGGAGCCTATGATTTAGAGATCAGAACACCAGAAGGAGATCAAGTGTTGGACCTGTCTGGAACAATGCTTGAAGAAAACACAGTATACAGCGTGTTCGCAATCAATACAGCAGCTCAATTGGAAGTACTTGTCCTGAAAGATTATACATTAATGCCTGGCAGCATGCCTGAAACAGGTATGGGTGGAGCAGCGACTCAATCGTCTTCTTCTCTTCCAATTGTACTTGCAACGGCAGTATTAGGTGGAGCGGCACTACTATATGTTACACGCAGAAAACTGCAAAAATAATGAAACGACTTCTATTGTCTATCCCTTTGATGGCTCTTCTCGCGGCATGTGCTGCCGAAGAGCCTCAATCGGTTACGGAAAGTGAAGTTCAATCATCCACCATTGAACAACCTGTTCATCCCGTTACTCCTGAACCGCAAAAAGAAGAATACAGTATGACACCAGCTATTCTTTCCATACCGAAGCTTGATCTCGAAGCACCTATCAAGGGATTCGGGCTCGATAAGGAAGGGAATATGGAGCTTCCGGATAACGGAAAGGATGTTGCATGGTTTGAACCGGGCTTTCAACCAGGAGAAAAAGGGAATGCCGTTTTGGCTGGACATGTAGATGATGAGAAAAAGGCTGCTGTCTTTTTTGAACTAAAAGAGCTTGAGCCTGGGGATGAGATCCATTTACAAGATGAAGATGGAGACACTATGACATTTGTAGTAAGGGAGAAGGTCGCTTATCAAAAAGACGATGCACCTCTTAGAACCATTTTCGGTCCAAGTGAAAAACGCATGCTTAATTTGATTACGTGCACAGGTTATTTTGACCGGGAAATCCATAATTACGTAGAACGATTGGTTGTCTTTACAGAACTGGCAGAAGAGAATAAAGGAATGTGAAGAGCTTATCTCCCATTACGTGGAAGATAAGCTCTTTTATTTCGTCTAGGTGATGTTGAATGTGGAAAAGCTGTAGAAAATAACACATATGTATGTGCTTTATTCTATGAAACTCACACCGGCTTCAAGTAAAATAGACTTAACTACTTGTACGAAGGGGACCATGTCATGAAAAAACGTATCGCATGGATCATGAGCAGTTTGCTGTTGTTATTGGTGGTAGCACTTATTGTAGCCGGAAACTATTTTTATGATGTGGCCATTAATAGAAGTAATGAGGCTATAGAATTATATGGCGGAACAGACGAAGCGGTTGAAGCCGTCAGCGCCTTGGAGGAAGAACAAAAGAGATTAGAAGAATTAAGGAACTGGACACGAAAGCGGAACTTTGAAACAGTTGAGGTCGAAACAGAGGACGGCTTGACCCTTAGAGCTCAATATCTTGAAAATGAGTCACCGAATGGAAAATCCATTATCCTGGCCCATGGGTATAAAGGGAACAGCGAGCAGATGCCTGAAGTCACAAGATTCTATTACGAGGAAGGATACAATATTCTAAAACCCGATGCGAGAGGGCATGGGAAAAGTGAAGGGGATTATATCGGATATGGCTGGGACGATCGATTGGATTATAAAGAATGGATCAATCTCTTAATCAATGAAAAAGGTGAAGAATCTATTTTTTTGCACGGTTTTTCCATGGGGGCAGCAACCGTATTGATGACGAGTGGTGAGGACCTCCCAGAAGAGGTGAAAGGAATCATTGCCGACAGCGGATATACCTCATTGAAAGAAGAGCTGACTCACCAATTAAGATATCTTTACCGTTTGCCGCCATTTCCGATTATGGAGGTAACGAGTGTGGTGACGAAGGTGAGAGCAGGCTATACGTTCAGTGAAGCCTCGGCACTCGAACAGGTGAAGAAAAATCAATTACCTCTATTCATCATTCATGGAGATCAGGACGAACTCGTTCCAACCGAAATGGCTAATCGCCTGTACGAAGCAACGAATGGCATGAAAGAATTATGGATAGTACCAGGCGCCGGGCACACAGAAGGCTTTACGGTAGAAGAAGAGGAATACAAGAAACGAGTGAAGGGATTCATTGAAAAAGTGATGAACTCATAAAAAGGAGCAAAACGATGGGAGAAAAGACTTTATTTGAAGCGTATAAACAGACTGCTTTTCAACTTCAGGGAAATGGGAAACGAAATCTGGATGTTCTTAAAGATGTTTTAGTAGATGTAGATGGTGACTTGGAAAGTGATATTTACGGATCAGGAAGGATAATAGAGGAGTTCCAAAAGAAGATGGCAAACTTCCTGGGAAAAGAAAGTGCCATTTTCTTTCCGAGCGGCACGATGGCTCAGCAGATCGCCCTGCGTATCTGGTGCGATCAAAAAGAGTTGCACAGAGTGGCGTACCATCCTTTATGTCATTTAGAGATTCATGAAGAAGATGGGCTGAAGAAATTACATGGAATTGAACCGATTCTAATAGCAGACAAGGATTGTGTGATCGGACTGGAAGACGTGATGGATCTTGAAGAGGACATTGCTTGCTTACTGTTAGAGCTGCCTCAAAGGGAAATAGGCGGTCAACTTCCGGACTATGAGACTCTTGAAGCCATCTCTGAATACTGCCGGGATAAAGGAATCAGGATCCATTTAGACGGTGCAAGGCTCTATGAAATCCTGCCCCATTATAGGAAATCAGCAGAGGAAATCTGCGCCCTTTTCGATAGTGTTTATATTTCATTCTATAAAGGAATCGGAGGAATTTCAGGTGCGATCCTGGCCGGAAGCGAGGAGTTTACCAAAGAATCAAAGGTATGGAAAAGACGTCATGGCGGTGATCTCATCAGCCTCTATCCATACATCCTGAGTGCAGACCATTATTTTGATCAACGAATCAACAAAATGGAACAGTATTATGAAGGAGCAAAAGAACTTGCCGGTCTTTTTAACGGCTGCCAGGGTGCATCGACTCTTCCTGAACAGCCTGTTTCCAATATGTTTCATGTCTTCTTTCACTATCCACAAAAAGAAATAGAAACGATTTTGATGAAAGTGTATGACGAGACAGGTATTGGTTTAACGGGATATGTAAAAGAAGTGACTGAAAATGAGTGTGCGTATGAAGTAAGCGTAGGAGATCAATACGAGAACGTTCCAAAACAAGAATTGGCTAAGTTATTTATGGTGTTGGATGAAAAATTGAAGACACTGATAGAAAAATAAACGATTGTATGGTGGTACTGGATGATTCCGGTGCCACTTTTTTTGAGGGACGGACCTCCACCAATACAGAATCCTTGCCATTTCAGCATTCTTCTCATAAATCACTATTTTGGAGGTCCGTCCCTCAGTTCACCGTGCCGCTTCTTTTGGAGGGACGGACCTCTCACCCTTTACTTTATTCAGAATTGAATCCCGTCCCTATCACATTCCTCTAACATAAATAGAGGTCCGTCCCTCTCCGGAGAAAGAAACATCTTATTTACTATTGAAATATTCTGATTATTAGGTATAATTCGATACATTATACATTTTTTGAAGGGGAGAAGGCGTATGAGTGTAAAGAGTAGTGGTTTGTTCGATGAATTAGGTGAAATCTTAAGCAGTCATCGGGTGACGGTGAATGAAACGATTTTAGAGCAGCATGGGAAGGATGAATCCTATCATAGGCCGAGCTCTCCGGAAATAGTGGTGTTCCCTGAGAGTGCCGGGGAGGTGAGCGCGATTGTGAAGGTGGCAGCCGCCCATCACACACCCATTATCCCGTTTGGTCTGGGTACAAGCCTTGAAGGTCATGTGATTCCATATGATAAAGGAATTACCATTGATTTTTCCCGGATGAATAAAATACTCGAGGTGAGGGAGAAGGATTTTCTCGTAAAAGTTCAACCTGGTGTTACACGTTCTCAGTTGAATAAGGAATTGAAGAAATACGGTCTCTTTTTTTCAGTGGATCCAGGTGCTGATGCGACCCTTGGAGGCATGGCAGCCACGAATGCGAGTGGGACGACTTCTGTAAAATATGGAGTCATGCGGGATCAGGTACGGGATTTAGAAGTGGTGCTTCCCGATGGAGAGGTGATTCACACAGGAAACATGGCTCAGAAATCATCGTCCGGTTATCACTTAAACAGTTTATTCGTAGGTTCAGAGGGCACGTTGGGATGTATTACGGAGCTGACCCTACGCGTATATGGCATACCTGAGTATATTGTTGCGGCACGTGCATCGTTTAATCATATAAATGATGCAGTGGAAGCGGTCGTGTCCATTTTACAAGCCGGCATTCCGATTGCGAGAGTGGAGCTGGTGGATGAACCATCGATGGTCCAAGTAAATCGATTCAGTGAGACGGATTATAAAGAAAAACCTACTCTTTTTCTTGAGTTTCATGGTAATGAAGCAGGTCTCCAACAAGATGTAGATTTCACCAAAGAGATTATGGCCGATCATGACTGTGAAGAGATTATGTTTGAAGAAGACACTGCTGCAAGGAATAGATTGTGGGAAGCGAGACATAATCTTGCCTATGCTTATGTACATGGAAACCCAGGAAGGAAGCTCATGGTGACTGACGTGTGCCTGCCCATTTCAGAACTGTCCGGTGCCGTGCTGCATGCACGAAAAAGGCTGGAAGAATTAGAGTTGATAGGGGGAATCCTCGGACATGTGGGTGATGGAAATTATCATACATCACTCATGATTGATTTAAACGACCCTGAAGAGGTGAAGAGAGCGGAAATATATAACGAACAAATCGTGGAATATGCCCTTGAACGAAATGGCACATGTACGGGAGAGCATGGTGTAGGAGTCGGAAAGATGAAGTATCAACAGAGGGAACACGGTGGTGCTTTGCAGGTCATGGAAAAAATCAAGCTGGCCATAGATCCAAATGGAATCTTTAATCCTCATAAACTAGTACATAAAAAGAAGGAGGAAAAAAAATGAAACTTCTCGAAACGATCAGTAATCTGGCAGGAAAGTATTTCGCTATTTGGGTCATCCTCGTAGCGGCGGTAGCCTATTTTGTTCCTGCTCCTTTCCTCCCTTTGGGTGGCTATATAACGATTCTATTAGGTGTTGTGATGTTCGGTATGGGACTTACGTTAAAGCCCGTTGACTTTCAGCTGGTTCTTAAGAAGCCGTTGCCTGTCATCACTGGAGTAATGGCCCAATTTATCATCATGCCGTTAGGTGCCCTATTGATAGCGTATATACTGAATCTACCGAATGAATTAGCCGCCGGATTAGTATTATTGGGGTCGGTTCCTGGTGGGACAGCATCCAATGTCATGGTGTATCTGGCAAAAGGGAATCTGGCATTATCTGTTGCCATGACATCACTATCAACATTACTGGCCCCCATTGCGACTCCGCTGATTTTATTCGCTTTGGCAGGTCAGTGGCTGCCTGTCGATCCGATTGCCATGTTTCTCTCCATCGTTCAAGTGATCATCATTCCAATCACTCTTGGGTTAGTCATTCGTAAACTATTCCCGAGCACAGTGGAAAAAAGTTTAAATGTCATTCCGTTGATTTCAGTATTGGCGATCATTATTATTGTATCGGCGGTCGTTTCTGCAAATGTCAATAATATCGCAACTTCAGGAGCGATCATTTTTACAGCTGTGATCCTGCATAACCTATTTGGACTTGGACTGGGATATGGCACGGGAGCCCTGATGAAATTAGATGAAAGTAAGCGGAGAGCGATTTCGATTGAAGTCGGGATGCAAAATTCCGGACTTGGGGTGGCACTGGCCACTGCCCACTTTGGATCGCTGGCGGCATTACCAAGTGTCATTGCGGCCGTATGGCATAATATTTCAGGACCGATTCTTGCGACGTTTTGGAGTAAGAAACCTGTGAAGGAAGAGATAGAGGAGGAATTTGTAACAGATGCAGTTAATCCCACTGTGAGGTAATGAAACGGAGAAAGGTACCGGAGAGTCCGGTACCTTTCTTTATATCGCTCTTATTTTTTCAATAACAAGTACATGAAATAAGGAGCCCCGATCAGAGCGATCATGATCCCGGCTGGAATGCCATCGGGTTCCAGGATATTACGACCGACTGTGTCAGCGAGTAATAATAGCCATCCGCCAAGCAGTATGGCAATCGGAATGAACATTTGATTCCGTGGTCCGACCAATGCTTTGGCGATATGGGGAGCCATTAATCCGATAAAGGCGATTCCACCTGTAACGGACACAGCTGATGCGGCTAAGGCAACAGCTACCATCAGCATGATGAAACGTTCACGGTTGATGGAAACTCCTACACCGACAGAGACAGGTTCACTTAATCCGAGAAGATTCAGCATCTGGGATTTATAGAGGGCAAATGGAATCAGAATCACGAGCCACGGTAGAAGCGCCCAGATGAACGGCCAGTCTGACCCCCAGATATTCCCCGCCAGCCACATGGCAATGAAATCCACTTTAGCCCGTTCCGCACTGGAGATGAGAATGATCATGAGTCCCGACAGAGCCATGGAGAATCCGACCCCTACTAAGACCAACCTGACGGGCTGAATCCCATTCCGCTTACTATACGAAAACATATAGATGAGGCAGGCTGTAAGAAGAGCTCCTGCGAAAGCAACAATCGGCAGCAGATATGCAAATGAACCGGCATCTATCGGGAAAAATAAGAAGAAGATGGCGATGGAAACCCCTGCCCCGGAATTGATTCCGATAATACCTGGATCCGCTAAGTCATTACGTGTGATACTTTGTAAAATGCAACCGGAAAGGGCCAGGGCCATCCCGGCCATAATCGTAATGATGATTCTGGGTAAACGAATGGAAAATAGGATGAATTCTTCTTTGAATGACCCTTCACCTAAAATAGTAGGCAGTAGACGATCATATGAAACAGAAGAATAGCCCAGTCCAATACTAATAAATGTTGTTGCTGCGATAAGGATTAGTAGTCCAATAAGAAGTAATCGTTGTTTTTTGATCAAATCCGGATGTATCATCAGAAGCCTTTCCCTCCTTTATGCACGATAAATAGGAAGAAAGGTAAGCCCATCATCGCGACGATCGCTGCCACAGGTGTTTCGTATGGGGTGTTGATTGTTCGGCCGAGCGTATCTGCGAGCAACATGAATGTTGCTCCAAACAGGGTGGAGATGGGGATGATCAAGCGGTAATCTGTCCCAACCACAGCCCGGACAATATGGGGGATCATCAAGCCGATGAATACCATATTCCCGACAAGGGCAACGGCAGCCCCTGCAAGTAGAACGATCACGATAAAGAGGATGGTTTTCACAAAGGCCGTACGTTGACCCAATCCGACGGCAACTTCCTCATTTAAACTTAGTATCGTTAGTTGTCTGGATAAAAAGATTGAAACCACGATACCGAATAAAATAAATGGAACAATCACTTGAAGCTGATTCCAGGTTGTCCCGATCATTCCACCGGCCGTCCACATTGACACATCTTTGGAAAGCTTAAAATAGAGACCGATTCCTTCAGAAATGGCAAATAAAAAGGCGGAAACGGCAGCACCGGCCAATACAATTCTAAAGGGAGAGAAGCCGCCCCGTTTCATTGAGCTGATGCCAAATACCAACAATGCCCCAACAGCAGAGCCGATGAAGCAAGCAATCATAATGCCGTAGTAGCTGATGGAAGGAAAAAAGGCAAGAGCAACGGCTAATGCTGCGTTTGCTCCCGCTGTCAATCCAAGTAACCCCGGGTCTGCAAGGGGATTTCGCGTCATGCCCTGCATGATGGCTCCCGATACGGCTAAAGAAGCTCCAACAACAATGGCAGCAACTTCCCTGGGGAAGCGGATCTCCCTCAGGATGGTTACCTTATCTCCGTCACCGGCAGGAGTCAATGCAAGCCATACGTCCTTCACAGTTGTCTCCGCAGCCCCATACACCACAGATATAAGAAAAGCAGCAACAAATAAGAAGGTGGCCCCGATTAATTTATAAAAAAATGGAATTCGCTGATTTTGAGTTTTCATAATCAATCATCTTTTCTTTATTGGAGTAGAAAGAAAGGGCATTCTTGTGATAAGAATCCCCTTTACAAATTAGTTGCCTAGAAATTTCTCTTTGAAGAAATCCAACTGGTAATCAAGTGTTAATGGATCATTAAAGTAGAATTCCATCATGTTCACTTCATATACTTGATTGTTCTTAACAGCAGGAATGTTTTTGTATGTTTCTGTTTCCATGAATGAGTTATCTGCTTTCGGATCTTTGCTTATAATCAGATAATCTCCGGCATACTCAGGCATAACCTCTGTTGAAAGAGCGAAATATCCAGGTTCCAACGCTTGTTCTTTTACTTTTTCAGGCATCTTCAGGTCCATTTCCTGATAAAGGATCTCCGTACCGCGACCCCAGTTGTTTCCATAAACGTATAATTGCTTATTGAAGCTTTCAATAACGGAAACGGTTGTATCTTCTCCAATTTTCGCTTTGATGTCTTCTCCTGCAGTCTGGGCACGCTTCTTGAAGTCATCCACCCATTCTGTCGCTTCTTTTTCTTTATTTAGTAGTTTGCCAATTTCGATGTGCTGCGTTAAATAGTCTACTTTTCCATAAGTGTATGTAACAGTAGGGGCAATTTCATTTAACTTATCGACATTTTTAATATTGGATAGACCGATGATTAAATCAGGATCAAGCTCAATGATTTTCTCCAAGCTTTCGTCGGTTACTTCTTCCACATCTTTTAATTCCTTATCCCAACGAGGATTCATTTTTGACCATGAGTCCACACCTACAACATTCACATCAAGTGCCATGACGTTACCGGCAAATGAGGATAGGACGACTACGCGCTGTGGATCTGCCGGTACTTCAACAGGTCCATTTTCTGATTGATAGGTGATGGTATCAGAAGATTTGTTTTCTTTTTCTTTTGAGTCCGAGCCATCTTCTTTCGTAGAGCTGTTGCCGCAGGCACTAACGAGCAGCACTAACAGCAGAGTAAACGGGATGAGCCATTTCTTCATGTTGATCTTCTCCTTTTAATAGATTATATGTGTAACACATTGGCTTGTTTGTTCGAGGATCTCTACCTATCTCAGCGTCGATTTGGAATACTTTTTTCAGGACCTCATGGGTGATGACTTCCTCACAATTTCCTGCTTTCACGATTTCTCCTTCTTTTAAAGCAACGATATAGTCGGCAAATCGTGCAGCTTGATTTAAATCATGGAGGACCATCACAATGGTGCGTTCCTGTTCTCTATTCAGCTTCTGTAGAAGTTCCAGTACTTCCAGCTGGTGAGCCATATCTAAATATGTAGTCGGTTCATCAAGGAAGATGATATCTGTTTCCTGGGCAAGAGCCATGGCAATCCAGACGCGTTGTCGCTGACCGCCTGATAAGGCATCGACTTCCCTGTACTTAAACTCCAGGGTACCTGTCACTTCAAGCGCCCAGTTGATGACATCATAATCTTTCTTCGATAGACGGCCCATTCCTTTTTGATGAGGGAAACGACCATATGAAACCAATTCTCCTACCGTCAGTCCACTGGCACTCTCAGGAGTTTGCGGAAGAATCGCCATCTTCTTCGCTAATTCCTTTGTATTGCCTTTAAAAATGTTTTCACCATCTAACAGGACGTTACCGGAATGATGGGGGATGATACGGGTAATCGCTTTCAGTAAAGTCGATTTTCCACAACCATTCGAACCAATGATCGTTGTGATTTTTTTATCAGGGATGTCCACGCTTAAGTTTTTCACGATGAGGCGTTCACCGTAGCCAATGTTTAATTCGTTTGTATAGAGGCGAACCATTTTAAGACCTCCGTTTATAGATTAGTAAAGTGATAATGATTCTCAATCTCGAACAATTAAAATACTATAATCCTTTTTTACTAATGTCAATAGAAATTTGTATTGTCAAAGCATAAAAAAAGAGGTAGGATGTAATTGAGAATGATAATCAATTATATCTTGGTTGCTCAAGGAGTGGACGGAAATGGATAATCATGAACTATTTGATGTGACAGTCATTGGGGGAGGTCCAGCGGGACTTTACTCAGCTTTCTATAGTGGACTTAGAGAAATGAAAACAAAGATCATCGAGTTTCAACCAACATTGGGTGGAAAGATACATGTGTATCCTGAGAAAATGATTTGGGATGTAGGGGGGCTCACTCCGATTCCCGGGGCTAAATTAATTGAGCAGCTGGTTCAACAAGGATTGACTTTCGATCCCACTGTCGTCTTAAACGAAAAAGTTGAATCCATTACAAGTAATGAAGAAGGTATCTTTATATTAGAAGGTTCATCAGGTGAAAAGCACTACTCAAAAACGGTCATCATCGCAGTGGGAAGCGGAATCATTAACCCTCAAAAGCTTGATATCGAAGGGGCAGAGCGATTTGAAGTTTCTAATTTAAACTACACAGTCAAGTCATTAAAAAGGTTTAAAGATAAGACGGTCATCATTTCAGGTGGAGGGAACTCAGCCATCGATTGGGCAAATGAACTAGAACACGTAGCGAAGAAAGTGTATGTTGCCTACCGGAAGGAAGCGTTGAACGGACACGAAGCTCAATGTGCCCAGCTCATGAACAGTTCGGCCTCCTGCATGCTCAACACATCGATTACCAAGCTGATTGCGGCCGCAGATCATGAAACCATTGAAAAGGTACAACTGACCAATCATCAGACAGGAGAGGTTTCCTATTTACCTATTGATGAAGTAATCATTAATCATGGATATGAAATAGATACATCCCTGCTAAAAAATAGTTCATTGAATATCGACATGATCGATCAGTATTACATAGCCGGTACGACAAACAGCGAATCATCGATCGAAGGTCTTTACGCAGCGGGTGACATCTTGAAACATGACGGAAAGGTAAACTTGATTGCGGGAGCATTCCAGGACGCTGCAAACGCAGTTAATAATGCGAAGCAATTCATTCAGCCTGAAGCAAATAAAGTCGCCATGGTCTCTTCTCATAACGAAGTATTCAAGAAGAGAAACAAAGAACTGGTCAAGCAGATGATGAAGTAATGAATAAAGCTCTCTCCACATGCGGGGAGAGCTTTATTTATACAAATAGATCTTAATGTGCTCTTGTTTATCAATCGTGGCAAGTAATACATCGTGCACGGTGACATTGTAAAGGGTCTTTAGCTGATCATGCAGCCAGTTTTCATCCTTATCAAGCTCGAGTAAGAGAGTTTGATTAATTTTCCGATCTTCAATAACGGGCATGGGGAGATCGAACCCCTTTGGAGACAGGGATAGGTCCTTTTGAGTCACAGGCTGGTATTGGGGTTTGAGAAATATGGAGATTTCTCCGCCGGTTTCCCATAGGGCCAACGCCACCTTCTCAACTTCCTCGGTCTGCTGCTTTCTTAATTCAGACAAAAGGCTGTCTAAGGGTACTCGTGCTTTCTTGAGATTTTGATATAGGATTTCCCCATTATCGATCAATGGAATGGGGGAGGGGTCAAGTATTTTTCGTATGAAGGTTGAATGTAGACTGAGGTATACCCCAATCAGATAGAGAGCCACCAATGTACCCATGGTGAGCATGGAGCCTTTCAATCCCAGTCCTTCGTCCGATAATGGGTGAGCCATGATGTTCCCTATTAAGAGTGCCATAACAAAATCAAGGAACCTTAACTGTGAAATCGATCGTTGCCCCATTAATTTAGCTATGACAATTAGGAACATAAAGCCAAAAATAGCGCGTAAAATCCATTCCAGGGAAGTCAACGATTCCTGACTCATAAAGAAATCCAAACGAACACGTCCTTACTTCTTTCAACTGCCATATAGTATCCCCAAAAGATTCTTCCATAAAACAAAAAAGATGCCTACATATGTAAGCATCTTTCATGACTATGCGTTATATTGTTCAACGTTCCCATTATGAGCTGCTTCTGCACGCTTATTGACTAAATAACCTACAAGTAATACGGCAACAGTCAACCCAATCGTGATAGCATAAGTGATTGGACCATGATGGATATTGAGTAAATGTAGGAATTTCTCGTCTCGAACAATCATTTCCCCTGCTGTGAAAGCAAGGATCCCAGCTCCAAGGTAAGCGATCCAACGGTACTTCTCAAGTACTCTGACAATCGCCTTTGATCCGAAAATCATGATCGGAATCGAGATGAATACTCCAAGTGCAATCATACCGATATGTCCATGTGCTGCACCAGCGACGGCCACAACGTTATCAAGGCTCATGACAGCATCTGCGATGATGATGGTCGTGATTGCTTGTCTAAGTCCGGTGTGAGATTTAATATTGGCTTCTTCTTCACCTTCGACCAGTACCTTGTAAGCGATCCATAAAAGAAGGACCCCGCCGATCAGATGAACATAAGGGATTTTTAATAAGTAAACAATAATGGCAGCAAAGAAAATGCGCAGGATGACAGCTCCTGCTGTTCCCCAGAAAATCGCTCTGTTTTGATGTTCTTTCGGTAATCCTCTCGTTGCCATGGCGATGACAATCGCGTTATCCCCGGAAAGTATGATATCGATTGCAATGATTTTTAATAGTGCAATGATGGCTCCAGATGAGATGGCAAGTCCAAGTGGAAATAAGAAATCCATATTCAGTTCCTCCTTGATTCTACTAAACTATGAACGAAACACTAACTTATCTATAGTATCACAATTGATGGAATTTTGAACGGCTATTATTTCTAAGATAAATATTTCCAATTTATGCTTGTACTATTTAATCAATGAAGGATAAGTACCTATAATGAAAGGAAAGCTCCATCTCACTTTTACCAGGAGAGGAAGCTTTGTTTTTTGATGTTTTTCTTTTTAGGCTCTTTTCGTAAAGTTTGTTGCTTATTGTAGAGGAGAAAGTAATAGTTGATTTCCGCTCCAGGATGCTCGCTTTCCGCGGGGCTGGCGGTGAGCCTCATCGGCTGCGCCTCCGGGGTCTCACCTGTCCAGCTATTCCCGCAGGAGTCGAGCATCCTTCCGCTCCAATCAACTTTCTGAGCATGAATTCTTAACGGAAAACAATTAAAACAAGAATTTTAACAAACAATCTCATTTAAGGTAAGTAGAGATTGATTTTCCTTTTAAGGAAGAAGGATTATTTTTTTCTAGTTTCTTGCACCCCTTGAAGCTCTGTCATGAAAATACTGTTAAAGATGGTGAGGGGAACTGCGCAGATTCCTGCGGATTTTGGGCGTGCCGAGACCCCGTTCGGCTAAGCTGAGGAGGCTCGGCCGAACGCTAGCTGCAAGCGGAGCAGTTCCCCTCACCATCCAGCATAAACTGGTTGGCAGAGCCCTGGCAGATTCTATGTTAGAAAACAACAATCTTTGTGAAAAGAGCTTTCTTTTATTAAGGTTGCGGGTAGGGAGGTGGATATGGGTAAGGGTACGGATATGGGTAAGGATAAGCTGGAACCGGTACAGGGTAAGGACCCGGTGAAGCTGCAGCCCCCACAGCTAAGCCAGTAACCGTTCCCGCCGCAAATCCAGGATAGTAGCCACCTCCGTGATAACCCCAGTTCCCTCCGTGATTCCAATTTCCTCCCTGGTTCCAACTTGTTCCGTGGCCCCAAGTGGCGTGCCCGTGTCCATTGCCCCAGCTCGCATGCCCTCCGCCTCCGTGTATCGGTCTGTCCATACTGAATGGTTGATTAAACATTGCTCTCACCTTTCTCAATATCAAGAAGTTGCTTTATCATATGTGGATTTTTTGAAAGGGTTTAATTAGTTTTAGCCGATAAATAAGACATAAGTCAATTCCGTGAACTTTATAAACAATATACCCACAAAGTTTCTTTTGCCGTTTATTTACGATTTATTTAAATAAGTTTCTGAATTTTCTATAATGAAAGCGTTACCAATAATAATCAGAGGGGGAAATGGTTGATGAAAATGAAAACAGGTATCATGGCTATTCTTTTATCAAGTTTATTAGTCGTAACCACTGCATGTGGGGGTTCCGATTCTGCAAGTAACGCCGAAAGTGATGGGGAATGGACCCCATCTAAACCAATTGAAGTCGTTGCTCCTGCTGGTGCTGGTGGAGGATGGGATACGACGGCCAGGACTGTTTCAAAGGTAATGGAGGAACAGAAAATCATTGAAGAGCGTATGGCTGTAGTCAATAAACCAGGTGGAGGAGGTTCTGTCGGCTGGTCATATATCGATAGTAAAAAAGGGGATAACCACACGATGTTCGTCACGTCTCCACCGATGTTCTTTGTTCCCCTTAACGGACAGTCGACATTGTCTCACAAAGACTTCACACCTATAGCCGGGGTGATCGCTGACTATGCAGCCTTTGTGGTAGACGCGAATTCACCTTACGATACGATGAATGATCTTGTCGATGCATTAAAAAAGGATCCGACATCAGTATCCATTGTGGGGGTTTCTTCACCGGGAAGCATGGATCACATGCAGTTCGTAAAAGCGGTTAAGGCAGCGGGGGTAGATGTTAAAAAGCTGAAATATGTTTCGGCTCAAGACGGATCTGGGATGAGCATGCTTCTCGGAGGAAAAGTGGATGTGTACTCCACTGGCCTTGCGGAAGCTTCTGAACAAGCTCGTGCAGGTAAGGTGAAGGTTCTGGCGATTACAGCTCCCGAACGTTTGGAAGGAGATACGGTTTCAGAATTCCCGACGTTAAAAGAACAAGGGATTGATGATGAATTTGTTGTATGGCGTGGATTCTTAGGTCCAAAGGATATGGATCCCGATGCCGTTGCTTATTATGAGAAAGCGTTTAAAGACATGATCGAAACGGAACAGTGGAAGGAAATGCGGGACAAGTTTGGCTGGACGGACAACTACATGTCTTCAGAAGAGTTCAGTACCTTCCTGGATGAAGAGTACAAAGAAATTGAAGCATTAATGGAGGAAATCGGCTTGAAAAAATAATAAGGCCAGGAGCAGAACATCTGCTCCTTCCTTTTCTTGATTAGGAGTGAATCACATGAGAACCAAACCAGATCGAATCATCTCAATACTTTTACTAGTTTTTGCTGGAATCTATTTAGCTCTCAGCTTTCAGCTTCCTGCATTTCCATACGCCATCATCGATAGTGACGTCCTTCCGAAGGGGCTTGGATTCCTGCTCATTATTTTGGCGGTTGTTTTGTTCTTCCAGGCGAAGGATGATACAGAAGAAGATAAGAAAAGACGTTATGTCAAAAAAGAAGATGTCATCATTCTTTTATCGGTATTAGGAGCACTGCTCATATATATTTTTTTACTTGAACCGCTCGGATTTTTATTATCTACTATTCTATTTTTGTTGGTCATCCCGTTTGTATTGGGCTTTAGAAAGAAACTCACAACGGTATTAGTGGCCTTTCTATTTTCAGGCATCATGTATTATTCATTTAACTATTTACTCAACATTACATTACCACAGGGGATTCTACCCTTTTAGGAGGTGACGGGCATGATTGAAAGTATATTATATGGATTTCAAGTAGCATTCACCCCGGAAAATTTATTTTTCGCATTTATAGGGGTGTTGGCTGGTACGATCATCGGGATGCTGCCTGGATTGGGTCCAATCAGTGCCATTGCCATCATGATTCCCCTAAGTTATGGGATGTCGCCGGCTTCCGCATTGATCCTGATGGCAGGGGTTTATTATGGTGCCGTGTTTGGCGGCTCGACTTCTTCTATTCTATTAAATGCCCCCGGTATCTCAGGGACAGTGGCAACAGCATTTGACGGATATCCCATGGCAAAGCAGGGGAAGGCAGGCAAAGCACTCGCCATAGCCGCCATATCGTCTTTTGCGGGTGGAACAATAAGTGTGGTGGCACTTATGCTGGTCGCTCCTTATATGGCCAAGCTTGCCATTACGTTTGGTCCTACTGAGTATTTCGCATTGATGCTTCTGGGCCTGACAGCGATATCCAGCTTATCCGAAGGGTCCACCAATAAAGCACTGATCTCGGCGACGATTGGATTGATCATCGCAACTGTCGGGATTGATCAGCAAACAGGTACACAGCGTTTCACATTCGGAAACCCGGGTTTATTAGAGGGGATCGACTTTCTGATCATTGCTTTAGGATTATTTGCACTATCCGAGGTTTGTCAGTTAATTATCTCACGGAATGAAAATACGTTGAAAGGGAAGAGTGCTGTTGGCAGTTTAAAGCTTGAGAAGAAGGAATTAAAGGAGATGGCAGGACCGATTGGCCGTCATTCCGTCCTTGGTTTTATTTTGGGAGTCCTGCCTGGAGCCGGGGCTACGATCGCTTCATTCCTTTCCTATATTTCGGAGAAACGTTTATCTAAAGAGCCCTCTTCTTTTGGGAAAGGGAATATCAAGGGGTTAGCTGCGCCGGAAACGTCCAATAATGCTGCGACAAGCGGGGCATTCGTTCCCTTGTTAACATTAGGGATACCAGGGTCTGGAACCACTGCTGTATTACTTGGTGCCTTACTTGTTGTAGGGGTGCAGCCCGGTCCATTGATGCTTCAGGATCACCCGGACGTTTTCTGGGGAGTCATCGCAAGTATGTATATCGGGAATCTTTTCCTATTGATACTTAACTTGCCGCTCATCCCGGTACTGGCAAAAATCTTATATATTCCGAAGCAGCTGTTGATCGCTTTGATCATTGTGTTCTGTTTAATAGGGGTATACGCAGTCAGCTTCAACACGTTCCATCTGTATTTGCTTGTAGGATTTGGCGTGTTAGGGTATTTATTGAAAATGTTTAAATTCCCTGCGCCTCCGTTTATTCTCGCATTTATACTGGGGGGAATGATGGAGCAATCGTTCAGACAGGCGATGACAATATCAAACGGTTCTTACAGTGTGTTTTTTCAAAGTAATATCACCATCGGATTACTGATTGTTTCATTCCTTTCACTTGTTCTCCCTACCATTTTAGAATTTACGAAAAGAGGAAAGGCCACGGAAAGTCATGATCTGAAGAAAGAAGCATGATCAATAGAAAAGCAGTGAAGCCCTGAATGCCTCACTGCTTTTCTATTAAGCTTGAAAGAAATATTTTCTCTGAGGTCTCCCGACGCCTCCATATGTAAGCTCCACTTTAATCTTCTTTTGTGAAACAAGATACTCCAGATAGCGCCTGGCTGTTGTACGGGTCACGCCGACTTCCCCCGCCATTTCCTCAGCAGTATAGCCCAGGCTGTGATCGGTTTCTATCCGCTTAAGTATGGAATCCAATGTAATCGTATCGATCCCTTTCGGGGGTTGTTGGACGGTCTGAATGTTACTCGTGCTTTTCTTTCTACTGAACAAGTTGTCCACTTCATGTTGATTTTCGACTTGAGAATCATTCATTCTCTCTTTATAGTGTTGATATTTTAGTAGAGTATCCTGAAATCGGTTAAAGATGATGGGTTTCAGGATATAATCGAATGCCCCGCCACGGATGGCATTGGAGATATGGTCGGTTTCCTTTGCTGCTGTGACGAGGATGACATCTGTGCTGCGATAATGCTTTCTGATCTCCCAGAGAAATTCACTGCCGGTCCCATCAGGAAAGTAGACGTCAAGTAAGATTAGATCAGGATTAACAACAGGTAAGACTTTCTTGGCTTCTGCGATGGTAGTGGCGATCCCGCCTACCTGAAATCCTTCCATTTGAGCAATGTACTGACTGTTGATCTCAGCTGTTTGAATATCATCTTCTATAATGAATACGTTCCACTTACGCAATACTTTCTCCCCCTAATGTTGCTTTGGAATACTAATCGTAAACAAAGCGCCCCCAAGTTCACTATTTTCCACTGTCATGTAGCCGTTCAGGTGCTCCACACTTCGTTGCACCAGGTGAAGACCGATGCCCCTGTCTTTGCCGGCTTTTGTTGAATAACCCCTTTCAAATATTGAGTCTATATCCTGGATTCCTGCTCCGCTGTCTTCTATTTCAAAAATAAAATCATCACCTAAATCAGTCATAAACAATTGAACCCGCCTGTTATGAAATGGCCGGGATAAGACTTCTTCAAAGGCATTATCAAGAATGTTCCCAATGATGGTAATCAATTTTTCCTGCTGCACATCAATAAGTGGCGTTGTAATGGAGCTATCAGGATGAATCGAGAATGAGACCTTCAACTCTTGAGACCGATTATATTTTCCAATGATCAGCCCTGCCAGGACAGGATCAGGAACCGCTTTCAATAGAAATTGAATTAAGTCTTCATATCCAGAGGATTCCTCCTGTATGAGGGCTAATGCCTCTTCGTGGTGATGAAGTTGAATGAGACCAGCAATCGTATTCAGTTTATTTCTGTATTCGTGGGTCTGTGAGCGCAATATACCCGCATATTCTTGCACCTGAGAAAGTTCCTTAGTGAGCTGATCGATTTCATCTTTTCTCCTGAAGCTCGCTACCACCCCGACGATTTCTTCCTCTTCAAAAATAGGGAGCCTGTTGACGATGAGGTCATGATGATTTAATGAAATCTCATCATCCAGCTGGCTTTCCCGTGTTTTTAGGACATCCATCATTTTCGTATCTGGGATGACTTCCAGAATATGTCTCCCTCTGTTGGAGGATTGATGATCAAGAGCCAGGATACTGTGGGCTTTAGCATTTATTTCCGTAATTGATCCATGTTGATCGATTGCGATGATTCCTTCCCGGACCGATTCGATGATCGCCCGCTTTTCCTTGAACTGCATGGCGATTTCAGCAGGTTCCAAACCAAAAATCGCTTTTTTGATTCCTTTCCCTATAAAAAAGGAGCCGATGATTCCGATTAACAGAATGACGCCGACAAGTATCAGTACCCTAGTACGATAGGGAATGACGATGTCATGGATACTGTCTTCAAGAAATCCGACTGACACTACCCCGATGATTTCTTTTTGATCGTTTCTTATAGGAACCTTTCCTCTCACAGATGGTCCTAATGATCCCCGTGCATGAGAAACATAAGATTCACCCCTTATTAAGGCTCTTTCATTGTCTCCACCGACCATCTTTTTCCCGAGCCGTTCAGGCATGGGGTGAGAGTATCGGACAGAGTCTCTATTGCCTACAACAATAAAGGTGGCCCCTGTTTCTTTTCGAATATCTTCTACCAGAGGCTGGATGATCTCCTCCGGCTGATTCGTCTTAAAGGCTTCGATTACAGCAGGCATCTTGGATACAGACTGTGCCACCGCCAAGGCTTGCTTTCCTTTCAAATCCGTCAGCGTGTCTGATAACATTCTAAAGAAAATAATCGACAGGGATAAAATCAAAATCGAAAGAAGTGCTAATACAATAACGATAATCTTAGATTGAAGTGAGAACTTTTTCATCATGGGTTCCTTCTTTTCGGAAAATTCTATTATTACTAGAATAAAAGAGTTGATGGGTTTGTACAAGGGGAGATGAGAATCTACTATAGATGAGTTTTAAACATACAACACGTGGTATATGAAACATAGTACATGAAAGAGGAGGATTCAAACGTTTTGGCAAGCATCGTTACAATCGTAGCCATCATTTTCATCCTGGTAAACTTAATCTATTTCTTTAAGGATAAGCATTTCAAATACAGTTATTTTAGTACAACGCTATTTTATAAGCTGTTTTTCGTACTTTTCAGTATCATGATCGCATTTGCAGTACTCTATTATGTCCTGTCATTTGAGAATCCGATGCTGCGTGTCAGTTCACCCAGTGGCAAGCCGGTAGAGCATACGTTCCTCAATTATCTCTATTATAGCGGGGTGACGATCCTCTCCGTCGGGTACGGAGATTATATCCCGACAGGCCATATCCGATTCTTTGCACTGCTTGAAGCAGCAATCGGATTGCTGCTCCCGACGGCCTATTTTATGAAGGTTTTGGAGTCGAAGGGAAAAGAGAATAGGGAGAATGAATAGAAGAGGGGATCTGATAATGGTGTGAGCGTATACTCCACCAAAGTCAGATTCTTTTTTGGTTCCTTGCCAGCTTCTTCTATCATGAATAGAATAGAGAGGGAATGAAGGGTAAAGAGGGAGTGGCCGTAATAAATAAGATTAAGAAAATGATTTACATATTATTAGGTTTGTTATTTATGGGAATAGGGGTTGTAGGCATCGTGCTGCCCCTAATACCAACGACTCCACTCTTGTTGTTGGCATCCTTTTTCTTTGTAAGGGGATCCGAACGATTTGAGGCCTGGTTTAAAGGAACCAGTGTATATAAGAAGCATTTAGAAGGTTTTATTCGTCATCGGTCCATGACACTGTGCCAGAAGGTTACGCTGCTAATTTTTTCAGACATCATGATTCTTATACCGCTGATTTTATCGGATAGTCTGATAGTTAAGGTGATCCTGAGTTTGATCATTGTGTATAAGTATTACTATTTTATTTTTAAGATAAGGACTGTAGCAGTTCGGGGGGATTGACGGTAGGCATCGAGGCTTAATAAGGGTATATTGGCGCAAAAACTGTGGCTTGTTAACAATTTGGCACAAGTTTTGCCAAAAGTGGCACAACAAAAGCTTAAAGTAGCACAACAAGTTATTGGGAAGAGACATAATACACAACGGGGTATAAGGTCCCTCGACCGACAGATAAGGAATTCCTGCCCCAAAACGTTGCCAGATTTATAATTCAGCACAAATTCCATTAAAATCAACTCAAGAAGACCAAACTATCGTTTCAAACAACATTCTTTAGTGTAAATTCATTTCAAAAATAGCGTGTACCAGGTACAAATGACATCCATTGTACCTGGTACACGCTATGAGTCAACTCCATTACATCCACTACATCCACAGATTCGGCTTCACGACCATAAACCACAGCATTGACAGTAGAAGGATTAGATAAATCCAAACGGTCCGCTTCAATTTCCCAATCAGCCATTCCCGGTCAGCGTCATCTTCTCCAAATTTCCGTATTGTAGGTGAGAACGCTCTTGCGAGAAAGAACAGGGAGCAGAACATAATGACAAGGGTCATGATGATCCACGGTGTACTCCATGTCCAAGGTCCGAGTAGTACCAGAAGGATTCCTGTTCCGACGAGCACATGTCCCGCATGCTTGGAAAGTCGGACCGTGAAGCGGAACGTGTCCAAGTACGAAGGAAGCACGGAATCAGAAGCCGTCCGTAATTTCTTCATCATCGGCAACAGTATGAAAAATGGGCCGATGGAAGCCACGACACTGATTACATGAAGATAGATGAGCGTTCTGTATAATAAATACTCCATCCCTCGTACTCTATTCGTTCACTAATGTGAATTCGTGCACCCATACTTTCATGCTGGGGTGCCACGGCATGCCTGGATGATAAGAGAGGATGGCTTCTTTATATTCCTCAACTGTATTAAACCCTTCCTGCTTGGCATGATTATCTGTCAGCTCACCAAGTGATTGGGAGTAGACGCTTTCTACTATGTATTTCTTTCCTTGAAGCTCCATGACTTCTCCAATATCAGCGTATCGTCCGTTTCTGCGGGTCGCCGTTTTCTCCCCCTTCATCACTTTCTCAACGTCCTCAGCTTTAGTTACCAGACGGTCGATCGTACACGTTTTTGGCGGTAGTTGTTGATTTGTCATTTTACAAAACCCCTTTCGACCTTTAACTATAGCATAGTCCGGGTTCAGGAAAAATGTTGATCAGTATATTTTACTTACAAGGAGTGCACCGAAGAAGTAGTATGTTCATGTATTCCCTCATGATAAAATAAGAAAAGATCTTTGAGGGGAGTCGTGAAATGGAAAACCTAAAAAATATCTTTATACAAAATGAATACATACTATCGAAAGAAAACAGTAAAGCAGTAGAATTCAAGAAAGGGGAAGATATCATTTATTTGCTGCCTACGAAGGATTTATGTGCCGGCATCCACCCACAACGTGTAGAGAATACTAAATCCTTGCGAAGTAGGAGTAATGGTATCACCCATAGTACAGCTTTTACGTTATTTCCGAAGAAGCAGCATACAGGACAGCAGCCTATCCAATATGGATACTCGTTTAAATTTATTTCTGAAAAGGAATTAGATGCTTTTCTGAGCAGCATTGATCGATTGTAAGAGGTGAGTCCATTCTTTGGTGGTAAAAGAATGGACTTTTTTGCGTCCCTACCGCAATCCTTTCTCCTTCTTCGTTATCATCTTGTTATTCTGAAAGGAAATCTGTCCGAATGATTTACTGTTTTCACCGTCCCACACCATATTGATTTGATAGGATGGGGTTCCTTTTTTCCCTCTCTCACCCATTATTTTTCCTTCTCCGCCAATAAGTTCAATGGCTTCTTCTAGTTCCATCCCTTATGTCACACCGTTAAATTCCTCAAGGGTGATGGCCCGGGTACTCTCTTTCGCTTCTTCGGAATTAGAACATCCGAAAAGAAAGGATAAGGAAAGGATACTAATCATAAATCCATTACAATAGTTTCTCATTAATATATATCTCCTCATCTCTTATATCTATGTCACGTTTTAAACTCTAAAATTGTTTCACGAATCGAAATGTTTTTCTGGTAAGAAAAGTCACCTGGTGCTATGATGGGTGAATACTAAATACAGAAAGAAGGCCTCAGGGAGAAGTGAAAAAGTGGCAAACGTATTTGATACTTGTGTTCATCATGTTGATTTGGGGCTTTAATGTTCCTGCATTAAAGGTATTGGTGAGTGAATTTTCGCCTGTAACGATTACATCACTCCGCATCTTTACGGCAGGGATTACCGTATTTGTCATTCTTGGTATCATGAGGAAAATAAGAAAACCAACAGCTAAAGAGTTCTTGTTCATTATCACAGGTGGCTTATTGAATGTGGTCAGTCATCATTATTTTTTATCAGTCGGGCTGACCGGAACGTCGTCGACTAACGGGGGACTGATTCTGGGAACGGGACCTTTGTTGACGGCTTTAATGGCGACGATCATCCTTCGAAACCGGCCGACAGTGATTAAAATCATCGGGTTTCTGTCTGGCAGTGGCGGGGTTGCGATCATTGTGTTGTCAGGCGGAGAGGGATTAGGCGGACTTAAGACCGGAGATCTGTTTATCTTTATCTCCATTTTTTCACAGGCCTTAAGCTTCATTATCATCAGCCGGGCAGCCAAAACGTTGGATCCCCGATTACTTACGGGGTATATGCTGGTGTTCGGTTCCATTGTCTTGTTTGCGATTAGTCTTGTAACAGAGCCGGGAGCACTGAAGGAGTTAGGAAATGCCTCAAGCTCAATTTGGCTTCTATTCTTTGCTTCTGCCATTGTAGCAACGGCAGTAGGGCACATGATTTATAACCATTCGATTGGTGAAATTGGAGCCGCCGAAACATCGATCTTCCTGAATCTCAATACCTTTTTCTCCCTCGTTGGAGCGGCTATTTTCCTTAATGAAACCGTGACGTACCATCACCTGATCGGATTGGTGTTCATCGTGCTTGGAGTGGTGTGCGGTTCCGGTACCCTTGAAGAATTTGTGGTAAAAAGAAAACAGAAACGCTTCCTGGAGGGAAAACAGAATCATCAAATGTAGATGGTTCTGTTTTTTCTTATCCAACATATTTTTAGCTTCCCCTCAATAAAATAAAAGGTCAATTTATTTTGAGGGGGATGGGAATGCTTAACGATCAAATTCAGAAGTTAGTGAATAATTTAATTCAAATCGAGCATGTCTCGACTACCTTATATCTTGCCATGTCCGCCTATATGGCGAATCAGAATTATACGGGGATGGCAAGCTGGCTGCACCTGCAGCCGGTGCCGCACCTGCAGGTGGTTGATCCAGACAGTGAAAAGCTGCTTTCCCTTCATGGAAGCAGCTTTTTTTATTGAATTGAAATGAAAAAGGATACACCCTGCTCATTGAGTTCATACTGAAGAAAACGGATTTCTATTAAGGGTGATCATATGATTTATATTTACAATGATTTCGGTGGGACTCATACGACGTCCTTGGCTGCGGCTTATCACTTACATTTATTAAAACCGGGGAACTTGACAAAGAAGGATGTTCTATCTGTCCCTTTCTTTAACCAGCTTACGAAAAAGGAGTCAGGACACATTCTTTATCATGGAATAGACAAAGAGGATAACCCGGTGTATACGATTGGGCGAAGGAACTCTAAGTATGTCGTTCCTGCACTAGCTGATCTAAGTACCATCCTTCTTAGAAGATATGGAAAAAGGGAGAAAATCATCATTTCCAACACCTCGCCGACTGTTCCTCCCCTTATGACAGCTGGGGGCTTTCTATCAAGGGAGCTGGGAATCGATTCGATAGGCGTGCCCCTTCTCGTGAAAGGGGCACAGCAATGCCACACTCTCATCTATCAACTCGTTGAGGAAACGAAACAAATGTCCAAAGATTCTCATGAACAGGTAGTTGTGTTGGAAAATAAGAAATATCAATATAAAATTGGAAAAAAACATATCTTCTGGAAGAAATAAATATTATAATAAGTAAATACTACTAGGTAAAAGGTTTGTCTTGGTGAAGTTCAGGATGAACCGGATAGAACCATACATAAAGGTAATACTATAGTAAAAACGGAGGTGTCGACATTGGAAGGTAAACCATATCACTATGATGGCAGTCACCATTTCGCAACAGGGGAAGCACAAGAAAACACTCCATTTGAACTAACAGACGAAATGAGAAAGAATATCGGGGGAAACCCTTTTGAAGCTTCCGGCGAGGAAGAGTAAGAAACAACTAAAACCTATGAACAATCGGATGTTGTCTATCAGACACATTCTTTTTTTTTCTGAGAGGTTCAAACCTTGGATAATTCCTTCTTTTTTTCACAAAATAATACAGCGGAAAATATGAGTAAAGGATGGATGCAGAATGGCAAAAGTATTATATATTACGGCACATCCCCATGATGATACTCAATCGTACAGCATGGCGGTGGCGAAAGCATTTATGGATACGTATAAAGAAGTGAATCCTGACGATCAAGTGGTTCACATTGATCTGTACCGAGAACATATACCCCATATTGACGCTGATGTGTTTAGTGGATGGGGGAAACTGCAAACGGGAAAAGGGTTTGAGGAGCTTTCATCGGAAGAAAAGTCGAAAGTGAATCGTCTGAATGAGTTAACAGAACAGTTTATTTCTGCAGATAAATATGTGTTCGTTACACCATTATGGAATTTCTCCTTCCCGCCGGTGATGAAAGCGTATATTGACTCTGTAGCGGTTGCCGGTAAATCGTTTAAGTATACGGAACAGGGACCGGTCGGATTACTGACAGACAAGAAAGCTATTCATATCCAGGCACGAGGTGGGATTTACTCAGAGGGTCCTGCAGCCGGCATGGAAATGGGTCATCGTTATCTGGACATCATCATGCAATTTTTCGGCGTACCTTCCTTCGAGGGTGTATTTGTAGAGGGGCATGCTGCTATGCCTGATAAAGCCCAGGAGATCAAAGAGAATGCCATTGCTAGAGCGAAGGATGCCGCTCAAACATTTTAAAAGGGAAGAGCCTGAACATATGCGTTCAGGCTCTCTTATTATACAATTGTTGGCTTCTCAATCTCATTTCCTTTCGGCTCAGGGACGAAGGCAAGAATGACAAGCCCGATGATAAAGAGGACGACAAGACTGAAGACTCCACTATTGGATTCACCTGTCACTTGGGCGGTGACCGCCACTAACAATGGCCCGAGGATCGAGGCGAACTTACCAAAGATATTATAGAAACCAAAGAATTCATTGGCATTTTTCTTCGGAATTAATTTTGCAAAGTATGCCCGGCTCAATGCCTGGATGCCACCTTGGGAAGAAGCAACGAGCATAGCGAGGATCCAGAAGTCCATTGTGGTCTCTAAAAAGTAAGCATAAATGCAAACGATGATATAAACGAATATCCCTACATACAACATCTTTTTCCCCGTGAATTTCTCTGCCAGCCTTCCGTAAAGAATTGCAAAAGGCCCAGCCACCACCTGAGTAACAAACAGGATGATCAAGAGATTAGTGGCTGTGATCCCAAGATCTGTACCGTATGCAGTGGACATCGTAATGATGGTGCCGACTCCATCAATATAAAAGAAATAAGCAAGAAGAAACAAAAATAGTGCACGATATTTCCTGATTTCTTTCATCGTTTTACCAAGACGCTTAAAGCTATTGGCAACGGGATTCTTTTCACGCTCGATAAAGTAGCGCTGATGGACATTTTTGATTAAGGGGATGGCAAAGAGTCCCCACCATAATGCAGTAATGATGAACGCGATTTTACTGGCGATGGTAACGGAGAAAGGAAGTACCCCATTTTGAGATAATATGATGATGGCGATGCTTATGATAAATGGTATTGTGCTCCCGATGTACCCGAATCCAAATCCACGGGATGACACCCTGTTCATTCGCTCTTCTGTCGTTACGTCGGTTAAAAAGGCATCATAGAAAACATTGGAGCCAGCTGATCCGACCGCTGCCACTGTATAAAAAATTAACAGAAGCAGCCACTGATCACTTGGAACGAAAGCAAGCAGGGCAGTAAATGTAACACCGAGGGCAAAGAAGAAGGAGAAAAATTTCTTCTTGTAGCCTTCATAATCAGCAATCGTTCCCAGAATCGGACCGATCATAGCGAGGATAAAGGTGGCAATCGCAATGGTGTACCCTAAATAAGCAGTCGAATTCGCGGCACTGACCCCTGCATTAGTAGCGGCAGCCTTATAAAAAAGCGGAAATACGGCTGTCGAAATGATAATGGAATAGGCTGAGTTTGCCCAATCATAAAAGATCCAGCTGCTTTCTTCTTTTGAGAAACGCTTCATTGTTTTTCCCCCTAAGGAAACAAAGTCTGTTCTTTATATATCCAGCAATTCTTCGATCACTTTTCCATCTGTTGCACCCAGACTAAGGCCGAGCAGGCGTGCCAGTGTCGGGCCTTCATCTACTAGGTGCATAAAAGGAATTTCAACATTTGACCGGATCCCTTTTCCGGCGGCCATGAAGGTGGTGGAGTAGTTTTCTTTTTCAGGAGAGTATCCGTGAGATCCATACGTATAACGCTTTTCCTTTACATCTTCCGGGGTGATGGTATGAATGAAGGATCCTTTAAGAGCATCTTTAAAATAAAATCCTATTCTTGCTTCAAGCATAAAGGTACAGTATCCATCGGCACCTTTTCTTCCGGCTTCTTCACCAGTGAGTATCTCTTCAATTCCATTGGAAGGATCCATTTGCAATTGCTCCAATAGGGATTGAACTGCTGGTTTCGTTTCAGAATCCTTCACGTACACATAGGCTGATCCATCACATCCTTTGCAATATGCTTTCCAGTCGGTTACCTTTCCCCTGGCATTCAATGTGATTAACCCATTTTCCTTGAAAAGGACGTTCAATTGAATTGCCTTTGATTCATCCAATGCACTATGATCTCCAAGAGCGACAATGGTTGACTGTTCATAGATGCCGTTTTCCTTTAATGCCCGAATGATTTTCCCTAATCGGGCATCATGACGTTGAATGGCGGCATGTGCTTCTTCTGAAGAAAACCCATGGTAATGACGTTGTGTATCAAGATCTGTAAAGTGGACAAGCAATAGGTTGGGTTTCTTTCTGATCGTTGCAACCGTCGATTCCAGAACGAAGTCATCAAGCTCCGGTTGATTAAGGCCATTACGGATGTGACCAAAGAGACGGTTCATGTGTAATTGATAGAGAGGACTGCCATTGAAAAGGGAAACAAGAATTTGGTTATGCCACGAGCGATTGGCGAAAATCTCCGGCATATTATAATCAATATTCCCTTTGGCTGTAACCGGCCACAGAAGAGCGGCTGTGGTCATCCGGGCTTTCTTTGCTTCGTCATATAAGGTGGTACCCTTAATAGCCCTTCTATGCCAATACCAATCCGGAGAAACCCGGCCAGGCTGAATGAGTGTATTATTCACTACACCGTGACGTTTAGGAAATTTACCGGTGACAATGGTGGCGTGACAAGGATAGGTCACAGAAGGGTAAATGGTTTCAACATTTTTGCAAAAGGACCCATGGGCAAGCAGTTCTTGAAAGTGAGGAAGATCCTTTAGAATGGGGTAATCCAAAGCAGATAAACAATCGAAAGATATGACAATCAGATGATCCGTAAGACGAGTCATAATGGCCTCCAGCTTTCGCGTAGGATTGTACTATATACCTATTAATATAGCAGAACATTCAGAATAAAAATATGAAATTTCGAGTATGCATGTTAATGAATCGTAAAGACGAAGATTTACATAAAAAAACAGAGATGGTAAAACCCTCCCTGCCCTTAGTTATACTAAAATTTATATCTTCACTTTTTCCCCGATTCGACTATCCTGCTTCACATCCAGGCTACCTGAATATTCAACCGTATTGATGTCACAATTCTCCCCGATCACAACATTCTTACCGCGAACCAGTTTAGCCTTCGTGTTTTCAAGATACACCTCGTCACCTTCGATCAGATCTGAAAATAGGTAATCTTCCTTTTGGAGAAAGAAGTTGACCACTTGTTTAATCAGTCCGTTCGAGTTATGGTGTTTCACTGCAATCGTTTCGCCACCGATTTCTTTAATGGAGGATTCGTGATTGATTTCGATTTGAATCCGGTCAGCGTTGAGGAGCCCCTCGATATGGACCGAGCCGGAAGAGGAGAAGGTTTCGACTTCACAATCCTTTTCAACTCTTAAAGAACCGCTTGCTTTAATCGATCCCCCTTGAATCTTTCCTCCAACCTTACATGAACCGCTCACCTTGAAATTTTTAAAGATGAGGTCTTTCAATACGTTGCTTGAACCACTTGTGTTCATTTCAGCAGCCATCACCGAGCCTTCATACTTGGAGCTTCCACTGGTCGTAATCGTTTCTGCTTTTGTATCACCTTTAATGGTAGAAGAACCGCTCGTTTTAATGTATCCAGCTTTTACGTCACCTGAAATCGTCCCGGAACCTGAAATTTTAAGCTCGTGGCAGTCGATGTCGCCAGCGATTTTTCCGCTTCCACTGATTTTTACTGCATCAAATTTTCCTCCGCCGGACGTACCGGATCCACTGATCTTCAAGTCATGCAGTTCTTTCTTTTCCATAGTATTCATTCATTTCTCCTCCAATTAAGGGAAGTTAGATCCCTTTTGTATTCGTTAACGTGATTTTCAATTCTTCCATCATCTGTTGTAAATCGAATCTCAATACAGTCTGTGCTAAATGGTCAACAAGCAATTTGGAATGTAGGGGAAGGAGCATCCAGACATATTCCTCTTCTTTGCGAAGACCAACAAGTTCAAGGGAAGAATCTTTCAGTGGAGTGAACTTCTCATGAAGAAAAAGAAATAAGGTTTGCAGTTCTTCTCTTGGGACTTGTATCCTTTTCGCCTTCTCAATGATCAACATATTTAATATATCAGGAAACTCAAATCCCTTTCTTACCGGTAGAAATGCTGTGCAGAAGGATAAGGTATATTCCGACAGAATGTTATACGAAGGTAATTCATCTGCACTGATTTCAATCTTAGTTGGATTTGGTGAAAAGAAATCGGATAGTTCATCCAGTGAATAGTCATCTTTCATCTCTTTGATTGTATCGATACGTGAGAGCATTTTTTCCCTGGGAAAGAACGTTTCCTGACCAGTGAAGCTGGATTTCTTAATAAACCAACTCTCCGGAATAATGTTCTTTCGCTTCCAACGGTAAAGCTGGCCATACGAAATTCCGGTCAGTTCCAATACTTCCTTCTTAGATATAAGATCTGCCTCCAATGAGGGATCACCTCTTCTCTGTAACAAAACATTGTTACGTTACTTGATGATTAGTTTAACAGAACAATGTTACGTTAGTAAAGATGAATTTGTGAAATTTTCAAAAAACATCTCACTCCAAACTATCCAATAAATGTTTAATTATGAGCATCTAGGGTACAAAACAAACAGAAATGTTTTACATAGTAAACATTAATAACCGTTGAGAGGGATGAAAGAATGGGAGACGATCGCCGTACGAAAGTGAATGAGAAAAGCAAGGATGAACAGCTTGAACAGTATCGCGTAGAAGACGAAGGTAAGCATCTTACAACCAATCAAGGATTGAAGGTATCAGAAGATGAATTTTCCTTGAAAGCGGGAGAACGCGGACCTACCTTAATGGAGGATTTCCACTTCCGTGAGAAGATGACTCACTTTGACCATGAGCGTATACCGGAGAGGATTGTCCATGCCCGGGGTTTTGCGGCACACGGAGAGTTCGAACTCTATGATTCCATGAAAGAATATACACGAGCTAAATTTCTTCAGGACACATCAACGAAAACCCCTGTCTTTGTTCGTTTTTCCACTGTGGCGGGATCTAAGGGGTCCGCAGAAACTGTGCGTGATGCACGTGGATTTGCTACGAAATTTTATACGGAAGAAGGCAATTATGATCTTGTAGGAAACAATATTCCTGTGTTCTTTATTCAAGATGCGATTAAATTCCCGGATCTTGTTCATGCTCTTAAACCGGAACCACATAATGAAATGCCTCAAGCAGCTTCTGCCCACGATACATTCTGGGATTTTGTAGCGAATAACCAGGAGTCCGCTCACATGGTCATGTGGGCAATGTCCGATCGGGCAATTCCACGCAGTCTCCGTATGATGGAAGGATTCGGTGTCCATACATTCCGACTGGTGAACGCTTCGGGGAAGGCCCATTTTGTGAAGTTCCACTGGAAGCCTGTATTGGGAACTCACTCTCTCGTTTGGGATGAGGCTCAGAAGATCAACGGGAAAGACCCGGATTTCCACCGCCGTGATTTGTATGAATCCATCGAAAATGGAGATTATCCAGAGTACGAGCTGGGAATTCAGCTCATTAAGGAAGAAGATGAGTTTAACTTTGACTTTGATGTTCTTGATCCTACCAAGCTATGGCCTGAAGAAGAAGTTCCTGTGAAAATCGTTGGGAAAATGACCTTGAATCGCAATGTAGACAATGTATTTGCAGAAACAGAGCAAGCGGCTTTCCATCCAGGATCCGTTGTTCCCGGAATTGATTTCTCTAATGATCCTTTACTACAAGGACGCTTATTCTCCTATACTGATACACAATTGATCCGACTCGGTGGACCTAACTTCCATGAGCTTCCGATTAACCGACCGGTGTGCCCATTCCATAATAATCAGCGTGATGGATATGGCCGTCAAACGATTAACAAGGGTCAGGTGAGCTACCATAACAACTCACTTGCTAAAAATACACCAGCCCCTGCGAGTCAGGAAGAAGGAGGCTACACTCATTACCAGGAGAAGATGGAAGGGCGTAAAGTCCGGGCAAGAAGTGAAAGCTTCAAAGATCACTTCTCACAGGCTACTCTTTTCTGGAACAGCATGAGTGAGCCCGAGAAGGAGCATATCATCCAAGCCTTCAGTTTCGAGCTTGGAAAAGTGAAGAGCAAATCGGTTCAACAGCAGGTAGTCGACATGTTTGCCAATGTAAGCCTGGATCTGGCAAAAGGCTTTGCAGAAGCGATAAGCGCGAAAGTTCCTAGCAGAGAAGGTTCAAAAGTAACCAAATCCTCTCCAGCCTTAAGCCAGGAAAATACGATCAAGAAACCTGCTACCCGTAAAGTAGGGGTCATCGTAGGAAACGGCTTTAAAGGGGAAGAGGTGAAAATGGTTCTATCGGCACTTAAAGAGGATGGCATCCAGCCGGAGATCATCAGTGACAAGCTGGGGATGAGAAAAGGGGATGACGGTACGGAGCTTGAAGTGGACCATACCTTCTTAACAGGGGAATCTGTATTGTTTGATAGCCTTTATGTAGTAGGTGGAGAGGATGTAGATAAAAAGTTCTCTCAAGATACGACCTACTTTGTCAAAGAAGCGTATTCTCACTTCAAACCGATCGGTGCTACGCATCAGGGCACCAACTGGCTGGAAGAAGCAGGTGTCAGCGGCTCAGGTGTGGTAACTGGGGAAGACATGAAGTCATTTGCGAAAGAATTCACAGTAGCCATCTCAGCACATCGTCATTGGGATCGCGAATTAGTATAAAATTTAATAGGCAGCAAGTGGAGTAATTCTCTCTCTACTAGTTGAGAAGTGCTAGATCTGATCATTCAGGTCTGGCATTTTTTATATAATGAAAAACCAAGCCAGTGTAAGTCAATTCCCACTTTTGCATCGTCCAAGTCAATCACTTGATTCACTTCGTTGCACCTACTATACTCTGCAATCAACAGGCCAATCAGCCACTGAAAATGAAAAAATTCCCATAAGCAAAAATCTTGAAAGTCAAAAAAGGTCAAAGTATACTATGTTTGTAAGGTCAAAGAAAGTCAAAGTCGAACTCAGCTTAAACGAATACTAAACACACTGACCTTATCCATAATACAATCTACAAAACTATTTATATAAAACACTACTGCAGGAGGTAATGTTTAATGAAATGCCAAGTATGTCAACACAATCAAGCAACAGTTGAAGTGTATAAGCAAGTGAATGGTCATAAGTCCAGTATGAAGATGTGTTCAACTTGCTTTCAAAAGCAGCAAACGCCTTCTGGAATACATGGAGGATTTCCGTTTGATGAGTTGTTCAAAGGGATGAGCATGGGTGGAAACCAAAATCATGGCTTCCACAATCAGCAATCATCTCCTCAAACCCAAGGCGGAAATGGAGGAAATGGCGTTCTCGATCAGTTTGGACGCAATGTGACAGGAGCAGCCAAAGCTGGTTTGATTGACCCGGTTATCGGAAGGGACAAAGAAGTGGATCGCGTCATTGAAATTTTAAATCGCCGTAATAAGAATAACCCTGTACTCATCGGTGAGCCCGGCGTGGGTAAAACAGCTATCGCTGAAGGGTTGGCCCTTAAAATTGTAGAAGGTGATGTACCATCCAAGTTATTAAATAAAGAAGTGTATGTAATGGATGTTGCTTCACTAACTGCCGGTACAGGGGTTCGCGGTTCTTTTGAAGAACGTTTAAAAGCCATCATCAGCGAACTTCAGAATAGAAAGAACGTGATGTTATTTATTGATGAGATTCATCAATTAGTTGGGGCGGGTTCCGCAGAAGGCTCCATGGACGCAGGAAACATTCTAAAACCTGCTTTAGCCCGGGGTGAACTGCAAGTAATCGGGGCTACGACATTGAAGGAGTACCGCCAAATTGAAAAAGACGCAGCACTCGAGCGTCGTTTCCAGCCGGTCTTGGTCAATGAGCCGACAACTGAAGAAGCTATTGAGATCCTTAGAGGATTAAAAGATAAATATGAAAACTATCATGGAGTCAAGTTTACAGACGAGGCCATTGAGGCTTGTGTGAAACTATCCCATCGATATATTCAGGATCGATTCTTACCGGATAAGGCCATTGATTTAATGGATGAAGCAGGTTCTAAAGTCAATCTGCAGTCAGAGGGTAAAGACAAGACTGCCATCCTAAAAAAATTGAACGATGTAAGAGAGAAGAAGGATCTGGCAACAAAAGAAGAGAACTATGAACAAGCTGCCATCCTTCGCGATCAAGAAGCAGAATTAGAAAGACAAATTAGTGAAGGTGGGTCAGACTCTAAAGCATTTGTAGAAAGAGAACTGATTCAGACGATCGTTGAATCGAAAACGGGTATTCCTGTTGGGAAGCTGCAAAGTGATGATCGAAAACGAATGAAAGCACTGGAAGAAAACCTGGCGGGTAAAGTAATCGGACAGGAAGAAGCAGTGAGAAAAGTAGCGAAAGCGATCCGCCGCAGCCGTGCAGGATTGAAGGCGAAGCATCGTCCAATTGGTACTTTCCTCTTTGTAGGACCAACAGGTGTAGGTAAAACAGAATTAACGAAAACACTGGCAGAAGAGTTATTCGGCTCTAAAGATTCCATGCTTCGATTAGATATGAGTGAGTTTATGGAGAAACACTCAGTATCTAAACTGATCGGTTCACCTCCAGGCTATGTAGGTCATGAGGAGTCAGGTCAATTGACTGAAAAGGTAAGAAGGAACCCTTATTCAATCATTCTCCTGGATGAAATTGAGAAAGCACATCCGGATGTTCAGCATATGTTCCTGCAAATTCTTGAAGATGGACGTCTCACCGACAGTCAAGGTAGAACGGTCAGCTTTAAAGAGACTGTGATCATCATGACAAGTAACGCAGGTGTGACGGACAAGAAGGAAGCAGTGGTCGGTTTTAACACAGGCGGCACAGATGCGATTAAAGAAACGAATATTCTGCAATCACTCGGTGCCTACTTTAAGCCGGAGTTCCTGAACCGTTTTGACAGCATCATTGAATTTGAATCTCTTGACAAAGGAGAGCTTCTTCAAATTCTTGACCTTATGCTTGACGAGTTGAAGGTTGAACTAAAAGAGCAGGGGATTACTGTCACCATCGACGAAGATGCGAAGAGTAAACTCGTTGAACTGGGATATCATCCTGAATTCGGTGCACGCCCATTACGTCGTGTGATCCAGGAAAGAGTGGAAGATAAAATCGCTGACTTACTTCTTGATGAAGATGGCATAACCAACGTAGTCATTTCACTTGAAAACGATGAGATCATCGTCAAATAAGAAAAGAAGCATCCTTTTGGGTGCTTCTTTTTCTATTCTTTCCTCTTCAAAAAAGTGATATATACTGCCATAGCTAAATAAACTCCTAAAACTAAGACAATAAATACAGGGGTCGAAAAGGAAGTCATAAAAACACCCTCACTTTAGATCTTGTAAAGACGGATGGAAAACGAGTAATAAAATCGCGATTATAGGTACGGAAATAATGATGGCAAGTAACGGTCTTTTATGGTGCAATCCTAAGATTGTAAACATGATGACATTAAAAAGTGCAGACCATCCTAAATTCCAGCCATTTTCATAAAGGAACAGTCCTTTTTTATGAAAAAGGTATTCCAATAACGTGAAGTAAGCAATCCAGCAGGCAAGATACAGCCATTTCTTTTTTCTATATGGAAAATAACGAAGAAAGATCATGATGACGACAGGAATGATAAAAAAAGTGAAAACGAGATCAATAAACGTATGATTAAGCCAATCGACCGTCACAGCTTTATATTCCCAAAGTGTATGGTTATAAAAGAGCACGTTATAGGAGAGATTGCAAATAATATAATATTGAACCGTTGGATAATACTCCCTCCAGCGTTTCCAATCAACAAAAAGCTTGGCGAAAATAAGATAAACAACCACTACCAGAATTAGATACATATTGAGTACAATCCTTGTTTTTGTTACTCAGTATGGACTTATCGGAGGTGGAATAGACCTTCTGAATAGATAAAGTGCCTGATTCTCATTGAATCAGGCACTTTAATAGGGTTGTTTTATTCCTTTTCTGCCAGTACTCTATCAATCGCCTGGGCAACACCATGATCTGTATGGAGGCCAGTGACCCAGTCAGCGGCTTCCTTCACGGCTTCCTGTGCGTTCCCCATCGCCACTCCGAATCCGGCTTCACGAATCATGGCTATATCATTCATACTGTCCCCGACCGCCATGACTTGATCCATGGAAAGGTCCAGCCATTTGCAGACCTTGACCAAAGCTGCGGCCTTATTGACCCCTGCAGGATTGATTTCAATATTCGTCGGCGAAGAATTGGTGATTTCCAGTGCTTCATTTTTCACCAGCTCGTCCATCATGACTTTGCGGACGTCATCATCCTGAATATCGAATCCAAACTTCAGCCAGTTATAGGTATCGATTTCCTGATCAAAAGGCTTATTCGTATTGAATAGTCCTTGGGAAGTGGAAGACCAGAAGTATACATCATGCTCTTCTTTTAATTTCCAAAGCTGTTTCACAAGATCAAGATCAAGTGGGATACTGTCTACTAGATTGTATTCATGATCGTAAATTTCCCCGCCATTTACAGTCACCAGATAAGATGAACGGCCAAGCTCATCTGAAATATCCCGGCATGTGAAAAGGGAGCGGCCAGTACTTAATACCACATGAATCCCTTTCTCCTTCGCACGCTGAATGGCTTGTGCGTTTTCAGGAGATACCTCTCCTTCGTGATTTACGAGTGTTCCATCCATATCCAGGGCAATTAATTTAATATCCATCATACCTATCACGTCCTTTAATTCATTCATCTCCAGTGTAATATAATTGGAGCAAATCTTCTAGGGAGCCGACTTAGTGAAGGTATTATTTCCTAAGTACTGTACTTCATATTACAATAGAAAAGAGTATCTATTTGAGAGGGAGAGAACAATGGAGTCTACATATGAAAAGGGTAAGTGGAAGCAGCTTATTACTTTAATAAAGGAAACCGATCCACCGAAAACCCTGTTTGGCATTTCTTTATTCTTGAGCCTACTTACAACGATTGCGGGACTTGCTATACCTTTATTAACAAGTAAGTTGATCGATGACTTCAGTTTAGATTCGTTAAGCAAAGGGGTCATCATAGGCATGATCGCTGCCTTTTTTGTTCAAGCGATTGCGGGAGGTGTGTCTGTTTACATATTGGCGAGGGTCGGGCAGCACGTGATCGCTTCCTTGAGAGAGAAGCTTTGGAGAAAATTACTGGTTCTGCCCGTTCCTTATTATGATTCGCATGAAACGGGTGACTCGGTCAGCCGTATGACCAGTGATACGGGAGTGATCAAAAACTTGATCACCGAGCATCTGACAGGCTTTATTACAGGGATCATTTCTGTAATAGGTGCCATCATCGTGCTGTTTTATTTAGATTGGCCTCTTACCTTGGTGATGTTTTCAATCATTCCACTATCATTATTATTTCTTATCCCGATAGGCAAAAAGATGGCTGATATCTCAAGGGGATTGCAAACCGAGACTGCAAGTTTCTCGGCTATCTTAACGAGAGTCCTTTCGGAAATCCGTCTCGTGAAGTCATCCAATGCGGAGGGGATTGAATTTCAAAAAGGTCAAACAGGAATCAAGAAGCTTTATGTCCTCGGATTAAAAGAAGGGATCATACAAGCGTTAATGTCGCCGGTCGTTTCTTCTTTAATTATCATCGTTCTTGTCCTAATCATTGGGTTCGGTGGTATTCGAGTGACTTCTGGGGCCATGACGGCCGGGGAGCTTGTTGCTTTCTTTATCTACCTCTTTCAGATTATCATGCCGATCACCCAGATCATCGTGTTTGTAACTCAATTCCAGAAAACTGTGGGAGCAACAGAGAAAGTGTTATCGATTCTCAATTTAGAGGAAGAAAACCTTGAGGATGGAAGGTCCGTTCCTCAAACAGATCGTGCCCTGGTTCTTAATGGCGTGACGTTTGGGTATGAAGAGGGGGAGAAGGTGTTAAAGGATGTGACGATAAGGGCTGAAAAAGGGAAAGTTACGGCCATCGTAGGTCCGAGTGGAAGTGGGAAAACGACACTTTTTTCATTGATAGAGCAGTTCTATAAGCCCCAGCAAGGAGCCATTCTCTTGGGGGAAGATACAATCAGCTCATACTCGCTAAAATCATGGCGGGAACTTCTTGGCTACGTCTCCCAGGATAGCCCGGTCTATTCAGGCACAATAGGGGACAATATCTCTTACGGGCTCGATGGGGATATATCAGAGGAAAAGATGATTGCCGCTTCAAAAATGGCCTATGCCCATGAATTTATTAAGGAACTCCCTAACGGTTATCAAACAGAAGTAGGAGAAAGAGGAATCAAGCTTTCAGGAGGACAGCGACAACGACTTGCCATCGCAAGAGCCCTATTGAGGGATCCTGATATCCTCATGCTGGATGAAGCCACTTCAAGCCTGGATAGTCAATCAGAAATTGTCGTTCAGGAAGCCCTAAAGAACTTAATGAAGGGACGAACCACCCTCGTGATTGCCCATCGCTTATCCACCATCGTGGATGCCGATCAAATTGTCTTTTTAGAAAAAGGAAAGGTGACCGGAGTGGGGACACATGAGGAATTGTTTACTTCCCATGCTTTATACCGCGACTTTGCGAGACAGCAGTTAAGGGTAGGGGAGCATCCTGATGCAGGAAGTAAATTAACATGAAACCTTTTACTGAACGAGTTGTAAAAATCATACAGAGCATCCCTTCTGGAAAAGTGATGACGTACGGTCAAATAGCTTCATTTGCAGGCAGTCCAAGAGCTGCCAGGCAGATCGTACGGATTCTTCATTCCATGAGTGAAAAGTATAAACTTCCCTGGCACCGGGTTTTGAATAGCAAGGGGGAAATTGGATTCGGGGATGAAGAGCAAGCGATGACCCAAAGGCTATGTTTGGAAGCTGAAGGGGTTCATTTCATAGGGAAGAATCGGATCAGGTTAGAGGAGTATCGGTATGAGCCCGAACCGGAGTGGGACATTTAATGATAAGGGTGATCAATTCCAATAATTTCAAAATGACGCATAAATTACTCCTCACCTCAAAATTGCATAGCTAAAAAGTTAATTTCTATTGGTTCAGGCTAACGGTACCGGCCGATTCCATTGTGGCATCTCTATGTCAAAATCTTAACCAGGCTTCAATCAAGAAAGCCGAAAACAATGACAAATAAAGATGTAAGGGCTGTGAATCCAATGATCACGTATCCGATGATCCGGATTCCCAATGGCAGACTCCCCATTTCGGGTTTACTCATGGAGGCTCCTTCGATTTTTGACAAATGGTCAGTTACATCATTAAACGGTTTTTTAGGATTTGTCATGGTATCCCTCCTTTCTATATTTTACCATAAAAAAGGTAACCTAAATTCAAGGTTACCTTTTTTTATTAATTCAGCTGTCCATTCCTAAGTCTCTTCAGCCAACGTTTTTGTCGGAAGCTGATAAACAAATAACCAACTAAACTTAATCCAGATACGACGAAACTACCTTGCCAAATGAAATCCACGTCGAATCCCATTCCTGTGAAGGCGCCAACACCACTGAAGAGTAGAAGGATGAAAGCCTGCTTCTTCTGGTTTTCAAATACCACAAATTGAAACTCATTTTGCTGATGATGATCCTTTTGCTCGAGTGCTTTTTCCGGTACGTCCAGGAGCTGACGGACTTTTTGCACCGTTTGAAACAAGGGCTGAGCACTTATCCATTTCATGAGAAGCTCCCACTTGTTTGTGTTACTATCCTTTATCCAATCCATGAAGGCGGGTTTGACGACATCGAGGGTTTCCTCATCGGGACTCAATGTATGGACAAGTCCTTCTATGGTTGCAAAAGACCGACCTAAAAAGATGAAGCGGGTAGGCACTTGTACAGGTAATGATTTCACCATATCATTTATTTCTTTCTTCACGGTTAGCAGATCCATCTGTTTGAACTGCTCCATATCGAGTGTGACAAACTCCTTTAGTACGGGTTCTATCGTTTTCGGACTTGCATCAGGAAGCAAGAACCCTAATTGAGCCAGCGCTTCTGCTGCTTTCCGGAAATTTTTTAGTAGGATTCCTTCCAGAAGATCTTGAAAGTGAGTGGAATCTCTCTTCGAAATTTCCCCGATCATTCCGTAATCAAGGAGAACGAAGGTACCATCCGGTTGAAGCAGTATATTCCCTGCATGTGGGTCGGCATGGAAGATTCCTGGCTCGAGCCATTGGGGAATGAAGAGGCGAAACAATTCCTGAGCTAACTTCTGACCGTCCAATCCATACGACTCAAATGCTTTTCGGTCATTCAATCGAACGCCATCCACCCACTCCATCACCAATACTTTATCTGTACAAAGTTCAGGGTACATAGCAGGAATCTTCACGTTAGGATGGTCCTTGAACCGCTGCTTAAATGAAATGGCCGTGTTCATTTCCTTTGAAAAGTCGAGCTCTTGCTCGATGACCAGCTTCAATTCCTGATAAAGCATTTTGAAATCAATGAACCCTTTTGGAACAGGTGCGAAATGTCTGGCAAACCAAATAATGATGGCAAGGGAGCGGAAATCCGTCTTCACCAGGGAAGGAATCTCAGGGCGCTGCACCTTGATAGCTGCTTGCTTACCATCTGACAGCGTCGCCTTATATACTTCTCCTATAGAAGCTGATGCAACAGCTTCCTGGTCGATGGCCTGAACCTTAGTAGTCACTGAGCTGTCCCATTCACGTTCCAGAACCCTTTCAATCTCCTCCCATGGTGAAGGAGGAACGTGATCGACCAGATCCTGTATTTGATTAATAAATCCTCTCGGCAGTAAATCCTCACGTATACTGAGGAGCTGTCCAACCTTGATCAAAACACCATTTAATTCAAATAAGGTCTCTTTAAACTCTTTTCCTATCTTTTCCCAAAGCTTATCTTTCTCCGATTGGGACTTACCGCGAAGACGGTACCAATAGACTCTTACTACGATGGAAAGAGCCAGTGATAGTACCTTCCACATTCTCCAAAACTTCTTCTCTGACTTCATCGTTTCATCCCCCGTAACTGGACTATCTCTATCTATTATGTAATACGGATAAAAAAGAAGAAAGTTTCTCTAACTTATAATCAAAATATTACATTTTTTTCATTCGATTTTTATGGTATTTTGACACCTTTGTGAACTGCTTAAAAGCCTATTGCAATAAGGAGGGAGAAGAGGTATATTATAAGTGTAAAGGGAATGTGAGAAATTTCACAAACAAAACAGCTATCAAATCGAAACCATCACAAACTTTGATCAACTGTTTTTTTAATCACACTTGTGAAATATTTCACAATATACATCCAAAAGGAGATGATCCATCATGAGATGGTGGGAAAATCAAAAGGTGAGCATGGTTTGGACAGTGATTAGAATTTGGTTGGGCGTTCAGTGGCTGGAAGCGGGTTGGCACAAAGTGAATGATGGTTTTGATGCAACCGGCTTCTTGCAAGGAGCATTGGCTAAGGCGACGGGAGATCATCCAGCCGTTCAAGGGTGGTACGCAGAATTTCTAAAAGGGTTCGCTATTCCCAATGTAGATTTATTCAACATCTTGATTCCTTGGGGAGAAGTGCTGGTGGGAGCTGGTTTGATTGTCGGATTCATGACAATACCTGCACTAGTCGCAGGAGCATTCATGAACTTAAATTTCTTATTGGCGGGTACAGTGAGCACGAATCCAGTTCTCTACACAGTTGCCATCATACTTCTATTTGCCGGCAGAGGGGCTTTCTGTTGGGGAGCTGACCGATGGGTGTTACCATACCTGAAACATATGGTTCTTCCTAAACAGCATAAAAAGCCGATCGTGGTATGATAGTACGTTTAATTAAAACCACCCATGATGGTTTCTCATGGGTGGTTTCTTAATGAATTCCTCAGAACCTATCTTTTTTTACCTACAGGGAGTGCACTATTGGTTTTTCTTCACTCGTGCACGCTGGTTGGCAGCATTGGCGCGAGCTTGTGCTTCCATATCAGCCTGGTCGGCAAGTTCACGTGAGAACTCTTCGTCAACACCGTCAGATTTGAGCTGAGCGGGTGTTTGTGGCAAGCTGTTTTTGTTTCCTCGTTTACTATTTCCGCGTGATCTGCCCAATATGAACATCCCCTTTTCAGTTGGTTAAAAAAATAAAGGTACAGACTAAGGAGTCTGTACCTTTATTCTTCTTCAAAGTAAGGGTTTTTAGTTAGGTAATAATTGTCTATCTATGGGCTTTGGAGCTGAAGCCGCCTGCACGATCAGCTGCTTTGAATTCTCGTGAATACGTTACTTCCTGGGCACTGGATAGAACCGATTTGTTTTTGTCTTTCTTTTTCTTATTATCCATTCGTATGTACATCCCTTCTTTTCAAGATTACTTCTATTTTTGCCTTGAAAAGAAGGGGGCATACCTGTGTTTTAATGATAAATGTCAATCAAGGCACTTTTTAATTCAGGGTATTCAAATTGAAAACCGTTTTCTGAAAGGACACTCGGAAGTACTTTTTGGCCTTCTAGCACTAAGGCGCTCATTTCACCCATTGCTACTTTTAAAGCAAGGGAAGGGACAGGAATCCAGTGTGGCCTGCCAAGCACGGCCCCGAGTGTTTTCCCGAATTCTTTCATGGTAACGGGAGAGGGTGCTGTCACATTCACCGGTCCCGAGATGGATTGTGTTTTAACAATGAAATGCACCGCTCTTGCAATGTCTTTAATATGGACCCACGACATCCATTGGTCACCGGACCCAACCGTTCCTCCCACAAACATTTTATAAGGAAGAGCGATACGAGGGAGGGCGCCTTCCTCCTCTCCCAGTATAATTCCGAAACGAGCATATGCAACCCGGATATCCAACTGATTCGCCTTGCTCGCTTCTTTTTCCCATATTTGAACGGTTTCTCCTAAAAAGTTGTCTGCCGTTTCCGTTGACGCTTCCGTATACGTATTCGTTTTTGAAGAAGGATAGTAGCCGATTGCACTTGCGTTAATAAGACACGCGGGTTTCTCTTTCAGTGCCTTAATAATGTTCATTACCTCTTGAGTCGAGTTGATTCGGCTATTGATGATTCGTTTTTTACGCTCATCCGTCCAGCGGCCGCTGTTGATGGATTCCCCTGCAAGGTTAATGAAGGCTTGGATTCCTTCGAGCGCATCTTCGGGTTTCGCACCGTCGGACAGCCATTTTACGTAGGTAACACCTGAACGATTGTCGTATTTATCCGGGTTCCGGGTAAGTATCATTACTTCGTGATGGTGTTCGAGAAGTTCATCCGTCAAAGCCTGACCGACAAAACCCGTACCACCTGTTATAGCGATCTTCATCATCATCCCTCCAATATACATATTATTTTACCTATCTACAGAATAAAAAACATATGCTGAATGTGTTAGGATTACTATGAGGTGGAAAAAATGGGTAAGATTACGAAAATAACGAAGCAAGTAAAGAACGATGAGCGTTACAATTTATTTATAGATGGAAAATATTCTTTCAGTGTCGATGAAGCAGTATTGGCGAAGTTCCAGCTCAGAAAAGGATTGGAAGTCGATGAGCTTGAAATCTCCGAGCTACAGTACGAAGACGATGTGAAAAAAGCATTCAATAAAGCCATTCAGTATTTAGCCTATCGAATGCGTACGGAAAAAGAAATTAGGGACCATTTACAAGAAGGTGATCCTGAAGATGGCGTCATACAGGAAGTGATTCATAAATTAAATGATATTAAATACATCAATGATTTAGAATTCGCCCACGCTTTTGTCGGGACCCACATGAATACCTCTGATAAGGGTCCGACATGGATCCGCGGGGAATTAAGAAGAAAAGGGGTGGATGACCCTTATATCGAAGAGGCCCTTGCTGTATTTACCGAAGAGAAGCAGGTAGACAAGGCGGTCGGACTAACCGAAAAACTTCTTCAAAAGTACCGGAAAGATTCCAAAATGATCGCCAGGCAAAAAATTGAACAAAACCTGATGCGAAAAGGTTATCCTGGTTCTGTCATGAAAATTGTCTGGGAGACAGTGGAATCTGATCGTGATGACGATGAAAAATGGGATGCCGTCTATCACCAAGGGCTAAAGGCTCATAGAAAACTTAGTTCTAAATATGATGGATATGAGTATGTCCAAAAAATGAAACAAACGCTATATAGAAAAGGTTTTTCAATGGAGGACATTGAAAGACTTTTAGAAGAGTTAAAAGAAAATGAAGAATGATCTTTGGTTTTCAAGATAGAGTGAACTACAAGGGGGAAGCCTGGTGGAGATTTTCACGATACTATTTGCTTGTTTAACACTGTTGCTGCTAATCGGTACGACTAAAAAATTTAAGCTATATGCAGGTGGATTAGTGGTGGGGGCAGCCATTCTATTTATTATTGGTGAAATCATCATTAAAGTCCAAACTGGCTTCTATTCACTGGGGAAACAAGAGTGGTATAACCTAGGATACGCCGAAACCATGGGGAAATGGGTGATGCCATTTTTTATTTTGGGTTTGACGATCTTCTTCATCCTCGTGAACACCCGGATGATTCAGCAGTTTCTAAAAAGAAAAGACGGTATCCGCTGGGTTTGGATGGCATTTTTAGTGGTTATTGATGCATTCGCTGTATTTTTAGTGCCAGTGTTATTATTTATCGTGGCCTTTATATTCTTCCCCTTTGCTCCATAAATGAGAAGGCAGTCTTCGTTGAGGGAAGGCTGCCTTTTGAGGCTTATTTTTTTGATTCAATGACGATTTCGTCTTTTTCTTTGTATTCATTCACAATCAATTCAGCTACTTCTTTAGGGGAGCGAAGCCTTGATGGATCACTGATATGATCACTGTTCTCCCAAAATGGAGTATTCATCCCACCCATATACGCATTCACGATGCGAAGATTTGAATCCTCGTACTCCTTCTGTAAACTTTCACCGAATCCTCTCAGAGCAAACTTACTCGCTACATACAATGATTCGTTCTTTTTACCTCTAAGGCCAGCTGTTGAAATAATGTTAATGATGGTGCTATTTTGGGCCAGTTGATTTAGCAGTGCCTTGGTAAGTCGAATGGGACCCAGTGCATTCGTTTCAAACATGCTTACTAATTCCTCATCGTCCGTATCCTTGAAGGGGCCGAAATAACCTATCCCTGCGTTATGTATGAGTAGTTCTACATGTTGGCCCTGGAGGTGAGTTTCACTGAATTGTTGAATGGCACCAGTTGAACGTATATCCAACGTGGCAAAAGAAACCTTTCCGCCTATGCTTTCGATTTCTGCTGCCGCTTCGTTTAAGCGGTCTTCCGTTCGTCCAAGAAGGAAGATATGATATCCTTGCTGGCTAAGAAGTTTTCCTAATTCTTTTCCGAGGCCCGAGCCTCCTCCTGTGATGATGGCTGTTTTCATGAAGGTAACATCCTTTCTCGTGAATGTGGTTAGATGATTGTCCGAAGTGCTTGTCGGGTCTACCGAGCCGTCTCCGCTTTTCTTATTGTCCAGCTCCAGCGGCTAGCCCCTCGAGGTCATAAGCCGCGATGGCCAAAAAGGCAAAGAACGCCTTTTCAGCCATCCCGTCTTATGCTTGTCGGGGCTGACCAAGCCGCTTCCGCTTTTCTTATTGTCCAGCTACGACTCCTAGCCCCTCAAGATCACTTTTTAAAAATCCCATAAGGCAAAGAGCGCCTTTTGGGATTTTCCAAAAGTGCTTGTCGGGTCTACCCAGTCGTCTCCGCTTTTCTTATTGTATCATTTTCTCTATACTACTATTAGTAGAGGTGATGAAGATGGAACAAGAGAGAAGATATAGTGAGATGACGGAGCATGAGTTAAAGCAGGAAATTGCTTCGTTGAAGGAAAAGGCAAGAAAGGCTGAACAGCTGGGGATTGTGAATGAGTTTGCCGTATTGGAGCGAAAGGCTCTTATGGCCCAGGCTTATTTAATGGATCCTGACAGCTACAAGCCTGGTGGAATCTACGCGATAGAAGGAGATCCCGGTACATATTTCAGAGTGGACTACTTAAACGGGGTATTCGCTTGGGGATATCGCTTGGGTGGCGATGGAAAAGAAGAGGCTTTGCCTATCTCCCTTTTAGCTGGAGAAAAGAAATAATGAAGAGGTCCGTCATAGGGACGGACCTCGGAAGCAGTCTAGGAACGCTTGCGTGTCTGGTTCTCTAGAATGATTAAGTCTTGAGTTTGTGTGGTTTGTCCATTAGCTTGGGAATGGGCATGCTTTGGATTGTAGAATGCCTTGTTAAATGGACTACTGTACTTATTTCGGTAGAAGTTGTTTTTCATGTTTGCCATCGTGACTACCCCCTAAACAAATTTCACTTCATTAAAGTGAGTCGTGATCTCTTTCTCCAGAAGCTTTCATACGTTCTTGAGGATGGGTATTGATGGTGCCGTTAGCCCTTTTAGATGCAAATTCCGCTTTAGCTCTCGGTTCACCTTCGAATTTATTGTTATTCATGTTAGGGAACCCTGTCGTTTTATTTCGCATAATGTGCCTCCTAAAAGGTGAAATGTACTTACTCATACCGTGAAGAAGCAAAGATTCACAACTAAGCTTAACCACGTACTAATAGTATGGGTGAAATGGTGTACATTATCATAAAAGCGGGAACTAAATATATGGAAAAGGAGGAGACAAAATGGAGTCAACATTCCACGAATTAACACAATTGTTAATTGAAAAAAATAACAAGCTATCTTATGAAAAAGCGAGAACCTGGATTGAACTTGTCTGGGAGGATTTCGAAGCAACATACGCAAAAGCAGGTTACGATTATAAAGGGAAAGCAGTAACGGAGAAAGTCGTTCGCCAATGGGTCAATACGTACGGGGAACAGATCCATGAATTTGCTGCACAAAACCCTAAATACAAACACCTGATCGACGATAAAGAAGATGGCGATTTAGTACACTAAAGTGATGAGGGACGGACCTTGAAAAGGTCCGTCCCTCACTGCTTTAATCGATTAAAATGTCGATGTCGACTTTTGAGCGGAGTTTTTCTTCGCTGAAGACCCATCCTGTGTAGGAGCTGACGATGTTCAGGTCTTTGTCGAGCTGGACCAGGGCGACAAATGGATAGTGTCCATTATTTCTGTAGCGAAGATCGATAAAGCGTACTTCAAAGTGATCGTCGTATTCGTCCAATTCCCAGCGGAAAACCGGTGAAAAGGAAAGAAAGGCTGCAAGATTTTTATCTTTTTTAGCAGCATTGATCACTGGATTTTCAGGTATCGGTATCCGTTCAAATTTATCAAAAATCGTAATCGACCGTCTAAATGCCCTTGCGACATAATAATGCTCCTTCGTCACGATGGCTAATCGCCATTGGAAAAATCGGATGGTGGGCGAAACGATGATTTTCTCCGCTTTCGGAATTCTTCGCTTCACCGCATTTTTCACTGCTTTTTGAACCTGGAATCTCAATACATAATAAGCAAAAATCACAATGTACATGACCAAAAAGGTTTTTCCCGGTGGTAATCCAAAGCCCCAAAGGATCAATCCCCCAATATGAATCCCGAAAATAATCGGGTCAAACGTGTTAATGACCCCTAAAGCGACCCATTTCGACGAAATCGGCCTGATTGCCTGGGTCCCATAGGCGTTGAAAATGTCGACAAATACATGAAGGAATACGGCCACAAATGTCCAAATCCATAAATGAAGCAAATCTGCCCCCGGGAAAAATGGATAAAGACAAGCGACGATTAAAAGCGGCCATAGAGCAACGGCTGGAATGCTATGGGTGATGCCTCGGTGATGACGTATATAAACAGCATTATTGCGTAATTTCAAAACGGTATCAATGTCTGGTATTTGAGAGCCGATGACTGCTGCAACTAACACACTTTGAGAAGTGGCTGCACTTTCAGCAACAACGGGATCCAGGGTGGCTAAGCCCCCAAGAGCGAAACCCATGACAATATGAGTGCCTGTATCCAAAAAAAGTCCTCCCTTGGCTCATTTTCATCTGTTTTCTTTATGACTTGTATTCATTTTTGAACATGATATGGTTAAAAGGAGTTTATTTCAATGAAAAACACTTTACACATTTACTTAGAATATGAAATAAAACAAAATTTTCAACCTCAATATAAGCAGATTATGAATAATATTGTAGAGACATTACCACAATACGACGCCTTTAATATCCAATGGGAAAAGTCTGAAGCCGACTCTAATCGTTACATCGAACGGTTTATTGTGCCCACGGAATCCCATTTCCATGTTTTGAAACGTTTACGAACTTCCCGTCGTCATTTATTATTTGGATTATTGGACGAATGTATTTGTGGAGGGTTAAAAGAAATAAACCTTGTTGGATTAAAAACACAGCTTTAATTATTTATTCCCTATTCAACGTAACATTTAACATCCTGGAGGTACAAAATTGACTGAAGAACCATTGAAACATTTACAAACCATTAACCGTGAGGAATTCCAGAAAGATTTAATCTCATGGTTTTCAAGAGAACAGCGAGATCTGCCGTGGAGGAAGGATCAAGATCCCTACAAAGTGTGGGTGTCCGAAATCATGCTTCAGCAAACGAGGGTGGATACGGTCATACCTTATTTTAACCGATTCATCGAAAAATTTCCTACCATAGATGCTCTTGCAATTGCAGACGAAGAAGATGTCCTGAAAGCATGGGAAGGACTCGGCTATTACTCGAGAGTCAGGAATCTCCAATCCGCTGTAAAAGAAGTGAACGAAAAGTATGATGGTATCGTCCCTGATACTCCGAAAGAGATTTCGTCTTTAAAAGGAGTGGGCCCATACACAGCGGGAGCGATCTTGAGTATTGCCTATGGCAAACCGGAGCCTGCTGTCGACGGAAATGTCATGAGGGTATTTTCACGTATCCTGTCCATCTGGCTGGATATTGCCAAACCTGCTTCACGAAAAGTGTTTGAAGAAGCCGTCAGAAATTTGATTTCTGAAGAGAACCCATCCTATTTCAATCAGGCATTGATGGAACTTGGTGCCCTGATTTGTACTCCGACTTCACCATCCTGCTTACTATGTCCTGTTCGGGAGCACTGCCAGGCATTTGAAGAAGGGGTTCAAACTGAGCTTCCGATCAAATCGAAGAAGAAATCTGCCCGTAAATTGAATATGGCGGCAGCTGTTTTGTTTACGGAAGATGATCGAGTCGTTATTCATAAACGTCCAAATAAAGGTCTGCTTGCGAATTTATGGGAATTCCCTAATTTTGAAGTGGGAAATTCAAGCGGCGGTCGAAAGCAATTGGTTGATTTCATGGAGGAAGAATACAAGGTAGATTGCTCTTTGAAAGCAGGGGTTGTCACGAAAATCCAGCATATATTCTCTCACATAGTGTGGGACATTGAAGTATATGTTGGTTCTATCGACAGCGCTACTCTTGATGCCAGCGACCTGATTGCCGTTACGACTGAAGAATTAGAGAAATATGCCTTCCCCGTTTCCCATCAGAAAATTTGGAAGGAAACTGGAGCAGGAATACTGCAAAAATAAAAAAGAGCAGCCGTGATGGTTGCTCTTTATATAATCATTTCAATCGTAACTAACCTTCGTGCCATGAGTATAATCTGCTTCACCCCGCTTCAATCCACCGCGGTTTTCAATTTCCTCAATAATTTCTCGGTGAATCGATTGTCCTTCTGCGTTCAAATAGGGTACTATTTGTTGTAGTGAATGATGAAAGAAAGCAAGCTCGCTTTTCTCCCATTCATTTTTTGGAATCATTGAAAGCTCTGTCATATCTCTGCCTACATACATAACTCATTCCTCCATTTAACTGACATGCTCTTATTAGTGTGCATGTTAAAGACATGGTTATGCCTTACACCAAATGGAAAATGAAATTGAAAGGATGATCAACATGAGTCAAAAAGTAGCATTAGTCACAGGTAGCAGCCGCGGACTTGGACGGGAAATCGCAATTCAACTAGCTGAAAAAGGATACGATATCGTCGTTAATTACGCACGAAGCAAAAAAGGTGCACTTGAAACGGCTGAACAGGTGGAAAAGTTGGGACGAAAAGCATTTGTCGTACGGGCGAATGTAGGGGACGTCGATAAAATCAAATCGATGTTCGAACAGATCAAAGAAGAGTTCGGCCGTTTGGATGTTTTGGTTAGTAACGCAGCATCAGGGGTTCTTCGTCCAGTCATGGAGCTTGAAGAATCTCATTGGGATTGGACGATGAACATTAACAGCAAGGCATTACTATTCTGTGCCCAGGAAGCAGCAAAGTTAATGGATAAGGGAGGACGCATCGTAAGCATAAGCTCATTGGGATCCATCCGTTATTTAGACAATTACACAACTGTGGGAGTATCTAAAGCTGCAGTTGAAGCATTAACGCGTTATCTTGCCGTTGAGCTTGCACCACGTGACATTATCGTAAATGCAGTTTCCGGTGGTGCGATCGATACAGATGCACTCAAGCATTTCCCTAATCGTGAAGAGCTCCTGGAAGATGCCCGCAGTAAAACACCTGCAGGACGAATGGTGGAAATTGATGATCTTGTGAAGTCTGTCATGTTCCTCGTTTCGGACGATTCTTCCATGATTAGAGGACAAACCATCATCGTCGATGGCGGTCGTTCACTACTCGTTTAGTGGAATGTTTTTCCTGAAAAAAATCGAATAGTGAAATCCACGCTTGGTTATCTTAATAAGCGTGGAGGTGATTACAATGGCAAAACAACCAAACAAAACTCAAGCTGGTACAAGCGTTCAACATGTTAAGCAACAAAACGCTCAAGCTGGTGCAACTCAGCAACAACAATACGGTACTGAGTTCGCTTCAGAAACAACAGCAGCTCAACATGTGAAACAACAAAACCAACAAGCAGAAGCTAACAAAGCGAAAGCTTCTGGTAAATACGGTCAACAACAATAATTGAATTGTTCTTGACGGAGAAAGCACCCAATTGATTGGGTGCTTTTTCGTATTTTTACATATAATGGAATTCGGACGCCCGCACACACTCAGATCCACATCGACAAAACTGGTGGCATTGTGACAGAAGTTGTCAAAGGGTTTGGGGTAGGAAAGGAGAATGTTTTAGGAGAGCTTGTTTAGAGGAGTTGGTTGGAGTGATACAGCATCGATTTAATGAGTTGGTTTCAGAGCAGTTAGAAACGATGGATAAGTTGTTATATCTTCAGTCTGAGATAGAACGGTGTCAGGATCTGGAAAAGGAATTACTTCAGCTTCAAGAGATGACGAAGGTTGAATCTATAAAGAGAGAGATTGCGTCAAAAAAGAAGGAACTTAAAGAGATTCAAAAAATGTTTCAACGGCAAACCGATGATGTGATTCGTTCATATCAAAAGGAACAAAACAGTGTGACAACGTAAAAAGCAACTTTAAACGTAAGTGGAAACGAGATATGTTTCACGAATAAACCTTTCACCCAAATGCGGGTCAAGTAAAAGGCAGCTCTCCCAATTTATAATAAAAACCCATTTTTGAACCGAAATCGGGCGATTCTTAAAGGATATTTTCTTTAAGGATAGCCCTTTTGTTTTAAATTTTCTGAGGAAACGTTATAATGATAGAATAGATAAGTATATATAAGGGTAATTATGAAATGAAAGAAGGGGATACGATGGCGGTTCCCACAGAAGGAAAATCTGTACAAATACATAGCTTTAAGCATGATGGCAACATTCACCGGATATGGAATGAGACGACGATCCTGAAAGGAACAAGCAATCAGATTATCGGTGGAAATGATCGAACGATGGTGACGGAATCCGACGGAAGAACGTGGATGACCCGTGAACCGGCAATATGCTATTTCCATTCAGAGCTATGGTTTAACATTATTTGTATGATTCGTGAGGACGGTATTTATTATTATTGTAATTTAAGTTCACCATTTGTATATGATCATGAAGCGATCAAGTATATCGATTACGACTTGGATATTAAAGTGTTTCCTGATATGACATATACATTGCTGGATGAGGATGAGTATGAAGCTCATCGTAAATTGTACGGTTACCCGGATGTGATCGATCACATCCTGAAGCGAAATGTAGACAAGCTTGTTCGCTGGATCCGACAAAGAAAAGGGCCTTTTGCTCCGGACTTTATTGATATTTGGTACGAGCGCTATTTGACTCACAGGGGGTAACACAGCTGGAAAATTGTATAGGCATTAAAGGGCTGACCCAGTAAGGAGCAACCTTTTCATTCCCAAACAGGATTTGAAGAGGAACAGTGCTGCGTTCCATACAGGGTCATCCCTTTTTATTGGGGCAAAATAAATACTAACATCTTAGAAAGGAGTAATCACTTGGATAGTATCAAACGCTACCTTCAATTTGTAAAACCTTATCGGTGGCAAATTATCGGTACATTAATTATAGGTATTATTAAATTTACGATTCCCTTATTGATTCCGATTTTAATCAAATATGTCATTGATGATATAGTAGGGGCTTCTGGCTTATCTGCGGAAGAAAAGACCGATCAATTACTGATGATCATGGGGATCATGCTTGTCCTTTTCTTACTTGTAAGACCGCCTGTAGAGTATTATAGGCAATACTTTGCTCAGTGGACGGGTAACAAGATCCTGTATGATTTGAGGGATCATTTGTTTTCACATATTCAACGACTAAGCTTTAAATATTATTCGAATACAAGAGCGGGGGAAGTCATTTCCAGGGTCATCAATGACGTTGAGCAAACGAAGAATTTCGTGATCACCGGACTGATGAATCTATGGCTCGATGCGGCTACCATAGTCATTGCCCTCTCCATCATGTTTACGATGGATGTTTCGTTAACACTTGTTTCTCTTATAGCGTTTCCTTTCTATGCTTTCTCCGTCCGTTATTTCTTTGGAAGACTTAGAGGGTTGACGAGAGACCGTTCTCAGGCATTGGCGGAGGTTCAAAGTCATTTACACGAACGGGTCCAGGGGATGGCCGTCATAAAGAGCTTTGCTGTTGAAGACTACGAACAGAAACAGTTTCAGGATCAGAATAGCAATTTCTTAACCAAGGCCTTGAAGCAAACAAGCTGGAATGCGAAAGCGTTCGCGGTTGTGAATACTATTACGGATATTTCTCCATTAATCATCATTGGATATGCTGGACTGCAAGTCATTGATGGAGATTTGACCATTGGTACGATGGCTGCCTTTATCGCATATATCGATCGTCTTTATGGTCCGCTTAGACGACTGGTGAATTCTTCAACAACCTTGACTCAATCGATCGCTTCCATGGACCGTGTATTTGAGTTCATGGATGAGAAGTATGATATTGATGATGAACCAGGTGCGATTCCTTGTAAAAATGTACGCGGGGATATTCATTTTAAAAATGTTTCCTTCCGCTATGAATCTGAAGAGGAGGAGGTACTGCGTAATCTCAACCTTGATATTAAAACGGGTGAAACCGTTGCTCTGGTCGGGATGAGCGGAGGAGGGAAATCATCCTTCGTCAGTCTGATTCCCCGGTTCTACGATGTTACAGATGGTGAAATTCTTTTAGATGGTACGGATATCAGAAGATTTCAGGTGAGATCATTGCGGGACAATATCGGAATGGTTCTTCAGGACAATATTCTCTTTAGTGAATCGGTCAAGATGAATATTAAATTCGGTAATCCTGATGCGACGGATGAAGAAGTAATAGAAGCTGCCAAGGCGGCGAACGCACATGATTTCATCATGAAATTACCTCAAGGCTATGACACGAAAGTAGGGGAACGAGGCGTGAAACTATCGGGCGGACAGAAGCAACGTGTCGCGATTGCCAGGGTATTCCTTAAAAACCCGCCGATACTCATACTGGATGAAGCAACGTCAGCTCTTGATCTGGAAAGTGAACACCTGATCCAGGAATCCCTTGAAATCCTGGCGAAAGATCGGACGACCTTCATAGTCGCCCATCGTCTATCAACGATCACTCATGCTGATAGAATCATTCATATGGAACACGGAGAAGTTGTCGAAATGGGGACACATGAAGAGTTGATGGCGAAGCAGGGCCATTATTATAAACTGTTCCAAGTACAACAGCTTGATCAATAAAATGTAAAGTCATGACTTATCACGATACATGTGATAAAAGTCATGACTTTTTTTGTATATCAAAAAAATATATCGAACTTATTGCAGGTGTGTCGTGAAGAAAGTAGGGCTAAATAACTTTATCTGGAAGGAATGAAAAGAATATTTGGACATATATTGAATTGAATTAGGAATGAAAGAGCATATGAATTTTGTGTGGAAAAATTCTGAAAATAGATTGCAACATTTGTAACATCTTGTATAATAAGAAACATATAAAATTTAGAAAATAAGCACTATTAAGAAAAGAGAGATAGTTTCGAAGAGGAGGATTTGAATGAGCGAAGCGCGTCCTTTACTAAAAGTGGAAGATTTAAGGACCTCCTTTTTTACTGATGACGGAGAAGTTCCTGCAGTCGATGGAGTTAGTTTTCATGTGAATGAAGGGGAGGTGCTCGGGGTCGTCGGGGAAAGCGGATGTGGTAAAAGTGTTACATCCCTATCCATCATGGGCCTTGTGCCGAAACCACCGGGGAAAATAGTAGGTGGAAAGATTCTTTATAAAGATGAAGATCTGACACAAGCATCGGAAAAGCGGATGAGAGATATCCGGGGTAATGATATAGCGATGATCTTCCAGGAACCGATGACATCTTTAAACCCTGTTTTTACCATAGGTGATCAATTAACGGAAGCAATACGGATACATACGAAGGTTGGAAAGAAACAAGCAAGAGATAAAGCAATCGAAATTATGAAGATGGTAGGTTTGCCGAGATCGGAAGAGTTGATCAATGAATACCCGCATCAGCTATCAGGCGGTATGAGACAAAGGGTCATGATTGCCATGGCAATGGTCTGTGATCCACGTGTGTTGATAGCAGACGAGCCGACAACCGCTCTTGATGTGACGATTCAGGCCCAAATTTTAAAATTGATGAAACGATTAAATAAAGAGCTGAATACAGCGGTCCTCTTGATCACTCATGATTTGGGAGTTGTAGCCGAAACATGTGAACGAGTGGTCGTTATGTACTCAGGTAAAGTGGTGGAAGAGGGTACGGTAGAAGAAATCTTCAAGAACCCGCAGCATCCTTACACGAAAGGTCTGATTCAATCCGTACCGGACATGAGAATCAAGCAGCAGCGATTGCATTCAATTCAGGGGAATGTTCCTAAACCGGGATCCATCAAGACCGGATGCCGGTTTGCAGCCCGCTGTGATTATGCCTTCGATCGCTGTTTAGTCGAAACACCGGAATTATATGAAACATCACAAGGACATTGCACACGATGCTTCCTGTTCGATGAAGTGGAGGAGGGAGTTTATGACGGAACCGTTGCTAAAGGTTGAGAATCTTAAGAAACACTTTCCGATTACAGGAGGAATTCTTGGACGACCTGTCAGTTCGGTAAAAGCGGTAGATGGGGTTTCTTTTACCGTGAATAAAGGAGAGACACTTGGGATCGTAGGAGAAAGCGGATGTGGAAAGTCGACGACGGGCAGGATGCTTATGAGACTCATCGATCCATCGGAAGGAAAGGTGACATTCGAGGATCGAGAACTTACCAGTCTATCAAACTCAGAAATGAGAAAGATTCGCCGGGAAATGCAAATGGTCTTTCAGGATCCTTTTGCTTCCTTGAATCCAAGGCATACTGTTGAGCAGATTCTCGAAGAACCATTAAAGGTCCACGGAATGGGTTCAGCGAAGGAAAGAAAAAAGAGGGTTCATGAACTACTCAATATTGTTGGGTTAAGCAGTTATCATGCAAAACGTTATCCACATCAATTCAGTGGTGGACAAAGGCAGCGAATTGGTATCGCCAGAGCACTTATGACAAACCCAAAACTCATCATTGCCGATGAGCCTGTGTCAGCTCTTGACGTATCCATTCAGTCCCAGGTCCTGAACCTGATGCAGGATTTGCAAAAAGAGTTCGGACTCACCTATATCTTCATTGCGCATGATTTAGGTGTAGTTAGACATATAAGTGACCGGGTAGGCGTGATGTACCTCGGAAAAATGGTAGAGCTGAGTAATAGTGAAACTCTCTATGAAAAACCGCTTCACCCATACACCCAGGCACTACTATCAGCGGTACCGGTGCCGGATCCTGATTTCAAAAGAGAAACAATTCTCTTGCAAGGGGATATTCCGAGCCCGTCCAATCCACCGAGTGGTTGTACATTCCACACCAGGTGTCCGCATGCTACGGAGATATGTAAACAGAAAGTGCCGGAATTCAAGGAACACCAACCAGGGCATTATGTAGCTTGTCATCTTTACTAGAAGGCAAGTCTCATAAGTATATAAACATTATTCAGGAGGGGATTTAGTTGAGAAAAAAAAGCTGGTCAATTTTAATGCTGCTCATCCTACTCGTATCATCCGTTCTTTACGGATGTGGAGGGAATGAAAGCTCTTCAGGCGAAGGCAGCGATAGTAAAGATAGTGGCGATCCTAAAGTATTGATCTTTGGTCGCGGAGGGGATTCAGTAGCACTTGATCCTGCTGCGGTTACGGATGGTGAATCATTTAAAGTAACAAAGAATATCTTTGAAACTCTAGTTGAATTTGGTGAGCAGGATACAGAACCAAATCCAGGATTAGCTGAAGAGTGGAAGGTATCTGATGATGGTTTGACGTATACGTTCACACTTCGTGAAGGGGTCAAATTCCAAGATGGTACAGACTTCAATGCTGACGCAGTCGTGAAGAACTTCGAGCGTTGGATGAATGGAAATGAAGAGGCATTCTACTACTATAAATCTATGTTTGGTGGATTTAAGGGTGATGAAGGTCATGTTATCAATGAGGTAAAAGCGGTTGATGAGAAAACCGTTGAGTTTGTCCTTAAACGTCCACAGGCTCCGTTCTTAAAGAACATTGCGATGAGCCCGTTTGCGATTGTAAGTCCTAAAGCTCTTGATGAGTTAGGTGATAAGTTAGGTGAAGCACCGACTGATGCCGGAACAGGTCCTTTCAAGTTCAAAGAGTGGAAGCGTAATGACAAAATCGTTTTAGTCAAGAATGAAGACTACTGGAAAAAAGATCTACCGAAATTAGATCAAGTTGTCTTCAAATCAATTCCTGAAAACTCTGCACGACTTAACGCGCTGGTTTCTGGTGAAATCGATCTTGCAGATGGTATCAATCCAAGTGATGCAGCCCAAGTTGAAGGTAATGACCAATTACAATTATTCGAACGTCCTTCTATGAACGTTGGATACTTAGGGTTAACATCAACTCGTAAACCTTTTGATAATCCAAAAGTACGTCAAGCGATCAACTATGCAATCAACAAGCAGGAAATCATTGACGCATTCTTCGAAGGAAGAGCAGAAGTAGCGAAAAACCCAATGCCTCCAGTTATTGGGGGATACAATGACGCACTTGAAGGATATGAATACAATCCTGAAAAAGCCAAGGAACTTCTTGCTGAAGCAGGACTCGAAGATGGATTCGAAATGGAATTATGGGCAATGCCTGTTCCACGTCCATACATGCCGGATGGTCAAAAAGTAGCTGAAGCGATTCAAGCCGACCTTCAAGAAGTAGGGGTGAAAGCGAAAATCGTATCTTACGAGTGGGCGACATACTTAGAAAAAGCCCGTAACGGAGAAGCGGATGCATTCTTACTTGGATGGACTGGTGACAACGGTGATGCAGATAACTTCCTATATGTATTACTTGATAAAGACAATATCGGAAGCAACAACTACACTTACTACAGCAATGATGAGCTTCATGAATTATTAATTGCTGCTCAATCTGAAACAGATCAAGCAAAACGTGAAGAGATGTACAAACAGGCTCAAGAAATCATCCATGAAGATGCTCCTTGGGTACCTCTGGCGCACTCTACACCATTATTGGCTGGTAGTGCGGCTGTGAAGAACTTCCAACCGCATCCAACCGGATCTGACTTCTTAGGTTCAGTAGATATGGAATAATCGTAATAAGATTCAACCTAGGGGAGATGAGTTTTAATCTCCCCTTTGTACATACAAAAGCGGAGGCGGCTCGTTCAGCCCCGACAAGCATAAGGCGAGCTTGCACGAAAGGCGTTTTTTGCCTTTGGGGCAAGATTGACTTATGACCTCGAGGGGCTAGCCGCCGTAGCTGGACAAAAAGAAAAGCGGAGGCGGCTCGAACAGAGCATGTAACGTGAAAACGATTTAAGCAAGCTACCAAGAATACTAGAATCTCCTTTCAGAGAGGTGAACAAAATGTTCCAATACACCATACGAAGATTACTTCAATTAATACCCGTATTATTAGGGATGACCTTTATTGTATTCTTTATCATTCGTGCGATACCAGGGGACCCCGCCCAGGTGATCTTGGGTCAACAGGCTTCTAAGGAAGCCATTGAGCAGCTTAGAGGTCAGTTAGGTCTTGATAATGCCTGGTATGTTCAATATTTTGAGTATCTAAAAGGCCTTTTAACAGGTGATTTAGGCAGTTCCATTCGTACTAAAACAGAAGTTTCAAATGAAATCTGGCCGTACTTGGCCGCGACAGCAGAATTGGCGATTGTAGCGATCATCATTGCCGTGGTCATAGGGGTGAATGCGGGTATTATCAGTGCCTGGTTCCAAAACTCGTGGTTTGATTATACAGCTATGATCCTGGCTTTGGTCGGGGTGTCCATGCCGATCTTCTGGCTTGGTTTGATGGAGCAGTGGATCTTTGGTATTCAACTTGACTGGCTCCCGACCACAGGAAGGGAAAACATCCGAAATCCAATCGATGCCATTACGAATCTATATATTATAGATACCATCATACAGGGGCGTTTCGACCAATTAGGTGAAGTGCTGAGGCATCTGATCCTTCCGGGGATCGCACTTGCTACGATTCCAATGGCGATCATTGCCCGTATGACCCGTTCAAGCATGCTTGAGGTGATGCGTTCCGATTATATTCGAACTGCCCGTGCCAAGGGTTTGAAGATGTTCTGGGTGGTGTACAAGCATTCTCTTAAAAATGCCATCATTCCAGTACTGACGGTAATCGGTCTGCAAATGGGGCTCCTATTAGGGGGAGCGATATTGACTGAGACAATCTTTGGATGGCCTGGAATTGGTCGCTATATTTATGAAGCGATCGGCTTCCGTGATTATCCTGTTGTACAGTCCGGCATTCTCGTAGTCGCAACGATCTTTGTCACCATCAACTTAATTGTCGATTTACTATATGCCGCAGTCGATCCGCGCATTAAATACAACTAACATCAATAGAAGAAAGAGGTGAACTCTCATGGCAGAATTAGCAGAACCACAAAAGGAGCTTCATCCTTCCCTGCAGGAAGAAACGGTTTCTCCTTGGAAGGAAGCGTGGAAAAGCTTTAGAAAAAACAAAATAGCTTTAGTCGGATTTTTCATCGTGCTTTTCTTTGTCGTCTTAGCCATTGCTGCACCCGTCATCGCCCCACAAGGCATCAATGAACAAGATTTATCGAAAAGACTTCAAGCTCCATCTTCCGAACATTGGCTCGGAACAGATGACTTTGGGCGGGATATATTGTCCAGAATTATTTATGGGGCACGAATTTCATTATGGGTAGGTTTCTTTGCAGTTATCGGTTCCGCAGTAGTAGGAAGTCTACTTGGTATCGTGGCAGGTTATTATGGAAGATGGGTGGATACGATCATCTCACGAATCTTTGATATTATGCTTGCATTCCCAAGTATCCTGTTAGCGATCGCTGTTGTAGCTGCTCTTGGGCCATCCCTGAGAAATGCTTTAATTGCCATTGCGATTATCAATATCCCAAACTTTGGACGACTCATTCGGTCACGGGTGTTGAGTGTAAAGCAGGAAGAGTATGTTATGGCTGCTAAAGCCATTGGGATGAAAGATAGCCGTATTCTATTGAGTCATATCCTTCCTAACAGTATGGCGCCGATCATTGTACAGGGAACCCTTGCCATTGCGACTGCTATTATTGAAGCAGCGGCACTTGGCTTCCTTGGTTTAGGAGCTCAAGCCCCTCAACCGGAATGGGGGAAAATGCTGGCTGACGCACGTACGTTCATGCTGCAAGCCCCTTGGACAATGATCTTCCCTGGACTTGCCATCATGCTGACGGTACTGGGATTCAACTTGATGGGGGACGGACTTCGGGATGCCCTTGATCCTAAGATGAAAAACTAAATAGAACAATAAAACGGAGCAAAGGCATTAACATCCTTTGCTCCGTTTTCTATTTATTCTTCTTCTTCCCCGATCATCACTTCATTGTCTTCTTTATGATACGATTGAAAGCTTGTGATAAGTTTTTCCAGATGCTCTAAATGCTCATCGTATTCAAAGATAGCCGAGAAAATATGAAGCAGATGGAAGTTATGAATATTTTCATCTTTACTATGCTGTTTTACTTCCTGGATCATGATATTCATCAGTTCTTTCCGATGCATGCACACATCCTGCTGAGCTTCAGACTCTGCATGTGGATGCATTTTACCTAAGAACTTCAATAGAAGCTGTTCGTGGTAAGTAAGGAGACAATCGAGCTGGCCTTTGATAACTCCCCGTAATTCATCCGGTAACTGAAAGATTTCATTTTCATACCGGTTCAATCGCTTCAAAATGTCAAAGCTACGATTCGTTGATGAAATCATCTGACGGAAAATCACAAGCTTACGACTTTTGACAATCGAATTTTTCTTAAAATAATCTCGTTCTTCTTTATAGAGAAGATACAATTGATCGACCTTTATAAGCTTTTCTTTAATACGCTCCAAGTCTTTTTTTAAGAGGTGGAACTCTGTTGCGTGCCTTGAACTTAATCGAATCCACTTTAAGATTTCTTCTGTTGAATCAGATATTTTATGATATAGCTTCGTTTCGTATTTCGGCGGCAGGAAAATCAGGTTAATAATGAACGATGAGAATACCCCGATCATGATGGTTGAGAAGCGGATGAATGCAAATTGAATAAAATCCTGATCCGTCACTTCCATAATCGCGATCAACGTTACCAGGGCAAGACCAATCGTGTTTTGCAACTTTAGTTTAAGAATGATGGCAATGGCTATGACAGCAGCAAGACCTACAATAAGTGGATTGCTACCGAATAAGAGAACGAAAATAACAGCAATCCCAGCACCGATCAGGTTCGCTTGAATCTGTTCGATGATCGATAGATAGGAGCGATAAATGGTGGGCTGTACGGCAAAGACCGCCGCGATTCCAGCAAACACTGGAGAAGGTATACCCAATAGCTGCGATACAAGTAAAGCTAATACAATCGCAATTCCCGTTTTTAGGATGCGAGCACCAAGTTTCATGGAATTAGGATCCTTTCTTGTGTAACGTATTTATAAACAATACTGTACTATACATGTACTTACAAGTAATATCAATAGGCAAATCTAAATAAGTTTTTACAGAATATGTACCTTTTTGTAGAGGGGGATAAACAAATCACAGCAGGCGGAATTCTTCTACAGAATGAATAAATATGCCGGGAAGGTAAGAGTTATTCTGAAAATGGTAAAAAAAAGACTGCCCAACGCAGGTGGGACAGTCTTTAGGTTATTCTATTATAATTGTGCGAATGCACGATCGACTGCATCGATCGTTACTTGGATATCTTCTTCTGTATGAGCGGTCGTAATGAACCATGCTTCATATTTAGAAGGAGCCAGATTGATTCCCTGATTAAGCATCAGCTTAAAGAACTTCGCAAACATTTCCCCATCGGTCGCTTCAGCTTGCTCATAGTTTTCCACTTTTTCTGTAGTAAAGTAAAGTGTGAGAGCTCCTTTTAATCTGTTAATGGAGATTGGTGCGTTATGTTTTTCAGCTGCTGTAAGGATCCCCTTTTCAAGCATTTCTCCGAGTTTATCAAGTTTCTCATATACGCCTTCTTCTTTTAACACTTCAAGGCAGGCAATTCCTGAAAGGATGGAGGCGGGATTTCCTGCCATTGTACCTGCTTGATAGGCAGGACCTAACGGAGCGACCTGTTCCATGATTTCTTTCTTCCCGCCGTACGCCCCGATTGGAAGACCGCAGCCGATGATTTTCCCCAGCGCCGTCAAGTCAGGCTTTACCTTTAACATATCCTGAGCCCCGCCGTACATGAAGCGGAATGCCGTGATGACTTCATCGTAAATCACAAGGCTTCCTGCACTGTGTGCAATTTCATTTACCTGTTCTAAGAAGCCTTCTTTCGGCTCCACAATTCCGAAGTTCCCAACGATCGGTTCAACGAGCACTCCAGCAATTTGATCTCCCCATTTTTCCATTGCTTCTTTAAAGGGTTCGATGTCATTAAAAGGAACGGTAATGACTTCCTGGGCGATGCTCTTCGGAACGCCGGCAGAATCCGGGGTGCCGAGAGTAGAAGGGCCTGAACCTGCAGCGACAAGTACCAGATCGGAATGACCATGATAACATCCTGCAAATTTAATGATCTTATCTTTTCCTGTGTAAGCTCGTGCTACCCGTATCGTCGTCATGACGGCTTCCGTTCCTGAATTCACGAAACGTACTTTATCCATGTATGGCATTGCTTCTTTAATCATTTTCGCGAATTTCACTTCATGACGGGTAGGCGTTCCGTATAGGACACCGTTTTCTGCTGCGGATTTGATCGCTTCTGTGATATGTGGGTGAGCATGACCGGTAATGATAGGACCGTATGCTGCCAAGTAATCGATGTATTTGTTCCCATCTACATCCCAGAAGTATGCGCCATGTCCTCTTTCCATCGCCACCGGAGAACCTCCGCCTACTGCTTTATATGAACGGGATGGACTGTTCACGCCTCCGACGATATGTTCCAGTGCTTCTGTATGTAAAGTTTCTGATTCAGTGAATTTCATGTTTACCTCCTGAAAAAAATGTATTTGATTATCTGGTAAGCTACCACTCTATTGTAGTACGCCTATTTGTACTTTAGCAAATAGGGAATCATTGGACACATTTATTTTCAAGCAGACTGTTCAAAGGGAACCTGTTCTCTGTGGTACACTATTCTTTGTTTGTAAAAGAGGCACCAATACTTATCGATTATAGGAGGACGCAGCATGAATGCAATCGAAGTCAATCATTTGCGTAAGGAATTCAAGGCTTTTTCCAGTCGTTCCGGATTAAAAGGGGCATTCAGGGATTTGTTTACGCGTAATTATAAAATCGTTCCTGCGGTGAATGATATCTCATTCAATGTGAAGCAGGGAGAGATGGTCGGATACATTGGTGAAAACGGTGCAGGGAAGTCCACCACCATCAAAATGCTGACTGGGATCTTGACACCAACCGGTGGAGAGCTGACCGTCAATGGAATGAATCCTCACCGCGACCGGGAAAAATTTGTTCAGACAATCGGGGTTGTGTTCGGACAGCGTTCACAGCTCTGGTGGGATATCGCGGTTCAGGAATCCTTTCAGCTTTTAAAGAAAGTGTATAAAGTGCCGGATCAGCAATACCAGGAACATATGGATCATGTCATAGAGACGCTGGATATCGCACCGCTTCTGGACAAGCCTGTCCGTAAATTATCCCTGGGACAGCGGATGAGATGCGAGTTAGCGGCGGCGCTAGTTCACAATCCGCCTTTGCTATTTCTTGATGAACCAACGATCGGGTTAGACGTTCTAGTGAAACTGAAAATCCGTCAATTTTTAAAAGAAATCAATGAAAAGTACAATACGACGATTTTGTTAACCACACATGATTTATCTGATATTGAAGCTCTTTGCGAAAGGGTCGTCATGTTGGATGAAGGAAAAATCATTTATGATGGTGCACTGAGTCAGCTGAAAGAGAACTGGGGAGACCAAAAGGAAGTCGTGTTTCAATTTCTTGATGATACGTCACTTACTGCTTTATCCGACCTTACTGGAAATCAGAATATCTCCTGGTCTTTCGATGAGAAAAAACAGAGCTATTCGGCTTTAACTGAAGCGGATGATGAAGTAATCTCACAACTGATAACGAAAGTCGTGGCGAACTTCAAAGTGAAAGACATGAAAATAGAAGAAACGACAACAGAAGAAATCATTCGAAACATCTATGAAAAAGGAGCTGTAACAAGATGAGTAATGGAATAGAAGCCATCATTCCATTTAATAGTGAGCTCCAGTGCGAAGGAGGGTATCATGGCTAAGTATATTGAAATGATTCGCATCCGCTTTCTCATGATGCTGGCATACAGAACTAATTATTATAGTGGAATATTAATATATAGTATCAATATAGGTGCTTACTATTTCTTATGGCAGGCTATTTACGGTGGAAAGCAAGATATAGAAGGGTTGTCAATCATTCAAATGACCACCTATGTAGCCGTTTCCTGGATGGCCAGGGCCTTTTATTTTAATAATATTGACCGTGAAATCGCTCAGGAAATTAAAGAAGGAAAAGTGGCTGTTGAATTTATCAGGCCCTATAACTATCTTGGGATGAAGACGATGCAGGGACTCGGAGAGGGAATCTTCAGACTGTTATTTTTCTCGTTCCCGGGAATGATTATTGTCAGCCTCATCTTCCCGCTTCAATTCGGTACAGGATTAGATACATTGGGCTTATTTGCGATTTCAATCCTGTTTAGTTTCATTATCAATACACAAATCAATTTGCTGACGGGGATCACGACCTTTTTCTTATTTAATAATGACGGTCTCATCCGGGCGAAACGAGTGGTCATTGATTTGTTCTCCGGCTTATTGCTTCCGATTCATTTTTTCCCGCTTTGGGCGCAAAATGTGATGGGATACTTACCGTTCCAAAGTATAAGTTATGTTCCCAGCATGATTTTCACCGATGGCTTTACTACTTCTGAATCATTCAATGCGATACTTATGCAGGGCGTATGGTCATTGGTTCTTCTCATACCTATCAAGATACTCTGGGTCATGGCAAAAAAACAAATGATTATTCAAGGAGGGTGACCGATGTTTTATGTGAAGATGTTTTTTCAATACGTCGCCCAATATATGAAGATCAGACTGCAATACAGGGCCGACCTGGTTGTGGAGATTCTTTCTGATTTACTGTTTCAGGCAGTTAACCTCGTATTTATCCTGGTCGTGTTTGGCCATACTCAGCTGTTGAGCGGCTGGACAAGAGACGAAATTATTTTCATCTATGGTTTCTTCCTGGTCCCGTTTGCACTATTTAGTTCGTTCTTCAATATATGGGACTTTAACGACAGGTATGTGGTCAAGGGAGAGTTCGACCGGATACTGACCCGTCCCATACACAGCTTGTTTCAAATCATCTTAGAGCGAATGGAACTGGAGTCGCTTTTCGGAGTGATCACGGGCCTTTCGGTTATGTTTTACGCCGGGGGAAGACTGGATATTACCTTTGAATGGTACGAACCCATTTTATTTATCCTTTTTGTCATTGGGGGAGCTCTGGTGTATGCAGGGATCTTCATCGCCCTTGCCAGCATCGGGTTCTGGTCGGATGCGAAAACGTCGATCATGCCGATGATGTACAATATCGGAAACTATGGAAGATACCCCGTTGATATCTATAATAAAGTGATTCGTTTCGTGTTAACGTGGATTCTTCCATTCGCGTTCGTTGGAGTCTATCCATCTGCCTTTTTCCTGGAAAAGACGGAATGGTATCCATACTCGTTTCTGACTCCTTTTGTGGGCATCGGATTTTTTATCTTCTCGATCGTGTTATGGAATGAAGGAGTGAAACGATACAGGGGTGCAGGTAACTAGAATGATTCTGAGGTATAAAGCGTACATATACTAAGACAAGCAGAAAAAAGAGGGTATGTACATGCTTTATATCATTGGTTTTTTCATTCTGTTCTGCATGGTGATGAGTTTACGGGCTTTATTTTATCCTTCCAGATGGAAAGAGCATCACGTTTCATTTCATCACTTTATCTTCCTGGGGATGAGTTATATCACGATCATGATCGGATTTGGCCTTCTGTTTACACTCCTTGAGCTTGAAGGGGTTCCGATTCTCGTTGAAGGAGGGAAACCTTTAACCGGAGACTTTCTCGATCATTTCTTTACCACAATGTATTTCAGTGGCATCACCCTCTTCTCAGTAGGGTACGGGGATGTCACACCTATTGGGATCGGGAGAGGAATTGCCCTCATTGAATCATGGCTGGGTTACACTATCCCTGCGGCCTTTGTCGTGAAATCATTCCTAAACTACGAAAACAAGTAGCGTATGGTTTGAGTTTTTTCCTGCTTTTGGGTACGCTAAAGTCAGAATACTATCCAATGGAGGGGAAGATACATGACAGTTGGTCAAAAAGCACCGGAATTTGAATTACTTGCAAGCAATGGAGAAAAGGTGAAGCTTTCGGATTACCAGGGAAAAAACGTGGTCCTTTATTTCTATCCAAAGGATATGACACCTGGCTGCACGACAGAAGCATGTGATTTCAGGGATCAGCATGAAAACTTCGAAAATCTGGATGCCGTTATCTTAGGAGTGAGCCCGGATCCTGTTGATAAGCATGAAAAGTTTGTAGACAAGCATGGATTGCCATTCCTTCTTCTTGTAGATGAAGATCACAAGGTGGCAGAGGAGTACGGCGTGTGGAAGCTGAAGAAAAACTTCGGGAAAGAATATATGGGAATTGAACGTTCCACCTTCATTATCGATAAAGAAGGAAACCTTTCAAAGGTATGGAGAAAGGTGAAAGTGAAGGGACATGTGGAGGAAGCTCTGCAATACATTCAAGAGAACCTTTCCTAAGCCTATTTTCAAGCCTATTTTAACTGGGTCGAGGCTTTTGTCCATTCACAAAGCGTGTAAGGACATATAGTAAGAGTAGGGCAACCTCCTCAAATAAGTCAGTCTCATCCGTGTAGAAGGATCGACCATGTCGGTCCTCTTTTTTTTATGCCTCAAGGATGCTAAAGCTAGGGCGATTGCTCTCCCGTATGGTAAAATAATGGGTAATAGTGATGGGAGGCAGCCACATGAAAATCATCTTTACATTTCAACCCAAGGAAGAATTCGTCTCAGACATGAAAAACAGCTTCCCTGCGGTTGAATTTCTCTTTTATAAAAAAATCAAAGAAGCAGAAAATGAACTTCCAAACGCAGAGGTGATTGTCACTATGGGTGAAGACCTAACGGACGACCACATTGAAAAGAGTGCGAAGTGCAAATGGATCATGGTCACTTCGGCAGGACTGGAAAAAATGCCATTTGAAGCCATCAAAAAAAGAGGCATCCTGGTGACCAATGCAAGGGGAATCCATAAAATTCCTATGGCTGAGTTTACAATCGGATTAATGCTTCAGTATGCAAAACAGCTTCAAGCGGTATTGAAACAGGAAAGCGATAACGTGTGGAGCCGAAGACTTCCGACCGCAGAACTTCATCAAGCTTCTCTCCTTATACTCGGAGCGGGAGCGATTGGAGGAGAAATCGCCCGGTTGGCCAAAGCGTTTCACATGAGAGTGAGTGGTGTGAACTCCAGCGGATCGCACGCGGAACACTTTGACAGCATGTTCACACTGGAAACATTCACAGAGCAGCTGCAGCACGCAGATTACGTCGTATCCGTTCTCCCCAGTACTGCTAAAACGAAGCATCTCCTAAAGGTTGTTCACTTTGAACAAATGAAGGACACGGCTGTATTTATCAACATAGGCCGCGGTGATTTGATAGAAGAATCCGTTCTTCTTGAAGCGAATGAAAAGAAGTTGATCGGTCATATGTATCTTGATGTGTTTGACAAGGAACCACTACCCAAGGATCATCCTTTCTGGCAGAATGAAGGGATAACGGTGACACCTCATCTATCCAGCATCACAAAAAAATACATGCCAAGAGCACTTGATATTTTTAAAAAGAATTTAACTACATATAGTAAGAAGAGTGGAAACTATATTAACGTGATTGATGCAGAGAGGGGATATTAGGATGAAAATATATACAAAAACGGGAGATAAGGGAACGACGTCTTTAGTATATGGAACGAGAGTGTCAAAAAAAGATCAGCGTGTAGAGGCATACGGGACATGCGATGAAGCAAATTCCATGATTGGTTTAGGTCTAAGCTACCTTAAAGCTGAATACTTTGATGGAAAAGAAAAGTTTGAGGAGTTCTTTCATAAGGTACAAACCATTCTCTTTCATGTTGGAGCGGAACTGGCTACTCCTGCAGGGAAAGAAGTGAAATGGAAGCTTGAAGAATCACATATTAAAGAACTGGAAGAGCAAATCGACTTTCTTGATGGCGCCCTTACGCCCCTTAGCAATTTCATCCTTCCTGGAGGTCAGCCTGCTGGAGCTGCATTTCACACAGCCAGAACAATCGTGAGAAGAGCCGAAAGAGAAGCGGTTGGCATTGATGAAGACATTAATCCGTTGGTCCTTTCTTATCTGAACAGACTTTCTGACTACCTTTTCGTTGCAGGCCGCTATATAAACCAGCAGCTCGGGGAACAAGAGAAAAACTTACACGAGTAACTAGGGAGAAAGATTGACAAAAGGGACCGATGATTAGTACACTATTTATAAAGATTATAAAATAATAATTCTTATGAAAAGAGGTGCATGACGATGTCTGAAGAAGGACAATTAAAAGAAGCGATTTCGACATTGAAGGAAACGGGAGTCCGTATTACTCCTCAACGTCATGCGATATTAGAGTATCTCATTGATTCAATGGCTCATCCAACTGCTGATGATATATATAAAGCACTTGAAGGTAAATTCCCGAACATGAGTGTCGCTACTGTTTATAATAACTTACGCGTATTCCGTGAAGTAGGCTTAGTGAAAGAGTTAACCTACGGTGATGCCTCCAGTCGCTTTGACTTTGTGACAACGGATCATTACCACGTCATCTGTGATGGCTGCGGTAAAATTGTTGACTTTCATTACCCGGGACTGGATGAAGTGGAACAACTGGCTTCCCATGTCACTGGATTTAAAGTGAACAACCATCGTATGGAAATCTACGGAACATGCGCTGACTGCTCTACAAAGGAAACCCACTAGATAAGAATGGTTCTTCCCGTAGAACCATTCTTTTATTTTACAAAAAAGACCTTCAATAGAAGGTCTTTTCTCATGCAGGTTTATCTCTTCTTTTTATTATAACCCTCATCAAACTCTTCGCCTTCTAAGTTCGGATCAAGAGTTAATGGTTCATTACAATACATACACATATCTACACGCCCAAGGACCTTGGTGACTTTTCCGCAATTAGGACATGTCACTTGCACGGCCTTAGTGGAGAGCATCCCGATCCAGAAGTAAACAACTGTGCTTCCGATGATTCCCAGAAAACCCAGCAGCATAAATGTTGTCATAACCCATGGATGTTCTCTAAAATATATACCTACGTACATAATGATAAATCCGATGAAAACCAAGCTTAAGGCAAACGTTCGGATTTTATTGATTTTACTCGAATATTTCTTAGCCATTTGTTTGTCCCTCCTAAAAAAATACTATACCATATTTGGTGTAATAAGAGGGATGCGAAACCGTTTTGTCGAAAAATGACTATATTCAGAGAAGGAAATCCCCTTTGAATGTCGAAATAGTAACCAACCAATGAGTGATGTGGAGGAGTATGAAATGGAAGACATTTTACGACCGTTATACCAAGAGCGTACTAGTCACCCCAATACTTTAGGAGCGCTTTTAATAGAACAAAGCAAGAAATCCAGCCCGTTGACAGATACTTTTGATATTGTCCTTTTTCTAGTTGTGAAAGAAGCTGAAGAACCAGTGTTCATTAAGCACTATTCCTATAAAGAGCAAAAGGCAGCCTTACATATCGTAACGGAAGCTAAGCTGAATGAGTGGATCTTACTCGGGTCCAACCGCAAAGTAATCGATTGGCTATTCAATGGTAAAGTACTGTTCGATCGCAACGAATATATTCATAATCTTAAAACAGAGTTAAGAGATTTCCCCTTCTATGGAAGAAAGATCAAGATGGGTATGGAATTTGCCAAGTTGATTCGTCGTTACATGGACGGTAAGGAATTCTTCGAAAGTAAGCATTATTTAGATGCCTACAATCACATCGTTCATTCATTGCATCATTTAGCAAGGCTCGCGGTCATCGAAAATGGATTTCATCCAGAGGTAACAGTATGGAACCAAGTAAAACAAATCGAGCCTGAGATTTATAAACTATATGAAGAGCTTGTAACAAGCGATGAAGAAATTGATAAACGACTTGAGCTGCTGTTTCTGGCAAGCGAGTTCCTTATCCACTCAAGAACGAAGGTTTCGACGGAACATCTATTGAACATCCTGGACCAAAAAGAACACTGGACGTTCCAGGATCTTCTTAATCATCAAGAGGCCAAACATTATTCAGTGGATTTAAGCATGCTCATCGAATATCTGACAGATAAAGGATTCGTTGAAATCGTAGATGTGGAGACAAAGGGACAAGGGATTTATCATCGCTATTACCGAGCCGTAAAATAATTATAGTGAAATATTAATTTTTCGTTGACTTCATTTTAAAACCTTGTTATATTAGTAAATGTCGCTGCTGAACGACGACAACGAGCGGGCAGTGGCGACTTGAAAAAAACTTAAAAAGTTGTTGACATAAACTCCACAACTTGGTAAGATAATAAAGTCGCTTCAAACGAAGCGCTTACACATTGAACCTTGAAAACTGAACAAAACAAGACAATACGTCAACGTTAATTCTAGATTTATTTTTAAAGAGCTATTCAAACTTTTATCGGAGAGTTTGATCCTGGCTCAGGACGAACGCTGG